>NZ_JBALCN010000097.1:0-281233 GCF_036919615.1 Nostoc sp. | reverse complement strand
GACCAACTTACATTTGAGCAGGTAATTTCTGTCTCTTCTTATAACTTTATCCTGGAAGCTCTATTCTATGCAGCTTCACATTGAATTGGTATTACGCATCAAGTACAAAATGTAGGGGCAATACCCTGTGGGAAGCCCTCCGGCTTGGTGCAGTCGCTGATGGGGTAAACCCCCTTCTCTACCAGACGCTGCGCGTTGGCGTAGCCTCTCGTAGAGAAGGCGTTAGCCTCTCCCTTTGGGAGAAGACCGCGCTGCTTCGCTGCTTTGCGTCTACATGAGTTGCCCCTACGGTAAATCAAGGCTTTCACTGCCTTTTTGCGTAAGTCCTGAGATTAACTTGATTTAATTATGAATTATGAAAGTCCCCTTACATAACATAATGATGAATTATCAATTATGAATTTTTAAGAGAACTTCGTCAGAAATCCCAACAATTTTTTGGTATTTAATGTCAGGAGTGTACGACGATAAGCATCAGCTGCTTTTTTAATAGCTTCGGCTTGAGTCGGATAAGGGTGAATTACACTGCTTAACTTATTTAAACCGATTTTATTCACTATTGCTGTAGTCACAAGTGATATCATCTCACCCGCGTGATTGGCAACAATAGTTGCACCGATAATTTCATCAGACCCTTTTTTATGGTGGATTTTGAGAAATCCGGACTCTTCACCATCTGCGATCGCTCGATCTACACTATCAAAAGGTATCTTGATTGTCATCACTTCAATACCCAATTTCTGCACCTCGTGTTCGCACATCCCTACATGGGCAATTTCTGGGTCAGTATAAGTTACCCAAGGCATCACCAGATTACTGAGTTTAGAGCGTCCCAAGCCAAAGGGAGAAAATAGCGTATTTTTAATCACAATCCGCGCCGCTGCATCAGCTGCATGGGTAAACTTCCAGTTCATGCAGATATCACCAGCTGCATAAATTTTGGGATTGGTCGTCTGGAGGTAATCATTTACCTTCGTACGCCAAAAACCTTACTCCTGAGCAAGTTAAATCTGCTATAAATTGGGATAAAGCGATATACGACGAGGATTTTCGTGCCAAACTAGGTTTACCACCAGAACCAGCTAAGTGAATACTTTGGGTTGCGTTTTTACTTCTACCCAATCCCGCGATGCAACTTTCCACAAACTTTTTCTACATCATTATTCGACTAAAAGTAGTTGTTTAGTGGTCTTCTTTGTCTCTATAGGCAAAACAAAAAGATTTATTTATCAGAGCAAGCAAAGCGATCGCTCTTTATCAGAGATTGCTTCGCTGGCAATGAGTTTGTATAATTAAGCGATCGCAGCAAACAAAAACTAACCCTGAAGTAACGTTCCGTCAACTCTGAAGCAGCTTTTGCGAACCCTGAAGCAACTTCCGCAAATCTCTACATCTAATCTGAAAAAATGGTATCAAAGAGCGATGCCTGCGGCGGTCTACGCCAACGCTTGACTCTAAAATTCATTGCCAGGATGCCTTGATACAATTGGTCTGTGCAGCTAAGTGATTTTCAAAGAATGAATTATCGCAAAGATAACCGCCCTTAGTACAATTATATCAACTACCCCAATAGCTACTTCCTCTAGATTATCAGGGAGAAAATGCCAGCAAAAGATGTATACCATGATGCAGTTAAAAATGCCTTAGTTAACGATGGTTGGATAATTACAGCCGATCCTTATCCGATTAAATATGAAGAAGTTAAACTGTTTGCCGATCTTGCTGGTGAAAAAACCATTGCCGCGAGTAGAGAAGGAAAACAAATTGTTATTGAAATTAAAAGTTTTCTAAGTCGCTCTCCTATGCGGGATTTTGAAACCGCATTAGGTCAGTATCTCATTTATAAAGCTTTACTTTCTCTTGAATATCCTGAAAAGCAATTATATTTGGCAATAAGTGAAATAATTTATGAGGATTTCTTTCAAAAACTTGCAATTGAATTTATTTTGGCAAAGTATGAAGTCTCACTATTAGTTATTAATATGAATAAACAGGAGATTGTCAAATGGATAAGCTAACTCCATATCAAAATCTGATCAAGCAAATTTTAACAGAGTATCAAAGAATATCTTCACAAGTTACTGTTGTTGATGTGGATGAAGTGTTAATGTTTGATGATCAAAGAAGTCAATATTTGTGGCTCAATATTGGTTGGAAAAAAGGCAAAAGAGTTAAAGCAATTTCTGTCTATATTCGCATTAAAAATGAAAAAATTTACATTGAAGAAGATTTGACTGAGGAAGGAATGGCAACTGAGTTAATGGGTTTAGGTGTTCCTGCTAGTGATATTGTCTTGGCTTTCCAGCCACCAGAAGTGAGGAAATATACTGAGTTTGCAACGGTTTAAAGATTATTTTATCTGGGAATGATTACGTTGACAGTCCCTACTAGAGCGGCTGAAAGCAGCTTATTAGAGCATCTCATCTGAAAAAATGGCATCAAAGAGCGATCGCTCTTTTCAGAGATTGCTTCGCTCACAATGAGTTTTTATAATTAAGCGATCGCAGCAGACAAAGACAAACCCTGTAGTTAGTTCCGGGAACTCTGCATCTAATCTGAAAAAATGGCATCAAAGAGCAATTATTAAGTGCCATAATCTACAATAAATCTGTTTCTCAATTAGTAATTTAATGATTATTAATCCTCAAGAAGTACCTAGTGAAATACGCACAAATTACCCTGATGAGTTCAAGCCAATGGTTGCAGGAAGAATACGGCAACAGTTAGGTAACTTTGCAGAATTGCAGAACTTTGGAGTAAATCTGGTAAAGTTAGAGCCTGGAAGCTATTCTTCTATAAGACACTGGCATTCTCATCAAGATGAGTTTATCTATGTCTTGGAAGGTGAACTTACATTAGTCACAGATAGAGGTGCAGAAATTCTCACACCGGGAATGGCAGCAGGATTTCCTGCAGGTGAGGCAAATGGACATCATTTCGTAAATCGTTCATCGGTGGTTGCTATTTATTTAGAGGTAGGAGATCGTACTCCCAATGACAAAGTTACTTACCCTGATGAAAATTTGATGACAACAGCTAGCCCTGATGGTAAATCTAGAAAACTTATTCGTAACGATGGCACACCTTATTAAATTTAGTCCTAATTTAGTCTATTGGTTATCAATCAGGTGAGTTGTGATTGAAAAGCGATACCTACGGTGGGCTACGCCAACGCTACCTACAAGTTCGCTTACAATTTAGCTAAATTTGATGTCATCCCCAACATTATTCCTATGACAGCGATCGCCATTAATCTAAACCCGATCATTCAACTTACCGACAACCAATTTTATCAACTCTGTCGGGAAAACCCTGAAATCAAATTTGAACGGAATGCAGAGGGAAAACTACTAATAATGCCACCAACAGGCGGAGAAACTGGAAATCATAATTTTGAAATTTCTGTTGAGTTCGGAATTTGGAATCGTCAAACTCAACTAGGAATTTGCTTTGATTCTTCCACCTGCTTTAAACTACCCAATGGTGCAAACCGTTCTCCTGATGTCGCTTGGATAAGAAAAGATAGATGGAATGCACTCACACCTGAAGAACAAGAAAAGTTTCCGCCGATCGCACCAGATTTCGTTTTAGAGTTAATGTCACCAAGCGATACTTTGCGAGAAACGCAAGAGAAAATGCAGGAATATATCGATAACGGAGTTAGATTAGGTTGGTTAATTAATCCGAAAATGCATCAAGTAGAAATCTCTCGTCTTGGTCAACCAGTGGAAATATTAATATCTCCACAACAATTATCAGGAGAAGATGTTTTACCAGGGTTTATTTTAAATTTATCAATAATCTGGAGATAAATAGCAAAGCTGGATCTAAATCTGGAAAAAAACTACTATACTGGCTCAACAACTCTATCTTGCTTCCAAATAACTGATTCTTCCATTATTCCAAGTTCTGCAAATGTCTTGGCAGCTTTCAGGGTTGTATTTAAGTCAATGCATGATTTAGCAGGGTAAACACCTTCTTGCCCTCCAACTATCACAGTTTCATCTATATTTGACTTTGATAGATCAACAAGGTAATAAAAATTCTCATTATCAAATGTCACATACACCACATATTTTTGTATACCGCCACCAATAGCCATATGAGTTTCACCCTCAGTTTTTAGGGTTACAAGCGTCTTACGGTGCCCATCTAGTTCTTTGATAGCTGCTTCTATTTTTAACCAACTCTGTGCTTGTTCTACACTTCCTCTGTTCTGATTTCCTATCCAATCTTCAACTGAAAACTTGGAAATGAACATATCAACCTCACTTCAGTGTAATAATCTGACGACCGCTAGGGCTAATAACTTCTATTTCTTCCAGCTTAAGCTGTCTAGCCATTCCTTTCACACCTCCATTCTGACTACATGCTCTGCAAAGATCCCGATCAACGATTAGACGAGATTAAGCTGTCGTGATTCCACAAACTTGTGTTGTTCATAGGATTGACGGAATGCACCCTATGGAAACCCCCAGCTCCCCCTATTGCTGTAGAACTGAAACCGTCCAAAGCCGAGAAATTGTCCGTGGGAATTTTCACCCACTGGGAACGCTGTCACACCTAGTAAATAGACACCAGAAAAGCTCGGATTTTTCACAGGGCGGAGGGCGATTGTGACTGTCTGTCCTGGAGTGACGGGCGGATCAAAGCTCACAGTAACTGTGCGTGTCTTGCGTTCGCCGATGACTGCGCCTAGTGTAAGTCGCGTTTCTTTGCGATCGCTCTTTCCGACAAACGCGTAGGTATGATCAAGATCGTAGCGGATGTTTTCTGATCCCTCCCTCTGGGTGATCGTTACCTTCTGGAGAGATTCTCCAGCATTATCCGGCAGGTTGATAGTGAAATAGTAAGTTGCGCCCCAAATATTCACATCTTTGTAAGTAGTTGTTGCGTTAACGAGTTTCGGCGGTTGGACAAAGTAGACTGTTCCATCTCTAAGCTGTACTGCAGGAGTCACCGGAACGGTTACTCCTGCAATGCTTATTCCTAACGACAGTGTTATCCCAAACAAAATTGCAACGCGCATAATTTCAGATATAAAAAACGCACTCATTTCAATTTTAGTTCTTTGAGAATAAGTGACTTGGGAATAATAGAAGCTTGTTTTTCCGAATCAGAAGATTTCGTGTACCACCAAGCCCAAGCAATTAAAACTGCTTGAAAGGGAAGCCTGACTACCTGTACCCAAGGTGAATCTGGTATGTGTTCTAAATGAATATGATTAACCGCCATATTGATATTGGCAGGGAAAACGGCAATAAAAAGAGCAATAAGTCCCCAAGCAGCAGCTTGACTTACAGGCGGGACTAATAACCCGATACCACCTAAAATTTCATAAAAGCCACTGAGATAAACTAATCCTAAAGGGTAAGGAAGTTGCGGTGGCATAATTTTGACATACGGTTCTGTAATAATAAAGTGTGTCACTCCAACCACAATGATGCATATAGCAAGGACGACACGTAAGATTTCCTTATACTTATTCATAGGTTTTGCCTGATTATATACTTGTCCCTATTACTTCAGTTTGGTTTATGGATGTTAATTTGTCTTGAGTCAATAGGAGTAAAAATCGGCAAAATTTTCCCAGATACCACTTCCTTCAGAGATTCATCTAATTGTTCATCACATCTTACAGCTATATGAGCGATTCTTTAACGCTCACATAGCTAACAATTATTTATAAAAAATATGAGCGATGCCTTTAGCCGACTTGCACCCTTCATCCAAGAATATATTTATCATCACCAGTGGACTGAATTGCGGCCAGTTCAAATTGCCGCTTGTCAAGTTATATTTGACACTGATGCTCATTTGCTAGTTACTGCTGCAACTGCTGCGGGTAAAACAGAAGCAGCCTTTCTGCCAGTTTTGACTTTATTACATGCCAACCCTGCCACAACGATAGGGGCATTATATATTAGTCCCATCAAAGCTTTAATTAATGATCAGTTTGAGCGCCTCAACGACTTACTCAAAGAAGCAGATATTCCAGTTTGGCACTGGCACGGTGATGTTTCTCAAAGTCGAAAAAACAAGCTTTTAAAGAATCCTCAAGGCATTCTCCAAATTACACCAGAATCTTTAGAAAGTTTGTTAATCAACAAAAATAACGACCTACTTCGCTTATTTGGTGATCTAAAATTTGTGATCATTGATGAAATTCACGCTTTTATGGGTTCAGAACGCGGTTGTCAAATTATTTGCCAATTACAACGTTTAGTAAAGTTGACGCAAAAACAACCGCGCCGTATTGGTTTGTCGGCGACTCTTGGTGATTACTCAACAGCTGAAGAGTGGTTGCGTTCGGGAACAGAGAAGCCAGTTATTACACCGCAAATTGACGGGATAAAACGTCAAATAAAACTAGCTGTAGAACATTTTTATATTACTGATGAAGTAGATGAATCAGAGGCAACAGCTGATGAACAATATATTTTCAACCTCAGCAAATCTCGCAAATGCCTGATATTTGCTAATAATCGGACGCGTACTGAATCTGTAATAGCATCTTTGCGACAAATTGCCACAGAACAAGGACTACCAGATATATATCATGTGCATCATGGAAGTATATCTGCTAGCTTACGGCAAGCAGCTGAGAATGCGATGCGTGAACCTAACAATCCAGCTGTTACTGCCGCTACTCTGACTTTAGAATTGGGCATAGATATCGGTCATTTAGAGCGAGTTATTCAGTTAGAATCACCCTTGTCTGTAGCTAGCTTTTTACAGCGATTGGGACGCAGTGGTAGAAGAGGTGAAGCTGCCGATATGCGCTTTATCTGTACCGAAGATAAACCATTACCAGAAGCTTCTCTACCAGAGCAAATCCCGTGGCAACTTTTGCAGTCTATCGCTATCATTCAACTTTATTTAGAAGAGCAATGGATTGAACCAATCAAACTGATTAAATACCCTTTGAGTTTGCTTTATCACCAAACAATGAGTATTCTAACAGCAACAGGGGAAATTTCACCTAATGCCCTAGCTAAACAAATTTTTAGTCTGCCGCCTTTTGCTGCTATTTCCAAAGAGGATTTCCAACTATTGCTCCGCTATTTAATTGATATTGGTCATATTCAGCATACTGAACAAGGTAAATTAATCCTGGGTTTGACGGGAGAAAAGGTGGTGAGAAAATTTCAGTTTTATGCTGTCTTTGCTGAACAACAAGAATATCTTGTTAAGCAAGGTGCAACAGAAATTGGCAGTATCGTCACGCCGCCTGCTGTTGGCAATCAATTTGCTTTAGCTGGGAGAACTTGGGAAGTCGTAGAAGTTGACTTTAAAAAGAAGGCTATTTTTGTTAAACAAGCCGAGGGGAAAGCTAGTATTTATTGGCGTGGTAGTTGTGGCACTATTCATACCAAAGTTTTGCAACGAATACGGCAAGTTTTATTTGAGAATGTCGAGTATAGTTACTTGCAAAAAAATGCTTTACAACGTTTATGTAAAGTTCGCCAATTGGTGCAGCAGGTTGGATTAGATAAACAAAATATCTTACAATTAGAAAAAGGGAAATGCTGCATTTTTCCCTGGATGGGTACGGTTGCTTATCGCACTTTGGAAAGATTACTCAACTCCTACTGTCGAGAATCATTGGAAATTACAAGTTTTGGCGGAGTAAATCCCTATTATTTAACAATTAAATTAGGCAAGAATAAATTTAAATATCTTTATCGTGAAATTGCTTCATTGTGTGAACAAAGAATTAGCCCAGAAGATTTAGTCAGTACTTCAGAAGCACCGGAAATTCAAAAGTATGATCAATTTATTCCTCATCCACTTTTACGGAAAGCTTTTGCTAGCGATTATTTAGATATCAGAGAACTCAGACAGCAAGTGGCACTCTGGAGAGAATGAACAAGAGTACAAATTCCCCTAGATGCAACATATGGTAGAGGCACAGCAATGCTTATTGGTGTTAACTTAACGTAAAAGCAAGTATAGATTTAAGTCCTTGTTAGTAAAATGGAACCTGAATTCAACTTTTTTCAGCAGTGGTATCCTCTCTCACCAGTCGAAGATTTAGCTTTAGAGCAACCAACTTCGGTGACACTTTTGGGAGTGCGTTTAGTTATCTGGAAACCCAAATCATCTCAAAGTTTTCGGGTGTTTTTAGATCAATGTCCTCACCGCCTTTCACCCCTAAGTGAGGGGCGCATTGATGACAAAACGGGGAATTTAATGTGTAGCTATCATGGTTGGCAATTTGATGAGCAAGGACTTTGTACTCATATTCCCCAAGCAGAAAATCCAGAACTTGTGAGTAAGAATAAAGAAAATCTGTGTGCTGTAGCACTACCAGTTCGTCAGGAACAGGATTTACTCTGGGTTTGGCCAGATGCAAAATCAAGCGAACAAGCTGTTAATACACCCTTACCTTTATCACCGCAAATAGATGCTACTATTGGCTTTGTTTGGTCTTCTTATGTACGGGATTTAGAATATGACTGGCAAACCCTTGTGGAAAATGTGGCAGATCCCAGTCATGTTCCTTTTGCTCATCACGGCGTGCAGGGCGATCGCTCAAAAGCAAGACCTATACCGATTAAAATTTTGCAATCTACACCAAATTTGATTGAAGCGGCAACAGTTGGGAGCTTTGAAACAACAATCACTTTTGAACCACCTTGTCGCTTGGAGTATGCAATCAAGTTTGGTAACTCTGAAAAGCAGGTTGGACTTGTCACTTATTGTATACCAGTATCTCCTGGTAAATCTCGGATTGTTGCTCAGTTTCCCCGTAACTTTGCCAAAACACTCCATCGTCTTATACCCCGTTGGTGGGATCATATTAGCGAACGCAATCAAGTTATTGATGGAGATATGGTTCTTCTCCAGCAGCAAGAGTATTTTCTACAACAGACACAATCGACCCCTAGCTGGAAAACTTCCTATCGACTACCTACAAGTGCAGATAGGCTAGTGATTGAGTATAGGAATTGGTTTGATAAATATTGTCAAGGACAGCTACCCTGGAATCGAGTAGGAATAAGTGTTCCAGAAATCAGGAATATAAATAACAATCGAGAACAAGTTTTGGATCGCTACAAACAGCATACGCAGCATTGTAGTAGCTGTCGGCGGGCGCTGAAAGGTGTGCAACGCTTGCAGGCAGCGTTTTTGATATACTTTGCTACTACTGTTTGTGCTGTTGCTCTCCTTCCTGACACTTTAAAAGTTAAGCTGGGTTTACCCCTAATTGTGACAGCACTACTAAGTTTAGGAGCTTACGCTTGGTTGAAATTCTGGCTTAGCCCGAGGTTTTACTTTGTAGACTATATCCATGCACAAAGATAGGCATCAAGGATTATAGCCGATCAGCTTATGTTGTACCATCACCTAGAGGGAAATACCTTTGCTTTGTCTTGTTTGTTGTTGTCGTTCTGATTCTATTATTTGTTGCAATATGCGTTCTGCTTCTTGCCAAAGGTTGAGGTCTTCCCTTTCTATCTCCCCCACATTAATCGGTGAATAAAAAAGCTTACCTGACTGGTTTCGGTTGACAGACACTCGAAAAATTTCATCTCGATTATCATGTGTAAACACCAGTTCTTGACCTTATTTCTCTAGAGTTGCACGTTTGAATCTAAGGCTATATTGTGTTCGCGCATCATTTACGCGAACATATTTTTTTTGATTTTACCTTCCATTTCCCTTAACCGAGCAGTATTGGAACCACTATAAGATTGCTAATATAATTCCTAAAAATCATAAGTAGGTAATCCAGTAACATCAGTTTGGAGAGCAAACAAATCACCAGAGGAGAAACTTTTTTCGATCTCTGCTTGGCTGAGTCCAACTGAAGCAGTGGTAATGTAAAGTGTTTGCAAATCCTCGCCCCCAAAAGTACAGCTAGTTGGCAATTGTACAGGTAGCTTTATCCGCAATATCTCTTCACCCTTGGTGTTAAAACGAATCACACACCATCCATCCCACATAGCTGACCAGATATATCCTTCACTGTCTATTGTCAACCCATCTGGGTAAAAGGATTCATTAGTTAAATCAACAAAAATACGGCGATTACTAATGTTTCCTGTTACTGAATTAAAGTCGTAAGCGTATATTTTTTTGTGAGGGGAATCTGTCAAGTAAAACGTCTTCTCGTCAGGACTCCACCCCAGACCATTAGAGAGAGTCAATCCCGTTTTCATCACATGCAATGAACTGTCAGGGTCATAGCGATAGAGGCTAGCCTGGGGTTTTTCCAAAGAACACATTGAGCCAAACCAAAAGCGGCCTTGAGAGTCGCATTTGCCATCATTAAGACGGTTATTTGGCAGATTTCCTTCAATTTCCAAAATGGGGGTAACTTCACCTGTCTGGGTGTTGAGGAATGCCAAGTGATGACGCAGCGCCATAATTAATCTATCTGCACCTGCTGTTGCGATCGCGCCTACGACATCTCCCACATCAAAAAAGCTGTTTTTCCCCGTGGCAGGATGAAACTGATGCACCCGATGGTTATAAATATCGACCCAGTACAGGAGGTTTTGGCTAGAGTCCCAGATCGGGGCTTCACCTAAGCGGGCACGAGCTTCTAAAACATTGTGGAGTGGATATTGCAACTCGTTCATTTTATCAACCAACAACACCATTTACAGAAAGTAATTTCAGTGAAATTGACGTAATGCGTTAACAAACGTCTGCCTTACCAATAGACAACAGGAAAAAATTTTATTCATATTCAAGTAAAAACTAAAGACACGATGAATTGCGTCTTTCCAAGGTAAGATAAAAGATTATTTATTTTGACTAAGGCTGAGATTCCCGACTTTTTAGAGAAGTCGGAAATCTTATTGTTAAACAGCTTGTAAAATCTCTTCATCTACAGAAAAATCTACTTCGGCTTTGTCTTTTGCATTAGCCAAATAATCATTTTCCAAGGAGTCATTCAGCCCAGAAATTAAATCATATTCAGGTTGCCAGTTTAATTCTATTTGCGCTTTGTTTACTGAAGCAAAGAAATGCTGCACCCGCATCGGAAAAGCTTTACGCTTGCCGAAATCAAACTTTTTCGGGTCGTAATGGACGATTTTTACAGTATCAGGTGACTTTCCAGCAGCTACAGCGCTAGCACGGGCTAAACCATCAAAAGTGACAAAGCGATCGCCAGAGATATTATAAATCTGTCCTATGGCTTGTTCATTACCCAAAACCTGAGTCATTGCCTTTGCTAAGTCTTTTACATGACCTAGCTGCGTGATATGCAACCCATTTCCAGGGATGGGAATCGGGCGATCGCGCACAATTCTATCGAAAAACCAGCCTTCCAACTCATTATAATTACTAGGGCCGTAAATGTAAGTAGGACGAATAGAGGTAAAGGGCAATCCCAATTGAGTCAGATAAGCTTCTGTTTCATGTTTACCCTTATGGCGACTTTTGGGATCTACTGGATCACCTTCTACATGGGGTAATTGGTCAGATTTGAGATACACCCCCGCAGAACTCATATACACAAAATGTTGCACTCGGTCTTGAAAAATCTCTGCTAGTGGTTGAGTATCACTCAGTTCTCGCCCATTATTGTCAAAAATGACATCAAACTTTTCTTGGGATAATTTTGCTTTTAATTGGGTAGCATCCGTGCGATCGCCTATAATTTGTCCTACTCCCTGTAAAGAAGGTGCTGGCCGATTCCCACGATTGAACAGCACCACCTCGTGTCCTTGTTTCACCAGTAGTTGAGTCAAATAGACACCAATGAACCGAGTACCACCCATAATTAGAATTCGCATAAATTTCCCCTTTCTATATCAGTTGTCGTCAAAGGATTGGAAACTGGGGACTGGAGACTAGGGAGACAAGGAGAATAACCCATGCCCAATTCCCAATTCCTAATTTCCAATCCCCAATCTGAGGTTATCAGGTTGCAGCATCCATCTGGAACCTCTGAGGGAAGATTGCGTCTTATGTGCTAATCTGGGGCGCTTCCCGTTAATTAATCACAAGGGGAAACTTTTCAGTTAACCTGATCAAGTTGTTTAAGTATTTTCCATTTATTCAAGTTAGCTGTGGCCTTGAAATATGCTCTAGTTCATGAGTGGCTGACACCCAAAGCCACCGGTGGTTCAGAACTCGTTGTCCGAGAAATTTTGAATCACATTAATGCTGATTTGTATGCCCTGATCGATTTTGAATCCAGCAATCCTGAAAGTTATTTATACAAGCGTCAGATTGGCAAGACGTTTCTTCAGGACTTTCCCTATGCCCGCAATGGTATACAAAAATATTTGCCAATGTGGCCTTTGGCAATTGAACAACTTGATTTGCGGCATTATGACGTAATTCTGTCTTCATCTCACGCTGTTGCCAAAGGAATCCTTACCACTCCCGAACAGATGCATATTTGCTACTGCCACAGCCCTATGCGCTATGCCTGGGACTTGACCTTTGATTATCTGTACCACAGCAAACTGGGTAGTGGTTTCGCTGGGTGGGTGACGCGATATTTATTACATCGTTTGCGCCAATGGGATGTATTGAGTGCCAATCGCGTTGATTATTTCATTGCCAACTCGCAGCATACAGCTCGGCGGATTTGGCGTTGCTATCGGCGAGAAGCAACAGTTATTTACCCACCGGTGAATATTGCAGAATTCCCATTTCTGTCTGAGAAAGAGGACTTTTACCTGACAGTTTCTCGATTAGTGAGTTACAAGCAAGTATCGTTGATTGTTAACGCTTTTAATCAACTAAAACGACCATTAGTAGTCATTGGTACAGGAGATGAAATGAAAAAGATTCGCGAGATGGCAAACTCCAATATCCAAATACTGGGATGGCAACCCGATAATGTGGTAAAAAAATATATGTCTAGGGCTAAAGCTTTTGTCTATGCAGCTTGTGAAGATTTTGGTATTGCCCTAGTGGAGGCACAAGCCTGTGGCACGCCAGTGATTGCCTACGGTGCAGGGGGTGCTCTAGAAACAGTGCGAGATATCCGCTCTTGTGGGGATACAGGGACAGGGATATTCTTCAGGACGCAAACAGAGGCGGCTTTGGTGGAGGCAGTAGAAAAGTTTGAAATGTATGAGGGTTCGTTCAGTTCCGAGTATATGCGATCGCACGCCGCGCAGTTTTCACCGCAAATCTTTGCAGATCGTTATCTAGATTTTGTAAACAAGTGCAACGAAAAAAGACCGTTTTTGGAATGATCGTCTTGGTTAATGTCTGATTTTTTTAGGCTTTTGGCAATTTCCCCCCAGAAGCACCTCATTTTGGCTTTAATATTGGGACTATGTGTGGTGTGGATTATTAAGGAGTATGATGACTGCCCAGAGCTCACTCCTCTCCGGCAAGCGAGGCGTACGGCAAGACACTAGAGCGTCTACGCGTACTTTCTTAAAACGCGGTCAAAAAACAAAGACGCCAAAAGTTAAACCCAAAGGTTTATCTTTTCAGGGTTTAAACGGAGAGTTTGCCAAGCGACTGTTCGATATAGTGTTTTCGCTGTCGGTGCTAATTTTGTTCTTCCCCGTCTACTTAATCTTGGCCTTGCTAATTGCTTTCAGTTCAGAAGGTCCAATTTTTTATGTCCAGGAACGGGTGGGGAAAAATTACAAAGCGTTTAATTGTATTAAATTCCGAACAATGGTGAGCAATGCAGACGAAATCCTCGTGCAAATGATGGAAACATCGCCCCAGTTGCGACAAGAATTTGAGAGCAGTTTTAAGCTGAAACAAGACCCCCGGATTACCAAAATTGGTCGATTTTTGCGAATTACTAGCTTAGACGAATTTCCCCAGTTCTGGAACGTTTTAAAAGGGGACATGAGTGTAGTCGGCCCCCGACCCTTAGTGGCAGAAGAACTGCCAAAATACGGTTGTTACATTGATGAGATTTTAACAATCCGTCCAGGAATTACTGGATTATGGCAGGTGTCTGGGCGTAATGACATTCCCTACCCTCGACGAGTCCAAATAGACCTGCATTATGTCAAATTTAGGAATTTCTGGCTTGATTTATGGATCATCTTGAAAACTGTTGATGTGGTCATTCTGCCCAAAAATAACGGGGCATACTGAATAACTACTTAGGGTCGATTCTGTGGGGCAGTTAATGCCCCTAAGTACCAATTGTTCTTGTAAAACTGAGTGTTCATCTTTTTTATAGTTATCTATATTTGTTTCTTTCTACTTAGCTCAGACCTCTTTAAGTGGGAATTTTTGGTTCGTTTTACTCATATTCAGATTTTTGCAAGAAGTATAATCTAAAAATACCTATTTTATTCAGTCTTCACAAAACCAGAAATATATGAAGTTTTGACAAAAAACAACGTATACAATAGACAATATTTAAAGAATATTGATCTATTTAGGATAAAAAATATACATGATTACACAAACTTGATCTATTTAAGGTTGAGCTTACGTGTTAAATTCCTTTTTATTAAGTATATTCATTGACGGCAAAAGTCTCCTAACGATAATAACTCGTAGGTTTCCCATTAGGCAATTCAGCAATTAGCTGCTAGGTTGTATCAGATTAGTTGTAACTTTTTAATCAAAGACAATAAGGGATAATTGAGCATGACGCAACAGAAGCGAGCGTTGATTACTGGTATTACCGGTCAAGATGGTTCATATCTAAGTGAGTTTTTGCTGGAACAAGGTTATGAGGTTCATGGCATTATTCGTCGGACTTCTACCTTCAACACAGACCGCATCGATCACATTTACGAAGACCCCCACAAAGAGGGAGTGCGGTTGTTTCTTCACTATGGTGACTTGACAGATGGTACGACATTGCGGCGCATTTTAGAAGAAGTCAAGCCAGTAGAGATTTACAATCTTGGCGCTCAATCCCATGTCAGAGTCAGCTTTGATTCACCAGAATATACGGTGGATGCTGTAGGAATGGGCACGTTGCGTCTGTTGGAAGCAATTCGGGACTACCAACAGCGTACCGGAATTCAAGTGCGATTTTACCAGGCGGGTTCTTCAGAAATGTACGGTTTAGTACAAGCAGTACCTCAAACTGAGACAACGCCCTTTTATCCCCGCAGTCCCTATGCCTGTGCAAAAGTTTACGCCCATTGGCAAACTGTAAATTATCGTGAGTCTTATGGTTTGTTTGCTTGTAATGGCATACTTTTTAACCACGAGTCACCAAGGCGGGGTGAAACCTTTGTAACCCGTAAAATTACTAGAGCAGTAGCTGGTATCGTTGCTGGTAAGCAGAAAAAAATTTACATGGGTAATCTAGATGCCAAGCGAGATTGGGGCTATGCGAAGGATTACGTCAAAGCAATGTGGTTGATGTTGCAGAAAGACCAGCCAGAGGATTACGTAATTTCTACTGGTGAAACTCACTCGGTGCGGGAGTTTTTGGAGCTGGCATTTAGTTATGTGAATCTCAATTGGCAAGATTATGTAGAGTTTGATGAGCGTTACCTCCGTCCATCTGAGGTAGAGTTATTGATTGGCGATTCTACCAAAGCACGGCAGAAGTTGGGCTGGACACCATCAATAACCTTTGAAGAACTAGTTTCCCTAATGGTAGAAGCAGACTTACAAGCATTGGGTCACACTTCACCCAATGGAAATGGTTCGCAATTTCCACATGATATTGCGACTGTTCGTCAAGAACTGGGCGCTTTGCACTTCTGATTCGCACCACAGAGGATAAAAATATGACCGCCTTAGAACTAAAAAATCAACGCATTCTCGTCACTGGTGGGTCGGGGTTTCTAGGTCGTCAGGTGATAGCTCAACTGTGTAAAGCAGGGGCTGCTCGTGAGAAGATTACAATAGTGCGATCGCGCGATTGCGATCTGCGTGTCTGGGAAAATAGTCAACGCGCAATTGACCAGCAAGACATAATTATTCACCTAGCAGCTCATGTCGGTGGCATCGGTCTGAACCGCGAGAAACCCGCAGAGTTGTTCTATGATAACTTGATCATGGGAACCCAGCTAATTCACGCTGCCTATCAAGCCGGAGTAAAAAAATTCGTTTGTGTTGGGACAATCTGCGCTTATCCTAAATTTACCCCAGTCCCATTCAAAGAAGATGATCTTTGGAATGGTTACCCAGAAGAAACCAACGCCCCCTACGGAATTGCTAAAAAAGCACTTTTAGTCCAATTGCAATCTTACCGCCAGCAGTATGGTTTTAATGGGATTTACCTACTGCCAGTGAATTTATATGGTCCAGAAGATAACTTTGACCCCCGAAGTTCCCACGTCATTCCAGCGTTAGTTTGCAAAATTCACGAAGCCCAAATTAAAGCAGAAAAGCAACTTCCAGTTTGGGGTGATGGCAGTCCCACCCGTGAGTTTCTGTATTCAGAAGATGCAGCGCGGGGGATTGTTATGGGCACTCAATTCTATAACGAATCAGAACCAGTTAACTTAGGAACAGGTAATGAAATCTCCATCCTTAATTTAGTAACTCTAATTTGCAAATTGATGGAGTTTGAGGGTGAAATTGTTTGGCAAACTGATAAGCCTAATGGTCAACCCCGCCGCCGTTTAGATACTGAACGGGCAAAGCTTGCCTTTAATTTCACGGCTCAAGTGAGCTTTGAGCAAGGGCTAAAGAATACGATTGAGTGGTATCGTCAACACGCTGCATAACGATGTACTGGTGAGTTTAGGGTGGTATAAGCTGGGCGATGCCCAGCTTATTTATTTGACGCTAAAAATTTTCATGGACAAAGTTAATCATCAACTAAATAAAGCAGAACTACGGCGAAAGCTTCTGAAAACACGTCAATCAATGTGCGTTCGAGAGTGGAGAGAAAAAAGCGATCACATTTGTTCTCATTTACAAAACTCTACTTTGTTTACCCAAGCAAAAACAATACTTGCTTATTTCAGCTTTCGCCAAGAACCTGATCTGACTCCACTATTTACAGACAGCAAATACCGTTGGGGATTTCCTCGCTGCGTTGATAAATCCCTATGTTGGCATATTTGGCAGCCTAACGATTCTGTCCAAAGTGGCGCTTATGGCATTACTGAACCCCACCCCGATGCTCCAATATTAGATCCGGCTGAAGTGGATTTGATTCTTGTCCCCAGTGTAGCTTGCGACTATCAAGGATATCGCCTGGGTTATGGCGGCGGATATTACGATCGCTTGCTCAGTTTACCGCAGTGGCAGACAAAGCCGACTATCGGAATTGTCTTTGATTTCGCCTATTTGTCCCAAATACCTATTGAACTTTGGGATAAACCATTACAAACTGTTTCTACGGAAATAGGATTTACTCAAAAAGGCTGAAGGATTCAGGATAATGAAGACACATCATCAAATGTTTTATGACTAATCCAACGTTATCTACCACTGAGCAACAAGCAATCATCGACGAGGTAGCAACTAGCCTCCAAACTCAACAAAAAACAGGCCCAGACCTTTGCCCTAAAAATCTGATAAATATTTAATTTATACAACACAATGCCTATTCTCAATTAGAGACCAACTATGAATAAAGACAATGAACTAACTGAAAAACTAAATAAGATGTTGACTGAATCCGTAGATCAAGAATCTGTTATTAAATTCTTGAGATTGAGTAATTATTCAAAAACCAAATCAATTGAAATTTTCAAAAAGGTTTTGGGTATTTCTTATTATGAAGCACAAGATATCATTCACAATAGTCAAATATGGAGTGATGTAAAAGAAATTGACGCCAAAATCATGAATGACTTTTTTGATATTCTGGAAGAATTAGGGAGTTCAGAAAGTGAAGAAACTTAATTATATTAATATGTAAATAAATTTAATAACAGAATTAGGTGAATTAATTTAACCATATTTCTCAATCATTTTTTCTCTTTTAATTGTAAGTCTTTAAGCGCAAAATAGTAGGTTTAGAGTATTTAGGTTATTAATCAAATGCTGAACTGGAAAAAATCACGATCGCAAATTCTGCTAATGTATGCGCTATTGGGAGCGATCGCACTGGTGATGCTCTTTCCTTTACTGTGGCTAATTAGTACAGCCTTAAAATCGCCTACGGAAAATATTTTCCAGTCGCCGCCACAGTTGTTGCCTGCCTCACCTACACTAAATAACTTCTTTAGTGTGTGGCAGTCTCTACCTTTTGGACAATACCTGTATAACAGTACTTTGGTATCAGTGCTGACTGTGGGCTTAAATCTGCTGTTTTGCGCTTTAGCTGCTTATCCCTTGGCAAGATTGTCGTTTGTGGGGCGAGACTGGATTTTTGTAGCGATCGTCTCCACGATTATGATTCCCTTCCAAATCGTGATGATTCCCCTCTATATTTTGACAGTCCAGTTGGGTTTGACAAATAGTTATTTAGGGATGATTTTTCCGAGTTTAGCTTCTGCCTTTGGTATTTTTCTGTTGCGCCAAGCTTTCATGAGTGTCCCCAAAGAGATAGAAGAAGCCGCCCGAATGGATGGTAGTTCGGAGTTAGGTTTGTGGTGGCATGTGATGTTACCTGCAATTCGCCCAGCACTGGTAACTTTAGCTATTTTTGTATTCATTGGTGCTTGGAGTGACTTTTTGTGGCCTTTAATTGTCATCCAAGACGAAAATTTATACACTCTTCCCTTGGGAGTCGCAAAGCTAGCAGGTACATTTTCCCTTGACTGGCGGTTGGTAGCTGCTGGTTCAGTGATTGCGATCGCCCCAGTATTATTACTATTTCTATTTTTACAACGTTATATTGTACCGACAGAAACCAGTAGCGGCGTCAAGGGTTAAAAATCTCTCTTTTCATGCCCAATGCCCCAATTTAATAAGCACCAGTCTTTTTAAATACTACCCAGATAGTTTTAACAATCAGACTCAAGTCGTAAGTTACAGACCACTTGCGTTGATAATCTATATCCATCTTGACAATGGTTTCAAAGTCTGTAATGCTCGAACGGCCATTAGCCTGCCATTCTCCAGTAATGCCTGGTTTGACTCGCAATCTATCCCAGTGGTGTAGATCGTAATGACTAACTTCATCAAGAGTAGGTGGACGAGTACCAACTAAACTCATGTCCCCTAACAAAACATTCCAAAATTGGGGTAATTCGTCTAAGCTAGTACACCGCAAAAATTTACCTACAGGAGTGATGCGAGGATCGTCAATAGATTTAAAGATGTGACCTTTGGCTTGATTTTCAACCAAATGCTTGAATTTATCGGCATCGACGATCATGGAACGGAATTTCCACATGCGGAAAGTTTTTCCGTTCAAACCACAGCGAGTTTGGGAATAAAATATTGGACTTGGCTCATGAATAAAGGTAGCAATTGCTACAGGAATTGCTACCATAAATGTAATTATCAGCCCCACAATGGCTCCAACAATGTCAATTAATCGTTTTCTGGCGCTTAAAGTTGACGGGTGTGAAGGCTGTTGCAAACAATTAACTGAATAAAGATAAAGATTATTCACGAGGGCTAACTTATTTTATAACTGGAATTTTTGTATCAGCAGTGTAGACATGGACATGGTTTTTAGTCAATTTTTACTGCTTTTGTCGCTCCTACTGAGTGTTAATATACACAAATTTGACACAATAGAAAAACTCAAAACTCAAAATTTACACAATCTTTCAATTAAACTCATAGATTGTAAATTTACAGTATTTTTATCGATCAAATAAAAAAGATACTACTATCGTACACATCCAAAAAACTACTGCTCTGAAGTACTAGTAGTACTTTACAAAATCCCAAATGCTTACGTTATATGTATTTGGGATTTTGAGTAGTATTCTTATTTCTAGCGTCATGTCCTAGTATCAATGATCAACCTCTAAGGCAAAATTCACCGTATATGGTTCCTCCAGTGATTGCTGATTACTAGCCTTGATCGCATCTAGATAATGACGCAAAGACAACAGTTGTTGGGAATTGGGACGATAAGTAAGACTCCCTTGTTTTTCAAAAAGTGGTGCTGTGGCGATCGCCTGATAGTCAGGATTTTCTTGCGAATTCTGGGTGAGCCAGGTTGAGTCTGTGACTGAAGGTATCAAACCCGAAGGCAGTTCACCTTCCAAAAAAGCCAGCAGGCGTTGCTGACAAGTGCGAGTATTGATCCCACGACCCTCAAATAACTGGATAACTTCACCGAAAGATAAGGGTCGATCTGGTAGCAGGCGCAGCAATTCTGTAAATAGGAAATAATCAGTGTATTGTTGCCTGGGTATATCTAATATCTGGGGATGTAGAGGCAGCATCGCCAAACCATAGGCAACCCGACTGCAATTGGGAGCGCCGTTTTCGCCGAGATATAAATCTTGAATAATCTTAGCGTTGGGGAGTTTTTGCCGTAGCCAGCGGTTCACTGTCCCGATACAAGCCACCCCACCAGTCAGGATAGCTTGATTAATTGCTTCTGTGGGGATGCCACGAGCTACCAATAACTTGTTGAGTTCTCGGTTCAGGCGGCGCACAAACGGGATAAATACCTGGCTTTCTAAGTCTCGTCGCTGCAAAATCCATCGCTGATCAGCTAATTCTAGGGTAAAAGAGTCTTGGTGTTGCAAAATCAGCTTTAGGGCTAGTGCCGCATCTAATATCGCCTGTCCCAGCAGAGAACTTTCTAGACGCTGCTGGAGGCGAATCCGAGCGGTGATATCTGGTTCTCCGACTCTAGGTAGTTCTAATTCTTCCAACCCTAAACTCTGCCAACGCATTTGGTCTAAACCGGGAATTGACGGTTGCCATTGCCAAGGATTACTGGTAATAGTTTTGCGTAGGCTACGCCCGCCGTAGGCATCGCTTTGTGTTTCTGGGCGTGATTGCCGAGATTTAGGTGGCAATAGCAGCTGGCAGATAATATCTTGTTCAATTCCCTTGCCAGCATAGGCAAAACTGTGGAGCATGAAATCATTGTATGTCAATTGCAGCAATGTTTCTGGTATATCGACCAGCAACATTTCTGTGGCAGTTGTCCCAATGTTAATCACCAGGGTGTTGCCAATAATCGGATGTTCGCTGGTTTTTGCCGGATGAGAACCCTGACGTTCGCTTAATTTTACTTGCTCACCGTTAGCAGCATCGAGTTCTGGGAGTAGACTAGCGATCGCTTCTTCTACAAAAAAGACTTGCTGCGGATGTTGGATAAGTTTGCTGGTGAGTAAAGCTTCTCGCACGTTAAAGCGGTATTGTTCTGACCAGCTAGATGGACACGTACAAATGATCCCAGCAATATTATTGATAATCTGCGGAAAATTTTGTTCGCTGATCCCAACAGCAGTAGCGATTAAACTAGGGGTGGTAGAAGTTTTTTCGGATTTAAGGGTCAATAATAGCTTAGAGAGCGATCGCACAACCCAAATCAAAGGCCCTGCCGAAAATTCATTTAATTGCAAAACAGGTTCCCATTTCTGTCGTTCACTTTTGTAGGGAATGGCTACTTGTAAATAGGGTTTCAACTGTGCCGAGTAGAGATTATTTGTCGTCTGATCTGCTGTTGATCTCGGTGTTGCAGGAGTGGTGGCCGAGCGATCGGGCACTTTATCTTGGGCAACAGCCGCAGGTGCTGTCTGCTCATGTGTTTCGATACTTTCACTTTCACCGTGGGGTACAGAAGCTGTAGGCAGATAAACCTCTGTTGGCAAACGAAACGATTGCTGGAAGGAAGTTGTTCCCGGCGGATTTTCTGCTGACCAGTAGATAGGGTGTACAACAAAAGTCGAGCGATTTAACAATGCAGCGGAAATTCCTGTTGTACCTAAATCAATTCCTAAATACCAGACTGATTCTAGAACATTGAGCTCAACTTCTGGATTGTTGATGGAATTGGAAATTGAAGGTAAAGAACTTTCTTGAACAGGAGTTGTGACTTCCTTTTTTTCAGTTTCTACCTGAGGAACTGCCAAACTGGAGAAAGCAGCAGTTGAGGTATTTTCTGCTATTTGAAGATTTTCTGGCGATCGCTGCTCAGGGGAAGTTGTGGAGATTGTGTCTTGACTTTTACCAATTAGTTCCGAGAAAATATCCAAGTTAGTAGCTGGCTGCGACTCAGAATTTAGCTGCTGATCAAAATTAGCCAAATCCCGATCTAATTGTTGCAACTGTTCTTCATCTAAAGAAATATTCGGTATGGCTGAAGCCTGGTTTGACTCAATAGAAAGCAAGTTTTCCTGGGGTGAAGCAGCAATGTAGTTATCTGAAGACGATTCTGGCTGATCATCGTTAATTAATACTTGCGAAGTGGCGATACCTTCTGGTGCGTCCGCTACGCCTAGCTCACTTTTGAGTAGGGGTACGGTAGGCAACTCTTGGAGACGCTGACGCTGCGCGTAGCTTGCTTCCCCGTAGGGGTATGCCAACCCAATTTCTGCTACTTCTGGAGTAACTGGTGCTGTAGTTGTGGCATTATCCACAGAGGATGACACTTCCAGCAGTTGCTGTTCACCACCTGCATCAACTTCCAGCAGTTGCTGCTCACTACCTATATCAGGCAATAGGTCAGTTAGGGTATTAATTGTATCAACACTAGCTGGCTGAGTGCCAAGTTCCACGGGGAAACTATCTGTTTGTGGCACAGAGTTACTAAGAGGCGAGTTTAGGTAAGTATCCTCTTCAAAAAATAGTTCTTCCTGTGGCTCTGATGATGAATCTGTGGTTTCTACTAAAGTCTCTGGGATTGAAAGACCCGCATCTGTTGTCACAACTGCAGAATCCACGGTTTGAGGGATAGGTGGGCCCTCAGCGATATTCAATGGTGATCGGGAGGCTGTGGAAGCAGATAAATCATTTGTGGCAACATTGAGGCTTGGATTATTAAGATCACCAGTACCAAATAAACTGGCGTAAAGTTGGTCTCCTTCATCACCAATTAAGGCAGAAATATCTTGCGGTAATTCGGTCGGGGTTTCAGAAGATTGAGATGAGTCTAAACCAAGCTGCAACAGCACTGCATCTAAATCCTCTGTGAGGGTAGTCTCCTGTTGCTCAGAATTAATAGTGAGTGGAGATGAAGTTTCTGGCTGTATAAGATCCAAGGGTTGGGGCGCAACTCCAGCAGCGATCTCGCCTGGATCAGCAAATGATTGTGGTGTCTTAGATTCTATCCCCAGCAAAGATGCCTGGGAACTAGGGGATTCTTGCTGCAAATGCTGAGTCAAATTGTTGAGAAAGCTGCCCATCAGCTGTTCGCCTTGCATCCCCTTGCTATGCATTCTTGCCAGTGCTTGCGACAGGGATTCGTAATAAGTATTAATGTTGCGCTGTAGTGCCTCAAAGACTACATTCACAGTCCCATCTAATGATAATAGGCGTTGATCCAACTCCCTGGCCAGCTGGGTTAATTGCTCCACACGGTCTGGGGATTCTAACAAAGGTTGAGTTGCAGAGGTTGCGTGATTAATTACTCCTGAAGAACTGGCGGGATTTTCCCCCGTCTGTGCTGCCAGTGGCGTTAAAGTTGGCACAAGACGACTCATGAGTACCTGTAAAAACTCGGTAATCATTTGCTCCTGGTTTGTTAACTGCTGCGCTAAGGAGTAGTTTTGCAAACGCTTTTGTTCTAGCTGCCGAATTTCCTGTATGAGAGTGGCTCGCTCTTGCAATAGCAATTCTAATTCCGATCGCAATGGCTGTATCAAGCTCAAAAATTCACTTTTTAAATGTCCTGCCCCAACAGTACTCTGTTCCTGATCGAGTTCGAGCGGCGGTAGTGGATACTGGTTATAATCATGAGCAATAAATTTTGTTAACAAAGGCGTTGGTGGAGCCATCGCCAAGGGCGAACGCGGTTCTTCAGAAAACTGATTTGGGATGCCGCTCTCTAATGCTTTTTTTTCTTGTAACTTCATTAAGAAGTCGCGAATTCGTTCTAAAACTTCTTTAGGCTCTTGCGCCTGACCAGACAGAAATCTAGACAGGCGCTTGCCACCGCTGGCAAGCAAGTTGTCAATGTCTGCAATCAGCTTTTGAATTTCATCTGCACTGGAAGTCACTTTTCTCACCTTACCTATAAATGTATGTCAACTAATGTGACAATTACTTTACAATTATCGTACCCCTGCTCAAAAGCCTGCTACGCGCAGCGTCAACCATAGAATAAGTTTTGAGTGGTAAAAGCCGCTGCTTGGACTTGTGACTGTCATTATGTTATGGATTAGTGGGAGTCGTGGCAATCTACAGTCATCTAAAAGGACAAGGGAAAACCCCATAGATAAATCTAGTTGCTCTGAAATAAGGACATACAGTACCTCGTTGCAAGCAATCAAGGGAACAATTTTTATTTTTCTCCATAAATGAATTCAGTTGCTCTGAAACTCTGTGGACAAGCGTTTTTTCTTTTTTCCCCTTGTCCCCCGAAGTTCAGCTCGTCGTCAGCCGACACTCCGACTTCTCCCATTGTCTCCCCTTTTGGTTGTCCTCTTTAGTCAGCGTTTGTTTAAGAAGCTTAGTTTTGCCGCTCATTGATTCCCTATTTCTGAAAATCGCTAAAATACCTGAGCAATAATTTACTCCCTTTAGTATCATTGATGTTGTTTGCCTATATTCTTAACTAATCAAGTTTGCAGTGCAGCTAGCCCCTAAGCAATACAACCGCCGGCTATAAACTACTTTTTGCAAAACTTTTACCCCGTTTAAACTTATAGGTAAAGATGGTTTAAAAAAACGTTCTTGTCGCTTTCTTATGTAGCATAGTTTAATTTTCTCTTTGAAAGGGGCTGTGCTTTGATGGCTGAGTCTGAAAATGGCGCTCTTGTTTGTTGTGTGTATATAGCAGCTTGAATAAAAATGTCGTAATGGAAGACCGATATAGCTTGCAAGCACAGGCTAATCCCTGGATGATCACCTCAGCTCCCTTTTTTCAAGGGTTGCCAGAAACTGCTGTGAAATCAGCCCTCATCCATCTTGTCACCCGTACTCACCCAGCCAATCAGGTGATTCTACTGGAAAATGACTGGGGCGGTTCTGTGTATTTTATTCTGGACGGATGGGTAAAAATTCGCACCTACAATCTGGAAGGAAAAGAGGTAACGCTGAATATTCTTGGCAAAGGGGAATTATTTGGTGAGATGGCAGCGCTAGATGAAGTACCTCGATCCACAGATGTGATTACCTTGGCCCCGACGGTAATTGGCAGTATGCCTGCTCAGGATTTTGTCAAGTTACTTCAGATAGAACCCTTGGCGGGAGTTCGATTGGCGCAACTAATGGCACGACGTTTGCGGCAAGTAAATCGCCGACTGCGGTTGCGGGAATCTGATAGCCAGTCACGGGTGGCAGATACGTTGCTATTTTTGGCAGAAGGACAGGGAAAAAAAGGACAAACAGGAACCGAAATCCCCAATTTACCTCACCGGGAATTGAGTAGTTTGAGCGGACTGGCGCGGGAAACGGTGACACGAGTGTTGACAAGGCTAGAAAAAAAAGGCTTGATTAAACGGGATCAAGACACTATTTGTATTCCCGATTTGTCAGCCTTGGAAAGAATGATCGTTTAAGAACTTGTCAGATATGAGTATTTTAGATTCTCTGCCAGATGAACCGGAGGAAGATCCATTCCCTGAATCTCCAACTCCCCACAATCATTGGTTAGATAAAGAACAACAGTTAATGCCTCTTCAACTTAAGGCTGATGCGCCCTTAAGGATGGTGGAAACGGCGTTTTTAGCCAGTACTGCTAGCTTAATTTGGTTTATTAATTTCTACTTTCCCTTGGGCCCAGTCTTGCGGATATTTTTTCCGGTGCCGATCGCTCTAGTTTATCTGCGTTGGGGCAAACGTGCGGCATGGATGGCAGCACTCACCTCCGGGCTACTGCTGACAGTACTGATGGGGCCAGCCCGCAGTTTGCTGTTTGTTATGCCCTATGGGTTCATGGGCGTGCTTTTGGGGGCGACGTGGTATCGTCGTCGTGTTCCCTGGATTGTTTCCATCACCTTGGGTACGCTGTTGGGTACTTTGGGAGTTTTTTTTCGGCTGTGGTTGCTGTCTGTTTTGTCGGGTGAAGACCTGTGGATTTATGTGATTATCCAAGTGAGTGAGTTCATTGAGTGGGTATTTTTGAAGCTAAGTTTGTTGGCGAGTCCCAGTGTATTTTTGATTCAAGTGGGAGCGATCGCTTTAATTATACTCAACAACTTTATCTACCTTTTTGTGATACACCTGGCAGCATGGTTGCTTTTTGACCGTCTAGGCAACCCTATTCCCCGTCCACCACACTGGGTGCAAGTCCTAATGGATTATGAGGGATAGTGAGGAGTTGTAAGTTAGGAGTTATGAATTAAACTGCTAACTCCTAACTTTCCAAATGATTAGTATTTATACCCAAAAAGAACAAGGTAAAGATTGGCTGCGGCAGTATCGTGGTTGTCTACCCGTATTTGCCTGTGTTTTAGGATTTACTGAAACTGGTTTAATTCCAGGGATTTCAGCAGCTGGTCGCACTCCAGAGGATCGGAAATATACTGCTTGTGCCGATGCCGAGTTTTTGTATTACGGCCCGGAACATAATGCCCAATATCCCCTACCACCATTAGCAGCTGGGGCTTCGCCTGTGCTGATTTCTCGCGCTGTCTTTGAGTCACTAAAGATACCAATTCATTTGTTTAATGCTGGTTTACCCCAGCCTCCTGCTGTGCCAGTAATTGATTTAGGTGGTGCTCCTGCTAAGTGTTTAAGTGGAGGTGCTGCTATGGAAATCACAACGGTACACCACTTGTTTGAACAAGGGCTACTTTGGGGAGAACGCCTGGCTGCCAATATCCAACAGGGGTATTTGATTGTCGGTGAGTGCGTCGTCGGAGGTACTACAACTGCCCTGGCAATCTTAACTGGTTTGGGTATAGATGCTGCCGGAAAAGTTAACAGTAGCCACCCCGTTTGTAACCACGCGCAAAAGTGGGCACTAGTACAAGCTGGGCTGGAGAAGGTGAAGGGGAGCAGGGGGCAGGGGGCAGGGGGAGAAAATTTTACCTTATCCTCATCTCCTCCAGTTAACCCCTTACAATTCGTTGCTGCCGTGGGTGATCCCATGCAGGTGGTGGTAGCTGGGATGGCGATCGCTGCTAGTCGTAGTTGTGGTGTAATGCTTGCTGGTGGGACGCAAATGCTGGCGGTTTATGCGCTGATAAGTGCGATCACTCAAGCTTATGCCTTATCATGGCGACCAGAAGCAGTAGTTGTAGGCACAACCCGCTGGGTGGCAGAAGACCCTACTGGGGCTACGGTTGACTTAGCCCTCAGCTTAGGAAAAGGCAGCTTAATTCAGAGTGGAGAAACCCCTCCCTTATTAGCAACTCATCTGAGTTTTGCTGATTCTCGTTATCCCCAACTGAGAGCTTATGAGCAGGGCTTTGTCAAAGAAGGTATGGGTGCTGGAGCAGCTTGCATAGCCGCCCATCTGAGCCAAGATTGGCAGCAACACGAACTTTTGGCAGCCATTGAAGCCCAACTTGAACAACTAATATAAGTACAGCATTTAATTAATTCGTAGCGAATCAAATTGGGCAAGACTCTGCGCCCCAATCGAAGTTATAAGCGGACGTTTCCTCCGATCATACTTCTCTGTGAATTTAAATTTTAACTAGCCCCTATCTGCTGATAGAAAAGGGGGTTATTAGGAGCAAGTCCCTTATATACAACTATTCCTGCTGCTTCTTGAGGGCTAAGTAGTTTGCCGAAATAGTCGTAATAGCCTAGCGGTTAAGTAGGAGCAGGTTGCAAAAGATAAATCTTAGAGGTTGTTTGAAAAGTGGTTGGCTGTAATTTTAGGCACTTATTGATTCCTCCTAGCCCACGCTAGTCGCTCCACTTGGGGAAACCCCTCTGAGCGACTGGCTCCCCTTTTTAAGGGGAAACGGAATCAAAGTCCCCCAATTTATCGGGAGATTTAGGGGGATTTAGAACGTTTTGCTACCAACAAAAGGACTTTTCAAACATCCTCTTAGCGAAAGCTGTCTGGCTTGCGATCAACCAACTTGATAACAAGATACCAAAAACACTAATAATAAAAACGCAGATCAATAAGAAAATCTTGATTTTTGAACCATACAATACCCTAACGACAGCAGTCTTAGGGTTGTTTTTTTTGTTTCATAGTTAGGAATGTACTAAAAGCTTATAGGTAGACATATTCCACTATTACGTAGATATATGTAATAGTGTATTTATAGTTTGTATCAATTTAATAACCTAATTAGTCGCTTATACTTATATATATGCCGACAAAGCCATCACTTGATATTAAACCTAAAGGCTTGCCTTCCTACCTCTAGTCATTTTTTCAATTCCTTGAACTCAGGTTAAATTTAATGAATTCTCTCTCTAAGTAATTGTTCTTCCAAGGCAGCAATGCGATTGTAGGCTGCTGTTAATTGCGCTGTCAGTCGTTGTATTTGAATTTCTGGTGTTATGTTATCTCCACCTTGACGATGCATGTCTAGATAAATACCATCTGTCAATACATCCTTGTGTTCCATTTCTGGATTGAAACTGATACGTCCTTTGAACTGGTAGCCTCCAGCCGCACCATTTTCCTGATAATTATCCCTTGCTTGTGTATTCGCTAAAGAACATTCTGAGAAAGCTTGAGTGACTTTCTCATCAAGATGCTCAATCACTTGGCAGAGGGCATCCAGTTTTTGTCTTAAATTCAGGACTTGCTTCTGTAATGGCTCCATTTAATACCCTCATCAGCAGATTTTCTTTATGTTATTCAATTTACTCTCAATGTTAACTATACTTAGGAATTATTTAAGTATTGACGTTTTTGGTGGAAATCCAGGATTTAAATCATTATTTTTAAATATAAGTAAACATTTACTAGAAGTACCATTAACGAAATTTATTGAGGAAAATTAATTATTAGCCAGTATTTGCCTAAAAAATCGCTACTTTGAGTGAAATATTCAGATTTATCGCTATTACCAACAGAAAATACAGAGAATTTTTCAACTACACTTTTTCAGCTGTCAGCCTCTGGTGAATCTCTGCTTAATATTAGGTATAATCAAAAATCTCAAATCCAAAATCAATGGATCGACGGTCTTTTTTGCTAGGTACAAGTACATTGGCACTTTCACAACTGCTTTTTGGCTGTGGTGAAAACAACCAAACGCAACTAAAAGTACAGTTATTAAAAGGTTCTATACCGGGTCAGGTAGTTAATCAATTCCACAAAGGTTTGCAGCAACAGGTGCAGTTAAAGTTTGCTCCAGTTGAGCAGATACAGGATTTATTTCAGCAATTACAAAATTGGCAACAAAAACCAAAAACCACTGATGAGCAGGGATGGAGTCGCTTTATACCCTTTAGGCAAGGTCAAAAAACGGCTGATGCAGACCTAGTGACATTGGGAGATTACTGGCTAAAAGCAGCTATTGAGCAGAAACTGATTCAACCACTTCAAGAGGTACAGGGAAACCAATTAAAGCAGTGGTCTGCTTTAGATGAAAGGTGGAAGAAACTGGTAACGCGTAACGACCAAGGTAACTTGGACACTCAAGGGAAGATCTGGGGTGCACCTTACAGGTGGGGTAGCACGATGATTGTTTATAACCGTGACAAGTTGCAAAAATTGGGATGGACCCCCAAAGATTGGAGTGATTTGTGGCGAGATGGAATGCGGCAACACATTTCCCTACTTAATCAACCACGAGAAGTTATTGGTCTAGTCTTAAAGAAGCTAGGAAAATCTTACAATACAGAGAACCTTGACCAAGTACTAGACTTTGAAAAAGAATTACAGACATTAAATCAACAGGTGAAGTTCTACAGTTCCAATAACTACTTGCAACCTCTAATTATGGGAGACACTTGGCTAGCCGTTGGTTGGTCAAGCGATATACTGCCAGTTCTGGGACGTTATCCGCAACTTGCAGCAGTTATCCCCCAGTCAGGAACAGCAATCTGGGCAGACTTGTGGGTACGTCCTGCAGGTATTACTACAAGTACTTTATCAGATCAATGGATTGATTTTTGTTGGCAACCAAACACAGCTAAACAAATTTCGGTGCTCACCAAAAGTAATTCACCAATTTCTACAAATATTGTCGCTGACGATATCCAAGAACCATTATGGAGCCTGTTGCAGAGCGATCGCAAAGTTTTCGATAAAAGTGAATTTTTGCTTCCCTTATCCCCATCAACAATAAAACAATACGAGTCTTTATTCGCCAAAATTAAAGTTTAATTGGGCATAAGGCATTGGGCACTTGTACTGAGCTTGTCCTGAGCGTAGCCATAAAGCCTGCGGCATAGCTTCTCTTCTTAGGCTGCGCCTTAAGCGTTGGCGCAGCCTCTCCAAGAGTTTTATTGGACATTGAGCATTAAAATTTTCCCATTTTCCTTATCTCCCCCAATTCCTAACTCCTAACTATTTAATACAAGAGAACACCACAGAATGATTGATCCTATGATCAGAGAAAGATAATTTCAGTATGCAGCCTACCTCATGTCTCCAAAATCTATCATTCAACTCACCGAGAACCTAAAATCTCTTTATATCAAAACAGCCAAAAAACTCAAGGGAAGCGACCGACGACAATTCATGGCAGAAGTGGTCAAAGGTTTGGGAATAGGTGGACAGACTTTAGTAGAACGTGAGTTGGGATGGAATAGACGCACTATCCGTAAAGGGATGCAGGAGTTGGAGAGTGGTAAGCCTTTTATTGATGGTTTCGAGCCTAGTGGACGTAAGCGGGTTGAAACAAAATTACCAAACTTGTTGGAGGATATTAAATCGTTAGTAGACCCACAAAGTCAAACTGACCCCAGCTTTAAGAGTACACGCTTATATACGCGCTTTACTTCAAGTGAAGTACGTCGTCAACTAATTGAACAATTTGGTTACAGTGACAAAGAACTACCTTCATCAGAAACAATTCGAAGACGATTGAATAATTTGGGTTATACCTTAAAACGAGTTCTTAAAACCAAACCTATCAAGAAGATTCCAGAAACAGAAGCTATTTTTGAACAAGTCGAGCAAATTAATGCTGAAGCTGATAATGACCCTCATACTCTCCGTATCTCCATTGATGCGAAGGTGGCAGTCAAGATTGGAGAATTTGACCGAGGTGGTAAAACTCGAATGCCAACTACCTCATTAGACCACGACTTTCCGACCGAGACGACTCTGATTCCCTACGGCATTTTTATACCTGAGTATAACGAGTTATTTTTATTCTTCGTTTCTTCCAAATTAACTGCTGATTGTATTGTTGACTTGCTTGAAAGTTGGTGGCAAACTGTCAAACACCGATTTGCTCATATTCAAAAACTGGTAATTAATCAGGATAATGGACCGGAAAATCATTCTCGTCGCACTCAGTTTATGAAGCGGATTGTAGATTTTAGCACATCATCTCAAATGAGGTTACAACTTGCTTATTATCCGCCGTATCATAGCAAATACAACCCGATAGAACGTTGCTTCGGTTGGTTAGAACAGCATTGGAATGGTAGTTTACTTGACACCGTTGAGACCGTACTGAATTTCGCGCCAACTCTTACATTCAAAGGTAAAAATCCGGTTGTCACATTGGTAAAAAAAGTTTACTCCACAGGAGTTAAACTCACAACTTCAGCTATGGAAGAAATTGAAACACAGATTAACCGCCTCCCCAATCTCAAAAAATGGTTTGTGGAAATTTTTGCTAAACCAGCATAGCTATTGGATCATCTTTTTTGTGGAGTTCTCCAAAGAACGCTGTAACCCTATCTTGTTCTTAACATTCGTTTGGATACTGCATAAAACTGGACTTGTAGTAAAGTTGCAAGTGTAGGTTGCCAAGGGTTCTTTTTGATAATTAAATACCCGGACATTGTAACCAAAGTTCCGTGCAGCGCTACCCAAGCGATTTACAAAGTCATAGCGCTCTACATACTCTAGTAAGCTCCAAATTTGCTGATTCACGATCAAGTCTACTCGTGCAGGTTCTTTTTCAGAAACTGGATATGCTATCCAATTATCCAATAGCTTTTCCTCAGAGTTTTGTTGTGCCCACCATAAACTGGGAACAGTTAATCGCGCTGGGTTTATGGTGTTAGCTGTAATCACATAGTCTTTTGGCTTGGTCAATAAGTCTAATTCCAGAGGCGCACTAGAAGGTAAGGGTATTGCGGGGGTTTGGGCTAGTGAGGGCGAGACTAGTAAAGTGGTCAGGCTAATGGTTAGTAATAATGAAAACGATGTCTGGCGATGGCTGCACCAACGCCTGCCGGAGGATGCCCAAAGGGCTGTAGGGCGATCGCACAATTTGGGTATATGCATAACTGATACTAATTCTTAATTAAGGCATAAGTCAAAATTGGCATAATCTAAAGTTTAATGGCAATGATCCGAATTCTTCGATAATCCGCTCTCCAAGTTCCTTGTTGATACAGTGTTGGCTTCAGATATTCTTCCACGACGCGAATTATTTGTATTTGTTGCTCATGAGAAAGTCCTGTTAAAAAACTGCTGGCGAACATCTGAATCCAGTTTGCCATACCGGCTTCTGCATCTGCTAAAGGAGTTGGACGAGCAAACAAGCTACTATAGATGACATCAAAGCCTTGCTGTTCTAATAGGGTAGCGTATCCACCAATACTAGGGTAATACCAAGGATTTTCAACTTGTGCTTGAGGGATACCAATGGACTCTAAAGCGCTGTATAAGGCTTTGACGATCGCTTGTATATTTCCTTTACCACCAAATTCTGTAACAAAACGACCTCCAGGTTTTAGGGCTTGGTGTATGGAAGCGATCGCACTATCTGCTTCTTTCACCCAATGTAATACAGCATTGGAAAATACAGCATCCAATGGCTTGTCTACTTGAAAGTTCCTAGCATCAGCAACATCAAAGCGGATATGGGGATAGTTTTGTCTTGCCTTCTCGATCATCGTGGCTGCATGATCAACTCCCATTACTTCAGCCCCAGCTTGAGCAATTTTTTCTGTAAGTTGTCCAGTACCACAGCCAAGATCCAAAATGGATTCTCCTGGCTTAGGATTGAGGAATTTTAGTAAGTCCTCGCCATACTGCCAGACAAAGGCGTGTTTGTCTTGGTAAAGGGCAGTATTCCAATTATTGGGTATAGAAATATTATGCATAACTGTAAAAGTACAGATTGTTGGCTTGCCAATTTTCAACCATATGTTTGAGGTGGATGACTGGCTGATCATCACACTAAAAAATATTTTTACTTATGTCCAATATATATTTTCACCTTAACTAATATTTTAAAGATATCCAAATCAGTAAAACTTTATACCCATATTTTTGCATTAAACCGATCTAAACTGAAGTAAATCGCATCTGCCCCATTTTCCACAGCAGCTTTAGCACAATTCTAATTACCTGCTGGTGTGAGTAGTTCTGGACATTGAAGGGAAGGTTGGGAAGCGATCGCTTTTGAGCAGATTTAGGGAAGGTTAACTAGCACCATAGTAATTTTATCGAAGTTTGCGGGGAAGGGGCGATCATAGTCCTCATTTCTCCACAACGATTGCCTGCCTATATTCCTCAATAGTTAACAATATATACCATTAATCTACCCAAAGCTACAAAATTTGATGAATACTCTCTACTACCTGCTCAATAAAATCTACTGTATCACCAACCATTGATTCGTCGATATACCAGCGATTACCTATGTTGAGGGTAGGATCGATATCTGCTTCATGAGCAATTTTGTTTCTGCGATCCACAATTAAAGTAAGTTGTTGCTTAATATCTTCAGGAGGTTTATTCATTTTCCTAGCAACCTCATTCCACAATTGTTTATCCGAAATTTGCCTAATTGCATCAGCTATTTTCTCAGACTGCTGAAAGCTTTTATAACTTAAACCTTTTCTAATCTCATCTTCTAACCATGAAGTATTATTTAATCTGTTCAAAATACTATTTGATATAGCTGGAATTAAACCAGAAATAGTATGAGACTGCTGTAAAAAGTTAGCTCCATAAACCTGCTGTATGTCACTCTCTATCCAAGAGGCGATATCTATGGCTATTTTTCTATCCTCACGAGCGCTTCCCAAGGAAACTTGAAAACGGGAAAAAGCTGAAGGTGTTGGTTCAGTACGTTGTCCTCGATGAATTTCTAGCATACCCAATGTGACAACCTCATGGATATAATAATCTAAGGCACTAACAGTTAGAACTAGGGCAGCTCGTAATATGTCTGAAAGATCCAGAACAGCAGTAGCTTGAGCCTTAACGGAAGTATGAAGAGCAATCAAATCCCGAACACGCTGGATACTAATGCGAAATTGGTCAAGCGCTGACTGCATAACTGGATGAGAGTGCAATAATTTTATCTGCTAAATCAGAAAAAGTTGTTTTAAATTCCTCTTGCTTTCTTTGATTATTCTCACGTACTATACCAGTTTGTCTTAATTGTTCCGTTGTCAGCGCATAAACAGGTGTACTGTGTTCCTGTGATAGAGCAATTAAACTGTTAAAATTAGAAATTTTTGTCAGAGTACAACTACCATTTATACCCTGTTCAGTATAGACTGCTTTAGGTAATAACAGATTATTTTTATCTAGAATTGGTACTAGTTTATCAAATACTGCATCCTCAATTTTTTCTATCCATGTTTGAAATGCTGCTGTTTCTTTACCCCTAATAATTCTATAGTTCTGAACTATAATTCCTAAAAACTTCAAGTTAAATTCTGGAAATGGATAAGTAGCTTCCTTTAATATAGGGCTTATGCTTGCCATCCTTGCCCAACTACACCACTTTGATAAAATTCTAGACAGAGAATCAATTGCCATAACAGAGAAAAAATCAGCCGTTGTAGGCACTAAGAAAAAGTCACTTGTCATCAGTAAGTTCTGATTGATTGCTCCTAAACTTGGACTCATATCAATCAGAATATAGTCAGCATTAAATTTATTAGCAGTTTTTTCTAAAAGATCAGAAATAGCACCTGGCAAGTTTTTGAGTGTCTGAATTGAGCCACTGAGTTCCTGCGCGATACCTAATGTTACTTCGTATTCAGCAAAACCTACATGACCAGGTAATAAAAATAAACCTTCTTGTCCTTCTATCGGAATACAATCTACAGCTTCAATAGCCCGTGGCTGTGACTCAAAAGCAGGAGCCAAGCCAGTTTTGATATTTGAATGTGTGTTGTAAATATTTTCTATTCTTGCTTCATCATCTTCAGTTTCTTCTTTGAGAGCTATTCCTGTTAGATTACATTGAGGATCAGTATCTACAAGGATAACTCTCTTACCCTTTGAAGCAAGCATCCAACCTAAGTTAAAAGTCGTTGTGGTCTTACTGACACCACCCTTGTGATTGAACAAGGCAATTTTGTGAACCATCTTATTTTGCTTTTGATACTTCTGAAATCTTTTGAATACAGGTATCATTTCAGAACCTGTATGACTTAAATATAGCTTCTAAAAAGCTTACAGAACAGCAAGTCAATCGTGTTTTGAAGCAACTAGGAGAAATAAAGGAGGAAGAATGAACGATCGCTACAGTATGGTAATTCAATGGTCAGATGAGGATAATTGCTACTTGGTACACTTACCAGAATTTCCTTGGCAGCAATTCCACACTCATGGTAAGAGTTATGAAGAAGCCGCTAAACATGGACAGGAAGTGATTGAGTCTCTGATTGAATGGTATTAAGAGCAAGGAAAAACTTTGCCAGAGCCAATTACTTTTCCTCAGAAATCGTTAAAAGTGGCTTAAATCTTTTTAAGATACTCTGCACAAGTAAAGCGATCACTACCCTACCCCAATTCCTCAACATCAGCACTTTCCCCTTCCGACTCAACAACCTCAAACTTTACCTTGTTGTATAAATCCTGTAGGGAAATCTCAAAGGGTACGGTTACAAGTGCGATCGCTTCATCTTCTTCATCATATTCACGAAGCGTCCATTGCTTTTTACCAGTTTTGGAAAATTGATCTACATGAATCCGAGTTTGGTCAATTAATAGATATTCTTGGAAAGTAGAAATTGTGCGGTAAGCCTCAAATTTATCTTCGCGATCGTAGCCTTTGGTCGATTTTGATAAAACTTCCACAATGATCTGTGGGTTGACAATTATATCCCTCCGGTTGTCGAAATACTCCGGTTCATCTGCCAAAATCATCACATCTGGATATGTGTAGGTACGCTTTTGGGCTATCCACAAACGAACATCACCCATATACACTCGGTAGCTTTGCCTTTTGAAAGCAAAATTTAAATCAGTACTTAAGTTAAGCGCTATTTGATTATGATTTATCGTCCCACCCGCCATAGGAATTATTTGCCCATTAATATATTCACTTTTGTAGTCAGCAGCTTCTTCTAGTTCTAAATATTCTTCTGGCGTGTAGTATCGCTGTTGTGTAACTTGCATAATTTTATAGAATAACAACTGCACTCAAGGAATTTCAGCAATTTATATCGAACAGTCTAACGTAGTTGGATAAGGGGCTAGGTGCTTTGACAAGGTAGGTGATCGCTATCTCAATTCACAAAGTAACTGCTAGCCCCCTTTGCTATTGATAACCAGCTGCTTGTAACTGAAACAACTTGGCATAACGTCCTCCTAGCTGTAATAATTCCTTGTGAGTTCCCTGTTCTATAACTTCACCGTTTTCTATAACTACGATTTTGTCAGCCATCCGTACCGTCGAGAAGCGATGGGAAATCAAAAGTACCATCTGATTTTGAGTAATAGCGCGAAAATGATTGAAAATCTCAAACTCAGCTTGGGCATCTATTGCCGATGTTGGTTCATCCAACACTAAGATATCTGCTTGTGATCGCATAAAAGCACGAGACAGGGCAATTTTCTGCCACTGTCCCCCAGAAAGTTCCTGTCCTTCCTTAAACCAACGACCAAGCTGAGTCTGGAAGCTTTGGGGTAATTGGTCAATAAAAGATTGGGCCATGCCTTTTTGGGCAGCAGTTTGCCAGTGAGTTTTGTTTTTGAGATGTTCTACATCACCCACGCCAATGTTCTCACCCACAGTGAACTGGTAGCGGACAAAGTTTTGAAAAATCACACCAATGCGACGCCGCAGCACATCCACATCCCATTCCTGCAAATCCAAGCCATCTAAGAAAATTCGCCCAGAGTCAGGCGTGTAGAGTCGGGTAAGTAGTTTAATTAAGGTAGTCTTTCCAGAACCGTTTTCACCTACAATTGCCAGTTTCTCTCCGGGTTTCAAATGCAGCGAAATGTTTCTCAAGGCTGGCTTGGAACTTCCTGGATAAGTAAATGATACGTTCTCAAAACGAATACCATCTTGGGAATCTAAACCAATGGTTGCCTTACCCCAAGACTTTGGTACTTCTTCTTCTAGAAAATCATAGAGATTTGATAGATATAGGTTGTCTTCATACATCCCTCCAATAGAAGTGAGGGCATTGGAGAAAGTAGATTGTCCTTGGCGAAACACAGTGAGATACATTGTCATATCTCCCAAAGAAATCTTACCTAGCACTGTTTCCAGCACAATCCAAGCATAAGCTAGGTAAAAAGCACCAGTACTGATTAAACTCAGGAGATATCCCCACAGTCCTCGCCGCAGAGTCAAATCGCGGTCTTCACCATAGAGTTGATCAAACAGATTACGGTAACGTTCTAGCAGCATCTCTCCTAGCTGGTAGAGTTTGACTTCTGTGACAAAATCTTCCCTCGCTAGGAGATTTTCTAAGTAGTTCTGTTGACGAGTTTCTGGCGCACGCCAACTAAACAAGCGAAAGCCTTCTCCAGCAAATTTCGTTTCCGCAATAAATACAGGCATAGCTGCCAAAACCAGTACCACCAACGCCCAAACTGAGAAATTTATTAGCAAAACACCGTAGGTGATCAGAGAAAGGGCACTTTGCACCAACCCAAAGGTGCGGCTTACTAGAGAAAGAGGACGAACTGATGCTTCTCGTCGGGCATTGGTCAATTTGTCATAGAATTCTGAGTCTTCAAACTGCCTAAGATCCAGTGTCAGCGCTTTTTCTAAGATAAGTACATTTACCCGCTGACCCATTAGCGCCCGCAATAACGACTGACAAATGATGATTCCCCGCTGACTGCCTGCTTGTAAAATTATAGCGATCGCTTCTAATCCTACATAAAATAGCGAGGGATAAATATTGACAAAACCATTGTGTGAGTTAACTTGAGATGCAAATACCACTGCATCAACAATTAATTTACTGATGTAGGATATCGCCGCCGGTAAAAGACCAGCGACTAAAGTTAAACTAGCCAGAAGAATAGTAAGCGATCGGCTAGTAGTCCATACTAAGCTTACAGCCCGTCCACTGTAGCGGAAAACCGTCAGTGATTGGCGCAGGACATTTCTTTTTTTTTAATTTTCATCTTTTTTTGGACGAGATACCCCAGGTGCAGCGGATCTTCCTGACTTTATTTAATCTTTATTAATTTTACATTTTTATGGGCTGTGATGCTGTGATAGGCGCAAAACATAAAAAGAGAGAGGCTTTAAAATCTTACCCTCCAAGGCTACAAGCGTTAGAGTTGGGGGTTAGGTCTGTATTCCATCCAATTAAGAATCGCTATAGAAATCAGAAGAGTGTCAATCCCATAATCTCCTACCTGCTTTCCCACTTAATTTTTGGTGAGTATCTTCCAATAAAGCTGGAATATTTAACTTTTCTGGACACCGAGGCAAACAGTCACCACATTCTGTACAGCGGTTGGCTTTCATTCCAGGGAACCAGTGACCAGCATTTTCAAACATTCCGTAACGATATTGTCCATAATCTTTCATGTCGTATGCTACGGCAAGATTACGTAACCGCAACACCTCAGGAATATTGATATTTTCTGGACAGGGTAAACAAGCATAACACTGGCTACACTTCTCAGTTTGCAAAGCAACTTTTTGGTGATTTTCTAATTTCTGTAAAGCAGAAATTTCTGCTGATGTTAACTCTCCATCATAGTCAGCTATTCGCAAAGGTTGCCTTAATTCATCTGGGTTTGCTGGCCCTATACTTAAAGTAGTAATACGGTTATCTGCAAGTAAAAAACGATAACTTAGCTCTAAGGGTGAATACGGCTGACACAGGTCTGTTAAGGTTTGGGGTGGCGTATAGAGGCGTCCTCCCTTGTCAGCAGGAGAAATTATAAAAATGCCCATGTCCTTTTCGGCAGCTAGCTGAATCGCTGGTGCGTGCCGTTGGAAAAAATAGTAATAATGCAGATAGACAAATTCAAAAAAATCTGTATTGATTGCTGCCTGAATTAGCTCTAATGGCCCGTGGGTGGAAAAACCAACGTGTCGGACTCGACCATCAGCAACAGCTTCCTCTACGGCTTGCATACAGCCATTTTTGGCTTGCACCCACTCCAAATGTTGCCAAGTGTTCAAGCCATGAACACCTAAGCAATCTAAATAATCTAGCTGTAATCGTTCTAAGGATTCATCGATATACCGACGCATGGAGTCAGCATCTGCTGTGGCTGAGATTTTGGTAGTGACGTGAAGCCTCGTTCGGGGTACTGACAACCCAGCTTTTAGCGCCCTACCAAGATACTCCTCACTTTTGCCGTAACCTTTGGCGGTTTCTAGATGATTAATTCCTAGCGCTAAGGCTTGTTCGATAGTCTGGTGAGCATTTTCAAAAGAAGCCAGGTAGCGCATTGTTCCCAGAGAAAAAACCGAGAGGCGCAGATTCGTTTTCCCAAAACGTCGGTATTGCATCTTTAACAAAGTTAGGAGCCATTCAATTTTAGATTTTAGATTTTAGATTTTAGATTTTTCCTTCAATCTAAAATCCAAAATTCAAAATCTAAAATTGGCCTAGCTGTCGCCATTACCAAAGCGCTTGATCAAATCTTCAGGACGGAGATTGGAAATAAATTCACGGAAGGCTTGCTGTTCGGCTTCATCTGCATCGCGATCAACAGGGATAGAAGCATCGGCAATAACTTCTTCCATTACCCATATAGGGGTATTTGTACGGAGGGCAATGGCGATCGCATCACTAGGACGCGCATCAATTTCTTTTTTGACCTCACCTTGCTGGACGATTAAAGCTGCATAAAATGTATCCTTTTGCAGTGAATGAATGATCACCTTTTCTAGAGTCATATTCCAAGTCTCTAGAAGATTCACAATCAGGTCGTGGGTTAAAGGTCTGGGAGGCTTTTGATTCTCCAGTGCGCCCATAATTGCTTTAGCCTGTTCCTGACCAATGTAAATTGGCAAAGCCCGCCGATCTGAAGAATCTTTCAAAAGTACGATCGGGCTGCGGGTTATGGCATCTAATGCTATGCCAGCGACTTTCATTTCAATCATTGGCTAAGCCTCTACAATCCTTTGAGAGCCTTGGATGCTGTGTAACAAATAGTACCCCTTTTTGGGCGGTTTGGTGAGAGTAATAAACATAAGCATTTGTTCTCTATAATTGCTTCTATTAAACTCCGAACTTGTGGTGAAAACCAGAGTAAGTCAAATTGGTCTTCTTAGACAATAACCTTCTTACCCAAGTATGCCTTGTGAAGGATGCTAATGTGTTAATATTCCTATACGAGAAAAAGTCAGAAAATATACTTGGATGCTCGAGATTTCTGTGACAATTACCAATTGATTTCAACCAAAATTAGGCCATAAATAGAGTTAGTTTGACAAAAAAGCCGTGTTTACAGGATTAATCCAGGCATTAGGAACGATGGAACCCTTAGGGGGTGATTCTTGGCAAATTACTTGTGTAAGCCAACCGGGTGAAGTAATTATGCAAGATTTGACTTATGGTGACAGTGTTGCAGTAGATGGCGTTTGCCTGACAGTAGAAAAAGTTTTAAACGACGGGTTTATCGCCACGGCTTCACCGGAAACGCTACGCCGCACCACGTTAGGAGGTGAGCAAACGCAACAGAAATATGTCAATTTAGAAGCGTCGCTAAGGGTGGGCAGCAAAGTTGGCGGTCATTTTGTGATGGGTCATGTAGACGGCATAGGTCGATTGCTAGTGGCAGAACAAACAGCTAGTTCTTGGGAAATGACCTTTACTGCATCCGATGCGATCGCCCGGTACATTGTCCCCAAAGGTAGTATTGCCGTTAATGGCATCAGCCTCACAGTAGCCGCATATGAGCCAGAATCCCAATTCAAAGTGGCGGTAATTCCCCTCACCTATGCCGAGACAAATCTTCGCTATTTGGTTCCTGGCAGTTTGGTAAATCTAGAAGGGGATATTTTCGGCAAATACGTGGAAAAATTCCTTTACTCTGGCAACCCACGCACCACAGCCCCTGATGACAGTAGTATAGATGGCATTACACCCGCATTCTTAGCAGAACACGGGTATCTCTGAATTTTAGATTTTAGATTTTGGATTTTAGATTAATTTAAAATTTAAAATCCAAAATCCAAGATTCCCAATCTAGCTGCCTGGTTGCTGGCTTACCTGAGCTGTTTGTAAGCCTCGCACTAACTGGCTGAGGGCGGACTGTAATTGCACACCTGGGTCAGTAGCAACCCACCCATCCGGTGTGAGATGACGGACTTCAAAGTGCAGGTGAGGACCTGTGGAGTTCCCAGTGCTGCCAACTAGCCCGATGACAGTTCCAGGTTGTACCCACTGACCAGGTTGAACAAGGATTTCTGACATGTGACCGTAGAGAGTTTGTTCAGCAGATTTGTGATTCAGGATAACGGTTAAACCATAACCACCCACCCAGTTAGCAGTTTCCACTTGACCAGCAGCAGCTGCCAAAACTGGGGTTCCCGTAGGTGCACCCAAGTCTGTACCAGCATGGAAGCGTTGATTACCTGTGATTGGATGAATTCGCCAACCAAACAACGAGGTAATGGGAGCGGGAATAGACAGTGGATACATCATTCCCGTACCACTATAGGCGACTGCTCCAGTGTAGGGGATTTGCGGCAATACTGATGCCAATGAGAAATCGTAAGCTACGTTGCTGGGGCGGGGTGCAATGTTGCCATCTGCCATTGGTGGAGGTAAAGTCCCGCCACTGGGCGTGATGGGAGTTGCACTCACTGTTGTGGGGCTGAACTCGCCGGGATTCGGGATAAACCGATTCGGGCGAAATGCGCTCTTGGTGACACCACTAGAACCACTTTCAGTAGGACGCCATCTGCTGGTGTTGCCAGTAGTTGCAATCTGCCGCACGGGTGGAACTACTGGTAATTGTGCATTTTGACTTCTTCTGAGCCAATTAGGTGCTGGTTTACCATTTGAATCAGCTACACTCCTTTGGGGTACTTTGGCACAAACGCCGCCTAATACGCTTTGCCCTGACGGCAAGATGGCTCGACAACCACTGGAGCGTTCTGTGAGAATTACGGAATTTGGTGCTTGATAAATACCTGTAGCACCACTGTCATAACTATTAGGATCAATATAGGCGTTATTATAATCCTTGGTTTTCCCCGCCGTTGCACTGACAGTGCTGTTCGAGTTATTTGCTGGTTGAGCAACTTCTGGAGGTTTTTCAGGTAAAGAGCGGGCAGGGGTATTGGGTTTTTCCGGTCTCACCCTTACAGGAGCAACCTGGGAGGCTTCTACTTTGGGCTTTGACTGTCTGATAATCACAACAGCTTGGGCAGCTTCGATTTTAGGTGTAGATTGCCTAACTGGCTCTTTTGATTGAGCAACCTTTGGCTTATGTAATCTCTGGCTGAGTCTGGCTCGTCGTTGGGAAAATTCCGGTTGCACTTGAGCAGCTTCCGGTGCTACAGCCTGTTTTTTAACTGGATTTGTAACTGCTGTTGGTTGGGAACTTTCAACAGTCGGAACGATGTTGTCTATTTGTGCTTCCGTTTGGGCAAACACAAAGCCGCCGCTAAGGAGGCTGACGCTACTCAGCCAACAGAGGCTCTGAGCTGGTAGCGTTGAGGCAAACCGTTTTTTCGTCAGACCTTGCTGCCATAAGTAATGCAAACGATGAGGGGCAGAATTATTGCGCTGCGTCATTTGTTCTCTCAGTTGTGTGTAATTAGCCTAAAGAGATGATGCTAGTGGTTTGTCTTGCCCAAAGAGGGAAATTTTAAACAAACCTCAAATTTAAACGGAAGATTTATGGTACCCCAAACTGATTGTACCGGGTTCAATATAAATTTCCGGTGTAATTAGTTCCTTTGTATCATCTGTTTCCAAATCAACTCGTAAATTTCCTTGAAGAGTCACCCCAACCACTGTACCTGAAAGATTATTGATGTATACGCGATCGCCCATGTTTGTAAGCAAATCTAGATAGCCAGACAAGAGTACCTTTACTCCTTCTTGACAAAGGCACTCCATACCGGATTCTATTCCCAGTAAGACTTTAGAGGTTAGCATTTCCAGACAAGAAATTGGTTTGAAATCTTGGGAAGCTTGCCACGATTCCAGATTGATTCCAGTTTCTGGTACTGGGTTTGTCCAATTAATCCCAACACCTATTACTGCTTGGGTGATTTGTCCTTGGTTTACTTTGGTTTCTGTCAAAATGCCGCCTAGTTTGCGACTATTTAAAACTAAATCATTGGGCCATTTTATCCCAACATCTACACCGCACTGACGCAATTGAGACGCAATTCCCCAAGCAGTAGCGAAAGTTAGCTGGTAGCTGTCAGTAGCCTCTATTTTGTGGTTGAAAGAAATCGCCACGGAAATATATAATCCCCCAACCGGAGAAATCCACTGGCGTCCCCATTGTCCCCGCCCAGCAGATTGCACAGTTGCGATTACTACTGTTCCTGAGATAGCCCCTTGGTTGAGTAAGTTCCAGAGGGTTTGGTTAGTTGAGGAGACACTTTCAAAAAAGTGGAGAGAAAATGGTAAATATGTATACTTACGCCCTGCTTTCAAGGCTGCTTCCAAGTTTTGCAGATTAAATCCCACAGCAGTTAACCCAAATTCCGTTGTTCAAGTTAGCATTGATTGGCTGATGAGTGATTTCTGTTTAGGTTTGGTTGAAGATGCACACTTGGCACTGGCACAATTGGGAAGGACTGCCCTATCTAACTTGTAGTATTCTGGAACGTTGGGATCACGGCTTCTTTACCCAGCATTTTTGGCCGCGATCGCCACAAGTTATCACAGAAGTATTGCAACCTGAGGCATCAGTCTATCGCTTAAAGCAGGTACATGGCAATACTGTTCTCACCCCCCAAGAAGTTGAAAGCTTCTTAAGCACTGTTGGGGAGGATTTAGTATCGGCGGATGGTTTAATTAGTGAACAGCCTCTACAAGCTGTTTGGGTAGCTAGTGCAGATTGTACACCCGTGCTGATTGGGGATGTGCAAACTGGACGGGTGGCAGCATTACACGCAGGCTGGCGGGGGACTGCCAAGAAGATTGTGCCCCTAGCGATCGCTCGACTACAATCTCAAGGCAGCAAACTCGATGATTTACGCATTGCGATGGGCCCGGCGATCGCTGGTGAGGTTTACCAAGTCTCTATCGAAGTGGCTGCTGAAATCGGAGCTAGTATTATACCACATGAAGACGAACAAAAAATTATAATTGCATTACATGAGCTACCAAATTCACCCTTACTAGAAGATCCCAATCCGCGAAAGGTACGGCTGGATGTCCGGCGAGTGAATACCTTACAACTGGAAAACATGGGAATTAATGCAGAACAAATTGCGATCGCACCTTACTGTACTTTCCAAACTCCAGAGCATTTCTTTTCTTACCGCCGAGAGAAAGAAAAAAAAGTTCAATGGTCAGGGATTGTCAGTGGGAAAAGGCAAAACTGGTTTTAAACTTTAGCATCAATATGTTAGAAAATAATCGCGCAATTGCTTGCTATACAAAAGCTCTAGAATTCAGAAAAGGCAAAAGTTTTTAGAGAGTAACAGAAGCTGTTTACGGACGCTATCGCTTCCGTTATGGATGGAAGAAACAAAATTAAGAAGCACCGAAAAAAATTACACTTTTATTATGTCCTGACAGTTAAGACCGTGTATGCTCTAGCTGATTGGTTGGCTGAATGTGGCGTGAAAACTGTAGCAATGGAATCAACGGGGGTGTATTGGATTGCATTGTTTCAAATCTTGGAGACAAGGGGCTTTGAAGTTAAACTTGTCAACGCCCATCACGTTAAAACATTGCCTGGACGTAAAACAGATGTTTTAGATTGCCAATGGTTGCAACAGTTGCATAGTTATGGATTATTGTCTGGTTCTTTTCGCCCGGAAGACCAGATTTGTGTATTGCAAAGTTATATCCGCCACCGGGATAGTCTCCATCAAAAGTGCTTGTATTCACATTCAACGGATGCACTCATGTTTTAACCCAGATGAACGTGCAACTGCATAAAGTAGTCAGCGATATCACTGGTATTACTGGCATGGCAATTATTCGAGCAATCACCGCTGGAGAAACAGACCCACAAATTTTGGCAGCTAAAAAGCATTACCGCGCTAAACGCTCGGAAGCAGAAATTGCCGCCGCGTTGAATGGAGATTATCGCAGTGAGCATATCTTTGTACTCCAACAAGAACTACATCTGTACGATGTTTATCAAACTCAGATAAGCTAATCGGCATTCAAATTGCATAATCAGGGCGCTCATGTTGCCTACCCCACAAGATATTGAGAAAATTTTAATATGCAAATTAGATGTGTTCTAGCTTAGCAGCTTGCGATCGCCAAATACAGGAGTGCTTGGCTCAATTTAGCAACAGAGTTAATTTGAATGAATCTCCGCTTCCACAACTAAAGCACCCCCGCCATAAACCCCAAGGCAATCAACCTGCTTTTGATTTACGTACCCATTTTTACCGAATTAGTGGTGTGGACTTCAGGGCCATTGATGGTCTTGGTATCCTAACAGTGCAAACCATTATTTCGGAGGTCGGTTTAGATCCTACCCGATTCCCAACTGTTAAACACTTTACTTCTTGGCTTGGTCTTTGCCCTTGCAATCGCATTACTAGTGGTAAAATTAAAATTTCTAAAACTCGCCTTGTTGTCAACCCGGCTACCAATGCTTTCCGAATGGCAACAAACAACAGGCAAGAGTAATTCTGCCGAGTCGTGCTTTTTACCGTCGTTTACGTTCTCGCCTGGGTACACCCAAAGCGATCACTGCTACTGCTCATAAGTTAGCACGAATTTTCTACCGACTTTGGATATCTGGAGGTGACTATCAAGATCCTAGCATGGATTATTATGAACAACGTTACCAAGAACGAGTCGTCAATAACCTCCAGAAAAAAGCTCTAGCTTTAGGTTTTGAGCTTGTTCCCCAGCCCGAAGCAAATACGGTTTCTTAGGAGAGGGATGAAATATACAGATAAATCAAAATGATAATCGGTCTTTGGCGCTAACCCAAGCGGATTGTAGCTGATGTTGGTTTTTACAGCCTCTAATCGGCCGTTCCCATGCAGAGCATGGGAACGAGAGAACAATGAGAAATCGAGCTTTTTTCGACTTGTGTATACACCGTAGCTCCGAGTCGGAGAGAGACGGTTTTGCGTAGTAAAACCTCTTAAAGGTTTTTTGATTCAGCTAATTAGGCGCACACTATATGAGCCGTCGAACTCATGTTAAAAGAACGCCGCTTGGTGGCGAATCAAGTTAAAAAATTCTTCGCGAGTTTTGTGCTCCTCTTGAAATACACCAACCATTGCGCTGGTAACAGTCCAAGAACCTGGTTTCTGGACGCCCCGCATAACCATACACATATGGCTAGCTTCCATCACTACGGCGACGCCTTGAGGTTCTAGAATCGTCTGAATTGCTTCGGCAATTTGGCGGGTTAACCTTTCCTGTACTTGCAAGCGGCGAGAATACATCTCAACAATGCGGGCCAGCTTACTCAATCCCACAACTTTTTGGTTTGGGATATAAGCAACATGTGCTCTACCCATAAATGGCAGCATATGATGTTCGCATAGACTAAAGAAATTAATATCTCTAACTAGTACCATCTCGCTATGCCCTTCATCAAAGATGGCATCATTAAGGAGTTCTTCAAGGGATTGGTTGTAGCCACTGGTAAGAAACCGCATTGCCTCGGCCACTCGCTTGGGTGTTTTGAGGAGTCCTTCGCGTTCGGGGTTTTCCCCAACTCCCAATATTAGTGTCCGCACGGCGTCCTTCATTTCCTCCATCTGTTCCTCTGTTGGCGGGAATACATCCGCTTGTCGCCCATTATGGGTATTGCGATCCGGTCTAGGAGTTATGGCTTCTGCCAAGTCGGGAATCAGAGGTGATTGAGAGCAATTGGAACCGTTGGAACTAGCAATAGTCATGATTAAGTCTTGGTTATGGTTTGATTTAGTTAGGAGTTATGAGTTATGAGTTAAAAATTCTAATTCCTAACTTCTAACTTCGCAATTAGAGTGCGCCAGCACTGGGCATTAGAGTCAATTCATCAATAACTGCCTGTTGTGGTAACAAGACTGTGTGGAGAATTGACTGAGCTACTATTTCCGGGGTTAACATTTTGGAACGGTCTAGGTTGGCATGGACTGTTTCTGTGTCCCAAAGTTCGGTATTGACTGCACCAGGACAAATAGCTGTGACACGAATGCCGTGGGTGCGTTCTTCCTGTGCCAGGGTTTGAGAGAGGGCGATCAAACCAGCTTTGCTGACGCTGTATGCTCCCCAATTGGGAAACGGTTGCTTGGCGGCAATTGAGGTGATGTTGATAATTGTGCCTGTGCCCCGATCGCGCATTGAAGGTAAAATCCCCACGATGCACTGAAACACGCTGGTAAGATTCAAATCAATTACCTGCTGCCAGTCCTCTACAGGGGTTTCGCTCAAAGTAGCTGTATAGGCTATGCCAGCACTGTTTACCAAAATGTCTATATCACCAAAGTCAAGGGCGATCGCTTGGATCTTTTCTTTGACTTCAAACAGCCGTGCTAAATCTACAGCGTAAGTTTTCGCTTCCACCCCACTATGCTGTAGAGCTTCTTTTACCACCTCTAATTTATCCAAAGAACGGCTGACTAAAGCCACATCTATTCCCGCTTTTGCAAAGGCTAAAGCCGTTGCTTTCCCAATTCCACTACTAGCCCCAGTAATCAGGGCGCGTCGTTTTTGCTCAACACTCATGGTGTCTCCCAATTTTTTGGCAGTTCCCAAAGTCCAATTAAACTCAATGAGGTTGTCACCAACCCCGTTGGTCTTCAAAACCGTGCGTGAGGCTTTTACCTCACACGGCTCCTCAATGACTTGGTGCTTGTCACGCATACCTCATTACCCATTTTTCCTCGACTTTTTCAAGTTTTCTGGTGGGCTTAGGCTCGGCACTATTACAGCCAGATTTTGTGCCAGGACTGCCATCTAAGGCTGTCTTTGTATCGTGGCAATGTCTGTGTAGAAGTTGCAAATTATCGTAAATATCCTTACCACCTTGCGATTTGGGGATTTTATGATCAACTTCTAGCACATCGTTTTCACGGAAGAACAAATCACAGTGAGTACATTTCCCTTTTTGCTTTTTCAGGAGTTTTGAAATTCTACTTGGCATTTCTGGGTTATTACCCATTCTTGTACTCCAATAAACCAGATTACCGTCGTATGGTGACGATTCGCCTTTAACTCTCACATGACGCACTATTGGCGTGTCGGCATGGTTTAGTAACCGAAGTGGGGTTAAACCTTCCTTCCTGGTTGCGAATACCCAGTTATCACCGCCTATGGACTGCCAATACCTTTTTGACACCCATTTCCAGTACTTTTTGGAGTGGCAGCGTTTTGCCCAAGCGTTTAACTTTTGGTATATGAGGTTGTCAATATCTGAGTAATTTTTCTTACTTACTACAGTCGCGTAGTAGTTTGCCCATCCCCTAATAATTGGGTTTAGATGGCTGATTAGCGCCGCTTGCGGTGCTGACTTATGGGCTTCAATAATACTGGCGATTTGGTCGTAATGTACCTTCTGTTTCTGCTTGCTTGGGGTGATGATTGTTTTAAAACCTTGCTTCAAGTGATACTTTCTTACTGGAAATTGTTGTATCTTAAAACCAAGAAAGTCAAACCCTGGTTTTTCTTGCTCATATTGGTTGAGGGTGTGAGTAAGTCTCGTTTTACTGGGCTTTAATTCCAAACCCATGCCATTTAGCCATTCAGAGATAATCTCTTTACATCTTTGGACTATGGTTATGTTTTCGTAGAGAATCACGAAGTCGTCGGCATAACGAATTAAACTTAGGCGACTGCGGTTATCCCGCTTACTTCCTTTCAGCGTTTCTGCAAATTGCTTAATCCGTTCTTCCATCCCATGTAGGGCTATATTTGCCAGTAACGGGGAAATGACCCCGCCCTGTGGCGTACCCTCAGATGTTGGAAACAACTGCTTGCCGTCCATCACCCCCGCTTTTAACCAAGCTCGAACTTGTCGGCGAATGGTGGGGGATGTATTTAATTTTCTTAGCAGTGCTTTTTGGTCGATGCGGTCAAAACATTTTGATATGTCGGCATCAAGTACAAATTTTGGTTTGAGCTTGATTGCATTAAATATTGCATCTACCGCATCATGGCATGAGCGTCCGATTCTGAACCCGTATGAGTTAGGCTCAAATCGTGCTTCCCATTCTGGCTCTAGTGTCAGTTTGACAAGCGCTTGCAAGGCTCGGTCTTTCATTGTAGGTATGCCTAAAGGTCGCTTCTCTTCCGTTCCGGGCTTAGGAATCCATACCCGCCTAGTTGGGCTAACCTTTGTCCCCAGGTTTAATTTTTGAGTCAGTTCTAGACGTTGCTTTGGAGTCAGCGATTTAACACCATCTACGCCAGCCGTCTTTTTCCCTTGGTTATCCTGGGTAACTCTACGAACCGCTAAAGCTCTTGCTGACCATGACTTCATCAACGTCTTTTGGAGTCTGCGATATGCTTTTACATCACCACGGGCAGAGGCTTGATAAATTCTCTTTTGGAGCTTATACACATTACGCTCTAGCTTACGCCAGTTTATTTTGTGCCATTCCACCATCAGTTTTTGAGACTGTGTATTAGACATATATACTCACTACTTGAGACTTTATCATCCAAATCACCGTAAATCTGTCAGCATATTCTGGGTATTACCCCAGACGTTCGCTTCTGACCCCAGACGTTCGCTTCTGATTTAATCTCCCCTACTCGCTGCATACGGTTAGCACCTACTCAGGTATTTGACTACCTGAGAGCATACGAAAGGTTATATCGTTCCGAATGACCATACTATGTACCTTTAGAGTGATGCTTTTCGCCGGGTTTATGGGATGTGCTTATTGGTCAATGGCAAACTTGCCAACTCCGTATCCTTTGCCTTTTAGCTCCAGCGCATTAAGCCTTATTTCGCTGGTTAACGGTTACGACGATTAAATAGCATCTTCAAGCCGTGGCTTTACTCATGGGTACTTTGCTTGATGCTTACCAACTTAGGCTGTCAGTAATAGCACCTTTTCACCCCGCTTCAGGCTTTGATGGCTAGTCTCAAACCTGGGGGTGATACTTTCACCGTTGCACCTACGGGGTAGGATTTGAGGTTTCTAGGATACTTACTCTCACCTACATGGTCATTCAGTTATCAAGGTGCAGCCTCTCCCTTTTTGGGAGAAGGTTCTGTACCTTGCGGCTAATCCTCAAAACCCTTATGGATTTTTAGTTTCTAGGCAACGATTCGCACTTACCACCCCATTATTCACACTTCTCGGTTTGGATATATTAAAGGAATCTAAAAATCTGATGAATTCCATTAAACAACTGCTATAATGCTGTTCAATAGTCGTGTATCTTGTGAGTTTTACCAGTGAAGACAACAAATCCCCGTCTGGAAAACCACGCCGTCCACTCAAATTAGATTACTTAATAATACAAAACCTACCCAATCAAATTGAGTAAATTTGTAAATATGCAAATGCCTATGGCTAGATTGTTAAAAATCTTTAAGCACATAGGCAATTATAGCATCGCAGTTCGGCTAATCAATCATTATGTAGTGCTGTTAGTGGGCAACTTCTGTAAAAACACCAATTTTGCGGAATTTTTCATACCGCAGTTGGCGGCGTTCTGGAGCTGTTAAACGATTGAGTTCGTCCAAATTTTCCAGCAGCACTTGCTTAAGAGTGGTAGCGGCTTTTAATGGGTCGGAATGAGCACCACCAGTGGGTTCAGGCAGTATTTGGTCGATAATTCCCAACTTTTTCAGGTCGTGGGAAATAATTTTCAGAGCAACGGCGGCTTGGGGAGCTTTACCAGCATCTTTCCACAAAATGGCGGCACAGGCTTCGGGAGTGGCGACGGTATAAACGGAGTGTTCAAACATCAGCAGGCGATCGCCTACGCCAATACCGAGTGCGCCACCGGAACCACCTTCACCAATGACTGTGCAGATAATTGGCACATCTAAGCAGAACATTTCCCGCAAGTTGTAGGCGATCGCTTCTCCTTGACCTTGGTGTTCTGCTTCTACGCCAGACCAAGCTCCTGGCGTGTCGATAAAAGTTAGTATTGGCATACTAAACTTGTTGGCGTGTTCCATCAACCGCATCGCCTTGCGGTAGCCGCCAGGGTAAGGCATTCCAAAGTTACGGGCAATATTGTCTTTGGTATCGCGACCTTTTTGATGACCCAACATCACCACAGGTTGCCCACTCAGACGACCGACACCACCAACTAAAGCCGGATCGTCACCACCACAGCGATCGCCATGCAACTCCATCCATTCATCACTAATAGCCTGAATGTAATCGAGAGTACTGGGGCGACGCGGATGACGAGCGACTTGCAATCGCTGGGACGGGGATAGACTAGTGAAAATTTCCTCACGCAGTTGCATGGCGCGTGTTTCTAGTTGACGAATTTGACCAGAAACATCGACGCCATTTTCTTCTGCAAGTTGCCGAATTTGATCAATTCGTGTTGCAAGTTCTGCTAGGGGTTTTTCAAAATCTAACAGTAGCGGTTTACGCTCGGTAGTTGCCATCGTAGGGGTTATGAATTACGAGTTATGAGTTTTTCAGAGTGAGGAGTTAGGAGTGAGGAGTCAGGAATGAGGAGTTAGGTATTAGAAGATATGTACTTATGAAAGTTATTAATTCTTAACTCCTGGAGAGACGTGATTAATCGCGTCTCTACTCCTAACTCTTAACTGTTAAACCAGCAGCGGTCTAAATCCATGTTTCACTGATACCCGACCAATCTGCTCCATTTTGTCTACGGTAATCTGATTGCGTCCCCACGAAAAGTTCGTGTATAACTTCTCAAATTCCAGCAGCATTGATTCGGCAAAACAAGCAAACAACTGGCGGGCTGGCACGTCCATATTGACTATTTTCATAATTTTCCAGTCAATATCCAGGGAATGCTCTACAATTCCACCATTTAACACGTGTACACCAGGATGCTGAATTTTCGTTGCTAAGTTTTTAGGATAGCCACCATCAATCAACAAACAAGGTTGTTTCAAAGTCGTGGCGTCAATTTCCACGCCTTTGGGCATACTGGCAACCCAAACTACCACATCAGCTTGGGGTAGTGCTTCTGTCAAACCCATGATTTTTCCCCGTCCCAGTTCGCCTTCTAACTCTTTGAGACGTTCTTGGTCACGGGCTATCAGCAGAAGTTCTTTAACATCTGTTCTTGCATCTAGCCAGCGTGTAACTGCACTACCAATATCCCCAGTTGCCCCACATATGGCAACAGTCGCGTTTGACAGATCAATTCCCAGTTGTTTCGACGCTTCTTCCACCTGCTTACAAATAATGTAGGCTGTATGCGTGTTTCCTGTGGTAAAGCGTTCAAACTCTAGTTTGATGTTGCGGACTTGGCTAAACTGCTCTAACTTAAAGTTTTCAAAAATAATTGAGGAAAATCCGCCTAAAGCTGTGATGTTAATACCATGCTTCTGTGCATGGGCCATGGCGTTGAGGATTTTGCGTGTTGCGGCTTTGATCCGACGAGTAGCTAGCATCTCTGGCAAAAAGCAAGATTCTACATACCGTCCTTCAATTTTTTGCCCAGTTACACTGGTGACAATAATGCTATCGACAATTTGCGGCGGGGCGCTGCACCAAAAGTCTAGCCCTTGATCGGCATATTCTGGGTATCCCAATTCTTGAGCTACCGCTTGAGCGTGTTCTAAACTAGTCAGATGTCCAATTAGACCAAACATGTAGTGATTATTAGGCTTATGCCGTCTTGAGCGCGTGGAATATTTAAGTGGTTCAGTAGTCCTGAGTCTTAAGTCCTGAGTTCTGAAGTTCTGAATTTAAATTTGAACTATTCAGCAACGCCAGTGTATTAAGTCGGCAGAGCCGACGGCAGTTACTACCCTACGGGTTCCGCTTTAGCGGTACAAGTCGGGAAACCGCAAAGATGCACTGCCTCCCCAACGCACTGGCTCCTCAGCACTAGTTACTCAGCAATTTTTTAAGCGGCTATGAGTCCATAGGCTGACAAGCGCATAATATCGCGAGTCGTGAAACCGATATTACTTAATGCTTCACCGTACTGAATCATAAAATCTTCTACCAAAGCATCTTTTTCCATGGCCATTGTGTGGGCATCACCTTCTACTTTGTTCAGCATTCTCCAGACGATGGGCAGGTTCTGGCGATTTGCTTGTTCTAGTTCAGCTTTGGATTCTGTAAAATGTTCTTTCAACCAAACTTCTCCAAAGTTGAGGTGGCTATATTCTTCTTTTACTACTCCCTCCGTGATTTTGCGGGCAAAAGCGTCAGCTACGGGGATGTAAATGTTGTATGCTGCGATCGCAAAACATTCAATAATCAAAGACTGAATCAACAGACAAGTGACGACCTTCCCTTCCACCGCCGCTGTTTGGAAATTTTGGTGTAGTCCAGAGAAAAACTCCTTGGCAAATTGTAAATCTGGTGTTACTTGCAAATTGCGTCCACAAGCTTCAAATCCTTTTTTATGGCGACTTTCCATCTTGGATAGGCGAATCAATTCATCATGAGATTCTGGCAGCAGTTGGGCTAGTGTGATGTAATTTTCATGGGCTTCTTGTTCCCCTTCAATCACGATCGCATTAATCCGGCTATAAGCATCTTTGTATGTTTCGCTCTTGAAATCTAATTCTTTAGATTGGTCTGCTAGCTGCTGCATGGTATGTTTACTCCTGTAAATTTGAATTATTTGATACCAGGATTTAATTTACCCTATGAGCTGAGGGTAACAATCACTGTGGTTTATTTAACTTAACTTAACAAGTAGACTATGTTTATAGATTAATTGTTGCTAGGGGCAATGCTCTAGTACTAGCGAAACAAATGCTTTGCAGTTCAAGTCATGTCCAAACTAAACCCGAATCTGAAATCTGGCGATTTTTTGAGCCTAGTAGTCTTACTGCTAGGGGCATTTATCGTTCTACTACCTCTATTTGTGGTCTTTCTCACCTCCTTTGCAGCGACGGCCGCCAGCCCGGAAAATTTGTTCAAAAATAACTGGTCTTTAGCTAATTACCAGATTGCATGGCAACGGGGAAAATTTTTGCTGGCGTTTGCTAATTCTACCTTGGTAGCGATCGCTGTGACGGCGTTTCAGATTGTCACTTCTGCTTTGGCTGGTTACGCCTTAGCACGGCTGAAGTTTCAGGGACGCCAAGCACTGCTATTGGTGGTTTTAGCAACTTTGGTGATTCCCTTTCAGTTATTGGTGATTCCGATCTTTTTGGTTTTGAAGTGGGGACACTTGATAAATACCTATGGGGCGCTGATTTTACCCACTGCTGTCAACGGCTTTGGCATTTTCTTGTTACGTCAGTATTTCCAGACAATTCCCGTGGAGTTAGAGGAAGCCGCAGCTATAGATGGGGCGAACCGACTGCAAATTTTGTGGCGGGTAATGTTACCTTTAGCTCGTCCGGCGTTGCTGACGCTGTTCTTGTTCACCTTCATCGGCGAATGGAATGATTTGTTTAAGCCTTTAGTGTTTACAACACGTCCCGAATTAAGAACGGTGCAGCTGGCGTTGGCTGAGTTTCAAGAGCAATTTACGAATAATTGGCCCTTGATGATGGCGGCGGTGACTATAGCGACAGTTCCAGTGATGGTATTATTTCTCATCGGTCAGCGTCAGTTTATTCAGGGTATTGCTGCGACGGGAATTAAGAATTAGTAGCGCTAATTTTGCAATTACCTTTATACAAGCGATCGCTATTTTGTCTTGTAGTATTGTATTATTTTGTAGGTAAACGGATAATCTAAGCAAAGTCTATATCTAAAGGGTTTATGTGCTGGAGTCGATAGTCAGTACCAAACCAAGTTTAAATCTATATTTAAATGTTTTACTGACGAATGACACCACTCTAAATGTTGAGCAGTATTAAAAGCAACGCAAGAGTCGGTTAGTGTGACTGCGCTGTAAAACTATGGCTCGTGATTTATTCCACAATATTGTGAGGTCTGCACTAGAGAAAGAGGGTTGGGTAGTGACAAATGATCCGCTCAATATTCGGTGTGGTGGGGTTGATATTCAGATTGATTTAGGTGCAGAGCGACTTAGAGGATGTTTTAAAAGTGTTTTGCTGTGACTTAGATACTTATTGATCCCCCCTAACCCCCCTTAAAAAGGGGGGAACCGGAATCAAAGTCCCCCTTTTTAAGGGGGATTTAGGAGGATCTAGAACGTTTTGCTACAGACAAGAGGACTTTTAAAACATCCTCTTATGGCTGCGGAAAAAGCAGGAGAAAAAATAGCAGTTGAAATCAAAAATTTTGTTAGTGCCTCAAAAATTTCCGAATTTCACATGGCGCTAGGACAATTTATTAATTATCAGACAGCATTGCGTGCCGAAGAGCCAAATAGAACCTTGTATTTAGCTGTATCATTGGCAACTTATAATGACTCTTTTACTCTTTTTAACTTGTCTTTTATTCAAACTGTAGTTAATGAAAATAAATTAAAGCTGATTATTTATAATGTGGAAACAGAGAGAATAGAACAATGACAAATTAAATGATATCGGATAAAAGTTAGGCAGATGTTAACTAAATATCTCCAGTACAAGCCTAGTCACTGAGATGTAGAAGTCGAACAAATTTTTGATACAGAACATGACCATTATCAAATTATTAGCATTGGATGGAACAATCAAAAGCGGATTTATGGCCCAATAATGCACATAGATATCAAGAATAATAAAATTTGGATTCAACAAAATACAACAGAGGCGGATATAGCTTTAGAACTGATAGAAATGGGTATAGATAAACAAGATATTGTGATCGGTTTTCATACTCCAAAAATGCGCCAATTATCAGGATTTGCTGTGGACTAAAGGAGAGAATAATACTAAAAAAATATATTTGTGTAGCGTTTCGTAGGAAAGGTATCGCTGATTCGCAATCACCTTCATACAAGCGTTCGCCTTTTCTACTAAACTATGCTGTCAGTGCGATCGCTGATTCACAATCACCTTCACACAAGCGATCGCCGCTTGTAATAAACTAAGTGTCAGTGCGATCGCTTCTTTGCTATGACCTTTATACAAGCGATCGCCCTTTGTACTAAAACTAAGTTGTTGGTGCGTTGGCGTAGCCCACCGTACTCCTACGGGGAAGCAAGCTACACGTAGTGTTCTGCAGAAAAGGTATCGCAAATTCCATCATCCTCAACACCCACACAAAAAACATATTTGATTTTTTGGTGGAATGAGAAAGATAAAACTTAGTAATGGTAAAGCTTCAGCCTGTACGCTTATCCAAACTGTAAGCAGAGTGTGAGAGTTGAGAAGGTATCAATTACTCAATCCTCTTGAGTAAGCAACGGTCAGTAGCCAGATTCATGAATACTTTAAGAAAATCCAACTGAAATATATGAAGTTTTGTTACGCAATACGTAATTGTTACTAGCCAAGCTGAAGTCATAATTATGGGATGTTCGCAAGAGCTTTAGAAACTTAATGCTTTCGTACCACTCTAAACTCTGTATTATTGATTCCTTTGTTGCCAGAATGTACTCATTAAAATCACGTTAATTTAGTACATCACAAGATAAGTTCACATATTTACCAATCTGCAAGGAGAGCAAAAGTCATGGAATCTCACACTTCACAGCCAACAGTCATAGTTCCTCATACATTACAGCAGTTAGAAGACGAGATTAAGAACGAATTGATTAACATACTGAAGAACTCTAATTTCGGCGAAACGCTTGAAAAATATGGCATATCAGGAAAAGACATTTTAAAAGTTCAATGCTTACTCGATTTAACTAAAATCGAAGTTAGTAATACTGTTAATAATCAGCAAGCCAATAAATTATTGCAAACAATTAAAGAACAAAACACAACCTTTAGAACACTTTCTTTAGGCGGTTTTTGTAACCCTTGCCCAGTACCTGGCTATCCTGGTGGCTGCTGGGTAGCTTAGATATAGCTAAACTCCCATATAGTGATGCTAGTGAAGGTAAGCAAGGCAAAGAATTTTCATAACCAATTTTGCAACAGTGAACAATGCTAGTGAAATTGTGACAGTAAAACTCTTGCCTGCTACTTCGCTATCTTCAAGATTTATACTACTAAGTAATATCACTTATCTTGCTAGCGAGAGCTTCTATAGTGAGTATGAAAATGCTAATTTATTCACTGATTAGCTAGGCTATATAGTTCACGTTACACAAGCATTGGTTTCAAGAATTAATCAGCAGGATTTCACTACTAAACTATTCTTTCTAAGGTGCAAATTTTGTTATGGCTCAAAACAGTAGCATTTGGTGCTGGCAGTTAAGTCTAATGAGTTTTTTAGCAATTACTGGAACATTCGCCTTATCTGAGTGTTGTGCCTTCGCACAGACTAAAGAGATTAAAGAGGATGGCACTCTCGGAACTAACAGTTCAATAGTTACACCCAGGCTGATTAATGGTCAACCTACTGACCAGATTGATGGTGGGGCAACTCGTGGTACAAACTTGTTCCACAGTTTTGAACAGTTTTCTGTTCTTACTGGCAGAACAGCCTACTTTAACAATGCAGCAAATATTGATAACATCATTACCCGCGTAACGGGCAAGTCTATTTCTAATATTGATGGTATACTTCGAGCTAACGACAAAGCCAACCTCTTTCTAATTAATCCCAACGGGATTATTTTTGGACCCCATGCTTCTTTAAACATCGGCGGTTCATTCGTAGCAAGTACGGCGAGTAGCCTAAACTTTGCCGATGGTACTAAATTTAGCGCCACAGATCCCCAAATTACACCCCTTCTGACAGTCAGTGTTCCCGTTGGCTTACAATTTGGAGCTACACCAGGAACCATCCGCAATAAATCCCAAGCAAGTCTAGATGGCGCAATCAATTACCAGAGTGCGCCTGTTGGTTTACAGGTAAAGCCAGGTAAAACCTTGGCACTTGTAGGCGGTGATCTTGTTTTGGAGGGAGGAAATTTAACAGCAAAGGGTGGACGAATAGAGCTAGGAAGTGTTGCTCTTAATAGTCTGGTTACAATGAACCAAATAGACCAAGGTTGGGACTTAGGATACGAAAGTGTAAAAAATTTCCAGGACATCAACCTAATTTCGCGAACTGAAATCCCTTCTTATGTAGATGTCAGTGGCGAGGGTGGAGGTAATATCCTGGTGCAAGGCAGGCGCGTGCTCTTAACTGGTTCTTCACAGATTTTGGCTAACAGCCTGAGTACGCAACTAGCAGTAAATTTGACGGTTACTGCCTCAGATACTGTAGAACTAATCGGTGGTAGACCTTTGACGGTTGGGATTTTTGGTGGAGGAGACGCTGGAAAGTTAACGATCAACACTAGGAAGTTGATTGTCAGTAATGGAGCACAAGTGTTTCTTGATAATTCTGTCTCCGATTCAGTGGCACAATTGACCGTGAACGCCTCAGATTCTGTCGAATTAATCGGTGGTTTATCCTTTCCAAGCTCTTCTTCACCAATTGGTAATTTTATACCTAGCGGATTGTTGAGCATAACTTATGATGTGGGAAATGCTGGTAACATCACGATTAACACTCGAAAATTAACTCTCCAGGAAGGGGCACAGGTGTCAACACAGTCTGACGGACGACTTCTATTTGCTGAGAACAAATTTAAACCCGCTACGGGGCAAGGAGGAAAGTTGACTGTGAACGCCTCTGAGTCCATAGAATTAATTGGAACCTCACCAAATGGTTCTAAGCCCAGTAGCTTATCTGCTTTAACTAGAGGTTCTGGCTCTGCTGGAAATTTAGATATCACAACAGGGCAATTGATTGTCCGCAATGGGGCTGAAATCAATGTGAGCAGTGAAGCTCGAAAGGATGTGAACTACCAAGAGGGTGTACCCAATTTAGGGAAAGCAGGTGAACTCAATATAACCACTCCTTCCATACTTTTAGACAAAGGAATACTCACATCTAATAGTGAGTCAGGTGAAGGTGGGGATATTAAGCTACAGTTGCAAAACTTATTACTAATGCGCCACAATAGTCAAATATCCACTAATGCAGGAGCTAATGGAGATGGCGGTAAAATCACCATCAATGTACCTAATGGCTTTGTTGTCACCCCTCCCTTAGAAAATAATGATATCACCGCCAACGCCAACTTTGGCTCTGGTGGTAAAATCACAATCACCGCCAAGAACATTTTTGGTTTTGTGCAGCGTACCCGTACAGACTTGGAGAGGCTGTTGAATCCTAAAGAGCCACTAGACCCAAGTAGGTTGCTAACAAGTGACATCACCGCATTTTCTCAGCAAAACCCTACATTAAACGGCACAGTACAAATCATCTCACCAGATGCTGACCCCAGTAAGGGATTAGTGGAATTGCCCGTAAATGTAGTTGATGCTTCCCAGCAAATAGCTGCTAATTGTAATTCTGGTGGAAAAATAGGAAGGGGTTCATTTATTAAGACTGGGCGTGGAGGATTAGTAGCCGATCCCACGCAGCCATTGATGGCTGATGATGCAGTACTGGCAGATTGGATCACACTCAAGCCAGAGAGTCAGAATCGTGCTGGCGGTATTCAGAAAAGAGCGGTTGTTCAAGCACAGCGAAACACAAAAGAAAAATCACAGAAAGTTAATTCTGTGAATGAACCTACTCAAATTGTAGAAGCTCAAGGGTGGATTATAGATGCCAATGGAAATGTGGTTCTGGTTGCTCAAGTACCCACTGCAACGCCCCATAATTTCTCACTCATGCCTACATTTTGCACTGCTCATTAGAATTTGAGATATCGTGAGATTCTCTTTATGAATCATCTTTAAGAAAAAATTAAGTTTTGTAAGTCGAAAATTATAGAATAACAGATTTTTATTTATTATGGTGAATGATCAGTTTATTAGGTATAGTGACACCTGGTTAAGTCACTATTAATTCTTGGAAAAAAGGAGCAATTCAAATATGAATAATATTTTGGGCAAAGTTAAAGGTTTAGGATTGGTAATAGCAGGTTTAGTAGTTATTTCTGGAAACTCTGCTATTGCTGTAATGAACCAAGTCACTACTCTACCTGAAAACTACAATACATCATCAGGAGAGCAAACCAGTAATGCTAATTACAGTATCGACAATAATAAAACTAAAACTGAAGGCAAAGATACTGTTGAGGAAAAGGAAACTAAAAGGTTCCTAAAAACAATTCCAAGCAACGAAATTATAATCGCTGGTTGTATTATTACTAATCAAGGTATGGTTTGTGGTTAACTCTAAGCTGTAACCCAGATATCAAATAATAATTAAAAGAGTATAAGCGGTATTTTTCACATTATGGTGATAAAACCGCTTTTATTTTGTATATGTAACGTTCAGTTTTCGTAACTTTGCAGTAATTGCGATCGCAATTACTCTCTACAAGTTGTGATGCCATGAGATTATGAAGAATTCATAGGCTTCTGAATTCTACAACAACGCAGATGATGACTTGCTTCCAGAGTAGAACTTTGACTATCGCAAAGCCTTGCCCAACCGTTTCGCCAGTCAGCAAGAAAAAGCTCCTTTGAGAGTTACCCTAGATGCTGATGTCGCTGAGATATTCAAAACATCAGAAGCTGTTAACAACGCTCTCCGTGCCTTACACTCAGCAATTCCAAAGGCTGAAAGATAAATTGCGTAGGCATCGCCCATTGCCTATTCTCTACTTCGTCTGATGGATAGAATAAGAATACCTTTAGCAAAAATTATGGTAAACATTAATGAATGTATCATTAACTCCAGAGCTTGAGCGGTTTATCCAAAGTCAGGTTGAAAGCGGTAAATACTCCTCGTCCGAAGAAGTGATTTTAGCAGCTATCAAGCTATTAGAAGTAGGAGAAAATATTTATAAGGGGCGATTTTAGGAGTTACAACGCTCAATTATGATTGGTGTTGAAGCTTCCGAACGAGGTGAGGTTGTTGATGGTGAAACAGTTTTCCAGCAACTGCAACAGAAGCTACAGCAGCGTCGGGAACAGGCTAGTTAATGAGTAATATTTGCTCTTTTACTGTTTCAGCTAGTCGAGATATTGAGAGTATTATCGATTTTATTGCTGATAGCAGTGGTTTGGATGCAGCTGATAGATTTCTCAATAAAATTAACGGTAAGTGTAATAATTTAGCAATGTTTCCCAGTCAGGGGCATAAGAGGATATCTGAAAAGTTTTTTTGTATACACCTAACCCTTGGAGATCCCCCTAAATCCCCCTTTTTAAGGGGGACTTTGAGACTCTTATTCACCCTTTTTTAAGGGGGGTTAGGGGGGATCAACAAATATTTGATACTTCTCAGACATCCTCTAAGCGGTCTGAGCTTTTACCTTCATTGCGGAGCTTTCCAGTTGATGATTATTTAATATTTGATCGCCCAATTGAAACTGGAATTGAAGTTCTGCGAGTGGTTAGTGGCTATCGTGATTTAGATGCGCTTTTTGATCAGCCAGACTATGAGTGAATGTCATATTAGATGACCCACAAACCCAAACTTATCCCCAGTGAAGGAAAAGAGGAGAGCAGGAGGAGAATAATTTCTAACTCCTAACTCCTAACTCCCCACTCCTTAACTCGTCTCCTGAATTTGCAAACGAATAGTGTGTTCAGTCGCACCACTAAGTTGCAATTCCATGATTTCACCACCCAGAGGTTCCAAGCAAGTGAGGAGCGATCGCAAGTTGGGTGTACTTGCGCCAGTATCCACATATAATCGATCTGCTAAATTACCAATCCGTTTCCAAGTCATGTAGAGTTTAGCGATCGTTTGTTCAATTTGCGATGCTTGATTTACCAAATCAGCAGCAATGCTCAAACAGCCAACTCTTTGGGCTTCTTCTAAGGCTGTTTCAATATCAACATCTTCCTGCGTTAGCGCCTGAACTTGAGCCGCCCCTTTGAGATATTTCGCCAAGTTACGCGCTTCGTTAGTTACCTGTTTGAGGGTGTCCACATCAGGGTTAGCAGCAATTTCCTTTTGGATAAACTTTTGGTGCGATTCTGGCAGTTTTTCCATTTCCTTCACCAGTGGGGCGATGTAGCGTGGAGGAAGGGTGTTATCTGCGGCTTTTTCCTTGACTGCTTCAGGTAATAAATCTGAGGACATAGCTGTCCATTCATCGCTGAGTTGACGCACTTCGCGCCTAGTGATGCGATCGCCTTTTTGTGCGGCTTCACTCACCATCTGTTGTACTTCTGGGACTGCTTTGGAGGTTTCGACAAAAGCCCGTTTGCTGAAGTTGTTCACAGATCCGGGATCAAGTTTACCGTCTTCGATGAGAGTATCGGCACTATTCGCTAGTTGAATCCAGGCATAAGCTTGACTTTTGCTGATTTCTCGCTCTTTTAGCCATCGCAGAAAGCCTGTACCACGTCCGTCACCACCCACTTTCTCTCTGTCGCGGATAGCCCGTAAAATTCGCCCCCGCCAGATTTCAGTTTGCAAATCAAAGCGATCGCATACCTGCCAAGCTATTTCTAGCTGCTGTTGAAAATCTGACTCTAAAATCTGTTCATCTTCTGGATCGGGCAGTTCAAAGCTGATATCTACTGGCTGTTGTAAGGCAGCAGCAAGGTCATTGATGGAGTCGGTGTCTTGCACGATTGATGACTAACTAGTGGATGCGATCGGCTTATTATGCCACAATCTGTGGACTATCACTTAAGGGGGAGTACGGTATTTAGAATTACAACAAAATAGTAGAAAAGGGTAAATGACCTCTGTCAAGTCTTTAATTGATCAGAGACAATAAAAATAAAACGATGAACCAGGTAGACTACCTCCGCATTAGCTTAATTGATCGCTGCAATTTTCGTTGTCAATACTGTATGCCAGAGGGAGTAGAACTGGACTATATTCTCAAGCAACAGCTATTGACTGATGAGGAGTTGCTCACTTTAATTCAAGAGGTATTTATTCCAGTAGGCTTTAATCGGTTTCGTTTGACTGGGGGTGAACCCTTATTACGTCCGCGTGTGGTAGATTTGGTAAATGCGATCGCAACTCTCCCCCAAACTCAAGACCTCTCAATGACCACCAACGGGTTTTTACTGGCTCCGATGGCGCAAAACCTCTACAATGCTGGTCTGCGACGAATTAATATTAGTCTGGACTCTCTTGATTCCGACATTTTTGACCAAATTATCGGTAATCAGGGTCGTTCTCGTTGGCAACAAGTTTGGCATGGCATTCAAGCTGCCCATCACGTCGGATTCGACCCCCTGAAGCTGAATGTAGTGGTGATTCCTGGCGTCAACGACCACGAAGTTCTAGATTTAGCCGCCTTGACAATTGACAAACAGTGGCACGTTCGATTTATTGAATTTATGCCTATTGGCAATTTTGATTTATTTGGCGATCGCGGTTGGGTATCTTCAGCCGAGTTACGACAACGTATCTGCGATCGCTGGGGCTTGACAGAATCCCAAGTTCGTGGCGCTGGCCCTGCTGATGTCTTTCAAATTCCTGGTGCGAAGGGGACACTGGGATTTATTAGTCAGATGTCAGAATGTTTTTGCGATCGTTGTAACCGGATGCGCCTGAGTGCTGATGGCTGGCTGCGTCCCTGTTTATTGAATGAAACTGGTCAAATAGATTTAAAAACTGCTCTGCGTTCTGGTATCAGCACCGCTCAATTACAAGAGCAGGTGAGGCATTTACTCGGAATCAAGCCAGAAATTAACTTTAAAGAGCGCGATTCTGGCATTTCAGGTACATATACCCGCACCATGTCGCAAATTGGTGGATAAAAATAGTTAGGAGTTAGGAGTTAGAAGTGAGGAGTTAGGAATTATCGTCTTTCAACTCATAACTCATAACTCCTGTACAGACGCGATTAATCGCGTCTCTCTAAGCTTGTCGTGAGTAGTATTCCACCACAAGTAGTTCATTAACCTGTAGTGCCACCCATTCTCGCTCAACAATGCTGTTGACTTTACCAACCAACTTATTTTTGTCAAACTCCAAATGACTGGGGAGGTTGGCCAAACCGGGATATTGCAAGTTAGCTTCCACCAACTTCCGTGATTGTGCCCGATCCCTGACCGCAATTACTTCGCCAGGACGGCATTGGTAGCTGGCAATATTAACCACACGACCATTAACAGTCACGTGACCGTGATTTACCAGTTGACGAGCAGATGGAATAGTCGGGGCTATACCCAAGCGGAAAACGGTATTATCCAAGCGCATTTCTAGCAATTGCAGCAGCACTTGTCCGGTAGAACCAGTAACACGTCTGGCTTTCCGCACATAGCGCAGCAATTGCTTTTCAGTTAAACCGTAATTGAAGCGGAGCTTTTGCTTTTCCTCTAGACGGATAGCATATTCAGAGCGCTTCTTGCGGTTCTGACCATGCTGCCCTGGTGGGTAAGCGCGTCTGGCGCTTTTACGAGTCAATCCTGGTAAGTCGCCCAAGCGACGGACAATTCTGAGGCGTGGCCCTCTATATCGGGACATGAGTTTCCTTAATCTAATCCTGTTTAAACTTTACCCAAACATTCCATTTTGACATTCCACTGATTAGAAATCAGAGATTCTTGGTTCTTTGAGGCTGCTTGCCTTGGTATGACGTATCCTACCAAAGTAGAGGCATCAACTTTTGCGCCAGTTGCTTTAAGTCGGTAGAGCCGACCACTAGCTGCCAAGCCTGAATTCCGACGTGCCCCGCCGTACTCCTGACAATAAGTTTTTTGTGTTTATTTAGTTTCGTAGGCTACTCAATCATCAGATTGGTTTACGCAGTATTCTTACTCTGAAATACTTTTTACGTCGCCTACTTATCTTTCAAACAGTTATACTAACACAATTTTCGGCATAATTAATTATGTCTATACCTTGCTCCCGCTGAAATTCTTTTATTGCAGAGGATTTTTAAAATATTTGAGTTAGCATAACCTTGGGTGTTTGGAGAATGGCAATGTCAATGAGCAAAAAAGTGGTTAACAAAGGTAAGAACAAACAAGCTAGTTCCACCTCCAGGATTTTAATAGTACCAGTTTTGGCTATAGCTGGATGGTTGACAACGATCTTGCCTAATGTGGCTGTTGCTGCCTCCTACAGCAATGATTATAGTGTCTGTGCTGGTCGCGTTTTGAAGGTGGGTGTAACGGCAGAAGCGGCATCAGAAGCTTGTGCAAAGGCACTGCGTCCAAAAGATTTGGCTGCTTGTGTGGTTAAAATTGAAAAGCAGACCCAAATTGCAGCCACAGATGCTCTTTATTCTTGTGGCAAGGCCCGGCGTCCTGAGGAGTTAGCTACCTGTGTTGTCGGTGTAAGTTCAAGTACTAAGGAAGCAATTAATCCGGCAGCTTTAGATTACTGTGGTCGCAGTTTGTTGCCCGTGCGTTTTGGTCAGTGTGTAGTTGGCTTGCGTAGTCAAATCGACCTTCCCCCTACCCAGGTATTGGATACTTGTATTAATGCTAGTGACAGTGTTATCGGTGCTTCATCTTCGTCTACACCACCCACTTTAATACCTGTGGAATCAAGTCCAAGTCTCGAGACTACCCCAGTTCCAACGCAACCGCTTGTTCCAACGCAACCGCTTGTTCCAACGCAACCGCTTGTTCCAACGCAACCTGGCACTAATTAAATTACAGTGCTTTGTAATTGACTGAAAATACAGATTAATTTTTTGTAGGGTGGGCATTATAATGCCCACCCACTATAACTTGAGCGACACTATTCATCTAAAAGTTGTCATAATTGCCTTCTGTTTACAAATTCTGCAAACTAAATACTTACAATACAAAAGTCACAAAACTGCTTGTGACTTTTGTACTACTAGTAGAGTTTTATAGTGTAAATAGACCAGTCATACCCCTACTTTTAACTGGACTTAGACAGATGACAGATGGTTTGAGGCGCAGGTGGGCAAATAAACCTTTGAACACTTTTACTCAAGCTTTAGAAGTCTTCAGAACAGCTATGTATGAGTCGATTTTTCGATTGGTTGACCCTTCATCGTGACGTGTTTGCTGCAAATATCGCCAGTTTGGGCTTGATTTGGGCTTAATTTTGGTCTAAGTCCCGTTAAGCAAGGGATAAAACCAGTGAAAAGCTTACTTTATAAGCTTTTTGAATTTTGAATTTTGCGTAGCGGTACTAGTTATAGCTTGGCAAAAATCCAGCTACCATCTAATTAACTAGACAATTAATTAAGCCCCTTGTTAAAGGTAGGCAAACTGACACCACAGGGTACTAGTACGTCACGGCGGAAATAGAGCAACCATTTAAAATCCCTAAAAAGCCCATTCCATAATACTTTTGACTTTTGACTTTTAACTTTTGACTTGCGGTACTAGTCTTCTCTTTCGCCAAAAGCCGTCTGCAAAATCACCGCAATACCTCCGTCTTGGTGATATTTATCTGCCCAGGCACGGATAACTTCATCCAATTCTTCCATAGCCTGCTCCATTTTTTCTGGAAGGATATCAAGTTCTTCCAGCAAGCGCATGGCATTTCGTCGCCGTTCTGCCCAATTTTTCATCATCCGGAAATACCGAGCGGTATCTTCCACCATGATGTAAGTGCGTTCTTGATCGTCTGCTGGGGCATAAAAAGGACGGGTAAGAGCGTAGAAGGGCATTCCCCAAGGAGAATCAACGCGTGTTACTGTGCCTGAGTAGAGCAGACGGCGCTTGATATGCTCACCCAAGGCTTCACTCAAAGGCATTTGGTGTTCAGGTGGCAAGTCTTCTTGCGATCGCTTGTGCAAAAACTCAATCAAATCCAGAAACTCAAAAGAGCTAACTAACTGGGCATCAGGTAGATTACTTGGCAGTTTTTGCTCAATTTGTCTTTTTTCTTCACTTGTTAAACTGCTACCAGGAACGCGCGATCGCCCCGGTTGCCAAGGATACTTTTCTAGCCAGACATAAGGCAATTGAATCAAATAGCGAGGTTCCTGAGAACCCAGCATTTTTAACAGTTTGCCTTCTGTTAACGCCTGTCTGACTTCTTCTACAATAATTTTTACCCGTTTCGGCTCCAAGTGGTGCAAATGCCCTGTCATTCGCAGGTTTTGTCCCTGCTCGAGATAGGTCATGTAAATTGCACACTTTGCTGCTGTTGCGGCTGCATCCAAAAATGCCCCATGCCTGTGCCCACTCGTCCGCATGGCACTAAAAGCCAGATAAAGCATGATCTGATCCATCGCACTGGGGTCAAGACGTTTGATCAGATCTATGTCGTTACTCATATTACAGACAATTGAATAGCACGTTTACACAATTTTTAATCGAGTGAAAATAGGTAGTATACACCTGGCTGAAGGCTATCTTTACTTCAGACTATATTAGTATGCGATAACGACGATATCGGTGGTAGCACAAACTACCATTTTCGCATATTTTCTGGCACAAAAGCAGATTTGGTGGTTGTGACTATAACTGTCTCTGCATCTAACGGAAAATTACAGACACCACCAAGTCCAGCTTAACGGCGGTTTATATCCCAAAAGTCAACTGTGTTGCAATTATTCTACAAAGCCTTTCAGTTCTCTGAAGTTTTTCTCATCTCTTAATAGCAACTAACGTCAAGCTGTTTACACCTAATTATGGCACTATGCCGACTTAGAGTAAAAACTAGTTTGCGCAGTTCATCTGGGATATTTGTTACTCGAAAAAGATGGTTTTTTCAGCTTTGGCGAATTATTTTTAGTACACAGGTGGCTAGAAATAATTGGGAGTGGTTTAAAAAGAAATCTCTTACCAGCTGTAACCACATTTAGAGGTTGAGCCACACGGCCTGTTGTCAACGATCATCCCGTTCACAACCTCCAGTGATGTCTCGGCAGTATCAGCCGTTGGCTTGAGGGAAGATAGTAGACATCAAGTAAAAAAAATAATTCCAATTTCAAAATACCTGTTGTTTTATCAAATATCGTTCATTATCATATCATTGTTTTTTGGATTTGGAATAAAATTATATATTTTAAAGTTTATAAATGATGCGTATTTAAACAATTCCTGTTTGGCTAAATCAAGGTTTGATGATATTTTTATTTTCCATCCCAAATCCAAGTTTTATTTATCCTTTTTCGTTAATAATTTGACACAGAAAGCCGCGATCAATTCTGATTAAATCGCGTCGCCATAAGGCTTTGTTGCTCGTGCTAATAACCTAAATATTAGTTACTAGCCATACATATAATAAAATACCTTGGATTCCATCTGACGATTATTTAGAGATTTTTTTCAATGAATTTATATTTTTTTCATGAAATAATTTTAAATTTTCATGATTTAACTAATTCATTGGCTACGTTCAAGTATGTTTTTACCTCCCTGTTTTATATATTTGAGAGACTTTAATTACGTAGATAGTTTGTTGCTAGAAAAGGAGGATAATCCGCAGCAAGCTACGATATAAGTCTTTCTGTTGGTGTCTGTGCGATCGCAGACCAAATTGACTAATACAGACCGACAGAAATAAATATACCATCTCACCAAACTCAATAAGTGAGTGGGCGTGAATAATTAAAGGTTTACAGTGAGTTGGTGCAGTCTTCTCCCTTGGCGTTAGCCTCTTCCTTTGGGAGAAGGGGAAACGCTTTAGCGGATAGCGCAGCGTAAAGCCTGCGGCATAGCGTCTCGTAGAGAGCGTCTGGGAGTTTCCCCCATGAGCGACTAACGCTCCTTCGCAGCGTTAGCGAGTCTTCTCCCTTCGCGCAGTGTCTCGTAGAGAAGGGGAGATGCCAAGCGGCGAACGAGCGTCACCCGTTCGTGCAGCGTCTCCGTCAGGAGAAAGGTAAGCTGCTTCAGCCTTTACTAGGAGACAATTTAATTAATTTTACATTGCGTAACATAGTTTAATTTATTCTTGCCCACTCACTTAGGCTCTCACGCTGAAAAAACGGGTTACTCTGAATACTTCTGCTACTTCTTCATCTCCTAGTTCCAAAAAGTGCTGCAATGGTCTTAACTTTTTGCCAATCTCCTCTGTGAGCAAGTACTCGTGCTTAATTGCTAGAGTCAGTACTACTCGTACTGCTTATATATACGTGTTTTCCCTACCTGTATCAGGCAAAATCCATAAAAATATATTACAAGTCAAGTTATTCTGATTACTGCTTATATACAAGTGTTATCCCGACCTGTATGAAGCTAAATCCATAAAATATATTATTAATAATGAGATATTAATCGCTGATAGCGCTTCTCGTACCCTCTAGGAAGCCGCTACACGATAAATGAGGCACAAGAGTAGGGTAGCACAGCTAGCTGTGCTACCCTACGAATTGCTGTACTTCATGCAATTGAAAACTGCTATATAGAGACGTTGTATTGCAACGTCTCTACACGGAGCAAATTACCACTCAATCTGATTGACGCTGACTACTCCAATTTTTTTATAGATATAAAAATTTAGTATCTAAATATATACCTGCGATCGCATTAGTGGCGTATTAACCTCAGGATTCATGCTGAGAGTGATGGAAGGTAAAGTGGCTCCCATCACACCTAAATTGATTGAACTCGCCATTTAATTCGTGGGACTAGAGGGTTTAACCTGATTTCGCATTGTTTCAAAGCTGAAAGCAGCAGTGCCAAAGGTCACTAACAACACTCCGAAAATTTGCCCGATATCCAAATTTTCTTGAATGATTAACCCAGCGAAAATTACAGTTAAAACTGGGATGCTACCACCGATGAGTGCCGATCGTGAGGCACCTAGTTTACTAATGCCAAGATTGTTCAGCAAATAGCCTGCAAGAGTCAGCACACCCAAAATAAATGCGCTTAAAACCAGTTCCAGCATCTTAGAGGGGTCAACTACCAAGTTCCAACTGCTTGGTAAAGGTAGCATTAAACAGATAAAGCTCAACAACAACATGGTAGCGAAGTTAATTAAAGTAAAAGTCACAGGATGCAGTTTGCTAGCACAAACCCGCGTCAGAATTATGTAGGCAGCAAAAGCCACGCCCGAAAGAATGGCGGCGCTGCTTCCCATTGAAATATTACCCAAACCTATACTGGCAGAACTCCCTAAAACCAACAATTCACCGCAGCAAATCGCAGCGATCGCACTGATGCGGAATATAGTAGGGCGATCGCGAAACAGAAACCACGACAATAGACCACTAACCATTGGATAGACAAAGAACAGTGCGATCGCCATTCCAGTCGTGACTTGAGCGATCGCAATGTATATGAGCACCTGAGACAAAAACAAAAAGCACCCACTCACAATCGACAACAGCAAAATCTGCTTGGTAGCTGCATTAGCAGATGTGGGATTTCCTCGGACTGAAGCGGCCAAGTTTTCCAGGTCTTGCCACAATCGGGGATGCAATATAGGAGACAACAGTACCATTAGTGGGACCACTACCATAAATCGTAGCGTCAAAATTAACAGAGTATTACCCAAAGTCGGCCGCAGCAACCGCTCCACCTCTAATACTCCAAAAATCTGGGAACCTTCATGGAAAATCACCTTGATGGCTACGTTGTAAAGCGATGACACTACTACCGATAAGACAATCAGCAAGAAACCGATTTGGATCGACGATAAGCCTGAAGATTTGTGCGATCGGGATTCTGGGGGTTTTGCTTCTGGCTGCGGCTCTAGCGCAGTTGCAGATGAAGATTTAGTTTTGCTTTGTGACACATTTCTGCGGAGGACAGAAGTTGGTTCAGCAGCGTTTCTCCTTAGTGAAGCTGGCATTGCTCCTGGCTGTGGCACGGATGCAGTCGGAGGCTCTGATCTAGTTTTGTTTTCCGGTAAGTCCTTATTGAGGACAAAAATTGGTTCGGTGGCATTGTCCTTTGGTGGCGGAACTACAGCAGCAGTCGGCTCTGATTTAGTTTCCCTTGAAAACAAGTCCTTGCTGGGGACAGGAGTTGGATTAGCAGCGTTTTCTCTAACAGATGGAGGCTCTAATTTAGTTTCCCTTGAAAACAAGTCCTTGCTGGGGACAGGAGTTGGATTAGCGGCGTTTTCTCTAACAGATGGAGGCTCTGATTTAGTTTCCCTTGGAAACAAGTCCTTGCTGGGGACAGGAGTTGGATTAGCAGCGTTTTCTCTAACAGATGGAGGCTCTGATTTAGTTTCCCTTGGAAACAAGTCCTTGCTGGGGATAGGGGTTGGGTTCGCGGCGTTTTCTCTAACAATCGGCGGCTGTGATGTCGTTTCCCTTTGTGAAAATTTATTAGGGATCGGGGAAATTGGCTTAGGGGAATTTCTTACTACTTCGCCAAACGGTGGCGGGGATGTCTCAAAAGAACTGTTTTTCTCTGGCTCCGTAAACTGCAAAACAGTAGGTGTACTTGCTGTTGCTGGTTTGCGTGAAGTTTCTTCTATAGTTTTTTCTAGTTCTCCATGCAGGCGATTAACAAACTCCGTCAAAATCGTTTCCCCTTGCTGCTGCTGGCTATACATCCGTGACAACTGTTGGGAAAGATTACTTTGATAGTTCTTCAGCTCCTGTTGCAGCGAGTTAAAGGTAACAGTAACGGTGTCATCCAGGCTGTCAAACATGTGTTCGACTTTTTCATTGATTTCACCTACTACATTGCTGCTGACTTCAGCGGACTTCAGCGCAGCTTGTTCGTAAGATTTGCCCTCTATAGTTTGGTTAGCTAAAGTTGCCAGAGAGGATTGCAGTTGTGAAGATATATGCTTTGCCAGAACTTCTGCCAGTTGACGAATTAACACTTGCTGCTCAGTGATTTGGCGCACTTGTTGTAAATGCTCTTTTTCCTCTACCAAGCTTTGAATGTCATCAGATAACTGATTTTTTTCTGACTGAAGCCGCTTTACGTCTTCCTGCAACCCTCTGAGGACATTCTGCTGAAGATTTTCTAAGTCTTCAACTACAGCCCAAAGAGCATTTTCTGCTGCTCTGGATAGCTCGCCTCTGACTCTCGGGTTTTCTGGTTGCTTCTCGAATCGCCCCATTAGCTTCTAACCTCTAACACCTTGACGATAAAGCTGCTTCCCGTACAATTTCTTGGCGCTCATCTTAATTTCCTGTATTTTGTCAGATAAATTAAAAATTTTAACAGCACTTCCGCATTTCAACGTAATTCTGTCATACTGAACACAACTTGGCAAAGCATCAATTTTACGATATTACTTAATACACAGTGTTTTCTTCAGCATTGACAGTATTTGCTCAGTTTAATTTACATCTATTCGCCAATGAGATTTTTACTTTGAAATAAATCTCACTCCAATAGGACTTACGCAAAAAACCTCTCAAACTCTTATTCCTCCGTGTTTTCTGCGTCCTTTGTGGTTCGATTTTCCGTTACCTGTGCGTAAGTCCTGTCCAAATAAATATTTATTGTTTAGCTGCCAATAGTAATTATCAAAGACTTGCAGATGCGTGCGCTACCGCCACAAAATTGTCTGACTTGCGAAACCAGCTGTAAATTCGTGTGGAATGTAACTTGTGTGACAGTTTACATCTCTCAATAGAGATTAAAGTATCTTTCTGTGGAAATTCAAAGTTACGCTATCCCCTGCACAACATTCTAATGAATGAGCAGCAATTCTGCAAAAATACGCTTTTTTGGCGTTGTTGCAGTCTAGGTTTTGCTGGGAGTAAATGCAGTAGAGAAAAAAGTTAGGAAAATATTAATAATTCTTAGAAGAATAAAATCCGGGCAATGCTAAAGATGGCAGCGCTAAGGACAGCACTCACGGGAATTGTAATTAGCCATGCGGCGGCAATACCTTTTAGTGTTTTGAATTTAATCGACTTGATATTTTGCACTAGTCCAATACCAACTACACCACCGACAAGGGCGTGGGAGGTGGAGACTGGTAAACCTAGCCGGGAGGCGATGAGGATGGTGGTAGCAGTAGCAAGTTCGGCACAAAATCCACTACTAGGTTGCAAGGCAATAATATTTTCGCCAATGGTGGCAATGACTTTTTTACCCCAGACAGCTAAACCACCAATAATACCAGCACCACCAAGGATTAAAATCCAAATGGGAATAGTGATACCATCTGTAGGTACGCTACCAGTGCGATTAATGTAGACGATCGCAGCTAAAGGAGCGATCGCATTTCCCACATCATTAGAACCATGAGCAAAGGCTACAAAGCAAGCACTTAGCAGTTGGAATCGTCCGAATAAGCGCTCAACTGGATCTTGGATTGATGGTAATTCCTGAGTCTGGAGTGGAAATTTTTCCTCTACTTCCGCCAAATCTCCCAATTGTCGCCAACTAATGATTGTGAGTCCAACTGCTGCTATTGCACCCGTTAACAGTGGGATGTCGTAAGCAGGGATTGTAAAACCAAGCTCAATTACAAAATTGGTTAGCGGTTCAGTCAGCGATGGTAATACAATCACGCCGAATACACCTAGCAGTAGAGTACTCAACCAGGGAATCCACTCTTGTAACTGCACTAGTTGATTGGGTTGATCCAAAATCCAGTGCTTGATTTGACTGTAAAATAAAGCGGCGATCGCACCACTAATTAACGGCGTCAAAACCCAGCCAATGGTAATTAAGCCAATTGATGACCAATCAATTGCATTTACTCCTAAAGCTACCCAACTAAATCCGGCGATCGCACCAACAACTGCATGAGAAGAGGATACAGGTAAACCGCGTGATGTGGCAATTTGCAACCATATACCACAAGAAATTAGCACCGTTACCATTCCAATAACGAATATTTGGGGTGTAGCAGCGAATAAGGCGGGATTAGCAATTTTCGTCGCTAGAGTTTGGGTTACCTCATGCCCAAACAATACAGCACCCGTAAACTCTAATACCCCAGCAATTATTAGTGCCTGTTTGAGAGTAACAGCTTTGGAACCTACAGAGGTTCCCATCGCGTTAGCAACATCGTTTGCTCCGAGATTCCAAGCGACGTAGAAAGCTAGTAGAGCAACTGCAACTAGGGTAATAAGCATTTTTTTGAGTTTAACAAAAAGACGAGGGAGCAGGAGGAGATGGGGGAGAAAAATTACTTCCTCATCTCCCTCATTTCCCTTTTACGGATAAATTAAGATTTTATAAGTATCCGGTGTGGGTGCGATCGCAACTTCGACAGCTGCTGATAAATCTTTTAATGGATAGCGATCGCTAATCAGCGCTTGCACGTCAATCCGCTGATTAAATACAATATCAGCTGATAGACTCTGAAGCCGATAAGATGAGCTGTAACTACCTATCAAGTCAATTTCCCGACGGTAGAGGATATTGGGGTTGATGGAAATTTCCACCTCATCAGGGAATTCGGCGAAAAACAAGATTTTCCCACCCTTGCGGGTACAATCAAGTGCTTGAAAGAAGGCTTTATCACTAGGAACAGCCAGCAGGGTAACATCAACACCCAGTCCACCAGTTAAGGCATGGATTTTTGCTGGTAAATCGGGATCACGAGCATCAAAAGCCGCCTCTGCACCGACACTCAAGGCTTTTTCAATTCTAGAGGGCAGTAAATCGGTGGCGATCGCTTTTGCTCCGAAATACTTCGCCAACATAATGAACATTAACCCAATTGGCCCAGCACCAGTAACTAAGACAGTTTGTCCTGGGGCAATTTGGGCTTTTTTAACAGCTTTCAAGCAGCAGTTAGTCGGTTCTACAAAACTCGCTTCTTCAAAACTGATGCGATCGGGGATGGGAATTAGCCCACCGTTTTGGACAATATGTCCGGGAACCTTGACATAATCAGCAAAACCGCCGCCACTAGCGTTAAAGCCTGCGGTTGTGGAGATGTTTTTGTAAACATCGCACATGGAGAAATTATCATTTAGGCAGTAGGTGCAACGCATACAGGGGATGTGGTGCATCACCGCTACCCGTTGTCCAACTTGCCAACCTTTGACATTATTGCCTAATGCTGCGATCGTGCCGGCAGTTTCATGTCCAAAAATGCGCGGCGGTTCATACAGTGGATAACGAATTTTTTTAATATCTGACTGACACAACCCCACTACCCGCACCTGTACCAGCACTTCATCTGGTTCTAGGGTTGGAACTGGGATATCTTCGTAAGACAGTTGATTGACGCCTCTAAATACTTGTGCTTTCACGTTGGTTTTCCCTGCTCAACGATACTAGATGTAACATTAGCAGTCAACGTTAGGCTATCAGTTTTCCGATTTCTGTGTTTTAGCTTGTTCTAATTGTTGCTCTAAGCTTTGTTCAAATATTTGGAATGCCTTGATATCCGCTGATAAAAGACTTCCCTGAATTTTCCCATTCTCAACTCGCAGGATTTCCCCTCGGTTGTCTTTAGCCGTAATTGTTAAAATTTCCCCTTTTTGCCAGAGTCGATACTGTTCACCCTCAAAATATCGACCACCCTTTGGTGCTATTCTTGCAAACTTACTCTTCAAGGTTGTTTTGGCAATTTGCACGATTACATCAGAATATTCATGGAAGCGAATGCTACCAGCAAATTTTGTAACATTATTCTTTTTTTCTAAGTTATCCAGCAATTCAACAACAGTCAGCGGAGGGTTCTTGAGATCCTCTGATTGCTGCCGAATTACTTCAATCATTTTTCCTGGAAATTGCTCATTAAGATAAACCAAAAAATCATCTGGATGCCAAGCCTCAATATCCCAAGGCTTTAAAGCTTCTGCTGGAAAGTCATCTAAATCAGCAGTAACAATTACTTTTGCCTTGGCAATTATAGCAGCAGCGACAACATGGTAATCACCTGGATGATTTGTCATTGATGCAACTAGCTGTTCTGGTACTTCCACTATTGCTTCAGGAAAATGCATCTTGAGCATTTCTTGAAAGCGTGCTGCCTTGGCATCTGTCATCTTTCCCTTCTTTACAAGGTTGCGAGTAGCACCTTCTAGAATTTCTTGTGAAAAATGAATTTGGTAAAGTTCTGCCTCAGCAGCACGGAATAACGTATCACACAGAGGCATAGGGTAGATAACGCAGGAGTCCAGAACAACAGAGAAAGAAAGCATCTTATTAGTCTAATTTGCTACTCTCCTCATCATAGAACCCCTCATCTTGCAGAAATTGAGTCAATTCCTTCAAACCTTCTCGGCGCTTGGTGTCCCGCTGTTGTTTATATTTCATTAAATCATCAAAACGAACCCGGCGATGTGAACCCACCTTGATGTAATCAATGTCGCCTTGTTCTAATAACTTGATCAAGTAAGGACGTGATACATTAAGGAGTTCAGCCGCTTGTTGTGTCGTCAGTTCCTGTTGTTGAGGAATTATAGATATAGCCTTACCTGATGCCATTGCATGGACAACTTGAAGCAACATCTGATAAATCGGCTCAGGAATGTTAATTTTTTCTCCGTTAGCTCCTACCAGTTTCGCCTGAAAATCTTTAACGCTCAGTATGCGATCCAGTTCTTTGATAGATTGAGCTTCTAGCTGTGGAGATATTACAGAATCTAAAGACATGTTCTGTCTTAACATCATATTAGTCTCCTACTGTGTTGCAGGCTTTGTCATTAGCAATGCAATTTACACTGACAATTTTATTCACTATCTTAATCATACACACTACATAAACGAAATATCCGAAAAAGAAAATAAATTATCTTGTCTGAGTCCAAGCTATCTGGAGAAAATATGTCGAAAACTCAGAGAGGTTAAGCGATGGTTGATCATACATATACATCTGATGTCTTAGCTGTCGGTGGAGGAACCGGAGGAACTGCGGTTGCTATCCAAGCGGTACGACGGGAAGCCAAAACTATTCTGGTGAGATAGTGTAGTAATCTGTCAAGTTTGATTTAATAGGTTCGTAGTTGGCGCTGTCTTTGCTAAAGCGCAAACTACGAACAATCCGCACCCCTCAATTATTTATTGACAGACTACTAGGGTGTGTTACGGCTTTCGGAACGCTGTTAACGCTGTATTATTTTTGAATATTTTCTCAAGATTTTCTCCAAGACGGTAGCAATGACTATTCGCCATGCAACTGAAACTGACTTGCCTACTATTGTGGCAATTTATAATGCTGCAATTCCTAGCCGCATCGCAACCGCTGATTTAGAGCCAGTATCTGTGGAAAGTCGCCTTCCTTGGTTTAAGGCGCGATCGCCTTCACAACGCCCACTTTGGGTAATCGAAGTAGAGGGGGTAATTGCTGGATGGCTTAGTTTCCAATCGTTTTATGGGCGGCCCGCCTATAGTACGACTGCCGAAATTAGTATTTACATAGCCCCTCACTTTCATCGATGTGGTTTGGGACGACAACTATTAGCACAAGCAATTAGCGAAAGTCCTAGTTTGGGTTTAAAGACCCTAGTATGCTTAATTTTTGCCCACAATCAACCCAGTTTAAAACTTTTTGAAACATTTGGTTTTCAACATTGGGGACATTTACCTAAAATTGCTGAAATTGACAGTGTTGAATGCGACTTAGTAATCATGGGACTCCGAATTATTGACACTCCCACAGCTTAAAGTTGTGGGAGTGCAAGGTTTCAGTGAATCTGTTCATTGTTGTCAATAAGTTATGGCAGAACCAATATTTTGATCATCCTATACTGCGAGCGCTTCAATTAGTTACCATAGTAGGCAAATGTAGAGACGCGAAATTTTGCATCTCTAAATATTTCTTAACAACGCTGCACCTGTGTTAACAACACAACAATTTCATCAATTGCTTGCCGCACAACTGTTGCAGGTTGCTCTGATTGATTCACAATAATACTAAAAACCAACGGCTCATATTTAGGCACATTCATATATCCAGATAGGGAAACTACACCCGTTAAAGTACCTGTTTTTGCTTGCACAATGCCCTCAGCAGGTGTATCTTGAAAACGGCCCTTTAGGGTTCCACTTTTCCCAGCCACGGGTAAAGATGCGCGATACACATATGCTGCTGGTGTTCTTGCTATTCCTCGCAAAGTTTGTACAAAAGCTTCTGGTGTGACTAAATTACGACGTGATAAACCCGAACCATCCACTAAAACATAATTTGCTGGATCAACTCCCAATTGAGTTAAACTCGCTTTAACAACTTCCAAACCTACATCAGCGCTAGTCTGATTTTTCACTCTGGTTTTTTTCACAGCTAATGCTCTCAGCAGTGCTTCAGCATAAAGATTATTACTATTCTGAAGAGTTTCCATTAATAATTCAGATAAAGGTGGCGACTCTACAAATGCTATTTCCTCTTGATTAATACCACCACTTACTACTAATGTTTGTCCCAAAGTAATTTTTTCTGTTGCCAAAGCACTACGAAAGCGCCGTAAGAAGTAATAATTAGGGTCAACTACAGGCAAATCTATTAAAGACGGTTCGGAATTCGTTGTCAGTTGTCCTTTAATTCGTAATACTGTTCCGGATAATTCACGGGTAACGTTAACGTAGCTTGGTTGATTTTGTGCAACGGTTACTGACTGATTAATTATCCGCCACTGTTTTGCCTCGCCAGCATCAATCCACTGCACTTGTAAAGATTTACCTACAGCCTGCGGTACAAGTTTTAAGCTAAAAATATTTTGATTTAGAATAAAGCTGCTGACTGGTGCGCCATAGTCTGACTGCACATCTTCCCATTGCCAGCTAGGATTAACAATATCACCTTGAATATAACTATCATCAGCTATCAACCGCTGAATTTGGGTAATACCTTTCTGTTTTAGCTGCTGTGCCAATGTTTGCAGTTGAGTATCACTTAAGCTGGGATCTCCCCTACCAACAACACGTAAAACACCATTGCCATTTTGATAAATTGAGGTACGAATCCGAAAATTAGCACCCAACTGCTGTAATGCAGCTGCTGTTGTCAACAACTTGAGGTTAGACGCGGGAGTAAAATATTTCTGAGCATCCCGACTGTAAAGAGTTGTCCTAGTTGACAGGGGTTGCACCAAAATTCCCCAGCGCCCTCGACTGAATAAGGGACGATTGATTACAGTATCTATAGCTGTTCCCAGTTGGCTAGAGCAAATTGATTTTGTAGAAGTTGTTGGTGCAACTGGGGTTTGTGCTTTAGCAACTCTAGAACTAAATCCTATGTGGCTAGTTAAAAATAGTAACAAAACACCTAGTGATTGATTGAAAGTTTTAAGTCTCACCAATTCTCCTTATCCCAAAGATAGATTTTTTAACCTTGCTAATAACTTCTTTCCGGAAAGAGAAGAATTAACTCAGTAAAGTTACTTAATTAGTATAAGGAAGATGTTCACATGTTTCATAGGTGGGCGATCGCACAAACATAGTTTATGGGACTACAAAATAGAAACGTAAGTCAACCTGAATATACACAAATACGGAATCGAGGCAATGGTGTGAGTACATTTTTATCTGGTGTAGCTGTATTACTCTCTACTTTGGCTTTAGGATGTAGCGGCTATGTAGCTTACGAAGTTTTCACGCTACAGCAGACACTAAATGCCAATAATACAGTCACTAACACCATTCCTATTCAAGTGCCAAGTCGTAGAGCTACAACTTCTCCCCAAGCAACGGCTTCACTATCGCCAGCCACTGCTACAACCTCAGCAATTAGCCCTGGTCAATTTGTGCAGCCTGCTTTTGGCAAAAAGGCAGAAATTGAGTTACTTTCAGCAAAGCGAATTAAAGATCCAGAAACTGGAAACCGTGATGTGGTAAATGTGCAAATGCGTATTCGTCGCCTTGCCACAGACAGAGTTGTTGGTGGTGATATTATATCGGTTGCTAGTACAACAGCCCGCAATCCTGACACTAGCGTAACCTATAAAGGAGTTGCTCTTGATCGCTCAACAGGAAGTGTTTCTTTGTTTCAAGTACGTCCACAAGCCTCCGCAGATTCTTATATCTGGCTAAGAGTTCCCGATGGGATCAATAATTTAGACATTTTTGTGCCAGATACAGCTGCATTTAAAAATGTACCAATTTCTAATTAGTGATCTATCGGATTAATTTTGATAACGTGCAAGATTCCCAACTTCATGGATAAATTGGGAATCTAAATAACTTAACTCAAACAAAATTATTTCGTACTCTAAATTAGCAACCCCAAATTAACGATGGTAGATGACTGAGGCTACAATTTAAAATGGATTACTCCTCTTCTTCGTCTTCCTCTTCTTCCTCTTCGTCTTCCTCGTCTTCCTCTTCTTCGTCTTTGAATACTTCGTCTATCAGTTCTTGTGCTCGCTTGTCTGAAATCTTTAAGGCTTCCTGAAGCTCAGAGATATAATCTTGTTCTGTTTCGGGTACTTCCTCATCAATCCCTACGACTAAGATCGCAGTGGTGTATGCAGCTTCGCGATAACCTTTATTCGGTAGGGATGCGATCGCCTGCTCAATTAAAACTTCAGGATCTTCTTCCTCTAGCAAGCTGGCGACTTTCTCAGTCAACTCTTCATAGTCTTCATCAGAGTAATCTTCAAATTGTGAAACGGCACCCAACATTTTACTCAAAGCGTATTGTTCTTCTAGGGTTATACCATCACCATCAGCAGCCGCAGAAAAGAGTCCAATAACTGCGATCGCAACTTCTGGTTCTAGAGCCACTGAACTGGTGCTACGGCCTTTGGGCAACTTGCGTTTAGACATAATTATCCTTTAAAAGTTACGTGATATTTCAGGAAGTAACACCTTGCGGTTTAGAACGCTTCCTAAATTTAGGGTTCCCAAAAGAATGCGGAGAAATACATTGGGATGAATCTTTTTTTCATCAAAAATCCGCTGAAGATCCATTCCTCTGCGGATAAAAACGGTTAAATTTCCTTGAATTATCAAGCTTTTTAGGACTTTGATCTCACTTCCATTCCTCTCTCTTAAAAGCAAAGAGGCTTTGAGGCTTACTCCCCAACGCTAGCAGTGAAGGGGCTGGGGATTAGGTCTGTATTAGACTCAATCAACTGCAAACTGCTATAATCCCGTCTTTACAAGATGTTCTATCATTTCTCTACTTACTTCTTATCTCTAGGATGATAATTGGCGCTTGGTTATTAGCAAACCTATGCTAATAAAAAGAATGTAGCTAAAACATTGTTCCTGGCGAGTTGCGTAGGTTGGGTTAAGGAACGAAACCCAATAATTAACGCTGAATGTTGAGTTTCACTTCGTTCAACCTAACCTACAATTATCGATTTATTATCTCATGATTCATTGATGGAATTAGGGGATGGAAAATAAACGGGTGATATGGCACAAAAAGCTGTCCAGAATTCTGGTCTTTTAATATGCTTTGCTTGATCACCAGAAACAATTTCTCTACGCAATGATTTGACTGTGGCATTGGCAGAGGCAAAGGTAGCGTAAGCTAAGTCAAATTATTTTGTGTTTTGGTATAAAATGTCGAGATTTAACAAAGTTTCTGCATGGTATTGAGGAAAGGCGCTGCGGATTCTTACTTCCAGTGCAGCAGAAAAAGCAGCGATCGCTAATTCAATCTTCTCTGCTCGTTCTCCGAATATTCTGTTACAAAGCCTAAGCTTTATTGCAAGATACTTTGACTTCTGCTGCTTGCCTCAACATATCGCTTTCTTAACAAAACCGTATTTCACCCCTTCAACAGTGCAACTTAGACGGGGTGATTTGTCATAAACATTTTTTGTATTAATTGAAGAAACAGACGAATGACAAAATATATCAGCTTGTGTACAGGTTTTGGCTGGTTTGCGGTTTGAGAAAAATTTGATTAGACAGCTTTTTAGAGAGGAAATTATGCAAGAATCTGTAATTTACCAAGACATTCTGCAAAAGGGAGAAGAACGAGGAAAGAAACAGGAGGCTCTACAACTGATTTTGCGTCTTTGACACGACGGTTTGGTGCAATTGAGCCAGAGGTGCAACAGCAGATTTGCACATTATCCATAACTCAACTAGAAGAGTTAGCTGAGGCGCTGTTGGATTTCTCTAGTCAAACTGATTTAGTCAATTACTTAGGAAATATCTCTTTACCTCAACCTAATCAGGGAGATTAAGTGATGCATAAGCAAGAGGAAAGGGGGCAGGGGGGAGAAAGAACCCCATAAATAAATTTATTTGCTCTTAAACTCTTGATTGCTGACGAATTCCAGCATCTTTCTCTCCTGCTCCCCTGCCTCTCTAGTCAAAATGATCAAAAAGCGTCACAACTTTGTCCCACACTCAGCGCAGAAGTTATGAGTTGGAGCATTTTTTGCATTACAGTGGCTACAATAAACTGGCTCTGCTGCTGCTTTCGGCGGTTGCTTCTGTAAGCCGACCATTTGAGCATTGCTCTTGCCAGGAGCTACCATTGGATAGCAGTTTTCGTCTCTAGTGACGTGGGCATTCAATATCACCGGGCCTTTGTGTGCTAGCATTTCGGCGATCGCATTTTTCAATTCACTGCGATCGCTGATTACCATGCCCTTAATCCCATAGGCTTTTGCTAACAACTCTACGTCTGGCATCCCTACCTCCATATTTGAGCATGAGTAACGCTCACCATAGAAGGCTTGCTGCCACTGGCGTACCATCCCTTGCCAGCCGTTATTGATAATTATTGTCTTGACATTTATCCCATACTGTGCTAGCGTACCAAGTTCCTGCAAACACATTTGGAAACTGGCATCACCGCTAATACAGATGACTTCTTCATCAGGAAACGCCACTTTCGCGCCCATTGCCGCAGGTAAGCCAAAACCCATTGTTCCCAAACCAGCGCTAGAAATCCAGCGCCTCGGGCCATTCTTCAAGAATTGTGCTGCCCACATTTGATGCTGTCCCACATCTGTGGTGTAGAAAGCATGGGGTGCTTGGTTACTGACTTCTACGATCACTTCTTGGGGGGAAATGCTGTCGGAATGCTGCGGCACTATTAGAGGATACTCTTCGCGCCAACGGTTAACTAGATTTAGCCATTCTTGGTTTTGATTAGGTGTAGCCTTGACGCCTGCTTCTTTGCATCGACGCAATAAGTCTACTAACACGTTTTGCACATCGCCGACGATGGGCACTTCCGGAACGCGGTTTTTGCCAACTTCTGCTGGATCGATGTCGATGTGAATTACTTTGGCACGAGAGGCGAATTCGTCTAACTTGCCTGTAACGCGATCGTCAAATCTAGCACCGACGCAAATTAGCAAGTCACAATCACTAACGGCAAAGTTAGCGTAAGCTGTGCCGTGCATCCCCAACATTCCCAAAGCTAGGGGATGATGTTCGTCAAAGGCACCGATCCCCATTAAAGTTGTGGTGACAGGGATGTTGAATAATTCGGCTAGTTCTTTGACTTCTTCATGGGCACCAGCTGCGATCGCACCACCACCGACATATAGTAGAGGACGGCGACTTTCTGTAATCAACTGGATCGCGGCATTAATTTGCCGGGGATTTCCCTTTACTGTGGGACGATAACCGCGTAACTTTACTGAACCTGGTTTCACAGGTATATAGTCAAATTCTTCTAAAGCTACATCTTTGGGGACATCAATCAAAACTGGCCCCGGACGCCCAGTGCTTGCGATGTGAAAGGCTTCGGCGACAATTCGCGCCATATCTTTAGGGTCACGCACTACATAGGAGTGCTTGACGATCGGTAGGGTAATCCCGTAAATATCAGTTTCCTGAAACGCATCTGTACCAATCGACGGACGTGCTACCTGTCCTGTTACTACAATCATCGGGATCGAATCCATGTAGGCTGTGGCGATGCCTGTCACCAAGTTAGTTGCTCCTGGACCAGAAGTGCCAAAGCATACTCCTACTTTCCCCGTTGCACGGGCGTAACCATCAGCGGCATGAGCTGCACCTTGTTCATGTCTCACTAAAATGTGCTTAATAGCACCAGTTGCTTCTACCTTATACAGGTCGTCGTAAATTGGTAGAATTGCCCCACCAGGATAACCAAAAATATAATCAACCCCGTGGCGATGAAGGCTGTCAAGCAGAGCAAAACCGCCAGATGCACGTTTGGGCACGACTGGAGGGCTAGAAGTACGAGACTGTTTGTGATTCTCGATTTGTGGGAAACTAATTTGGGAAGGTAATTCTCCTGCGGAGATACTTTGTGAACGCACGGCCAAACCTCAGATTATAGCTAAAATTAATGCTGAATTCTGTAGTTAAGATTTCATTTTAATTGAAAACTTCAATCAAAATCTTATAAATTTTTATATTAAATATAAAGTTAGACTATTAGCCTACATTAATTAAATTACGTCTTGCAAGACTGTGCGAGTATTTTTCCAAGCCCAAACACCGACAACTACGACAACAATACTCATCCCTACAAGCACAAATCGCAAGCCCAGAGCATCAGTTAATGGCCCAGCAATCGCCAGAGGTAACGCCAGAGCGATGTTGACGGCATGATTTTGAAAGCCAAATACTTTACCGTGCATCGTAGGTGGTGTTTGCTGTTGAATTAAAGTTTGCATGGGCACACCAATTAAGGCAGCACCTACACCTAAAAATGCACAGAGTCCTAACGCCAGCAATAAATTGTGCGTAAAAGTGAACACCCCTAAAACTAGTGCAATCATCAAAAATCCCATCAAAGGTAGGGGCTTGTGACGCAATTTATCACCCCAGTGACCTAAAATCGCTGCACCAAATACCATACCCACCCCTGCTGCTGCCAAGAAAAAGCCAAACTGTTTTTCTTTGAGACCAAACTCTGCGGCTAATCGAATTGTCAGCACTGTTAAGGCTGCAAACACACAATATAAAGTTGTCAGTTGCAACATGGCGTTTAAAATCAAAGGGTTTTTCTTGAGATAGCGCAGGCTCTCGGTGAATTCAGCCCAAGGGTTATTTGATGTCCGCTGTTCCTTCGGTCGTTTGGGTTCTTTAAACTTAATCGGCTGGATGATAGCAGCCGATAATATGTATAATCCACCAACTACAAGCTCTTGACCGTATTCTTCTCCCATCAAGCTTTTCGCCAAACTCAAAATCGGCTCTCCGACTGCAAAGCCAACAATTAAAGCTCCCATCATCGTGCTGCTAAACAGCGCATTAGCTGCCAACAAATTCTCTCGCTTCACCAACAAGGGAATGGCTGCTTGTTCAGCTGGTGCAAAAAACTGCGTCACCGTGGAAATGGCAAAAGTCAGGATTAACAGAATCAGGAACTGCCTTGGCAACAAGGGAAGACACAGCGTCAATAGTCCACGCACAACATCTGAGCCGACCAGAATCAGTTTTTTTGGCAAGCGGTCAACAAAGATACCACCAGCAGAGCCGAACAGAATTGCTGGTATTGTAAACGACAGCATCAAGGTTGAGTACATTGAGTTTTGTGCCAACCCAGGAAGCGGTGGGTAGTTCTCCAGCAGAGCAATCAGCAAAACGAAGAAGACCTTATCTGCTAACTGGGACAGCAGTTGCCCAATCCACAGGAGCATAAAACCACGGTTTTTTAGCAGTGCGCCAAACCCGTTATTAACAGCAGCAGGTTCAGTTGGAAACATTAGATACTTTGGGTAGATGGGTTATGGGGCATAGGACATGGGGCATAGGGCAGAGGGGAGAATAAATACTGATTCCTAACTCCTAACTCCTAACTACTCACTCCTCATTCCTAACTCCTGCTTGCTTACTCTATTGTCCGGACTAATTTGCTTCATAGCGCTTTAACAGCATAAGCAAAAACTCAGCTGCTGTCAGACGACCTTTGGGTGGAGAAATTCCAATGGACGAATCTACCCAGCAGCCTTGTACAGTTTGGAGCACAGACGCAGAGCGGCTTGTCGCTAGACATCGCCACATAGACAAATGATCAACTGCTGGCTGTGCATAAAAGTTATTTTGCCCACTACCTAGCAAACAAGAACTCCAATGGGTGAAATAATCATGACTTATCCGATGAATAGGGAAATTACCTTGTAATGGTACTCCCCATCCATCTATAGCAATAAACGCTTTCACACGACCACCCAAGAGTTGCCACAAACACGCCGCCCCTATTGCCCCGACTACGCCAGCACTAAAGCTGATGAATATAAGTGGTGATTTTAGCTGATCGCTTGGGCGATCACGCAAAAACTGCAAGATGTGAAATGCTGATAAAACCAAAACATCTTTTCCCGGATAAATCAGTATATTTGCGGTATTACAGGCGATCGCGCCATTAAAAACCATATCTAATAATCCGACTTTAAAGCTTTCAGTTAAGTTTGACTCATGAATTCCAGGGCAAATAATTATACTCATTTGTCAATTTTGAAAATTGGGTATTGGAGGATTAATATTTGTGCCTGCACGATCGGATGTATATCGTACTAGCAGCTTTATAATATTAATAACTTAAATCTGCTGTGGCGGTCTATTAACCCAAGTTGCGGGTTATCAAGCTGTGAATGCTTTGCACTTGAATAGTCGTGCGATCGTTCACGATGAAGTGGCGGTTGCGCGACGCGTAACCGCCACTTCAACTAATTCAAAAACACAAATACTGAATTAGATTAAAGCATTATATTTGACTCATTCAATAAATGCTTGTTTCAAAGTAAAAGCAAAAATGAATGCTTCTAACTTCAGTAAAAACCCTTTATAAGTTACTGCATGGATTGACTTTGGAAAGATACAAGTGATGCTACTAAATACCGTTTCAATGTAATGTCTAGTGGACTGCTTGATATACTGATTCCACGGCTCATCCTTACGTTTAGAGTTCTTTTTCCGCATTACTTTCAACTCGATCTCAGATGAGTCGCAAAGGTCATCCTCAGCATGATAATCAGTGTACGCTGCATCACTATATACTTCACTGCCGGATGGTAAATTTAATGGTAGAGCATTTAACGCACGCACATCCGAAGCACTACCAGGCATAAATACAAATTCAACCGGAATACCATTTTTTGTGGTTAATAGCTGAACTTTCACCCCATAGAAATAGCGTTTTTTAGAAGCAATGTAACCCCTGTATTCCTCGGACTTTATTAACTTTACGTTGAAAATCCGAATATTATCACACATTGGTACAGGAAATGAATCTAAAAGATACTCAGTACAATTACTATTTTCTTTGAGTATCATACCTATTTGATGAAATAAATCGTTAATTAACATCGCAACATTGTGTAATCTCCGATTATATCGTGACTTTTCTAACATATCTGGTATGAAGTTGTGGTCTTTCATATAGCTACAAGCATTACTATGATTACCATGAAAGAATATTGCCGCAACCAAAGCCGTTGTAATAATTTCTGCGTCACTCATCCCACGACGAATATCATCTTTATGCCCGATCGCCTTCAACAGGTCATCAGTGATAGCATAAATTGTAATTATTTCGTTTAGCATTACCCCTCCTAATTTTTCCTCTGGAGGGGATTTTATTACTTATGCAACGCTACCCGAACACCTGCAAGCATAACTAGCAACTTGGGTTATTAGCGAAGGACACGTTTGCAGAGCGTCTCGTTGACACAGCCTCTTATAGAGAAGAGAAAACAATAAAAAAATGAACTTTTCACAAATGCTTTAGGATTGCTACATTACCTTATTTCTACTGAGTAGATTATAGCTAATCTACATATTTTTCCGAAATAATACTATTTGAAAAACTATTAGTCTAAGTTATGAATAATCTTAAATCAACTATGTCAGCAACTCCTGATTAATGAACACAAACCAACGAGAAAATGGGCAAAACAACTTTAATTTACAGAAAAATACTGCAAAATGTTACAATTGTTCAACCAAAATTTATTAACGCCAATATTCATACTATTAATCTTGCTAAGAAACAGGTAATTAAATTAGAAGATCCAGAATTTGCTAAACTTTTCACTGTTTATGGTGATGATCAAATAGAAGCACGTTATGTCTAACAGCGTATTGCAGGTAAATGAAGTACACGGATAGGGGCACAATATGTTGTGCCCCTACGATGATCTGTACCTCACCTCGGCGTAGCCTAAGAAGAGAAGTTGTAATCTGCTGTATCTATTAATTTAATAGATAAAATAGTTAGCTTTCGTAAAAAAACCAATAAAAATTTTTATATTTCCTTTGTTGATGACATGATACACATAGCTATTAAAGAAGCAATAGAAAATAATATTATTTCAACCTAATCTCTATAAAAGTGTGTTAAGTTTTGCACCTTTAAGAGAATATTTTGCAACTCTCAACTTGATGTTGGAAATTGTTGAAGATTTAAATATTGATAGAGATATTTGGCAAAAACCTGCACCGAATTAATTTCATTGAGAATGCAACTTTTCAGCATCTTAACCGCTTTCGCTATTCCAGCGATATAGCCATTTTCAATTAGATGAGGTACGCAGATAGACCTACCCCCCTAACCCCCTTCCCGTGTCGGGAAGGGGGAAGAATTCAAAGCCTCTCTCTTTTAGGAGAGAGGTCAAAACTGTACCTTTGATTCAATTTTCCATGCTCAATACCTAATGCTCCACATAAATCTTGTATGTCTTTTGATGTATTATTTTGATTTTCCTACCTATCCTATCCCCCTGGATGGGATATTATTTTACTAGTAGGGGAAATGTGCAAGCTATTCCCTAACTTTATATCTCTCTGCACTCTGGTTATATTGAGGAACTCATTGTGGTTGCCACGCCGGAAAAAGTACAACACACCCACGAGCAATTATCAGGTAAAGACCGTGTAGCCGTACTGCTTATGGGCTACGGCGAAGTCGAAAGCTACGAAGATTTCGCCAACTATAACGAACAGGCTTTAAATCTACTGACAGCAAAATTCGCACCAGTACCAACCTGGATTTATCCCCCCCTGGCGAAACTTTTGGCGCTATTTGACCGCCATGAGTGGGGACACACACACCATGATTTTATTTCCCCACACAATGCCATCTTTGAACAGCAGCGGGCTGGGATCGAGAAGCATATACAAGAAAAGTGGGGTGAGAATGTTCAAGTTTTCAAGGCTTTCAACTTCTGCGCCCCTTTCTTACCCAATCAAGTTCTGGCAGAAATCAAAAACCAAGGCTTCGATAAGCTGCTAATCTACCCACTGCTGGTTGTTGATTCTATCTTTACCAGTGGGATTGCGATCGAGCAAGTTAACAACGCTCTTGTTGAGTTGACTGATGGTGAAGAACACTGGGTTAAAGCACAGCGCTATATTCCTTCTTTCTTCAATGAACCAGCCTACATAGATTTAATGGCTCATCTAGTTGAGGAGAAAATTACCGCTGATTTAACCACAGCTTACCTACCTTCTCAAATCGGCATTGTGCTAATGAACCACGGCTGTCCCCACAAAGCCAAAGGATTTACTTCTGGGATTATCGAAAGTCAGGCGCTGTACGATTTGGTTCGGGATAAATTGATTAACCGCTATCCCTTAATCTCGGTGGGTTGGCTCAATCATGATACGCCCTTAATTGATTGGACACAGCCAAACGCCGAGCAAGCAGCAAATAACCTGATTCAATTAGGTGCAAAAGTGGTAATTTTTATGCCAATTGGCTTTGCCACAGAAAACCACGAAACTTTATTGGATGTACACCATATCATCCATGCTTTAGAAAAACAGCATCCTGGTACGAACTACGTGCAAATGGCTTGCGTCAACGACCATCCGGAATTTTTGGCTATGGCGGGCGAATGGGCTGATGCTCATATTGCACAGTTGCTGTCAGACCAAAATTTGGCAGTTAATCCCCAACTAGCTGGGGATCACCATCATCACCACCATCATCATTAAGTAAAGTTTGAGTTTAGTAGGGTGGGCATAGCTATGCCCACCCTAAACTTTATAGTGTACTCAGTTAACACTCCTACGCTTCAAAGTGTGGAGTTTTTTTATTGAAACTAAGCTTTCTCTGTGCCTGTTACTTAAGCTTAAATTTCCCCATGCTGCATGATATTGATATACAATTATTTTTTTTAATCTATTCTCTAAGTAAAATTAAGATATTACTTACGCATATTCACAGAAATTGCAAGCTCTTGACCATAGCAGGAGCAGACTTTTTAGGTAATATTACATATTGAAAACTGAGATGCAATTTTAACTTTTTATTGATCAGAGCGACAAGCTTTGCAAAATATTTGGTTGGAAGTTTTGAAAGAGCAATACTTGAGTGATTATCTCCGTGTGGGCGAACGATTAAAAAGTAATTGTTGAATTTGAATCACTTAAAAAGAAAATATTTACGTATTTTTACTTATTCATTCTTTATAAATGTTGTAATTAGACTGTAGTTTATACCGGTTACAACCAGATGGAAAATTCATATCTTTAAAGCATGTTTGAAAAACATAAAGTTTACTAAATGCTTATCTGCATTAATACTGTCGTGTATCACTGTGACTGGATTCTATATTTTTCCGAGAGGTCAAGCATACGATTACCTTAGGCTGTTTCGGAAAAAGTAAAACATCCCTTTATTTTGGGCGAAGGTATTGTTAAAAAGACATTTTTTCAAACTTTTTTAGATAGATATTTATAAGATAGACGTGAGGTAATTAATTATAGTATTTACGCACTGTACAAATTGATTATTATGTGCGTTTACAAAAATATTTAGTTTCAGACTTTTCTCAATTATCCTTTGATCGGTAACGTGGGTATCGCTGAAAAAACCTCGAAAAATCAAGCTTAAATACCTGAAAACCGTACTACATATTTGGTCTTTTCTGTCAATGTGTAAATCCAATAGTGAAAGTAAAAACCCGCAATATTTATCACTCAATTTGAGTGAATTAACACCATGAAAAACCACATTCAATCTCGGTCTAGCGCTACCACTTTAGAAAAATTTCCAGAGCATAATAGCTATCTTTTGAGCCAGCCTCAAAATCCAGTTTCGATGCTGGTAGTCATAGACCCCAGAGTTGAAGACTATCCGATGCTAGCAGCAGGAGTTCATGAAGGGGCAAATGTTTTAATTCTTGATCTTCATCGCGATGGTGTTGAGCAAATTACAGAGATGCTTGTCGATCATCCTGCTTCAGCGCTGCATATCGTCTGCCACGGTTCACCAGGCTGTTTAGCTCTAGGTAACACTTACCTCAATCTAGAAACCTTAAACTACTATTCAAGGGAACTGCAAGCTTGGTCAGCTTTTCTCGCCTCTGCCCCTGTATTTCTCTACGGTTGTAACGTCGCAGCCGGAGAAGTTGGAGAAGCCTTCTTAGCACGACTTCACCAGCTTACTAGAGCAAACATTGCAGCTTCTGCCAACCCCACTGGCAGTGCTAAAAAGGGAGGAGACTGGGAACTGGAAGTTACCCTTGGCGACATTGAGGGTCCCTTAGCGTTTTCGGAAGCTGTCAGGGAAGCTTACACTTCGGTGTTGATTATCTCAATCAATCGCCTAACAGGTCCACTACCAGGTCCAGGTTTAGCTGTGAGGGAAGGGGATACTACTCCACTGACCTTAGCAGTAGGCATTGACCTGGGTACTGACGGTCTCGGTAACCCCATTGCCACCCTAGCCGATGCAACAATAACTCTCACACCCAATGCTCAACTTGACTTGGGAAATGGGGCAGGCGCTCCCATTAACGTCACTATTGCTGCTGGTAGCACGGTTGGAAACACCAAAAACGTCTCTGTCTTTGCTGTATATGACGGTATCCCTGAGAGCAATCAGACTGGTACAATTAAGGCCACTATTTTAAGCAGTAACTCCATTCTCAATGCACTGCCTCCTGTCAGTGTTACTGCCAATATCAGCGATCCACTATCACTCCCTGTGCTAAGTCTGACTTTACCCAATAAGCCACTAACAGAAGGGGATAATACTCCACAGACATTAGCAGTGGGCATTAATTTAGGTCTTGACAGCTTGGGTGTCCCTATCCGCACCTTAGCTGATGCAACGATTACCCTCGACCCCGACGATCAGCTTGACTTGGGAAATGGGGCAGGCACTCCCGTTAACGTCACTATTGCTGCTGGTAGCGTTGGAAACCCCAAAAACGTCTCTGTCTTTGCGGTATATGACGGTATCCCTGAGGGTAGTCACACTGGTACGATTAAGGCGACGATTTCAAGCACTAACCCCATTCTCAACGCGCTGCCTTCTGCTAGTGTTACTGCCAATATCAACGATCCAGTATCACTCCCCGTCCTAAGTGTGACTTTACCCAATCAGCCACTAACAGAAGGGGATACTACTCCATTGACCTTAGGAGTGGGTATTAACTTAGGTCTTGATAGCTTGGGTGTCCCTATCCGCACCCTAACCGAGGCAACGATTACCCTCGACCCCGACGATCAGCTGGACTTGGGGAATGGGGTAGGTAAGCCCGTTAACGTCACTATTGCTGCTGGTAGCACGGCTGCAAACATTCAAAACGTTGCTGTCCTCGCCGTCAATGATGGTATCGTTGAAGGCAATCATACTGGTACGATTAAGGCGACGATTTCAAGCGCTAACCCCATTCTCAACGCCCTGCCTTCTGTCAGTGTTACTGCTAATATCAACGATCCACTATCGAATGGCACTGGTTCTGGTGGCACTGGTTCTGGTGGCACTGGTTCTGGTGGCACTGGTTCTGGTGGCACTGGTTCTGGTGGCACTGGTCTTGGTGGAACTGGTTCTGGTGGCACTGGTTCTAGTGATTTAGGGTCGTTGAAAGTGATTAACTTAAGTGCCCAAGCCAATCAGCTAGTTAACTTTAACATTGATATTAAGAGCGAAGCTACTTATAACAATAGTTGTGGTCTATATGTCGTTCAAGATTTACAGGGTACTATTATCGATCAATTGACGAACGCCAAACTTACCCCAGGCGACGCCAACTATGCACAAGTCGCAGTTCGGCAAACTATATCTGTCTCCAAATTTGAATTGGGAAACAATCGAAGCGCGTCGGGATCAGAGGAGTTGAACGGTGGGGCTATCTATGCACCTTATTTAATTGCCAACGGGACTCGTGATGGATTTCTATCGTCAAATCCCTCAGACCATACAGACCAAGGAACCAAAGGACAAGTCCCGCTCGCTTACTTTGCGTTTTTAGGGGCTAATCCTGATAAGTTTGAGCATTTGAAATCACTTGGTAACAATACCTTTGGCTTTGAAGATTTGTTTGGTGGCGGCGATAAAGACTACAACGACTTGGTCTTGAAAATGACTCCGACTGTAGCTGCTTAACCTCACACGAAAGTGCCCATTCACCCCAACTCTATCCTTACGCCACTTTGCTCAACAGGGGAACTTCGCCCACGCAAGTGACTCCCTTTATCAAGGGGAAGGTTGGGGCGGGTTACTTTTTTCTCCAGTATCTAATGACATCAAGTCCGATTAATTCCTTATGATATATCGTTGCGTTGGCGTAAGCCTTCCCGTGGGGTACGCAACGGAGTAGAGTGAAGGTGAATTGAGAGTACCACGCTACACTGTGCCTTCCCTCACAATTTTGACTTATATTTAAGCGGACATGATATGAATAGTAGTTTCGACTGACGGTTCCAAATCAGTTAGCGATCGCTCCACGTTCCCATATAAATGTTCTAACTAATTTAATGGGCTGGTTTACAGTATTTTTAAAGGCACTTCAGCATTTAATAAATCCAGAAATCCCGGATTGATAGCTGTGGGGTGGGCAAAGCTTTGCCCACCTCACAACTAATTTACACCCCGTAGCTTGCGAGTATTATCAACTAAACTCTGAGCAAATTGATCAAATCTTTGAGAGAGTTTCTCATCTACTAGCTTGCCTTCAGGGCTGAATGCACCCCAAGCTTGTCCAATCGCAATTTGTTCGGGAATCACCCAACCATGTACCCAACGAATAATTAGCCGTAGCTCATTTAAAGCATTACTATTAGACTGACCACCCAAAACACTGATTAGTCCTGTCACTTTATCCGATAGTTGGTCAAAACTCATCAAATCCAGGGCATTTTTTAGGACACCACTAACCCCACCATGATACTCAGGTGTGGCCAAAATTAACCCATCGGCACGACTAACTGTGTCTTGCAAGCGCTGAACATCTGGATACTCTGGATACTCCTTTGCGCCAGTACAAAACGGTAGCTGCAACTGCCGTAAATCAAGAATTTCTACCTCTGCACCCACAGCTTCAACCCTTTGCACTGCTACTTCTAAAGCAAGCTGGGTATAGGAGTTGGGTCTTAAACTACCACCAATGCCAACAATTCTAACCATAATTAACCCACAAACTATTAACTAGCTACTATCATCAGATTTTTTCTAAAGCGAAATCGTTATGACTATGCTTATTGTAGCGATTTGTGTCGGAATGTGTCAAATTAAAATCTCCAGGAAAATTTTATAACAAAGGAGTTAAGCTGTTGTGCATTTAATTTACACAACAAGGGCGCTCATGTTGCCCACCCCACAAGAGATTTATTTTTTGGAGGATGCAAATTAAAAGATTTTTAACTTAACCGCTAGGAGTCAGGAGTAGCCAGCATCTTGGTGGTTGCAAGTATGCTGAAACCTTTGTTATAAAGTTAAATTTAGTTTTGTAAGTCCCATATGTATTCTTTTTTACCGCCCAAAAACTATCAACCTCTCGTTTCTATTGCTCTGCATAGGAATGAATTTGGGTGGGCTGCTGCTGAGGACTATAGGCAGAGCCTCGCTTATAAGCATTCTTATGCTCTGCATGGGAACGAGAGCATGTCACCAAAACGCGGGCTAAAGTTAGGAGTCAGGAGCCAGAATAATTATCTAGGTTGCTCAACTTCATGTAATAACCGGAAGAAACTTGGGAATGGTTTTGTGTGGAAGTTAGACTAGATAAGAAAAGTGTAATTTCCAGTTATTACAATTTTTGCTAGAAGAATAGGCATAAAACCAGCGCTCAACTTGTGGCAGCAGACAAAGGGTAATTATTATGACAAATTTGGGAAAAAAAGCATTGATAAAAAGGCAGTCCTCAAAGCGCGTTGCTTGGGTTGGTGCGCTAGCAGCTAGTTTGATTATGTTGCCAGGAATTTTTGAGAGTACTCCCGTCTTAGCCCAAAAAGCAGAGAGCACCTCTTTAAATTATGGCGACTTGCTCAAGAAAGCGAACGCGGGAGAAATCCAAAAAGTAGATATTGACGAAACCGAACAGATAGCAAGGGTTTATCTCAAGGGGCAAAAAGATAATACACCACCCCAACAGGTAAGACTTATGACACAAAACACAGAGTTGATTAACATACTCAAAGAGAAAAATGTTGATTTTAGCGAAGTTTCCTCTGCTAACAGTCGAGCTGCTGTTGGGCTGTTGATCAATCTCATGTGGATTTTGCCGCTGGTGGCTTTAATGCTATTGTTCCTCCGTCGCTCTACTAATGCTTCTAGCCAAGCGATGAATTTTGGCAAATCCAGAGCTCGCTTCCAAATGGAGGCAAAAACTGGAGTGAAATTTGAAGATGTAGCCGGGGTTGAAGAAGCTAAAGAAGAACTTGAAGAAGTTGTTACTTTTCTCAAACAGCCAGAAAGATTTACTGCTGTAGGCGCACGTATTCCCAAAGGAGTGCTGTTAATTGGCCCCCCTGGTACAGGTAAAACTCTACTAGCAAAAGCGATCGCAGGTGAAGCAGGTGTACCATTCTTCAGTATTTCCGGTTCAGAATTCGTGGAAATGTTCGTCGGTGTGGGTGCATCTCGCGTGCGCGACCTCTTCAAAAAAGCCAAAGATAATGCCCCATGTCTAATATTTATCGATGAAATAGATGCAGTAGGTAGACAACGGGGCGCTGGTATCGGTGGCGGTAACGACGAGCGCGAACAAACCCTCAATCAACTCCTCACCGAAATGGATGGTTTTGAAGGTAACACAGGCATTATTATCATTGCTGCTACTAACCGCCCAGATGTTTTAGATGCAGCCCTGCTCAGACCAGGACGCTTTGACAGACAAGTGATGGTGGATGCACCGGATCTCAAAGGGCGACTGGATATTTTGAAAGTCCACGCGCGGAATAAAAAAATTGATCCTAGCGTATCATTAGAAGCGATCGCTCGCCGCACTCCTGGTTTTACTGGCGCAGACTTAGCCAACTTACTCAACGAAGCTGCCATTCTCACTGCTAGGAGGCGCAAAGAAGCTGTCACCCTTTTAGAAATTGATGCTGCTGTAGATCGAGTCGTTGCAGGTATGGAAGGTACCGCCTTGGTAGACAGCAAGAGCAAGCGCTTAATTGCCTATCATGAAGTTGGACATGCTTTAGTAGGCACATTGCTTAAAGACCATGACCCTGTACAGAAAGTTACACTCATTCCCCGGGGACAAGCGCTAGGATTAACTTGGTTTACTCCCAACGAAGAACAAGGGTTAATTTCGCGTTCCCAACTCAAAGCCCGAATTACTGCTACTTTGGGTGGTCGCGCCGCCGAAGAAATTGTTTTTGGTAAGCCAGAAGTGACCACAGGTGCAGGAAATGATCTGCAACAGGTGACAGGAATGGCACGGCAAATGGTGACACGGTTCGGCATGTCAGAATTAGGCCCATTGTCCTTAGAAAATCAGAGTGCAGAGGTATTTTTGGGACGTGACTGGATGAATAAATCAGACTATTCTGAGAAAATTGCCGCCAAAATTGACGCACAAGTACGCGAAATTGTCAATAGTTCTTATATCAAGTCAAAAGAACTGTTGCAAGAAAACCGCATAGTTTTGGAGCGTTTAGTAGATTTGCTAATAGAACAGGAGACTATTGAAGGTGATTTATTCCGCAAAATTGTTGCTGATAATAGCCAGGTAGCCGATGCAAAATTGGCTGTACCTCATTAGAGAATAGGCAAAAGTCAATAGTCTATCAACTTTAGACTAGTACAGTGTGGCGTCAGTTTGCCTACCTTTAACGAAGAGGCAGGGGGCAGGGGGAAATGAAAAGAGACTCCTGCCTGGTTTGCGGAGTGGAACATGGGTCTGAGTCCCCCACTTCTATGCTTGTGGTTCTTGTTCAGGTGGGGTCGAATCCCCATTCTTTTTTATCCCCCTTGCTCCCTGCTCCCTGCCCCCTGCTCCCTTGCCTCTTTTTTAACAAGGGATTTTGCCCGATTGCAATTTGTTCGGGAATCACCCAACCATGTACCTAAGGAATAATTGCCCCTTGTTAGCTAGCTGGATTTACGCCGTGGTGTACTAGTGAAAATCCAAAAGCTCAGATTCCTGACTTATTTAAAAAGTCGGGAGTCTTTTTGAGCCTTTCCACGGCTTAAACCCTTTGTTAGTTGATAAATACGCTTGACTAGCTACTTCGTTGTTTGAGATTTAAAAAGTCGGGAGTCTTTTTGAGCCTTTCCACGGCTTAAACCCTTTGTTAGTTGATAAATACGCTTGACTAGCTACTTCGTTGTTTGAGACAGACGCTTTACTGATGACTTTTGACTTCCCCGTTCGCGTAGCGTCTCCTTGGCGCAGCCTCTCGTAGAGAAGAGTTGGGGCTGACCTCTGTTCAGATAAGACTGCGACCAATACTTGCTCCACCGTCTACAAATAAGGTTTGTCCTGTGATGAACGCTGCTTCCCCAGAGCAGAAGAAGGCGATCGCGGCAGCAATCTCTTTGATCTGACCGAACCTACCCATTGGAATCATGCTTGAATATAGCTGTTCTTCCTTACTGCCGGGAGAAACTTTTTCATGAAACATTTCAGTTTCAATCATCCCAGGTGCGATCGCATTCACGGTAATTCCAGTTTTTGCCAGTTCTAACGCCCAAGTGCGGGTCAAGCTGATTAATCCTGCTTTAGCCGCCCCATAACTGGTGCGATTAGCCAAACCCAAAGCCGCTAGGCTGGAAATGTTAACAATGCGTCCCCATCCTGATTGTTTCATCGTGGGCAGCAGCGCTTGTGCGATCTGCACTGCCGGACGTAAATTAAGATCCAAGACAGTGCTTAAATCAGGCAAATTAATTCTTTCTACTCTCCTTAATCTCCGTAGACTGACAGGATGAATATTGCAAAGTACACAACTGTTATGTATGCAACGCCCTTTTTTCCAGTGGGCTGCGGACGGTTGCTTTGAGATAGATGCTTCTTAAGGGCAGCATACATACTACATACTCAGCAATCAATCAGTTTGCAATACTTAATATTCGAGAAACTAATAATTAGTATTTCATGATATTGTGATCTCCAGTACATATTTTTTTGTATCCATCGTGTAAACTTTATCTGCGAAGTAAGATTGCTAGATAAATTTATGATAATTCGAGCGCCAAGCAGCAGCATTCCTAATTCTGCTGTGGTATTAACCTGACTTAAAATTCTGTTATTTCATTCCTTATAGAGGAACTAGTAGGCAACTAAAGCGTAAGTTTAGTTGCTGCCAAAGCATTCCATTATTAGATTCAGTGTCTAGCAAGAGGTGAATACCTGAGAGCCAGACACGAGTACTTCAAAGCTTTATAGGGAAAGTATTTTATCGATCTGCCATCCTTTATATTTTTTGGGCGGATGTCAGCGGTTGAAAGTAAACATGCTGTTGTCTACTCATCAGATATTTGCCGCCATGAAGGTTTGACCAAGATGTGTCAGGCATTTGAGCAGTTAGGAATTAACCAAGCGATCGCAGCAGTAGTGAAAGTAATAGCTGACGTTACATAAAAAGCCATTAATTATACGCAAATCAGCAATCATACTATAAAAAAGAAAAAAGCATATGAGCACAACACGCAAGTTTCGTTTAGGTGCATTTATTCAAGCCACTGGTCATCACGTATCTGCTTGGCGTCATCCCAATTCACAAGCAGATGCTGGATTTAATTTCGAGCATTACAAGGAAATTACCCAGACTGCCCAACGCGGCTTGTTCGATGCAGTTTTCCTTGCTGATAGCCCAGGAGTCTGGGGCGACGCTCCAGAAACTCAGCATCGCAACGGTAAAATCGTCCATTTCGAGCCGGTCACCCTCTTCTCAGCCTTGTCCTCCGTGACCCAAAACATCGGCTTCATTTCCACCGCCTCGACTACCTATGAAGAACCCTACACCCTAGCGCGGAAGTTTGCTTCCCTGGACTACTTGAGTAATGGCCGGGCGGGGTGGAATGTAGTCACCACAGGAAATGAGAATGTCGCTCTTAATTTCGGACTTGAGCATCACCCAGAACATAGCCAGCGTTATGAACGCGCCGAAGAGTTTGTGGAAGTTGTGAAAGGATTGTGGGATAGCTGGGAAGATGATGCTTTCATCCGTGACAAAGAATCTGGGATCTATTTCGACCCAGATAAATTACATACACTCAACCACAAGGGCAAATATTTTTCCGTAAAAGGCCCTTTAAATGTCGGTCGTCCGCCTCAAGGCTACCCAGTGATTGTTCAGGCTGGAGCCTCCGAATCAGGACGGGACTTGGCTGCACGCACTGCCGAGGTAATTTTCACTGCCAATCAAACCCTAGCCGATGCCCAGGAATTTTATGCTGACCTCAAAGGTAGGCTGGGGAAATATGGGCGCTTCCCAGACGATTTAAAAATTATGCCTGGTGCTTTCCCAATCATTGGCCGTACCGAAGAAGAAGCTCAAGAGAAATACGAATTCCTGCAATCATTGATTCATCCCGATGTGGCCTGGGGGATTTTAAAGAACTATTACAAGGGTGTGGATCTGGCGAAATATTCCCTAGATGATGTGGCTCCGGAACTACCCAGCGACACCAACACCAACAAAAGTCGTCTCAAACTAGTCAGAGATTTGGCTACTCGTGGAACTCTCACACTGCGCCAATTGTATCTCTCTCTTGCCACCGCCCGAGGACATCGCACCATACTTGGGACTCCCGAAACCATTGCTGACCAGTTAGAAGAATGGTTCAACAACGGTGCGGCAGATGGCTTTAATATCATGCCACCAATTCTCCCCACAGGATTAGATGATTTCATTAACTTAGTCGTTCCCGTTCTCCAGAAACGCGGACTGTTCCGTACTGAATACGAAGGCAGTAGCTTGCGAGAAAACCTGGGATTGCGTCGTCCGGGCAATCGTTTTGCCGCCAAACAAGTAGATGAAAAATTGGTATTGGCATAAATGACTTTTAATATCTGCACTGTGCTTAAGCAGCCCATCTTCTGTAGATCGCCGCCCTATAGAATCGGAAGATTGTAGCCAAAAACTTGACACAAAATATGCTTACTCCCTTGCCTTTTCCTTTGCAACGGGGAGGCAGTTTATTGTGCGGCTTTGCAGACATGGACTAATACAAATTAACCAGCATCCAATGCTGCGAGAAAAACCCTGTAATTTTTTTGAAGGAAAAAAACATGAGTGAATATAGCCGATTGAAGACTTCGCCCTCTGCGGCAATCAAAGCAACCCTCGATTATCCAGTAATCGACACTGACGTTCACACCAATGATTTCACCCCGGCATTTGAGGATTACATCGCCAATTACGGCGGCGTGAAACTGGTAGATGAATTACGCAAGACCGAAGCTTCGCGTCTCAACTCCAAGAGTGGGGGTAAAGACTGGTATCAACAAACCCCTGAAGAACGTCACTACAACCGCACAATCCGATCGCCTTGGTGGGCTAGAGTCACCAAGAACACACTGGATCTCGCTACTTACACCCTCCCTGGACTGCTCTATGAGCGTCAGGCAGAGCAGGGATCAGACTATTCGGTGTTGTTTCCAAACAATGTCCTGGCACCGGCTGGAGCCAATCCAGAGAACCGTCAGGCACTGCAACGTGCGGTCAATCACTATCATGCTGATATCTACCGGAAATATAGCGATCGCCTGACACCGGTAGCTGGCATCCCATTAACTACTCCCCAAGAAGGCATTGAGGAGCTAGAGTTTGCTGTGAAAACACTGAGATTAAAGGTAATTAATATAACTGGTGGTGTAAAACGGCCAATTAAAGCGATCGCTGATAAGTATCCAGCTGATAAATTCCCGGAAATCGCCAAGTATGCGTCTTATATCGACTTTTACGGACTGGATAGTGAATACGACTATGATCCCTTCTGGGCCAAAGTAGTTGAACTAGGCGTACCCGTCACCACCCATTACGGCAGTCAGGGTTGGACTGGACGCTCCTCCACTAGTAATTACATGAATAACCATATTGGCCACTTCGCCGATGGTTCGGAAGCCTTTGCTAAGGCGCTATTCTTTGGCGGTGTTACCAAGCGTTTTCCGCAGCTGCGAGTGGCTATGCTGGAAGGTGGCGCAGCTTGGGGTGCCAATGTCTACATACATCTGGTGGATCGCTTCTCCAAGCGCAATCTGAAGGCGCTGCAAAACTACAATCCAGCGCTGACAAATGCCGATGAGCTGTTTGAGATATTTGAGCGCTACGGTGCGGAAATTACTCAAGGGCATTCCCTCGACAAGGAGGAATTGACCAAGAGTGTCTTGGGATCTTCATTCAGCCGTTTTAGTCGGGCGCCAATTGGTAGCGAATTGGAAGATTTTGCAGCAGCAGGCATTGAAACAACCGAGGACATCCGCGATCGCTGGGTGAACAGTTTCTTCTTTGGTTCCGAGTCCGACGATCGCACGATCGCTGCGGCATTCAATGACAAAGCTAATCCCTTGGGAGTCAAAATTAACGCGATCTATTCCTCCGATGTTGGTCACTGGGATGTACCAGACCTCACCGCCCCCTTAGCTGAAAGCTGGGATTTGGTGCAAGAAGGCGTTATTTCTGAAGCCGACTTCAAGTCTTATGTATTCGCTAATCCCTACAAGTTTTACACCCAAGCCAACCCCGAATTCTTCAAGGGTACGGCGATCGAATCCAAGGTAGGTAACACCGAATTTAAACAAGTGGACAAGAGCCTGGTAGTGGTCTAAAAGGCAAAATGAGGGAGAAACATGAAGAATATTCTCCCTCATCACCTTCTTCGATAACAAAGAATATACGCTTTCAGCCTGGGAGATCGACATGACGATAACGACTGACCCTGATGTTGGGGCCCGCGAGGCACTACGCCTAATCGGCCCTGATCCCGATAACTGGATACCCGACCGCCCAGGCATCGATCACAACGTCACGGTGGTGGGTGGCAGCGGTAGCGGTAGCACCTTTGCATTTGCGCTGCGGCGTGCCGGCATCGGCCGCGTGACAGTGATCGACGCGGCTGATAATGAGGCTCATGCTGGCGTGTGGCTCAACCGAGCGCGGATGAATAAACTACGCACGCCGAAGAACCTGCCTGGCCACGAACTTGGGATTCCAGCGCTGTCGTTCCAAGCTTGGTACGAGGTGCGGCACGGTACTGAGGCATACGCAGCGATCGACCGCATCCCCCGCTTGCTATGGGCTGAGTACCTCAGTTGGTATCGGCAGTTTTTGGGCATTTCGGTTCGGTACCGGACACGGCTGGTGCGGATCGAGCCAGCAGAAGGTTTCTTTCGCCTGCACCTTGAGGTGAATGGTGTCGCGCAGGTGGAAACCACGCGCAAGATCATCTTTGCCAACGGTGTGGCTGGCACTGGTGGCCCCTACGTGCCATCGGTGCTAGCTGGCTTACCACGCACGCTGTATGCACACACCGCCGATGCCATCGACTTTACGGCGCTACGCGGCAAGACCGTGGCAGTGCTGGGCGCTGCGGCCTCGGCCTTCGACGCCGCAGGGGTAGCGCTCGAATCGGGAGCAAAGGTGGTGCATCTGTTCGCGCGGCGGGCAGCGATCGCATCACTGCCTATAATTCGCGTGCGCGGGTATCCTGGCGCTTACTACAACTATCCAGAACTGCCTGATGCAGCTCGCTGGTTCCAGGCTTGGCGCTTTCGCCAAGTTGGTTCTACGCCCCCACCCGACGCGATTGAACGGGCGATCACCTTCCCGAACTTCCACCTACACCTGTCGGCAACATGGAGATCAGCGCACGAGCAGGGCAACCGCATCGTCGCGCAGGTGAACGACGATGTTTTTGAGTTCGATTTCGCGATCGCTGGTACTGGTTACTTCGTTGACCCGACGAAGCGGCCTGAACTAGCCGACTTTGCACAGCACATCGCCCTCTGGCGCGATCGCTACGAACCACCGGCTGACCAACGCAACGACGATCTGGGCATGCACCCCTACCTCGGCAGTGCCCACGAATACCAGGAGAAGGTATCTGGTAGCGCACCTTACCTGAAGGATATCCACGTCTTCAACCCAGCCGGCTTTGTGAGCTTCGGTCTGCCCATCGGCGACGTGCCCAGCATCCGACGCGACGTGCCGGCGGTGGTGGCACGCATCAGCCACGACTTGTTCTTCGCCGACTGGGCGCTACACGAGGCACGGATCACAGGCGACAACATCGCGCCAGACTTTGATGCCTCGCTGTACGCAGCCGCACTGTGGAAACAGCCAGCCAAGGCGGCAGTTAGCTAGGAATTTTAGATTTTGGATTTTGGATTTTGGATTGAATTCCAATCCAAAATTGCAAATCTAAAATCCAAAATTGAATTGCCCAAATCAAATTAGGAGTCACAACTATGCCCCTCGAACAACGTTCTCACGACACCAGCAATGGTTCCTTGCCTTATCTTTTCTCGCCTGTTTCTGACAATGCCAACAAGCCTGCAACCCTCGTGCTATTTTTGCACGGAGCACGCGATCGCGGGACGGATCTGAATGTGCTACTGAAATGGGGTCTACCTCGTTTCGTGGATTTATCCGACTCCTTATCTTATGTCTTCGCTGCACCCCAGATTCCAGCCGAACAGACTTGGGTAGATCGAGCAGATGATGTGCTTGCTTTGCTCGATGAACTGATCGCCTCCCAGCCCGTCGATCCAGCGCGGGTGATATTAGCCGGGTTCAGCTTAGGCTCGGCGGGTATCTGGCATATCGCTGCTTTGCATCCCGATCGCTTCGCAGGTCTGGTACCTGTGTCTGGACGTGTACCCAAAACATTAGGAGAAACCGAACTAGCTGCACTCAAAAACATTCCCATTCAGATATTCCAAGGTGGACAGGACAAAAACCTGCCGATTGAGGATACAAAGAATTTTGTTGAGCGCTTACGCAAAGTAGGAGGGAAAGTCGATTTGACAGTCCTACCGGAAGGCGATCATTTTATTGCAGATGAGGTATACGGCGACTCGAAGTTGCAACAGTGGCTAATTTCACAGAGACGTCGTGAAATTTCTGTAATTGTTTAATGGATTATGTCTTACGCACCACCCGATCACTGGAATCAAGTCTTTGCTAAATGGAAGGATGCTGGCACCGATCTAGATTGGGGAACCCAATGGACGAAAGTTCACCTTCCCTTCCTCAAGTCCGCCAACGTTAAAACTGTGCTTGACCTTGGTTGCGGGACAGGGAACGACGTGTTACGTCTTGTAAGGCAAGGTTTTATAGTAATTGGTGTGGATTTTTCAAATGAAGCAGTGCAACAAGGACGCGAGAAAGCAAAAAAGCTAGGACTAAGCGTACAGTTTGTAGTTGCGGATATGGCAAAACGTTTGCCTTTTGATAGTGCAACATTGGATGCTGTCATGTCCAATGTTGCCATCCACATGTTTTCAGATCAGATTACACGCCAGTTGTTTAAAGAAATTCGATGAATAGTACGCCCCAACGGATTATTTGTTTTCCATGTTAATTCTACAGAAGACGCTTTAGTTCGGACAGAACGCCACCCACCCATACGCGAAATCGAGCCAAATTACTTTCTAGAACATGATGGACAAACTATGCATTTTTTCTCTAAAGAATATTTGCTAGACCTTTTATCTGACTGGAAAGATGTAGAGCTAAAACATTACGAAATATTGTATCAGCAAACAGGCAAGCCGTTTAAAAGAGTTTGGTGGGGTAAGGCAACACAGCCTGACTAATCGCCTCGTTAAGAGTCTTAAGAATGGGATGTATTACGAGAGGGCTGCTGCGTCTGGATGGGAACCAGTCAATATATTAATATCTTTGTGAGATGGAAAATAAAATCATGAACATAATGCTTCGTCCCAAGTCAAAACCGAACTTTTTCGCCAAAATTCAGTTGATTTATGTCAGATTCTCGCAAAGAAATCAGAATTTGTTTTATTGGTGAATCCTTTGTCAATGGCACAGGTGATCCAGAGTTTCTGGGTTGGACAGGTAGAGTGTGCCGCAATGCTGAGTCAAGAGGATACGCTATCACCCATTACAATTTAGGGGTGCGGGCAGAGACGAGTCGGTATCTTAAAGAACGTTGGTACTCAGAAGTCTCCTATCGTCTCCCAAGAGAATCCGATGGTCGAGTTGTGTTTTCCTTTGGCGTAAACGATTCAGGATGGGCGGGTAAACAGCAAGGAATCGAATTGTCAGAGTCAATTGCAAATGCTCGCAGTATCTTAAGCCAAGCAAAGCAACTCTATCCGATCTTGATGGTTAGTCCGCCACCCTGTGGTGATGTCGCTCAAGAAAAAAGAAATCAAATTCTCGCAAATCTGTCACAAAAATTTGCGTTGGTTTGTGATCAACTAGATGTTCCGTATCTCGATGTGTTTTCCAGTTTGGTGAAGTCACCCATCTGGCTAGCAGAAGCAAAAGCCAATGACGGTGCTCACCCAAAAGCAGATGGTTATGCAGAATTTGCAGCGATCGTACAAAACTGGGAAGGTTGGTTAAATTGGTTTACACCTTAAAAAATGCTGACATCGTTATCCTATTGGCTAATCATGGCTTAGTACAGTTTTGCGTAAAAGCGTAGCATTAACAATGCAAGCGACGCATTAATAATGCAAGCCGATGCATTAACAATGTAAACCGACGCATTAACAATGCAAGCCGACGCATTAACAATGTAAACCGACGCATTGGCATTGCAGGGTATTACCTTTCATTAATTCGCTACGAATTAATGGAAAGGCTGTACTGAGTCGATGTGTCCTACAGGCTTTTAGTTCTGCGTTAGCGAAACGGGGCGGAACGCACGTCGCATTCTATTTAAAAATTTCAACACTTTCTCAATCAACTACTTTCAATCAACAACATCTCCATGACATTACCAACTACCAAGCTCGGTAAAACCGGATTGACCGTTTCCCGCCTTTGTCTCGGCACCATGACATTTGGATTGCAGACCGACGAAGAAACTTCCAGGGACATCCTCGACACCGCTGCTGATGGCGGTATCAACTTTCTGGATACAGCCGACGTTTATCCTCTCGGCGGCGGCCTTGCCACTGCTGGTAGCACCGAAGAAATCGTTGGGCGCTGGCTCAAAGGCAAACGCGAACATTTTATCTTGGCTACCAAGTGCGTCGGCCGCGTTGGCCCTGCACCTTGGGATCAGGGGGCTTCGCGTAAACATATTCTGGATGCGATCGATGCTTCCCTGCGGCGGCTGGGAACTGACTACATCGACCTGTACCAATTGCACTCCGACGATGCCTCAACTCCCCTCGATGAAACTCTGGAAGCGCTGGATGCGGTGGTTCGTGCTGGCAAAGTACGCTACATCGGGGTTTCCAACTTCTTAGCCTACCGACTCGCCCGTGCCTTGGGTCGCGCCGAGACGCGCAATCTAACTAGGTTCATCTCAATTCAGCCCCGCTACAACCTGCTGTTCCGCGAAATTGAGCGAGAACTATTGCCCCTGGCGAAAGAAGAAGGACTGGGTGTAATTTCCTATAATCCTTTAGCGGGCGGTCTGCTCACCGGCAAACACATTCTCGCCAAAGGCCCCACCTCAGGCACCCGTTTCACGCTAGGTGCTGCCGCAGAACGCTATCAAGATCGCTACTGGCACGATCGCGAGTTCAATACTGTCGAGGCTTTACGCACAGTAGCGGATCTCGCCGGATTTTCCCTTACCACCCTAGCAGTGGCTTGGGTTTTATCTAATCCGATTATCACTGCCCCCATAATTGGTGCTAGCCGCCCAGAGCAACTTGCCGACTCTCTGAAGGCAGTAGAACTAAAGCTCGACGATAATTTGAAACAAAAGTTAGATGACCTAACCGCTGAATACCGAAGGGGAGATTCTCTTCGTTAGTTTCTATTTATTTAGGACTTACGCAAAAATTGCTAAAAAGCTTAATTTATCGTAGACACGTAGTGGCTTGCCGCAGGCTACCGCCATCTCTACGAAAGGCTGACGCCAACGCGCAGCCTCTCGTAGAGAAGAATCTTAGAGTGTGCGTAAGTCCTATTATTAAAACTCCAAACCTCATGCTTGCAAAGTTGTATTAATACCAATTCGCGATGAAGATGCACTTAATTTTTCTTAAACGAACCGCCCGGATGGCTTATCCAGTCATCCATTTTTCTATTGCAGAAAAGCTAAAACAATGCCACGCGACCGACTTTCATGACGAAAAAAGCCAGACAATCCAAATCCTTTCAACGTGCTGCTGATGCACCAGATTTGCCATCAACTCCATTCAGGTTCATTTGCTATTTCATTAACCAGTTCCGCTGGTGGTATGTGGCAGCGGTGATCCTGGAGATAATACACGCAACCTGTGGCATTATGTTGCCCTATGCCATTGGTGAGATCATCCGGGGCGTAACGCGATCGACGGGCGACAGCAAGCCCATTTTTGATGCCATGAAGCAACCCCTGATGCTGTTCACCGCCTTGAGTGTGGGTGAAGTGGTATTCGGGCGATCGGCTGGACTCTTGCACACCATCCTCCATCCAATCCACCGACAGCACATTGTGCGATCGCTATATGCTTACTTGCAGCACCATTCGCATCGCTACATGAGCAACAGTTTTTCCGGGGCATTGGCACATCGGATTAGCGAAACTTCTCTGGGTGTTACCCAGACGATGCAAATGATGATTACTGAATTTATGCCAGTAATCGTCGTGTATACCGTCGCCACAATGTTACTGTATCGCGCCTATCCTCCGCTTGCTGCACTGGTGGGGATATGGGCAGTTCTTTTCATCAGTATTTCGTTTTGGCTAGCAACTCGCTGCCGAATTTACTCCCGAAAGGCCGCAGCTGCAAGAAGTGAGACAACTGGCATCATTGTAGATGCAGTAACAAATATTACTAGTAGTAGACTGTTTGCTCGCTTGGGTTTTGAACGACGCTATTTGAATGAGCAATTAAGGCGCGAAATCAAAGAGGTGAGAGAGTCCAATTGGTATTCGGAGCGAATCCGCTGGTTTCAATTCATCTCAGCAGCCATTCTGAAAATCAGCACCCTATATTACTCACTCTCCCTCTGGAGTCAAGGAGTGATTGCTACTGCTGACTTCGTTGTGGCAACCAGCCTGTCGCTGCTGATTATCAGTGAAGCCCGCAATTTGAGCCGCCGCTTTCTGGAATTTTTTGAACATATTGGTAATGTCGCTAATGGTGTCTTGATCATCGTTCAACCCCACGAGTTGATTGATCGCGATCGTGCGATCGCCCACTCAATTACCCAAGGTAAGATTGAGTTTCGGCGGGTGAATTTCAACTACTCAGATGAGAAGAAAGTTTTCCACAACCTTTCTGTTACTGTTTTAGCGGGACAGCGTGTCGGCCTAGTGGGCTTGTCCGGCTCTGGAAAATCCAGCTTTGTCAATCTAATTCTGCGTTTGTTCGATCCACAATCTGGACAGATTATCATTGATGGGGTCGATATTCGAGACATGACTCAGGATGCCTTACACGCTCAGATCAGTTTGATTCCCCAAGATCCGTCTCTGTTCCATCGCACTTTGCTAGAAAATATTCGTTACGGACGCTTGGATGCAACTGACTCCGAAGTGATCGAGGCGGCGCGAAAGGCTAATGCTCATGATTTCATCATCCAAAGTAAGGATGGTTACGATTCTATGGTGGGCGAACGTGGTGTCAAGTTGTCTGGAGGGCAGAGGCAGCGGATTGCGATCGCCCGGGTAATTCTCAAAGATGCGCCGATCCTGATCTTGGATGAAGCCACCTCCAGTCTCGATTCAATCACTGAAAAAGTAATCCAGGATACCCTCGACTTAGCAATGAATGGGAAAACGGTGATCGTAGTAGCTCATCGACTATCTACTATCGTCCATCTAGACCGGATTTTGGTGTTCGACAAAGGTCGCATTATCGAAGATGGTTCCCACACCAAACTGCTGGCACTCGGCGGCGCTTACCACAGGTTATGGAAAATGCAGGCAGGTGGATTTCTACCGGAAAATCTCGGCGAGGAACCCATACGTGAAGCTCGCACTGGCACAGATAACATCGAAGAGGGAATGATTGCTTGACATTTGCCGCTACTTAAGGTTTATTTGCAAATTCAATTCAGGAATTGTGCGGGAAAGAGTCCACAAAACTAAAGTAATGTAATTGAAGTAGGGTGTGTTATGCCGGAGCCTAACGCACCTAAAATTGTCAGATTTCACGAATAGCTTATCAGCTTCAGCTTGTTGCTGTGTCAACATAGCCTAATAAGCATCATCCAGGAATTTTAGCCTGTGTTTTGGGAGACAGAAGCTCTGAAACATTTAAATTGTTGTGGTCGATTATTAAATGTTGGAATTTAGATTCCCAAGTACAGATAGTTATCCCGTTTATCCTTATTTTATAGCAATACGATGTCTACATTGTTAGCAAAATATAATTGACTTGAGTAGAAGCTGAAAATAGCCGTTTCAGGCATTATCTTGCTCGTCTACATCGTAAAACTTTCTACTACTCTAAAACCGAAGAAATGCTGAAATATTCAATTCAATTAGTAATATATTATCTCAAGTACGGTTCTGTGGCGCTGTGGGGCTATGCGCCCACAAGCTTGAGGCGATGTCTACGACGGGCTACGTCTACGCCTGATTCATAATTCCTATTCAGCAACACCCACAGCCGAATTACAGGCAGATCGAGTTTGGGAAGCAGCAGAAAACTTAGTCAAAGCATGGGAAACTCCAGCAGTTGAGTACACAGCTCAAATTATAGGCATCGATGGTGGTGACGTTGTTGTGGAAATTGAAACCCATGAGAGGCTGCCTCTAAAGAAATGGATAAAGCGTTTACGTCTTTTTACTTATTTTTTACCGTTATAATTATATCAGTAAACCAAAAAGTTTTTTCCCTAAGAGCGATCGCCAAAGTTTTTGTAGTCTACGATACTGTTTCCGACCCAATCCTTTAACTAGCAGACATAGTGCAGATAATGATTACTTATGATTAGCTGATTAATAATTTTTTGACGCTAACCTGATGGAATATAAATACCTTCAACTACTTGATATTTACGCTCAATAGCTTTAGATAAAAAGGCTAACATCTGTTTGAGTCCGAAAAGTGGGCGATAAATCAATCGACTACTTTTCCTTTTACAATTGATTCTCAACCAAAAAAGATTTACCCAAATATTAACTAACAAAAAAGAGATAACAATAAATAATAATCTCAATAATTACACGAGATTTTAAACTATTTACGTATATTTTTAAGCATTCTTTTTTTAATTTTTCAGAGTAACCCTGCTGTTTATAATAATCGATAAACTAACGGCTAAAGTTAACACATACATGCCCACAGTTTACCATATTTTTTGCGATTTTTGCATATATGAGTTGATGCACACCTTGGACATTGGATAGCCATATCTATGATGATCACTGACTTGTACTGAGCGCAGCAATGCACTGAGCTTGTCGTTGGCGCAGCCTCTCGTAGAGAAGTGTCGAAGTAGCTTTGTCGTATCACTTCTCCTTCTCCTGACGGAGAGGTTGCGCCAACAAAGACGCTAGCGCGAACGTGGAAGCAAGCTAGCAAGAGCGTCTCCAAGAGTTGTGCGGGCTGTTAGGCGTCACTTGAATTCATACTTAAATTATGCAACACCAAGCAGGTTATTAATCTTGCATTTAATTTTTTGCATAAATCTGCTTTGGTCTTGTTTGATTACTATTAATCAAAAACATTAATGTCATAAAATTGGTCTCCTTCTCAAGACTGATTTTTACTAAAGAAATTAAATAGAAGAGATGATTTAAGTATGATTTAATAGTCTGAAATTTGACGTTAGCAAACAATCTGTAAGGACTATGCGTTGATTAGTAAAGCTTTTACTGAGAACAGACAGATGGTAGTCTTTGATAGCTTCTGTTCGGAGAGTTTTAATCAGCACTAATCATACTGTAGGTAGATTCCAAGGAAATGAGAGAATATCGAAAATAGTATTACAAATAGTAATAATTTCTGATTGCAGATGAATATACTGTGTCGCTGTTCCCGGAGATGGAAAAATGGTTTTTATGGAAAGTAAGCGCTTGTCCTTCGTTGCTGACTTTCCATCTGTACAACTCGATAAAAACTTTCCTCAAACTTTAGTCCAAATACCGCCATCAGTGCATTGTGAAGTTTGTGTAATTGTTCCAGTTCGTAATGAAGCTCAGACGTTGGCAGCAACCCTTACTGCCCTAAGACATCAAGTTGATCTAGAAGGACAGGTTTTAGACCCCAGACGCTACGAAATAATTTTGTTGGCAAATAATTGTAGTGATGATTCAGCAACTATAGCCCGGAGTTTCGCTCAACAACATCCAGATATAGCACTGCATGTAGTTGAAAAAACTCTGCCTGCTGCGGAAGCCTATATTGGTCGAGTGCGTCAGATTTTGATGGATGAAGCATACCGCCGTTTCTGTAGTTTAGGACGCACAAGGGGGGTAATTGCTTCAACTGATGGAGACTCGCAGGTAAGCCCAACTTGGATTGCTGCCAACCTGTACGAAATTAACTGTGGTGCTGATGCTGTAGGTGGGCGAATTCTCACCGATCGCACTGATCGCACTAATCTAGACCCCTACACCAGAGCTTGCTATCTGCGCGATGTAGGCTACCGTCACTTAATTGCAGAATTAGAAACTTACCTCGACCCCGACCCCTATGACAGCTTTCCTCGGCACTATTATCATAATGGGGCAAGTCTAGCGGTGACAGCAGAAATGTATGCACTGGCAGGAGGCTTACCACCTGTGCGGACTCCCGAAGATGTAGCGTTTTATCGGGCTTTAGTGCGAGTGAATGCTCGTTTTCGCCACAGTTCGCTAGTGCGGGTAGTAACTTCTGCAAGACAAATTGGACGCACTAGCATTGGTATGGCGAATCAGTTGAGTAAGTGGGCAGAAATGGGACGGAAACAGCAATCATTTTTAGTAGAGTCAGCAGCGGCTATCGAAACTCGTTTTGTTGCACGTCGCCAATTACGAGTGATGTGGTCGTGCGCTCTCAATGGCTATCAGCCAAGTCATCCCAGTGTCGCGTCTTTGGCACAGATGCTGGGAGTTTCAGCCCAATGGCTTGTCCAGAAATTAACGCAACCTTATACCTTTGGTGAGTTGTTTGAATTAATCGAAGAACGCCAGCAGGAAGAAGGAATTTGGGCTTCGCGCTGGAAATTTGTGGAAATTGAACAAGCAATTGGGGATTTGCGCTTGCGTCTTGAGAGTTTACGTCAGTAATTGCTAAAAGGAAGCATTACCCTACTCTAGGGTGAGGCTTCCAAAGCGGTTTCTTCTAAAAAGTAAAACTAAACACCAAAAAATAAAGCAGGTTTAATTTCTTAGACTCGCTCGAATAAATCAAGTCGATATTCTTCCTGGCGTTGATCTTTTAAATACTGTACCCGTTGACCTTTTAAATGCCGCAGTTTATTTGGGGCTAACTCAAAAAACGAGTTATGAACTTCATCACCACTCAACGGATAATCACGGGCATAGAGTGTCCAATGAACTAAAAGTAGATGTCCTCCAGGTTCCAGGTGTTCTAAAATGCACTGTTGGGATTTTTTCAGGTCTTCCCAGCTCCAGTAATAGCCAACTTCCGAGACTAAGGTCAAATCAAACATCTGATCAGGATATTGCTCTGGGACACGCATAATCTGGAACTTGACATTGGAGAGATGCTGACAGCGCTCTTTTGCTCTATTCTGCGCTAGGTTTGACACATCAATCGAGAGCAGTGAGTCACAACGCTCTTGTAGCTTTTGAGTCAAAACACCAATGGAACCGCCGATTTCAAAGGCAGACCGATAGCGCTCTTTTGGTAAAGCCGCAATCGTGGCAGCATATTTGTTAGCTTCATATTCCCTGGTCTCAAACTTCCATGGGTCAGGATCTTCGCTGTAAAGTTTATCGAAGTAGCTAGGTGGTAAGGAGTCAGATTGTAACGGGTTCATTGGATTTCCTCTAAATAAACTTCCCAAGGATGAGTAAAGTTTGCTAACATTTCGGCACTCAGGCGAAAACCTTCTGGGTCATCGTCAATTAAGTCTGTAATTTGGGAACGATAAGCAGCGATCGCTTGCTGTTTCAACTCCACTACCGTGCTAATATTCAACCGCCAGGTTGTCACCTCAAGAGATGCTGGCAGACTCCCTCGTTGCTCTGAGTCCCAATCCCAAATAGGATACTCAATCAATCGTGGGGATAAGTGCAAATCATCCAAGGCTGCTTTGATTAACTTCCACGTCGCTCGGTGGTCTGCGTGAGGGTCATACCGCCACGGTAAAAAGATAATTTGTGGGGCGATTTCTGTGATGTAAGCACGACAACTAGCTACTGCACTTTCATACTGTGTTGAAATTGACCCATCTTGCATTCTACAGAAGGTGACAGCATTAACCTCTACACCCAGCAATTTCATTGCTGATAGCGTTTCCGCTTCCCGCAGAGTTAGGAGTCTATCTGCGGGATATTTCAGAGAACGAGGGTGTGAAAGGGTACCATCACTGATAACTAAAACTTGCACATCACAATTTAAAGACCGTAACAGAGCGATCGCACCCCCACAACCTAACGTCTCATCATCAGGATGGGGTGCAACGATTAATGCCGGACTACAAGCGATCTCGTTAACTGAACGCCAGGGCAAAATACTAGGATTGCTTAGTGGTAATCCAATCATGCCGAATTTATTCATCATTCCAAAGCAAATAACCAGGATTACTTTCATGCAATACATACTGCCCGACATTTGCCAAGGCCGCATCAAAAGCAGGTTGACGCAGATATAGAGTCAAATCTCGGATAATGCGTTCCATCGGATTTGGTGGGAGTAAGCCGCGAGTCCCAACAGAACGTTCGCACAAATTCATTACATCAATGCAAATTTGTTCAATTGCTGTCCTCACCATATTTGCATAAGCAACGAGTTGGTCTGCTTGCGGGTGGGGAACTGTGGGATCGCCACCAAACATAGGCGCATACGCTGCTACCTGATCCGCAGCCCCCCGCAGCCAGAGATTGCCACTTTCAATGGCGATCGCCATTCTGCCAAGTCGTTCTTTTTGATATGGATCATTTGTGTATTCCAACTTCTGAAGATACTGGCGAGTCAGATTAAATAGTGCTTCTGCCCCACCTAGTTGCACAGCGGCAAACCGAATTACCCCAGCAGACAACCAGGGCTGTCGATGGTAATCTCCTGCTTGGCCGATTAAAGCGCTCTGATCCAACTCTACACCGCTAAAATCCACTTTGTAACTTGCAGTAGCTCGCATCCCAGAAGGTTGCCACCAACTTGGATCACTAACTGTTGTAACTTCCTCCATTGGCACAATGCATATTTGCCAACCGCCGTCTGGCAATACTCCATTCACGAAAGGACGTTCTACATAGCCTGCACCAGTACAAAACGTTTTAGAACCTTCCAGGCGATAACGTCCATTCTCCAAAGAAATTACCTTGACACCATCTGAGGCTTCGGCATTCCAAACGCCAAATATTTTATGACGATCGCGGGCATCACGAGCGTAGCTTGTGATTTGTTCTCCAGTACCAAAGGTCTGAATCAGTTGCAGGGCGTTGATATGTCCTTCATAAATTCGCCCAACAGCCAGATTGCCATACCCCATCTGCTTTAATAGGATTAAAAGCTCATAGGTAACATTAGCATCTATTCCTGCACCCCATCCGCCTAATTCTTTCGCCAATGGTGCAGTCAATAACCCAGCCTTAGCAATCAGCTCAAACTCCTGCTTGGGAAAAGCATTATTGAAATCTATAGCAGCGGCATTATTTGCACAATAATCAGCAATTTCCGTGGCACGTTTTAGATCCAGAGCAATGTTGGAATCATGCCATTTTGGGATGACAACATTTTTTGATAATTGGATGCTAATAGCTGACTCCTTTGTGTAATATTTCTTTATATATTGTTGATAGTAATGAAATTAAGTCGGTTAATATCTCTATCTTTTGTGTGATTCTATACTCAATAAAAAGGGAGAAAATTAAAATACCTCTAAGAGAATATTTTAACTGTCCGTGCGCTTATTTCGATCTAACCTTTCAAATTACAATCGGGTCAAGCTGATTTTAGTCTCTGCCAGCCATGCAAAATTGGCATGGTAAACAATCCCCACGCCAAACCCGTAATTAACCCAAAGGGAGTGACCAGATAGTTATTAAAATTCCACAAACCAAAAATCTCTGCTGCCAATTCCAAAGGATAAGCCATCATCAGCACACTTGCGTAGCTTGCCCCCGTAAGGATTGCCGCACTACTCCAGCCATACTGACTTAACCAGTAAAATCCCTTACCCCCAGTTACCCCATACAGCAGGCGAGTAATCAGCAAACCTGTGACAGTACCGTAACAGCGCATACACACAGCCATAATAAACGGGGGAGTCAAATCTAACCCCATAGTCGGTTGCGGACATACATGATTACCCATGAAATAAATGATGTCCGCAATCCCAGGAACCAACCAGACTCCAGACGCAGCCAGAAAGGGAGCCACTGGCGGGCCAAAAACCATCCCCGCCAGCATGAAATCAGCAATAAAACTGACCCAATTTACTTGCAACTTTTCACTGAAAGCTACTCTTGTCATCTCCATTTCTCTGCGCCCTCTGCGCCTCTGCGGTTCCTTTCTTAACCTACCTTATTTACATAGGGACTTGTCAACTTATCCAACTGCTGAATTAACAAACTAAGGAACAATCCCACATCTGTCACCACACCTACCGATTCCACAGAACCGCGATCGCTTAACTTAGTCACCACAGCTGGATTAATATCCACACACACCATCTTCACCCCAGCCGGAGTCATATTTCCGACGCCAATGGAGTGCAGCATTGATGACAGCATCAAAATCATCTCCGTACCTTCGAGGTGTTTAGCATAAGCCTCCTGGGCTTTAATCAAATCCATTTGGGTATCAGGCAAAGGCCCGTCATCCCGAATCGACCCAGCAAGCACAAAAGGTACATTATTGTGGACACATTCATACATGACGCCACTTTTAATTGCTCCCGCTTCCACAGCTTTCGGAATGCTGCCATAACGACGGATACTATTAATTACCTTCAGGTGATGGCGGTGTCCACCATGCACGGCGACACCCCGCTTCATGTCCACACCCAAGGAAGTGCCCATGATATTTTGCTCGATATCATGAACTGCGATCGCATTACCAGCCAACAGTGCTTGTACATATCCTTGACGAATCAGTTGTGCTAGGTGTTCACCGCCACCAGTGTGAATCACCACAGGCCCAGCCGTGACAACTACCTTACCACCAGCATCGCGGATTTTCCGCAATTCCCAAGCCACTTGCTCAACGACTAATTCCACCCGCCGTTCACTGGAAACGCCCGCGGACATAAAACTAAATTCTTGGGTGCTGCGTAGTTCGCGCGATTCAGTTTTGCGAATGGTGCGGATACCTAGCACGTCTACAATTACCTGTTCGCCAACTTCTAAATCGCGGAGTATTTTACACCGAGCGACTAAGCCATTGGCAGTTTGGGTAATTGCGATCGCCCCATCCATGCGCTGATTTTCCACCTTCATCCACTGACTATTAATTCGGACTTCGGTGGGATAAATCGTACTGACGTAGAAATCATCAGGTGCTACGCCATCTTGGATTACAGGCTCTAAGATCGCATCTCGCTCATCATGCGGTAAATCTACTGCACCCAAATCAATCAACAGCGAGATGATTTCTTCCATCACCTCATGAGATGGTGCTGATACCCTGACTTCGGCAGCTGAGGTACTTTGGCGCTGTTCTCCCAAGTTGAAATTTAGGACTTTAAAGCTTCCGCCGGCATCTATAATCAAATCCAAAGCACGGTTAATTAAGCCTGCATCCAGCAAGTGTCCTTCCATGCGAATGACGCGGCTTTCTACCGAGACAGTGGCATGAATTTCATCTCTAACTGGTTCTGTTACCCGCAGAGTTAAACATTTAGCTGCGCCACCAGCTTTGAGAAATTCCGTAAGCTGCGTTTCCAGTACTTGGAAACCTGCATCCGTAAGGCGGGTTTTCAAAGCATCACTCGCCTTATTCATGATCACGATGCTATCCACATTCACTGCATTACAAGCGAAATTGACTGCATCAGCTTCTTCAATTGCGATCAGCTTTTCTGCTGCGACTCGCATTTCGATTAAGCGATTGGAGTAAGAATCAAAAGCGCCTGGATAGTACAGCAAATACCCATTTGCTAGGGGACAAAAACAGGTATCCAGGTGATAGAAACGTTCGTCTATGAGTCGCAGGGATAGCACCTCAATATCAAGCCATTTAGCTAGATAAGGGTGAGAATCTAATTCCGAGCGGAAACCGTATCCCGCCCATAACCAGCGGCCTTCCCGATCCAGCAGTGCGTCCCCTGCTCCTTCAAAGGGCAAATCTTTGGGAAGTTCATTGACTGTATAACCATTTGCCTCAAACCATTGTTTGAAGAAAGGTTCCTCTCCCTGACGTTCTTTGTGCAAAAAGCGACTAAGGACGACGTTATCCCCCAGTACTAAGCCCGCGTTGGCGGTAAAAACTAAATCAGGCCAACCTTTTTCAGGTGGTACTAAGTCTACAATGGCGTGTTGTTTAAGGATCTGGTGTAGTCCCTGCCACTGTTCCACGGCGCGATCGCGTGATGATTTGTGAATATTCCCTTCCATCCAGGGATTAATCACATAGTCCACATCGTAGTGGTCAGGGGGACACATTAAAAAGCGAATACGGGAAGTCATAAAAATCTTACAAGCGTTTAGATGTTAGAAGCTTACTTTGAATACAGATTTTCATTTTTCTACATGTAAAATCTGCCACGAGAGCTTCTATCTTTTGATAGTTGAAGTCTTTACAAAGGCTTCGTTCTTAATTCTATTACTGGAAGAGACAAAGTGAGGAGAATAAGTACAGAAGGTGGCAAAATGGCGTTAGGCTAGAGCTAATCTTACAGATGAATGACGTTAGATTCTCCCGTTTCTTGGTGTCGCTGGCGGTGCGATTTCATGTTACTCTAACGGCACTTAGTGCTGATAACTCGGATAGCAGAGCTAAAAATCACAGTTAAGGATAATCCTGACCCAGAAGCAATTCGGCTCTTGATCAGCAATCTGGTGGAATATAACAACGATCATCAACTAGAGAAAGACGAATACCAGCCATTGGCTATCTGGCTGCGAGATCCTAGCAGCACAATTGTTGCTGGATTAGTTGGTAAAACACAATAGACATCTGGTGAAATTAAATATGCGTTATCCACAACCCTTGTAGAGACGCGTTAGCGCAGCAAGAGGAAGCCCAGTCCAATTTCGCGTCTCTACATTCTTTTCCAAAGATGTCTAATGGGGATGGTGTCTCGTGTGTCTCGTTAAGAATATCTGACTGGGAATGCCTAATTGGGGGGCTGCCGCCTCAAGTTGGTGTTGGGTTTCGTTCCTCAACCCAACCTCAGAATATTTTTCTTTTTTCAGAGGAATAAAAGAGCGCTAAAAGATTTCCCCCAAGATATAAACGGTGTTTTTGACAATTTTTAAATATAGAGCGACAAATCAGTCAATAATCAGTTAAGAATAGAATGAGTTAGGTAAGCCATGAATAGGCGATCGCTAGCTTCGTCTACTCGATAAACCCGACTTAGGATCTTCCTCTGTTACAAGGTTGGGGTTTAAACAAACGTTAATTTACCTTTGGTTTCAATGCAACTCGAAGAAGTCTTTATAGTCTTTTTATATAAAATTTATTAAATCTTTTTATTTTTTAACACAAGTATTTTACATCTCGATTAACTTATACTATACGATCACAGATAAACAATTGTCTTTTAGTATGGAATATTATTGCCAAAAACTGCCAAATCATTGAAACTCATTCTGTGGACATAGAATATTTTTAGCTCAAATATTTTTAGACAATTTGATAGTACTTAAGTATTAAACTTGTGAGATAAAATCTAGATGTTGACTTGCTATTATACTAAACACAAAGAGTTAGAAAAACGGCAAGACTAAAATAAATTAACTTTTGGTCTTAATCTTATAACTGAATATTATGCGTTAAATTTTAGGTAATTATTTAAATTAAACTTAGGACAAATTAAGCTAGTAATAATCAATCAAAACTCCCTTGTGCTAAATTTGTAAATTAGATAAATCATAATTTTTGTCCATTAGCATATTCCGAGATACTAATTTACTTTTGCTATTGCCAATTGGCTATTAAAAATGTCTGAATTGCCTTTTACAAATGTGGATACAAATATTTTCATCTAATGATTCATACTTATTACAGTGGGTGACAATATCCACAATTTGCAATTTCTGGGTTAACCGGAAACTGAATCTGGCAGTTGATCAGCATAAAATAGTTGTAGCGTCTGGCAATACGTCTTAAAGGATGGCTTAAAAGTCTAAATTTATACTGTTTGTGGTAAGTATAAATTGCCTGCCACCGTTTATTAAGGTTTTGAGGAGATTGAAAACTGCATGAAAAAGCAATTGTCACAGAACTGGATTATTTCTAAATCTTGGCTACGTTTTTTAATCATCATTTTATTAGTAATAGGTGTATTTTTTCGCTTTGTCAATATTGACAAAAGAATTTATTGGGGTGATGAAGTTTTCTCATCATTACGCATTTCTGGCTATATGCAGCCAGAAATGATTGAGCAGTTAAGTAATGGTCGTTTAATCAGCATAAAAGATTTGCAGAAATATCAGTATCCCAATCCTGAAAAAGATACAATTGATACAATTAAAGGGGTTGTTTTAGAAGACTCACAGATTTTGCCGTTATATATTTTGATGGCCCGGTTTTGGGTAGAGTTGTTTGGCAATTCTGTAGCAGTGACAAGAAGTTTTTCGGCATTTATTAGTCTGCTCACTTTTCCTTGTCTTTATTGGCTATGTCAAGAATTATTTAAGTCTTCACTAATAGGGTGGATAGCGATCGGGTTGGTAGCTGTTTCACCTGTTCATGTCGTGTATGCACAAGAAGCACGAGCATACAGTTTATGGATAGTAGCGATCTTAATATCGAGCCTAGCACTGCTGCGAGCCATGCGCCTTAAAACAAAGGTTAGTTGGTGCATTTATACAGCAACATTAGTACTAGGGTTTTATAGTCATATCCTTTTTACCTTTGTTGCTCTTGCACAGGGAATTTATGTAGTTGCAATCGAACGCTTCCGATTCAGCAAAATATCGATTTCTTACCTGCTATCATCGTTTGCAGGGTTTATAACTTTTGTCCCTTGGCTGTGGATTATTATTACTAACCCTCAGCCAGAAGCAGTAACTTGGGCGAATATTAAACAACCATTATTTTCATCAGTTGCAAGGTGGGCTGGTATCTTTAGTCGGACATTTCTTGATTTAGGTATTAGCCCTAGCGATCCAGGAAAACTTAAGATTGCTTTAATTCCTTTTATTTTAATTATTTTAGCTATTATCAGCTACTCAATTTATTTTCTTTGTCGAAGAACCTCTAAAGAAGTTTGGTTATTTGTCTTAACCTTGATTGGATCTATAGGGCTTCCCCTACTGGTAGTAGATTTTGTCTTTCAAAAGCGATATGCAACTAGTCGATATACACTTCCTTCAGTTTTAGGTATACAGTTAGCTGTTGCTTACCTATTTACCACTAAGCTCACGTCTATTTATACTAAAATTTGGCAAAAAAAGCTCTGGTCATTTGTAGCGGTTATGGTAATTATGGGCGGAGTTATATCTTGTATCATCCACTCTCAAGCCCGGATTTGGTGGAACCAACTCCCTGAAAGATACCAAGAATATCCGAAAATTGCTAATATTATTAGTCAAGGGAATAAACCGCTTTTAATTACTGATGATAGCATAATCCCATCAATACAAATACTTGGTCACTTAGTTGCTCCAAAAGTGCAATTGCAAATTGTAAAACCAAATAAGTTACCAGAGATTACTAATGGCTTTAGTGACATATTCTTGTTCAGACCCTCTGACTTCTTAAAAGCTGGAATCGAGAAAATTTATAACTCAAAGTTACAGCAGATAAACGACTTACTCTGGAAAATAATAAAATCCACTTAAACCCAAAATACAGGTGCATCTAGCGTTTGGAAGACTGCAATGCGGAACCTAAAAGCAGACAGTTAGCATTTGAATATCGTTCGGAGGTTAAAAATTAATATCAATTAGCTTAATAAGTGGCACAATTAGAGCCAAAATATACTTTAATTAAACCCATGATTTAAGTATATACTCATATGGCTGCGGCTTATGTCATTGCCTCTTGACCACCCGCTAAAATTTGAAATCAGACTGCCATCTTCCCATCCTCAGTTATTAGAAGGACTGGACATATGGCTGCGCTTAGGTTTGATATCCGACACCCAAGTTAGGCAGCTATGCCAAGAGTTTCTCGTCTGTACGGTGGTGTTGCAACCCCAGGCTGAAGCTGAAACAAAGGTAGCGTTTGTAACTTCTGAACCTGTGCAGCAGTCGCCTGTAGCAGCTTTACAATCTAGTAGCCGTAGACAACCGCAACAAAAACCAGCTAAACCCAACTTTCTCAGCACAATGTTGCTGTCCTTGGGGGCAGAACTGAGTGTGCGTTGGCTGCTTTTTCTAGGGGTATTCCTAGTAGTGGTGTCTTCTGGGGTACTGGCTGCGAGTCAGTGGGAGAGGTTTCCTGCTTCTGGACAGTATGGAGTTTTATTTGCTTATACTTTGAGTTTCTGGGGATTAAGCTTTTGGGCGACTAGGCAAAGCAACCTCAGATTGACGGCTCAGACATTGCTGATTGTCACCCTTTTGTTAGTCCCAGTAAACTTTTGGGCAATGGATAGCTTTCGGTTGTGGCAAAATCCTCTGGATTGGATTGTAGTTGCGATCGCCTGTCCTGCTCTTACTGCTATAACTTTTTTACTCTTCAAAAATCGGACTATTTTTGCCAATTTACATACCCGCAAATTACCTCTAGCAAATATTTTGGGGCTGAGTTATCTGCATTGGGGTTGGCAATTAAAAGGATTTCCCTTAATTGCTGTTTATGTGGCAATGATCGGCACAACTATTATTACCCTCTATCACAATCTTTACCAACAGCCTAATCCGATCAGCGAGGAAGATCAGCGCGATGTCTACGACGGGCTACGCCTACGCCGCAGGTTAAGTATTAGTTTACCTGCGGCTGTAATTATTTATGCTTTAATAATCCTGCTAGTGCGGGCAATTTTTGTTGCTGGGGTAGATGTTACGCAGTTGGGGTTAGCTATTGGCATTTGCGGCTGGTTGGTGACTTGGTTAGCAGAGCGAGTTGGGGAAGCAGGGGAGCAGGGGAGCAGGGGAGCAGGGGGAGCAGGGGGAGCAGAGGAAGTAACAGTAATATTCTCCCCATTTCCCTCATCCCTCTTACTCTGGGAAAAACTCGGTGGCATTTTAATCTTCCTGGGTTGGCTGGTTTCGGTAGTAAATTATCCCTGGCAAGCAATAGCTGTGAGTGGCTTGGGTTTGTGGTTTGTGGGAAGTTGCTTGCAGCGGTACAGTTTAAAGGCTGACTTAGCAGCAGTTTTTGTGATCGGCTTACAGACAATTTGGCTCTTTTGGCGGTTAATACCTGATAACTTACAGAAATGGGCGATCGCAACTGGCACTCAACTCACCAATTCTCAAAATGAACCTTGGGCGTTACTGGGGGTAGCTTTATTTCCCTACGTAATTTTGATGGTGGCGCTTACAGATAGCCTATATCGCAGCCAAAAGCGAGAATTGGCTAAGTTTGGCGAACTGCTCACCCTCTTACTTGGAACTTTTTTAACAACGATCGCTATAGTAAATCCCCCATTGCGAGCCCTAAATCTGCTATTTTCCACAATCACTCTGGCATTCGTCACTCAACGCCGCTCCCCCTCATCCCTTCCTCTAATATATCTAACTCACATCATCGGGGTGCTGACATTTTGCTCGACGATTAATTGGTTATTACCAACCCTAACTCAACAAGCCTGGGCAAGTATTTTATTAGCTCTGATGGTTGCAGAATGGCGATTTAGCCTGAGCGAAGGTTTATGGGAACATAGTGCATGGGACATTGGTTTAGGACTAGCCGCCGCTAGTTTTTTCCTATTGTGGATCAATGCAGAATCATCTTGGTATGGTATAGCTGATAGCCGAGCTGATTGGGGACTCATCTGGCTAGTTACGCCTATAGCTCTTACGGGTGTTGCCAATGCCACAATTATAGAGCGTCGGACTACTAGCCGTTACTTGAGTGTCTTGACTGTAGGAGTTGCCCAATTACTTACTTTACAGCTACCAGGAACCAGATTAATCGGTTTGGCTGTGGCTGCCGGATTGATGTTCGCAAATACGCGCTATTTGCGAAACCAAACATCTGCGGTAATTACAGAAGGATTTGTTCTGAGTTTTATTGGGGCGCTGCTATGGACAGGTGTGCCTGGTTTACCTCGCCTGGCGCTAGCAGGTTGGTTTGTCGCCGGAGCGATCGCAACCCTAACTCTATGGTTAGCACAGACAGTTTTGAGCCGACGGGGTAGCGAATTAGCACTTATATATGCAGCCGCTAGTGATAAATGGGCGATCGCATTGTGTGGTTTTGAGTTGTTGAGTTTGACGCTGCACTCAGTGCTGATTTACCGAGGGTTTACTACTTCCGGTTTTTTGTACTTAATTGCCACTGCTATTACCTTGGCAGCCATTGTTTATCGCAGTTGGCGTGAACCGACAAATTGGGCATTTTATGGCATTGGTTGGTGTTTGGAATTGTTGATTGCCCAGGTGCTAGGGTTTGGGGAACGCTCAATTATTAAAATAGCGATTGCAAATATCGCCTTAGGTTTAATTGCTCAACTTGTCGGAGAGTGGTGGCAACGACGACATCAATTAGAAAGGCTTCCCAGCAGTTTTCACATTTTGCCATTAATTTATGGTGCATTCGGTGTATTACTGCGTTTGGACACCTTCACCGAGTGGACTGGTTTGTGTTCTTTGGGTGTAGCTTTAATTATCATTGGCGTGGGGCGACGGCACGAGAACTTTAAACCCCTGCTGTATTTAGGAATCATTGGTGTATCAATTTCTGCCTATGAACTTTTGTTCTATCAAATGTTACAAGCTTCAGGAGGAGCATTAGGTGATGGATTGATAGCCATGTCTGCACTTGGTACTAGTATCATGTATGCTTACCGCATTCTGTCGCCTTGGCTTGTCAGCTACTTACGCCTAACTTCCCAAGAACTGAAAGGAATTGCTCATATTCACTGGGCTTGGAGTAGTTGCTTATTAATGGCTGCCATTCCTCTTCCCATCGGAGTTAACCGTTTGGTGGGATTGGCAACTGGGGTATTTTTGATTCGCTATGCCATCTTTCAGGGACGAAATTCGCGCACTTCCCCCAGTATTTTGGCAGGAATTACAATAGCCGAGATGTGGGTTTACCTTGGCTTATTAGAGGTAGCCGGCATGAGAATTTATTGGCGCGAGACAGCAGTAGGAAAATTTTGGGCTGGGCCGTTAGTTCCTTGGAACGGTGCGATCGCCTGTGTGGTAGCCTATTTTCTGTACATCCTACCTTGGGAAAGTTGGGGTTGGTCTAAAAGACCTTGGCAACAAGCTGCCTACATCGTACCACTGATCATTTTATGGGAAACCAGAGTGCGAGTTTACCCCATTACCTTGCTACTCGCAGCTGGATTCTACATCTTCCTCGCAAAAGTGGGTGAAAACATCCGTTTTACCTATATTAGTGTGGCGTTGATTAATTGGGCGCTTTACCGTTGGTTTAATTCCTTACATCTAACTGATGCTTTATGGTATGTAACACCCATTGGATTATCACTGCTTTACATTGCTCAAGTCGATTCCCAACTAAAACTACCAGACTATAAAGTATCTCGTCATATTCTGAGAGTGCTAGGTAGTGGTTTAATTTGTGGGTGGGCAATTTTCTTTGATCAAGATACAGCCTGGATACCGGGAATTTTTAGCCTCATCGCCATTTTTGCCGGATTAGCTTTGCGAGTCCGGGCTTTTCTCTACATTGGTACAGCCACTTTTTTAATCACTACAATCTATCAATCGGTAATTTTCAGTTTGCAGTACTCTTTTTTAAAATGGATTGTTGGCTTGCTTGTTGGTATCTTACTGATTTACATCGCCGCCAATTTTGAAACTCGTCGCGCTCAAATAACTTCCTTAATTCGTAGCGCCATTGATGAATTTCAATCATGGGAATAGCGGTAGTTAGATTAATTCGTAATTCGTAATGACGCTCTTTACGAGTATAACTATTTTCGTCATTGGCAACGTTTAGGAGTAGGGCAAAAAATTCACACACAATTGCAACGCCAAGTTCGTGAAAGTATAAATAAAAAATAAGAGCCAACTGCTGCCATCATTGATAGCCAATCAGTGAAGACGACAGAAAAAAGGGAGGTATATCAGTAAACCACAAACTTTTGGGAATGAATCTTAAAATAAGGGTTTCAGCCCTCATGAACCAGGAGTATTCATCATTGGTTTAAGAGCGATGTCTACGACGGGCTATTCGGCGTCGCTTTAAAGTCGCTAGTGCCATCGGCTGAAATGCTCAACTTCAGGTTGATTTGTAGTATGCTTGGATTTGAAATGATTCACGAATGCCATAAGTCATGTTTATGAGGCTTGATTTAATTTTGTCGCCAGAGTACCTTCAGCGGTGTTTACAAATGTGTCTCTATCTTGAATAATTGCTTGGGGTATTAAAGTAGCGGAGTGGGTGCTAATTCCTGGCAGCTTTTTGATAGCAGTACCAATCGCCATAAACTCGATAATCCCACTACCTAACTGATAAACATAAGTTTTAATACCAATTACTTGATCAGCGCCACTATTACGAGCATCTGTGGCGATGTGGGCGATAGCTTGTTCGCGTGCTTCGTAAATTAATGTAGTCAATTCATTAATTTCACCACGGACAAAGGACTTGAAGGCTGATGTGATTCCCCCAACAAAACCAAGAGAATATACGGAAACACCCAAAACCAACTTTAGGGGCATATAACCCAGGTTAATCAGGTTCCACATTTCCTGATTAGTTAAATCGCTGGTAATGAGACTATGACTAAAACCAGAGGTAAGGATGGGATGGTAGGAAGCAGTACCAATCATCACCATCTCTTGCATCCCGGCAAAGGGAATAATTGATGTCTGAATTCCTACCACAGCATTAGCACCTGCATTCTGGGCTTCAGACTGAATTCGCTTTAAGGCTAAGTGACGGGTTTGGTTGAATATTTCAGAGAATTCTTTAATTTCTCCCCGTTTTAAACTTTTGAGAGAGCCAAGTATTCCACCACCTAATCCAATGGAGTAGGCAACATTGCCAAAGACAAACTTTTTCGGTGTAAATCCTGCATCTATTTGGCAGTAGAGTTCCTGTCCGTCAGCTGAGGTAGAAAATTCCAATTTTTCAGCTTTTTCCTCACCTTGGTGAACACAGGAGCCAATCGAGAGGAATTCTACATTGCCGACTTGTTGGATTAACTCATTATTAACACCTGTGATGCCAATTCCGCCATGCCTTTGGGCTTCAGCCAACATCCGGGCATAAGCTTTTTGCCTTCCTTCATGAATTATGCTGGTGACTTCGCTGACTTCTCCACCGACAATCGTTTTCAGTCCTGATGCAATTCCCCCAATTACCCCCAGTGAAAAGACACTGTTCCCAATGACTAAATCTCCCGGATACATACCCTGTTGTCGAAGACAGAAGATTTCATTGCCAGACAGTCCGCTGATTGCAACCATGCCTTTGACTCCAGTAATTTAGATGAGTCTATGATAATACCGTTGAAAAAGGGGGTTAATCATTAGTTATAAATTATTACTCATATTCGCGCTCATAACTAGAGAGTGCTGCTGACTCTAACGCACCCAGAAATCCAGTTAAAGGGAAAGAGGCGTTTTCAGTCAAACTCCTCGGCCATAGTCAGTAACCAAATCTGTAGCCATTAAACATCTCCAGTGTTGTGAAATATTTCTGAAAGAATAAATAAAAGTGCGATCGCGCCCTAAAGAAGATAATAGTAGAAATAAAGCATAATAATTTCGAGTTCAGCACCTGATAATTTCGCGGTGTTGGCTGCGCTCGCCTATTTATTATGCTTCAATGGTCTTTTTCAGTGTGCATTGGCACAACCAACACTTTATCTACTCGGTTTCCATCCATACTAACTACTTCAAAGCATAATCCCGCCCACTCAAAACGTTCAGCAACCAAGGGAATATGTCCAAGCTGGTTAACGACAAATCCCCCTAAAGTTTGATAGTTGACCCCTGCGCCTGGTAACAACTTTCTAACGTCTAAAATTTCTTTGAACTCGTCAATCGGTAACAGTCCATCTAATAACCAAGACCCATCTTCACGCTGCACCACATCGGGGTCAGCTAGCTCTTCACTAGTTGGGATATCACCTACTATCGCTTCTACAATATCAGTGATTGTAACCAGACCCTGTGTCACGCCATATTCATCTACGATTAAAGCAAGGTGAGTAGCAGATTTCTTAAATAACTCCAAAAGTTTCAAAGCCTTCATGCTTTCCGGCACATATAAAAGTGGTTTTAATAAGACTTGCAGTTCAATGGGTTGAGTTGGATTTTGGGCTAAAAATTCTTTGGTTTGCACGATACCTAGCAAGTTATCAAGGCTCTGTTGACCGACTGGGAAGAAAGAATGAATACTTTCGATGACTTGGCTGCGGATTTTTGACAACGGGTGATCAATGTCAAGCCAAACCATCTCTGTACGTGGTGTCATAAATGCACTGACTTGTCTGTTACCAATGCTAAACACTCGCTCTACTACGTCTTGTTCTGCTTCTCCCAATAGACCCCCTTCATGACTAGCCGCCACTAAAAGTTTCAACTCTTCAGTGGAATGAAGCAATTCTTCGCTACTTCCTGGTTCCAAGCCTACAAGCTTAAGAACAAAATTTCCTAAACTATTCAAAGCTTGGACAGCGGGGCGAAATATCGCTAAGTATAGTTCTAAGAGATTGATAACCGCGAAGGCAGTTCTTTCCGTGCGTTGGAGTGCTAAACTCTTCGGAGCCAATTCTCCCAAGACGATGTGGAGAGACGTGATGATTGTGAAGGCAATCAGTGCTGATAAGGTATGGGCGCTAGTTTGCGATAAAGATTTTGGCAGCCAGTGGAAAGCGGGTTCGACGAGTACAGCAATTGCTGGTTCTCCAAGCCAACCCAAGCCCAAGGAGGATATGGTAACGCCAAGTTGGGTAGCTGCTAGATAAGCGTCCAAGTTGTTCACTGCCCGTTGTAAAGCTTTTGCACGGGGATGGGCTTCTGCAACCAGCTGCTCGACACGACTACGGCGGAGTGCAACTAAGGCAAATTCAGCTGCCACAAAGAATCCGTTGGCTATCACCAAGAAAAGCACGGATAGCAATTTGCCCGCAGTAAGCCAACTCAATGGATTGTTCATGACTATCTATTGTAGCTGTAGCCTTTGATTTTACCAGCTGTGTTAAAACAGTTCTTTTTTATGTTTAAGAGTACTTTTTTTAACTGTTTGATAACGAATTTTATGCGCACGTAGTTCTCCAGTAGGCTAGCCAGGAGACTTTCCACGGGTTTTGGGTAGGTATACCAATTGTGGCGAAAATTGCACTCATCGCTTAAGCAAGCCGTCCTGGGCCAACTTAGACTGTTTCTTCTGCCAAGCATCTGAAAATCGAAGTTTTTATAACCTATCAATCCCAATTTTGAGACTCATGGAAGTTTTCTAACTTGTAAAGGGAAAACTAAGGTTATAGGACTAGCTTTTTCAAGGTGACTCATAAAATCTCTTGTTTTCTCAGCGCTCTCTGTGCCTCTGTGGTTCAAAAATAGTTTATTTTACCGCAGATATATAGAAAACACAGAGATAAGAGGTTAAAGAAGAATTTATGGACTAAGATTTCCACCAACCTTGAAAGGGCTAGTACTAGGTTATATCCTTGAGGAGAAAATCATATGAGTCAAGAATGCTTCAACAAAAATAACCTAATAGGGAAAACACCTGAACACGCTCTGAGTTTATTAGAAGGAACAAAGTACTGTTTCTTAGGATTAGTCACACAAAAGACCAAGTATCTAGCACCAAAAACAAATCTGGAAAACCCTACAGTCTATGCTGTAATCACAAATGGATTAATAAGTGAGATTGTATCAACTCTGAATCAAGAGAACTTACAATAGCCAAATTTTCCCCATTTCTAGCCATGCCTTCCCACCACACAAAGGGACGGCTTTTTTATGATTTTATAACGGAACCCAACTAAATCCAGTTAGAGAATAATCTGTTATGATTCATTATCTTGCTCCTGCCCAGACTTGATGTAGAACTCTCGGTTTGAATCGACAATCTGATAGCTGTTGGCTTCAATCCACTACAAAACTGCTGCGTAGGCTGAAGTGAGCGTTTTGTAACTACTGTCATCAACAAATGTACACTAAGAAATTTTCGGTTGCTGCCATATAATGAGTTTCAATTGAGAACAGTAGTAAGCCCTATTAATGATTTGGTCTTCGTGTTCAGCTATCCAATCATAAATTTGTACGGCTTTTGCTAATGCCACTTGTTCTGAACGATAAAGCCGAGGGGTGGGGCAGTAAGCTTGACCATTGATATGTATAGCTGCAATCTGCCAATAATCGCTCTCTGGTACAACTTCTAAAAACCCGTTACTGTAAGGCTCGATTATTCCTATATTCATCTACAACCATCAAACTTTCAACGAAGGGCACAACAAAGCTGATACCAGCCAATTCTTGCAAGTCTTTGCTGGAATCACAGGGAATGCAGTAGCAACCCCCACTAATCATTTTGTGTTCGTGGTCAATGGAAATCTGAATTATTGGTCACTTTTTTGCTAGTTGTCTTAGTACTAGTTTGGGCTTGATGGTCAAGCAATTTTGGATTTTGGACTTTCCTGCGGAACGTTACGCGTAGCTTGCTTCTCCGTTCGCGGAGCGTCTGTCTGCGACACGCTGCGCGAACGTAGAGAAGGAGTACGGCTACGCTCAGTCGAACGATTTTAGATTTTAAATTGAAAAGAGCAATCAAGTCAGGCGATGCACGCTCGCTAGCCGAAGTGGGCAAGTCAATTAATGCATAGACTCAGTCTTACAGGTGACTAGTCGTGAACTAGCTGCCTAGCGGGCACTATATCAAAAAATGTTTCCTTTTTGCCAGTAAATTTGCAATACGTATGATATTCTTGCTATGTGTTGAGTGCCATGCTGTAGCAGCCTTTTATTTTTTTTAGTCTTTTAATATTGTAGAAAAACTGGAAAAGTCGGACTTTGCCAATTCCTCATTATTCATGAACGCAACCATTGCCAATCCACAAAAATACTATACTCGTATCTTGAGCGTAGCTATAGCAGTTTTATTACTGTTACTGGGCATATTTGCCAGTATTGCCTACGGTGCTGCTGACATTGCCATTGCCAAAATACTTACCGCCTTTACCAACTTTGATGACTCCACCGAACACATAATTATCCGCTCGATGCGCCTACCGCGTACACTGATTGCAAGTATGGTCGGTGCTAGTTTGGCTGTAGCCGGGGCGTTAATGCAAGGACTGACTCAAAATCCCTTAGCTGCGCCTGGGATCTTGGGGATCAACGCAGGTGCAGCCTTAGCAGTGGTAGTAACGGTCTTTGGCTTGGGTACATCTTCACCAGCCTTGATTACTCTTGTAGCATTTTTAGGAGCATTGTTAGCAGCGATCGCAGTTTATTCTGTCGGTTCCTTGGGACAAGGGGGTGCAACACCACTGAACTTGACTATTGCTGGTGCAGTTCTAACTGCCTTGCTATCTTCAATTACCGCAGGCGTACTGATTTTGAGCTCACGCACTCTTGAAGAAGTACGCTTCTGGCTAGCAGGTTCTTTAGCCGGACGAGATTTCAATTTATTTCTGACTGTCCTGCCCTGGATGATAGTAGGGTTATTAACAGCTTTTGCCTTGAGTAGACAGATCAATGTCCTCAGCTTAGGAGAATCGGTAGCCACAGGCTTAGGTCAGCAAACAGGTTGGATCAAGTTGGCAACAGCATCGAGCGTTGTCATATTAGCCGGGAGTGCTGTAGCATTAGCAGGGCCTATAGGCTTTGTTGGTCTGGTAGTTCCTCATCTGGTACGGGGAGTGATCGGTGTTGATTATCGTTGGGTATTGCCTTGTGCAGCTGTGTTTGGTGCAGATTTAGTCGTATGGGCAGATTTAGCAGCCCGTTGGTTAATTAGACCCCAAGAATTGCCTGTTGGTGTGATGACAGCAATGTTAGGAGCGCCCTTTTTGTTGTATCTAGTGCGTTGGCGGGTGAAGAGAGGATGACAACAATTCAAAATTCCAAATTTAAAATTCTAAATTCAATACTCGGTAACCAGCCTGTAACTAGAGTATTATTGTTGCTCCTATTACTCACCCTCGCTGTCTTGGGGATCAGTCTCAGTTTGGGAGATTATCCTGTCCCACCAGCAGATATAGTTAAAGCTGTTCTTGGTTTACCAACAATAGATCCAGAATCTCCTTTTGTTGTTGTTACCTTACGTTTACCAAGAGTGTTAATCTCCTGGTTGGTAGGAGTTGGCTTGGCAGTTGCTGGTGCAATTTTACAAGGATTGACACGTAATCCTTTAGCTGACCCTGGCATTGTTGGAGTCAATGCAGGTGCAGCCTTAGCAGCTGTTACCTTAATTGTATTATTTCCGGCTGTACCGACTATGTATTTACCCTTTGCTGCCTTTGGTGGTGCTTTTGTTGTGGCGTGTTTGATCTACTTGCTAGCTGGGACAGGAGAAAAATCACCTCTGCGATTGGTTTTAGTGGGAGTAGCATTAGGAGCAATTATGGGAGCTTTTACGACTTTGATGCTAACTTTTGGTCAAATCAACGATGTTACTAGAGCGCTGGTATGGCTGGCGGGTAGTGTTGCTGGTAAAAGTTGGGAGCAAGTCTGGCAACTGCTACCTTGGATAGTCATCTTCGTTCCCTTAGCTTTACTGCTGGCGCGGGAACTTGATACTCTGCAACTGGGTGATGCAGTAGCTAAAGGACTCGGTAGCCGAGTCACATGGCAGAGGAGCAAATTATTGTTAGTGAGTGTGGCGCTAGCTGGATCAAGTGTGGCGATCGCCGGGACAATTGGCTTTGTTGGATTAATGGCTGCTCATTTGGCACGTAGACTTGTTGGGTCAATACATCAAAATTTACTGCCAGTTGCCGCTTTAATCGGGGGATTATTGGTAGCAGCAGCAGATTTTTTAGGTAGGACTTTATTTTCTCCGACAGAATTACCCTGTGGTTTGCTGACTGCTGCTTTGGGAGCGCCTTATTTTATCTATTTAATGTATCAAAGACGGCGGTTATAAAAAGTCAAATAGCTAGCTCGGTAAGTCCCCTTAGATGCAGTTAAATCACTCTTTTGTCAGCTGGTTAGCTGCTGACAACTGTCTTTTGTCATGCTGTGAACCAAAATACTCAGAGTAGGAGTAGTTGCGAACCGAGCGGGTATGCCATTCAGTAACAATAGCCTTACGGGTGAGTGATGGATTGGGTGCAGGCATAGTCCCATGAATTACGTTTGGATCAAACAGCACCACGTCGCCCTTATTAATCGAGAACGGAACTCTTGGTAGTCCTTGTGTTAAGGAAATCGTCTTCTGACAAACCACTTTCCAAATAGCTCGGTTTTCTAGAAATGCACTCTCTGAATCATTCAGCGACGGTGAGCGAAGCAGATCAAAAATCTCAGGATTGCTGCCCAGAACCTCGTCATAAATACGAAGACGCTCATTGTTGTGCGTTCCAGGTATGACATAAAACATTCCGCAGTCCGGATCGATGTCTTCGAGCGCACACCATGTACGACAGACCTGATCAGGTGGATCGCGGAACAACATCACTGTGTCTGAGTGCGGCTCACGGCCTCTCTCCCATAAGAGGATGTCTGAAAAGTTTTTTTGTATACACCTAACCCTTGGAGATCCCCCTAAATCCCCCTTAAAAAGGGGGACTTTGAGACTCTTATTCCCCCTTTTTTAAGGGGGGTTAGGGGGGATCAACAAATATTTGATACTTCTCAGACATCCTCTAAGGATGTAGAGCCGTATTTGAGTACCGCCTCTTCTTGGAAAAGGGCATTTAAATACTGACGAAGTGTGGGATCATTTCTAAGACTCTTTGTGGGTTCATGGTTATCATCTAGGGCAAGTGATTCCTCCCCAAAGGCTTTTTCGTTTTCCAATGGGTCTTTTCTCCAAGGAAATTTTTGATAAATGCCATGTCGGCGTTGAATTTCCTCACAAGCTGCTACATGAGCATCAATTAATTCTAAAGGCAGAATCTTTTCGAGTACGACGTAACCGTGCTTACGGTAGTGGTCGATCTAGTAGCTATTCGCTTCCTCACTGTTCATGATCATACATTTAGTAAAGATTAGTTTAAAAGTTTGATTGAGATTGACAGCTAGTTAAATTTATTACCTCAGCTTGAATGAAAATCGTAGAATATAATACCACTTCCAGAATTTTTACCAACTATATTGGTAAAAATCTTAATATTACATCAGTAGCGATCGCATTTTCTCAAAATTCCTGGTATATCGGTATTCCCGTTGCACCACACGTACCTAACGATCAACTGTTTTGATTGGTTACTCATTGGCAATCAAATTCTTTGAGATGATTTTGGAGAATTTCTTTGCTAGCAGTTCTAATTTGTCACCATTCTATTACCAAATATATTGGTAATAATAACCAATGGTTGGTATTATCTTAGCATTCATGTTGATCAAAGATAAAGGCTGATTGTTTTTGCGATCGCGCCCAAAATGACCTTTTTAAGTATTTACTCTCAATTATAAAGCGTCCTTGAAATCTACTAAATTACCTATTATAATGACACTCATTCTTTCACAAGCAGATTATTCAAAACTACTGTACCAAGCAGACATAATTCATAATAATGATATTTCAGATAGTTTTGATATTACCAGAAAGTATCAATTTGGAGAAGGGTATTGGCGACATATTCAGCTACGAGATGGCATATCCTTAGACATCTCCGATTATCAGCAGCCCAAATCATTAATTTTAAAATGTCATGAGCGAAAGCATCCATTAGAATTTCGATTCTTGGTTTTGCTAGAGAGCGAATTTAAAGACCTTGAGTTCAAGACTGGAGAATACTTTTTGAGTGGTAGTGGGATGGCATCTGAGTGTGATGTATTCGAGGCTAAATCACAGCGAATAGTAGAAGTAGCTGTTCACATACATCCAAATGCATTTCGCTACTTTACAGAAAATACATCTGGTAAACTTCCAAGAGAATTAGAACATCTTATTAGACGTTGGGATCAACCGACTTATGAACGCTATGGGACTCAAACTTCTGCAATACAAATAGCAGTACAACAAATTCTTCAATGTCCCTACCAAGGCTTTACTAAACAAATTTATCTTGAAGGTAAGATTTGGGAGCTAGTTGCAATGGTAGTTGATCAAGAAGTACAAATCAAGCAAGGTTGCTTCCAGATTAATCGACTTAAACCATCAGATATTGACTGCATCTATGATGTTAAGGAAATTTTGTTGAAACATTTAGACAACCCCCCCTCTCTTATCCAGCTAGCACGACAAGTTGGTTTAAATGATTGCACAATGAAGCAAGGCTTTAAGCAGATTTTTGGAACTACGGTATTTGGTTATCTGCACCACCGCCGGATGGAACTAGCCTATAAGCTGCTTATTGAAGGAAATATGAAAGTCACAGAAGTTGCACAGACAGTAGGCTATGCTAGCCTGCCTTCATTTAGTAATGCTTTTCGTAAGAAGTTTGGGGTAACTCCTAAGTCTTGCCAGAAATAAAAATTCCGGATGGAATAAAAAAATTCCGGCTCGAATAAGACGCAAATATTGAAAAGTTGTATATTTTTACAATAATTAGGTTGGTATAAACACATTTTTTCACCAACTTAATTAGTAACAGTACTTGGGAACTAGGAGCTGAGAAGGAAATTATACTTAATTGCCAATTTTAAGACTTAGTACCCGTTGAGGAGTGGATGTAAAATGTTCATTAAACTACAATATACTGCTGTTTGCTGGTTAATATCTGTTGTTTCTCTTACTTTAGCTAATCCAGCATATTCTCAACAAGCGTTAGTCAAAAAAACTTTAGTGCGTTCAGGTGAAGTTTTCCAAGAAATTCAAACATTGAATCAGTTAGAACTTCCTAAAACTAACGCTTCATATTTATGGAGAGTACCTAGAGAACAGAACAAACTTCTTGAACTTAGTCAAGCAACTACAGATGTGGTGTTAGTTACGGATGTGAAGGTTAACTCTACTGATAAAGGGATAGAGTTAATTTTAGTCACAGCTAATTCTCTTAAATTACAAGTTTTACCAAAGACTGAGGGTAATTCCTATATTGCAGATATCCCTAATGCCAAGTTGCAATTAAGAAGTGGGGATTTTAAACAAGAAAAGCCAGTAGCCGGAATTGCAGAAGTAACAGTTGCAAATGTAGATGCGAACACATTGCGAGTAACGGTGACTGGGGAAGCTTTTGCGCCTGCGGTGGAGTTGTTTGATAGTACAAAAGAAGGTTTAGTTTTTGGGGTGACTCCTAGTGCTTCCACTGCTCAACAGCCAACAACAACGCCAGAACAAAAACCATCTACAACAGAGCCAGAAAAGCCTATTGAGTTAAACGTGATAGCTCCACCAGATATTTATCGGATACCAGATGCAACTACTGCAACGAAAACAGATACACCATTGCGTGATATTCCCGCTTCGGTTCAGGTGATTCCACAGCAGGTTATCGAAGACCAACAACCGCGTAACTTAATTGGGATACTCAGAAATGCTGGCGTTGTCCAAAATAATTTTTCATCTCGAATTGAAGATACTTTTTTGATTCGAGGTTTTACAGCCAGAAATGTTTACAGAAACGGTGTGAAAGACCGCTTTGCAGATGTTGCTGCTTTTTCAAGTTCGCTGACAAATATAGATAGAGTAGAAGTTGTTAGAGGGCCAAACTCTGTAATTTACGGTCAAGTCAATCCAGGTGGGATCATTAATGTAGTTACTAAAAAGCCTTTGAGTCAACCTTACTATGCCTTAGAGGTAAGGCGTGGTGCTTATGAACTTTTTGAACCTTCACTTGACCTTTCTAGTCCTCTAACAAAAGATGGCAGTCTGTCGTATCGTTTAAACACTTCTTACAGAACCACAGAAGACTTTACTGATTTTTATAATGAAAAGCGTTTTTTCGTTTCGCCTGTTGTTAATTGGCGTATAGGGAAAAATACAAATCTAACTTTTGATTCAGAATATGAAGACATACAACAGTCGCTAGGTACTGGTGATGATCAGATTGCTAGTGCAACTATACTTCCTAACCCAAATGGCAAAATCCCTATTAACCGTTATTTAGGGGAACCGACTGATTTCCTTAACCGTCAGCTTAATAGATATAATTACAATCTAGAACATCGCTTTAACGATAACTGGTCTATTAGTAATTCATTTCAAGCTGCATTTTTAACCATTGATTTACGTGAAACAGATGTTTCCAGTCTACTGGAAGCAGACAACCGCACTGTCGAAAGAACACAGATTACTTATTCAAAGCCAACAGAGTATGAAGCTTATACTTTAGATACTCATGTTGTTGGTGATTTTAACACTGGTAGTATTAAACACAAAATATTGCTAGGGTTTGACTTATTTAGACAAACCCGAAGCACTGGTATAATTAGAACAGCTGCGGCCCCTCTTGATGTCTTTAACCCAGTGTATGGTCAACCACTAGGTGATACTCTTGGAAGAATTGATATCTACACCAGAGATGATGCTTTGGGCTTTTATCTTCAAGACCAAGTGACACTTGCCAATAACCTCAAACTGCTTGTGGGCGGACGTTATGACTTAGTAGAGAACGAGTATGCTAATCGGATTGCTTCAACGGCGAGTGTCCAGTCTGATTCTGCCTTTAGTCCAAGGGTAGGCATAGTTTATCAACCCATAACGCCTGTCTCCCTCTACGCCAGCTACAGCCGCTCTTTTGAACAAGTAACGGGTGCAGGTCGAGATAACAGCCTTTTTAAACCACAGCTGGGTACTCAGTATGAAGTGGGCGTTAAGACTGATTTATTCGATAACAAACTCTCAGCAACACTTGCTTTATATCAACTGACATTAACTAACATTTTGACTCCCGATCCTATTGATCCCGATAATTTTGAGGTGCAAACAGGAGAACAAAGAAGTCGGGGAGTAGAACTGAGTGTCACCGGAGAGATTCTTCCCGGTTGGAATGTGATTGGCTTCTACGGTTATACAGACGCACGCATTACCAAAGACAATGATCTTCCAGTCGGGAATCGAGTAGAAGGAGTACCAGAAAATGTCGCTAGTTTGTGGACAACTTACACCTTTAGTACTGGCTCTCTCAAAGGTTTTGGAGGTGGAATTGGCTTTAACTATGTTGGAGATAATAAACCAGATAATTTCGATACATATACGATCCCAAGCTACTTTCTTACCGATGCAGCTCTGTACTATCGGAATAATAACTTTAGCATTGGACTCAACTTGAATAACATATTTAATGTTCGATATTATGAAGCAAGCTTTGACTATCTCCAAAGAATTATTCCTGGTCGTCCGTATACAGCACAGTTGACAGTGAAGTGGGAACTTTAATGAGAACAACTCATTGGTTAACCAAGTGTTTTGTCCTATGCCTGCCCCTTTTAGGATTGCTTGCTGTGGTAGTGTGGCTAAACGGTTGTTTCTTTTTTAATTACCCAAAAGTTAGTCATGACAAAAGTGTTTTTTCTTTAAGTCAGGTTCGAGTCGTTCAGCACTTAATGGGTAAGACAATAGTTCCTGCTCATCCTCAACGAGTTGTTGTGCTTAGTGGTCGTTGTTTAGAAAATGCTTTGGCGTTGGGGATCAAACCTATAGCTGCCTCAAAGTTATTTGTCTCACAATTGCAGCGATTAGTAGGCCCGCTATCAGGTATTGAAGATGTAGATTGGCTCTCTCCTAGTATCGAAAAGATATTGGCTCTTAAGCCAGACCTAATTCTTGGTATGCATTTTCATCAAGATATTTATCCACTGTTATCACACATTGCACCCACTGTTTTGGCTCCTCCTGGAGCCAGTGGAGCTTGGAAAGAATCTTTTGCTTTCACAGCCAGTGTTCTGGGTAAAACTAAAACAGCCCAGCAGGTAATGGATAATTATTATGCACGTTTAAAACAGTTTAAAGCAAAAATGGGCGATCGCCTGAACACAACTTTAGTCTCGGTTGCCGAATTGCGTACTGATGCACTTTGGCTGTGGGCGAAGGCAAGTTTTTCAGGAGTTATTCTTAAAGATACGGGTGTTGCACGTCCTTACTCTCAAACTTTGGATAGTCAAGCAACCCTAAGTCTAGGGGGTGGCCCTGCTGCCTATGCTTTATCAGAAGAATTCTTGAGTGAGTTAGATGGGGATATTTTATTTCTAGTATCAGAAGACGCATTGGGCACAAGGGATTTACACCCAATACTTGAGCAACTGAAAACAGAACCGTTGTGGTCGAAGTTGAAAGTTGTCCAACAGGAAAAAGTTCATGAGGTGGGGTTTTACTGGGTTCAGTTTGGCCCCCTTGCAGCCAATCGGATGATAGACGATTTGGAGCGATATTTAGTTAAACAGCAATAAACTATTTGAAAGTTTTTTAGGAGGGATTATGTTGAACTTGAGTGCAATTAGTAATGCAACTATGCAGTCAATTCCTTATAAATGGATTGTATTTGAAAACTTGCTTGACACTTCAGTACAATCTGAACTAGCAAATAGTTTTGCTACTACAAACTATAAAGAATATCATGCTAGAGACTTTGAGCCAGATGGATACCCGGAATATACATATGATGACTACAGGTTTTTTGCACGCTGCATTCTGGATGAAAGTAAGTACAAAGGTCTACAAGATATCAAGGATCTGAGTCTGAGTTGGCAAAAATTGATTGAACAACTTCTCACTCCTGATTATCGAGAGGCAATGGAGCATCTTACTAATTTGGATTTGAAAAACCATTCACTAACAATTTATTTAACACGACATGATTTAGGATTCTGGAACCGTCCTCATACAGATATCCCGCGTAAACATGTAACTCAACTTTTCTATTTCAATGAGGGATGGAACCCAGAGTGGGGAGGGTATTTTCAAGTTCTTAAAGATAATCAGACTACTTCTGTAATTCAAGAAGTTCCACCATTGCCGCAATATTCAGTTGCTATTGTCCGTTGCGATCGCTCTTGGCACATGGTTTCCCCTATTTCCTTGAATGCAACTCAACACCGTTTGCATCTAGCGACTACCTTTTGGCTACCAGAGTCTTAGGTTATTAGACCTCTTGCAAAAATCCTTGAATCACCCCTCCCCAACCCTCCCCGATATATTGGGGAGGGTGCAAGATTTCAAGTTTCCCCCCAATATATCGGGGGGATTAAGGGGGGTCTATTCGACTTATGCAAGAGGTCTATTGTTTAGCAGATTATGAGGATAATTTTGCTCAAAATATTAATAACTAACTAATTTAACCATAAATTATTGCTGATAGGGCGACAATTTGTCGCTCCGTTAGCAATCGTTGGTTTTAAATAAATGGGTTCAAGTATCTGATATTTGTGATACCTCCAGTTTTAAACCGCCCCGCAACGTGAGTATCTAAATCATAAACGTAGTAATTGACACCTCCTGGATTAGTGAAAGCATCTCGTCTTAAGGTTCTGTTATCTTCTAATAGACCCAGGGGACGTGTTTTCAAATCGTTACTATATTTGGTAAAAATTGCTTGGAAAGCATTCTGCAAAGACTAGTTATCATTGAAGCGATGCTCTAGTTTGTAACTCAATCGAGTGTCTGAAGTGTTTTGGTTTTCTTTGTCTGGTTCACCCAAAAATCGAGTTCGAGGGAGTTTACTCAAGGGATTAGAAAATAAAGTTCCCAAGGTAGGTATCTCTTGATAGTAAGCGCTACGACTAAAATCCGCATAGCTTGTATAGAATGTCAGTTTCGTGTTTGTGCCAATATTCCATGCTAGCGCCCCGGCAATCTGCGATCGCTGCTGGCTATAAAAATCAACAAAACCGTTTGAAGTTAGGTAGGAACCATTGAGGCGATACAAAACACTTTTATCGGTTGTAAGTGGCCCAGATAAATCAAGTGTGCCTTGATAAGTGTCGTAATTACCCACAGAAAAAGAAGCTGAGTAAAAAGGATCTATTAGGGGCTGCTTAGTGACTAAATTAATTGTTCCACTCAGGTCTCCTTGTCCGTAAAGTACAGAAGCTGGGTCTCGCAGCACTTCAATTCGCTCAACATTGCCAATGCTAGTTAGGTCTCTGACTCCAGCAAAATAATTTCTCAAACCGTCTGTAAGAATATTAGTAGTACCAGAGCCTCGAAGAATTAATCTGTCTGACTGAGCAAAAGTACCTCCGCCTACTACACCAACATTTCTTAACGCTTCCCCAATGTTTTTAATTAAAATTATCTAAGAAAGTGCTGTGATGTTGATCCAAGTCTTTTGTCAGAATATCTTTACCAAGCGCCGTACTAAGTAGCCAATATTATTGGTAATCTCATTACAATAGGATTTACATATTTATCAAGAAGGGCGATGTCTGCGACAAGCCCTTATGGTCTACGCCATTCTTGAGAGAGTCTTGGTATGTGATGACTCAAAAGTTCAATATTTAGCAGCGCAAGGTCGTTATCCATATTAAAAAAGTTGGCTGCAATCTTGATTGCTTGAAGATGAACGCCAAGTCTGTAAAGCATTGACGACTACAGACCTAAACTTTTTTGTTACCAACTATTTGGGAGAATAGTAGTGATTATTACAATTCCTGCAACTGAATAATATTAAGTTTAGTGTAAATCTAGGTTGAGCTTATATTATTTGTAAGCTGATCACAAAACTAAAATGAGTGTTTTATTTTCAGATGAGGCGATCGCTAGGTTAATTCAGGAAGATGTTCCCTACCTAGATTTGACAACCTACGGACTTGGCATTGGCAAGCAACCCGGTGAAATCGAGTTTTCTACCCGTCATCCGATGACCATTTGCGCTACTGAAGAAGCAGCTAGAGTATTAAAATATTGTGGTGCCGAAGTTCATTATCAAGTGGAAAGTGGTACAGTCTGCCAGGAAAAGCAATTAATTCTTCAAGCTAGTGGCACTGCTCAAGCTTTACACAGTGGCTGGAGAGTTGCTTTAAATTTAATGGAATATACTTCTGGCATTGCTTCACGTACCAGAGTATTAGTAGATACTGCCAAAACAGTGAATCAGTCTGTTTCTATTGTGACTACTCGTAAATGTTTTCCAGGTACTAGAGCGCTTTCCATCAAAGCAATTCTAGCTGGCGGGGGCTTTTTTCATCGCTTAGGATTATCTGAAACAGTTTTGATCTTTAACCAACACCTGATATTTCTGGGAGGTATAGCTGGGCTAATTGAGCGGATGAATGAACTACGACGACAGTTTCCAGAACAACCTATTTGCGTTGAAGTAGATACACCAACAGATGCCTGGATGCTTGCTCAAGCAGGTGTAGATTTAATTCAGTTTGATAAAATTCCGATCCCAGACCTTGAGCCTCTGGTTTTGAAGTTGAAGCAGCAGTATCCGAACTTAAAACTAGCGGTGGCTGGTGGTATTACCTCTGAAAATATAAAAGATTATGCAAGCAGTGGTGTAGATATTTTAGTGACAAGTTCACCATACTTTGGTAAACCGTGTGATATTGCAGTCAAGATGAGGATGGCGCAGTAGTGCATTTTTAATTTAGTTTGATACTTCAGATTGCAGTTGTCTCTACAATATTTTGAAAGGAAAACAGTGCTAATTGCATTTGAAAAAAAAGCTAGTGATGGTAAAGTTGTGTCTTTAATAGATGAAGGATTTGCTCGTTTAGTAGTTTTAGGTGACAAAGCTGGAGGTCGTTATGTGACTAATGTGAGAAATATCCTCATATTATCTGCTCCGGCTTATCCTTTGAAACCAAAATATTTCTCATGAAGAGGCTATATTTACTGTCAAACTCAAATTTAGCAATCATGTACATATATATGTGAAGTCGGAAACATAATCCAAAGAAGATTGGAAATGCTAAATTTAGATGCCATACGTCATATAGGAATGCAGTTAGTTCCATATCGCTATGCTGTGATCGAGAATTTGTTGCCCAAAGAGGCTAGTTTGGAACTTGCTGTGAGCTTTCCCCAAGAACAGTTTCGCTCATCAACAGGCGAAGGATATGGATACCTCTGGAGTGAGATGCTTGCTAGTAATGAGGATATTGCCTTGATTTGCAAGTTTTGCGATCGCGCCAGTCCTGAGTTGGCAGTTCGCTGGCGCGATCGCATTGCAGACGGAAGATTATCTTCTAATCTTGAGAATCTTAGCAGCATTTGGCAAGAACTGATCGAAGAACTGTGGACACCTGGTTACCGCCAAGCCTTAACAGAAATGTCTGGGGTGGAACTCAAAGACTGTGCAATGGTGATTGGGTTTCGTCGATATAATCCAGGGCACTGTCATCGCCCTCATACTGATGAACCATCCAAAGCTCTAACTCATCTGCTATTTTTCAATGAGCAATGGCCTATGGGTTGGGGTGGTTGTTTGCGAATTCTCTATGACGAACAACCAGAATCTATCTTCCAAGATATTCCACCACTGGGCCAGCTTTCGGCTGTGATTGTGCAAGCACATAATTCGTGGCACATGGTGACGACTGTAGCATCGGGTGCATCACAGTGCCGATTGGCTCTCAGGATCACTTTTTTTCATAAGCTCGATGCTGGTACTTAGTCTATTGCATCGACTTTGCACTATTGAAAACAATCTCTCTTTATTCCACTTCTTTAGGCTTGGTGCAAGATGTCAGTTTAGCCTTTCCCCAACCCTCATCTAACAATTTGGGTTAGCAGACTACTAAATAAACGTGAGTTCGACGGAACTAAAAAAGGGCAGGAGGTAGTGCAGGCAAATCTTTTGGGTAAATGTCAATCGAAGGTTTTTTGGGCAGATAGGTGTAAGCAGCTAAACCAGCCATCAAGTTGACTAAAAAGTTAAATACACTACGATGTCGAGAGTGTTCTATTTGACACATATTTTTGAGATGGTCATTGACCGACTCAATTACTACCCGTTTGCGTAAAAGAATTTTATCAATCAATTTTACCAAGCGGTTTTTCATATTCTTCTTGGATTTTGTAATTAACTCTAAGCCTCGCTCGTATAACTCTTCAAATAGTTTTTGTGAAACATATCCTCTGTCCCCAAAAAGTTTACCAATCAAATCTTGAGTCATCTCAGGTACTGGCTTTCGGTCATCTACATTTGCAGGAGTTAATTTAAATGCCAGCAATTCTCCTTGGTCATTAATTATCAAATGAAGTTTAAAACCGAAATGCCAGCCCACAGAATTTTTGCCCCATTTTACCAACCCTTTAAAGACTTTATGTGCATGAGCGCGGCAATTATGGCAAACATTGATTGGAGTCGAATCAATAAAACTAATTCCTGTAATTTCTCCCGTTCTTGTATGCAAAAAACAACACAACAACATCAAACACCAGGGCATCAGTTCCACAAATCTGGTATAGCTCACCAAGTTGGGAAACGCTCCACGCCAACTTTGTAGTACGTGCAACGTGTAGAACTCCTTGAAAGTCTTATAACCACTACCATGAAATGCGATTGCAATTGTCATCACCTCTGATAAATGCATTTTTGATTTACTGCGGCGCTCTCCCCTTATGGATGGTAACTGTGGTACTTGCTGCCATAGATTTTCCCATTGGTTACAGAAATCATCTACATCGCAGAAAATTTGCGTGACGTCGAGGCGAGATACAATAGTGGACACAGCCGAGACCCTTATTTTTATTAGATATTCTTAGTCTCGGCATTTTTTTGTGACTTTTTTGCTGATTCTCAATCAATCGTAGCGATCGCACTTCACCTCCCCTGTTAACCCAATTCCCATCTAGCGGGCTTTTTGGGCTTTTCTATCCGTCGAACTCACATTAAATAAGCTTGTGAAATGAATAGATCACAGGACTTACGCACAGGTAACGGAAAATCGTAGACGCATTCGCGTAGAGTCTGTCTGCGACACACTGCGCGAACGTAGAGAAGCGGCTTGCCGCAGGCTACCGCAGAGTCCGCAGAGAAGCCAGTGCGCCCTTGCGGTTAAGAGACTTGTACTCCTACGGAGAAGCAAGCTACACGCAGCGTCTCTCCGCAGGAGTTGCAACTGGCGCGACACGGAGAAATAAGAGTTTCAGAGAGTTCTTGCGTAAGTCCTGGATCAGCTACATGAAGTTCAATGCACAAAATTAGTCAAATATATTCAAAAAGTTTAATTCTAATAATTGGTTGATTTCTGTTACTTATTTGCTTGATTTCAATAGTAATACTATTTGTCAAAATTTGATCACCAAAATTTTTGGTAATAGTTACCAAAAATTTTGGTATTATTTTAGAAATATGAATGCTCAAAGACAAAGGTTCATTGGTTCTGCGATCGCCTATATCTTTGACATATTTTGTTTGTCGTGTGCTGATTTCGTAGTAAATAGCGAATTGTGAGGAGTGATAGTGGCTGTGAAAAAATTATTTGTCTTGTTTCGGCGATGTCTTTTATTTACCGCCTCAATGGTGGCGTACACTCTTCCTGTTCTGAGTCAGGAGATACCAAAAATTGAAAAACAACCATTACCCCAACAGACAGCATCCAATCAAGTTGAACCAACTCAAAAGATTTATAGTTTGAGTGATATGCAGTCTGCTTTCACCAGCCCAACTTATTTACTGAGGACACCCAGAGATCAGAACAAAGTCTCCCAACTTAGTCAAGCTACAACTCCTGTAGTGTCGGTGATGGATGTGAAGGTAAACACCACTGTCAAAGGAATAGAGATAATTTTAGTTACGCCCAGTTCTGAGAAATTGTCAGTTTCTGGGAAAGTAGAAGGTAATTCCTACGTTGCAGATATCAAAAATGCTCACTTTCAACTGACAAGTGGTGAGAGTTTCCAACAATCAAAGCCATCTGCCAGCATAGCACTAATTACAGTTACCAATGTGGACACTAACACAGTGCGATTAACAGTTGTGGGGAAAACGGCTGCGCCAGCAGTGGAATTGTTTGATAGTCAGACTGAGGGTTTGGTGTTTGGGGTAACTTCTACTGCAACAACACAGCAGACACCAGGGGAAAAGCCAGCGATAGAACTAGAGGTAATTGCTCCCCCAGATACTGGTTATCGTGTACCGGATGCCACTACCGGGACAAGAACAAATACGCTAAACCGGGATATTCCACAAACGGTTCAAGTTGTCCCAAGGGCAGTGATTGAAGACCAAGCAGACAAACGCGTTGGCGATGTCCTGAGAAATCTTGGTATCGGTCAGAACTCGGAACCAAGCCGCCTTGGCGAGAGTGTGATTATTCGCGGTTTCGATGTTGAGTCTTCAAATAGTCTCAGAGATGGTTTGAGAGATAACCTCACTAGTTTTATTGGCACTCCATTTCAAAATGACCTTGCCAACATAGAACGTGTAGAGGTCTTAAAAGGACCAGCTTCGGTACTTTACGGAAATGGCTCACCGGGAGGTGTGTATAATCTCATAACTAAACAGCCACTCAGTACACCTTACTACTCAATAGAGGGTAATGTCGCTAGTTATAGCTTATATAAATCCTCCATAGACTTCACAGGTCCTCTGACGACTGATAAAAAGCTGTTGTATCGCTTCAATGCTGATTACGAAAATTCCGGCAGCTATATTAATCATGTATACGCAGAGCGGACTTTTTTTGCACCCGTTATTAGTTGGCAACCGAATCGTGACACAAAGCTGACTGTATCTGGGGAGTATCTCAGTTCACGACAAGCGGAACTCTCTCCTCTAGGTTTACCTGCGATTGGAACAATACTACCAAATCCAAATGGCAAGTTTTCTCCTAACACCTATGTGGGAGATCCGACGCAAGACAGAGAAAAGGTGACAGTAGGTCGAGTTGGCTACAAATTTGAGCATAATTTTAGTGATAAGTGGTCTTTGTACAATAGCTTGAGCTATGCGTTTGTAGAGCGACCTTATACTACTAACGTCACACCAACGAGTTTAGAGGCAGATAACCGTACCGTTGATCGCTTTGAGCAGATTTGGGGCCCGACTAGCGTCAGCAACCTTTCTCAAGATACTCATGTGGTGGGTAAATTCAAAACTGGTTCTCTAGAACACCAATTGCTCATCGGTGTTGATTGGTATCAACGTATCGTTTCACCCTTCAGTTTTATAGACCGAACTTTTCCGTCGCTTGATATTTACAATCCAGTTTATGGACAGACACCAGGAGATTTTTTGGACACTCGCAAAGATAAGGAAAGACTCGATGACTTAGGAATTTATTTTCAAGACCAATTAGCAATCGCACCTAATCTGAAGTTGGTCTTAGGTGGACGGGGGGACTTTGAGGATCAAAAGATTGTCGCCGCAACCACAAGCGACCCCACAAGCCCTATTGAGAGAAGTGTTACCTCCCAATCCAATTCAGCGTTTAGCCCACGCTTAGGCATTGTTTATCAACCGATTCCACCTATTTCACTCTACGCCAGCTACAGTCGCTCTTTCGATCAAGCTTTGGGTACAGATGTTAACAACAATTCCTTTGAACCTACACGCGGTACTCAGTATGAAGTTGGAGTCAAAACCGACTTGCTCAATAATAAACTTTCCGCAACACTCGCTTTGTACCAACTCACCCAAAGCAACATTGTAACAACAGATCCAAACGATCCCACCTATGCTATCCAAGTTGGTGAGCAGAGAAGTAGAGGTGTTGAGCTATTTTTCACCGGGGAACTTGCCCCAGGATGGAATATCATTGCCGCTTACAACTATATTGATGGTCGTGTAACTCGTGACAACACTTTTAAAGTCGGAAGTTTACTTGCTAATACTCCAGAAAATAGCGCTTCTTTATGGACAACCTATATTATCCCCAAAGGCAAATTGCAAGGGTTGGGAGGCGGCTTGGGTGTGTTCTATTTTGGTGACAGAGAAGGTGATTTAACTAACACATACACTTTACCGAGTTATGTTCGCACCGATGCTGCTTTATACTACCGCCACAACCACTTCCAAGCAGCACTAAATTTCCAAAATTTGTTTGACGTTCTTTATTATGAAGGCGCTTACAATATTAATCGCGTTTTTCGAGGTGAACCTTTCGGGGTAGAGGCAACTTTAAAGTGGCAATTATAAAAGTAACAATTATGGTGAGGTGGCTATCCCTAATTGCAATGTTGCTGCTGCTATTTTTGTATGGTTGCAGCTTGTGGAAACCTTCATACAATAATGGTCATTCCTTAAATAAATCACCATCCCAAGTCGATGTCCGCGTAGTCAAACACGTTATGGGTGAAACGATAGTTCCTACCCATCCTCAACGGGTAGTGGTTTTGGTTCAAGCTTTATTAGAACCTACTTTTGCTTTGGGAGTCACGCCTATCGCTGCCCCAAAGGATGCTGTTTCTGACTTGCAGCAATTGGTGGGCAAACTTAAAGGCATTGAAGATGTGGGTTCGGAGTCTCCCAATCTAGAGAAGCTTTTGCGACTCAAGCCAGACTTAATTCTGGGGTTGAGTTCCCATCAAGATATCTACAGCCTGTTATCCCACATTGCACCTACAGTTTTGGCTACTTTTGATCCAGCTGCACCGTGGAAGGGGTTCTTAGCTTTTACTGCTGATGCCTTGGGGAAAACTCAGTCAGCACAGCAATTAATGACTAATTATTATGCACGTTTAGCACAGTTGAGAGCTTCTATAGGTCAGCGTCTCTTAACTACACTTGTATCGGTGGCTGAATTGCGTACTGATGGAGTTTTCCTGCCTGAGGCGGCTTCTTTTGAAGGAGAGGTTTTTAAAGATGCTGGTATTCAACGTCCCCCAAATCAATTACTCAGTTTTGAGACGAGCAACAAAATGCGCTTGGGGGGACGCTATGCTTTTCTTCACATATCTGAGGAACTCTTGGATGAAATTGATGGAGATATCCTATTTTTAGTCACCCAAGATATCATGAGTCATGAAAATCTCGATTCTAAACTTCAAAATTTGAAGGCATCTCCACTATGGTCTAGGTTAAAAGTCGTGCAGCACTCTTCAGTGGATGAAGTTGGTTTTTACTGGCGTGGTATGGGCCCGATCTCAGCAAACCTGTTAATAGACGATTTATTCCGATATTTGATTAAATCTATTAAACCAACAACTACTATGCCATAAGTGTCCCACTAAGTCTAAGGTGGGACTGATCGATTTCAAGCCTCAATCCGACGCTGTGCTCTATCAAGTATTTTAGACTCGCGTTTGGGACATGATATAAATCACTTTTCTATTATTAATTATGTGCCAGGATAAAAACTGACTTCTAAACTGAACTGTACAGCACTAAGATAAACAGAATTGGGGCTACTTGACACCCGCATTATTCAGTATATTTAAATTATTTATTATAAATATGTTGAGCAATTCTATGTAAATTTTTGGTGATTGCCCGAATTCAATTAACGACTATCCAAATTCAATCAACGACTGCCTGAATTCAATCAACGACTGCCCGAATTCAATTAACGACTGCCCGAATTCAATCAACGACTGCCCGAATTCAATCAACGACTGCCCGAATTCAATCAACGACTGTCCAAATTCAATTAACGACTGTCCAAATTCAATATAGGAACTTAGAGGGTGTTTATAAAATAAATCTTAAGCAGTTGAGCAACGATGATTGTGGGTTAATCGACGTAACAAAAGAGTTGCCGAAAGTCGGTCATTCAAATCTGCATTTGTAACTGTTATTTCAGTAATTCCTGCAAGTGGTTTCTCCAAACGAAATGTGAACGCTTCACCGTCAGCTAGTCGTAACTGTCCGCCAGATACATCTGCAATAAAATTATTGCCCGTACTGCGTGTAACTTGTAGTTGAGTCCCAATAAGTGTCTCTAAAATCACCTTCACACCAATGTTAGTGGGATTGGCTTTTACCCCCGTTATTTGAATTGTTGGTGCAGGTGTGGTTTGCGGTGTGGGCGACTGCACTAGTAAATATTCTGCGCTGGTGAGAGGGATTTCTAACTCGCTGGGTTGCCGGATTTTTTGATTTCCACCACCCTGCCTCAAAACGGAGGCTTTTTGAATATTATTTTCAAATTTCATCTGTGCTGAGGCGACTTGAGTTACTAGAGTGCTGATAATTATGACTAAAGTTGCTGCCAGCCATAAATAGATATTGAACTGCCGATTTTTCATCCCGCTCCTCACACAGTTTTGATTAAAAGGCTTATTGCAGATGATAGTTATTAATTGCAATAAAGCTTAGTGTAGAGGAGCGATCGCAGGTTAGTCTATTCCAAAACTTGCACACTATCCCGAAACAATCTTTTTACCAAAAAAACATTCACTCGGTGTAATCCCAAACCTGCGTTTAAAAGCAGCACCGAAGTGTCCCTGTTGAGCATAACCCAATAAATTTGCAACTTCGGCAACAGTCAGGTTAGCACTTCGCAGTAATTGTTCTGTTCTAGCTAGCTCAATTTTATGCCACACACAATCGCGAAAAGCACACTTTATAATCAGTAAAAGACATTGGTTGATCAGAAATTGATAATTTTTTTTAACTCACACATCTGCAATACTTGCCTCGAAATTCCTCAGATCTAAATTTGGACAATTTACTGTTGATAGTGGCAAAATAATACCAACTATTTATGAAACAACCAACTTTTTGGTAATAAAATTTTGGTAAACAGAATTTATTGTATAATCAAGCGAATAAGCGGCAAGAGCTATCAATACTACTTATTTTAGGACTTATACAAAAAACCTCTTAAACTCTTATTCCTCTGTGTCGCGCCAGTTGCTACCCTACGGGAACGCTAAGAGCGTAGCTTGCTTCCCCGGAGGGGTACAAGTCTCTTAACCGCAAGGGCGCACTGGCTTCTCTGCGGACTCTGTGGTAGCCTGCGGCAAGCCGCTTCTCTACAAGACGCTACGCGAATGCGTCTACGATTTTCCGTTACCTGTGCGTAAGTCCTGTATTTGTTTGATTAGGTAATTAGACATGAAATATCGTCGACTCTATTTGCTTTTTTTGGCTCTAGTTTACCACTTTAAGGAGCAATCGCCCTGTATTATTTTCACAGAGCATTACTTTGCAGTTGTGCATCACCAAAAAAGTTTTTAATCAATGCTCTGCCAAGCTTTGACTGTCTCTTTGACTATTCCACATCGACTTTTTTGCTATCTTCTAATCCTATTCTGTTATCTAAGTTCTTCTGTAAGGTAGAAGATAGCATCCCACTAAATGAGGATAATCCAATAACCTGATATTTGTTAGTATTATTAAGTAAATTATCTTCTAACTAAGGAGTATCAAAATATGGAAGTTAGCGCTCGTAATTCCCTAAAAGGAACTATTAAGAAAATTCACCCAGGAGCAGTCAACTCTGAGGTAGTATTAGAAATTGTGGCTGGGGTGGAAATAACTGCAATTATTACCAAGGAGTCGGTAGAGCATCTTCAACTTCAACAGGGAAAACAAGCGATCGCTGTGATTAAAGCGTCAGATGTGATAATTGCTACAGAATAGCCCGAAATGAGTAAATAAGTTATGGCGATCGCTCCGTAAGTGGTCGCCCAATAAGTAGCTAGGCGAAATAAAATATAAAATGTCATTGCGAACACTTCGTACCCTACGGGAAGGCTGCGCTAACGCAATGACGAACTATTTTACAGCGTATTGTAGGTAAATGAAGTACACGGGTAGGGGAACAACATGTTATGCCCCTACGATGATCTGTACCTCACCTTGGCGTAGCCTAAGAAGAGAAGTTGGAATCTGCTGTATATTTATTTAGATCCATCTACTTAGCACTATTAATAAATATTGAAGTCATTTTTAATTAAAATAAGCTGGAAAAATACTGTTAAGTTGACCTAAGTCTTTTGTCAGAGTATCTTTACCAAGTGCAGGACTAAATAGCCAATATTATTGGTAATATCATCACAATATGATTTATGTATCTATCCTGAAGGACGATATCTGCGACAAGCCCTTATGGTCTACGCTAACTTGAGGGAAAGTTTTGGTATGTGATAACTCCACAGTTAAACTCGAAAGCTATCTGCCAGCAGCAGCTTTGCAGCTACGCACTTTCAGACTAATTATCCTTGCAATCAGAAAGCTCTATGGAAAACACAGTCCTTGAAACCCAACATCTGGGCCTCGCTTACGACGGCAAACCGATCATATCCGGTCTTAACCTGTTGATTCCCACAGGACAAATTACTGCTCTAGTTGGCCCCAATGGCTGCGGTAAATCTACTCTACTGCGGGGTTTGGCTAGATTACTCAAACCGCATATTGGTACTGTATATCTCAATGGCGCTGATATCTTTCGACAGTCAACAACTAAAGTTGCACAGCAACTCGGTATTCTTCCTCAAGGCCCATCTGCACCAGAAGGATTGACTGTGCGAGATTTAGTAGCACAAGGTCGTTATCCATATCAAGATAATTGGTTTCAATCTTGGACTGCTGAAGATGAACGTCAAGTCCGCAAAGCATTAACAACTACAGACCTTAATGAATTAGCTAATAGAGCCGTAGATACCCTCTCTGGTGGACAGAAGCAACGTGCTTGGATAGCCATGACTTTAGCACAAGATACACAAATTTTATTATTGGATGAGCCGACTACTTTCTTAGATTTAGCTCATCAAGTGGAGGTGCTGGAATTACTGGGGGATTTGAATCAACTTGAGGGGCGGACAATTGTCATGGTGTTGCATGATTTGAATCAGGCGTGTCGTTATGCTGATCAACTAGTAGCTTTACGCGATGGCGCTATTATGGCTTATGGAAATCCGACAGATGTAATGACAGAAGAAATGGTGCAAGAGGTGTTTGGATTAGCTTGTCGAATTGTACCAGATCCAGTAGTGGGAACACCTTTGTGTTTACCTTTGGGACGACAATCTTATAAATACCGAAAGTAATTATTACTTTATATCTTTTACTGTTTGTTGCCTTTATATCTTCAAAATCCTAACTAGCTTTAAGAAGTTCTAAACCATAATTGTAAACAAATCGCTTAAATCCGCTATTACCAGGCATTTGAAAAACTTTCTTTTATTTACAGCGGATTGCAGGTAAATAGACCTCTTGCATAAGTCGAATAGACCCCCCTTAATCCCCCCGATATATTGAGGGGAAACTTGAAATCTTGCCCCCTCCCCAACACATACAGGGAGGGTTGGGGAGGGGTAATTCAAGGATTTTTGCAAGAGGTCTAATGAAGTACACAGGTAGGGGCACAACATGTTACAATCTGCTGTAGTTTTAGTTCCCGCTTTGTAGCATATATAACTAAATATTTATAAAGATGTTGTTTAAGAATTTTTCCAGTAAGAATGGTCACCACACACCAGACATGAAGGATCATGATAAGAATGTCGTTTGGCAAATTCCATTCGCATCAAGTCGATTGTCAGCAGTTGTGACAATAGGGGTTGACTAAACTTAGTAATCAGCTTTATTACCTCTAATGCACTAAGACAAGCTAGTGTCCCAGAAACAGCACCGATAACCGCAAACCCATGTCGATTCCAATCCGGCTTTTCTGGGAACAAGCATGATAGACAAGGAGTGATACCAGGAATAATCGTCGTCAGGTAAGCTTCCATTCCGTCCATTGCAGCTTCCACCATTGGTTTTTCCCAGCGCACGCAAGCCTCATTGAGCAAGTTCCGCTCTGTGAAATTGTGGGCGCAATCAACAGCTATATCAGCAGATTGCACTAAAAAATCTACATTCTCTTTTGTAACGTAATCATCAACTGCTTCTACCCGAATATCAGGATTAATAGCTTGCAGAGTTTCTTTAGCTTTGAATACTCTTGGCTTACCTACCCAATCATTTGTCATCAGAACCTGACGATTTAAATCATCTAGCCGCAAGTTACCACCGCGAACTAGGATTAACCGCCCAACACCCGCTACTGCCAAATAAAGCGCTGATGTACCGCCTAATCCCCCCACACCTGTAACTAAAACTGTTGCCGACTTCAAGCGCTTTTGTGCTGCCTCTCCAAAATTGGGAAGCATCATTTGGCGGTGATAGCGTTCTAACTCGCTGGGTGTTAAGTTCATCGCTTTTTACCTCTTTATCAGTCGTAAAACTTATCACCTAGTTGGTAACAAATATTGTAGTTGTCTATACACTTTGATAATTTATTACTTGTAAAGTTGGTATTTATTCCAGGCACTATTAAGGGTTTGCGCTTTACAAGCGTACCATTCAGATTTGAGCGTTTTCTCTTAACTTCTTTGCTTCAATTCAAATCTGAGTTTCTTCATCGTGTTCAACTACTTCAGATTTATCTTGTAATCCCAATTCTGTCACTTTCAGTGGAGAATAATCTAGAACCTTTATATTTCGTACTTTCGCAACAAAGAAATTTAAATGACAAAATGGAGACGCGATCGCACAACTTCTGATTAAATCTGAGGTTTAGAAAAGGTAGTATATTTTCTCTGCCCAGAGTAACAAAAGCGGGATAAGGGCTTAACCACTCGTGCGATCGCTTCTTGAATAAAAGCCTTGATAAATTCATCAAAGTAAAACTAGCGTCCCACAAAGCTTTCAGTGTCAGCTTGAGTGTTGCCAAAAAATGGATAAAGTCGAGCTGAGAATAGAACTGACGCAAAAAATCGCCGAAACTCTTATTTTTATGTAGTGGCAATTTAGAAATTGCCGTTACAAGGTGTAGTTTTGCGTGAGTCCTAAAAAAGTCGGAAATCTGAGCCTAATATTATAATAAATTCATGTATATAGCAGTCTGTTTTGATTTTTGAACTAACTTGCGTCGGTAGGGAACAGGAAAGAAGCTTCATCGAGTTATACTGAGTTTTTTCAAAAGTCAAATAGCAGTCTTATGACATTAATTCGCTTCCATTCCTCAAAATGAGTGAGCTGACAGATTTTACTCGTCATTGCCAAACTTGTCGCTTGTTCAGATGGATTCACGGCGATTACTTCCACTCTCAAAAGCAATCAAGTACACTTTGAAGTCCGGTTGAGGACATCAGTATATCCAAGCGGTAGTCTCCTGGAAAAAGTATTACCAATTATTGAAAATATATATCAATAAAACTAAATACATATAAAATAATTATTAACAGCTAAATCAACAGCTATCTGATCCATTTAGCCTTTCGAGACTTTGGCATAATCAGAAAAAATGCGGGAAAATAAATCTCCCACAAGCAATGCTGACATAGGAGGTTATAGTATCTATACAAAAATAATTTAACAAATAATTTGAATTATTGCAAAAATTTTGCAATAATTTTAGATAAATAGTGATCGCCAAAACCAACGAAGGGATGATTAACATGAGTGCATACGCGCAGGAATTGAGAAACACCGCCAAGGCAATGGTTGCTCCTGGTAAAGGTATCCTGGCAATGGATGAAAGTAACGCTACATGCAACAAGCGATTTGAAAAGTTAGGTATCCCCACGACAGAAGAACGACGACGTGCTTATCGAGAGTTAATTCTGACAACTCCTGGTTTATCTGAATACATCAGTGGAGCTATTCTCTACGATGAAACTATTAGCCAGTTTTCTCAGGCTAAAGTTGCTTTTACGAAGGTGATGCAAGATGCGGGTATGATCATTGGTATCAAAGTTGATGCCGGAGCTAAAGACTTAGCAGCTTGTCCAGGTGAGAAAGTCACCGAAGGATTAGATGGTCTAAGGGAGCGCATTGCTGAATATTACAAAATGGGCGCACGTTTTGCCAAATGGCGGGCTGTGATTACCATTGGTAATGGCATTCCCAGCGGTACTTGCATTGAAGCTAATGCTCATGCACTAGCTCGTTATGCTGCTTTGTGTCAAGAAGGAGGACTTGTACCAATTGTGGAGCCGGAGGTATTAATTGATGGCGACCATACAATAGAAGATTCTTACGAAGTAACAGATGAAACATTAAAAGCAGTATTTAATCAACTGCGTCTGCATAAAGTTGAGTTTGACCAAATGATACTTAAACCTAGTATGGTGATTTCTGGCTTGACTTGTCCCAATCAGGCGAGTGTAGAGCAGGTAGCAGAAATGACTATTCAATGCCTACTCAAGAACGTACCTGTTACTGTTCCCGGAATTGCTTTCCTTTCCGGTGGACAGAGTAACGAACGCTCAACGGAACATCTGAATGTGATGAATGCTAAATTTGCTTCCCAGTGTCCTTGGTCTATTACCTTTTCCTATGCCCGCGCTATTCAGCAACCAGCTTTAGATTACTGGCAGGGTAATGATCATAATACATCTGAGGCACAAAAACTACTCTATCATCGAGCGAAGTTAAACGGAGCAGCCAGCCTTGGTCAGTACAATGCAGAGATGGAAAAAGCACCGACTTTAGTCTGATGGTTTAATTGATGAGTTTTTAGCGACTTTCCTCGACATCAACACAGGATTGTAGCGGTATTTGGGAAATAGTCTTTATCTATCCAGTACCGCTATTTTATCGCTCTTTCATCACTCTCTCCAGATAAAAAACAATAATCCTTGCTGCACAAGACTTTCAGCCAAAATAGATAATCTAGTCATAATGTTAGAAAATAAAGCTCAAAACCCAGTTTGTGTCTCTTGTTTAAAAGTTGGCTGAGATTTTTCTTTGACCAGAGTGATGAAAGAGCTCAATACTTACAATTTGCAACAATTCCGAATCTATATTAATAAGCTAAAACTGCAAGATCCACAACTGCGCCGCCTTACTAACTCTTAAGAGCCTCTCACGGGCGAGTTTTTCGCTCCCGCAACATATCAAACAAACACCTTCTTCTCCCTTACACCCTTGTGTTTCTTAGGAGTCAATAGCTTGATCATAGACAGAAACACGATAAGCGCAGCGGCGATCGCCACTTAAAATATGTTCGACTCGTTCAATGTTAACTGTAGAACCGAGTAACCTTGTGAAGACTTGTAATTCTGAATTATCGGCGATCGCTCCAGAGTTAGTTTCCCACATAACCAAGGGCGATCGCACTTTAAGGAAAGAAAGCATTGATAGGAGTACAGAATATTTTGGCCAAGTCCGGCACAAAAAAATTAATTTTACGTGTTTTTACTGTTAAATTCTTATTAATACATCTGTACCATTGTAAACACCGATCTTTAGGAAGTAAAAAATACGTAGCTGTAAATGGAAATCAAAGATTTAGCTGGCATTAATGAACCACTGAAGAGACTTATTGAAGTAATAGCTGAAGGGTTTGGTGCAGTTTCACGCCCATACCTGAGCAAGAAAAATGCTGAGGCTAAAGCTTACGAAATACGAGTTATTTCCGAAGCTATGGCTGAGAGCCGTAAGTTGCTTGGTGGTGCAGATTATGAAGACGGTAAAGTTAAGATGATGGGATCTTCTGAGACACCTAGCCCGATCCTCTCACTTCCTGAGCGTGTGGCAAACCGTAGTGAATACCAGGAGTTACGAAAGCAACAGAATATAGAATCCGTATGTGCAAACGCTGCTGAGGAACTAGCAAATAAAAGTGAGATCCCAGAACAGAAGCCAGAACCAGAATGGATTAATCATTTCTTTGATATAGCAGAGAAAATTTCAACAGAAGATCTCCAATACTGGTGGGGGAGAATTCTGGCTGGGGAGATTACAAAACCTGGTTCTTTCTCGCTACGTACTCTTGAGATATTGAAAAATCTTTCACGACAAGAAGCAGAAAACTTTGTTGAATTAGGGAAATATGTCCTAAGTGAGAAGAACAAAGCTTTTTAGCTTGACCCAAAAGAATATATTTTTAAGAAAGATAATACTATTGGCTTTTCTGAAATTCTTGATCTAAAAGACGCTGGTCTTATAAATGATAGTGATTCTATAAGTTTTTCCTTTGAAGCTAGTACCTCCGGCAGTACCTCTAATTTACTTTACTCCTCTTTAATTCTCTTATTTGAAAGAGAGAAGGATACGCCTAAAATCGGAAATCAAGTTGGAGTATTAACAAAAGCAGGTATAGAACTATTGAAACTTATATCAGTTCAGCCTGATATGGAATATATAGAATTTGTTGCTCAAAAACTTAAGCAAGAAGGTATGAAAATTGCTTGGGCACCTATTATTAGAGAGGATGGTGAAAATTCATTGATAGGAGACAAAACATATCTCGTTACTGAGGAACCAGCTTAGTTATGTTAAAACGATTATGCACACAGTATAACAATCTTTGTGTAGCGCAGATTGCTGTCTATCAAAGTAAGCAATCAGCCCCAACCGGGTAATAAAGCTATGCCGCACTGCCTCTTAAATACCCTTGATATATGAGGCTTTGACCATCCTTGGTAAGAAATTAATTACTAGAATTTCTTAGTTTGCGCTTTTGAGTGGCCAGAGGTGAACAATGGTTAAAAAATTAGATTAGGACAATAATCCGCAACTGAGTTTTACAGGCTACAGAAAATGTGGCTAGGTAACGCTCTTAATTAACTAGAGGTAAAAACTATAAACATCCAACTTCAAGCGGAATACGAGCAATTTATACAAACCTGAATTGCTATAAATAGATATAAAAATGCTAAAGATGTCATTGTGAAAGCATTAAAACTGCTGGAAGAATGGGAAAAGGGTTATCAGGAATGGGAAGAAGAAACTAAGAAAAAACTAGCGGCTGGGCTGGCTTCTATCGAACGTGGAGACGTAGTAGGTGGTGAAGTGGTGATGGCACGACTGGAGGATAAATTACGCAAGGCCCGTGAGACTCAAGGATAATGGAATATTTTATTGCTAAGGAAGCAAGCCAAGATCTAGATGAGATTTTGGATTATTTTTTAGTTCGCAATGTCAAGGCAGGGTCAAACATCCGGGAACGCCATTGGCTGATATTACCGAGGAAGAATTTGATCGCCAGATGAATATCAACCTGAAAGGTGTTTTTCTTGGCATGAAGTATCAAATTCCCCTGATCCTCAAAAGCGGCGGTGGTGCCATTGTCAACACATCTTCCGGTGCAGGGGACTTGAGCCGCGTAACAAAGGTTATGTTCCTGACTTGGTTGCATCTTGGTGTTGATCTTCAGTCTGCCTTGGGCTTTTCTTAGTGCCATTGGCCTGTAACCCTTATTCACTCGTTAACCCTGTAAACGGTTACAAATCAACTGTAATTTACCAAAAATAAATATTGCCCTCCTCTTCTCAGAATATCCTAACCCTCAGCTTCCGTATCTTCCTCAACCACCTCAGATTTTTCTGTTAACGGCTTCACCACTCGCGCGATCGCTTCTTGAATAAAAGCCTTGATAAATTCATCTCTGCGGTTAATTTGAAACTGTCGCTGGACAACTTCCGTCATTCCACCATCACCCCAATCTTGATCATGGCGAAAATATTCAATAAAACTTTTACCAGCAATTCGTGTTAAATAAGCTGCTGTCACGCCTTGAATAGCCCTACCAATAATAAAGGTGGCAACATTAAGCTGCAAAGCTGTAGATAATAATTGAATTGCTCCCTTGACAATGCCCAAACTGGCGATCGTTTTTGCTAAAGAAAGGGCTAACTCTCGCCCCCGTTCCATATTCAATTCACAGCCGTACACTCTGCCAATTTCTACAACCATTTGAGCATTAACAGCGGCTGTTGCTAGTAAATCTACAACTGGAATCGGCGTGACTGATACTACACCAGCACCAATCCACTGAAACCGTTCCACGATTTTGTCAGCTTGACGGCGACGCTGGCCATCAATGAGTTTTCGCGCTTCGTCTCCCAATCGCAGAGATTGCAAAAGAATGTTATCTGCTACCAAATCTTCACCCTCAGCCCGTAAAACAGCAGCTGTCCGCCGCAGCAAAGGAACAATATCCGGTTCTGGCTGGAAGGTTTCGCCAGTTTCTAGTTGTGCAGATTGGGGATTAGCAGCGATCGCCACCACATCATTAGTAGCAATAAATCCCCGTACCCGTTGACGCAATCTCGCGAGGATAGCTTCTTTATCTTCATCTGTATATAAATCAGTTTTGTTAAGCACCAAAAGCGATCGCTTTCCAATTTCTGCCAACCCCCGTAGCGGTTCATATTCTGAGCGCCGTAAATCATTATCTACCACAAACAACAGTAAATCTGCTTCTGTTGCCAGTTCTCGCGCCATTTGTTCCCGTTCCGTTCCCACCACCCCTGCTTCTAAAATCCCTGGCGTATCCGTAATTAAAATCTTGCGTTCTAATCCCTTCAACCTCAGACAATAAGTTTCCCCAACCTGGGTTGTACCCATTGGTGCATCAACCTGACCGACCATGCGTCCCATAATCGCATTAACTAGGGAAGTTTTGCCAGCACTGCCGGTACCAAATACCACTACTTGAATTTCACCCCGGGCTAAGTTCGCTTCAATCTCTCGCGATTTACTTAATAAAGCTTGGCGTGCTACTTCATCTTGAATTTGCCCTACCTGTTGCCGCACAGCCTCTAGAGTTGTAGAAGCAGCATCAGATTTAGCAGCAGGAATTTGCGCCGCAGTCACTCGCTTTACTTTGCGGCGCGATCGCTTTTCCCCAGACTGAATCACCAATACATAATAGACAAAAGCGGCAACCAACGCTCCGATAAGCACAATCAGCAGCAGTAGCAGCAAATTGCCTAGCAATGGCGAATAAGACAATTGCCAATAGAGGCGCGATAGGGAATCAATTAGCCATAGGACTAGCCCCAAAATGACGATCAGACCAACAATCAGCGTTACTATGCGTGACAGAGGCATGGTTGGGAAAGATTAGTGGGTATTCAGTAGGCAGATGCTTCTAATCTTAATAGTTTCAGTATTTTTTACCAGAGTAGTCAGAAGCAGCTTTTGATAAACCAGCAACGCTCACTCCATTTTTGCATCTATGAGAGCCAAGTATACAAGTGAGAGTGAAACTTGAACTCATTTAAGCTGGCGGCTCTATGTTTTGAAATTCCTTATTGACTTTCATATGGGCTTCATTTACCTTTATATGCTCCTTTATTGCTTCTGAATACACATCTGTTGAAGGATCTTCTGCTAGTCTATACACCAAATCTTGAAATTTCTGCGCGTGCTTGTGCATGGTTTCTATATTGGCTAGGATACGTTCTTTTTGTTCTTCGCCGATTTGGTCATTTATTTGTAAACTCTTAGCCAACTGTTCTACCTCTTTACTCTGCTCAAGCGCTTCCTGAGCATGTTTTTGTGCTTTCTCTATAGTCTGCTTTGAAATTTGATGCATAATGTTAATCCTAACTATCGCCTTAAAATAACTATAAAATAGAAGGCATTTCGCCTATTTGTAACAGTTAGTGAAGAACTCAATAGTATAAAAATATCATGTTCAAAAAATATTTTATATACTATTGAAAACCTGACTAACTAGCTAAAGATGGATGGGATTGGCGTTTAAACTAATCCCTCCGACTGCCGCGTAGACGTAGCCAGGCGTAGGCATCGCTATTGAAATTAGAAATTGTATGGCTGTTCTTCCTCCTAGCTCCTGCCTCCTTCAATCAAATTTCGCCTCTTGACCTGAACAATCAAATAGATGTAACCTTAACCGTTGGGAAAGTTCTTCACACACCTTTACCCCCCGCACACTGTTACCACGCACATCCAGTAGCGGCGAAAAAACTCCAATGCCCATCTTATTGGGTACAACGGCGATAATCCCACCACAAATACCGCTTTTCGCCGGAATCCCAATTTTATAAGCCCACTCACCTGCAAAGTTGTACATGCCACAGGTATACATAACACTCAGAATATCTTTGATGTAATGCTTATTTACCGCCCGTTCTTTGGTGATGGGGTTAATACCTCTGTTAGCAAGGGTAGCCGCCATCACCGCTAAATCTTGGCAATTCACCATCACAGCACACTGCTGGAAATAAAGATCCAAAGCTTCTTCAATATTCCGGTCAATCATACCAAAGTTGAGCATCAGATGCGCCATTGCACGGTTGCGATGCCCTGTACTCCGTTCTGAGGTAAAAACTGAAATGTCAACGAACACGTCCCGGCCAATATATCGGTGAAACATATCGAGCATTCGGTTGAGGCGTTCGGTTGGGCCGGAACCTTTGATTAAACTGGTGGTGGCGATCGCTCCAGCATTTACCATTGGGTTATAAGGTCGCTTCGATTGCTCATCTAAAATAATCGCGTTGAATGCATCCCCCGTTGGTTCCACGCCAACTCTAGTCAAAACATAATCCAGTCCATGATCTTCTAAGGCAAGTCCATAAGCCAACACTTTGGAAATTGATTGAATGGTAAAGAGTTGCTCATAGTCCCCAACTTTGTAAACCTGACCATCTACTGTCACAATGCAAATGCTGAACAAGTCCGGGTTTACCTTTGCCAGTTCCGGAATGTAGTTTGCCACTGCACCCTCTAGCAGTGACTTGTACTGGGAATGCAACTCGTTGAGAAAAGCTTTTAATGGCGATTGGTCTATTTCTAAATCTCCTTGATATGCTTGGTTTGTCATCAGGCTGATCGCATTTCCCAAAATATCTACTATATATAGTAGGGGTGCAGGTGTACACATTGGTGTCAACTTAAGCCCAAACACTTAATTTTCCGTTCTTTTAGATCCCCCAACCCCCAATGAATTGGGGGCACTCAATTCTAGTTCCCCCCTTTTTAAGGGGTTAGGGAGAATCAAAATCTAGGTGGTACATCGAAAAATTTTCACTCTTCTGATCAGACTAGGCTTTTACGTTAAGTTGACACCAATGCCAATCCAGTAATGCCTACATCCCTACACCCACAAAGATTTTTGAAAAGACGGCTTGCTCTCAAAAATCATACTTGATCAATTACCTAGGGCAAAAAATAGCCATTGTACTTTTTAATACTAATAAAAATTTTTCTCCAAGCGATCGCGAAGTTTTATTAATTTTTTCATCATTAATCCGGAAAAATATTGAGTTGAGTATATTCCTTTTTTTTATACTCAGTAATACTGTTATATCAAGTTACATATATCACTATTTGTAGCCTAGTCATGGAGAATAAAAGTGATGATTAATCTAGGTAGAAAAAACTTTCAAAAAAGAGATTAAACTCAAACTGATTTGCATAATTATTTCAAATGTAACTCGGATGACGACTTATTCATAGGTAAATCTAAATATTTCATTAAATAAGTTATTTTGAGTATTTATGCAGATGTAATTTAATTAAACTTATATTATCTTCTGATAGTAAATAGCCAAAACTGATGTAATCTAGAATACATAAGTAGTTACGAACCTTTAGAAGCGATATTAACAGGGTATCGTCGCTTTGGCGTACAATAAGCGTAAAGTTTTTTTAAGAAATTTTTGACTTGCATTAAAAAGCGTTACATAGCCAAAGTCCTGATTTGAGAAAGGTTTCGCCCTTAAAATTGGAATTTAAATTTGAGAAAGTTGCTGAGAATTACGCTAAAACCCTGATCCCCAAGCCAAAAGGTTCATGCTAGTCTGTTGCAGTTATAAATAAAAAGTGAAAACGGAACGAGTTCAAGTTTTTCAGGAGGGAAGTCACTTTCCGAAAGTGAAAAATCCCGCAAATCATAAAACTTAAGTTCTACAGTCGCTTAAAAAACGGACGCATGAATCAAAGATATTTCTGGACTATTGTCACCCTGCTTGTGACTGTTTTGGGTTTACCCACAGTCGGTTGCACTCAAACCACCAAGGGAAATGCGCTAGCTTCCCAAAAATCACCTACCACTGATGTGGTGAAGGTGGGAGAGTTTCAATCAACAGCAGGGAAACAAACGTTGGATGCTGTGATTACAGAAATTCATCCTCACAACATCGGGGGACGTAAGGCGGCAACCCTTTTTATCAAAAATATTCCCGTTCTCACCTTTTTGAGTTCTGTAGCAGATACGAGTCTAGAAACTAAAAAAGTTGGTGCAATTGGAAATACTGGGGGCGTACAATCGTACGCCCTTATTGCTAGCAATTCATCGGCAGTGGGTACTGGGAACGTAACGGGTGCAAATAACCAGATTAGCTCTGTTGACAATGACCCGGTTCAGATAGCTGGTGTAATAGCAGCTAAGATCAACCAGTTGAATCGGGAAAATGTGGACGGCAGTAAGATTACCGTAAGTTGGAAAGCAGGGGGCGAATCTACAGTTGCTAATCAAGCGCAAAACAAAAGCGCCCCCCTCCAGCAAAATGGCGATCGCTATGTAATCAAAATTAACGGCGAAGAATTGGTCGAAATCAACGAAGGTACGCGATTAGCAGGTACTACCAACAATCTTGCGGAAGATGCATTGCAAGCAACCAATCGCCTACGGAGGCTACTAGGCAATGCATCTCCCTTAAAAGAAATTGCGAATTTACCAGTGCGTCTGCCAATATCAATACCCAAATTGCCAAAAGAGATTGTCGTCGGCCCAGTGCGAATCTCTTTCGGAGGCATGGCTTCCTATTATGGCTATGATGGTTCTGGTAATCGGACTGCTAGCGGTCAGAGGTTCAATCCAGAAGAAATGACTGCCGCCCATCGTAGCTTACCCTTTGGTACGCAAGTTCGTGTAACTAACACCCGCAATGGTCGTTGTGTGGTAGTGCGGATTAATGACCGAGGTCCATTCGTTCGGGGTCGAGTCATAGACCTATCTGCTGGCGCGGCTCGAATTTTGGGAATGATGGGCAGTGGCGTGGCACCAGTGCATATTGAAGTCTTAGGGAATAGGGAATAGGGACTGGGGAGATGAGAGAGACAAGGGGGACAAGGGGGAATTATTGAATAAGTCTCTCCCTTGTCTCCCCCCTCTTCTTTGTCTCCCTTGTCTCTTCTCCATGCCCAATGCCCAATCCCCAGTTCCGTATCACTTAATTCCCCTAGTTGAATCATCTCTTCCCTCTATTTCAGATATAAACTAGCGGGGGAGGGATCGATAAGAACTAGGGGTATTTTTGTGCGCCTGCTGACAACAGTCGCAGCTTTACGCTGCTATTTAACTAAACGCTGCTCAGAAAACAAGCTGATTGCAGTTACTGAGGATCTGAGACTAGATGAGATGACTGGCTGGTATCAGACGGCAGTCGGTCTGGTGCCAACGATGGGGAATTTGCATCAAGGTCATTTAAGCTTAATCCAACGGGCGCGGCAAGAAAATTCTACAGTGATTGTTAGTATTTTCGTCAATCCTCTACAATTTGCTCCCAATGAGGATTATCAACGCTATCCCCACACTTTAGAAGAAGATCAACAACTTTGCGAACAAGCTGGGGTAGATGCTATTTTTGCACCGACTCCGGAAGAAATGGCAGTTCCTCAGAAGAGTATACAAGAATCAAAGGTTACACAAGTTATCCCCCCATCTGCTATGATAACAGGCTTGTGTGGTCGTTCTCGGCTAGGTCACTTTCAGGGTGTCGCTACGATTGTGACCAAACTTTTCAACTTGGTACAGCCTGACCGTGCCTACTTTGGTCAAAAGGATGGTCAGCAACTGGCAATTATTAAACGCTTAGTAGCTGACTTAAATTTGCCAGTAGAGATTGTCGGTTGTCCAACAGTGCGGGAAGCCTCGGGTCTTGCCTTCAGTTCTCGTAATCAATATTTGACTGCAACGGCAAAAGAGCAGGCAGCGGTGTTATATCGTGGCTTGCGACGAGCTAAAGCTGCGTTTCGGGCTGGGGAACGCAATAGCAACAAGTTGATAGCAATGGTACAGCAAGAAGTGGCAATGGTCAGCACGGTCTCAGTGGAATATATTGAATTGGTTGAACCGACTACGTTGATGTCTTTAGAAAAAGTTCAGGAGGAAGGAATGTTGGCGATCGCAGCTCGTCTTGGTTCTACACGTTTGATTGACAATACGATATTGCGCGATCGCCAACCCATCATTGCCATTGATGGCCCAGCTGGTGCTGGAAAATCTACAGTGGCACGTCAAGTGGCAGCAAGCCTGAATTTAGTCTATTTAGATTCAGGAGCAATGTACCGTGCTGTCACTTGGTTAGTACTGCAAAAGGGTATTCTCATTGATGATGAGTGTGCGATCGCCGAATTAGCTAACCAGTGTAAAATTGAACTGACTCCCAATCAGGATTTACAATCTCCGGTGCGGGTTCGGATTAACGGTAGTGATGTTACCCAGGCAATTCGCACGATTGAGGTAACATCTCTTGTATCGGCGATCGCCGCACAAACTGCTGTCCGTCAAGCACTGGTTAAACAACAGCAAAACTGGGGTAAAAGAGGTGGTTTAGTCGCTGAAGGTCGGGACATTGGCACTCATGTGTTCCCCGATGCCGAAGTTAAAATCTTCTTAACCGCTTCTGTAAGTGAACGCGCCCGTCGCCGCCAGCAAGACTTTAACAAACAAGGTCAACCTGAAGTGAGTTTAGAGCAGCTGGAACGCGATATTGCCAAACGTGACTGGAAAGATACTACACGCAAAGTTTCTCCTTTACAAAAAGCAGCGGATGCAATTGAAATTCAAACCGATGGTTTGGACGTGTCTGAAGTCACTGCACAAATCGTTAACTATTACCAGCAGCGTTTATCTCAGTGGTAATCACCGCTATTTGCTGTTAGTTTTTTAGTTTCAAAGGATGGTGGGTGAGTGATTATTTACTTACCATCCTCAAAACTGCATTTAAAAACAAAATAGATAATTTGACTATTGGCTATCTTCATTGCAAATGTAAGCCTTGTACGAGAAATTTTAGATTATTTAAGCATTAAATCATCTCGCTTTAGAATGATTTTTTATATCGTAATTAATCCTACTAAAGATAGAAGTATGCAAGCTTTAATTCCAAAATGCTAATTAATAGCGCTCTCTGGCGATGAAATATTAGCCATTTTTATTTATAATCATTAATTACTAGCGATTTGACTTATCACAAAAGTACTTTGTTTTCATCTTCACTTTCTCTTCACTTTGGTAGTAGAATGACGAAGTTTAGTTTTATGTTTGATCATGAAAAACATAAAACTTTCAAAAACAAAAGCTGCTAATTTCTCAAGCTTTTGCAATAGCTTTCAACTGGAAACCGATAAAGAGAGGATTTCACACAATGGTATTTGTACAAGAACCACTACCCTTTGACAAGGATGCTCTAGAGCCTTATGGCATGAAAGCTGAGACTTTCGAGTATCACTATGGCAAGCATCACAAAGCTTATGTAGACAACCTGAACAAGCTCACTGAAGGTACCGAACTTGCTGATAAGCCTCTGGAAGAAGTGATCAAAATTTCCTTTAAAGACTCCTCTAAGGCAGGAATCTTTAACAACGCTGCTCAAGTTTGGAACCACACCTTCTTCTGGAATTCTTTGAAACCCGCAGGTGGCGGCGCACCCACTGGTGAAATCGCAGCCAAGATTGATAAAGACTTCGGTAGCTTTGACAAATTCAAGGAAGAATTCTCTAATGCAGCCACAACTCAATTCGGCAGCGGCTGGTCTTGGCTGATTGATGATGGTGGTACGCTGAAGGTGATCAAAACACCAAATGCAGAAAATCCACTAGCTCATGGACAGAAGGCACTCCTAACCTTGGATGTTTGGGAACACGCTTACTATATTGACTACAAAAACGCTCGTCCAGCGTTTATCAAGAATTTCCTAGAACAGTTGGTGAACTGGGACTTTGTTGCTGAAAACTTGGCTAAGGCTTAATAAATTGCCAGTTTTGAACTGGCTGCGATGCCTTTTGGCAAGCTGCTTCTCTACGAGAGGCTTCGCCAATGCGTCTACGTGGCTTGTGCCAAATATGTAAAGTAGAAATAATCAGTTAATTGACCAACCTTGTTAGCAGTCACGAACTAGTCTCGTGGCTGTTTTTGGTTAACTGTTGAGGAGATGGGGGAGATTAGGGAGCAAAATCTAGCTTTTCTGAGAATTGCGATTCATTAATTATGACCGGGATAATGCTGTTGGTTTTGTGTCACAAATCGTAAAATAGCATTTGGATCGTAACTGGGACATACTCTATTTGCCCCAAGTTAGAGCTAAAAATTTTGAAAACTAGACTTAGGAGTAAAAACAATAGTGCAAGCTGTACAACAAGAACTGACGCTAGAAAAGGTAAATAAAGCTATTGAGGCAATCCTGAATGTTTTGGATGTTCCCGAACCTGGAAATGATTTACACGCCAAGGCTTTATCTGCCTTTATAAATGGCGATTACCAAACTGTAAAGCGGTTAGCCTCGACCAATTTATCTGATTGTTATGTTAAGGCACTGGGTTATTTAGGTGGGGCTTTGAAGCTAACACCAAACACTGACACAATTCTGGCAGAGTCGGCACGAGCAGCGGCTGACTTTGCACGAGAGAGAACATTACGTAAACTTGGAGATGCGTTGGCGAAAGCCTTATCGTAGACATTGCATCTGCACTCAACTAAAAATTTTTCTTAGAGGAAACGCAGAGGCACAGAGAGAAAAAACGAGATTTTTCAAGTCACCTTGAAAGGGCTAGGCTTTCCTAGAATAGCGTAGGCGTAGCCCGTCCTAAACATCGCCACTTAATAGTTCATCTGAACTATAAATTATAAATAAAAAGGGAGATTAAAATTGTCTACGAAAGTTGATATCCTGATCAGATATAGATTTTCTTAAATTCGAGCAAATGTCAAATAATGAGCTAACGGGCAGTAGTAAAGAACTAGCGCAATACATCGAAGCAACGAATAGCATCTCTAAACCTTGGCTATTGGTACAACTGCGCCTCAAAAAATTGCAAGAGCGTCGAGCCACCCTTACAAACGATGTCTATACCAAAGAATTAGAAGATATTTACCAAGATTTGATGAATTTGGGGGAATGGTGGCGTGGTATTGAAGATGAGGTATTTTAAAGTGAGGAGTTATGAGTTTTCCTAACTCCTAACTTTTAATTTAGAGGATGTTTGAAAAGTCAAAACGAGTGAAAAATTATGCAAGTCGTCTGACCATGAGCTGAATCATTGCTATGTATATAAAAGTCTCCGAATTTTTTGGTAGTCGTTCATAATCCGTGACTTTTACGCCGACACCAATTAAGCCAACCAAAAGTTCGCTCTACAACCCAACGCTTAGGTAAATGGACAAAACCTTTCTTCTTCTAGGGGTCGAAGAACAATTTCCACAATCCACCGAAACATATCCATTGACGCGCTGTATGGCTTTTACACAAATCAACAGCGAAGTCACTCAATTGCAGCAAGTGCATATCGACTTGACTAGATACGGTTTCTTTGGGCTTGGTGGTAAGGTTCATAGCATCACATTTTATAATGCCGATCAAAAGCAAGAAAAGATTGTCTGTAAATCTAATTGTCGTTTATGAGCAGCAGAAGTCAATTAACGGGACTTAAACATTTTTGAGGAATAAACAAGCCTCAAACCCATACAGGGTATGGGAAATACACCAAATGCTCAAAAATGGCTCGAACCCAGATATATCAATAAACCAAGTAAAACGATGTTAAAGTCTCTCTGTATATACATTTGAGGCTTTTTTCTGGGTGTTTTTGTCTAAGTCCCATTGATTAGCGATCGCAAACATTGACAAATTTGTTACTTTTATTAAACAATAAAAGATTATGAAATTAAGCAGAATTGGCTTAGTTTTAACAATGAGGTGACTGAATTTGAAGCAAGCTCATCAAGCAATTACATTCATAATCGCAGGCGTGGTTCTATCCACGTTCCCTAACATAGCTCTGGCTCAATCTAAAATACAGTCAAGTCAACAAGTTAGATATACCGGCCCATTTACTAATACAACTTTTAAGGAGAGTGGTAACGTAGTTATAGAACTTTTGCTTGAACCTCAAAATAGAATATCTGGCTACATCAATTTTACAAACTATCCAGGTGTATCGACTCTCTGCGGAGCAGGGAAATTTGCAGGAATACGACAAGGGCGTAATTTGCTATTTAATTTTGTTTCTAGTGACCCAGATCGTGGCTGCGGATTTGATCGGGGATTGAAGTTTACAGTTAGGGCAACTCTTTCACAGGAAAACCGTACGTTACAAAATGGAAGTTACCGAATCAATGATTCACAGGCAGGTGTTTTTACAGCTAGTTCTTCTAATGCACTTGTACACCCCTGCAATGATGATAGAATAAACGATAATTACAAGAAAAATGATTTAAATTATCATTATTATAGTCTTATAAGTAGAATTTGTTCTAAAACTCTGAAAGGCTGCACTAGGGAAAAAGTTTTTCAAACTATGATTTCACAAGAGCAGTTCATTGTGCCTTCTCCTTTTGATGATAAACCAGTAGTCAATTGCCGAGAAAAAACTTTACCTATTGGAAATCCAATTAGAACTACTATCAATTCAAGTGACTACTCAATAACAAATTACACACTTCCTAGACATATGTTTTATCCAGGCAAGATTACTCGGAGAGTTATTGAAACAAATGATGCGATCGCAGTAACAACAATTGGAGAAGGGGTAGGCGACTACAAAAAATTCAACATATGGGCGGCTCCAGATATATGGAGTCGTGCTGATATCCTTTTAAGTGCAAGAGTAAGGTTGATTTTGTCAAACAAAAATTAATTAGTGTAAAGGCTCCAAGTATAGCAAGCACAACATAACAACCCGTTTGAAGGGGAGCATCCCAATTCGTGTTCCGAACACACCTGAGTCATTTAACCACCTGTGTGTGGATGATCGTTTTCTGACTGTTTTTCATTCATATTATTGATAGTTGATTGGTTTTATGAAACGATTTTTTTTGGGGGAGATGGGCAAAACCCCCACCACCTCACACCAGGTAGTAGGGGATTATTCTTTAGTCAAAATTTCAAAGCTGAATCTGCAGCAAACTGGCAGGGTGACATTATGTCTATGAAATATTAAAAATGCTTCCAGAAACTCCTGAGCCTATTTTATTAACCCAAATTTTTGCCAAGCTTACTTCTTTAGGACGTATTCATCCTATTTCTACAGGCGCTGAACCCTCTTAAATTGGTTAAGGTATTGTCGTATAGTCCAGCTTCGTGTCTACTATCTATCAAGAACGTATACCGATAGAGCTTTTTTACAATCTGCCAGACTTTTCAAACATCCTCTTAAAATGCAACCTGATGCCTGAAGCTCTCGATCAAGTCGATTATGATACTCTCGATGCCGCAAAGCGACGCTTCATTGATGCCGCAAAACGCACACTTGGGTTTGCAAGCGCTTATGGTATCGTGCCTGCATCGGGTCTCGGAGCAAGCGCTAATGCTTTCAACTTCAACCTTACTCCGTTTCTGGAGGCAGGGGCTAGAGAACTTTCTATGACACTTGTCCCGGAAGGACTGGGCACCGCAGACGATACCCGCCCTGACGACCTCTGTGAAGAAGAGCTTCGACGATTCTGGTGGAACATTGGTATCAAAATTATCTCGTGTCTGACGAATGACGCTGCAACCTCAGGTATGCAGACTATACTTCTCGGTCTCTATCTGCCGTCGAGTACTCCTGAAACGATCTTCACCCCCGCTTTTCTTGATGGGTTTCTTGATGGAGTAGTTGAGGGGTGCAAACAAGTGGGGTGTGTCTATCTCTCAGGAGAAACTCCTCAACTAAAAACTAAGATGATTTCAGGCCGGCTCGACATTGCAGGCTCGGTTTTTGGAGTCATGCCTGCTGGTGTCATTCCCATTGATAGCTCGCGTCTGGATGCCGGAAATACCATTGTTCTTGTCGAGAGTTCCGGGCCCCATGAGAACGGCTTTACTCCAATGCGAAAGCTCGCTGAGTCTCTCCCTGACGGGTACAGAACAAAACTTGCGAGTGGGCAGGAGTTCTGGAAAGCGATGAATGCCGCGTCATATCTCTACACACCGCTTGTGCAGGCGGTGCTTAGCGAAGGAATCCGTCCCACTGCGATGGAGAACATCACTGGCCATGGATGGCAAAAGCTGATGCGGTCAGTGAAGCCGCTCCGGTATGTCATCGAAACGATGCTCCCAGTGCCGGAGATATTTACGTTTGTCGAAGGTCATCTTGAAGGTGGGGCAGCGACGATGCTTTCCGTGTTCAATTACGGAGCAGGATTTGCATTCTATACAGAGTCGGAGCAGGATGCAGAGAGGATCGTTCTGCTCGCAAGAGAACATAAGCTCTCGGCTGTGGTTGCAGGACGGGTTGAAGCGTTTCTTACGCGTGAGGTAGTGGTAAAACCGCTTGGAGTCACCTTGAAGGGAGATTCTTTTGGAATTGCACGAGGGGTATAATTAACCGCAGTGATCGCCAGTTTTCTTGGAGCTATTGTAGATAATTATCTATTTTTAATAACAGAATATTCTTACTTATGATTACATTAGAGTGTAATTACTGACACAATTTAAAATTTTTATACACTAAATTGGGTAGCTTTTCCAGCTTATTAGAAATAATTACTCTACTAAGCCTTTAGTTTCTAAGTCATTTACCACAAATACTATAAACGTATTTATGCAATTTGTGATGCAATATTTATTACTACTTAATTTTAAAGTAGTCCAAAACACGCATGACTACTGAGGTTAAGATTTGCTAACGTAGTCTTAACATATTGAAAAATTTGCTGAAAAAGCTGAGAAAGTAGCAGCCAACACTAATTTTTAGTGCTGGGTCCTTCTCATCTCTAGGTGTGGGGTTTTAGTGTGTTGAAAGTATATATTTTTATTCAGAGGGAGTTATGGCTGTAAATTTGGCCCAAACTACTGCTTCTGCAGAACTTTTGAAGCAAGTATTCCAGAACATTGATGCACATAGTTGTCCGAGATTATTCAACTTTCATATGCACACTCTCTACTCGGATGGGAGGTTGCAGCCGAATAGATTGATGGAGCAGGCGATCGCTATTGGGCTAAAAGGGTTAGCGATCACCGACCATCATGGTATTATCGGCTATCAAGCTGCACTTGCTTGGTTAGAAGACTGGAAGTGGAATAATCCTGGTGCAAGCACTCCTTACCTGTGGAGTGGCGTGGAAATTAATGCCAACCTTTTGGATATAGAAGTTCACATTTTAGCTTACGCTTTTGCAACAGAACACCCTAGTATCAAGCCCTATCTACAAAGAAGGGCGACTACAGGCCAAGATTATCAGGCAAGTAACGTGATTGCCGCTATTCATGAAGCTGGGGGATTAGCAGTTCTGGCTCATCCAGCTCGTTACAAGCGATCGTATTTTGACTTAATTCCAGCTGCTGCTCAAAAGGGTATCGATGGCGTGGAAACTTTCTACGCATATAATAACCCCAACCCCTGGCAACCCAGCATATTGGAATCAGAACAAGTGCAAAAGTTGGCTGATGAATACTTTCTTTTCAATACATGTGGTACTGACACCCACGGTTTGAACTTGCTACAACGCTTGTAAAGATGAATCGAATCAATTTTTTTCAACTCTCCTGGTTCAATCTGCCAGGAGGTTATTCTATTTTGAATTTTCCATTAGTCAAGCCTGATATAAACCCAGATTTTGCAGGTTAGTTTGAAAATCATGATGCTAACTAAACAAAGAAACTGCTGACTACAATATTTCTGGACTTTGGACTAAAAGGCTAGAGAAAAGCAGTCAGCTGTAACACTGACTGGCGTAAAGTCAATGAAAGTAATTGATAAATCATTGACGTGATGATCCTGACACGATTAGAAAAATTCCGCCAAGCTATCTACAATTATTTGGGGAAGGCTAAAGATGCAGTATTTGAATTGATGGATGCAGTATTGACAAGTCCGAGTATCCCATCATTTGTAAGCTTGTCGCAAAGCCCAGTATTTCGACGGCAATGGTCGAGCATTTATACAGCACTGCATGATAGTCGTCCACCGAAAAGGAAGCGAAAAGGAAGCTGCTGGTACAAGAGGTAGCGACGGATGAACAGCCATTTCTAGCAGGAGATCATAGCTTTTGGGCACGACCAGAAGCGAAGACACTAAAAGAAAGAACTTTTCATGGGGATAGAGGGGGAAGCATAAGCATCGGACAAAGTTACAGTACGTTAGCGTGGATACCAGAGGCGCAAATCATTAATTTCACCCATCAGCCTCACCCCATTGCACCGCATCCAAAAATTCCACCGCATCGCTTCCCCAAGTTCCCCAAGCACCCGTTCCTGGTTCGCAATGTTTTTCCCACTCCCGCCAAGTTGATTGTCTAGCCTGCCTAGCCTCTCTATCCTGATGCTCCTCTACAGCAGGGAACAGAGACAACCTGCTTTTAAGAAACATCCGGCGGCATGCGGACGCAGCACAGGAGCATCAAGGCACGGCATCTGCTGTCAAGGCTTCCAGTTCACGAAGAGCACGATCAAGGCAGGCGCCAAGATCAGCTGTCGGTTCGGACAACCAGGACGCCACCGCGTGGACGAATGCAGCCATACCAATTTGAGCGCCTAGGCTTGCCAACTGATTGTCAACGCCTCGGTCCCGCAATGCCTCCGCTAACGCTTCCGTAAGTGCCGAGATTTTCGCTAATTCCCGCTCACGGAGGGCTGGCGTGCGGGCGATGAGTTGCTGCCTTGGCTTTGCGAAGGAACGGTTCATCTCCAACACAGGCGCGACTGATCGAAACGCTTGAAACAGGATAGCCAATGGTGCTAGCCCATTGGGCACTTGCGCGACAGCAAGCGTCAAGGCTGAACGCAGTCTGCCCTCACCATCAAACAATACCTCTCGCTTGTCCGGAAAATACCGGAAGAAAGTCCGCTCCGTTACGCCTGCGCACGCGGCAATCTCGGCAGTCGTAGTCTGATCATAACCGCGCTCGCGGTACAACTCCAAAGCCGCCTGCTGCAAACGACTCCGCACATCATCCCGACCCTGTGTCACAAAACTCATTATTACCTCTTGTCAGTCACTGACAACGCATGTATATTATATATGTCAGTCACTGACATCATGTCAATTGCTCAATCTCGCACGGATGGCCGAAACGCTTCAATATAACAAAAGGAAACATAATATGCGTGTATTTATAACAGGGGCAAACGGCTGGGTAGGGTCCGCTGTCACGCGTGAGCTGCTTAATGCCGGCCATGTCGTGACCGGGCTGGTTCGCTCGAAAGAGAAAGCTGATGCGCTTTCTGCCGCAGGGGCCAAGCCGCTTATCGGCTCTCTGCGCGATCTTCACATTCTTCAGGAGGGCGCTGCTGACGCGGACGGAATTATCCATACCGCCTTTGGCCTCGATATGTCGAAGATCGTGGAGCTGAGTGAAGAAGACCGCCGAGCAATCGAAACTTTTGGGGAGGTGTTCGCGGGGTCGGACCGGCCGATTATCGTGACAAGCGGCATTGGCTTGATGCCGCTGGGCGAGACTTTTAGGGAGGACTCGCCGTCGCCGCCCATCAACCCGGCGTTCCCACGCGCATCCGAGCAGACGGCCTTCGCGCTTGCCTGCCGTGGGCTGCGCGCAACCGTTGTCCGACTTCCGCGCTCGGTTCACGGCATCGGGGAGCAGCACGGCTTCATCCCCCAGTTGGCCAAACTGGCTCGCAATAAGTCTGTTTCCGCCTATGTTGGCGACGGGCAGAACCTATGGCCCTCAGTGCACAGGCTGGATGCAGCGCGCGTCTTTTGTCTGGCGCTCGAACACGGTGTCCAAGGCGGTCCGTTCCACGCGGTCGCTGATGCAGGCGTTCCATTCAAGCTCATCGCCGAGGCCATAGGCCGGCAGGTGGGCGTGCCGATTCGGTCGCTGACACCTCAAGAAGCGGAAGCGCATTTTGGGGGGGTTGCGTTATGGGTGGCGGGTAATGGACCTGCTTCTAGCGAACGGACAAAGTCAACTCTCGGCTGGCAGCCAAGGGAAATGGATCTCATTTCCGATATTGATCGGCAGGACTATTTTGCGTAGTTGCCTTTTCAGTTACAAGCGCAGCATGTCGGAAGCAGACGGTATGTGTGCCGATACTAGGATATATAACCACCCTATGGGTGGAAAATCTTAGCAACTCATTACAAGCCTTGCTACACCCCATGTTGCGCTATGCGAAATATTAACCCTCGCTCAAGCCTATATCGGCGGCACGGGAAAAACTGCTAGGTGCATTCGCGGCTAGTCCGCCTTGAGTCAATAAATCAATTTTATCTGTGCCAATGGTGAAGTCAGTAATGCGATCGCTTGCTGATACTAATGATTGTCCAAACTGGAAGATAAATATATCTGTGCCTACGCCACCATTTAAAGTATCAGCACCAGCACCACCATTCAAAAAATTATTTTCATCGTCGCCATTAAGAACATTGGCTATAGAGTTACCCGTGATCATGTCATTGAAAATCGAGAAGGTTAGCCCTGATTTCATCACTATTACAAAAGAATAATTAATAAGCTTTACAGTATAAAACTTTTATCCAAAACATTGATTTAGCAAGTCTGTGAGAAAATCAAAGTTTAAATTCTTGCCCTATATATAGTTGAAAAATTAAGTCTTATTTTTCTTTGCCTAGAGTAATAAAAGAGCGTTAAATAGAGAATTCTCATACTTTTGATAGATATGTTACAAAAAAAATAAATTAATAATTAGTCAGGAGCTAGGGCGATCTTATCCCAAGGAGAGACGCCAAGGGCAATAGCGTTCGTGTAGCGTCTCGTAGAGAAGTGGTAACGAGTCATCAAGCGTCTGGGGTCTCCCCAAGTCGAGCGACTAGCGTCGGTTAGGGAGGATCTAAAAGTGTCTAAGGTTACAGCCAAACACTTTTCAAACAACCTCTCAGTTAAAAGCCCAATTTAAAACTCAGGAGAAAACAATGTCTAACATCAACAACTACGGAGTAGATATGAACAATAAATCTTTAACAGAATTGAGCCTCAGCGCAGTGACGGAACTTAGCGATGAGGTTGCTGCTACTTGTAGTGGAGGTAGTGCAACTATATACCGGGATGTTGACTTTAAGGGGGGGGGTATAAAGTATTTTAATGGTGATTCCAACCTCGTTGATAACAATTTCAACGACACAACCTCATCTATTATTATTACAGGAAATGAAAGATGGAGGTTTTATAGAGACATAAACTTTAGGGGTCCGGCTAGAACTTTGGGACCAGGACGATATTCGTTTGTTGAGAATGAAGGTATTCCAAACGATTGGATTAGTTCTCTCAGACGTGTATCATAGATTTGACTTCTGTGCATCCGTTCTAGGAATTTTGCTTAGATAGTAAAAGGCCTCAGAATATTCATCCATTTCTGAGGCCTTTTACCATCTCAGTCCTCTGTTAAAACTTCCCTCATCCCCTCTCTAACTTGTAACAGAGATGCCGCAGGTGGAGTATGAGTTTTTGCACTCATCATCCGAACTTTATATTACTTAATCGTCTATATTGTGTCAAAGGCAGCGCTTAAAGGAGGGATGTTTGACAACAACCGCTCCGCGTCTACGCATTTTCTAAAAAGATAACGGCAAAAGTCAGATCCTAATCCTTTGATGACAAAACCCAGGAAGAATTACCCAAACAATTGCAAACTGCTTAAACCACAACTGTTTTGGCTTTACAAGCTTGCTATTCGTCTATAGTCGATTCTTGGTAGGAATCACAATCATTGAGAAATAAGGTACTTCATCTGGATCAACTTCATCCAGGGGTACAATGCGTTGCTGTGACGTTGATGCCCGCTCAATATATCTTGCGCGTGATGCTAACCCTAATTTATGCAGGATATCCCGTACTTTCGTAAAGTGGCGACCTAGCTTCATAATTGCCGCTGCATCGGTCATCAGCAGATGTGTAGTCAGTTCTTCTGCTGGCAGGGGGGCAGGTAAGACGGTGAGAATATCAGTGTAGTAGGTGAAAGGTACACCCAAGGCTACCGGACAAGCCATCAGTGAGGAAACTCCAGGGACAACTTCTGTTTCGTATTGGTCAGATAACCGTGTGAATAGGTACATGAACGAGCCATAGAAAAATGGATCACCTTCGCACAGCACCACGACATCTCGACCCGCTGCTAAATGGTCGGCGATTGGTTCAATTTCCTTGTCATAAATAGACTTTGCCTTTTCTGGCTCCAAAGCGCGGGGGAGGTGAAATAGCACCTCGATTTGATTACCAGGAAGATACTGTGCCACGATCGCTCTAGCGATACTCTTTTTATCTGTTGCTGATTGATAGGCAACCACGGGAGCCGCACGTAATAGCCGCAGCGCTTTCAGGGTCAATAGTTCTGGATCGCCTGGGCCGACACCAATTCCATAGAGACGACCTTTGGTTTTCATATTCATTCTTCCTCCGTTGCCAGGGCGTTAACTGCTGCTGCTGCGATCGCACTCCCACCGCGCCGACCATGTAAGGTCAAAAATGGTACATTTCTGCTGTCTGCGGCCAGTGCGGCTTTTGATTCCGCTGCACCGACAAACCCCACTGGAAAGCCTAAGATAATAGCAGGTTTGTCAGCTCCTTCATCGAGCATTTCTAACAGTCGGAACAGGGCTGTAGGCGCATTGCCAATTGCGATCACTGCGCCTTCCAGGTGCGATCGCCATAATTCTAAAGCTGCTGCCGACCTTGTAGTACCCATACACTGGGCAATTTCTGGCACTTTTGGTTCATTGAGGGTACAGATAACTTGATTATTTGCAGACAACCGTCGCCTAGTGACGCCATCGGCAACCATCCGGCAATCGCACAGAATTGGTGCTCCTGCTGCCAGTGCTGCCCTTGCGGATTGTACTGCTGTTGGTGAATATCCCAAGTCAGTGACAATATCCGTCATCCCACAGGCATGGATGAGACGTACAGCAACTTTTGCTACATCTGGTGGCAGCACATCTAGGTTTGCTTCTGACCGGATGATTGCAAAGGAATTACGGTAAATTTCGTTGGCATCTCGGATGTAGTCGGGCATTCAATTTTGAATTTTAAATTTTGGATTTTGGATTGATTTGTTAGTCAATATAGATATTCCCTTTTGATTAAAAGGATACCTAATTTAATTAACCGCAGAGGCGCAGAGAACACAGAGGAAGAGAAATAGAGGAATTGGGTAATCTTGCACTGTGAAGGGAGTAATCAATATCTGTATTTATCTGTATGCATTTGTGGTTCCATTTTCTAAATATTCATCAAATAACTGCTGTAATTGTGCTAAAGGATATCGATTAGCAAATTTCCAAAAGGACTCATTAGAATTTAGGCGTTGAATTTTATATACATATAGCATCCGCTCTATTAATACAGGTAGTTCGGCAAAAGTCACATATTGATGTATTTCTCGTCCGAATTTATGCTTGCTGTCACCAACATAAACGTGATAGGCCTCCACAGTTCCATTCTCAGCCTCAATGCTGACACCGAGTAGAGTAATATCACTCTTGCTATGCTGGGCACAAGATTTTTCGCAGCCACTAAAGTGGATATTAACTGGGCAATCCAGAGTAACGCGAGTTTCAAGATACTTTGCTAATGCCAAGGCATGATTCTTGGTATCCGTAGCAGAAGCGGCGCAACCCTTTTTGCCAGAACAAGCAACTAATGCACCCTTGATGTTGGTTGTTGAGGAATCTAATCCTAAAAAAGAAATTTCACTTTGGACATCGGCAACCCATTGCTGAGGAATATCTGTTAGAAGCAGATTTTGCCAAGGTGTTAACCTAAGAGTGCCGCTACCATATTTTGTTGCTAAATCTGCCAAACCCCGTATTTGCTTACTTTCCACTCGCCCAAGGGGCAAGACAACACCAATATAAAATAATCCCTGCTGACGTTGGCGATGGACGCCAATATGCTGATACTTAGCATCTGACCGCTGCCCCAACCCATCTCCTGCAAGGAAAGGGGAGAATTCCTCCTCTTTCCCTATTAAGGAAGGGAGTTGGGGGGTTAGGTCTTCTTTTGTTTCACTACATAAAAGAGAAAAAGGTAGATGCTGCTCAACTTCCTGGAGATAGTTTTCACAACCCAAAGTATTTAATAACTCTAAGAAACGTAGCCGACGCTTACTCGTAGTATTACTATGAACTAGATATACATCCGCCAAAGCTGCCAAGACGGGCAAACATTCCTCTGGTGGTAATAAAATTCCCATATCGCTAGGTGGTTGACCCTTTGCGCCTACACTGAGATGGAGGCGAAAATAAATATTATTGTCAACTAACACAGCGACAAAGGCGATATCATTCAAGCGATCGCCCACCCGAATTATCCCACCACCATCAAAGCAAACGCTAAATTTTGCCGACAGTCCCGAAAGCGCCGGATGTGCAGCAATATAATCATCCCAACCTTGGACAAAAGGGTGAGTGTTGATTAATTCCTGTGGGTCGATACCAGCAGTTGGGCTGGTCATAATATTGCGGATGTGGTCTACAACAGGATTGTGAGAACCCAGCCCCATATCTTGTAGGTGCTTCAGAACTTCAGCATTTATCCCCGTGTAGATTTCACGGACTTGTAAGTTAGCTCGATTAGTCACATCTACATAGCCGCCACCGTGCTGTTCTGCTATATCTGCGATCGCACGGCACTGCTGACTACTAATAATTCCACCTGGTATTCTAATGCGAGATAATATACCATCTGCGGCGGGTGTAGCATAAAACAAGCCAGGACAAGTGGCAAATCCTGAAAGCAAACTTGGAACTCCTTCCCTGTGCAGCGCAGGGAGTAGACGGTGAGTGTATCCTGAGGACATCTTTAGAGTTGGCATTCTGACTTGGGTAATCCCATCACAGCTGCGGCACAGTCCCGGAATTTCACCGGAGTTTCCCAACTCCAAGCTTTAGTAATTTAGCACGAGAAGGTAGTCAGAAAATTTAATGCTTCATATTTTGAACAGAAATGTTGAGCGCAGTGCCCACCTAAAAATACTAAGCTTAGATATCTGGTTCTCGCAGCCATCGGGCAACCATACCTGCCAAAACTGCACCGAAAATTGGGAACACGATGAAAATCCAAAGGTCAGCCAATGCCCAACCGCGAGTAAAGATAGCTGTGGCTAGCGATCGCACCGGATTGACGCTGGCATTTGTCACCGGAATGAGAATAAGATGCGCCAAGGTCAGCCCTAAACCGATGGGGATGGGTGCAGAGTGCTTGAAAGCGGGAGAAGATGTTACCCTCAAGATCAGTAGCACAAAGCCACAGGTAACAATCAATTCAGCTAATGCACAAGCCCACCAGCTATAGTTACCAGGGGAGTGAATTCCTACCCCATTAGAACCAAAGTTGGCTGTTGTAAACTCAGGCTTCCCTATACAAATCAAAAACAGGATAGTAGTCCCCCAAATTCCGCCGAGAACCTGACTTGCTATATAGGGCAAAATTTCTTTAGAAGAAAACTTGTTAGCTACCCAAAAACCAATTGTGACTGCGGGGTTGATGTGACATCCACTGATTGAACCAAAACTATAGGCAGCAGTTAACAAACTTAAGCCAAAAGCGATCGCTACCCCAGTAACTCCAACCCAAGGTACTGTACCAGAGATAACCGCAGTACCCACGCCCATCATCATCAACCAAGCTGTACCTAGAGCTTCTGCTAAACATCGTTTTGCTAATGAGTAACGATTCATGATAAATGCTATAACTAGCTAGTAATTCGCTATTTCTACCAAGACTATTGTCAATCAAAGGTGGCGCACTATTTGGGTCACCCTGCCGCAGCAATTAAGCAGCCGGACTGTTAGCAATGTTAAAAGAAATACTGCTGCGGTCAGCGAAGCTAGTCCCGCAAAAGATGGTTTTTTTGCACTTTTTAGGTGGCTGACTCATAACATTTATCTGCACTGCTCCAGATGCATAAGTTGGTAAGTTCTGATGAATTTTGATTTTTGAACAGCAAGATAAAATAGCACAAATACTTAATGAAATTTCGGTAATAATTTCTTGCCCAACACTTCAATCTCCTCATAACCAGGATACATGGTTTATTGAGTATTACCAATAGGAGAATTAAGTTTAAGTTTAATATTTGTACCTTTTTTGAGAGCAACTTCTCCACCAGGGCTAGATAAAACAAAAGCAGCCGCAGTTATACCACCTGCTAGTCCACCATGCTTGAATAGCTAAAACTTGGTAATCAAAATCAGCTAACTTTCCAGATTATACTCCTAAAAATCATTAAAAATTAACACAGAAAATCTGATAGTTGAGAAAAAATAACTGACAGCGTTTTTAAAATAAACCACAGACTAGGGATATAGCAATGCCGTGTCCCACAAAAATCTGTGATTCAATTAACTGAAAATAGCTGTAAACCAAAGTGCAATAATTCTAAATGGCAGGGCTGAGGGAATCCCTAAAATCAAAAATCCAAACGTTGCTCCAGCACCCATAAATATGATCCTATCCCTGTTCCAAAAATCCAACCCCGTAATCTAGTCAATCAGGGGGTGGCTTACCTAATATTTGCTGCTTAGTGGATTACAAATTTGCAATTTATGACCTACTAAACATCAAGAGGAAAATTTATAATTAAATCTAGTTTATCACCTCCAAAAATAATTATTAATTTCAATCAGCAGATTCACTTCTTTGGAATAATTACAAGCTAAATTACAGAAAGTTTATGAATATAAAATTGGAGATAATCCAAACTTTACCCAAAAGCTAAAGAAAAACTCAAAACTTTAATGATTGATTCAATCTTGAAAGATATATAATAAAGAGTAAAGCTTCTGATCATGATTACAAGTAACAGTGAAAATTAAATCAGAAATAATTAATTGGTTGACTTCACTGAAAAATGGTCAATAAAGAAACTTTAAAAACAAGCAAACAAGTAAAGGAGGGATAGGCTATGTCATACGTAGATCGAACTGGAGATAATATCGTTAGTGAACCAGTTGTTACTAATCAATTAGTCGATTATCATGACCGTGTTCGTTGGGGTCCCATAATATCTGGACTATTAGTTGCTGTAGCAACTCAGTTAGTTTTGAGCGCTTTGTTTGGTGCAATTGGTGCAGGTTCTGTAGCAGAATCAGGTAGACCTAGAACAATTGCATCTGATGTTGCTGGTCATGTAGGAATTTGGTCAATTATTGGTTTATTGATTTCTCTATTGACTGGGGGCTGGGTAACAGCCCGTGCTTGTGGTCCAATGAACCGCAACACAGCTCTTCTCAACGGTGCAATTCTTTGGGCGACAACTTTGGCTTTAAGCTCTTGGCTTTTAGCAAGTGGTGTATCAGGTGCTTTTGGGATTGCTGCTTCAAATGCTGGGCAAGTTATTAACCAGGTGCAACAGTCAGGTGGTCTGAATATACCGCAAAACGCACCGAATGTATCTGCCCAAGAAACTCGTGATATTGCATCAAATGTACGTCAAGGATTGTGGTCGTTTGTATTCGGTTCCTTATTAGGTTTAGTCGCCTCAATGATTGGAGCTGCTGCTGGAGCTCGTAGCCCCCGCGTACAGAGGAACGAAGTGTACAGAAGTGAAAGAGTAAGCTAACTGCCTAAGAATTGGGTAGCCAATCTTCAGGAGTCTGAAAAATATTTGCTGCTATCTAATTAGTACGTGACTATCGTCGAGACTTGTGAGCATTCCTTTCTATTCATATAGCAATCAGGAATCAAGCGTGCAGAAAATTATTGAGACAAAAATCTTGATTTTACAAACATTCCAGCCTTAATTCCTGATCACAGATCATTTAGGACTGCTATAGTTTCTGAGAGTTTTCATTGCTGAGTAACTGGAGAATATAGTTAAGCCTCTCAAAAGAGAGGCTTAACTATAAACTTGTAAAACCTTTAACCAAATAAGCTAAAACCTGATACAGCCAAGGCTCCGGCTATTGCTGAAGCCGTCAAAGAAACAAAAGCTGTGTTAAATAACCACCAAGCAGCACCTGCAACAGTTTTTTTAGTTTCAACAGCTTGCTTTTGTGCCTGCTCTTTAATTGCTGTCAGGCGTTTTTGAGTTTCTTTCTGGATGCGTTCGGCTCGATGCAGTACGCTATCCCGTGTAGCTTCAATTTGGTCGATAATCTTGTTAGCTTGCGCTTCGGAAATATCCTCACGCGAACTGAGGACAGCAACTAGAGTATCACGGTCAAATTGACCAAGGCGATCGCGCAAAGCCTCAAATCCAGATTGCGGGTCATCAAACAATTGAGCAAAATCTTGCTGGATGCCTTCATAATTGAGTTCAGGACGATCGAGTGAGTTGAGAGAGTTGCGAATCTTCCCAAAAACACCATCAAGCACCGATTGCACTTTTTGCTGAATCTGCTGATATTGTTCCACAATCGAGTTACGCACAGAATCGATTTGATCCACAATCCGGTTAGCTTCTTCTTCTGAGATATCCTCACGTTGGGACAGCAAAGCCACGATTGTAGAACGGTCGAATTTGGAAACACGCTCACCTAAAGAAGACACACCAGCACTAGGAGAAGATAGCAACAATTGCAAATCACGTTTGATACTATCAGGGTTGAGTTCTTCTTTATTGGTATTACGCAGATAGTTTTCCAGATTAGCTTCAAACTCCTGCGCTTTTTGAGTAGCACGGTTTGCCAAGCGTTGCGGTGCTTTGACAATGTTATTAATGGCTTGTTGTGTTGAGTCGATAGTACGGTTTACTTGCTCCTCGCTCAAGTCTCCCCGTTGCGTCAGCAGCTTAACTAAAGTTTCGCGATCTACTTGTGAAAGCCTCTCTCTGAGTGCATCAGCACCTTCTTTAGGGTCAGCCAGTAATTTTTGCAAGTCTTGTTGAATACCTTCTGGGTTGAGTTCTTCCAGATCGGTATTGCGGAGATATTCACTAATCGCACTTGTGGTTTTCTCGTACTGCTGTTTCGCTGTCTCGGCTGCTTTTTGCGGAGCTTGCAAAACGCTATCTCTTACTGTGAGCAACTGGTCAATCGTTTGGTTTACCTGCTCCTCGCTCAAATCTTGCCGCTGACTTAGCAATTTAACCAAAGTATCGCGGTCAAATTCTGATAATCTTCCTCTTAAAGCGGAAAGTCCTGCTTGTGGGTCTTCTAACAAAGTGCCAAAATCGCGCTTGATACCTTCAGGATTGAGTTCTTCTTTGTTGGTATTTCGCAGATATTCTTCTACACTTTGCCGCACTTCATCAGCTTTAGCTTTAGCTTGGTCTTGCAGTTCTTTTGCTCGACCTAAGACATTATCGCGTGTACGCTCAAATTGACCAACAATATTGTTAGCTTCCTCTTCTGATATATCTTCGCGGTTAGCCAGTAGCTTAACTAAAGTATCGCGGTCAATTTCCGAAAATCTCTGAGTTAAATCTTCAATGCCTGCTTCTGGATCTTCCAGCAACTTTGTCAAGTCTCGCTCAATACCTTCAGGGTTGAGTTCGTCCTTCCCAGTTGAACGCAGGTAATCTTCTAGACGGGTACGAAAATTTTGCGATTTTTCTGTTGTATCTGCCTGCTTGACAGTTTCTAAAACTTCCGTGCGAACGCTTTCCATCTGCTCGGAAATCTCTTTGACTCTGGCTTCGCTGATGTCTTCCCGTTGCTTGAGTAAGTTGGTGAAATATTCTAAGTTTAATTCCTCCAATTGCCGTCTTACAGTTCCTGGGTTAGCATTCGGATCATAGATAACTTCTTTAAATTCATCTTGAATTGTAATCCGGTTAAAGTGCCAAGGAAAAGAATTCAAGATGTATTCTTCTATATCTGCCTTGACAGTATTATTCGGAAGTTCAGGCAATTTTTGACCTACAGAACTACCAAGCTTATTAGCTTGCTGGGTTGCTTGGTCTTTAAATTGTTGCAACTGCTGTGTAATTTTCTCGATATCAACTTGCTGAACTTTTCCAGACAATTGTTGTAGCTGTTTAGTAACTTTTTCTACATCTATTTGGGAAAAGTCTACCCCTTTCAACACTCCTGGTAAAGCCGCACCTAAGCCAACTTTAATAGCTTGCTTAATTATTCCATTACCTAGCTGACCATTGACACCAACAACTGTCGTTAATTGCTGAAGTTTCTCACCTAATTGCTCCGGTTGTAGTTCTTCGGGAGTGGCTTGTTGGAGTAAATTAATTATTTGGTCAGTGGGATTTTGCCCTTGAGTTACTTGGTTCCAAGCACCTTGCAATTGGTCTGCAATTCCATTGATATCTGATTTTGATAAATCTGTCCGAGAGCTAATTAAATCGATAAAAGTCTGGCGATTAACATTTTTTAGTAAATCACTATCAGCAATCGATTGTAAGTCTCCCTCTTTCAGCAGTTGATCAAATTGAGAGCGAATTTGTTTAGTATCAAGTTGCGGTAACTTTACAGAAGCTAAAGAACTTTGTAATGTATTTTTGATACTATCTGGGTCAAAACCAGATGTGAGTTCCTGACGGACGGCGGCGGTAATTTCTTCAGCTGTAGAAACCATTTGATTTTTAGCAGCATTAGCACCCAAAGCTGTAGTTGCTACACCTGTAATTCCTTGCAAACCGCTAGTAACAGTGTTAACAACAGAACCAATTAAGGAGCCGACTGCACTGGAACCTACCCAAACGATCAGTGAGAAATAGGCAGACCAGATAACTACACCAATAATTGCTCCTAAAAGCGCACTTTCAATTAAGCTGAGTTTTACTGCTAAGAAACTAGCACTGAATAATGCAATAGTTACGGTAACAAGTGCCCACAGACCGGCAGCTGTTTCAACTTTGCGAATTGTACCACCCAAGCTTTCAGATTCATCAGAACTTGAGCTACCGCCTAGAGCTGAAATTCCTACAGCTATTGAGAAGTTTGTTAATAGTAATTGAAAGGCAAATGCCATCAATACACCAGCAAGTAATGCTACCAAAAATTTTGGACCAGAAAAAACAAGTGATGCTGTTTCTGGTGTTAAAACTTCACTTCCTACCGGAATTTGTGCTATTCCTGGGAAATTCTCCAATTTCAATCCAGTAATCATACTATGAAACATCAGATTTTTCTCACTTAGAGGTTTGTTTACAATCTTTGCTAACAAGCTCTTGTATTCCTAAATAAAAGTCACTCAAATTAGTGTTAAGTTTCTCTCAAAACTGGAATACAAAGAGCTTGAGCAAGACAATTCCCCAAAGCAAGCATGACTTTTTGGGGATTGTCCTTAATTTTTTAAGCATCCATCTGTGGATATATTTACCTAAGACGATCGCTTATTTCCGACCACCAAACCATTTAGCTGCGATCGCTCCTAAAGCTGCTCCGACAACTGGATTACTGAGAAACTTAATCAACGCTGGTTGTTCAGCCATCACTTCTCGGAAGATATCAGGATGATTGTGATAAGTGAAAGATGCCAGTTTGCTCAGGTCATCTGTATTTATGTGCTTAGGATTATGGGAAGAAAGTCCCAAGTCTTTCTCTAGATGGCGCTCATCTAGACCTCTTTGCTTTAAGTGCTTGAAAAATGATCCGGCGACATCATCCCGCTCGTTAGGTTTAATCTGAGCGATCGCCTTCTGCAATTCTGGCTCCATCTGGGTAGGAGGAATGCTGTCATGGTTGAAAGACCGACCAAATAATTGACGACGTTCTTCGTGAGATGAGCGTTGAGCAAAATCGTCAAAATTTTGGTATTCCTTACTTGGGTCAGATGAAACATCATCTAAAGATTTTGTATTCCCATGCGCCAAGTCGTTCATGATTTCGCGTTTATATTTGTCGCTGCTACTCATTTTAATTTTCTCCTTTTTTAGTTCAAATCAACGAAAATCAGCTTTTTGACGAAAATTGAGTTAATTATTTATACTCAATTTGAGATGATTGCACATCATACAGACCTGTCAAAATCAGTTTTTTGTCTGGTGCGTACATCAAAACTGTTAAGTCTTGATTAGGGAAATTCTTGTGAAAACCTTGGAGTAAGGATTTTGCTAATGGTCGTACTTCCGTCGGACGAACTTGAGGCGTAATCACCACACCTAACTTGTTGTTGTCACGGACATAAGCATCTTGGACAATTCCCTTTGCTGTACCGATAACCCAGTTACCAAAATCCTGACCTTGGATGCTGTTACCACGCTCTAACAAGGCATAGTCACCACTACGACTGATTCCGGGTGGTAATTGAGCAGGTTGTTTAGCTTGAACGACTGCGTTACAAGCAAGAGTTGTGGTCAAGATTAAAGCCAAGACTAAAGCCGTTAAAATTTGGCGAAACTGTTGAATCATATTCACACTTGTCTCCTAAAAAAATTAAGTTGGAAGTTTCACAATCCCAGGCTATAGCAATCCTATTTGAGTTATGAAAATTCTCGTAGACGCGCAGCGGCTTGCCGTAAGCTACTGTCTTATCTACGTAAACGTAGAGCGTCTCGTTAGAGAAGAGCACCAAGAGGATAAACAGAAAAGTTCATAAATCATTTAGAACTGTTATAGAGGTTTGAGTAATTGCTTGAATAAGCTCTAGCCTAAGATGCAACATACATGGCATGAATTTTAAGTAGATGTTCAAGCACTTTTGTAATTTGTATCTATCCAACATTGTGGCAAGCTCTCACCAGAAGGAAAATTTAATTTGCCTTTCTCAAAAGATTCTGGGTCTTGTTCTTCTTCTCCCACCTGATATTGACCTTTAACAGTAGTTTCTTTTGGGCTAAACAGTGCCTCAATGTCGAGGATTTCTACTAAATTGCCATTCTCTTTTTCTTGTAGTAACATAGCAAAACTTAAGTTTGAGGTTTGAGGTTTAACTTACTGATGCATTCTTTTTAATAGTTTCAGCCCAACAGCATAAGGTGTACCACTCAAGAGTGCAGCAAGCGTCAGAAAGAAAGTGCCGACAAGTTTAGCCAACGCAGATTTGAGGCTTTCTGCTTTGAAGAAGTCTTTCCTATGGCTAAATCGGAAATTAAATCTAATTGGGGATCTCTACAACTTTTGCGATCACATACAAAAAGCAATACATTTGCTCGATCACAAAAATGTCGAAAACCCTTGAAGAAGAGGCAAGGGAGCAGGGAGCAATAAGCAAGGGAGACAATTCAGGTGGGGATTCGACCCCACAGCCACGAAAACCACGCGACGTGAAGTGGGGGACTTAGATCCATGTTCCGATGCAGCTTCACAGCATGAGTCAGGAGTCATTTCCCCAAGCTTTAAGCCCCCATTCAAGAGCCTCTTCGTTGGAGAGATTCCAGACTAAACCTGGAATCTCTGTGCTGTCTGACAAGCGATGAAGGCTAAAAGCAGTCTTCTTAAATACGGTCCTTGGGCAACTTGTTACCAGTTCTTTCCTCAATAGTACGACCCTCAGCATCAACATCTAACTCTTCACGTCGAATGGTATCTTCAACTTCAACAGTTTCTTTGTCTACAACTTTCTGCACTCTGACTTCTTCCCGTAAAAAAGCTTCTTTTTGGACATCAGCAACTTCTTGATAAATTTCCATCCGAGCTACTTCGCCCTCGCGGAAGTTAGCTGTTTCAGCAGACACAACTTTGCCTGCATCTTGAGGAGTAACTCGCTCAATCACGACTCGCTCTTTTTCCACTGGAACAGAAACTCTTACAGTATCTGTTTCAACGTGCTTGCCAATTGTCACTTCTCCAGTTTTACGGCGCTGTTTGTTGGCAACCAGCCTTTCTTCGTAGAGTTTGAAGGTTTGGTCTTCATGAGCATTGACATCATATAGATCCGCGTCGTTTGCATATGTGTAGTTGTTACGATCATAAGTGGGAGCAGTACGACCATCTGTCGATGCTACCGCAGCTGAACTTCCTGCAGACGGTGTACGATATCCTCCACGCACTCGTTCTTCATAGTCGTAATCAAGCGCTGTGTGTTCTTGATATTCAGGCAACTTGTCCGCTTGGTCTTTTGTGATTCCAACGGCATATACACGGTTTGCTCTAGAGTCAATACGCGATTTCCCTACTGGTAGTAATACTTTCTTGCCAAAAATCCAAAGGCCTAAGTCAACAATTAAATAGCGGAACGCTCCTTGTTCGTCTATTACAGCATCACTTACCGTGCCAATTTTCTCATTAGTTCCCTGAACATACACATCCATTCCTTTGATATCGTTACCTTGAATAGCATCCCGGTAGTCTGTATCAAATTCACTTATTTTTTGCAGTGGCATTATTCTATTCCTTAAAAATGTACTGTTTCTTTTTTAGAATTTAGCACATTTAATTTAGATAAATCTTCTTTCCAAAGATTGAGTTAAATCATGTTGAACTTTTACAAAAAGTAGTAATTCAATCTAGTTTTACTTGCATCAGAAAGAAGTCTTATTTCAAGATATTGATTTTTGTGACTCTGATGATGAAATCAATTATAACCAATTTTTTCCTGAAGGCAGTCTGGCAGGGCTTTTCAGCCGGATATTTAACCCCAGATGAAAATAAGCAACTTAACAAAGTAGGGGTTTAAACCTTGCTCACGACTGTCGCGACAGTAAACTCTAGAAGGCAGTATTCATAAACCAGAACAGCTGTATTATTAATATTTTTGTGACTAGTTTCTAGCTAAAAATGTCAGGTTAAAACTCACTTAAATTCATATATATTCAGAACTTTAAGCTAGTTAAATTTCTTAAAACCTTACATTTCAATCAAATATCCTGATATTTTTTTAGCGCTTATTGTTAGAGTTGAAACTCTGATCTCTCTCTAGAGAGAAAAACTTACTCCGAGAGATTGATGATAAACTAATATAAAAATGCATTAATATTATTAAAGCCCTAATAAATTAAGCGTTCGCTTCAATTGAGCCGATTACTTAGTAGTAATTAAAACTAATACTACGGGGGATAAGCGTGCGGAAGCGATTCTCAAACAGCGAGGAATTGAGGATTTCATTATTGATGATGCCTCCGCAGGTGACAACTGAGGAGTTCGTCGAACAGTGAGCTTTGATAACAACAGTGAAGACCCTGCTGTTTGTTCTTGACTGCCGCTATGAAACCGTTTAACTTACTGTGTAGAGTCAAAAGTTCATAGTTAAGGAAATAAAAGGCATTAAAAATGTAGTTGTTAAAGCAACTGTTGCCACAGTTGATAGCAACAAAGTCTGAACTTTAAAACTGTTCTCATTGCAAAAAATTAGGAGAGAATTATGGAAACTGAATTAGAGCAACAGCAATACGTCGATGCTGCCTCTGAAAACCGGATAAAAGCACTTAAAGGTTCAGAGGCTACAAACTTGCCGATGTTACCGCCTGCCTCAGAAACTGAAGAACAATGGCAAAGAATTGGTAGACAGATTTCTACATTTTTGGCACAACTACCTGAGTACATAGGTAGGTTCTACCAAGAATACAAACTACCAATTATCAGCTTTGCTTTACTTGTGATAACGGTTACAGCACTGAGAGTATTTCTAGCAGTACTGAACGCAATAAATGGTATTCCATTAGTTTCCCCAATTCTACAGTTCATTGGATTAGGTTACACAGTTTGGTTTACTTTCCGCTATTTGCTCAAAGATTCTACTCGACAAGAATTAGCAGCAGAAATTCGTTTGCTTCAAAAACAGATTTTAGGCAGGCAAGAATCCCAGAATTAGAGCTAACTACAGGATAGTGGCGAATGAAAAAGTTTTTTTCGCTATATATGTGTATTAAAATACTTGTAATCAAGTAAAACTCGGCTTTTTACTTGATCATTGTACAGATATAGCAGATTGCAACTTCTCTACGAGAGGCTACACCAAGGTAAGGTACAGGTAATCGTAGGGGCACAACATGTTGTGCCCCTACCTGTGTACTTCATTTACCTGAAACACACTGTATCCCTCTTCTGTCACTCTCCGAAAATATTTGCCTTTTCTGAATTCTAGAGCTTTTGTATAGCAAGCAATTGCGCGATTCTTTTCTAATAATAAATACAAGACCAATTTTTTCTAATAGTATAGCTTGTATTAATTGCCTCATGAGGCTTCTAGCGATCGCCCTCCCGGAAAGTGACAGAAGAGGGGTATAAGTCCAATTAATAATGATGTAAATAACCTTATCTGATTTTTATAGCAAGCTTGACGATAAAAAACAACAATAAATAACAGGAAAAAAATGCCTAGACTCGTAGGACAGCGCTCTAATACTGGAGCAAACATCACCGTTCTCATCATCCTTGTCGCCATTTTTGGGGTATTCATGGAATACTTTGGCGTTATTGATATCGTTCCCGGATTTGGTAGAGAGGGACGATATTTTCAGCTAAAAATTCAGCCAAACAACGAACAAGTCACTAAATAACCCAATCAATAATAACTGCGAGGGATAGATAAATGCGTAAAGGTAGTGATGTGATCGATAAAGTAGTCGTCACCTCTGACAAGGGTCAGAAAATTCAGCGAATTCTAGATTTAATTTTTGATCACAAACGCAATCAACTTTTGGGTTTCCTGGTTGAAGAGAAGGGACTATTTCGGGATACAAAAGTAATTCCCCTACAAGAGGTGCAAGCGATCGGGTCAGATGCGATCATAGTAAAATCGAAAGAATCTGTTGTTAAAGCACATCGTGTGCCTGCAATTAAAGAGATTCTGCACCAGAATATCGTACTAAGAGGAACGAGAATTCTAACCACTGAGGGACTTTACCTTGGTGGACTGGTAGATTTGTTCTTCGATGAGCATAGTGGCCTAGTAGAAGGATACGAAGTTTCTGGCGGTATATTTGCCGATGCTTACTCCGGGCGATCGTTCGTTCCTGCTCCCGAAGCACTGACAATTGGTGATGATGTTGCTTTTGTGCCTCCAGAAACTGCTCAAATGATGGAAGAACAGGTTGGTGGTATCCGGGGAGCCGTCCAAGCAACTGAAGACAGGTTGCAAGAATCGGCTCAAACGGCTAACCGCAGGTTACAGTCAGCTAGCCAGAATGCAGGTGAGCAACTACAAAGCTCAGTAGAGAACGTAAACCGCAGGCTACAGTCAGCCAGCCAGAATGCAGGTGAGCAACTACAAAGCTCAGTAGAGAACGTAAACCGCAGGCTACAGTCAGCCAGCCAGAATGCAGGTGAGCAACTACAAGCCGCAACTGATGCTACTAGCAGCAAACTGCAAGACCTGAATCGAGATGCAGCCGCCTCCCTGACAAACAATTTGGTTGACCCTGCCGAGCAAAAAGTATATGTGATTGGCAAGCATGTTGAGCGAGATGTGCTAACTCCAGACGGTAGTGTACTCCTACTACAGGGGCAATCAGTCACGCTAGTCGATGCAGAAGCGGCCGAGCGCATAGGTATCCTCGATGAACTCTATCGAGTCACGGGTGGCAGTCTGACTGCAAACATCAGCCGCAATTTGAAAGCAGCAACAGAATCTACTAGCAATCGAATTGGGAGCGCAACAATGAGCAGTGCTGCTAACCTACGTCACTCCGTTAATGGGCTGGCAGCACAGGCGATGCAGCAGGTAAGAGGGCGCAGAGTCCTGCAAACAGTGCGTGCTGACGATGGCTTAATTATTGCGGCATCTGGGCAGATTGTAACTGAATCTATCCTTGCTCGTGCCCAGAATTACGGCAAACAAGCAGAATTACTCAATGCTGCTGGTCTGGCTCTGGCAACCGCAGTTCGTTCTACCACAAGTGACACGTGGTTAGAAAGCAAAGTTCAACTGCGCCAGGGGGCAAGTGTCGCCCAAGAGAACCTCAACACTTTGTGGCAAGCCTTGAAACAGAAAGCAGAAATGCTACAAAGACGCAGCACACGGGCGATGAGGAAGCAACGAATTGAACTTGCACTGGGTCGTCCAGTCACCCGTGTCATTCTTGATCCAGAAGACAACGTGATTCTGAATGTGGGTGAATTGATTACACATTGTGCTGTGCGTCACGCTGAGGAAAGTGGAGTCCTGAATATCTTATTGAGTTCGGTTTATATTAAGGAGCCAGAAATATCTGATCAAGAGCTACGTGCCCAAGAACATGGAATGGCGGCTCTGGCGCATCAGGATAATGGGCGATCGCAACTTGAATCCAAATCAATCTTAGTAAATTAATGCTTGACTTTAGCACCTTAACTGAATTTTCAAGCACTTATTGCATTGGAATTTGTGCATTTTTAATTCCAGCCAACCTAGTTACTAAGTCAAAAAACATCTAAATTGCATAATTGAATTAAATCAAACTCTTGTGGAGTGGGCATATTGCCCACACTAAGGAATGCAACTTCAATGTGGAACAGCTTACCTGATCAACAATAATTTTTACACTGTTGGCTGATCCGGCTATTCATACTTGGCAAACTGCTGAAATTGCTAGTTGAAATCAATACCTGTTAAGGTGTAGTTCCAGTGTGTTGAGCAACTTGGGCAAGTCCTTCTGAGAAACCTTACGTGTACCCGTCTCGACTGCATCAACCCAGGAAACGCTTTTCCCCATCGTTGTAGCGAAAAATGCCCTAGACCAGCCTTTTGCTTTTCTAGCTTCTCTGATCACATTACCTGATAAAGGCTGGATATTGTCTGCATTTAGCTGATTTGAGTCCATAGTCAAGCGTTCCTGTACTTCTACTGGTAGATGAAAACGCCATTTAGAATTCAGTATTTCACTCCAGTAACCTATAGGTCTTTTGGCGCTTTTGCTGCTTGTTAACCAAGCTGGGCCTGTTTCAAGTTCTGCTTGCCAGCCTGCTTCTTTGACAACTTTCAAGTCAGTTTCAAAGTCATCAGCCATTTGCCGTCTGAGCTGTCTGTCTTGCTCTGCTGTTGACACTTTCTCTGCACTGTAAGCAATCTCCATCAAAGTCTTGCCCATTACACAATCCGGGAATCCCGGTTGGATTTGGAAGGTTAGCCAAACTAATATTCTAGCCGCACCAGCATTTTGTTTCCCAATGCTAAATAGTTTCTGTACAGTTTTCTTAGTAATAATTCCAGTATGGTAATAATATTTAGATTTATTGAGGAAGTATTTTGTCCATACTCCAGCTTGACCGATCACTTTTAAACCCACTAGCTTGCTATTGCCAGCTTTATCTGTTTCAAAATCTCGTATTATGCTAACGTCCCAAATTTTTAAATCAGCAACAGTAAAAGCTCCTACTTTCCCCTGTTTAGGCCATGCAATACAGGCTAGTACCTGAGCGGGTTGTCGTAACAAGTGGTGCAAAATACTCAATTTTTCATGCTTGCATAAGTCCCTGCGTTTAACAAGCCCTGTGTATTCAAGTAGTTGCCTGTCATCTATAACAAAATTGCCTGACCAAGGTTTATCTAAGCTGGCTACCAAAGCACAGTAAATTAGGTGAATTGCACACGCTCTTGGGTCAAATTGATCTATAACAACTAGAGCAGCCTCTCCAGCCAGAGTTTCTGGTTGTGAAGTTTCGGGATTATCTGTTACATAGTAAAAGATTTTTCCTTTTCCACTTTCAACTTCTTTTTCATAGCTGAAAGTACTACTTACTTCAGCTTTCCATGATAAATTCATTTTTTGAGATAAGACTTCAGCAACTCCATGCAAAACTGACGACAACGCGGCAATACTAGTCTGATCAGGAAATAAGGAAGCTCTTTTGAATTGTCGGGGTTTAGTTGGATACTGGTTATTTAATACTACCTTTTGCTCATCTTTTTTAGAGGATATCTGAAAAGGAATTTGCTTTTCTAATAGAGCAGTCGGATCTTCTACAATTTCTTCACGTTCAGCAAGATTAGTTTTGTTTGGATTTGGATTACGGGAAATGGTAATTGCTATTACCTGCTGAACTAGATGTGAAAACTTTTTATGTAACGTTTTTGCTAACTGTTTCATTTCTCTAAAAATACACTGCTCATGCAGGTAAAAATGGTAGACAATAACTGTGAAAGCTTTTAGAATATAACTATTAAAGAAGTTTTTACCTGGAAGAATTTATTTTTGGCAAGTTCCTAAAGTCGATCCAAGAAATAAAATGCCTAGCCCAAATGGTGTGGTCGTTGCTGTTCGCGTAGCGTCTCGTAAAGCCTGCGGCATAGCTACGCTTAAGGTGCAGCCTCTCCAACAATTGATAATACAGGAAGTCACTCATGGGAGAAACCCCCTGTTCCCGCGCTGCCTCATCGGTTCAGGGAGGATAATTTGCACACCGTTATATATTTGGTACTTATAAGACAGGAAAGCTTTCATTGACAGTTGGGCATTTTATTACTAGTAAGTGCCTAAACAAGTAGTAACTTATTTCGGTACTGATTTGGTCGTACCGGATGTAATCCGTCTGATCAATGGTGCTATCGCCTCCATGAGAGCGACGTTTGCGTCGCTTATTGCGATTGGACGGAAGTCAAAGTGACAGATCGTCCCAAACATCTTGCCGTCTTCATCCAACAGTGGTACACCACAGTAGGATTGCACCTCTTGCCACTTAGGGTGGCCGTGAACCCGGTCGTCTTGGAGCGAGTCGGGTGTCGTAAACGTGCCGCGGCTGCTACGGACAAAAACGCAATATGAGGCCATCACCGGAATGTCCGGCGTTAACTCTTGCATCGGATTTTCCCGGTCGAAAAAGCAAAGGTTATGCAGTATATCTTCATCAAACCGATACAGTGACGTGAAGCGATGCGGGGTCAGTTCGTTCAGGAAGATGACTGCTGCACGGAGTTCTTGGCGGTCGAGAATAGTCTTCAGTTCGCGCAACGAATCTGTAAAGTTAACCATACGTGTAATGCCTAACTATTTATTTAATAAATCTCAATCCAGCTTTATCTATCCCCACAGCAAGCTTTACCACCATTGCAATTAACTGATCTGGGTCAAAAGGTTTAAAAATAACCTCTTGAAATCCGGCATCAAGTGCTTTAGTGCAATCTTCTGGATACGCATAACTTGTCAGAGCAATAGCAGGAAAAAACTTACTTCTCAAGGCTTCAAAGTTTCTGATGGTACGAATTAGCCAATATCCATCTTTGTCTGGCATACCGATGTCACTAATCAAAACATCAGGATTCCACATTTCTATCACTTCAATGGCTTCATTCGCTGAGATAGCCGTCTTAACTTCCACTAGGTACTCTTCTAAAATGAACTTCACCATACACAGGCAATCTTCATTATCATCTACCACAAGCACCCTAAAACCATTAAGCAATGGATATATATTTCGTGGGATTTGGTCAAAAATCTCTCTGTCTTTTTCAGGACATAACTCGGTGTTAAGTTTTGACAAAATAGACAAATCTCCTACTTGGTGATCTCAATTAGGAGCCTTAATAAGTAGATGGCGGATACCATCTGCTTTTAGACTTTTTCATTCATAAATCAACAATACATTAATCTACATAACAGCTTTGTTGCATAATCAAAAATTTATTATTGCTTTATGGCTGTTAGATATTCAACTGCATGACTAAAGCCATACTGAGAGCAACTGAGCGGGTGGGATTAATGGTGATTGAGGAGCTACGATCGCTAATGAGACATGAAAATAGAAAATATTCAAACTATCTGACGCTACTAGAAAATTACATCTTCATGGGCGGAATCAGTAGCTAAATCAGCTTTGGATAACTTGTTCAATAATATATAAAATTTCTAGTCATTAGTTGTATGTATTGTTCACTAAAGTATTAGTTACTCAATTTACAACAGAGTATTGCACATACTCCGAATCAGGAGAGTCTGGGTTCAGGTAATAACTATACTGAATAGTTTAGTTTAGTTAAATATTGGCGATCGCCTTTGCCGCCAACCAAGACTTATTACGCCTTGTACTTATAGCAAGGGCATCCAGCTTCACCTTAATTTCTGGCGTTAATCTAACGGTGACAACTTCGCTTTGAGACATGAAAAACTCTCCTTTTATCAGTCATTCTAGCCTTATGTATAGGATGTATACAAGCAAATCATACGCTTGGTTCACAATTCCAAATTCGGCTGCTGGCGTTTAGACGTGAGAGAAGAATCGTTAGAAAATTACTTTAGTTAATCGGCAAAAATTATGCTATGTGAGCAGTGCAAAACATCATGATGCAACTTGCATTGCGTCTATAAGTACCAAACTATCAAACTTTGGTAGAAGAAGCGATCGCCAGGCATTACAATTTTACAATTGGGCTATTCAAAAACATAATTTTGAGCCACTTTCCAATAGCGCGAGAACCGCTTCAGGTCAATATAGCCGTCATAGTTAAAAAATGGTTCTACCTCTAAGACTTCCACTGCTATAGAACCCTCCATTTGATTGCAGATATGATCAAACCGGGGACTGGGACTGTTGGCTGTGACGACTAAATTCGCATCATGTTCTTCAGCAAAAGCTAAAATTTCTTGTGCCATATCGCCACGACGGATAACAACAGGTAACTCTAGCAAACATTCGTAGATGAAGGCGAGGCGTTTGAGACTCAATTGCCATTCCTCTATCAAAACCTCGTCCCAAACCCAGATAGCTGGGGCATCGGGGTATTTTTGTAGTACAGGGTTGTATGGACTGAGGCAATCTCCATGCACCCAAACAATTGGTTTATTCATTTTTCACTTTTTACCTTTCTTTGCACGCTGCCAACTTTGGCTATTGGCTTGTTTACTAAATTCTCCTTTGGGAAAAAGTCGCTGTTCTAATTCTTCATAGCTACCTTCAAAATCACAATCACCGTAAAGGGGACATTTCTGGCAATAAACGCTTTGGGTGTAGCGTTCTAAATTTTCACGGTTGAAAAAATACGGTTTATGACTAAAGGTGCTGGCAACCCACTGCCATGACATATTATTGCTAGCAGGATCTCCATCTAAAAGGTGTTCAAGAAACCACTTGGCTCCTGTTTGCCAACGAATACGCCGCCAATGGACAATGTAAGCCGCTAGCCACATCCGTGCGTGGTTATGTAGATAGCCAGTTTCTTTCAAGTCACGGCTAAAGCTGTCGATACAAACTCTGCCTGTGATTCCTTGTCTGATATTTTGCGGCAATTCGGGTGCATATTCACCCACAGTGTAACCAGTTTTGTACTCTTCCTGGTCTTTCCAGATTCCATCCCCTAACTTGATATACAACCGTTGCCAGTAGTCGCGCCAGCCTAACTCGTTAATTAGTTTAGTAGCATCAGCTTGGTGCTGTACCCGTTCAAGGACATAATCTCGAATTTCTCGCAAGCTCAAAACGCCATAGCGGATATAAGGCGAAAGTCGTGTGACGGCACCTGTGAAAAAATTACGTGTTTGGGCGTAGCCGACTGGATCGATTTTTTGCAGCGCTTCTTGTGCCGCTTTGCGTCCCCCCACGATTTCACTGATCTGGTCATCGCGTTGTGCCGCATCTGGGAATTGTTTGCGGAGGTAGGCTACCAACTCATCGCGGTTAGTAAATTCGCGTTGCATATCTTTAATCATGTGAACTTTGAAGGGTGAGAATAGATAAACAAAAATACCTGTAGGTTAGATCATTATTATCGCGCAGAAACACAAGCGTACACGGCAGGGGTTGCCGCAGGCATCGCTTATTGTCCTAACCAATCTCAGTTTCTTCTAGTCAAGAAAAAATTGAGTTGATTGGTAAACGGGAAGGTTGGAGAGTATTACATTGTAACTGTGATTCTTTTTTTGATATTATTTATTGAGTTCTGGTTGGAAAACAAAGTCATGATAAAACTACCACACCGGAAATGACCGCTTAAGATTTGGCGGTGACGCAGCCAGAAAATCTGAAGAAAGTTTTTAATTTATAACTCTGCTGCTAATTTAACAACACCAATAACAATTCAAAATTCAAAATTGAATTACTTATTATGATTTCCCTTTGGGAATTGACCCTTCAATTCCCTCAACATACCAATCCATCGCCAGTTGTCCCTGATCGTCCAACACCTTACCTGTTGGTACTCGCACTACCCCTTTTTGGTCTTTCACCGGCCCATCAAAAGGATGTGCAGTACCCTGAATAAACTGATCGCGCTTCGCATTCACCAGTTGTTGCACATCAGCCGGAATTGCCTGATTCATCGGGGAAATATCCACCATCCCTTCACTAATGCCATCCCAAACCTCTTGAGACTTCCAAGTATTACTGATTACAGCCAAGGCTTTATCTGTATAGAATTTGCCCCATTTGTTAATAGCTGATGTCAGGTGGGCTTGTTGACCAAACTTACTCATATCAGTGTTGTAGCCAAAAGCATAAATGCCTTTTTCCTCAGCCAATTGGACAACGGCACCAGAATCGGTATGCTGCGTTAGTACATCCGCACCTAAATTGACCAAAGCTTGAGCCGCTTCTCTTTCTTTAGCTGGATCGTACCAACTTTGTACCCAAAGTACCTTAATTTTTGCTTGAGGATTTGTTACCCGCACTCCTTGAGTGAATGCACTGATTCCTCGAATTACTTCCGGAATTGGGTATGCGCCAATAAAACCAACTACATTCGATTTTGTCATCTTGCCAGCAATCATGCCGGTTAAGTAACGCGGTTCTTCAAAGCGTCCCAGATAAGTACCGACATTGGCAGCACGTTTGTATCCTGCACAGTGTTCAAAGACAACATCACTAAAGTTCTTGGCAACTTTAATTGTTGGATTCATGTACCCGAAGGAAGTTGTAAAAATTAACTTATTACCATCTAATGCTAGTTGGCGAATCACCCTTTGGGCATCAGCACCTTCGTTGACATTTTCGACAAAGGTAGTTTTTACCTTATCTTGAAGACTGGCTTCCATGTCTCTGCGGCCTAAATCATGGGCATAAGTCCAGCCAAAATCACCCACAGAACCCATATAAACAAATCCCACCTTCAGAGGTTCATTTACCGCCACAGGCGACGCTGAGGGAGACACCTCACCCTGCGATTTGGAATTTTTGCCTTGAACACAACTAGTTAAGGCAAAGCTAGATCCTGCTAAAGTGGCATACTTTAGAAAATTCCGACGATCCATATTTTATCGATGGGGTTTAGTTGCTGAAAAAGATTTTTCTGATTTCTAGTAACGACAGATACTCTATTTAGTTAATTTTAGCTCTTGTTTTTTGCCGTCAACTTACTGACAAAAGAAAGCAAATAATGGTTGAATTGGGCATTGGGCACTTGTACTGAGCAGCGTCGAAGTATGGGGAATGTGGACAAGGAAGATAAGGAGGACAAGGAAAGAGTTTCTTTGCCAATGCCCAGTCCCTTTTACTAACAACTCCCACAAGGGGATGCGGTTTACTGGAGGTTTTTAATGAACTTATTTGAGCTTTTAGCAGGGGAAGACAATCATTCAGCCCTAGTTACGCCTGAGGGGCGATCGCTAACCTATAAGCAACTGCGCGAGAATGTTGTTGGACTGGTATCCCAACTCAACAGCTTTGGATTGAAACGAGGCGATCGCATTGCCATTGCCATGACTAACGGTTCACCAATGGCTATTACCTTTTTGGCTGCCGCCCTGTGTGGCACTGCTGCACCCTTAAATCCCAAATACAAGCAAGAAGAATTTGCCTTTTACTACGAAGATACCGAGGTAAAAGCAGTGATTATGTTGTCTGAGGGGCCAGAAGCAGCCATTGCCGCCGTCACACCTAACATGATGCTGATTAATGCCAAGGTAAACACTAACGGCACATTGAGCTTTGAATTAGTCAAAACAGGCTCAGAACCAGCAGAATCCTCGAATCCTGTAGCCCCCAATGTCAATGATCTGGCAATGATTCTCCACACTAGCGGCACTACCAGTCGTCCCAAGCGTGTGCCGATTCGTCATCGCAACTTAATCGCCTCAGCCGACAACATCATTGCTGCTTACTCACTCACCGCAACTGACACTACACTTTGCCTAATGCCGCTGTTCCACATTCACGGATTGGTGGGCTGTTTGCTGGCAACTCTGGCATCGGGCGGCACACTAATTTGTCCCAATGGTTTTAATGCCCTAGAGTTTTGGAAACTAGTAGATACCTACAAACCTAGCTGGTACTCCGCAGCACCAACTATGCACCAGACAATTTTGGCCCGCGCTAGCCGCAACACAGAAATTGTCAAAGCTAATCGCTTTCGTTTCATTCGCTCTAGTAGCGCTTCCTTGCCCCCAATTATCATTGAACAGCTAGAGGCAACTCTCAATGCTCCTGTGGTGGAATCTTACAGCATGACTGAAGCATCTCACTTAATGACCACTAACCCTCTACCGCCAAAAGTTCGCAAACCAGGTACTGTAGGTTATGGCTTCGGTGTGGATGTCGGCATTATGGACTCTGAAGGCAACCTATTATCTCAGGGAAACTTGGGCGAGGTGGTGGTAAAAGCACCTAATGTCATAGATGGCTACGAAAACAACCCCCAAGCCAACGCCACAGCTTTTGTAAACGGTTGGTTCCGCACAGGGGATCAGGGCACACTCGATGCAGACGGCTACCTCCGCTTGACTGGACGCATTAAAGAATTGATTAACCGAGGTGGGGAAAAAATTTCTCCCTTAGAAGTGGATGATGTCTTGCTGCGCCATCCTGCCGTCGCCGAAGCCTTGGCCTTTGCCGTCCCTCACAAATCTTTAGGAGAAGATATCCACGCCGCTGTTGTCCTCAAGGCAGAAGCTGGCGAAAAAGAACTTTTAGCCTACTGTTCAACCATGCTGGCAGACTTCAAAGTTCCCAAACAAGTTCACATTTTGGATCAACTACCTCGTGGTGCTACCGGGAAACTGCAACGGTTGGCTATGGCGAAATTGCTTAACATCGGGCAGTAGTGAGATGAGCAATCATTTGTTACATTTACGACTAGCTTGGGTCAATGGACGCCTACTGTATGCAGAAGATATTGCCTTCTTGATGGGCTACAAGGCAACCCTATTTCAATGTACGAGTTCAAACGACAGCTTAAGTCAGTGCTTGACATTCTTCAATAGTACATTTAAACTAATGTTTAATTAACCGATCGGTTAAATAAAAATGTCTACCGATCAACTAAGCGTCATCTTTGCCGCCCTTGCCGATCCCACACGGCGTGCGATCCTGGCTCACCTCGCCAAGGGTGAGGCATCGGTCACTGAGTTAGCCAAGCCCTTCGAGATGAGTCTGCCGGCAATTTCTAAGCACCTCAAGGTGCTGGAGCGTGCCGGACTGATCACCCGCAGTCGTGAGGCTCAATGGCGACCCTGCCAGATCGAAGCACAGCCGCTCAAGGACGCGGCGGATTGGATCGAGCAATATCGCCAATTCTGGGAAGAGAGTCTTGAGCGGCTGGATGATTACCTACACGAATTACAAACCCAGGAGAAACAAAATGAGCAATAAAAATGACTCCACTGATGCTCAATCGGAACGCGAGATCGTCATCACCCGCGTCTTCAACGCGCCGCGCGAACTCGTGTTTAAGGCATGGACTGACCCAAAACACGTAGTGCAGTGGTGGGGACCAAAAGGCTTTACGACCCGGGTAACTGAATTGGATCTGCGTCCGGGCGGTAAATGGCGCTACGTCATGATTGGCCCAGACGGCACGGAGTACCCAGCCAAAGGCGTCTTCCGCGAAATCGTGCCCTTTGAACGGATTGTTACCAGCGATGAATTTGATGAAGGCTTTGAAAAGGTTGTGAACGCTGATCTGCCGAGGGGAATGGTTACGACGGCGGTTTTCGAGGATTTGGGCAGTAATACCAAACTCACACTCCGAATTATGCATGAGTCTGCTGAGGACCGTCACAAGCATGAAAAGATGGGGGTCATCGAAGGCTGGAACTCAAGCTTTGACTGCCTCGACGAGTTATTGGCGAAGTTTTGAGTCTTCCTAGCCACGGATAAGACGGTCAACTAGCGGTCTGCATGAAACGACTCGAGCGGAACATTAGCGTCGGCTTGGCGATACTTCATTCACGTAAATGAGCTTTCAAAAGGAGAAAACATGGCTACTAAAATTTTCGTGAATCTCCCAGTAAAAGACCTCAATCGGTCTGTCGAGTTTTTTAGTAAACTTGGCTTCAGTTTTAACACCCAATTTACTGACGAGACGGCTACCTGCATGATCGTGAGCGATGACATATTCGTCATGCTATTGACTCACGAAAAATTCAAGACTTTTACGCCCAAAGAAATCTCTGATGCCACGAAAAGCACAGAAGTGCTTGTGTGTTTATCTTCCCAAAGCCGAGAAGAAGTTGATGAAATGGTTCGTAAGGCAGTCACCGCCGGCGGAACAACCTATAATGAACCACAAGACCACGGTTTTATGTACGGACATGGTTTTAGTGACTTAGATGGCCATATTTGGGAAATTATCTATATGGAGCCAAGCGCAATAAATCAAGGTTGAAAATGCAATGACACAATGCGCTCTCCAAGGCGCTCCAGCCGACCGTCTTGCCTCGGTTTTACCGTAGCAAAACCGAGGCTGAACTGGGGTGTAATGCTGCCTGAGTGACCGCTGAGGGCAGCATTTGGAGATCATTTTGTTGTTACTCCTGGATCTGAGCAAGAGTCAGAAGAACCACAAGATTGAATCCCTGTATTATTCGCGATGGAAACTCACGAATAATATAGGGATTCTTTTATTTTTGCAAAATCAGGATGTTCGCTCTCCTTTTATCTTCTAAACACCTAATTGTACTCCACTTAACTGGATAGCTCCTGCTTTAATGAAAATTTTAAGACCGTCTATGTTTAAACCTAGATTTGTGAATGATAATTTAAGTTTATCGGCTGTAATGCTAATTGCTCCTCCCGATATAGATTCCTCTTCATGATCAAGTAGTTCCACAAACATATTTTCAGTCTTTAAATTTGAGATCAGCATTGAGTTACTCCTGGTAATTATTAAAAATCTCCCGATAGTACTTGATTTTTATTATCAAATACTAAAAATAAATTATTAAGCATGTTTAGGATACAAATTTAAACACATAACATAACTTAACATAACTTAACTTAGTTAAAAATTATTTGTGCATCTAGGTGTGAGGAGACAAAAATTTAATGATGAGCCAGTTGTAGCGTTCGCGCAGCGTCTCGTAGAGAAGCGGTGACTGAGCGCTCCTCCTAGATGTATAACTTTGACCCAGGAGTACATACGTTCCCTTTGGGACGAAATACAGAGAATAATTTATCCCCTTGATGATTGATCTGCTAAACATTAGTTCTGGTTCTGAGCAAGAGTCAGAAGAACCACAAGATTGAATTCCCAGATTATTCGTGAGTCTACATCGTGAATAATCTTTCTTCTTTTATTTTTGCCAAATTGGGATGCTCCCTCTAAACTTACTTGCATAGGCAGGTAATAGGCAACATTCAAGAAGTATCTTAAAATTGTACTGAGTTTTTAAAAATAAAATAGGAGTCCTTTCTGCCTATTATAAGAAACAGAAATACTTCTGATAAGAGGGATATATAACTGAATAAGAAAGCCGTGGATTCTTCCGCAATAGAAGTAGATTTAACCCTCCATATTCGTTGAACGATTGAAAATGACCCTGATTATGGACTGTATTAATACTCACCAAATTTAACGAATTATAACAATACTATTTTTAGTAACTTGGGATAAGCGATACACTAAGGAAAATTCCTTGAGGAAGCGTTGATGGCACGGTCAAACGGGGTTAAAAATGAAACATCTGCACAGGAATTGCCGACAATTTCAGATAAAGATACAGTGACAATTGAAGATTTGCCTGAAGATTCGGCCGTACCAGTGGAAGATGTCCAGGATATTGACGACATCTTGAACTCACTCAAAAGCTTACTGAGTAACCTAGAAAAGCTCCAAAAAGTCCGGCAGGAAGTGGGCGACATCAAACCGTTGATCGGGCGGATGCTTGATGGGGAACTGGTTGCTGGTGAAGAACTTGAGCAACTCAAAGCAGGTGTGAGCAGTCTTTCTCGCCTTGTTCGTGCTTATAATGACCATCAAGCAGCGTTGGCTAAAGCACAATCTGCTAGAAATTTGCTAGATCAAGTCCTCAAAGAGCGTAAAGCTAATTGAAACAAGAAGCGATGTCTACGACGGGCTGTTCGACGTCGCCTTTTTTAAGGAAATGCGATCGCACCCCTATATTACTCAAATGCGTAGACACACAGCGGCTTGTCGTGAGACATCGCCTCTCCATCACTTCAAATCACAGCTTCTTGAAGTTGACAATCAAAAATCACCACAAAGCAAGCATCAGGTATCAGCTGACTGGATCACACTGACTGCAAAATTGCGGGACAATCACCTGTGTGCTATAGCCGAATGGCACTAAAAAAAGCCGAAACACTTATGGGTTTAGCGGTCTACAATTGCTTACGTAATTCATGTCGGGGATTGTATACTGCCCGATGGAAAACTACTCTCTGGAGAAAAGCTGATGACCGATGCTGGTAAAAACAAGCAGATAATCCAGAACCTTGTCCAAGTCGTTTGGAACGATCAGAACCTCACGGCTTTGAAAGATTTCTGGACGGAAGATTGTATCAACCACGCGATGCCAGGATCAGATAATCGCGGTCTTGACGCGCTTCGGGTCTATCATGAGTCGTTCTTTGCTGATTTATCCGCTTTCTCCAACATTCAAATTGAGATCGTGCAGCAGGTTGCGGAGAGTAATCGGGTTGTTACTTACATCACAACTCAAGGCAAACACAGCGGAATGTTTTATGGCATACCGCCCACTGGCAAGAGCATCTCGATATCGGCGATCCGGATTGATCGTGTCCAAAACGGTAAGATCGCTGAGCATTGGTCTGTTTCTGACGCGGCAGGTCTGATGCAGCAACTTCAAGCCTGAATTCGCCTTTGTATAACGTCGGGAAAAAATGGTCGCTAACAGCATTGGCTAAATTAGGACTTACGCACGGGTTATGGAAAAACGAACCACAGAGACACAGAGTACACGGAGGAATAAGAGTTTGAGAGGTTTTTTGCGTAAGTCCTATAAATATTAAAACCCAATCACGCAAACAGCTTTTCGCTTCTGCTCTGGCGTGATCTCCAGATAACGCTGCAACGTCCTGAGGTCGCTGTGACCAGAGATTTCTTGAAAGAGAACAGGCGCTTAAATTTTTTTGTCAAACCCCAAACTGCTTGATAAATTTTATACTTTAGTTCTACTCTTAATTTATTCACCGCCGTAATTGATACTAAATATACAAAGACTTATTGTAGATATTTTTGCAAATAGAGTAAGCTTTTTCTACCTACAAAAAATTTATAGACAACCCGTATATCAATTTCCACCTCTGGAAGGCACAGCGATCACTATCAAGCGATGTCTACGACGGGCTATTCGGTGTCGCACTTCGCACGAAGTCGTTACATGTCTAAATCTGTGGTTTCATTTGAAGGATATCAAATTTTGCAAGATATCTACTTATGATGATCAACGTTGCACCCGCCATTGTATTACTAGGTCAAAATAGCATGACAGTCGCACGCAAAATAATTACTGTCCTACCAGGGGCGACACTATACGGTCTAGCGGGTCGCACATCGGGAGTTGATGTCAGCTTTACTAATTTTGGCGAGACCTTACGCGAGTTATTTGCCCAAGGAACGCCGCTGATTGGCATTTGTGCCGCCGGCATTCTGATCAGGACGTTAGCTCCGGTACTCTCGGATAAACAACAGGAACCACCAGTGCTAGCTGTGGCTGAAGATGGTAGTGCTGTTGTACCCCTCTTGGGCGGACTTGCTGGGGTAAACGATTTGGCACGCCGCATTGCCGAAGCGCTTGATATCAAGCCTGCAATTACAACCACAGGCGACCTACGTTTGGGCACAACGCTGTTGTCTCCTCCCCCTGGATACCATTTAGCGAACCCAGAGGATGCGAAGAAATTTATCTCAGATTTGCTGGCTGGGGCACAAGTCAAATTAGAAGGTATAGCACCTTGGTTGAGCGACAGTAAACTACCCATAGATCCAAAAGGAGATTTGACTATCCAAGTTACCGAACGTTTGGTGACTCTTACAGCTAACTGCCTTGTCTATCACCCAGCAACTATAGCGATCGCAATTAATGGCATCATTAGCTATGCAGATGATCCAGTCGCTTTAGTACAGCAGCTACTAGCTGATGCCAAACTAGAAAAAGCATCAGTCGCCGGGATATTTGCACCCATCACCGCTGCTGCTGATCCAGCAATCCATGCCGTAGCTAGCGCCTTGGGAGTGCCTGCCCGCTTTTTTACCCCAAATCAGCTAGAAAGTCTGTTATCAGCAGATTATAGCCCCGCCCAAGCAGCAGTGATCACCGCCACAGGCACATCCCCCTTATCTCCCTCATCTCCTTATTTAGCGATCGCCATTGCCCCTCAACCAATTGACCCCAATACCATCGGTCAGCCACGCGGACGGTTAGCGATTATTGGCACGGGCCCCGGTGGATCGCAGTGGATGTCTCCAGAAGTGAAGGAGATACTCAAGTCAGCAACTGACCTAGTGGGTTATAAAACTTATTTAGATTTAGTCGGTTCTCTGGCTGATGGCAAGCTACGGCATGAGTCCGACAACCGCGAAGAAGAAGCACGGGCAAAAATGGCCCTTGATTTGGCAGCATCTGGACGATATGTAGCTGTAGTTTCATCTGGTGATCCTGGTATCTATGCAATGGCAACAGCGGTTTTTGAAGTATGCGATCGCTATGCCAAACCCGAATGGGACAGTATAGATATTCATGTAGCACCAGGTATCTCAGCCATGCAGGCAGCAGCAGCAGCGATTGGTGCGCCCCTTGGGCATGACTTTTGTGCTATTTCCCTTTCTGACATCTTGAAACCTTGGTCAGCGATCGCACAACGAATTGCCGCTGCTGCCGAGGCTGATTTCGTAATTGCTTTCTACAATCCTGTTTCTAAAAAGCGTACCTGGCAACTGGCAGAAGCGAGAAATATTTTACTACTACATAGAACAATAGATACCCCAGTAGTGCTAGCGCAGAATCTCGGCAGACCAGGACAGACGGTGAAGGTGATCACACTTGACCAGTTAACACCAGCAAGCGCTGATATGCGGACAATTATTCTCGTTGGTTCTACAAAAACCCAAACCATCAAGCGCAGTAATGGTAGTATCTGGGTTTATACGCCGCGTCGCTATACCGAACAGTAGGGATAATCAGCGCTGTCAACGAAGAGAGCAGGGGAGGCACTTTTTTAAGCGATCGCATAATATAGCGATTCTCACTTCGTTGGGATACAGTCTGAACCTTACCCCGTATTTGAGAGGCGTAAACACTCCCCTTTCCTTGGTAAGGAAAGGGATTGGGGGTGAGGTTTAAAAATGTACTTCATGCAAACGAGAACCGCTATAAAACCCCAGGACTGGGAATTCATTCCTGGGGTTTTATTATGCACACCTCGCGCAAAGGATTAAATATTCTCCGCTGCGGGAACGCCTAAAGGTAAACGATCAGCAAGGGAGGAGAATTATTAAATTTTGGCTAATCAGGAAAAGTGAGGAAACTAATGATAGCTTGAGAGCATAGAAAACAGATAACAAGCCATTATGAATAATTCAGCATTAATTACCCTTCCTCTATTAGCGTGTATGATCCTGTCGCCAGTTAGCAAAGCTGATATTGTCCAAAGTTCAACCAATCATGCCATCAAAATGTCTTCATTTAACCTGAGTTCCCAAAAATGGAAAAATCGAGTGCTACTAGTCTTTGCACCGTCTGTTGATAACCATACCTATCAGCAGCAAATGCAACTATTGCAAGCGCATAACAACGGTTTTGCAGATCGGGATTTAGTTCTCGTTCAGGTTTTGGCAACAGATGAAAGCTATGCCAACAGACAGCCAATAGATGAGTCTTCTGCTGCCAAGTTGCGCGATCGCTTTGGGGTTGACAAAGAAAATTTTCGCGTGATTTTGGTGGGCAAAGATGGTGGTGTTAAGCGCAGTAATGCTACACCAGTTCAGGCGACAGCAATTTTTGAGGAAATTGACGCTATGCCAATGCGTCGGCAAGAAATGCAAGAGCGAGGCAGAAAGTAACTAGAGTTGCTGTAGTTAAGCTTCTCTAAAGTTTTCTTTACATGACTTACGCAAAATTAGGAAAAAACGTAGACGCAGAGCGGAGCGGCTTGCTGCAGGCTACCGCATTCGCGCAGCGTCTCGTTAGAGAAGGACGCAAAGGAGAGGCAGCGCGTTGCGGGGGTTCCCCCCGTTGTAGCGACTGCCGTCACAAAGGAATAGAGTTTTAGTCCTACTTTAGTTTAAGACTTACGCAAAAAACCTCTCAAACTCTAATTCCTCCGTGTCCTCTGCGGACTCTGTGGTTCGATTTTCCGTTGCTTGTGCGTAAGTCCTATAGTTGAATGACTAGCCAAGACTTACGCAACGATGAGGAAAATACGTTACCTTTGCGTAAGTCCTAACTAGCTTTGAAAAACTTTTGTCAAGTTTTGTATAACAGAATAATCTGATGATCACTGTCCATCACTTGAACAACTCCCGTTCTCAACGTGTGCTCTGGCTGCTGGAGGAACTCGGCGTAGAGTACGAAGTCAAGCGCTACGATCGCGACCCGAAAACCATGTTAGCACCGGCGTCACTGCGCGAGGTACATCCACTCGGCAAGTCGCCAGTGATTACCGATGGTGCATTAACCCTGGCTGAATCCGGTGCAATCATTGAGTATCTCGTCGAACGCTACGGTAACAGACGGCTGATTCCGGCTCCGGGTACGCCGGAGCGGTTGCGCTACACCTACTGGCTGCATTACGCGGAAGGCTCGGCAATGCCTCCGCTAGTGCTGAAGCTCATCTTCGACCAAATCGAGAAGGGGCCAATACCATTTTTCGCCCGGCCGATCGCCCGAGCGATCGTTAGTCGCGTCAAGAACTCGTTTATTGAACCTCAGATCGCGCAGCACTTAGATTACCAGGAGGCGGAGATTAAAAAAAGTACGTGGTTCGCTGGCAACGAATTCACCGCAGCTGATATCCAGATGAGCTTCCCCCTAGAGGCGGCAGCCGCCCGAGCTGGACTTAATGCGAGCCGTCCGAAGCTTATGGCTTTCCTAGATCGCATTCACACGCGTCCGGCCTACCAGCGTGCACTGGAGCGTGGCGGTACTTACGAGCTTCTGAGTTAAGCAGAAGGCTCTTATAAACACGCGCCTAACTCTGCATCAGCCGTAGTTAGCTATGGGATTGACGAAGAAGCAGGGGGTATTCTTTACTATCAATGTAAATTACTCCCGAACCAGCTTCCACAAAGAATACTTCACACATATCTTGATGCGCGTGTGCTGGTGCGGTTTGTCCGGGAGCAAAACGTGCTTGAGAAAAGTTAGTCAGGTGAGGTAAATCGCCGAAGCGTAGCATCACCTTTTTCTTGATTTCAGGATTGTGAGAAACAGACTCTTCTGTAAGTTTTTCACCAGAAGTGGTAATCATTCAGGTCTCAAATCGTTAGATAATTCCACAATACCTCTAGACCCATCAATCCTTACCCGTTGACCATCTTGCAGGAGCCATGTAGCACCTCGAACATCCATCACAGCGGGAATCCCATATTCACGAGCAACGATCGCACCGTGAGAAAGCCGTCCACCAACTTCGGCAATTAATCCTCCAGCCCTTAACAACAAAGGGGCCCAGCCGGAATCTGTGTAAGGTACTACCAGAATTGTATCTCGGTCAATCTCTGGCACATCTTGTAAATTTCGCAACACCTTCACCCTACCTTCGACTTGCCCCGGACTAGCGCCAATACCTTGTAAGATTTGGTCAGAGTAGAGCGCAGAGGGAGCTAAGGGGTGAGGGGGTGTATTGCCGTAGACTAAAAGAGGTACTTGAATAATCTGGCTATCTTGGACAAATTGCGATCGCCTCAATTCCACTAACTTATCTAACTCCTCAATTAACCTAGAATCGTCACCCACAACTAAACGCCGCACTTCATCAAAGTTTAGAAAAAAGATATCTCCTGTTTTCTTGAGTAAGCCGGACTTTAACCAAATCTTCTCTAAAGCAACAAAACTCCAACGCAATTCAGCCAAAAGCCGTGAATAAACTTCAGTAACACGTCCTTTGATATCCACACGCCGTTGCACAAAAGAGCGTTTGCGCTTACCAGCAAAGATGCTATTAATCGCGTCTTTAGCGCCTGATTGTGGTTCGTTACCCTGCATTAACTGCACAAACATCTGCTTAATCATCAGGGGATTCTCCCGCCAAGTGGAAACGGAAATATCAGTTCCCACTTCACTCAAATAGCCGTAATCTTGAAGCAATTCGTCAAATTCTCGGAGGATCTTCTCTCCTTGGGGCGTTTGTTTCAACTGCTCAAATACCTGCTGTGGCTCAAACTCAAGCAATACTTGCTTGGCATCTGTAGCCAAAGCACTCAGCGATCGCAATGCCGCCACTTCTGGGGTAACGCTGTGATCAATTTGCCCATCCTTCACCCGAAAAATCCCCTGGCGGAGGGCAGCACTCAAGGGAGCTAAAATGCTGTAATACGTCCCTTGACGCACCAACTCTAGGGTAAAGTCAATTCTTGCCAACAGCTTGGATGGTTCAAAGTTATCTATATCTGACTGCGCCAATTGCGACAACCCAGGAATGAACCGGTTGTGATAATCCCGCTTGAAGTCTTTTTCTAAACTTAATTCCCGTCTTAGTAACTTCCCTAGTCCTGGCAAATTTTTCCAGGTTGACTCCCAAGACGGCTTACTTAATTTAGCTCCTCTGGTTAAAAATTCCAGACTTTCGGATGGTAGTCCCATCCGCAGAAAAATATTCCCTAAAAGGGATGCATTAAAATAAGCTCTGGAATAATGGAGAGTTGCTGTTTCGCTGAAATCTAACCCCAAGGCGCGTTCGCCCAAAACTAAAGTAAAAAGTTCTCCCCAAACTCCACAAGTTAAGGGACGATTAATTGACCATGTTAAGGGGTGAATTACTCCGGGAATCACTTCGGCGGCGATTTTGCGTGTCCACATGGGCAGCAGAGTGGTAATCGGTCGAGATTGCAACACCCAGAGTGTTTGACCGTCATAACTCCACTCTATATCTTGAGGAGTGCCATGATAGCGTTTTTCGATTCGGTAGGCTAAGTATGCAACTTGTTTAATTAGTGCTTGTGGTACTCGTCCTTGACCCTCTAATTGCACAGAGGAAGAATTTTCTGTTTCAAGGACAAAAGCGCGATATTGTTCTGGTGTGACTTTTCCCGAAACGACTTGCGTCGGGCTTCCTGAAAGGGCTTCAATGATGATCGCATCACCTTGCTGAGTAATGGGATCACGGCTGAAAGCGACGCCAGAATATACACTCTGGATTTGTTGTTGAATCAGCACAGCCATTGCTGTGTCATTTGAGCCGCGATCGTGCCGATATTGCACGGCAGATGGCTGATTATAAGAAGCTTGAACTTGGACGATCGCTGACTGCAATGCCTCTGGGCTGGTAACATTTAAAACTGTTTCATACTGCCCAGCAGCGGAAGCCTGTTCTGAATCTTCTCCAATAGCAGAAGAACGCACCACCAAGGGAGATAATTCTGATGGCTGGAGAAATTCTGTCAACAGTTGAGGATTGTCGATTGGGGCAAGTACCCATCCCTTCGGGACTGGATAGCCCCAGCGTTTAATTTGAGATAATGTAGCCGCCTTTTCTCCGACAATGGCAGCATCCAACTCTTCATCTAGAGAAACCATCACGCGATCGCCGCGTAAAAATTCCAACATCGCCTGCGATTCTGTTTGTGCCTCTTGGGCTGGCAGATTCAGATCATCAGGAATTTTTGTATAAATCCAGCCCATTAAACCAGCTAAGGCAACAGCAGCAAGCATTCTGGGGATATCACTAATGTGCAAAAGTGCCACAAACAGAGGAAAGAGAAGCAAAACCCCAAATTTGACTACCCGTCTCGATTGCAGAATTGTAAAGCTAATGATTGCAAAGAAAGATACAAATATTGCCACTAGTGGATCATGTACGACAAATCCCCAGACTACATTTGTCGTACCTGCACCTCTGCCTACCCAGTATCTACCTATTACCAGAGCGATCAGGGCAATCAATTCCCAATGCGATCCCTCTGGGAAGAAAACGCGGGTGAGTAAGACTGCTGCAACTCCTTTAAAAGCTTCTGACAAGACTGCCAGAATTCCGACAAACCTACCGCCGTGATAAAAAGCAGCTGATACACTAATGTTTCCTGTACCAACTTGTGATAATTGCTTGTGCGTAAGCGCGTAAGTGATCCATCCAATCAGGGGTAATCCGCCCAAGAGGGGGCAGGCAATTAAAATAACTAAGATACCCCAAGGTTCAAACATTCTGGATTTTGGATTTTAGATTTAAATTTTCCATCTAAAACCTCAAATCTCAAATCTAAAGTTTTTCTGAAATTTTTGATGGTTAATAGGGCGTTTTTATTTACTAGTTACTTAACGGACACTTGGCTACGATGGAAACCGTTTAAGACAAGTGTCCTTCTAAGCTACTAATGGTTTTAGTTTAGCGCATAGGCAGCTTGCAGCGCCCAGATTATCAGAGCAGCGATCGATCCCAGAAGCAACACGGTAGAGATAGTGACTACTTTTGGGGAATCTGCACCCTCAAATTTCATAATTCCTCGATTTAAGTCGGACACAGCTTTGTAATCCTTTTTTGTTGGAGCATGAGATATTTGTCCGTTTTGATTGTAGTCCTTCTATTTGTGGATGATGTTAAATTCCTAATATTATTTTGTTTAAGCTTGACAATTTTTCCATCACCATAATTACTTATTTCTTTAGAGGTATTAGTCTTATTTTTACAATGCTCGGGTATGGGGCATAGGGCATGGGGAATAAGCAGAGGAGCAGAGGGCAAAGCTAAAAATACTAAGAATTTTGTAACTAAATTACAACAAGAAGCAGAAAAGCAGAGGGAAGGCTAGAAAATACTAAGAATTTTGTAACTAAATTACAACAAGAAGTAGAAAAGCAGAGAAGAAAGCTGAAAATGATCGGGATTTTGTAACTAAATTACAATATGTACTAAAATCAAGGACTTGAGTCATAAAGAGAGCAATCATGGCATCCATCCGCGAGTTGCACGAACAACTGGTTAAAAAAGAACGTTCTGCCGTTGAAATTACCCAAGAAGCTTTAGAACGCATTCAAGCGTTAGAGCCGAAATTGCACAGCTTTTTATGTGTGACCGCAGAACGGGCATTAGAGCAGGCGGGTGCTGTGGATGCCAAAATTACTGCGGGGGAAGAAATTGGTCTATTAGCAGGGATTCCGATTGGGATTAAAGACAATTTGTGTACCAAAGGGATTCTTACCACCTGCGCCTCCAAAATGTTGGAAAATTTTGTACCGCCCTATGAATCTACAGTGACGCAAAAATTGGCAGATGCGGGGGCGGTAACGGTGGGTAAAACTAATTTGGATGAGTTTGCAATGGGTGGTTCCACAGAAAACTCTGCCTACCAAGTCACCGCGAATCCTTGGGATTTGTCACGGGTTCCTGGTGGTTCTTCTGGGGGTTCTGCAGCAGCAGTGGCGGCGCAAGAATGTGTGGTTGCTCTCGGTTCTGATACTGGCGGTTCGATTCGACAACCTGCATCCTTCTGTGGTGTTGTGGGAATAAAACCGACTTATGGATTGGTTTCTCGTTATGGATTAGTAGCTTTTGCTTCGTCTTTGGATCAAATTGGTCCATTTGGACGCTCAGTAGAAGATGCAGCAATATTGTTGAGTGCGATCGCAGGTCATGACCCTAAAGATTCTACCAGCCTCAAAGTTGCTATTTCCGACTACTCTGCTAGCTTAAAACCAGACCTCAAACCTAGAGGACGGCTAAGAATTGGTGTTATCAAAGAAACTTTTGGTGAAGGTCTGGATGCTGTGGTGGAACAAGCTGTTACCAAAGCAGTAGATGAATTACAAAGTTTGGGAGCGGAAATTCATATCATTTCCTGTCCTAGTTTTCGTTATGGCGTACCTAGCTACTACATCATCGCCCCATCCGAAGCGTCAGCAAACCTGGCTCGTTACGATGGCGTTAAGTATGGTTACCGCGTTCCTGGTGCAGACAATCTACTGTCGATGTATACTCGTACCCGTGCCACTGGTTTTGGTGCAGAAGTCAAACGCCGAATTATGATCGGCACCTACGCCCTTTCGGCTGGCTATTACGACGCCTACTATCTGAAAGCACAAAAAGTCCGTACCCTGATTAAGCAAGACTTTGAAAAAGCTTTTGAACAAGTTGATGTCTTAGCTTGTCCTACTGTTCCCACGACAGCTTTTAAAGCAGGGGAAAAAAATACTGATCCCTTGAGTATGTACTTACTGGACTTGATGACAATTCCCGCAAATCTCGCCGGTTTACCAGGGTTAAGTATACCATGCGGTTTTGATGACAAGGGATTACCAATTGGATTACAGCTAATTGGCAAGGCACTACGAGAAGACCAACTATTTCAGGTAGCTTATGCTTATGAGCAAGCCACTACTTGGCATCTACGTCAACCGCAAATATCTTGAAAATGGGCATTGGGCATTGGGTAATACAATTTTGGATAATGGAATTGACGATAGTGCAGCGTAAAGCCAACTCTTGGAGAGGCTGCGCCAACGAATCCGCGTCTCTTGCGCGTCTCGTAGAGAGCGTCTTTTGGATTAAATTTCAATCTAAAATCTAAAATTTTTCTCCCCCTGCCCTCGTGCCCATTTATCAGCCTGATTACTGTTCATTGACTGTTGACCATTGACTGTTGACCATTGACTTTTGGAGTCAGGGATTCAGATGTAATTTGTGGTGGATTAAGTATATATAACAGACCAGCAGATGCAGCTACTAATAATAGAATGTAGGTAACAACAAGAGGTATGTATGTATTTGGTTTGTTGTCTGAATCCTTGTGATCATTATGAGCATTATTGGAGTCTTGGCGGACTACATTGCTTATAAGAGCATGTGATAAAGCATTTCCATCCAATCCTAAAGCATCTCCATAGCGACGGATGAATCCTTGAACAAAAATAGGCTCAGGCAATTCTTCAAATCGTTCTTCTTCTAAAGCCTGCAAAATACCTGCTCGAATCAGTGTTTGAGAGGCTATTTCTTCTATACGGATGGATTTTTCTTGTCTTACTTGTCGCAAGTGTATGGTTATTTCCTTTAGCTGCTCTACTTGAGCTTCGTTTAAGAGCGTCACAGTCTTCTCTTGGTATGGGCTAATTCTACTATTCATTCAGAAGACTTCAATGTGCATACGTAAATTTACTGAATATTTGTTTTTTGGATAAATTTTTTTGATAATCGCTTAATCCAGCATTTTTAAATGCTAAAGCGATACAGATTAAGTGTTTTTTAGTTATAATCTATACCTTATTATTTTATAAATCAGGCATGAAAGTTAATAGACTGCAATTTATAATACAAGTATTTTCCCAACTGCTACTCTGGGCTGGGATAATTGCAGCGATCGCCTACTGTGCCATCTGTATATTTCTTTTTATTGGGCAACCTCGGTTCATTTTCTTTCCCTCTGCTGTGATTGAAAAGACACCAGAGTTTTTTAATCTCGCTTACGAAGAGGTTTGGTTATTTGTAGCAGTTAAAACAGGCAAGGTAGAACACATTCACGGTTGGTGGATAGAAGCCAAGCAACCGAATGCTAAGGTGTTGCTATACTTACACGGAAACGGTATTAATATTGGCGCAAATATAGCTCATGCGAATCGGTTTCATCAGCTAGGGTTTTCAGTATTGCTGATTGATTATCGAGGTTATGGTCGCAGTGAGGGTATGTTTCCCAACGAAAAGCGGGTTTATGAAGATGCAGTCACAGCTTGGAATTACTTGGTGCAGCAACAAAAGATTCCACCCAGCCAAATTTTTCTTTATGGACATTCTCTGGGGGGTGCGATCGCCATCGATTTGGCAGTCAAACACCCACAAGCCGCTGGTTTAATCGTGGAAAGCTCTTTTACATCCATCCGTGATTTAATAACTTATCGAAACATGTTTTGGATGTTTCCTGTGGATTTAATCTTGACACAGCGATTTAATTCCATTAAAAAATTGCCAAACTTAAAAATGCCAGTTTTATTCATTCATGGCGCTGCTGATTCGACTGTACCTTCTTTCATGACCCAAAAACTGTATGCCGTTGCTCCTGAACCAAAGCAACTATTATTGGTTCCAGGAGCAGATCATAACAACACAGCAGTAGTTGCTGGTTCACAATATTTGCAATGGGTAGAGTCTTTTGTGCAACAAGTGCAAGCTAGTAGCTATTTGAATTCCTGAGCCTCTATCAGCTTCGAGTAGCTTTGCGTTGGTACAGCTCGGACAACTCTTGGAGACACTGCGCGTAGCTTGCTTCTCCGTAGAGTACGGCAAAGTGACACAGTGAGCCTGTCGAATTGCTCAGTGACCACCGCAGGCATCAGTTATGGTGTTGGCACAGTTGCTTACTTCAAAAATCTTCATCAAAATTCTATTCCGATATATCGCGATATATTCCGATATATCGTATAGTAGAGAAAGTTGATGTGAGATTCATTTATGTTTAGACACTTTCGGTCACGTTTAGGTGCACCTGCATGGGCAGGAGTTAGCGAAGATGATTCATTGCTTGTCAGGTCTTGGTTTGGGCATGGCAAGCATCATGGTAGAGATCATGGCAAACACTTCGGCAATGAAATGTTTGGTCGTGGTTGGGGAGATGAATATCGGACTCGTCGGGGTGACATCAAGTTCATCCTGCTGGAATTGTTATCCGAGCATCCTAGTCATGGTTACGACTTGATTAAAGAGATGGAAACTCGTTATGGTGGTTTTCGTCGCCTTAGTCCTGGCTCAGTGTATCCAACACTCCAATTACTAGAGGAAGGTGGTTTTCTCAAGAGCGCACAGGAAGGTGGCAAGCGGATTTACACGATTACGGATGAGGGTAGACAATTATTGGCAGAACGTGCCCAACAGGAAACTTCAGACTCTCCTTGGGATACCTTCAAAAGTTTCGTGACAGGTAAGCCTCAAGAGTTTATTGAGTTGCGGAATGCTGCAACAGAATTAGCTGCTGTTGTGGTGCAGGTTGCTCGCAGTGGCAATATGGAGCGAATAAATCGGGTGCGTGAGCTTTTAGAGCAAGTTAAACGGGAAATTTACGCGATTCTGGCTGAGAAATGAGTCGGGAGTTGGGAGTTGGGAGTGAGGAGTGAGAATATATAGCGTTTCTCAATTGAGTCCAACACAGACAGACCTAACCCCCAGCCCCTTACGCCAGGTGCTTCTCCTAAGGGAGACGCTGCGCGAACAAGTTGGGAAACCCGCCCAACGCACTGGCTCCCCTGCAAGGGAAGGGGAGCAAGATTCAAAGCCTCTGACACCACATGCAAGGCTCGTCGGTAGAGCCACCCAATGCAGTGGCTCCTCCTTTTAGGAGAGAGGAATGGAAGTGAGGTCAGAGTGTATTGCATACAAACGATCGCTATAGGGTTCTGTTAACTAATGAAGCGATCGCACTTAAATCTGGCTCGATGAGTGAGTTCAGGAATGTCCACAACTGCAAATCAGTAAAATCTGGAATTGCCAAAAATGCGCCGATTTCCTGCAAAAGTTGCGGATCGTGGGTGGAGGCGATGCCAATAGTGCGGATACCTGCGCTCACCGCCGCCCAAATACCAGAGGGAGAGTCTTCTAAGGCGATCGCTTCTTCTGCTGTAATCGCCAACTTACTTAGGGCAACTTGGTAGGGCGCAGGGTCGGGTTTACCTGCAATACAATCATCCGCTAAAACAATTGTGTGAAAAGCTTCTTTAATTCCCAAAACCTCTAGCATAAATTCTGCATTTAATCTAGGGGCATTAGTTACTAATGCCCGTTTTAACTGATGTGTATCTGTCCATGCTAGTAGTTCAGAAAATCCACTCAGCGGTTTGAGATCAGGGGCAAGTTTGCGGAAAAGCGCCTCTTTTTCGTCTGCAAATTTTTGCCCTTCTGCTACTGATAATTGTGGCAGAATGTCTTTGACAATTTCTGGATTTAGCCGCCCACTAATTTGGGATCTATAAAATATTTCGTCAATTTCAATGCTGAAATTTAACAGCATTTCCTGCCAAGCTAGGTAGTGTATAGGATCAGTGTTGACAATAGTGCCGTCTAGGTCAAAGAGAATTGCAGCCAGCATGATTTTTAGGTAAAATGTAAATAATTGTTAACTTAATTTAAATAGTTTACATTGTTTTTTTGTCTTTATACAGCGCAAAAAGTCACAAATTAATCTGCTAAATCCTAAAATCTTAGGACTTACGCAAAAAACCTCTCAAACTCTCATTCCTCCGTGTACTCTGTGTCTCTGTGGTTTGTTCTTCCATGACCCGTGCGTAAGTACTGAATCTACACTGGATTGAGCATGTAAGGGCAGACAGGTAGAGCCTCTTAAGTAACTGTCGTATAATTGATAACCTTCTGTGTGAGCAAATGCTAGCCGCTACAAACTTTTTTCGCGTTGATGATTTATTAGTGCAGATTTACAACTCTGAAGTCGAAATGGCCCAAGATGTTGCAGAAATCGCGCAAAAGCATTTACAGCAAGTTCTTACACAACAAAATACAGCTGCTGTATTGTTAGCAACAGGTAACTCCCAACTCAAATTTCTTGATGCTTTGATTGCATTGGGTGGTGTAGATTGGTCACGGATTATTCTGTTCCATTTAGATGAATATTTAGGAATTACTGCTGACCATTTTGCCAGTTTCCGGCGCTATATGCGAGAACGTGTAGAGAAGCTGGTTATTCCTAAGAGATTTCACTATATAGAAGGTGATACATTGCAACCAGTAGCAGAGTGCGATCGCTACACTAAATTATTGCAAGCACAACCAATTGACTTATGTTGTCTTGGTGTTGGCGAAAATGGACATTTGGCTTTTAATGATCCAGCAGTAGCAAATTTTCAAGATCCTTACAGTGTGAAGCTGGTGAAACTAGATACAGTGAACCGTCAGCAACAAGTAAGCACAGGTCACTTTCCGAATCTAGAAACTGTTCCACAATATGCTTTTACTGTCACCATCTCGACAATTTGTTCAGCTAAAAAAATTATCTGTCTGGCTCCAGAAAAACGTAAAGCGAATGTGGTAAGAGAGATGTTGCAAGGAGCTATAAGTACAGACTGTCCGGCTTCTATTCTCCGTCAACAATCTCAAGCGACGTTATTTTTAGATGTCAATTCTGCTAGTTTGCTTTCTTGAACTTCTCTCGAATTTTCAGAGGATGTTTTAAAATTTTTTGGTGGTGAAGTCCAAATCACCAAATACTAAACGCTGAGTGGGGAATCTCACTTTTTTACTCCAATACGGTTGAGTTAAGGTTAAAACTCTTTGTCAAAGTCAATTTTTTTAACGTAGACGCAAAGTGTTGAAGCAGCGCGGTCTTCTCACATTGGGAGAGGCTAACGCCTGCCGTAGGATGCCCGAACGCAAGAGCGTCTCCTTTATATTAGATTATTTTTTAGCTCTGTTTTGAGCTTTTATTTCCTCTTCGATTTTCTCTTGTTTGTATTGTTCAGATAAAATATGCTGGTCAATTAAGCGGTCATTCATTGTTGGAAGACCTTGCCGATATTGATTTGTTTGCTTAACGACTTCGTTGCTTTTGGTTTGGTCGTATGCACCTTGATCTATTGCGCTTTCTTGCATATTGTTTAAAGCTTGCATCGCGTTTTGATAATCAGGATGCTTTTTAGCTCCAGGCTTTACTTGCTTTTTCGTAAGTGTTTTTAAAGCATCGTCTGCGCTTCGTTTACTATTTCCATAGGTAGCAGCATTATCTAACCCATTTTCGCTGTATTCAACTTTTTGTTTCCGATATTCGCTTTCTATTCCCATTCCTGAATGGAAAGGGAGGTTACCGCCTATAATGTCTTGGGTGTCCCCTATAAAGTCATTAAAGACATGATCTCCCTGCATTCTGCGTTCTTCCTCTGGCGGTTTTTGTTTTTTGGGGAGTGTTTTGTTTTTTGACATCAGTTGGACAGGTTGCTTCACATGTAGCTTTGGCTGTACTGCGGTAATACCTGAAATACTACTTGAGTGCGTCCGATTCAAATGATGCCCGTATTTCTCCGCTCGTGTGAACAATGTATTCAAGTCAGGTATCGGTCGTGACGCTTTTTTTGCCTGCACTGTAAATGGTCGTGATTCAAACAGGGACTGCCCTGAAGTAGTTGACAAATGTTGTGAGTGAATGTGTAGTCCTTCCGTCATAACAATCCTAACTTGAATTAAAACACAATTGATAAATAGAAGTAAAAATCACGCTTACGTAAGCCTCTTACTTTATCCTAATAACTTACAGGTAACAGCGACACTAATTTATGCATAGTTGCTGATCCTGAAGCCGATATTCGATATTGCCTCTTGCCAGTAGTTTGCTGCCATCCAACTGGCGATCGCCTAAAGCATTCACTGCCAGTTTTGTGATAGCCTCCAAGGATTTCCCCACCAGTTCACGGGTAGTATCCTTGAGAAGGATGATTTGTCCCTCGACTTCTACGTATTTGCAATTCCCATCAATCCACACTTGAATCACCTGGAATTGCCCCACGTCTGGCGGTAAGTTGATTCCCTAAGAGAAGGGCTGTAGGGGGTTTTCCCCATGAGCGACTGCACCAAGCCGGAGGGCTTGCCGCAGGCTACTGCAGAGGCGCAGAGGACACAGAGAGAAGGAAAAAATCCTTAACCCAAGCATATTGTTCTTTACTCAGAACTAGGAACTGTTTTGCCTAATGCCCCATATCCAATTCAAGCGATTACACGAACAGTGAGATATAATCCTAGTAACCACATACTGTTAGCAGTATCGAATGCTGCCATCAACAGAAAGTGCATCCCCCTGCTAGCACCAATCCCAAAAAACTCCAAGACCTTTTCTTAGTATGCGGACTTCAAAGTTTAGGACAACATTGTGTTGCAGTCCTAAAGGAGTACGATGTTAGAGTCAACGCCATTGACGATGTACAACCCGAACATTGGGAAGTCCAAGAAGTACCTAGCTTACTAGAAAAGTTAATCATCGGAGACTGCCGCCAGCCAAGTGTTCTAGAGCAAGCAGGTATAAGCCAGTGTCGTTCAATACTTTTAGTGACAAGAAATGAGCGGATGAATATAGAAGCTGCATTTGCAGCACGGCGTCTTAATCCGCACGTTCGCCTGATTGTACGTTCTGACAAACAAAATTTCAACAAACTCTTGTGGGAAAATTTAGGCAATTTTGTTGCCTTTGAGCCTACTCATCTCTCAGCTCATGCCTTCGCTCTGACAGCCCTTGGCTCTGAAGCTATTGGATATTTCACTTTAGAAGGGCAACTATTGCAAGTGATAAAGCACCAGGTACAAGCGAAGGATAGCTGGTGTAATGGCAAGCCAGTACATAGACTCAATCTCACAACTCGGCGCATCTTGAGTCACACACCTGTTTCATCTGCTCCACTCAAAGAATTGTTTGGCTGGGACCCAGAGGCAGAAGTGCAGGTAGGAGACACGCTAGTTTACATTGATGTTGCATATGATTTGGCTTTATCCGAGCAACACCGGAAATATCATAGCCAAAGGTGGCAATGGCAACAGTTTGTCCAAGGCATCACAGCAAAAAATCTCAAGCAGGAAATAGTGCAATTTTGGCAATCTAACCACCAAAGCCAAAATCAAATCCGGCGAATTGCGACAATCTATGCCATTACTGTACTCATCCTGTGGCTTGTTGGAATAATTCTTTACCACTTATATTATCCTGACATCACTCTCCAAGAAGCTTTTTATGCAACAGCAGTCTTGCTCTTGGGAGGATACGGAGATTTATTTGGCGGTGTTGAGTTTACATCGCAATCACAACCCTCAGACCATATGCCTTGGTGGTTGCGGTTGTTTAGCCTGGGACTGACGTTGACAGGTCAAGCTTTCGTGGGAGTATTATATGCACTGGTGACTGATGCTCTTGTCACTTCAAGATTCCAGTTTTTCAATTCCCGTCCTCCCATACCACAACGCAACCATGTAGTGATTATTGGCTTAAATCGCTTGGGACAGAGAGTGGCTGCTCTTTTGCAAGAACTCAACCAGCCGTTAGTAGGAATTCATCCTACCACTCTCGACCAAGACACTTTACCCGATATGCCCCTTATCGTTGGCAATGCTACTGAAGCACTCACTAAGGTGAATCTCTCCCGTGCCAAAAGCATCGTTTTAGTTGGGGACGATAACATGGAAAATCTGGAAATTGGTTTGATGGCTCATGCAATGAACCCTGCCACTAACTTGATTATCCGCTCTCAGGACCGCCAATTTAGTGATAATGTAGCCCCTCTGTTTCCCTATGCCCAAGTTCTGTGTGGCGCAGCTTTGTCGGCAGAAGTCTTTGCTTGTGCTGCCTTTGGAGAAAATGTTCTGAGCTTGTTTCACTTGAGCGAGCAAATAGTCATGGTGACGGAATACAAGATTGAAGATGGCGATACCCTGAATGAGTTGCTTCTATCTGAAATAGCCTATGGCTACAGTGTTGTGCCGATTCTCTACCAGAAATATCAGCGAGATAATTACTCCTTAATGCCCTGGTATGATGTTAAGCTTTATGCTGGCGATCGCTTGATTGTTTTAGCCACAAGCAGTAGTTTGCAGCGCATTGAATGGGGTGAAATGCTGCCTCGCCTTTGGCAGGTGCAGATTGAAAAAGCTCTGACTACAAATGCTATGATCTATGGTGCTGAAGAAATAGTCTTGATTACGGGATGTAGTTCTGCTACTGCTAGGCAATGGATGAATAATTTGCCTGGAGTGTTACCAATACAACTTTATAAACATCAAGCTCAACGTCTTGTGCGTGAGCTAACAAAAATACAAGTTTTGGCAAATGTAATCTTCATTGGGCAAGGTAGTAGCTCAACTTGAGCGAACGGGTCTGTAGTTGTAGGGGCGCAATATCAATGTATTATGCCCCTACGCGTGTGGTCTAACCGCTGTAATAGCCTAAAGTTTAGATAAAATAAACGTCGGTTGTACGTCTTTTACAGTGTGGTGAATACTATTTAGAACGAGGAGAACCTGTTACTTCATCAGGATCGCTATAAGCCCGGATTTTATCACGATTACGAGGCAGAAAACCAAATAAACCGGCTAGACCAAGTAAACCTAGCCAACCCCAATCGAAACCGCGATCGCGAGTTCCTTCGGAAGCTGCGATGCCTGTATTCCTGTTAGTACCTGTAGTGTCAGTGCCTGTACCACTACCTATTGTACCACTGCCTGTAGTGTCAGTGCCTGTACCACTACCTGTTGTACCACTGCCTGTTGTGTCAGTGCCTGTACCACTACCTGTTGTACCACTGCCTGTTGTGTCAGTGCCTGTACCACTGCCTGTTGTGTCAGTACCTGTACCACTACCTGTTGTGCCACTAGCTGCGCCACCACCTGTTACACCTGTACCTGTACCTGTTGTACCAGCGCCTGTACCAGTGCCTGTACCGCTACCCGTTGTACCAGTGCCTGTACCACTACCTGTTGTACCAGCGCCTGTACCCGTGCCTGTAGTACCAGCGCCTGTACCCGTACCTGTAGTACCAGCACCTGTACCCGTGCCTGTAGTACCAGCACCTGTACCCGTACCTGTAGTACCAGCACCTGTACCTGTGCCTGTGCCTGTGCCAGGACTTGTACCCGTGCCTGTGCCTGTACCCGTTCCTGTGCCAGGACTTGTACCCGTGCCTGTACCAGCACCTGTACCCGTGCCTGTGCCAGCACCTGTACCTGTGCCAGCGCCTGTACCAGTACCTGAGCTAGAGCTACCACTAGAGCCTCCACTGCCGGAGCCTCCACTGCCGGAGCCTCCACTGCCGGAGCCTCCGCTGCCAGAGCCTCCACCTTGGGCAAAAACAGAAGGAGGTAAGGACACAGAAGCAAAACTCATGGCAAAGACAGTAGCTAAAACAGCTTTAGATAAATAAATTGGCTTCATGGTTATGGTTCCTTTTTTGTTCTAAATTTCTGTGATTGATTTTAAAAACCGATATTGCTTACTCAATCCACTACTAAATTAGGTAAATTTTGATAAGACAGATTGAAAAGTCTATCATCTAGTTTATTTTGGAAGAGTTGAAAGCATTTGAAGTTCCTACAATAACTGACTATTCCTCAGAGTCAAACTAATTCATAAAAAGTAACTACTAATTCATGATTAGGAACCGACAACCAAAGTCGCTTGTTCACAACAAGCAAGGAATAATAATGTTTATTCATCATAAAAAACTACCTTCACTTGCGATCATAATTTTTAATTACTTATTGTGAATTATTTTGTCATTCTTATTCAGGATAACTGCTAGTTTTTTGCAAGACTTCTACCATAAGAGTAAAACCATTTATATCGCAGGAATGAATTTGGCATTAAAGTTAGTTTATGAATATGAAAATAATGGAACGTTTTCAAGCTTGCAATTAGATAAGCAGACCTTAAGATAAGCACAATCTTCCCATTGGGGGTTTTATTCGAGATTGGTACATCCATAGGAAGAGTTCACAAAACATTCAGAAGGATCTTTATATGTCCAAGATTTTTTGAATATAAAGCTGCTTACTTATAGACAAAAAATATAGTATCGTACCAATCATAATGAATATAAGGATTTTTGAGTTACTTATCTTATTTAGATGCTGGACGGTGGGTACCGAGGCGAAGAATTTATCCGATGGGTGATGGATATGTTTTGGTGGATTGTAGAAATTGTTCTTAGACATTTGGAAAAAAGGGTTTTGTCTATTTACCAAAGCGTTGAGTTGTCGAACGAACTTTTGGCTGGCTTAATTGGTGCCGATGCTTGAGCAAAGATTATGAAAGACTACCCGAATCCTCAGAGACATTTATCTATATTGCCATGATTCGTATTATGGTCAGACGACTGGCATGATTTTTGACTGGTTTCGACTTTTAAAACATCCTTTTAGAAAATAAAGCCTTAAACCTTGAGCAGAAATTATATTACATCTTCATTGCTAATGGTGTGCTTACAATTGGGATAATTTTTGCAATTCCATCTTACAGACTTTCATCAACCACCAAACCATTGGATAAATTTTATACCTATGATGGTTATTTATCATTTGTTTGTAATAATAAATACTTGCCTTCTAATTACTAACGTAGACAGTTTATTTGAATAAATTATCAAATCATTGACCATAAATATTTTTGAAGATACCAAAAAGATAACTTGTGGTACAGACTAATCTATTTTATGTAATAAAGATTACTTAGTTTTCAGTATTAGCCATCGGGATGGCTACGCTCGCCGTTCGCCTTGGTATCGTAGAGAAGACATCGCTCCCCTTTTAGGGTGATCTAACAAAATCGCATTGCTCTTACTCCCACTTACCAATTGCTTTGTCAAAAAAGTTGACATAAGTAGTTTTTATGTGGTACAGTATATTACATAAAGGATGAGTTAAATTAAAAAGACTTCCTAGCCAGTAGAGCACAGTGGAAATAAAATTACCATTTGTACGCAATTAGTTGATATTATAAGAAAAATTTTTCAAAATATTATACTTCACACAAAATAACTCAATTAATGCTGCATAACTAACAAATATGGATTTTGACTATTTTAGAAGTAATGAAGGCAATCCTACAAATAATACCCGGCAAAGCTTGCTTGCTAGCGGTTGGCGACCGTTTAACCGAGAATTAGACTGGGAGTTTTTGTGGCAACTATTGTACAGTGACTCCCGCGAATTAACTCAAAAAAGTTTGAATTTAGCGAGTAATGTTGCTGATATTTTGGGACGAAATAATTATGCTTGGTGGGCTAATTTATTAAGTGTTGTATCTGATAATACCCGCTACGAAGTTGAAAAGTTTTGGAATTACATCACGCCAGATCCTCAATCACCAGATCATCGCTACAAAGATGTTTTGAGTACGGAAACACCCATTGTGCAATTTGTCAGTCGTAGTAGCATTCCCATTGATTATGTTCTTAACCGACTCCAAGAAATTACTATATTGCGAGTTTTACATGTGTTGGGTAGTCCCGACATTATTACCCAGTATTATTCAGAAAGAGATTTTTATTTTCCTAGAGATAAATTTGTTAATTGGGAACGTTTAGACGTTATCAATACTGTTTATGCTTACTGGTCGAAGGATGACGTTTGGTTGCAAATTGACCCCTACGATCGCGGACGACGACAATATAGTTTAATGGCAAAAAATCTCGCGCCCCTAATTAACAAAGCGACTTACGACTTAGCAGTTATGCTGAGTGGATATCAAAGTCGTGTAGGCAAAGTTCATAGTCAATTTCCCATTCGGACATTTCCCGCAGATATACAAAACTTTACTGATTCTGTACAGCAAGCGATTCTTAATCAAAACCAGTTAGCGGTTGTTGTACATGGGCAACCAGGTACAGGTAAAACAGTCTGGACACAGGCAGTGGCAAAAGAAATTCTTGTACCTTTAGGGTATGTAATTTTTATTTTAGATCATGATGCGATCGCTAATTTTGTCCCACCAACTTACATAGAGCGTATTTGTATCGTTATTAACGAAGCTGATAATCTAGCGCAAAATCGTGCTTCCGAGGTAGCGCAATACAATAACAAAACCGAACACATTCTGAGTTTGCTGGATGGCACTTTGTATCAGAGTGTAATTGATGACTCTGGTATTCAGATGCAGCAACGGTTAGTTGTCTTGATGACTTGCAACACTACTGAAAGATTAGATCCAGCCATGTTACGTAAGGGCAGGGTGGATTTAATATATGAGTTTACCCAACTATTTATTTGAATTGGGTAACTCAATTGCACCGTAGCCTTTTAGGGGAGAGGAATGGAAGTGAGGTTTCTAGATAAGAGTGAAAAGTCAGATATCAGGCTACCTATTTTTTTTAAGTTCGTGCATACTTCTCACGATCTTTGTGACTAAATTTCTGGGTGTAAATCTGACACTTTCAGTCAATATCTTATTTTTCATCCCAGGAACGATAACAGTTTTGTTTGTCATTAAGCCCTGATAACCAATCTTAGCAACGGTTTCTGTCTCCATCATTCTCTTAATGCGAGCAATTTTTGAATCTTTCATTGCAGCTGTTCGTTGAAATTCCGATGCTGGTGGCCCTGGACAAAGAACAGTCACGCTAACACCTGTGCCCTCTAATTCATTAGCGATCGCTTCTGAAAATGATAAGACATAGGCTTTAGTAGCAAAATAAACTGCCATTAAAGGCCCTGGTTGAAAAGCAGCGGATGAGGCCACGTTTAATATTTTTCCATAGTTTTGCTCGATCATATTCTTGAGGAATAACTTAGTTAAATGAGTTAGACTCCCTATATTTAGCTGTAGCATTTTCAGTTCAATGGTGAGGTCTGTTTCGTTAAATACTCCATAAGTACTAAAGCCAGCATTGTTAATCAGCACATCAATTTTGATGGATGCTTGCTGTAGTTCGGTGAAGATTTCTTCTGGGGATGTTGGGATAGATAAATCCTTAGCAAAAATTTTCATAAAAATGCCAAATTTTTGCGGAAATTCATCTATAATTTCATTAAGTTTTTCTTCATTATTATCCACTAACACCAGATTATAACTATGACGAGCAAAAATCTGGGTTAATTGATAGCCTATCCCACTAGCCGCTCCTGTAATTAGAGCAGTTTTTTTTCGCCGACTTTCAGATGTTTGATTCATGTTACAAAAATGACTAATTTGAATTAATGAATTTAACTTTTATAAAAGTAGCTACAGCAATATATAATATTTGCTGTAGCTATTTTTATGGTGACAAAGAATGATGCTATCCACCTGAAATCAGTATGTTTCAATCCAGCATATTAAGCGCAAATATAAAAATCTGTATCCATATAAACAAGAGCAAGAATATTTCATATCGTTATCAATGCCACAGCATAATTCCGTTGCTATAACTGACGTGCAAGCAGCACAAGAGCGGATTTTGGGGATTGCCCACCGCACGCCTGTGCTGACTTCTAGAATTGTTAACGATCGCACCAATAGTCAAGTGTTCTTTAAGTGTGAAAACTTTCAACGCACTGGGGCATTTAAATTTAGAGGGGCGTATAATGCTCTAGCCCAACTATCGGTAGCAGAAAAACAAACAGGCGTTCTCACCTATTCATCGGGAAATCATGCCCAAGCGATCGCTTTAGCTGGACAACTACTAAATATTCCCACCACCATTGTCATGCCTGATGATGCTCCGGCTGTCAAACAAACTGCGACTCGTAGTTATGGTGCAGAGATAATTTTGTACAATCGCCAAGCCACAAACCGGGAAGAATTAGCCCAAAATCTAGCACAGAAGCGCTCTTTGACACTCATTCCCCCTTACGATCATCCCCATGTAGTCGCTGGACAGGGGACAACTGCTTTAGAACTGATCCAAGAAGTTGGTGAATTGGACTTACTATTAGTTTGTTGTGGCGGTGGCGGATTACTTTCCGGTTGTGCGATCGCAGTCAAAGCATTGTTACCCAATTGTAAAGTAATCGGGGTAGAACCAGCACTTGCCGACGATGCTACCCGCTCCTTTCACACCAAAACGCTGCAAACCGTCGAGAATCCTGATACCATCGCTGATGGTGCGCGAACTCCTAGCCTTGGTCAAATTACTTTCCCCTTAGTGCTGCATTACGTCGATGATATGGTGACGGTATCTGAAGAAGCGATTCTTCGCACCATGTTTTTCTTGTGGGAACGTCTGAAAATTGTAGTTGAACCCACCGGAGTCCTCGCAGCCGCAGCCTTGCTAGAAGGTGTGGTGACAGCACCAGAGGCGAGGATTGGTGTGATCATCAGCGGTGGAAATGTAGATTTGGCACAAGTTGGTAAATTGTTTTCTGTAGGATTGTATTGAACCGAGTATGCACTGCCCAATTTATCAAGTGTCTGTTAACCCAGAAAGGAGAGCGTGGTTTCTATTTTTACGATCCAAATGGTCATAACCTGGAAATATTAATCTGTGCATAGATTTTTAGTTGACACATCTTATGCTAAATTACCCGCTTTTGCGAACAGGGAATTTGAATGATAAACTCTGCACCCTGTCCAGGTGCAGAAATGCACTCTATTGTACCGTGATGTTTATCTACTACGATTTGATAAGTGATTGATAATCCTAAACCAGTACCTTGTCCTACAGGTTTAGTAGTGAAAAAAGGATCAAATATTTTTTGTCTAACACTATCACTTATACCTACCCCATTATCCTTAATGGAAATGACGACTAAATCAGGATTGACTATTTGGGTACGAATAGCGATCGCACTAGAATTACTCTTAATCTCCTCTACTTTTCTTTCCTGATTGAACTTTTCCAAAGCATCAATCGAATTATTCAGAATATTCATAAATACCTGATTGAGTTGCCTAGCATAACATTCAATTTTTGGCAAATCACCGTAATTTTTGATAATCTCAATTGCAGGCTTACCTGGTTTGGCTTGGAGACGGCTTTGCAAAATTAATAAGGTACTCTCAATTCCCTCATGAATGTTAACAGGTTTCATGTCAGCCTCATCTAACCGAGAGAAATTACGCAATGTCAGCACAATTTCCTCAATGCGTTGCGTACCAATTCTCATAGAAGATAAAGTTTTAGGCATATCTTCCTTAAGAAAATCAACATCAATATTCTTTAAAATCTCTTTAATTTCTGGTGTGACATCGGGATAAAGATTTTGATAAATATTAATTAAATTAATTAAATCTTGTGTGTAATTTTCAATATAATTTAGATTGCCATGAATAAAACTTACAGGGTTATTAATTTCATGAGCAATACCAGCAATCATTTGCCCAAGACTGGACATTTTTTCTGTTTGAATAAGCTGGCTTTGAGTTAGTTTCAATTTGTGCAGCGTTTGCTTTAATCGCACATTTTTTTCATTTAATTCCCTAGTTCTTTCCTGTATTTTCTCTTCTAAGTTAGCGTAGAGTCGGGCATTTTCTAAAGAAATAGCTGCTTGTGAAAACAGGATTTTTAATATTCGTATTCTATCCGAAGTAAATGCTCCCACTATTAGATTATTTTCTAAATAAAGTAAACCAATTAATTTCCCTTGATTCACGATAGAAGTACACATGAGCGATTTTATTTGATGGTCAATAATATATTGATCTATCGTAAAACTTCCTTCGTTAATGGCATCAGATAAAACTACATCTGTTTGGGTTCTTGCAACATAATTAATTACAGAAATAGGTAATTGTTGATTATTTTCTAATGGTATTGATTGACCAACAGTTAAATCATCTTGCTCTACACTTGCTTGAGCTTCAATAAATAACCTTCCTCCTTTCTCTAGAAGCAAAATACCAGTCTGAGCGCCAGCATTCTCAATCACAATTTCCATTAATTTTTCTAGTAAGTTTTCCAATAAAATTATTTCTGATAAAGCTTGTGATGCTTTAATAACTGTGAGCAAATCTAGTCCACTTGACTTTTCATTGATAGTGGAAGTAGTAATAGTATTACTTGTAAACCCTACTTGAGAATGAGTAGAAATCTTAGCAATTAATTCTGGGTATTTTAATTCTAAATCTTTAAATTTAGCACCTGCTCCCCAATAACGATAACCATAATGTGCCTTTGTCATATATAACGAAGCAAATTCATTTCTTCCTAGACTAAGATAAAATTCTGCTGCACATTCATAAGCTAGCGCTTCTTCATGAATATATCCAGAATTATGAGCACCTTGAATTGCACGATCATAGTGTTCCATTGCTACTAATACTTGTCCTAAAAATCGTGCTTTTTCTGCTTCTACTAGTTCATATTTGTGCTGATTATTTACAGGTGCGTGAGTCGCCCATTCTTTTAATTGTTTTTGATTGTCTTCTACTTTCTCCATAACAGTTTTTATATCTGTTTCAGAAGTAGTATTTAAACAGACAGCCAACAATGCTAGAGAATAATAAAACTTATATTGAGGTGGATAAGCAGTCCCACTAGCTGCAACTTCATACTGTTGTGCTAATTGAGCATTTTTAACAGACTGCTCATAATCTTTAAAAAAATAGCTTAAAATACTTTTTGCAAGATAAGCATAAAAAATGGCTGTAATATTTCCTGCCATTCTCTGCATTACTGATTCATTAAAGCTCTCACCCTCTAAGTAAGATTTATTATCCTGTCCTTGAACTAGTTCAATTACCATCTGTTTTAAGATAAGCAAACAAATAGTAAAATGTTCTTGGTGTATCTTCTGTGCTAAATTAATATATTGTTCTAATCTTTTTTCAAGAATATCTAAATTTTCTCCAGCCCAGAAACAATGCCAACAAACTAATAACCCATTGTAACCCACATACTCAATATCGCCTGTATCTAAACCGCTTTGAACACCATCTTGTAAAGGTTCTATAGTTGCTTGAATATGTTCTTTCCAATGTCTAACAAAAATATTAAATAAGGCGTAAACTTTAGATTTAATTTCTCTAGCGTTGAATTGATCTAAAATTTGTAAAGATAATTTACCAAAACGATATCCTGATTCAATATTCTTAAGAGGGCCACATAAAATTAGCCCATAAAAACCATAGGCATAAGCTGCAAAAGATGAATTGCCATATTGCACACATAAATCAACCATCGTAAAAGCAATCAGTGGTAAAAGTGCAGGATCTGCTAAATAAGCGGGAGGCATGGCTGTCATTAGTATCCTCATTGCAGCTAGCTTATGAGCATCAGTCATTTCTGGCAGATTGACTAATTCTTCAATTGTTAGCTCTGCTGGTGGAGTTTGAGACAATGAAACTCCCAGTATCTCTAGCACCTGCAAATCTAAATCTAATGCTTCTCGCATTCGATTTTGAGCCACATAAAACTGAATTTTTTTCTCATATACTTTAACAGCATCAAGAATAGTTTTACTGTTACTTGTAACAATGATGAATAATGCTTCTGCCTGCTCAAAATTTATATTTAAATATTCTACTTCTACAGTTTTTACATGAAGGTCGAGAGTTAATTCATAATAATTTTGCCAACAATCGACTGCAAGCAAACTTAGACCTTTCTTAAGAAAATTTCCAGCAGATTCGTAAGCAGCAGAATCCTTAGCTTTACGTCCAGAAATAAGATTTAATTCAGCTAGTTTATATCTTTCATAGGGAGAATAAATTAGTTCACTACCGATATTTAACTGGTTAACAATATCGAAGATTTTTTCTTCTAGTAAACTTTCGTCTATATTCTTTAATAGCAGTCTACCAATATTTAAGTGAATCTCCTTTTTCTGTTCATCGGGTATCAATGCATAGGCTGCTTGTTGCACGCGATCATGAAGAAACTTATAATCAATTACAAAAATAGCAACATTATCTAATAGCTGTGGTAGTTTATAGCTATCACTTAAAGGTATAACCAAACCAGCTTGTAGTGCTTCCCAAATATCTAATGCTGTGTCATTATGAGATTTTCCGTTAACACAAGAGAGTATATTTAAATTAAATCGATTGCCAATACAGGCGGCTATTTTTAAAACATTTTGTGTAGTATCTTTGAGTTTTTGAATTTTATTTATCATTAATTCAACAACATTGTCAGTAATTTCTAAGCTCTGAATGTGCTGAATATTCCATTGCCATTGACTAGTAACAAAGTTAAAATGAAGTAGATTTTCTTGATGAATAAATTTGATTAATTGATTGATAAAAAACGGATTGCCAGCAGTTTTATTGAAAATTAATTTTGCTAATTTTTTAGAGTTTTTTAAACTAGATTTTAAGGTGTCGCTAACTAATTGAGAAACATCAGCAATTTTAAGATTTTGACAATGAATAATCTTTACAGAGCGACTATTTTTTTCAATTTCCTGCAAAACTAACATTAAAGGATGACTAATATCAACTTCATTATCTCGAAAAGCTCCGATTATCAATAAATATTGAATATCAGTATCTGTAGCTAATAACTGAATTAATTTTAATGTAGCTAAATCTGCCCATTGTAAATCATCTAAAAATACAACTAATGGATGCTCTTTTTGAGCATACAAATTGATAAACTTTTGAAAAACCAAATTAAAGCGATTTTGTGCTTCTGCTGAAGCTAGTTGTGGTACTTCTGGTTGTTTACCGATAATCAGTTCTAGTTCAGGAATAACATCAATAATAATTTGAGCATTTGGGACTAGAGCTTCTAAAAGTTTTACTTTCCAAGTTGCTAGTTGTGCTTCACTTTCTGTCAGTAATTGCTGCATTAACTCTTGAAATGCTTGAATCAGGGAAGCATAAGGAATATTGCGCTGAAATTGCTCAAATTTACCAGCAATAAAATAGCCTTTATTTTTGATAACAGGTTTATGGATTTCATTCACTAATGCTGATTTACCAATACCCGAATAACCAGCAACTAATATTAATTCTTTATTGCCTTGATTAACTTTTTCAAAAGCAGTCATTAAGATATCTATTTCTGCTTCTCGTCCATACAACTTTTCGGGAATTTGTAGTTGGCTAGACTGATCCTGCTGACCAATGGAAAATTCGATTATAGAATTAGTTTGCTTTAACTGATTGAGACAGTTTTCTAAATCAGCTTTAATCCCAAAAGCACTTTGATATCTTTCCTCAGCAGTTTTGCTGAGTAATTTCATAATAATTGCAGAAATTACTTGAGGGATTTCTGGGATTAACTGATCTACTGTTGTAGGTTGTCTGGCAATATGACAATGAATTAACTCCATTGGATCAATTACTCGAAATGGTAACTGACCTGTGAGCATTTCATAAAAAGTTACACCTAACGAATAGAAGTCTGTACGGTAATCAACTGTTCGGTTCATTCTTCCTGTTTGCTGTGGAGACATATAGGCTAGAGTTCCTTCAAGCAAATCAGGATTACTGAGTTTGGGTTTTTCTTCAAAAAGCAGTGATGAGATAGAAAAATCAATAATTTTAACTTGATGAGTTTCTAAATTAACAATGATATTCTGTGGTTTAATATCTTTATGAATAATATAATTTTGGTGTAATTCACCTAGAGCTTGAGTAATTTGAATGCCTATATTGAGAAAATCAAGTAACCCTATTTTTTCTGTCTGGATAATTTTGGAGAGAGAAGTACCATCAAAATTTTCTAACACAATGGCAAAACCATTGTTGTATTTTTCTAGGCTATAAGCTTTGATAACTCCTGGAATATCTAAATTTTTGAGTAGTTCATATTCATGTTTGAATGCCGCTATATCTTTTAGCTCAGGGTATTGTATTTTTAAAAGTTTAATAACTACTAGTTTACTATCTTTATTTCTACTAGCTCGATAAACAGTAGTTTTGGTTCCTTCATAAATTAATTCTATAATTTGGTAATTAGATAATGTAATCATTTGTTATATTAATAATTGAAGCAATTTTTCAAATTCGGGAAATGAGGATTTTATTATTTATCTAATAAATATATTTTTAAAGTCGGTAGATAAGAAACTTTAAAAATGTATAGTGACACCAAATAATATAGGTTTTTTCAACCTAAATAATGCTAAATTTTGTTGAGTTTGTCAAAATGCACCTGATTAATTTGAATATACCTTTATAACCAAGAATCCCACTCACCAATAATTTTTTTGGTGTATTTTATATGGAAGCATTGGTGTAGAATAGCTCGTGTTGCTTGCATTGCAGACATTACTGTGGCTTCCACGCAACCAGAATTGTAACCGTTGTTAATCCAGTCCCCAGTTAGATAAAGATTATCAAATCCAGATTCATCAGTTTTGAGTCGATACTTGGTACTTCCAGGTACAGAAAGTACATAGCGTTCTGATGGGTTAATGTTAATTCGCCAGTATTGAGCTTGAAAGCGTTCCACTCCCTGACGGTTTTGAAAATCTACTAGTAAATTCCAATTCAAACCTTGGGGATTTTTAGGGTGAGTACGATCAGCCCAAAGGTGTCCGATGTAATTATTGAGGAAGTGAATTGCTTGTTGCTCTACTTTTTTTTGGGCTTTGGCTGGAAAATCATATTCTGTGTGGGGAGGAATACCTGGATCTGCAATTACGCCGGTGAAATAAGCTACAGTGTAAGGATAATGCTGAGAAGGCCAATTTTCTCGTACTATTGACTCGCTCATATCTGCATAAACATCAAGTGGTTCAATATAAGCTCCTAGTACGTGACTAGATTTTTGCCATCCCAATTGCTGTAAGGTAGGCTTAAGCCATATTTGTCCGCCTTGAGTAGTTACTGTCTTAACTTGAGTTAACATATTGTACCATTTTTGATGCACTGGATTTTTTTTGGCATGGAGCAATTCACCACAAATAGAGGGTAAGGCGGCTATAGAAATTCCCAGCAACACAATATCAAAATCATCGCCTTTGGTGAGGGTAATTTTGTCTACATTCTGCCAAGGTGTCCAATATGACTCAAGGTTAATTTCTTGGTCTTGGAGTTTTTGGGCTTCTTCATCGACAATCTGATCATAAAGAGGTTCACTAGGCCAGCAACGAATGTCTTTAACTTTGATGAGTGGTTGATATTCTTGCTCTGGGTTTTTTAAATTTACTTGGCGAGCCAAAGTGATACTTGCAATTGATTGCTGATCTTTATCTAAGTGCAACTGCTTGGCAACATGGAAAAACTTAAATTTTACACCGCGACGCTTTAGCACTTCATATAGTGGAGTGATGACTACCTCCGCCATCCCTGATTGCATTTTCCACATGATTGCGCCATTGTATTTGAACAACATGGTGGTGAGGATACGGATAGCTGTTCCTGCTGCTAGTTGCGGTTCATTGGTATTACCTTCTGGAAAACCATACACTAAATCGTATAAGACACGAATAAATGCTGATTTAATACTTGATTCTCTAGCTCCGTGTTTTCGTAGCCAGTCTATGTAGTTGTACTCATCTAAACTATCTAGGGAACGAAAATGAATTACCTCATCTACAAATAAACCCCGGATGTTTGCTAATGCTAGGTCGATGAGTGTTAAACGCCAAAAGATGTCAGGATTTTGCCCGCTTTTAGATTCTATCTGAAGGCTCAAATGTTCTTTAAAACGGTCTATTAGCTTAAGAATTAACTGGTGATATTCACGTCTATGAGTTTTGATATTTTGAGGCAGTGATTGAGCTATGTTATAGGCAAGATTTAAAAATATTCCTTCAGAAGTAAAGTCTAGATCTTGGAAGATATCGCCAATGTATTGGTTGATATTGTTAAGCCATTTTCCCCAAAAACTAGGTTCTTGGAAAAATAACTGAATCAACTGGCTAGGAAATTGCAAAAGACTACTATCTGAGAAAAATTCTATTACCTCTTTGCCTAATGCTATTTGTTTGGCAATAGATGCTGAGGAACTTTTAAAACCATAGGACTGGTCGTAATTATCAATTTCTGCGTAAGTCTGAATGACGAATTTGATGGTGCTACAAATATGTTCCCAAAGAGAAGAAATATCGCCACCTTCCCAAGGAACTAGAGAATTGGTAGAAAAGTTAAAAGGCAAAGTTACCCAACTTTGATTGATGTATTCTTCTAAGACGATGAAACTATGGGGTTTGAATGCGTCTTCTATGGTGCTGAAAGGCCCGTTGCCACCAAGTTCGTCATAGCATTGCTTGAGTAGACGAAAGGCATTTTCGTAGAATCCAAAAAAAATGTGGAGTCCATGTTCTTCGATGCGGTAGTCTGGTTCATAATCAGGTGCATGGGGTTTGATATTGCGTCCAGTTGCACATTTACCACCTAAACGCCAACCTGTTTGATAAATAGTAATCTCGTAGAGACTATCCCACCCTGGTTGACTGGTTAATTCATAGGCGGTGGTTAATGATGCTATTCCACCGCCTAAGATAGCGATCTTTTTTGGCTTAAAAATTTCAGACATATTTGTTTTACTTTGCGTAGTAAGGGTAAAGAAGGAAACAGAAGATAAAGGAGATAATTTAATCAGTATGGGCTAAACTATAGCTATCCACTAACAGCACTCACTAATTTTTTTGTGGTGCTTGCCAAACAGTTTTCCCATCTTTGAGGGTGAAGTCGAAATGCATCACAAAACCAAGCTTTACGGAGATATTTACTGATTCGCTACCTGCGGGATAACCTTTGTCTAGTCCTAAGTCTTGGACGATTGGTTGGCTAGCAAAATTATTGATTTTTAATTGAAATTGATCGCCAAAACCATTGAATCCAAAAAGTTTTCCACCATAGAAGGTTTGTAGTTGCATGGGGGATTCAATCAGTGCTTGATAGCAGGCTTTTTTGCTGTTTTCTACGTCGCGGATTTGTTTGAGGGTAACCAGAGGGACGACTCTGTTTAGGAGATATTCGAGGAGATTCAAGGGTAACTGTAAGCCAGGAATGGCAATCTCATTATTGTTAAATAATAAGTTAGCGATCGCTCTTACTGCTTCTTCAAAAGTGTCCCAAGTTTTGATAGCTTGATGTTTATCTCCTGTACTGATGCGTTGAACTTCCAGCAGGCGCGTATCTAGAGATTGACTGGTAGAAGAAAATTCTTTAAATACTAAAGTATCTACGGTTAATAAATCCGGTTCTTGATTTAAGTCAGGAATCTGAAATGTACCAAGTTGTTTAAAGAAGCCGTAGACTTCTCTACCAGAAATTAGGATGGGAGAATTATTCACGTACAAGTAAGGCATGAACCAAGCTAGACGTTCAGCAATGAATAAAGGCCCAACTCTTTTACCTACCACTGTTAACATCCAAAAGATGGCTTCTTCTTCATGCACAGTTCCTTTGTCATAGTCGGGTGGATAAATAGAAGTTAAAGAATCTATCTTATTGAATGTCAAAATGAGATAGTTCATCGCTGGGCGATATTCAATCTCCCCGTTATTAGGATCATTGAGATATTTATCACACACCTCTTGTAACTTCGTCATTGAACCTTCAACGACAAAGCCGTACATTTTTGTCCCTTTGATTTCGTAGGGTTGATTAAACGCCTGTCCATCTGCTCGTTCTATATATTTGGGGTATAGTGATTTGTTACCACCTCCCCAAAAGTAACTGTTGAAAAAACTAGTCATATCTTGTTCCATATTTTTGCCTTTTACCGCTAAATCTTGGAACAATTGATCTGGTTTTTGTTGTATTTGGGTAAGGTAATTTGTGAGTTTTTGGGGTTCTTGAAGTAGGGCAGTAAATTCACTAACAGCGCCTAAAGCCGTATAGAAACTTGTTTGCATTGTCTGCAAAGGGTTGTTGGTGTTCATAGGGTCTTGGGTAATTTACTAGGTTATTTTTATACCGATTTATGTTGATTCATATGTACAGAGATATGAGAATATTAGATACCTCTGTGTTTCTGTACTATTGTGTCAAAGGAGTTTTAATTTGTCCTTACTAAAACCCGATAATCTGTTAAATAAATCACAATCAAATTCTTCAGCAGAGGGTCTTGTTTGAAGTGTTCCCTTTACACTGGCTTTTCTAACAAATTGCTCAGACAGCGAATCTTGGCACAAGGTTTACCACCAATGCAACCAATGTCAATCCAATAGCCAATGTCAGCAAAGCTCTTGATGTTCTTGGGGGGTTGGATGGTTTGGGGCGATTGGCTACAGCATTGGGGGAGAGGGCGCGATCGCACCGATGCATTTCCCCAAAGTACAACTTAATCAAGTGCTACAAGTGACATTTATAGTCTAAAAGTTGTGTTGATAATCAAGTAGCGATGTCTACGACGGGCTACGCCTACGCTTACTTACCACAAAAATTTGGTTAAAAAAGCAGGAACATCAGGGTTTTTGCGAATAATATTTACATATGTTAATATTGTTAATTTTGTTTAAGTATAGTATTCAGTATGGTTGCCATAAAGACTGTTCTCAAAGATTCAGAGCAAATCACTCGGTTGTTTTCTCATCTCGAATTTGATGGAAAGAAACTCAATCATCAACCGGGTAGCGTATTGGGAAGTACTGCATTGATTGCGGGAACCACCATTGGGGCTGGGATTCTCGCCTTACCAGCTGTTACCCTGCCGTCTGGTATTGTGCCATCCACATCTGGGCTGATTGCTGTTTGGCTCTACGCTTTAGTTTCAGGGTTATTGGTTGCAGAAGTGATCTTAAACACGATGCGAACAGAAGGGTGTCCGAGTATAGGTTTTTTGGGAGTTGTTGAGAAGATCCTTGGTAAGCTAGGAGGGCGAATTGCTGGCGGCGCATATTTATTCATGCACTATGCTCTCTTGGTGGCATACATCACTGAAGGTGGAGAGATTTTAGGATCTGCGGCGGCAAAAGTCTGGGGTGTGCAGATATTACCAAAGTGGGTGGGTACAACGACTTTCACGCTCTTATTTGGTGGGATTATGTATCTTGGGCGAGAAAAGTTTATTGAAAAATTAAATAGCGCCTTTGTCGGAATTGTTATCGTTTCCTTCTTGGGACTATTGTTTCTGGTAGGAGGGCACATTCAGAGTGCCCAACTATTATTTCAGAATTGGAGTGCCCTTGTTAGTGCCATTTCAGTAATGTCTGTGGCGCTATTTTTCCAAAACGTTGTGCCGCTGGTTGTGACGCAACTCGAAGGGGATGCCCACAAAATTCGTCAGTCTATCTTTATTGGTTCTGTGATTCCTCTAATTATGTTCTTGGCGTGGAATGCCGTAATTTTAGGAAGCGTCAGTCCTGATATCCTACATGACACATCTGATGGTAGAACTGTTTTTGACCCGTTGCAAATTCTCCGAACAGGTGGTGTGGGGGAATGGTTAGGAGTGCTAGCATCCATTTTTTCAGAGTTTGCGATCGTCACATCATTCATTGGATTTGTATACGGCTTACTGGATGTGTTCAAAGATATTTTCCTAATTACACAGGGCAAACTTTCTAGTCGCCTATCCCTCTATTCGCTGGTTCTTTTCCCTCCTATGACTCTGGGAACACTCAATCCCACCATCTTTTTTACTGCCTTAGATTATACTGGAACATTTTGTATCTCAGTTCTAGGTGGAATTATTCCAGCGTTAATGAGTTGGAAGCAACGTCAAGAACAAGAAAACTCAGATAGCATAAATCAATCACTCGTTCCTGGTGGGAAGGTGACACTCATTGTGATGATTGGAGTGGCGTTAGCCATGATGGGAAGACAAATTCTGGCAATTGCCACACAGTCAAACCATCAATGAAATTTTATGTTACATAAATAGCTATAATTGTAGTATAAAAATGACAAACACAATCAAATGAGTGATTCTCGCCTCGTCGAAATCAGCAAATATCTCAGTAAATATCTGCGACATACACCGGATGCAATTGGAATTAAACTTGCTCCTGCTGGTTGGGTTGCTGTTGATGAACTACTTACTGCTTGTGCTAAAAACAAGTTTCCGATTAACCGTCAGGAATTAGAGGCGGTAGTTGAATCTAACGAGAAACAACGGTTTTCTTTTGATTCTACAGGGACTCTGATTCGGGCGAACCAAGGACATAGTGTAAAAGTCGATTTACAATTAGAACCTGGTGTTCCGCCAGATGAACTTTATCATGGCACAGGACGTAAATCTGTAGAGTCAATTTTACAAACAGGACTTTGCAAAATATCACGACATCATGTCCATTTATCGAAGGATATTGCAACAGCCCAAACTGTTGGTGCAAGACATGGAAAAGCAGTGGTTTTTGCTGTATATGCTGTGGCAATGCATCAGGCGGGTTACATATTCTATTGTTCTGCTAATGGTGTTTGGTTGGTGGATCATGTGCCACCTGAGTATCTACAAAAAATTTGAATTTTCAGAGGTTGTTAAGATTTATTTAGAAATTCTAAAAAAGGAACTATTGCATTATTTTGAGTATTTGATAGCATTTGGTCTACCCGCAGCTTCTGCGAAATATAAAAGTTACGCATAAAAATTACTGTTTTCTAAGACATTGGCAATGTATTTTTAGAGTGAAACACATTGAGAAATCTTAAGTAATCCGCAGTTGCCTCCTGTGAATTTTCCATTAGCAGCAGATGTCCTGCCTTTGGTAATCGGATCACTTGGCTTCCGGGAATACAGGCTTGCAGCCGATCAGCTCCACGAATGTCGTAGATATTGTCTTCTCTACCCCAAATAGCAAGGGTCGGAAGCTGAGTTGATCGCTCCTGACAGAGAACGTCATCGTACAGGTTTACGATGTCCCAAACCTGTTGATAGTGACGGTTACGAGTGATGTAGTCGTTCACTTTCTCTGTTTTAACAGAATCAGGGATGGTGGGAGGTGTGACAAACAGCAGGCTAATTTCCAAGTCAAACTGTTTTTTGGTGATTGGAATAAAGGGATTTATCCCGTCAAAGATGGAATTTCTGACGCTTGAAGCCCAATCAATCACACCTAAAGGTGAACCGATAAAGGCAAGGCTACGCAACTGTTCTGGGTAACGCTGGCTGTAAAGGGTGGCGATCGCTCCCCCCATCGAACTCCCTGCCACATCAAAGGAGCGAATTCCTAATTGATTCATTAATTGGTGCAGCAGTGCAACCTGATTCTCCAGGGCATAGTCTCTCGTTGCGAACCCAGTGCTGTTGCCGTAGCCTGGTAAGTCGGGAGCGATCGCCTGATAACCCGCCTCAGACAACTGACACATCATACTGTTCCACTGCTCTTTGCTGGCAAATAGTCCATGCAGCAGTAAGATCGGTTGTCCGTTGCCGATCTGGTTGTAGGACAACGTTCCATTGCTAATAGGGGCGGAACGGGTGATGATCGCGCAGCCGGAAGCAGACGCTGGGCTATTCACAGCAGCGTAACCCACCAATCTACATAGCACCAGAATGACGAAGATCAGCCGGAGGATGAGTTTTTTCATGGTTATTTTTAATTCTGGAGCAAATCTGCACCCAACAATACATCGTTGTATGGTCTACTGTAAGCCCCGTTCCACATCTCCTCCAAGTTGCGGAACTCAAGGGATAGCGCAGATACTAATGCACGCACAGCAAGATGATGTCAGATTGGAAATGACGCCACTTAAAGGGGTGCTTGGGGTTCATGAACGAGGTGGGTTGGATGAGCGACAATAGCGGTACTTAAACAAAAAAGATTATAATGCATGTTGAGTATAGCTTTCACGTCAAAGTAACTAGCGTCTCAAGCGTCGATTGAAGATTTTTTGTGGCCCGTGAAGTGGCTGATTGGATTGAGCCGTTAGATTCGCCATTCTTAAAAACTGTAGGCACGATAGAGGAATATTACCAAAAAAAACACCTCTTAAGCCAATTCCTAAATGTGAGTTGGAAGTATTTTTAAATAGCTACAAAATTATCCGGCAGTTTAACATGGCTCAATAAGATTCAAACTGCTGCAAGTTATTGCAAAAAAACTTGAAATAATATATGTCTCACATTATTGTCGAAGACCTCAGAAAGACTTTCTTTGTGTCTGAACGCTCCTCTGGGCTTTTCGGTTCAATACGAGGGCTTGTGCAGCGAAAAACAAGAGTTGTTCATGCGTTGAAAGGAGTTTCATTCACCCTTGAACGGGGAGAACTTGTAGGGTACATCGGCCCAAATGGAGCTGGTAAATCGACTACTATTAAAATTTTAAGTGGTATCTTAGTGCCTGAAGGTGGAAAATGCATAATTGGCGGACAAACTCCCTGAAAAGATAGAATCTGGCATGTTGGTCGTATTGGGGTAGTGTTTGGTCAAAGAACGCAGCTATGGTGGGATCTGCCAGTAATTGAGTCTTTCGATCTGCTGCGGGATATTTATCGCGTTCCCCATTCCGAATATCGAAAGACACGCCAAGAAATGATTGATTTGCTTGATCTATCAAGCTTTCTCTCTACCCCTGTGAGGCAATTAAGCCTTGGTCAAAGGATGCGATGTGACTTTGCTGCTGCAATGCTTCATAGACCTGAGATCCTTTTTCTTGATGAACCTACCATCGGGCTGGATGCGGTTTCAAAACTTGCTGTCAGAAAACTTATTAGAGCGCTGAATAAAACTCATAAAGTAACCACCATTCTGACTACCCATGATATGGATGATATCGAGGCATTGTGCGATCGCATAATTATTATTGGTGGAGGTGAGATTCTTTGTGATGGAACTCTGGCAACACTGCGTTCTCAAGTTTCTTCGCGTCGCTACTTAAGAATAGACCTGACAAACGATGATTTCTCCTTTGCAGAAGAAGGGGTGAGTATCATCTCAAAAGAAGGTCACACGGTAACTCTCGCCTTCGATCCCACAAAGCTTTCTGCTGCCTCCCTGATTAGCCAGATTACCTCAAAACACGAAGTAGAGGATCTTTTTGTGGAAAATCCACCTATTGAAGAGATAGTTGCTGAACTTTATGCATCAGGAGGGATTTTCGGATGAAAGCCTATTGGTCATTGTTTGTTGCAAGATTTGCACTACTGCTGCAATATCGTGCTGCTGCTTTGGCAGGGATTGCAACTCAGCTATTTTGGGGGTTCTTGAAAGTTATGGTTCTAGAGGCATTCTTCACTCATGCAACCTCTGCTCAACCTATGACTTTTCGTGAGGCTGTAGGATATGTGTGGCTTGTACAGGCGTTTTTGATGGCGGTTGTCCCTTGGTCAGGTGATAGAGATATTCAAGACTTGATACGTTCTGGTGCGGTAGGATACGATCTTCTCCGACCCACTGACCTTTATAATTTTTGGTTCACTCGCGCTCTGGCGCTTCGTACAGCGCCCCTAATCCTCCGTGCTATTCCTCTGCTTTGTGTGACAACTTTTCTTTTTCCCATTGTCGGGCTTTGGGAGCGATCGCTTTCTTTTCCACCCTCCTTTGCTTCTTTGGTTGCCTTTTTTCTATCGTTTATTGGTGCAATTCTGCTTTCGTCTGCATTGACTATGCTTCTGACTATATCAATGATGTGGACACTTTCTGGTGAAGGAATTAATAGTATCCTCCCCACTCTGATTATTATGTTCTCTGGAATGATTGTTCCTTTGCCACTTTTTCCTGAGTGGAGCAAGCCTTTCCTGAATGCACTTCCTTTTTCAGGGCTTGTTGACCAACCTTTTCGTCTTTTCACTGGTAATCTTTTACCAAATGCACTGTTTCATGTATTGCTGCATCAAACTTTCTGGATAGTTGTCATTGTTATCCTTGGGCGTGTCCTTGTAAACCGTGGTGTAAGAAAGCTTGTAATTCAAGGAGGATGAGTGTGAACACTTTTTTTCTCTACCTCCGATATATCTCTGTATCTTTAAAATCACAAATGCAGTACAAAGTGTCCTTCTTGCTTCAAGTAGTAGGGCATTTTCTCGGAACCGTTATTGAATTTTTTGGAATCTGGGCACTTTTTACTCGTTTTAATAGTATTGGTACGTGGACTCTAAGTGAAGTTGCTCTCTTTTATGGAATGGTTAATATTTCTTTTGCCTGTGCTGATGCTCTGGGACGAGGGTTTGATTCATTTGGAAAAATAATTAAGAGCGGTGACTTCGACCGTTTACTTCTTCGTCCACGCACCACAGTACTTCAACTTCTGGGCACAGAATTTCCTTTGAAACGAATCGGACGATTTTCTCAAGGAATTGTTGTTACTGGCTGGTCGCTTTCAACTCTCTACATTCCTGTTACTTTTAAAACATGGTGGCTTTTGGGCACCTCATTTATTGGTGGCGTCGCCCTCTTTGTCGGTATCGTTATTGTGCAAGCAACGCTCACATTCTGGACTATTGAGTCGCTCGAAATTATGAATATCGTCACTTATGGAGGAGTTGAAACCGCTCAATACCCTCTTTCAATTTATGGCAAATGGTTTCAGCGATTTTTCACTTTCTTTATACCACTTGCCTGCGTGAGCTATTTTCCTCTGCTTGCAGTGCTTGAAAAAGAAGATGCTTTTTTAGTGCCTTTGTGGTTTTGTTACGTCTCTCCAATCGCAGGTATTCTATTTCTGATAGTTGCGCTTAAACTTTGGAAACTAGGCGAACGATACTACTGTTCCACTGGTAGCTAAGTAGGTTGGCGTAAAAATTTGTCTAGTCACTAGTACCGCAAGGCGGAAGTCACTCATTCAAAAGTCAAAAGTCAAAAGTATTATGGAATAAGCTCTTTATGGCTTTTTAATGGTCTGCTTATTTACGCCGTGCTGTATTAGATGGTTTTGCTCCAACTATGTTGGCACAACTACAACCCTTCTCCACAACTGGGACAGTTTTCCAATTTACAAGTGAGTCTCACTTATAAACAGTTTATTAGCTTGATAGTTACCTATTTATAAGGTAGAGAACGATGGCAAGTTTCTTTACAAGATTAAGCTAAACTATTTTAAAAAGAGATAAAAATTAATTTTGTTAGGGTTTAATTACCAAATAATATGGTAATTTACTCAATAAGTTGGTACTATCTTCTGTAGATTACACAGATACACTATCCATTTTGAAAGACGCAAATCTAATAAGAGGTTTGTGGCTAACTTTGGCGTAAGGATTCATTAGTTTTTAATAACTCATATTGAAAACTAGCTATTTTGTATCGTCTGATAAGGAGTTGAAAGTTTAACGATAGAACCATTTTGATTTTAATCTTACAAAATTTATTGTCAACTTGCTCAGTTTTGGCGATAACGAGACTAATTTTTGGTGAGCAAAACTATCTAATCTTTTCAATATTCAATAGTAAACGGAGAAATGTTTTATGCGTTTTACCCGCACGATACCCCTTGCATCATTAATACTATCGGCACTAGTTTTATGGCAGCCTACTTTAGCTGACTCCAGAAGTAGTCTTCCGTTGCAAAAAGCAGAAAAAATAGCATCTCTCTCGGATAAAAATAAGTGTCTTGGAGGTTTTTCGCCAAGTTTTCGCTTGGGTGGAGAAATCAAGAATCCAACCATTTATAACTTGCAAAACCTGAGAAATTTGCGAGATACTTTAAAAAAACAAAATCCAGCATTAGTTACTGAAATCACTGTGAGCTTTCAAACTGGCTCAGGTCCACGAACAGAAACATACTATGGAGTTCCTCTATGGGAATTGATTAATAATCCAAAAGCCGGAGGTGGTCTCAGACCTGGGAATTCTGGTTTGAATTCTAAAAACTCTTTTCTGCGGCAATATGTTCTAGTTGATGCCACAGATTGCTATGGTGCAGTTGTAGCTATTGGTGAAATTCAACCTAACTTTGAAGGGAAAACAGTGTTAGTTGCATATGCAAAAAAAGGTGCTGATGGTAAAGTTGTGCCTTTAATAGATGAAGGATTTGCTCGTTTAGTAGTTCCAGGTGACAAAGCTGGAGGTCGTTACGTTAGTAATGTGACAAATATCCTTATATTATCTGCTCCTGCTTCTCCTTTGAAACCAAAAAATTTCTGATATAAAGGCTAAGGTTGTCGGTGTCAAGCCAAGAGCGCAATAACTTCTGGAGACATTTGTAAATATATTGAGTGTGGCTGGCAAAAAGCTTGTTTACACCCACCATGTCTTCAATAATTAACAAAGTCCAATACGATTCAGATAAGCTATTGAGGCAGGGGAAAAAAAAGAGTTATTGAGCAATAATTCTTTCTTCCCCTACTGAATTGCTGCTCCTCCTGATTGCCTTAACTGATAACTTTCTTAACCAAACCGTATTGTCAGCCAACATTTATCTATATAAAGTAATTGACATTTTTCCAACTAAATTGGTAGTCTGAACTTTGAGGATAAAATACCCAAAAACTTGAAGATTTTAGTGAACAGATGAAAAAATATTTTTTGACAGGTTCTTTGGCAGCTTGTGTCTTTAGTGTTGTGATACCAAATCAAGCTTTTGCTGCTAATCTCAACTTATATGGAGCAGGTAGTCTAAGAAATGCACTAACGGAAGTCAGCCAAGACTTCACCCAAGAAACAGGAATAGGAGTGAGTACACTATTTGGGCCCTCAGGGATTAGAGAACAAGCAATAGAAACAGAACTCCAACTTGGACAGCCTACTGCTGATGTCTTTGCTAGTGCAGATATTGGAAATCCACAAAAACTCTACATTAAGGGGTTGAGCAGTCAGCCAGTGGAATTTACTAAAAACCAGATTGTAGCGGTGTTTTCCTCAAAGTATTCCCAGGCAAAAATTACACCAAATCAGGTGTTAGATTACTTACTAAATCCCAACATCAAGTTGGGAACTTCAACACCTATATTAGATCCTCTTGGAGACTACACTCAACAGATATTTACTCAAGCTAATTCCAAAAACCCTGGTAGTTTTGATACCCTCAATAGTAAAGCCTTGCGATTAACAGGTGGAACGAATACCCCAGTAGTCCCATCAGGACAGGACAGCTTAGTGTATTTTCTAAACAAGACTCAGCAAGCAGATGTTTTCTTGACTTATTATACTGGCGCGATCGCATCGAAAAAAATTGATCCGAGTCTGCAAGTAGTTGGGCTACCAGATTATTTGTCTGTTGCAGCGCCATTTGGTTTAACAGTTATCAAAAATGCTGATCCGAATGCACAGAAACTAGCAGATTATATTTTGTCAGATAAAGGACAGCAAGTTTTGCATAAGTATGGATTTATTAGCCCCACCAAATCAGTACCCGAACCCAACTATGTTTACGGACTATTACTAGCTGCGGCTATGGGTTTAGCACTCAAGAAAAAATTGGCAGAGCCAAAGCAAAAGATACAAGTTGAAAATCTTAGATAAAGCGATAGGAAAATGATTGTTGGTAGCAACAATCATTTGTAATCTCATCCTACAGTTTATTTATAGTAGTAATAGACACCGCAATTTTTAAACAAGAAATATCAGTTTCTTATCCGTAACTCTACAGGCATTATTTTCTGATCGCTTGTCTTTGGTCTAAACTAAAGTTAAAACTTCATCACTCAAAACGTCAAAAAATAAAAGCGATCGCTCCCTTCAACTAAAGAGCGATCGCTTTTATTTATAATGCAGAATACAGCTTAAGCAGCAACAGGTTCCAACAATTTGATATCAGAAAAGACAAATTCCTGAATAGATACTTGTCCTGCTGTCTCGGTGCGAATCTCCCGACGATTTAGGATGAAATAGTCACCAACTTTTTCATACTCATCGGTAAATTCGCTTCTACCACCCTTTTGTTCTCCAGTTTTGGGGTCATGGTACACAGAGTCATAGGTATGGGACAGGTAGCCTGACCCGGTGTCGTGACTGCTGAAGGTGTCAATTGTCACAAAAGTACCGTGGATTAGACGGTGAACATGGCATACTTCATTATTGCGGACTTTATATTTATCGCCCTCAGCCTTACCACCCATTAAAAGCTCAACCGCACCAGTTTCGTCAGTTTTACCATAGCTAAACGTATTGGCGCTGTGGGTGTCTTCAAAGCTGCGGCGGATGCGGTGAATTGCTATTTCCCATGCTTGACCATGAATTGCCTGCTTGGCCGACTCGTCATTTACATCCAAAACTTCCGCTTTGAGATTGGCGCTGATGATAACTTTGCCTGTAAATATTTTATCATCTTGCTTAAAAGTGATATTTGCGGTATAACCAGGGAAATTTTTGTCCCAAGTATAGCGGTTCTCATAAGCAGCCCGGAAAAGTTCCTGAGCAGAGAGTTTTGTAACTGTCATGTGCTTCTCCTAGTCGCTACTATTAATTAGCGTTTTAGTTTTCTTGGTATTAGCATAGAAGTAATTGTTGAGGCTTGGATAGTCCCCAACTGGGTACACTTATGGCAAATTCTCTTCACGCCGTATTTCATGCGATCGCCAATGTCCAAAATGAGCAAGAATTAAGACTAGCTCTCACGGATAAAATTGGTGAGCATTTTGGCGTGCAAAATTGGGGTATTTATTTCCTAAATAAACAGCCAACCACTGATATTGATATTCAGGGTATTCCGGCAGTATGCTTAGAAAGCAATCCAGTCGGGCGTTACGTGGTTGAGCGTCATGCTCCCGCCCATGAGCAGTTATTATTATCACCAGGAGACTGGAAGCATTTTTGCTCGCGTTCTGATCATGAACACGTAATGACTGGGCCAATTGTTTGCGATGGTCGTCTTGTAGGAACGCTTAACTTAGCTCGTGACAAGGGAAATCCTGCTTTTAATGGCAACGATTTAGCTGATCTGAGTGCCTTATGCATTCATTTATCAGCAAAAATGGCAACTCTACGGACAAAACCAAAAATATCCAATTCCCTTTTGGTCAGTCCTCTTACAGTGCGTGAGTTAGAAATTGCCGAGTTAGTGGCGCAGGGGTTAACGAACGCCGAAATTGGAGAAAAACTTTGGATTACGCAAAATTCCGTCAAACAAGCTTTGAAGAGGATGTTTCGTAAATTGAAGGTTTCGGCCCGTGCGGAAATGGTGGCAAAGCTGCAAGATATACAAGTTTCATAAACAATACCTTTGCCAAAATACCCTTATAATCTGATACTGACGACTTTCTATTCCGTCTTTAGCATGTTTATAAAATTGCTCTAGTTCAGAGCTATTTTAATGCTCGGCTATACTGATTCGTTTTGGCATAAGTCATATTTTTATTTCCTAACTTTATCGTAAGCGATTATCCGGACATGATATGACTCGTTGGCGCAGCCCAAGGTAGAGAAGAGGCTGACGCTAGTAAGCATTGCGTTAACAATGTAGCAGCATCTGACTCGCTACCGCTTCTCTACAAGACCAAGGCGAACCTAACGCTATCGGTGATGTTTCTCAAAATTAGCAATTCTCCTTTGGATGAAACAGGCATTAGGGGCGCACAGCTAGCTATGCGCCCCTACTAAAGTCCTATATTTTATGCAACTCAGAAACGCTACGATCTTTCATCAGCAAGGGTAAGCACCTTACCCAAGTATTAGAAAAGTTCCTTGGTTAGACACCAGCGTTTCTATTGATTGTGACTCATTTATTGGCGAAAAGTTATTGGTACTCCCTGCCAATAGAATATTGTAACGTATTTAGCGTCCAACTTTGTTAGAGATATCTTTGGCTGTGTCTGCCGCACTGTCCCCTACATCACTAGCAGTTTTTTGAGCACCCTCTACGTACCCAGATCCAAATTCTTTAAAGGCTTCTGCTGACTCTTTTCCAATCTTCTTAACTCGTTCACCAGGAGAACCTTTCGTTTCACGAGCTTCTTTATTCCACTGCCCTACTGTTTTCGGTCTTTGAGCATCATTTTGCTCTACCTGTTCGCGAACTCTTTCGCCTAATCCTTTGTCATTTTGCCCATAACTAACATTCGTCGTCAGCACTATAAAACCAACTAAGACAACAGCCAAAAAAGATTTTACCTGAAGTCCTTTAAGCAGAGAACTGATGTGACTAATCGTCCTAGAAATCAAATTTATCATGCTAATTAGCTTGTTTTTTGGAGTACAAATTAAAGATTAACTATAAAAAGGTAATTATCCTTCTAACAAAAGACATATCTCAGTTATAAAAAAGAAATGCTTTTTAAATCCTGGGGAAGAGGTGACTTGTTAGATGCATGGATATTTGCAATTAGTTTATGGGCAAGAGCATACAAACAGGCATCTGCACAAAAGTTTTTCCCCAAAAGAACCAAAGCCAATTTATAGCATCCGTCGTTCACTGCAAGGGGAATATTTGAATATTTTGCTAGAGATAATGTTGGGTACTACTGATATACCTGAAGATGGTTGTACATTGGCTTAGTAGGAATTGTGCCAACTGCAAAAAGCTATTATTGTCAGCCTAAACCAACAAGACGTGAGCAGCGCGTTGGTGGGGTTCCCCTGCTTGTTCCTTGCGTGTCTCCCTTAGGAGAAGCGACTGCGAACTCGGAGGGTGAAAGCCTTGATATTTACATCCTAGCCCACTTGGAAGTTTCTAGCGATCGCATCACTAAAGCATTAAACGCACAATTCCTCTCTAAATAACTATCATAAACTGGGCATTGGGTATGGAGCATTAGGCATTGGGCATTAATAGTTGTCCCCCTTGTCCCCAATCCCCAGTCCTTACTCCCCTGTTACCCAAGATACCGTTGCAATAGACCAATGAGAACTTCTGGTATTTCCAAATGAGGTAATATTCCTGCATCTGCGATCGCATAAAAATCTTGAATTGCCCTTATATTTAAATTTGCCAAGCGTCGTCCTAGCTTAATGTTGGTAAATTGTGCCTTTTCTCCCCAAAAAATGATAGTCGGAATTGTCAGTTGCTGAATATATAAACTCAGGTCAAAGTAAAGATCGCCCCGCAAAAATGCCAAAGCGGCAAACTTGGCATTAGGCTGTTGTGCAGAGGTTAAATAAGCCTCCACTATCTCTTGGGATACTCGTTGTGACTTAGCAAACAAAAAACTTTGTAAAAAATTTCGGACTGCAATTTCATTTTCAGCACCAAGGATATAAATTAAATTGTCCAACAGAGGCATATTGATTACCGAAAGTGGAAGTCTGCGTCCAGCACCTTGTCCAAAATCATCAAATCCAGAGGGGGATATTAACAATAGTGCTTTGAATAAATTGGGTTGAACAATAGCTAGGCGGATAGCAAAAGCGGCTGTTAGAGACGAGGCTACTACTGTCACTGGCTGGCGACAAGTTTGGATGATAAACTCTGCGATCGTGCTGAGATAATCCCTAATTTTATAATCCCGGACTGGATGAGATGATTCTCCCCAGCCGATTAAATCGGGGGCTAAAATGTGGTAATTAGAGGCAAAAGCTGGGTAAACTTTAGACCATTCATATGCAGATGCCCCACCACCAAAGTTATGGAGAAATAATAATGGGGGTAAATCTTCAGTATCAGCGATGGCTCTTCCAACACCTTGGGCGTTCGCCCAAGGCGTATTCGTTTGCGTATAGTAAACCATTGCCCCCAAGGATGTATGGATGACTTTCTGTCCAAAGCCAGGAGGTTGAAACTGAAGCATAAAATTAAAGAGTTTAGTTTAATGACACTTTACCTAAAGGCAAAATTAAGAAGTATAAAGTAAAGCTTACCGATAAATCTCGGAGGAAGTAAACTTTTTGTCTCCTAAGCTGTTCCATATTTAATTTGCATACAGTCAAGCTAATTCATAATTGATAATTCATCCTTGCTTTTTGTCATTATCTCCTGTGATCTGAACAAGTTGATGGAGGTGATCACCACTAATGTGATAAGCTCCCCCAAAACCAACTACAAAACGACCTTCACTCGGAGTTAGCTGGAAAATCCGAAAGTCAGACAAGCCGCGCAAAACCTCGATAATTTGACCAAAGCGCCCTTGAAATTGCTCAACAATTTGATTCCACTTGTCAGTTTCACGCTCTATTAAAGTTGCCGTACAATCAAAACTCAAACGACGACGGGCAAAAATTAGATTACTCTTAGCTTCATCCTCAATAAACAAGACACTAACATGAGGATTGCCATAGAGATTTTTGGTATGAGTCGAAAGACCACTGACGTAAATGTAGATATTCTTGGAATCATCGATTACAAATGGAGCATAACTAGCATTGGGTATTGCCTGTGCACTCACGGTGCTAATGATTACACTTTCCAATTCTCCTGGAAACTTTTCGTACTCAGCTTGAATGTTTTCAAGTTGGCTCATAAGTAAATTACCGTTTGATTAGGAACCCCTAATTAAGTATCCTAACGTGATTGAGCAATGTCTACGATGGTCCCTGAGCTTGTCGTACCACTTCTCCTTCTCCTGACGGAGAGGCTGCGCCAACAAAGACGCTAGCGCGAACGTGGAAGCAAGCTAGCAAGAGCGTCTCCAAGAGTTGTGCAGGCTACGCCTACGCATGAAATGCCAAAGATTTAGCTTAATTGTAGCTAGTTTTAAACTTGTGAGAGCAAAGGTATTTTTCTGCTTTTTTGTCCCAACTCCAACCAGCAATCGCAAAACCTCTTAGCAATACGCAAAAAAGCAACCATAGTAGAACATAAGTACTAATACTTATGTTTTACGCCAGAAAATATCAATTAAGGGCTGTTTTTGTTGTTTGTCAGTTCTTACGCCGCTACGCCATTACTAATGCACCAAGATGCTTTTACCGAAGAAGCCAGACGCTAGAGTATTCCTAACCCCAAAGGGATGTTACTTGTGGGTATTCAGGGAACAGGTAAATCTCTTTAATTGATTTAGCTGGATAACTTGATGATTAAATTCCAGCACCCGCTTGTTGGGAAAATCAATGCGATAAGTGTTGGGTGCTGGTGTTTGTGGCGAGTCATGAGAATACCAGGATGCTTGACAGCATAACCAAGGGCTGCTGCGGTAGATTCATCGACAATTTGTACTGCGGGAATATTTAACTTGTCGCCCAAGTTGTGGAACCAGTCAAGATATCGCTCAAAGGCACTTACGGGAACTGTGAAAATGACACTACTGGGTTGTAATTGCTGTTCAATCTGTTGCCAAATTTCCCTAAGAAACAGTTTTGAAACTACCTCAGCACTGTAACTATTACCATCCAACTGTCGGGGAGGTGAGTAACATGGTTGATATTTTATTAGAGAATTACAAGCACTTTTATAAACTCAAAGCTTTGTCTATATTTCCTGTCAACAATTTAACAATTATAAGGAAAGTTAGTCCGATTTTAAAAGCGTACATTCTTAGTTGGACAGCTACTTACATGCCCAAGGGAGCGATCGCTCTCTCTCAATCTACAGAGATGAAACTCATTGGGCTAGACTGGAGAAAGTTATGAGGACGCAAATATGACTGATAAAAATCGTTCTCAATGGGACTTAGGCAGGTTTATCGAAACCCTGACTTACTTTGAGGTAATTCCTTTCCTTAACTGGGTACAGCAGTTAATCCAAGGTCGTCCTAAGGATAATCAAGATAGACCCAATGGAGGAAGAAACGTGGGTGTAATATTAGTAGCAGGTGCAACAGGTGGTGTAGGTAAACGAGTGGTGCAGCGATCGCTCGAACGAGGTTATAAAGTTCGCGCACTAGTTCGAGACATTGACAAAGCGCGGTCATTTCTTGGTAATGATATAGACTTGGTAGTTGCGGATATCACTAAACCAGAAACTTTAACTCCTTTAGTTATGGCTGATATCCAAGCTGTAGTTTGTTGCACAGCAGTGCGCGTCCAACCAGTTGAGGGAGACACAGCAGATAGAGCCAAATACTACCAAGGTGTTAAATTTTACCAACCAGAAATTGTTGGCGACACTCCAGAAAATGTAGAATATCAAGGTGTTAAAAACTTAGTCCAAGCGGCTGCAAAATATTTACCTCAAGCAAACGAAAAACCGATATTTGATTTCACAAAGCCATCAGCAGAATTAAAGGATAATTGGGGGGCGCTGGATGATGTCGTCATGGGTGGCGTGAGTGCCAGTAATATCCAATTAGTAGAAAATACAGCTTTGTTTGCTGGTAATATCTCCACGGCTAACTCTGGCGGATTTGCTTCTGTCAGAACTAAGAATTTTGATCCCCCCTTCAACTTATCTGGTTACGAAGGTGTGAAATTGCGCGTCAAAGGTGACGGTCAGCGTTATAAAATATTCTTGCGGACAGATACAAAATGGGATGGCATTGGCTACAGCTATTCTTTCGATACCGTAGCTAATACCTGGATAGATGTTCAGATTCCCTTTGCAGATTTGATTCCCGTATTTAGGGCAAAAACTGTCAAAGATGCGCCGCCACTTGAGCAGAATAGAATTTCTTCATTCCAACTGATGTTGAGCAAATTTGAACATGATGATGCTTTAAATCCCAAATTTTCTCCCGGTGGTTTTGCTTTGCAGTTGGAATCAATTAAAGCTTATGGTGGGACAAGATTACCACAATTTCTCCTCGTCAGTTCGGCAGGCGTGACTCGTCCCGGACGCCCTGGCATTAATTTAGATGAAGAACCGCCAGCAGTGAAATTAAATGACCAATTGGGAGGAATTTTAACTTGGAAGTTGAAGGGAGAAGATAGTTTAAGAGAAAGCGGAATTCCTTATACGATTATTAGACCTTGTGCCTTAACTGAGGAAGCAGGGGGTAAGGAATTAATATTTGAGCAAGGCGATAATATTAAGGGCAAAATCAGCCGTGAGGATGTAGCAGAACTTTGCGTGCAAGCGCTAAAACTAGGAAAAGCTTGTAATGTCACGTTTGAGATAAAACAGGGAGATAATACTCTTAACTCTATCGATTGGCAGAAGCTATTTTCTAACTTAGAACCGGATAAATAAGTGAAGTGAATACAGACTTATACTCTGTAGCCATAGCAACACATCTGGTCTAAATAGACTGTTGTAATTTAGCTATTTACATGAAAAAAATCCAAGTGCTAATACTTGCTGGGATTTTAATAACAATTATCTGGGGCGGGTTATTTTCCAAAACTGCTTCATCGCAGCAAGTGGAGTCCCGTATCAACAACCTGGAAGCAGACTTTAATCGTGTTGAGTCTCGGTTAAACCAGATAGAGTCTCAACTGGGTCAAAGTCGCCAGTCTCCATCCCGAAGAACAACACTTACCCCACGACAGTCAACTGGTTCCAGAGGGAACTTATCACAGCAAGATCGGATGTTTGATCGGCTGGCAACTTTGGTGGTTGAATTGAAGCAACAAGTCAATAAATTAGAGGAGCGAGTTTCTAATTTAGAAACTCGCTGAATATTTCAATTACCCTGTCTATTTTTCAGAACTTATTACTAGTACACTGTGGCGTCAGTTTGCCTACCTTTAGGTTGGGGAGGATCAAATAGTGTAAGCTGGCTCCAACTTCCGCAGGAAGTTAAGCATGGTTGAAACCACAGCATCCGGCGACTCAATTAAGAAGCCATGACCCTCACCATCGAGGACTACAAGTTCAGTGTTGGAAATGCCTTGAGCAAGTTGCTGGGAAAACTTTAACGGGGTGAGAATATCTTGTTTACCAACTAGAACTAGGGTAGGACAATGAATTTGTTGAAGGCGGTCTGTTGTGTCAAAGTCAAGCATGGCTCGGCTGTGATGATAAACTGAATGAGTCGCAGGCGGGAACGGATATCTGATCGCAAATTCAATTCGACCTTCGATCATTCCTGGAATCGAGTAGAACGTATCTGTAAATATCCAGGGTAATACGACTTTTTCATAAAGTTTCAGGTCTACATTACCGCAGAGTTCGCCCCAAGTCTCAATGATGCTATTGAATAATGCATCACCCTTTGGCAACGATGAAAGTAGCATCAGACTTTGTACCTTTTTAGGATGTGCTAACACTAGTTCTTGGGCTATTTGACCACCCATTGAATGACCTGCTAGATGCACCTTATTAATCCCGATGTAATCGAGCAATGCTGCAACATCACTAGCCATCTGCCTCAGACTATAGGGGCTTTCGGGAGCAGAACTTCGCCCCATACCTCGGTTGTCCAAGCGAATGACTTGATACTGCGAAACCAGCGATGGCATGATCAGTGACCAATAGGCATGATCACAAAGGAAGCCAGCTATTAATAGCAAAGGCTCACCGGTTCCCTTAATGTCGTAAAACAAATCAATCCCGTTAATCTGAACCTTGGGCATAGTCAATAATTCTACTAAACCTTATTTTTAAGCAGGGATAAACAAGGCTACACTCCTACGTCTTAAATCTCTCGTCCACCGGAATTTGATAGCCGTTGGCGAGGCGATTGGTCATGTTGGCAGTGGCTGCGATCGCCATTACTTCCCCAAACATGGTATCATTCATCCCTTTGGCACGCGCTGCTGCTGTGTGCGAGGCAATGCAGTACTCACAGCCATTCGTCGCACTCACGGCGATGTAAATTAGTTCGCGCATCAGTGGATCAATCTCACCAGGGCTGATCATCACTTCCTTTAGCGCTTGCCAAGTTCGTTGCAAGGTAGGGGGATGGTTAGCTATAGCTTTCCAAAAGTTATTGATATAGTCATTTTGGCGAGTGGTGCGGATATCGTCATATACTGCACGTACTTCGTCGCTGGCTTCTTCGTATTCAATCAGCTTAGTCATGTTTATAATGTTTTTACCTGCGAATATTAGCGGTGATGAAATTCGACCTCTTTTTCTAGAATCTTAATATCATAGTTGCCAAAAAAATCGTGACCCAGTAAGCCAATGCTTGCTTTAGGAGCGATCGCTACCTGAAGATTAGTGGCTGTAATTCCACCTACTGCAATAGATTTTACCTTACTGGTTGGAAATTCTACTTGGCTACCATCGGCAATTTGAGCTTGCATTGAACCTGTAGCCTGGAGTTCAAGTGTATTCGCCATATTTAGAGTGATAATGGTTTCACTGGCACCTGTATCTACAATCATTTCAAAAGTTTTTTTGTCGTTGAAGGTGACATCAATCACAGGAGTTCCACCAAAGTGGCGTTTGACTGGGACTCGAAAAACTTTGTTGTCTGAAGGTGCGGCTATATTACCACAAAGCCTTCCCAATCCAACGGTTTTACCAGAGGAGGTTATCATGTAACATCCTCCTGGATCGTCAGCTGTTGCCTGATGAGAGAATGCTAAAAATACCAGCGTCGGCATTAGTGCCGCAGCTACGCCCGTTGTAAACATCGCAGCTAGGTTAACGGTCGTAATCCAACGCCTCCAAGCATTCTTCATGTTATATTTCTATCCAATTTTGCTGAGATTTTTTAATAATTAAATTATTCAGAATAACTGTAATAATTACTGCTGAAAGCCCAGCTTATTAAAATAACAATATAATATTTTTAAACTTATCTTACAACAAATATTCAAATATATTGTATTATTTTGATTATAATTATCTCTAAACTAGATTTAAGCTATATACACAATTTTTGTCCTTTCAAGTTAGATAGTGATTTTTTTGCTTATGTGTCTCTATAAAATAAAATTGCATCTGGCTCAATACATCTTACCTATAATTACTGATTGATAAATTAAAGATTAGGCAAAGAGATGAAAAAACTAAAGGCATATTAAATCTGGCATACCAAGAAGTTAGATAAGAGAAATTTGTTAGCTTACTCAAGGGTTGCTGCTGCATGGACAGCAGTTGCGATCGCATTTTTAACGGCAATTTCTCTCTGTTCTAAGATGATATTTTCACCATCAGTACGCGAAGCAACTACACCGCAAATAGCTGCTGCGGCAAAATTATATACTCCTGCCATTTTAAATAGCGTGCCGCATTCCATCTCATAATTCAAGATATTCAAGCGCCGATATTCTTCTGTGATGCCATGCAGCGATCGGATTAAATTTGGATTTGCAGAATCAGTGCGTTCTTGTCCTTCATAAAAAGTATCAACTGATGCCGTAATTCCTATGTAATGTTCAACCTTTAATTCTCGCGCGGCTTTAACTAAAGCGACTGTGAGAAACGGATCGGCTGCGGCTGGATACTCCGCAGGTGCAATGTCATAAGCTGCACCTTGGCGACATAATGCTGCACTGCTAATAACAACGCTACCAACTGGTATATAAGGTTGAATTGATCCGCAAGTTCCAATGCGAATAATTTGCCGGATTCCTACTTGGATTAACTCATTCACCACAATACTTAATGAAGGCGCACCCATCCCACTAGTAGCTGATAAGATGCTGCGACCATTTGGTAAGTATCCCATATAGCTATTGAGGCCGCGATTTTCAGACAATAGGCGGATATCCTGGAAATAAGTTTGGGCAATTAGATGCGATCGCTCTGGATCGCCAGATAATAGGGCAATGCTAGGAGGCGATGAACCTAAATCATCTTGTCCAAAACCAATGTGATAGAAGCGTTTATTTGGCATTCAATTTTAAATTTTAATTTTTGGATTATCTTACTACTTAGCTTACTTATGAACCGTCTTTACCTCTCCATGTAAGATGGCATTGGTCATATAAATTAAACGATAGAATAATTTTTTGGCGAATTTCTGCCATTTCTTCGGAGCGGTTAATACTTTGCATTAAATAACCACTCTCAAAGATAAGTTGATGAACTTCCTCATATTTATAAGTAGGTTGAAAGCCAAGATGAACATATAGGCTATTAATAAAATTATTGCCTACTAATAAGGAACGTGGATTAAATAAAATGCAAAACTTCATCCTGTCTCTAGCTTCCCTCTCCTTTATAAGGAGAGGGATTCAGGGTGAGGTAAGCCAGGGACATAAATTGTATGTTATTTAATTCTTATTCCTAAGCTTCCTGTAAATTCCACAGGATAATTGATGTCAAAGTCAATTTTTTTAACGAACTGCAAAGTACGCATTCGCGTAGCGTCTCCTTGGCGTAGCCTCTCGTAGAGAAGAGTTGGACACAAAGGAAGAGAAGGAAGAAATGCTTAACAGAACTGTATTGCCACTTGCTCTACTTAGGGATACCTAAATGGAGCAGTTGGCGTCAATTAGAAGGGAGTGCGCGAAGCACACAAGGTTTCAGGTTTTAAATGCGTAAGTCCTGCTTTACCTAAAATCTCCTCCTTCCCATATCTGAAGTTGTCTTTGGGCCGCGATTATGCAATTAAGATGCTTGGGTGGGTAGAGAAAATGATCATAAGCTAAAGCCATCTGTCTAGCAGCTTCAGTATATGGCACTCGTCCTATTCCTGTACCCAATCCAGGACAAGCAATAGTGTTAATTTTTTGCTTGGCGCGTTGGTTATGGTGTCGAGCTGCCAGCAGCATCGCCCACATCGCAATATAAGGAATATCTGTCCCAGCAATGATCATGGGGACTCGCATAGTCGGTGTATGAGCCAAAAAAGGATGCTTGTGATCACCTGTTTCCACAATCATTGATGTTCCCACAGGTTGTTCACCCAAATAATCCTCAAGAATGCGCTCCTGGACTCTTGCCATTAAGGAATGACCGAAAAAACGGACAATTGCCGCATCTATGCCACCATCCATCATTCCAAAAGAGTTAGCAGGGCTGACCATACAATCAAAATCTGGCAACCACTCGAAATAGTTATTCACTATTTCTACATTGGGTAAGTGATTAAAATGCTGTTGAAAGGCTGCACACAACAAAGAGTCGGGAGCTACCAATATCAATTTCAAGCTTTTATTTCCTCCGCTTGAATACCTATTTTAAACGTTAGCTAGGGCAACAATCAACGGTTTTTCTGTATTATCAGCCTTTTCTTTTTCATATACTACATATATAATACAAAATATATCACTACTCAAGTGGTGGCTGTTTGTCGCTTGAACAAAAGGAAATTTTATGATTCCCCGAAAACGCATCCGTAATATTGGTATCTCTGCCCACATCGACTCTGGTAAAACTACGCTTTCAGAGCGAATTCTCTTCTACACGGGCAGAATCCACGCTATTCAGGAGGTGCGGGGAGGTGGCAAGGGTGCAATGATGGACTTTATGCCAGAGGAAAAACTGCATGGTATAACCATCACTTCCGCTGCTACCACTTGCCAGTGGCACGATACCCAAATTAATCTGATTGATACACCTGGACACGTAGATTTCACAATTGAAGTGGAACGCGCCCTGCGGGTATTGGATGGGGCAGTGATGGTGCTGTGTGCTGTGGCGGGTGTCCAGTCCCAGTCCATTACAGTGGATCGGCAAATGAAGCGCTATCGTGTGCCGCGTTTGGCGTTCATCAACAAAATGGATCGGACGGGGGCAGATCCATTTCGAGTAGTACAGGGAATACGCGATCGCTTGCAACTAAATGCGATGTTGCTCCAGTATCCTATTGGCAGTGAAGACCAATTCCAGGGAGTGATTGACCTGGTAGAAATGACTGCTGACTACTTTGAGGGTGAAAACGGGGAAAACTGCGTGAAAAAATCAATTCCCGAACCTCTTAGGGATGAGGCACAACAGGCACGTGACAAGCTGCTAGATACTTTATCGCTGTTCTCAGAATCCATGACCCAGATGCTACTGGCGGGTGAGGAGATTCCCAAAGAATTAATTTGGCAAACCATCCGACAGGCAACCTTGAGCCTAGAATTCACGCCTGTACTGCTGGGTTCGGCATTCAAAAATAAAGGAGTGCAAAACTTATTGGATGCAGTTGCGCTCTATTTACCATCTCCGATAGATAGAGAAGTGGTCAAAACCGCAGAGTCAGTGAGTGTCTACCCTAACCCCGATGCTTCCTTAGTGGCATTGGCATTTAAACTCACTGTTGAGTCTTTTGGGCAGTTGACCTATACCCGGATTTACTCTGGGACACTGAAGCCGGGCGATACCGTCTACAACTCGCGGACTGAACAGCGGGTGCAAATCGGTCGCTTGGTGAGAATGCACGCCAATAAGCGAGAAGAGGTAAAAGTTGCCGTGACCGGGGATATTGTTGCCCTGTTGGGTGTGGATTGTGCTTCTGGTGATACATTCTGTACAGGGGAACCACTGATATCTCTGGAAAAAATGTTTGTACCCGAACCAGTGATTACTTTGGCGATTACGCCCAAAAAGCAGGAAGATAGCGATCGCCTTTCCAAGGCACTCAATCGTTTTCAAAGGGAAGATCCCACCTTCCGGTTGAGCATCGACCCCGAATCAGGAGCAACTCTAATTTCTGGGATGGGCGAACTCCACTTGGAAATCTACGTGGAACGCATCCAACGGGAATATAATGCCGAGGTCTACGTTGGTACTCCCGCCGTGGCGTACCGGGAAACCATTGGGCAACGAGCTAACTTTGACTTACCGATTCAAGAAACAGTCAGGCGGCCCCGGTCAGTACGCCCATATTACTGGGTGGATTGAACCCACAGACGAGCCGTTTGTCTTTGAAAATCAGGTGGTTGGGGGTGCGATTGGCTTTCCGGTCAGCCTCCCATCAAGCAATTGAGGGTGCGATCGCCAAAGCAAAACCCTACATCCTCGAACCCATCATGCTTGTAGAGGTGGAAATACCCAACGAGTTTATGGGAAGGGTTCAAGGCGACTTATCCTCCCGTCGAGGTTTGTTGTTGGGTTCCGAGACAATGCAGGGATACACGGTAATTCGGGCAGAAGTAGCGCTGGTGCGAATGTTTGGGTATTCTACAGAATTACGCTCTATCACTTCTGGCATGGCTAGTTTTTCAATGGAGTTTGCCTGCTATCGCCAGTCCTGAATCTACATTAGTAATCAGCATCTTGAATATTTAGGGACACAGCATAACTGTGTCCCTTTCAATTATCCCACTAAAAGATTGCTGAATTCTAAATAGGACTTACGTAAAAACTCTCCCAAACTCTTATTCCTTTGTGTCCTTTGCAGTAGCCTGCGGCAAGCTGCTCTGCATCTACGTTTTTTCATAATTTCGTGTAAGTCCTGTTAAATTCTGGCAAATGTATTCTTCTTCAATCGGTAAACTAAATTGGATACTCAGGAGTTTTTTATGCTAACTTTGAGAACCCTACAACCTGGAGATGAAGTATCGCTAGAAGAATTTCTTTTGCAACACAGCGATACTTCGATGTTTTTGCGCTCTAATTGGCGAGCTGGGGGATTGCTTGACCAAGGTGCAAGATTTCAAGGAACTTACATAGCAGCCTACATAGATGAAACTATAGTGGCAGTTGCAGCCCACTTTTGGAATGGGATGATCGTAGTTCAAGCACCTGTACATTTGCCAGAGATGGTGCAGGAAGTTGTGGCACAATCTAGACGTGTTATTTCTGGAATTAGTGGCCCAGCAGCACAAGTCGAAGCGACAAAAAGCATTTTGGGACTTAGCAACCGACCAACTCAGCTTGATGAGCCTGAGATATTGTTTTCTCTAACACTGCGTAACTTGCAAATACCTCAAGCTTTAGCATTGTCAAAAGTGCAGTGTCGTTTGCCACATTCAGAGGAGTTGGAATTACTCACTGAATGGTGCGCTGCTTATAATGTGGAAGGTTTAGGACAAAGAGATAGTCCTAGTTTAAGATCTGTTTGCAGTCTCGTAATTGAAGCACGTCAATCTACGGCTATGCATTGGATTTTGGTAGTAGGGGATACCCCAGTTTCCTACTGTGCTTTCAATGCCAGCCTACCTGATATTGTGCAAATCGGTGGAGTCTGGACACCGCCAGCGCTGCGGGGTAAAGGCTACGCCAAAAGTGTAGTAGCAGGCTCATTGTTAGATGCGCGATCGCTCTTAGTAAAACGTGCCATCCTGTTTACAGGTGATAATAACCAAGCAGCTCAAGCAGTTTATCGAGGAATTGGCTTTTTGCCTACTGGCGAGAAGTATGGCTTAGTGTTATTTGAAGAGACTCAGGCTTGAGAAATATTGGGTTAAACACAAATATTCTTAAAGGCGCAACACCTTACCGAATTTTAGATTTTAAATTTTAGATAATGGAATTGAATAATTAAATCCAAAATTCTTGATACAAGAAAGAGCATTCATCCGGCGCGACTCAATCTTTCGTGGTAAATAAAGCAGCAAAGGGCGAACGTAATGACAGAATAGCGATCGCACATTCGTACATTTATAACTTCCAAATTTTGACTTAAGGGACTGACAAAAAATAAATTATCCAAAATTATTTGTACATTTGTAGGGTATCTTGGCCTTGCGCCCCTACGTTCGCGGAGCGTCCCGCAGGGATGGGATGTTTTTTAACTGGAAGTCCCTAATTTCCCACAAGTTTGCTCTTTTGTGAATTAATCTGTATAGCCTTGAATATTCTCTGGTTCAAATTGACGCAGTACGCGCGTAGCTTCGCGGGTTAAATCCTCGTTCCCAGTAACTACAATTAGGTATTTGCCAGCATTCAGACGGTTCCTATAGGGTAAAGCATCGCCACTACCAACAGGTAAACCGACTCCTCGACCAATTAAACCAGCGCCCAAGACTCCGGCTATAGCTCCTAAGATCCCAGCAAGAAATTGATTGCAAAATCGAGCAACCTGGGGAAATATTTCAATCTCTGTGAGATAGTTGAAGGCATAACCTGCAACAAATCCAAAGGGTACAAGCCACCATAAGAGCCGAGTTGATTGTTTACGGGCTTGCTTGTCGGGATCAATTAGTCCAAATTCATCAGCACTTAAATAACCATCGCCCAAAATATTGACTTGTGAAGTTGGCAAGCCTGCTTTTTCCAGAGCAGAATTGGCGGCTTCTGCTAGTATTCGATCTGGTAAAACTGCAACAAGGTAATTCATAAGACCTCGCGGAAGATATGAAATATCAAGTAAATATGTAGACACCTTACTGGCGTCTACATCCAAATCCAAGAGCAATTAAAACTGATATTTATAGCAATTGCTTCTTTTACAATTTCTCTATCGCGGTAGTGGTCAGGTAAAATTAGGCGATCACATTATTTGATCACTTGGCATTTCCAGTAGATTTAGCTGTAAGGGTGCGAGCATGTTGCAAATGCTCTTGCAGAGTCGGCAAAGTTTTAGTTGCCCAAGCTTTCAAGTCCTGATCCTGTCCTTGATCTGCCTCACGTTGGAATAAGGATACAGTTTTAACATGAGCCTTAACCATCTGGTTCATGTATGCTTGGTCAAAGGTCGCACCAGAAAGCTTTAAGAGATTAGCCTTCACTTTCCTATTTTCACGCCCGATGCTTTTTGGAAGAGTGATACCCTTCTGGGTAGCTAATTCTTTAAGTTCATTGTTTGCCTGAGTATGATCTTGAACCATACCCTGCCCAAACTGTTTCACCTCATTCTTTACCGCCCGTTGCGAAGCCAACTGCCCAAGCTGTACTTCTGTCATACCGCTCCTAGCAGCTTGGGTAACAAATTGTTTATCTGTAGAACTGACAGCATTCTGAGTTGATCTAGTTGGAGTTTGATTTGACTGAGCTGTGGTTATATTTTGTCCAGATGCAGCGGTAAATGCGCCAATGGCTACAAGCGCAGCCATAATTATTTTTTGTTTGTTCATAACTAAATTTTATCCTCAATAAAGCTTTTTTTGTGCAGAATTAATCAAACTGCTTAATACGATCCGAGCTATTCTGGCTTTTTGTGCCACTGCCCATCATTGCCTTTTTCGTAATCGTGCTTTACCGCACTCCAAGCAACTGTACCTGTAAATTATCGCATTTATAACAAACAGGAGGGGAAAACCAAAAATGATTATTTGCAAGAGATGATTGCTCAGGTTTTCACTTGGGGGTTAAGTCCAAAAATAGTAACGACTGACACTCTTGTTTCGAGCCAAAAAAACCTAAAATTCTCTAATAGACTTGCGAGTTAGGGTTTTTAACTGGAATAGCTAAAAATTGCTCATGCTCAGTTGATGGTAAAAATTTTACCCAAGTTCAAAATCTAGAAATTCCAGAAACTGGTTTAATAGTGCATCTGAAAAAGTTTTGTGAGGTGAAGGTATTTCGCAGAAGTTTCAAAACAAAACTTCCAGATATTACATTATGTACATCCCTGAAAACGATGCACTTTCTTCAATCTCTAAAGCCGAATTTCAAGACTTATATTCAATACATTGGGGAATTGAGTGTTACCACAGAGCTATTAAACAAGTATGTGGTGTTGGTCAATTTATGATTAGGACAACTGAGGCAGTCAAAACTCATTTTTTTAGTGCAATTCGAGCTTTTACACAATTAGAATTAATGCGTATAGAAGAGTTAATTGAAAATTGGTATGAACTCCAAAGAAATTTATCTCTTTAAGTAGCTCGTGACTTTATTTTAGAACATATATTATAGTATCAATTTTCTGTCAATACGTAAGTCCTAGTATTATTTTATTTTTCTATGTTTAGGCAATATCTAAAATAATATTTATCATCTCGCTTTTTGAACTAGAAGATAAAATCAAATCAATTCTGCCTCTTCAAATACCTGCCTTGTGGTCAATTCCAAACCTGGAAATAGCTCATCTACAATTGGTGTATTATCTGTGTAAACTTGACTTGAACTATTAGGAAGAAAAACTCTAATACTTATTGCTTCAGGGTCTACAACCCAAACCCTTGACACACCCGCAGCAAAATAATCCTGCGCTTTATCTTCAAATTCCTTCATGGTTTGGTCTGGAGATATAATCTCAATTACCAATTATGGAATCGCTGGACAAGCTTCATTACGCTTCCAACTTTTGGGTAAACGTTTGTAAGATATGTATGTCAAATCTGGTAATGGTGCCCAATCTTTACCTTGACGCTTTAAGAGAATTGCCCACTCAGGAAGGACTCTACCTTTACCTTTGCACCAAGCACGAATTAGTAATCCTAAAGCTAGCTGTAAAGTCGAATGAAAAAATTTTGGAGACACTTTAGGGATTGCCTGACCATTGACAAGCTCATAGTATACATCTCCTTCGGGTAGAGCCAGAAATTCTTCTAAAGAGAGTTGACCTGCTGCTATGTTAAACATAAGCTGCATAAACGATCGCCTACATATATCTTACACACGCCATAAGTAGCAAAGCTTCAATAGTGAAAGTTTATAAGATATTGCAGCAGCGATGTCTACGACAGGCTACGCCTACGCAGATGATCACAAGAGTTATTATATTTGCAATTGTAAAATTTGTACCCTCAGAATGAGCCTCTTCAACCTATAGCAGGAGTGTAATGTTCCATTAAGCACTTACTATAAAGAACTAGGAAATTAAATTGCAGTATATCTGCCTTTAAAATTATGGACTGGAAGTATAGGTGGAAAAATGGCTCTCAGCCAAGCCGAGATCAAGCGGCAAAAAACCCTCATTTGTTAGATGAGAGTCAGTTCGAGAACGAGCAAGACCGAAAGCTAGCTGAAGAATCTGCAAGGAAGCATTTGGGCATACCTGCATCAACCTTAGATGAGGAGCAGTCAATATTACCTCGTGCAGCTTCGCCTGATGAAAATCTTTTATAATAACACCATTTTCAAAGATATTTGCAACAAATAAACTGGCTGGAGGGTCATACAGATTTACGCCCCTAAGCATCTATCCTTAGCAGGAACTTTGTGAAATAATATAAGGCTTGGGCATTTTATGCCTATGTCCGCTCCGCACCATTATAAAATTCGACAAAATGCAGATTTATCAACTTTTTAATCGATTAAACAATAGGAAATTCACTAAATTACTCACTCAGACTGTAGCTTTAAGCGTAGGTGCTATTGTTTTACTCTTAAGTACTAATGCTAATGCTGCCGAGCAAGTTGTTTTAAAGTATGGTAATTTTCAGGGGCAAATATCTGTTCAAGAATTAAGTCAGTTTACAGAGACTGGCAAGACTACCCCGACGTTAAGAGCTTATTTGGAGGCTGCCAAACAAGACCCCGCAATAGCTCGTAAGGCCCTGAAAGCCCCAATAAAAGCCGATCCTGCCTTTTTAAATAATTTACTGTCTAGCTGGGCTGGGCCAATTTTAGTTGACCAAATTGGTGAGGTAGTTCACCCTCCCACAGGACAACTAGATCAGCAGGCCCTGCGAAGTGCTTTAAGTGCATCTATTAAACAAAATGGTGAAGTCACACTGCTTGGAGCGATTCAGAATTATCCAAATACTTCTGTTGAACTTGAAGGAGATCGTCTGATCGCTGTTTATCAACGCCTAAGCAATCTTGCAGAACTCTTATAAGGGCTACTTAGAGATAAATATATAGGACTTACATTTGATTTTTGAAATAAACGTAGTGGAGTAACATGGTGCAATAGTCGTAGGGTGTGTTATACCCTTGGCTAACGCACCGTTTTTATGATCTATTGCGGTGCGTTAGCCTAACGCCATAACGCACCTATGATACTTAGATTTATTTCGCGGTGTTCAGATCCCCGACTTCTCATAGAAGTCGGGGATCTAACTTTTCACGAATGATTTAGGATTGCCATAGTTAGTTGTGCTCATATCACTGGTTTGATGCCTCAATAGTCGTAAAGTTTAGTCATGAACAGGATTAAGTTAATACTGATGAGTCTATCTTAGGGTTCATACCTTATTACTTATAAATTCCCTAACCTAAATGTAGAGTTGAGTCTAAGCATAGGGAAAAGATTTGTATGACAACTGATGTTTCTAGAGATATTAACAAGGATGTTAATGGGTCACTTATAATTGGTGTTCTCTTAAGTATTTTGGGGGTTGTTGCGATCGCACTGCCTAGTATCTCGACCATATTCGCCGAGACTTGGGTTGCAGTGATTTTGATTTCTGCGGGATTTACAAAACTAGTTTACGCCACTCAAACCCGCCAGCAAGGAGGTTTTATTTGGAAACTTCTATTGAGCGGAGTCTATATTGCAACGGGCGTGATGTTGTTTGTTTATCCTTTTACAGGTGTTCTCACACTAACTCTGTTGCTTGGTACCTTTTTGCTAACTGAAGGCACATTTGAGTTAATTCTGGCATTCCAGCTACGTCCGCAACAGAACTGGACGTGGATACTAAGTAATGGCATTATTACACTGGTCTTAGGCGCAATGATTTGGTTCCAGTGGCCCTTTGATGCGCCCTGGCTGCTGGGGATACTAGTTGGTGTCAGCATTCTTTTCACTGGCATTTCACGCGCAATGCTGGCATTGAATGCGCGTTCTACCTCGAATCCTTCTGACCAAACTGCAAAAACCAGTTAGTAATTAAATTTGGGAATATGTTGCAATGCCAATGCGTCGGTCGCATTGTTAATGTGTTCCCTTACAATGCCAATGCATCGGTCGCATTGTTAATGTGTTCCCTTACAATGTCAATGCATCGGTCGCATTGTTAATGCGTTTTCTTACAATGCCAATGCATCAGTCGCATTGTTAATGTGTTCTCTTACAAATGCACAAATAACTTTGGATAATTTATTTTTTGGAAGTTTATAAAACAATACAGTTTAAATAAAGCTAAAAACTATAACTTATGTAAGTTGGGGAGCCAGTACGTTACGGTGAATCCAGTGGGTTTCCCACCGTAGGCGACTGGTGTTACCGCAGCGTAAAGCCTGCGACATGGCTTCTCTACGAGAGGCTGCGCCAACGCTTAGAGCGAGTCTTCTCCCAAAGGGAGACGCCAAGGGCGAACGAGCGTCACCCGAAGGGAGTTCCAAGAGTTGTAGCAACTGGCGTTTGAGGAACGAAATCCAACATTATCAAGACTTTGTTGGGCTTTGCTGTTGCTTAACCCAAGCGTATTGGTTTATAAGACATTGCAGCAGCGATCGCTCTGAATATTGCTAAATTAGCTAAGGAAATCAAAATCAAGGCCAGCTAGCTGCAATCAACAATGGTATCTATTACTACTCCCTTCTCGGATATTCAAAACCATTGGGCACGCTCATTTATTACAGCCTTAGCCCAACGTGGTATTGTCAGTGGGTCGCCTAATGGCACGTATCGCCCCGACAACTCAGTCACCCGCGCTGAATTTGCCGCCATCATCGCCAACGCATTTGGGACAGTTTCCAAGAAGCGGCAGTATGTCCCCTTTGTTGATGTACCCACTAATTATTGGGCAGCAGCCGCCATTCAAGCAGCTTACGAAAAAGCATTTGTTAGCGGGTTTCCTGATAAAAGTTTCCGTTCCGCTAACCGAATTACGAGGGTGGAAGTCTTAGTTTCCTTAGTAGGAGGCTTGGAAATTGCCACGAAGGTAAAACCTGGACTCCTCTCACAACTCCCACAAATTTATCAAGATTCTGTTCAGATTCCTGAGTATAGTAGAAATCACATAGCTATTGCCACCAGCGCTGGATTGGTGGTTAATTTCCCAAATATCAAATTACTCAATCCCAATCTCGCAGCCACCCGTGCAGATGTGGCAGTGATTATTTATCAAGCTTTGGTGTATTTAGGTGAGGTAGAAAAAATTGCCTCTAGTTACCTGGTGCAGCCGCCAATACCAACGCCCACACCAACACCACTACCCACACCGACACCGACACCAACACCAACACCAATACCTCTCGGTAGTATTAGGGTAAATCATAACCGGGAATTCCGGGGGGCGTGGGTAGTATCTGTATGGAATGGTGATTGGCCTTCCAAAGCGGGACTGTCTGTTGCCCAACAAAAAGCTGAACTCAGCGAGATTATTAGTAAATTACAAGCGCTAAACTTTAATGCCCTCATCTTCCAGGTGCGACCGGAGGGAGACGCCTTATATGAATCCAAATTAGAGCCTTGGAGTGCTTGGATTACAGGAACTCAGGGTCAAGCACCAGAACCATTTTATGATCCTTTAGCGTTTGCGATTGCAGAATGTCACAAGCGCAATATTGAACTTCATGCTTGGTTTAACCCCTACCGCGCTAGCACTTCCACTGACCCAGCCAAAACAGTTCGTCCTCACATAGCAGTTACCAATCCAGAAAGCGTTTATTTGTGGAAAACTCAACGCTGGATGGACCCAGGACTGAAAGTAGTTCAGGACAGAGCTTACAACGTAATTATCGACGTAGTGAAGCGCTACGATGTTGATGGCATTCACTTAGATGATTATTTCTATCCATATCCCATCGAGGGACAGTCTTTTCCTGATGACAAAACCTACGCTGTATATAAGGCGGCTGGTGGTACATTCAGTCTTGGCGACTGGCGACGGGACAACGTTAACAAAATGGTACAGCGCCTCTGGCAGGGGATTAAAACAACTAAACCCGACGTTAAATTTGGTATTAGTCCCTTTGGGATTTATCGCCCCGGACAACCTGCTGGGATTACTGGGTTGGATGCTTACAATGTGTTGTATGCTGACTCGAAGAAATGGTTAGAACAAGGCTGGATTGATTATATTGCTCCTCAACTTTATTGGCGCACAGATCAACCACAACAAAGTTATTCGGCGTTGTTAAAGTGGTGGACACAGGTAAATACAAAGCAAAGACATGTTTACGCTGGTAATAATCTGACAGAACCAAGCAACAAGAGTCGGGAGAGTGACGAGATTGAAAAGCAGGTGAAAATTAGTCGTAGCCAAGCTGGACAGTTGTCACTGGGGAATATCTTCTTTAATCTCAGTGTTTTGACAGAAAATAGTCAAGGCATTGCTGATACATTCCAAAGTCTGCTTTATAACAAACCTGCGCTACCTCCAACTTTGTCTTGGCAGGATACAACACCACCCCCTCCACCCATTGGACTACAAGTGAATAACCGTAAACTGAGTTGGCAGCCTGGTGATAATCAGCCAGTTCGTTCTTGGACACTTTATCGGCAGAGTGGCAATACTTGGACAATTCAGCGAATTTTGTCTGCTGGCACAACCTTTGCTACTGTCCAACTAGCGGGAACTTATGCCGTGTGTGCGGTGGATAGATTGGCAAATGAGAGTGTGGGAACAGTTATTATAGTTAGTTGAACAAAAGTGCTACCCATGAGTGCGATGCCTGGAGCGGGCAATGCGATCGCTCTTGATTAGCTTTTTAAATGAGTATTTTTTTTCACTTATAAGAAATCTGAGCTTTCTTCTATTCTTGATCCAAATTCATCAAATATATTTGGGGCATACTGCCGTCAGCAAGATCGCGCCTACCGCTCAATAAATAGGGATTAATCAGATTAATTTGAACTCTGTTGAGTCGGATCAAAATATTGAATTCCGATGAAGGAAATATAAATTTGTTGTAAAGGCGTTCTTGCACAAACACGGTAAATGGTAATGTCTGACTGTAATATGCAGCAATTAACCTCATGACTGCACTTTTTGTAACCGAATCATAGAAATATTAACAAGTTAAATTCTGTGCTACGTACAAGTCAGTATTAGGTAGAATCTTCAAGAAATATTACTCTTCTTTAAGGGTAATGGATGAAGTATGCCGAAAATATCAATTTTGAACCAAGTCATTTGTGCCTTGAAACAGCACAAACTACAAATTCAAAACTGAAGTTACTTAAAAATCAATTTAGGTAGGTAAAAATAATGGCAAATATCATTGGAACCAACAGTAATGATACTTTAGTCGGTAGCAACAACAACGATACTATTAACGGCAAAGCAGGCAACGATACTCTCATTGATAGTCTGGGTAATAATACCCTCAATGGTGGTGCTGGTGATGATACCTTAAATGCTACAAATTCATTAGGCAATAACCTGCTTTCTGGGGGCAATGGCAAAGATTATCTAGACCTCTCTGGCATTTTGACTGGTAATTCATACTACTATTTCAACGACGACAGGTCAACGGGCAATAATACCCTTAACGGTGGTGCAGGTAATGATACCTTGAATGGTACCGGTTCAAAAGGTAATAACCTGCTCTTTGGGGACGATGGCAATGATTTTCTAAACATCTCTGGCAGTAATCAGGCCCAATCCTATTTTGACTATGGCTCTCAATCCATCGATCAAACAGAAGGGAAGAATACCCTCAACGGTGGTGCAGGTAATGATACCTTAAGTGCTAGAGGTTCAACAGGTAATAACCTACTCTCTGGGGATAATGGTAATGATTATCTAGATATCTCTGGCCATGATTTAGAAACTTCAACAGATTATGGCACCAATGATTACATCGCGTATTATTCCGAGACCAATCGATCAACTGGCGAGAATACCCTCAACGGTGGTGCAGGTAACGATACCTTAAATGCTAGTGGTTCGACAGGTAATAACCTACTCTCTGGGGGTGATGGTAATGATTATCTAGATATCTCTGGCTATGATTCAAAAACTTCAATGGTAGATCATAACCTCAATGGCATCAAGAGTTCTGACAACGACAGTCGATCAACCGGCAATAATACCCTCAACGGTGGTGCAGGTAACGATACCTTGAATGCTAGCGGTTCAACAGGCAACAACCTACTCTCTGGGGGCGGTGGCAAGGATAAATTTGTTTTCAACGACTTAGGCAACAGCAGTGATACGATCACCGATTTCGGTGGAGTAGGTAAAGGAACAAACCCCACAGCAGCAGTCATTGCCGAAGTGGATACCCTAATATTCCAGGGCAAGGGCTTGACTGCCCGAAATCTGCTGCTGACCCGGAATGGCAACAATCTGAAAATTACCTTTGAAGGAGTAAATAGTGCCCCAGTTATCCTGCAAAACTTTGCCTTGGAAAATCTCGATAACCTAAGTAAATCTACAGGAGCCACTGTAGACTTGGGCAATATCTTGTTTAATGGACAAACTAGCATCACGGATAGCTTTGATGTCTTCAATGCCAACTCCACCCAAAGCACTATCTTCAACAAGAATACAGTCACCTTCCTTAATGACCTCAACAATAACGTCAACGGCTTTGACAACTCAGATGATGTCATAAATGGTCAGGGGGGTGATGACATCATTGACGGCAAAAGTGGCAATGACCTTTTAAGGGGTGGTACGGGGAATGATACTCTCAATGATAGTCTGGGCAATAATACCCTCAATGGTGGTGCTGGTGACGATAACTTGAATGCTGAAAGTTCATTAGGCAATAATCTGCTCTCTGGGGGAGATGGCAATGATTCTCTAGATATCTCTGGCCGCTTCGTGTACGATGGCGGAACAGATGACGAGATATCAAAGGGCAATAATACCCTCAATGGTGGTGCTGGTAATGATACCTTGAATGGTACTGGTTCATCAGGCAATAATCTGTTCTTTGGGGGCGATGGCAATGATTATCTAAACATGTCTGGCGGTTACTATGATGATATTGAATCCGGCACAGACTCTGACAATAGGCCAAAGGGCAATAATACCCTTAACGGTGGTGCAGGTAACGATACCTTGACCGCTAGCGGTTCAAAAGGCAATAACCTACTCTCTGGAGGCGATGGCAATGATTTTCTAGATATCAGTGGTACTAGTTCACAAGATGAGTACGGCGACTCCGGCGATCAATCATCAGGCAATAATACCCTCAACGGTGGTGCAGGTAACGATACCTTAACCGCTAGCGGTTCATTTGGCAATAATCTACTCTCTGGGGGCAATGGCAATGACTACCTTACAGGTGGCTTGGGTTATGATACCTTTGCTTTCAATAGTTACAAAGAAGGTGTTGATACTCTTTATAACTTCGACGCCACTCAAGACCTGATTCAAGTATCGGCTAATGGTTTTGGTGGCGGGTTGTCAAAACATTCACTCTTCGCTAATCAGTTTACCATCGGAACATCTGCAAGCACTAGTAGTCAACGATTTATCTACAACAACATTACAGGTGCATTGTTCTTTGACCTTGACGGTAGTGGATCTGGATTTACTCAGGTAAAATTTGCACAACTATCAGCTGGATTGTCACTAACCAAAAACAATTTTGTAGTTGTTTAATCGTCATTAACGTTTGACCATTACTAAGCAGTATGTATTGCGAGGTGCTTAAAATAGCACCTCGCATTCGATTGCTTAATGCAAGTCATTTTGAGCAGCGATGGTCTATGGAAAATTAGGAATTCACCTTTCGGTAGATTTAGACAGAATTATCAAAACTGTATATTTGGATGGAGTAACACATAATTTGCCACAAAACCTCATGCCAAATCAGTAATTTCAATATCAACAGATGAAATTTTGATTGAATTATAGTTAATTTGTACCTTAAGTTCCTCATCAGCCATGACACCCCCTGAGCCTCAAACTGATTTTGGAGACAAACCTCCAGAAAACTCATTTGAGCCACCTTCTGGAAAACGGCGGTGGCTTTGGTTATTTTTACCTGCACTACTATTGTTAGGAGGCGGAACATCTGTAGTTTGGCGTTTGCTCACTCCGCAAAATTCAGCACCTTCAACTGCTAATGTTCAACCTCTAGGGGTAAGAGTTAAAATATCGACTGTACAAAGCGGCATAATTGAGGAAAGTTCAGATTTTATTGCTAGCCTAAAGTCTCAGCGCTCAGTCACGCTTCAGCCGAGGATTCAGGGCCGAGTTACCCAGATATTTGTCAAATCGGGAGATCCAGTTGCAGCAGGAACGGCAATTCTCCAAGTAGATTCTACACCACAAGGAGCGATCGCTCTAAGCAATCCTGTGCCTCAAGCATTTTTAGTACAACTGGAAAATGCCCGTGCTACACTCAAATTTCTGGAAGCACAACGACCATCCTACGTTGCGAATGTGCGATTGTACCAGCAGAACTACGAAAAGTTTGTCAACCTAGCTGAGGAAGGAGCCGTGTCTCGACAGACTAGCAATCAGTTTGCTGACCGGCTAGCCACTGCTAAAACTAGTCTTGATGCAATCGATTCTAGGATTCAAGCACAACGAACCACCATATTGCAAGCTGAAAAATCCTTGCAGCAAGGTAATGTAAATACTCAAAACCAACAAGTCCAGATCCAGTCCGACAAAATTACCTCTCCTTTTAGTGGCACAGTTGGCAATATGCCGATGAAAGTCGGTGATTTAGTTAATACTTCAACACAATTAGTTAATATCACCCAAAATCGACCTTTAGAAGTCAATATCTCTGTGCCACTACAGCAAGGTCCCCAATTGCATAAGGGAATGCCAGTGGAGGTGATGAATGCACAAGGTCAAAAGCTTGGCAGAAGTAGAGTATTTTTCATTGCACCTAATGCTAGTAATCAAACACAAGGGATACTGATCAAAGCACTTTTTAACAACCCTAATGGTCAGCTACGTGCAGATCAATTGGTAAGGGCTAGAGTGTTTTGGAATCAGCGCCCTGGAGTTTTAATTCCCACAACAGCAATGACTCGTATCGCTGGGGACACTTTTGTTTATGTAGTTGAAACCGAAAAATCTCCCCAAGGTGTATCCCAACAAGTAGCTCGGCAAAGGCGAGTCAAGTTAGGCGAGATCAAAGGTAATAATTACCAAGTTATTGAAGGATTACAGCCAGAAGATCAAGTTATTATCTCAGGGCTGCTCAATCTCAGGGATGGCGTTGCGATCGTTCCAGAATCTTAATTAAGGGGAAAAGGGGACAAGGAGAATAACCCATACCCAATGCCCCATACCGTATACCCAACATGAATGCGATCGCTAAATTTAATCTTGGTACAGTCCTTTAACAGCAGATAATCTCTTTGGTGAACCAAAATAAAACTAGATTAATTTATGGCATCTTTAGCTGGAAAAGTTGCAATTATCACTGGTGCATCGCGGGGAATTGGACGAGCGATATCTTCGACGGGCTACGCCTACGCACTAAAATTAGCAGGTAAGGGCGCATCTGTTGTTGTTAACTATGCGGGTAATGCAGGCAAAGCACAGGAAGTTGTTGCGGAAATTGAAAAGTTGGGAGTAAAAGCGATCGCTATCCAAGCTGATGTTAGCAAAGTGTCCGACATCCAACGGTTATTTGAGCAAACACTTGAACACTTCGGTAAACTCGATATTTTGGTCAACAATGCCGGAATCATCTTCTACAAACTAATTAGTCAGGTGACAGAAGAAGATTTCGACAAAATTTTTGCCATTAACGTCAAAGGCACTTATTTTGCTTGTCAACAAGCCGCGCAACACATGGCAGAAGGGGGACGGATTATCAATTTTTCCTCATCAACTACGGTGATGATGCTGCCAACTTATAGTGCCTATGTAGGAACCAAAGGTGCTGTTGAACAAATCACGCGGGTATTAGCTAAAGAATTGGGTACAAAGGCGATCGCAGTTAATGTTATTTCTCCTGGCCCCACCGATACAGAACTATTCCGAGAAGGCAAAACACAAGAACAGATAGACCGTACAGCCCAAATGGCTGCTTTTGGCAAACTGGGAGAGGTGGAAGGTGGAAGAAATCGCCGACGTAGTGGCATTTCTTGCAGTGACGAAGCTAGGTGGATCACTGGACAAAACATCCGTGTAAACGGCAAAGCCGCTTGAATTTAAAGGGATTGGGCATTGGGCAGTTGTATTGAGCAGTTTGTCCTTCGACCCTTCTCTTCGAGAGGCTGCGCCAACGGCAAGCTCAAGGCATAGCAAGCTCAGGGTAACGCAGACTCTTTTTCCTCAAAAGCTTTAACAGCTTATCCGAACCGTATTGGAATATCTCTATGTGATTGGGGCGAGGTTTTTAGATAAGGCAAGGTTTAAGAAAAGGTGGGTTTGTTTTTGCTAGTCGATACAATCGCATACATAAGAAATATGTTTAGGGAATGAGAGTCTTTTCAATGCGACGGTCAGGGATAAGCCATATGACCGCAACTAAAACGTACAATGCACAGGCAAACCATGAGTTCAAAAATGCAATTGGAATTGCTACAGCATAAAACACCACTGATACTTTTTCCTTAAGGGTTCCACCGACTGCGAGCGCTAGAGATGAATCCTTACCGTGGTGAGAAATGAGAGTGCGGGTAAGGATGAAGTAAGCGATCGCAGCCAACAATAACACCGTACCATAAAGGACAACTGGTATGGCAGCAAAGTGATTCTCGCCCATCCAGCCAGTGACGAAAGGGATTAGCGATAGCCAAAACAGCAGATGCATATTAGCCCAAAGGATACGGCCATTAACGTTTCGGACTGCTTGTAGTAGGTGATGGTGATTGTTCCAGTAGATGCCGATATAAATAAAACTCAACACATAGCTGAAAAATACCGGGATCAGCGGACGTAGCGCAGCTAAATTGAATCCATGCGGCACTTTTATTTCCAGTACCATAATAGTGATGATAATGGCAATCACCCCATCACTGAATGCTTCTAATCTCCCTTTTACCATGTACGCATTCCTTTTCTATTTACTTGAGAGTAAGTTGTGACATTCTGTACTTTATCGTACCAAGTGGTCGCCGTTGATGAAGATTGTCTGTGATTGCAATCCTTAATATGACTTCCCTTAAGCTACTCCATACCCCGTATACGGACGCTTATAGGGCGGATGTAAACCCAGAATAATATCTTCCTTGGGCACACCAATTTCTACCAATTCCTACGCAATATCTACATCAGTCATATTGCGCTGAATCCAAATTTTCCCATCTTTAATGTCCAAATGGATGCATACAGTTGTAAACTCGCTTAAGTCCCTGCCAGCCAACTTCTGAAAGCTAGTAGTGGTGATGTTCTGTATCAAACATAAGCTGAGACTCAATATCTGAATTGCCATTCTCAAAAGTAGTGTGAGACGTTAATACTTGGTGGATGTTTTGGCGGTACTGTTCTACTCTTTCCATTCAACAATCACCTCCTGAAGTGGATCATAACTTACCAATTTCACTTGATAAAGCTTGACAGTTTCTTGAGTGAATCGCTCTTGAAAGAACGAGTCAAAGGTATCGACAGGAACCGCTAAAGAAAGTATTCTATCTGGTTCACTTATCTGTAATCTGAGGCGATAGTTCAAAAACTGCCCCAGTGCTGAGTGAAAGTCAGTGATTATAGAGCTATTAAGAAAGCTTTTGATTTCAGCTGCAATTTTTCGCCCCGCCTTATCAGCTGCAAAGATTTTTTCTGCCGCTAAGTACAGTTTTCTGTAAAAGCGTAGCGTTATTTAATGCGGAAAGATGCATTGGCATTGCAAAGGAACGCATTAACAATGCAGCCGACGCATTAACATTGTATTGGAATGCATTGGCATTGTATCAAAACACATTAACAATACGGTCGACGCATTGGCATTGTATCAAGACACATTAACAATGCGGCCAACACATTAACATTGTATCGGGATGCATTGGCATTGCAAGGTATTGCCTTTGATTAATTCGCTACGAATCAATGAAATGCTGCACTAAGTCAATCTCAAATTTTACACGCTCAATCCTGATTTTTAGCGGATCTGCTGTAATCACCCACTGCTCTTTTAAAAGTGCTTGTTTAGCAGTCATTTGTCCTCACATTGAAGTGTTAGCGTAGCCCACCTTTAGCATCGCGATGCCTTTGCTGCAAAACACTAGGTGTAGCTTGCTTCCCGTTGACGCAGCTTCTCGTAGAGAACGGTACAGGGGGTACGCCAACACAAAATATTTAATTCTCACTCGCCAATTTCCGTCGCAATTCCCGAATAGCAGCGCTAGTATTACGCTCGTAGGCAATTTTCAAACACTCTGTGACTACCTCTGACACATTCTTTACGCCCATGTTCTGCTAGCGGTGCCATCAAGAGAATTTCTCCATCTCGATACTTAATCCGAGGAGAGGAGCGATCGCCTAGTTGCTCATTCAGTGCTTGATAGTCTTGCCAACTTCCAAGTAGGCGTATTACCGCGCCTGGGGGTAAATGAATCTTCTCTGGCGTGACAACAGCGAACATAGAACTGACACCTCGATCTCCACTGTAAAACTTAAATATCAATTGCTGCGGCTGAAGAATACAGCAGCTAGGACTATTAAACCTAAAAGTGATAAGGGAACCCAGAGATTAGGGATATCTGACAAACTCATAAAGGACTTCCAAATAAGTAGGGTGTGTTAGGCAAAAGCCATAACACACTGCAATAGATAGAACATGATGCCGTACTTTCCGTGCTAACACACCCTACCATGTACTAACTTTTGTCGTTAGCTCAAAAACATTAAATTGTTAAGCCGATGCCTCCTTTAGCGAATTCTTCAACCGTTTTCTGTGAGAATTCATGAGTAGCGATCGCCTGCAACATTGCCAATGGTAAAGTCAAATGATCCGCCCCGGCTTGCAATGAGGCGGCTGCTTCTTCGGGAGATTTGATACTAGCTGCCAAGATTTCAGTATTACTGCCTTTGAGGACGCTAGCCATATCCCGGATTAAGGCAATACCGTCACCTAACAACCGTGTAGCTCGATTTACATAAGCTATGGTAATTTTAGCTCCTGCTTCCCGCGCTACTGCTGCTTGTGCTGCACTGTAAATCGCTGTCACCGAACAGGTAATTTCTGGTGATAGACTCGCTACCACTTCAAAACCTAACGGTGTTGCAGGAATCTTTAAAATTGTTTGTGAACCAATAATCTCGAAAGCTTTTCTACCTTCAGCTAGCATCCCGGCTTTATCAGATGCCATAAGTTGATAGTATAACGGGCCATTCGTCAAGGCAACCAATTTTTTGAGCGTAGTTTCTGGTGGGCTATCGCTTTGAGCCAACAGCGTGGGATTTGTTGTAATGCCTTTCACCCATCTCCAAAGCTTAACAACTTCAGCTTCAGATGCGATCGCTGAGTCCAGATAAATTGTCATAATTCGTCCCCTTAATGGTCTTGCTATAACTCTGCATTCATTTGAAGATACTCAGGAGTAATTTTAGATGCGTTTGCCCTGGGGTAAAGAAGGAGCAGGCGACAGAAAGAATTATTGTTTAATAACTCTTTTTCCCTAAGAGCCTCAAGAGCTTATCTTATCTGAACTGTATTGGGTGTGAAGGAATAATGTTGTGCAATTACACAAAATAAAAACCTCAGTAGCAAAAGTCTATTTCTCCAGTAGCATCTTTTAACCCTCAAGAATTGCTTAATGTTGATCGGGATATTAATTCTGCGGTAAATATTAAGCGCGGCGGACTGTGACTTTTCCCGACAATAAATCGCCGTCAAGGAATTCAGTAGTAATTAACTCTACGACTAATAATACTTATAGAACCCATTTGATATCTTTTAGGCGAACAAGTAGAATCGACACGAACAGGTGAATTCAAACAGGTAAGGAGTGAAAATGGGGTATTC
>NZ_JBALCN010000096.1:0-158393 GCF_036919615.1 Nostoc sp. | reverse complement strand
GAGCATTCCCAGATAGTCCAACATCACCGCTTTGTCTTGGACATCTCCAATGCGTTCAAATATTTCCAAAGACTGATTGAAAAGTGCGATCGCTTAATCCACTTCCCCTTTGTCGGCGTAGAGCATTCCCAGATAGTCCAACATCACCGCTTTGTCTTGGACATCTCCAATGCGTTCAAATATTTCCAAAGACTGATTGAAAAGTGCGATCGCTTGATCCACTTTCCCTTTGTTGGCGTAGATATTTCCCAGTTGGTACAACGTCGCCGCTTTCCATTGAACATTACCAATGCGTTCAGTTATTTCCAAAGACTGATTGTAGAGTGCGATCGCTTGATCCACTTCTCCTTTGTCGGAATAGAGAATTCCCAGTTGGTGCAACGTCGCAGCTTTGGTTTTGACATCATCAATACGTTCAAATATTTCCAAAGACTGATTGTAGAGTGCGATGGCTTGATCCACTTCCCCTTTATCGGCGTAGAGCATTCCCAGATAGTTCAATGTCGCCGCTTTGGCTTGGACATCTCCAATGCATTCTTTTATTTCCAAAGACTGATTTAAAAGTGCGATCGCTTCATCCACTTCCTCGTTGTTGGCGTAGATATTCCAGACATTGCAATGTAGCCGCTTTGGTTTGGACATCACCAATGCGTTCTGTTATTTGCAAAGACTGATTGAAAAGTGCGATCGCTTGCTCCACTTCCCCTTTGCTGGCGTAGAGAATTCCCAGTTGGTTCAACGTCGCCGCTTTGCCTTGGACATTACCAATGCGTTCTTTTATTTCTAAAGACTGATTGTAGAGTGCGATCGCTTCATCCACTTCCCCTTTATCGGCGTAGATACTTGCCAATTGGTGCAACGTCGCTGCTTTGCCTTGGACATCACCAATGCGTTCTGTTATTTGCAAAGACTGATTGAAAAGTGCGATCGCTTCATCCACTTCCCCTTTGTCGGCGTAGATACTTGCTAGATTGTGCAACGTCGCCGCTTTGCCTTGGACATTACCAATGCGTTCATTTATTTCTAAAGACTGATTGTAGAGTGCGATCGCTTGATCCACTTCCCCTTTGTTGGCGTAGAGAATTCCCAGATTTTGCACCGTCATCGCTATGCCTTGGACATCTCCAATGCGTTCAAATATTTCCAAAGACTGATTGAAAAGTGCGATCGCTTGATCCACTTCCCCTTTGTTGGCGTAGAGAATTCCCAGTTGGTGCAACGTCGCCGCTTTGCCTTGGACATTACCAATGCGTTCTTTTATTTCTAAAGACTGATTGTAGAGTGCGATCGCTTCATCCACTTCCCCTTTATCGGCGTAGATACTTGCTAGATTGTTCAACGTCGCTGCTTTGTTTTGAACATTACCAATGCGTTCATTTATTTCTAAAGACTGATTGTAGAGTGCGATCGCTTGATCCACTTCCCCTTTGTTAGCATAGATCATTCCCAGACAGTGCAACGTCGCTGCTTTGGTTTGAACATTACCAATGCGTTCATTTATTTCCAAAGACTGATTGTAGAGTGCGATTGCTTGATCCACTTCCCCTTTGTTGGCGTAGAGAATTCCCAGTTGGTGCAACGTCGCCGCTTTGCCAGCAAAATTCCCAAGGCGTTCGTAGAGTTCAAGAGACTGCTGATAGAGATTCATTGCTTCATTGACTTGCCCTTGTTGCACATAGAGTGTTGCCAAGTCAGCAGTACTTAGTGCTTTTTCTTGTTCATCTTCTGGAGGACAATTATGTATTGCTTGTTGATAATGTTCAAGCGCTTGATTTACCTCACCAAGGCTTTTCTCTGCTCTAGCTAAACGGTGGAAAAGGCGATAGTCTTTAATAATTGTTAATGTAGCTTTGCAAGTCCTGAGAATTTCTCGATATCGGCTGCTTGTATTCCATTGAGATGTCAAATTATCCGCTATTTTCGCGGCGATTTCTCCATCCTTACCCAACAAAGCCAAGCGATGAATTTCTAACATTTTTGCTTCCGTCGCACCTCCCGCCTCCCACCACAGACGATACAAAATTTGTGCAGCTTGTTTATACAACTCTTCACCCTTGGGGTTTTCTGGAAACTCTAGCAACGGTGACAAAATCCGGGGAACACGATACAACCTCTCTGTGTTGTTGGTGAGGGTAACTTCCAACAAACCCAAAATTTCAGCGCGTTGAATATGATCCCAACTTGAGATATCCTCACAAATCAGGGAAATTGCAGCTTGAGGAACAGGTAACTCATACACCAACAACTTCCCCAGCATTTGACGCAAAGCTGGAGTTTGCTGCTTCAGCAATTCCTCAGCCAAAATATCCTCACGAAATTCCTTTTCCTTCTCCTCCATCTTTTGCAGAATCATCTCAACTCCCCTCTCCGCTTCCGGCGACTTGGGGGAATTTTGCAAAATCTTATCTAACCATTCCAACAACCGAGGATTTCCATCTGCTGCTTGTTTGGCACGTTCGGGCAAATCTGGCTGAAATTGCCAACTGCCATTAAACGAATCCAGACGATTATACTTTTTAATTAAATCTGCCCCACCCAAAGCGCCCAGAGGTTCGCGGTACAGACGATGATTCAGTTCCGACAATGTGAAATTGTAGCGACAGGTAATAATTACCTTGTGGGGAAGTTGGGAATTTTGCATCGCCTTTAGTAACGCCAGCAGTACATCCACAACTTGTGGTTGCAAAATGTAAACCCCATTTTGTAATTCCAAATTCGCCTCAAAATCATCTAGCACAAAGGCAAAGCGCTGTTCTTTGGTATTCAGTCCTTCAGTGAAAAACTTGGTGAGGCGCTGCATCAAAGGTAACTTGCCATTGAGAATTTCATGCCCCCGTTCCGAGGTACATTGTTCAGCAAGGGTTTTGAGCAGTTTGTCCTCATCCAGTTGCCGAAAGTTCACCAGCCTGTGATAGCCAACCATCCTTTCCAGAAGTCGCGCCGTCACAGTACTCTTACCCACACCCCCCAGTCCGTGAATTAGTACCCCTAATGAAGTGCGAATTGCTTTGAGACAACGTTGCAAAGTCCGCCGTCTCCCAACAAACTCAGAGGGTTTCGCCACCCGCACCTGTTGGGTATCGGGATCTAAAAACTGTTGGTATGCAGGTTCCGGCGCAGAGGGTGGCACATCTCCCAACACTTCCACCAACGCACCGGGACATTCTCCCTGAATATATAAACGCAACAAATGCCAGTCACGCACATTCTGTTTAAACAACTGCTGGTAAGTGCTAGCGAGTGCTTCAGCTAATTGATATCCAGCCGCCAATTTCCCGTAGAGGTGCGCGGCGGCGGCTGTGGCTGTCCGATCTTCCACAGGCCGCCCCCAACTTAATACCGTCCTGGCCCCTTGGGCAATTAGTGCCTCAGCCATTGAAGGGACAGCCCCTTTATCTGGTGCTTGTCCAGTCCGACACCCAGACAAAAATACCAACTTGGGAAAGCGAAACCGGAAGACTTCGGCCAGTTCTGCTGCTGTGGTTTCGTGACGTTCCCCAATTTCCGTCTCAGTAATAAAGTAAGGCATATTCGCCTCTAAATCTTCTCCCCTCCTCGCTTGCGGGGAGGGGTTGGGGGTGGGGTTCTTTTCCGCTTCAGGAGGACTAATCGACGCGTGTCCTGTGAGATGAAACACATCAAACTTATTAAAATAGCGACTCCACACCTTACCCAACTCGCTAACGCAACCGCTTTCTTCGACCCGTAAATCTAAAGCAAAATCTCGCGTATCTGCCAGAATTCTCGCCTCTTCCTGTTCAAACTCTAACTTTGGTTCCACATCTTCCGGATCGGTTGCCATAAACAATACTCGCAATTGTCGTGCTTCCACAGAAAACGGTTCCGTTTCTTTTTCAATCCAGCGCAGAGGTAACACCACTGGATTAACCCGCTTGACTAAAAAATCCTCACCATCATGCAGCACTTCCCAAGGTAGATGTGCCAGTTGTTTATCAGTATCAATGGCAATTAGCAACCCCTCACCGCAACAATTAGCAATTCCCCGACTCAACCACCGTCCATCCCCATCCAACCAAAAAAATAACTGCTTCCCGATTCCTGCTAAATTGGGCAGCAGTTTATAGTAATCTCGTTCACCTTGCTTGAGGAAATCAGCGATTTCTGCTAATTTCAGGCGACGTGATTCATAGTGCTTTATTTCAGGTAGCCAATACCTGAGTTCAACTATTTCCTGCGTACTTTCCCGAAGTTGAATGCGGATAGTTTGCACTTTATTTGCTGAGAGATTTAAGGATTTCCGTGATTTCCTCTATAGTAGCTTCTTCGAGTAAAATCCTGTTTCCAGTATCAGGGTCAAGGATTACCACATCAAATTGTTTTCCTGGATGGGATTTATGCCATTCTTGATACCATTTGCGGATTTGTTCAGCTAAAGCAGCAGCACCACCCACAATGCCGACAATAGTAGCAATAGCTGCTAGAGTCGCCTCTCTTTGCGTCGGAACTTCATAGCTTCCCGATATTCCAGGAATTTCTAGCAAAGCCTCGGCTGCTGCTGGTGCGTTTTCGCCTTCAATACCAACTTGAATTTCAGCCATTAAATTACCTACGAATTTATCCAAGATTCCGTATATTATCCATTGAATTGGAGATAAGATTCACGCACAGACGCAGAGAGGATTAAAATTAACTGTTTAAGAAGTTATAGCTGCAAGTCAAATCCAAAAACTATGAGAAGTTCCAAAAATGGTATGGACTCCCCTACATGCAAAAATACATCGCACCATCCGATCGCGTCACTTATTTGAGCGCAACCAGCGTCTATTAGTCGCTGTCTCTGGCGGACAAGATTCTTTATGTTTAATAAAATTACTTTTAGATTTACAATCCAAATGGGGATGGGATTTAGGTATTGCTCACTGTGATCATCGCTGGCGTTCTGACTCCCAAGCTAATGCTCATCATGTCGAAAACTTAGCTAAAATTTGGGGTATATCTTTTTATTTAGAAACAGCGATCGCTCCGGTAAATAGTGAAGCTGCTGCGCGCGATTGGCGCTATCAAGCTTTAAGTGCGATCGCTCAAGCAAATAATTATCAATATATAGTTACAGGACATACTGCCAGCGATCGCGCCGAAACTCTCCTCTACAACTTAATTCGCGGTACTGGTGCTGATGGCTTACAAGCCCTGACTTGGCAACGCCCTCTAACTACGAGCATTATGCTAGTGCGTCCACTTTTAGAAATCACTCGCTTACAAACAGAGCAATTTTGTCAAGAGTTTAAATTACCAATTTGGGAAGATTCTACCAATCAAGATTTGCAATATGCCCGCAACCGGATTCGCCAAGAGCTATTACCATATTTGCGGGATAATTTCAACCCTCAAGTAGAATCAGCCTTAGCCCAAACAGCAGAACTTCTCCAAGCAGAAGTGGAATATTTAGAAAAAGCTGCCCAGCAGTTGCGAGAAAAGGCGATGTCATGGGGCATTGGGGATGAAAAAGATTCTCTTATTCGCCTTCTTCCCTTACGGTTAAATCGCCGGGTATTGCAAAAAGCACCATTGGCACTGCAACGTCGGGTGATGCGTCAGGTATTGCAGCAAATACTTACTGATGCCCCTAGTTTTGAGCACATCGAAAAATTAACGGCTTTAATTATAGCGCCCAACCGATCGCAAACTGATCCATTTCCTGGTGGTGCGATCGCTCAAGTAGAAGGCGACTGGATCTGTTTTAAATAGTTAGGAGTTAAGAGTTTGGAGTTTGAAGTTTTCGGTTTTAGGTGTTGAGATTTAGTTAGTAAGGAGAAGGGTTGAGAATAAGGTTTTGATATGATGTACTTCATGCACCTGGGAACCACTATAACTCCTAACTCCTAACTTGTTAAGACGCTAGTAATTCTGGCTGAGATATTAAACTTTGGAGAGTATGACGCAACTGGCCGATCGCTTGGACTTGATAATCACCAGTTTCCTGGAATTGATCTAAAGATTCTCCAATTCCTTGCAGCTTTTGTCGTAAGCCATCGAGTGAATCCTGAATTGGTTGTAGTGCTTCTTGATACAGATTCGCCCGACCCCAGTACTCAGCGATCGCTGTTCGCAGGGACAGCAAGTTTTCCTCGATCGCTTTGAGTTGTTGGCGCTTTTGATCTAGATCGTGAGTTTGATTGTCAATCATTCCTTGATTTAGCTCAATACCAGAACGAATCTGCTCAATTTCCCGTTCCAGTTTTGGGATTTCCTGTGAATATTGTTGCCGCTGGGTTTCAATTTGTAACAGAATCGGTTCTAAATTAATTTTGTTATTACTTTCTTCTTCATCAGTAAGAGTATGTCCTTGCCGCCGCAGCAGTACAGCTTGGTGTTGCTTGAGAAATTTCTGATGCTGTAGCATATTGCGGCGTTGTCCCACCAAACTGGAGTTTAGCATCTGGTAGAGGTCTTTTTCATCCGTTAGTTCCAGTTCCAAATTGATGTGGTCATGGTCAGATGCGTGATTTCTTTTAGTTTGGAGTTCTTCTATAGCTTCTTGTTTATATGTCAGTTCTTGTTCTTGATCGTGAACAAAGCTAGCGTCTATTTGTAACTTATATTGCAAGTCTTGCACTATCTTTTGTAGTTCTTCTAAAGGCATTTTATCCAAAGCTTTTACATCAGCTTGCTGTCCGAGAACTACATCACCAGATGTTGCAGCTAAAGAGTGAATCTGTTGATATAACTCTTCGGCGTTTCGTAACTGCTCTTTGATTATCCGAGCATACTCTTGCTTGCTAGTAAGGTCTGCTGTATTTATCTGCAATTGGGCTGTGTGCTGGACTAGAGAATTTTGTGCTTCAAGACATGCGTTTTGGCGATCGCTAAAGGTTTGTGACAAACGCTCTACTTCTTCTTGCTGTTGAGCTATGGCTGTTTTTTGCTCCTCCAGTTTTTGCCAGTGTGGGGTTAGAGTAGCTTGCTGCTTTTCGACCAATTCAAAGACCAGATGCAGCTGTTCTCTGACTGTTTCCGTGGGAGCCGCACCACTAGACAAGCGATCGAGTAACTCACTCATCACCCGACTCTGCTCCTCATCCAAAACCGTCCCTTGTTGAAAATCCGCTTGACGTTCCTCTAGGCGACGCTGCTCACCACGCAAATGCTCCCAAGCGCCTTCCAACTCCTGGCGGTTGCGCTCATTTTCTGCTTGCAATCGTTCAAGTTCCTGGCGCGAGGTGTCAACTTGCTGTTTTTGCTCCTCCAGGCGTTGCACCTCATCTTCCATTTCTTGCAACTGTTCTGATCGGACTTCCATGTCCATTTCACGGCGATTCAACTCTTGCGCCTGAAACGTCAGCGACTGCTTCCACTGATCAATCTCATCTTCCTTGAGCTTAAATTTCTCCAATTGGCGGGAAAAATTCTGCAAAATGTTGACTAGTGGACGCCCTGCTTCTTGAATCCGCTGCACTTGACGATTCGGATTCAGTTCAACCAGTACCAAAGCACCATCATTTAATTTGCTTGCGTCCTCAGCGGCAATCACATCTTCCGACACAGTACTCCAATTCTGGTCAGTTCGCTGACAAGCTAGCAGTTTCAGTTCGGTTTTAGCACCGCCGCTGAGTAAACCACCTTTCTGTTTTTGTACTTCTGCTAAATACAGCACACCGTTAGTCCTTTATTGATGCACTTAAAGTTTGTGTTTTGTTTTGGGATATACCTTAAATAATTCTGTTAACTTCTCTCACTGAACCGAAGTTTAGGAGAACAAGACAGACAAAACTATAGACGCGAGATGTTACGTCTTGGATACTTATAAAAGCGACTTGGTCGCGTCTTTATATTTTGTACTGATGACAGTGATGATGACTTCCGTGTTAACACTAGCTTTGTTGAAGTGTATTACGAAAGATAAAGGTTTATAGTTTAATGTATTCTCGGATGAGAACAAGGAACAGGGTAATAATCTTTGCAATACTCCATAATTAATACTTAGAGGATGTTTTAAAAGTATTAGGCGAATAGAATTCGCTACTATCCAAGGGTACTCCTTCTCTACGAGACGCTCCGCGAACGGAGAAGCAAGCTACGCGTAGCGTCCCGTAGGGAAGTTCACCTCCGTGGACTAATACAAAATGAAGGGTTTTTAACCCACGGAGGTGGGTTTTGTTTGTATAGTCGCGACTTCTAGTCGCCAGGGCTAGTAATAAATTAAACTTTTCAAACATCCTCTGAAATAAGAAGTCAGAATTCAGAATTCAGCAATAAGGAGTACTTTTTAGATAAATGCAGGGAAATTTAAATGAAATTGATATTTGCAGTATCCTGCAATTGATTGAGTTGGGACAGCGAACTGGGCAACTATGGGTAGAAGCTCATAGCTTTCACCATAACAACAAACTGGGTGGAGACGGAGCAAGCATTTATCGCCCCAAACAACAGTCTTGGTTCGTCTTTTTCCTGAATGGTCAAATTATTTATTGCCAAGAAGGTGAAAGTAGTTTATCCAGAATTAGCGATTATTTACGTTATTACCAAGTTGAGACGCGACTCACCGAGAAACAAATTGCCTCCCTACCATCAACTGACGCGCCAGAGTATGCCTATCTTTGGGCACTCTTGGAGCGGAATATTATCAACCCAAAGATAGCTGGTAGTATCATTCACGGCTTGGTGCATGAAACCCTTTTTGACCTGTTGAGCTTACACCAAGGTAACTTCATCTTTCATCAGGGTACGGCACTTGCCCCGCAATTAAACACTTTCGAGATTGCTCCATTTGTTACAAAAATTACGAAGCAGGTGCAAGAGTGGAAGCAACTATATCCACACATTCAGTCTCCAGAACAATTGCCAGTGCTATCTGACAAAGTTCAGCTACAATCTTCCCTACCAGAAGCAACCGTGAATAAGCTACAACATTGGGCTGATGGTAAAACATCCTTGCGTCAATTGGCTCGCTATCTCAACCGAGATATTTTGACAGTCGCGAAGGCAATATATCCATATGTGCAACAGAGTTGGCTACAACTAGTATATTCAGTCACAACTAAACCAGATACCCAAACGGATAACTGGGAATTGAAGGGAAAACATCGGGGGCGGATAGTATGTATTGACGATGCGATCGCCATCGGTGAGACTGTAAATTCCATCTTACAACCACAAGGTTATGAAGCGATCGCTCTCACCAATCCTTTAGAGGCACTGAGTCTAATTTTTCAACTCAAACCGGATTTAATTTTATGCGACATTGCCATGTTGGAATTAGAGGGGTACGAGGTTTGCGCCATGCTACGCCATTCAAGAGCATTTCGGCTCATACCGATTATCATGCTTACTGGTAAAGATGGATTTATTGATCGAGTCAAAGCTAGGATGGTCGGGGCTACAGATTATTTAACAAAACCATTTACAGATACTGAGTTACTTATGCTTGTAGAGAAATATATCAACATCGACTCTCAATAGGGCATGGGGCAGAAGAATTTTGGATTTTGGATTTTGGATTTTGGATTTTGGATTTTGGATTGAACATCTAAAATCTAAAAGACGCTTGATAGCGCAGCGTAAAGCCAACTCTTGGAGAGGCTGCGCCAACGGCATGACTTCGCTTAGAGCGACTGTGCGTAGCGTCTGACTGGTTAACGCAAATCCAAAATTGAGGAGGCATAGGACATGGGGCACATAAAAAGCTCGAAGATTTGTTGATCTACTAAAAGATGAGTTAAAAGATGTTATCACAGAGTCAGCCAACTCAGTGAAACCTCAATATCCAGGAAAATAGTGAAAAAATAGAATTAATTTATACAGTTAATACTTGCGGAGGAATCAAGGAATGTTCCAAATAGGAACGTCTACATCAGGAGGTAAATAGACACTTATGAGTACAGTTCTGATTGTGGAAGACAGTATCGCGCAAAGGGAGATGATTACAGACCTCCTGAAAGCTACTGGACTAACAGTGACCCATGCTAGTGACGGATTAGAAGCATTGGAGGCAATTCAAATAGCACCTCCCGATTTAGTGGTATTGGATATTGTCATGCCCCGGATGAACGGCTACGAAGTTTGTCGGCGGTTAAAATCCGATCCAAAAACCCAAAATGTCCCTGTGGTTATGTGTTCTTCCAAAGGCGAAGAATTTGATCGCTATTGGGGCATGAAGCAGGGTGCAGACGCCTATATAGCCAAACCGTTTCAACCAACCGAGTTGGTGGGAACTGTCAAACAACTGCTGCGAGGATAAGGATAAAAGCAATATGGTCAGCAAACCGGACTTTTTAAGTGGCAGTGGTCAAGACCATTTCCGACCTGAATTACAAGTAGAAAGTCCTGAAGGTGAGTTACATTTGAGGTTTTACATTCCCTCGCATCAGGAGTTTGCACTACAAGCAACTGGCATTCGGGAGGTAATTGAACTAAGTCCTGATAGAATCACCCCGATTCCTAATGCTTCTCCTTTACTTTTGGGTACTCTAAATTTACGAGGTCGAGTTATTTGGGTGGCTGATTTGGGTCAATTTCTTGGGGAAGCAAGTGCATTAAATACGGATAGAGCTGAAATTCCGGTAATTGCCATTGAAGAGCAAGACACAATAGTGGGTTTAGCAGTCGAGGAAATCGGTGGTATGGACTGGCTGGATGTCCAGAATCTCATGCCACCAACTAATGTTCCAGATACTATGGCTCCCTTTTTACGTGGAGAGTGGTTATTACGTGCTAAAAATAACCAGTGTCTACGACTGCTCGATCAAATGGCAATTTTACGGAGTGCACGGTGGGCAGGATGAAATTGGAGGAGGAAATGGCAGCAAGTATTGATAATTACGAGCCAACATATCAACAGGCGATGACCGCCTATGTTCAAAGGAATTATGAGGTTGCCGCCACTTTAGTTGACCAAGTGGTGCAAAATTTACCAAATGATCCCAACTCCCATTTGTTACGGGGTCACATTTACTATGTTTTGCAGCAGTACGATGTAGCAAAAGAAGAATATCAACAGGTCTTACGCTTGACTAAAGATCAAGAAATTATTGATTTTGCCAATAATGGAATTGAGAATATCAATCAATATTTACAGTCATTCAGTGGGCAGATTGATACATCAGGAAGTCAAAAGCAAATAAATTCCCCAGAAATGTCTGATCCACTGGCATATAGCGAACAAGAATTAGAAGATTTGGGCGCTAGTGAGGAGTTTGACAGTAAGAATCTTGATTTTAACTTTTTTGGAGAGGATGAAGAAACTCTGAATGGCAGTAAAGATATATCTTCAAAAAGTCCATTTGACATACCCACAGAAGACAGTATTGGAGCGGTAAAAATCTCAGATTCTTCTATAGCTTTTGGTGACGACCCTTTTGCCTTCAATGAAGAATTACAGGGACAAGAGTCAAATAGCAACTGGGAGGAGAAAACAGAATTAGAGTTGCCTGCTTTTTGGCAGGAAGATATGTCAGAAGATAGTCTGGAAGAATCATTAGTAAATAGTCAATTCTCAGATAATGGGATAAATCTTGATCGCAAAACTTCAGCTATTGACAATAATAACTCTTCATCTTCTAATTCCCAAACTAGTAATAGCGAGAATGATTTCCTTGATTTGTTGAGTGAGCCAAAGTCTCCAGAGCTTAAGACCGAAAATTTAGAACATAAAAAATCTAATTTGGGAGACGAAACGTTACTGATTGTTGAAGAAGAACTTAGAAACAGTTCCTCAACAAAAAACTTGGAATACAAAAATCAAGATAATTTACCTGAAACCGAAGCACATGAGTGGTTGAAGTCAAAATATTTGGGAGAAAAGGAAGATTTTCAGCCGGATTTATCTGATGAATCTTCATCTTTTAGCAGCAATCTCCCTTTGGAAGAAAAGCAGTTTAAATCAGGAGAACTCAACGGTAAAAATAGCTTTGATGATGATGAAAATTTTGATATGGAAGCATTTGAGTCTGCCTTTGGCTCAGAAGGGTTAAGTTCTTATGAAGACTCAAAGAATATACTGAATGAAGAAAATTCTAAGAGCAATATCGAGTTTTTAGATGACTTTGAGGAATTTGACGATTTAGGCAACATTCCAGGGTTTGACCTGATCGAAGGAGATTCTAGCTTTGGTAATCCAGCAATGCATTCTGCTCCAGCGGAAACTAGTGGCAGTGGACGCCCTGAAAGCGCGGAGGCTTTTTTAAGTAATGCAGCTGATCGCGAAGAGGAACTATTCTCGATGACTGGTTCCCATGAAGCAGTTCCAGTCTTTAGCCAAACAGATGTCTCCAAGCAAGAACCCAACGTCAGCATCGAGCAAGGATGGTTAGCACCATTAGAGAATGCCTCCATCGAAAGGAAACAATGGTTAATTGCTGGAAGTGTAGGCATTGTCTCAGCGCTGGTTGTAGCCATAGTTAGCTTTGTCGCCACCACGTTTTCGCCAGCCCAACAACGAGAATCAGTACGAAACACAGGTTGGGCAATGTCACTAGCATCTGGGATTGCAGGTTTTGCTACCGCAGGCTTCATGGGGAATCTTGCGCTCAAACAAATTCGGCGCACAACCAATGATCTCCAAACTCAGTTTGAGGCTGTACGCCAAGGAAATCTGAATGCTCAAGCCACAGTGTTTTCCGAAGATGAATTGGGGCATTTATCCACTGGCTTTAATGAAATGGCGCGGGTAATTTTCACGACGACAAGTGAAGCCCAACGGAAAGCTGATGAACAAGAGGAAGCCAAAGAAAACCTGCAACGCCAGGTGATTCGGCTCTTGGATGATGTGGAAGGAGCTGCTAGAGGAGATTTAACAGTCCAAGCTGAAGTGACAGCCGACGTACTGGGAGCCGTAGCTGACGCCTTTAACCTGACAATTCAAAACCTGCGGGATATTGTCCAACAGGTAAAAGTAGCAGCCAAGGATGTGACAAAAGGTGCAACCAACTCCGAAACCTTTGCTAGAGCCTTATCTGGTGATGCTTTGCGGCAAGCAGAAGAGTTGGCAGTGACGCTAAATTCTGTACAGGTAATGACCGACTCGATTCAGCGGGTAGCAGAGGCAGCGCGGGAAGCTGAAACCGTCGCCCGTGATGCTAGTACGATCGCTCTCAAAGGTGGAGAAGCAGTAGAAAATACTGTGGCGGGGATTTTAGAAATTCGGGAAACCGTTGCTGAAACCACTCGCAAAGTGAAGCGGTTGGCGGAATCTTCCCAAGAAATTTCTAAAATTGTGGCGTTGATTTCCCAAATTGCTTCCAGAACAAACTTGTTAGCACTCAATGCTAGTATTGAGGCGGCAAGAGCGGGAGAAGCTGGACGCGGGTTTGCGATCGTCGCAGATGAAGTGCGCCAGCTAGCAGATAAATCAGCTAAATCCCTGAAGGAAATTGAACAAATCGTGATGCAAATCCAAAGCGAAACAGGCTCTGTAATGACTGCAATGGAAGAAGGCACACAACAAGTAATTAAAGGGACAAAATTGGCAGAAGAAGCCAAGCGATCGCTGGAAAACATTATTCAAGTAGCGAATCGCATCGATATTCTTGTGCGCTCCATTACCAGCGACACTGTGGAACAAACTGAAACCTCCCGTGCCGTCGCTCATGTAATGCAATCAGTAGAACTCACCGCCCAAGAAACTTCCCAGGAAGCACAGCGAGTTTCAGGTGCCCTACAACACTTAGTAGGTGTATCCCGTGACTTGATCGCCTCCGTTGAACGTTTCCGAGTGGAAACTATGGAAACCAGGTAAAAAAGTTAGGAGTTAGGAGTGAGGAGTTAGAAATAAAAATCACAACTCACAACTTGAAAAAAAGTTAGGAGTTAAGAATGAGAAGTTAGAAATAAAAATTACAACTCATAACTCATAACTCATAATTCATAACTCATAACTCATAACTCATAGCTCATAACTCATAACTCACAACTCATAACTTTTGCTATGCTGCCGGAACAACAACAGCGGATTTTGGGTTACTTTATCGAAGAAGCCAGGGATCACCTGAATACCATTGAGCAGGGGTTGCTGAATTTAGAGGGGACTCTGAACGACCCGGAAATGATCAGTGAAGTCTTCCGGGCAGCTCACTCCATCAAAGGAGGAGCGGCGATGCTTGGATTGACTAGCATCCAGCATACCTCCCACCGTCTGGAAGATTGTTTCAAAGTTCTCAAAGATCATCCGGTTCAGATTGACCAAAAGTTAGAGTCTTTATTTCTTGGTGTATCTGATACCCTTAAATCCCTGTTAGAGCATTTGAGTGGGCCATTCGGTCTTTCCGAAGATGCAGCTAATACTTTAATGTCAGAAACTGAGCCAGTCTTTCAATGGCTGTATCAGCATCTGGAACTACTTGTAGAACAAGGAAAAAGTGGAGTAGCCAGCAGTCCTTCGGCAACAGAACTACACACAACTTCTGTAGAGAATGTCTCTACACTTACAGAACTTTTCCTGCAGCGAGATATTCCCAGTTTGGCAGAAGACACCCATCAAGAATCTCCAGAAATATCTCTCTCTGTAGCACCCCAGGAGGTGCGAGACGCTCTCTACCAGACGCAACCCGTAGCTAGCGCAGCCCAAGGTAGAGAAGAGACTGGGCGATCGCCAGTCACCGCTAAAGAAAATAATAATTGGGGCGAATTTCAAGCCCAGGTGCTGCAAAGACTGCGGGAAATGTTGCAACTATTTAAGCAAACCCCAACACCCTCAACGCGACAAAATCTTCAGCAATGCTGTTACCAGTTAGTCAAACTTGGTGAGACTTGGAATTTGTCCAAGTGGTGTGGTTTGTGTCAAGCAGCAGCCAGTGCGATCGGCAATCCTGAAAATACTTATCTGACTTTAGCTAAAATTGTCATTACTGAAATCAAGCAAGCTCAAGAATTAGTCCTGCAAGGTAGGGAAGCCGAAATTGCAATTAGTCAGCAACTAGAAGCACTTTTGAGCTTTGCAGAAATTGAGTTATTAGAAATTACCCCTGATTTGTTTGATGAACAGTCTGTGGCCTTGACAGAATCATCAACTGCCTCTGAGCCAATTGTATCTGGTGATACCGAGCCGTTAGTCATAACTAACCTAGTCCAGACAACTGAGGAACTGAATCTAGACGAGGATACTAGCGTTCACCCCTACCTTCAATTCCAAGGGACACTACTAAACGCTGCAACTCACACTAGTCTTACTTTCACCGCACATGAGGAAGCACATCCAATCAGTGGCAATCTTGACCCCAATGGGCCAGAGGTAGGAATAGCTGAGTTAAATACCCTTGCCGATTTATTTGAAGGTGAGACTCCCGAACTAGATGAAAGCTGGCATCAAGAAGAAACCTTAGATATTGTTGCCACTGATGACTTTGGAATTGATTTGGGCAGCACTGACGCTGCTGATGGTGATTTATCCGATTTACTCTCCTTTGATGAAGACACAAGCAACGAGCAGTACCCAACAACCACAGCCACAACAGAAGATTTATCCCTGTTATTTGGCGACAACTTCCTAGAAAATGAGAATTCAGAACCGCAAAATCAACAAACATCTGCTACAACTGTAGAGTTGAGTGATATCAACGTACTTGATCTAAATTTAGACTTTTATTCTCCAGAAAATTTACAAGAATTTACTGAAATTCCTCGTGATCCAAACCAACCTCCTGGGGAGATTGTCCAAAATAGTGTTAATAAAAACGATGTGGTTGAAGATTTATTGACACTGGCACTAGAAGATGATGATACAGAACTATTGCTTACAGGCGAAGTGACTCAACCAGAAACTGAGGCGTTCGCCAGTGTGGAACTATCTACTAACCAACAAAATAGTTTTGATAACTTATTCTTAGAAACTAGAAATGCAAATTGGGTAGAAGAAATTACCCCTAGTGACTACATAGAATTACCCCAACAAACAGGCTTGTCTATGGACAGCCTGTTTGCTGAAATGGAAGAACAGACACTACTCCCTACAAGTGAGCCAGAAATCGGTGATTTATTTGATACATCTTCAGCAACAGCACCTGAGTTTTCTGAATCAGAAAATGATCTAAGCAACTTCTGGAGCCAGGAAACCACAGAGGAACTGGACGAATTTGATTCCTTAATTGAACAGAATGTGGAAAGGGCGTTAGATGAGAGTTTGTTTACTGCGGCGACTGATGACATTTTTGCCAACAGTAAGCAGTCCATACCTTCTCCTATAGCCAGTTTTGACATCGAAGAAGATTTTGATCTCAATTTCCAGCACCAAGAGCAGCTAGATTTGATATCCTCATCAGATTCTGGAGATGATTTGTTTGATGAGTTAGCACCAAGTAACTCAACTATTCCCCCTGTAATCAACGATGCCTCCACGCCGGAAACGCCGTTGTTTGCGAAGCATTCAGGGGAAGAAATTCTCAGGCGATCACAACAACTAGAAGCTTTAGATTTTGTTCCAGAATTTACTAATCAGCCTCCAGAGATATCTGCTGTTGATCTAGAACTTGATTCATTCAGTTCTTTCGATGAAAACCCGCAACTATTGTTTGAAGATGTAGCGATAGATGACTCCACCTATATTCAGATGAACACCACAGATAATACTGTGGATGAACAAGAAGCTAGAGAGTCTACTTTAGATATCAGTTTTGGGGAAACTTCAGATTTAGTATCACCCCAAGTACAGCCAGGTGATTTGTTCAGTTCTTTCAATGAAAATCCGCAACTGCTGTTTGAAGATGTAGCGACAGATGACTCCACCTATATTCAGATGGACACCACAGATAATACTGTGGATGAACAAGAAGCTAGAGAGTCTACTTTAAATATTAGCTTTGGGGAAACTTCAGATTCAGCATCACCCCAAGTACAGCCAGGTGATTTGTTCGGCTCTTTCGATGAAAATCTGCAACTGCTGTTTGAGGATGTAGCGACAGATGACTCCACTTATATTCAGATGGACACTACAGATGATGCTGTGGATGAACAAGAAGCTAGAGAGTCTACTTTAAATATCAGCTCTGGGGAAACTTCAGATTTAGTATCACCCCAAATACAGCCAGGTGATTTGTTTGACTCTTTCGATGAAAATCTACAACTGCTGTTTGAGGATGTAGCGACAGATGACTCCACTTATATTCAGATGGACACCACAGATAATACTGTGGATGAACAAGAAGCTACAGAAACTTCAGCTTTACCCCAGACAAGCCCAAAAGTTTTAGATACTGAGGGGAACAATAACTTAGAAACTGCCTTTGAGTTCCCAGAAAACACAGATTCTGAAGGTATAGAACTGGGTTTTGTGAATGATTTATTGTTTACAGAAACTGCTCTGCCAGAAGCAGCAAACCAGGAAGAATTAGGAGAAAAAGCGGCAAAAACTGACTCACAAGCTGTCAATTATTTAACACAAACGATTATTCAGGAAGATGTAGAAACCGATTTGTCGGATCTAAGAGAGACATTTGAACCTGTACCAGTGTCAGAGGCAGAAGATGCTATTGTTGCCTCAACTGAAGAATTGGCAACGACAGAAACCGTTGAAGAAGTTGCTTCAGAAGATGAATTTGCAGACTTGGCAGCATTACTAGGAGAAGAAGTAGCACCCATCCCCAAAGCTACGTCAATACCAGAAGTAGATTTTGCTGCCCTGGAAGAATTGCTAGGTACAGATAACGATCGCGATGTCGACGACGGGCTACACCAACACCAGCCCTTGAACATTCAACCAGTCTTGGCTAAAAATGCCATTCCATCACCAGCCATAAAAGATGAATTTGGTGACTTGGAAAAGTTACTGGCAGAAGCAGATCAAACAATATCCCATTCACCAGTAGTAAAATATAACACCAATAAAACTCCCCGCCCCTCTACTCGTCGCGCTGCAAGATTTGAAGAAACGATGAAGGTTCCAGTTAAACAACTGGACGATATGAGTAATTTAGTTGGGGAGTTGGTGGTAAATCGTAATACCTTAGAGCAAGATCATGAACGGCTGCGGCAGTCATTAGATAACTTGCTAATTCAGGTACAACAACTCTCGGATGTGGGCGCAAGGATGCAGGAGTTGTACGAGCGATCGCTACTAGAAGCCTCTCTGTTAGCTGGACGCAAAAAGAAAGACTCCGGCTTCCAAGCGCCTGATTCCAATGCCGATAGGGGTTTTAGCGAGTTAGAAATGGATCGCTTTACTCCCTTCCATACACTCTCCCAGCAGATGATTGAGCGGATTGTGCGAGTGCGTGAGTCGGCTAGTGACATTGATTTTGTAACCGAAGAAACCGAGCGAGTAGCAAGGCAATTCCGCCAAGTAACCACCCAGCTACAAGAGGGATTAACTAGAGCGCGAATGGTGCATTTTGCCCAAACTATTGATCGCTGGCGGCGAGGAGTGCGCGACAACGCCATTAAATGTGGCAAACAAGTAGAGTTGGTGATTGAAGGTGGCGATACCTTAATTGACAAGATGATTTTGGATCATCTTACCGATCCGTTAACTCATATGCTAAATAATGCGATCGCTCACGGTATTGAAACGCCAGAAGAACGACAGGCTGCTGGTAAACCACCCGTGGGAATCATTACTATTCGTGCCTTCCACCAAGGCAACCAAACGATCATTTCTGTAGGCGATGATGGTGCAGGCATCGATTCAGCAAAGGTTAAGGCTAAGGCGGTGAAGATTGGCATGATTACACAAGCGCAGGCAAAAGCCATGTCTCGCCTGGAAGTCTACGATTTGCTGTTCCAGTCTGGTTTTACGATGAAAGACCAAGCAGATGAAATTTCTGGTCGTGGTGTAGGTATGGACGTAGTGCGCGCCGAGATTAGCGAAATTCGGGGGACAGTGAATACCGATTCTGCGATCGGCAAGGGAACCACCTTCACCATTCGTTTACCACTAACTCTGAGTATTTGTAAAGCTCTCTGCTGCGTCTCTGATCGAGCTAGAATTGCCTTCCCGATGGATGGTGTAGAAGATACGCTCGATATACCATTGAAAAATATTCAGCACGATGCCAATGGGCAATCATTTATTTCCTGGCGGGATACGGTGCTGCCATTCCGACCCCTGAAGGAACTTTTAACCTTCAATCGCCAAATCAGTCGGGGTAATGTCTATGGCGGCACCAGAGATGATGATATGGTTTCTGTGGTTGTAGTGCGATCGGCAAATACCCTGATTGCTCTACAGATTGACCTGGTATTGAGCGAACAAGAAATTGTAATTAAGCAATTTGAAGGGCCAGCGCCTAAACCCATTGGTGTAGCTGGTGCTACGGTACTGGGTGATGGTCGGATTATGCCTATTGCTGATGTGCTGGAAATAATTGATATCTTCCAAGGACGGATTTCTACAGAAATTGATGGCAATTCTTGGCAACAGAAAGCTACTCCCCCAGATACCTCTCCTGTGAAGATTGACCCGACAGTGCTGATCGTCGATGACTCAATTACAGTTAGAGAATTGCTATCCCTGACATTTAACAAAGCAGGTTATCGCGTAGAACAGGCGCGTGACGGCCAGGAAGCTTGGGATAAACTCCGCTCTGGTCTGCCTTGTGATATTGTATTTTGCGACATTGAAATGCCCCGCTGCGATGGTCTGGAGTTACTCTCTCGCATCCAGAAAGACCCTAACCTCAACCACCTACCAATCGCTATGCTCACCTCGCGGGGTGCTGACAAGCACAGACAAATTGCTGCTCAACTCGGTGCTAGTGGCTACTTTACTAAGCCCTATCTCGAAGAAGCTCTACTTGAAGCTGCGGCGCGGATGTTGAAAGGCGAAAAACTTGTTAGTACTACAAGTAATATTTAGTAAGTAAGTAATAAGAGACTTTGACAGGTTTACTGCCAAGGTCTTTTATTTAAACGAGGTAAAAATTAAAATTAGGACTAGCCTTTTCCAGGTGACTTATAAAATAAGATTGTTTTTCTCAGCGTTCTCTGTGCCTGGAGCGGTTTAAAAGTAATTTATTTCACCGCAGAGGCACAGAGAAGCCAGTGCGCCCTTCTCCCTTGGCGTTAGCCTCTCCCTTTGGGAGAAGGGGAGACGCCAAGGGCGATAGCGCAGCGGTAGCGAGCCTGCAAGCGTCTGCGGTTAAGAGACTTGTACCCCTCCGGGGAAGCAAGCTACGCTCTTAGCGTTCCTGTAAGGTAGCAACTGGCGTGATACAGAGATCAGAGGTTAAAGAAGAATTATATGGACTAAAATTTCCACCCACCTTGAAAGGGCTAGTCTTAAAAATATAGCAACTGCCAAGCTGTACTAGTGATAAATAAAAAATAATTACTCAGTAATGGCAACATTGCTCTCCTGAGTTTAGGTATTGTCAGTATTGAGTTTATCGATTGTGGGTTCTACATTCAAACTTATGTATTAATTACGTAAAGTTTGTGTAAAGCAGTAAAATTAACCTGCTTTTAGTACTGAATATAAAATTTGCACTCTCATCTGCTCAACTTTATCTATACAGGAGGAGGAAATTTGCTATACCTGTATAATTTATCTATACCAAAATCTACGTTAGAAAGAGAATAGATCAAACATCTAAGCAAAAGACACCATAACGATGCAAAACTACGTTAGAGCCTCTACTTACAGTGGATTTGCCAGCACATGGTCAATTAAAACACAATATGTAGCTTTTCTATAGTTGACTAGTGGTAGATTTAAGTTACTCTTAAAGCGGATCGCTTTCTGTAAGAATCTACCCTGACAGAAATGTATGAAGATATAGTTAAATTTAGCAATTCTGTCCGAGATTTTTAATTTGCAAACTGAATAGTTTGATACGGTGTTCAAAACCCCGATCTACTACCCTAAACAAGGTAGTCAATTAACGACTCAATATCATTTGTCTGGTAATTGTAATGAATAGTCTACAATACCAGTGGATGAGAAAATCTAAAGAAAATATAAAAGAGACTCAAATGACTGTGGTGTCTGGAGGACAAAAGTGTTTCTGAGACTAGCACATCAACATCGACAATTCGTCCAAGACTTGGTAATGAACCTGCAAGCCTTGGCGGTTGTATTAGAACGACGTGGGTATCCTGCGTCTTGTTACACCTGTGGCGACCAAATGAATAGTGCTTCGTTTATGGTTAGCTTGGGTGATAACCATCTGATTCGATTTTTAGTGTCCGATTACGGGATTACTTGGACGGAAATGCGGGATGACCGCGAATTAATGAAGCTAGAAGGTGCGGAGGCAATTAGCCAACTAGACGAACTGGCTAATCTTGTCAAGCAATCTATGCAAACTGATACAGGCTCTAAAACTCTTGCCAAGAAGTATTAAGGTTTTAAAGGTCGATCGCTTTCTTAGAAATTGATTATCGATAATTGGTAATGATGGCTTAGTTGGCGATCGCTCTTACCTGTTTCATTACCATTAAGTGATTGGCTCGTCGCTAGCCTATCACATATTTTTTTGTATCTGCCAAAATCTCACAAGCCGGATTTTGAGCCTTTTGCTGGAAGGTGTTAAAACACACCAAAGTCAGAGGTTGAATAGTTGGGCACTTCTCTTTGCCCAAAATATCATCAAAACGCGAAAACTTCTCTACGTAGACGCTCTTGCTAGCTCACTTCCCCGTAGGAGTACGTTAAGCTTTGCTAACACAGTTTTCCTTAGGGCTATGTAATCAGTAATGGAATATCACAGCTATCGAAATCGCGGATATTAGGCGTTACTAAGGTCAGCTAGTGAATCTGGGCGGTAGTAACTATCATTGTATCTGCTTGACTGTGTGTTTTCCCTAATTATGAATTTTTACACTTAAAATCCATTACCAATCAAAATAAAAGGTGCCCAATAGTACGGATGACTAAAGTCACTAACTGCTGCTACGGGTACATTATGACTTATTGCCTTCCAGTCTCCAGTGATTAATGAGATTTGAGCTTGTCGTAGAGCTTGAGTTTTAGTCAACTTATCAGTGGAAAGTAGAGCATAAAAAGCACTCATGAGTGCTTGTGTACCACCATCATCCACAGACCACAACGAGGCGATGGCGGCTCTAGCGCCAGTTTGTTGCATCTGATAGCCAAAGCCCAAAATTTCCTCACCATTACCCAACTTACCTCCCAAGCCGGTTTCACAGGCGCTCAACACTACCAAATCGACATGGGGGAGTGACCAAGTGGCGACATTTCTAAAGTTAACGCGATCGCCATTCCCGAATAAAATAAACGAATCTTCTGGTTTACCCACCACAAAGGCTGCATGAGTCGCTAAATGGACAATTGTATAATCATCCATTTGGGGTACAGTGACTTTGGGGCTAAAGGCATCGTCTAAAAGCTTCGTAGTTTCAGGAACCACAGCTGCTAAACTTTCTACTTCCTGCGTTGCAAAGGGCAAACCAGCGAAAGCAACCTGCCGATTACCAACTTTGATTTGATAATTCCCTTTAGTAAAAGCACCAGCTAAAACCCGCAAAGTAGATTGTTGTGGGGTATTTAAGTTAGTCAGACTGGCAGATGTAATGTGACTCACATTGAAGCGCTGTACTAGCCATTGTTTGCCATCATATAAAGCAGTTAAAGGAATGTAACGTAACTGGTCATCTGGAGCGTAAATCAGAGTTTGTGTACCTGATAGCTTCAGGTCTTTTTCTATCGGTTTAATTAGCCAGTCATACAATTGGTGTGCAGGTGCTTTGATATTTCGACTGGGATTGATTAAAGCTTGGCGGAAAGCAGCAATTGTCTGATGAAGGGTTTCGCGTTTTACAGCAACGGTGCGATGAATTGGTGGAGAATCAGCAGTTACTAGTACCAATTCCAAGCTATCTTTTAAAATCAGTGGGTAGAGTAGTGCAGATTTTTGCGGTAATCGCGCCAAATTATCCCGAAGTTCGTTGAGATTCTCCAAATCCAAATTTTGCCGCCTGGCTGTGCGGCTAATTTGCTCTACCTGTGCTTTCACTGAAGGACTATTGATAAATTCGTTAAATTTATCTAGGAGTTGCTGTTGATTTAAGACTAATTGCTCGATCCGTTGTTTCTGTTCGAGTGATCGCTGTTCAGGCTTAATTTTACGTAGTGTTGTCAGTTGTTTACCCAACACAACAGCATTATCCACGCTTTGATCCCACTTAGCATGAATTGGTTTTTCTGTTGCCGCTATATTAATACCTTTGACAGTACGTTGATTACCTGGCACATTCTGGAGATATTCCTCTAGTTCTTCAACTTTGAGTAAATCCATTGTCCTTTGTGCTTCAGCAACACGTTCCTGTTTGAGCAATCGTCCACTCAAAATGCGATATGTCTGACTAACAGTTATGCTATAAGCATCTGGTTGTGGCGCACTCAGTGCTGATGGATTCAAGCGAGCTTTCTCACGATTAATCAAGCAATGCTTATAGAAAAAAATTGCTAACTCTGGTTGGTTTTGGATATCAAACAAGTAACCTATGTTACTGTATGTTTTGCCAAGTCGAACGAGATCCCCAAGTTCTTTGTTAATTAATAGGGCTTGCTGATAATATTGAAGTGCTTCAGGATACTTTTCTTGACTTTGGTAAATTCTGCCGATGTTGTTGAATGTTACCGCTTCCCAAGAGCGCTCTCCAAGTTCTCTGCTGATGGCTAATGCTTTTTGTAATCTCTGCAACGCTTCTTTCGATTGACCTTGCCGAGATTCTTTGATAGCCTCTTCGTTGAGCCTTGCAATTTCTGAGAGTTGATTATTCTGGGATAAAGCTTGAGCTCTTTCTCCGAAATCATACCTCAACTTTGCATTTGTGCTTACCTGGTTATTATCTGGGTACGCCATCCCAAAACCTAGTAAACTAAGTAGAGTCAAAGTAACAACATTAACATACCAAAGATTAGGCTGCATAACAGAACACTCCCCATATTCGGAAGTGTAAATATTAAATCAACAAGTCCGGCAACGCAATTAATTTTTATGCTATTCAATGATTTGGAAAATTTATAGGTGCTTAGAAAATCGAAGATGTCAGAAGAAAAGCCCAGCCAACCAAAACTACCACCAACCAGCGCCCTTGACAATCCATCAAGTCATGAATTTGGGAATTGGTTTGAATATCCTATCAGAGTGCAACCCCACCACACCGATTATGCCGGTCTTGTCTGGCACGGTTCCTATATAGCTTGGATGGAAGAAGCGCGGATTGAATGCTTGCGATCTATAGGGATTGAATTTGTTGATTTAGTCGCTATAGGCTGCGATTTACTAGTTGTAGAACTGTCGGTGCGCTATCACCGTTCAATTCAATTGGGTATGGCAGTGGTGGTAAAAACGCGCATGGCTGAAGTGACTGGTGTCCGCATCAATTGGGATTATGCCATTGTCTCAACTGATGGACAACAATTGTACGTCACTGCCAAGGTGACTTTAGTAGCTTTAGATCGCGAAAGAGGCAAAATTATGCGTCAGTTGCCGCCGAGTTTTAAGGATGCGTTGGCTAAGATTTCAGCATTGAATAATAATTGACCAACAAAGGTTATGTGTGAATCCGTTTTGATTTCGAGAACTGAGTTGGCTTAGAAGGCAATAGGCAAAGGGAAAGAAGGCTCTTTGAGTTGTAGCTAGTTTGGCAAAAATCGAATACGAATTTTATAGACGAAAATTTTGTCTAGTCATTTTTTTCGATTCAGCTTTGTTAATAAAGGTGAATTTTTAATTTTTTACTTGCCGCTTTGGATCTGCGAGAGAGTTTGAGCAAACTGTGTTATGTGATGCCAAATATCTTGCGGAGTAATCCCAAAACTGATGTTTAATAAAACAAGGATTGCCGCAATAGTTAATGCACTACTCACGGTTGCTTTCAGCAACTTCCATAATATTATGAAGACAATCCAAGCTACAATCAGTGTAGCAATCATAATATATTAAATAAGCTAAGATTTTTTGTGTAACTGTGCCAATGTAATCTTAGCTGCAAATGAGACAAAAATTCAGATAATAGGCAACTTATTTGGCAATTTGGCAGAATTCCTGAAAATATTTTTTCTGGATATTTTTGTATCAATAATCACAAGATATCAGAGTTATATTTATTTACAAGTCATCGACTATTACCTGTGGGCTGTGCAGCGATGCTATTAACGCGACGATGACCAGTTTTTTTGCCCCTTGCCAATAAATATAGACTGATTATGGATTTGGACGATAAGCGCAATAAAGTTTATGGAGAGTGGTATGGCGATCGCAATTCATTAATTCTGGAAAAGCTAAAGGGGCTAGTACTGCAAGGCGGAAGTCACTCATTCAAAAGTCAAAAGTCAAAAGTCAAAAGTATTAGGGAATGAGCTTTTTAGGGTTTTTAAATGGTTGGCTCTATTTACGCCGTGTTGTACTAGGTCTAAGTAGAATTACTACTCAGACACACGGCATCAAGCCGACGTTCGCCCCTTTAAATACTATTGTACAGTATATAAATCCAACCATTCAAGTCCTCACTGGTCAAAGGCTTGGGCATGATGCCAGAATGTCATCAGCCATTTTTTCCTCTGTGGAATGGGCAGGTTTACAATATTAGAAAAAACTTGATTGCAAGGTGACTCAAACAACCGTGAATCACAACGGGGCAATGCCACAAAGCAGTAAACCAACTTATTACTCCCTGCTAGGACTGCATCCGTGGGCATCAGTAATCGACATTCGTCGTGCTTATAGGCAACTGAGCAAACGCTATCATCCTGATACTACAGACTTGCCTACTGCGATCGCCACTCTCAAATTTCAGCAAATCAACGAAGCCTACGCCACCCTAAGCCATCCAGAACGTCGGTTAAGCTACGATTTAAAAATTGGCTATTCCCGCTTTGGAGTGATTCAACCACCCCCTGATTTGAATCATCCCGTCTCGCGTTCCGATGAATTGTCAAAATCAGCTTACCTCGATGCGAGCGATCGCCCCCTCTCATCTGGGGAAATATTTGCTTTATTTATGCTGGTGTTAACATTTGTCGGTTGTCTGCTACTAGCAGTAGCTATCGGCTTAACTCGTGGTGAGACTGCTTTCCAAACGCATTTGCAACAGCCAACTCCATCTGTACAACAGCACATTATCCATGTATCACAACCAATTACCCCTATGGTTATTAAAAATTAAAAAATTTCCTAATCCAAAATCGTTCGACTGAACGAACGCGAATAGCGTTTCTAATAGCTGCGGAAGTCCAAAATCTAAAATCTAAAATTCCTATGCCTCTTCTCCCCTCTGATACCCCCCTATATAATCATCCCCTGCCACAAATTGAACAGTGGCTAAAAGACCAAGGCTGTCAACAAGACGAAACACAGAGGCATTGCTGGCATGTGCAGCGGCCTAGTTGGCAAGCTGAACTATGGCTCGATGTTGAGCAAATCGTAGTGCGATATGTCCAATCTGGAGAAGATGGACAAGATATCCAACGTTCATTCAAGTATTCTCTTAGTCGGGATGATGTAGAACAAGCCGTGTTTTCAGGGCCGTAAGAGGAGTTAGGAGTTAAGAGTTATACTGATTGGCTATGAAGATGCACTTACGATTTATTAACAAACCGCCAAGTACGCTAAGTACGCCAAGGGATAAAGAGTAAGTATTAAATGCAAGTTTAGGGAGAATTGGTATTAGAAGTTAGGAATTATGAGTTTTTATTCCTAACTCCTCATTCCTAACTCCTCACTGATTTTATACTTTCCCAAATCGCCGCTCCCGTTGCTGGTAGGCACATAAGGCGCGGTGAAACTCAGCCCGGTCAAAATCAGGCCAGAGAGCATCGGTGATGTAAATTTCCCCGTAAGCCATTTGCCAAAGAAGGAAATTTGAGAGACGCATTTCTCCACTGGTGCGAATTAACAAATCTGGGTCAGTAATTCCTGCTGTGTACAAGTGGCTCTCAAACACCTGTTGATTAATTTCATCGGGTTGTAGCATACCTTGCTGCACAAGCTTGGCGATCGCCTGACAAGCTTGTAAAATTTCTTGCCGTCCGCCATAATTAGTTGCTACTGAAAACCGGATACCGCGATTATCCTTGGTTTCTTGCATTGAACGGGATATTTCTTGTTGGAGCGATCGTGGTAGGTCTTGTAAATTTCCCACAAACTTAATTTGAACATTCTCTTCGACCATTTCCCGCAGTTCTTGGCGCAAAACTCTTTGAAACAGAGTCATCAAAAAATCCACCTCTTCCTGCGGTCTTTTCCAGTTCTCTGTTGAAAAAGCATAAGCCGTCAGCGCCTGAATTCCCCAATCTTGACAACAGCGAAGTAAATCCTTAAGAGCATCTACTCCTCGCTTATGACCCATAATCCGAGGTAAACCCTGACGTTTAGCCCATCGACCATTGCCATCCATAATCACTGCAACATGCTGGGGCAATAGTTCTTGTTTTAAGTCAGTAGGCAAATCTTGCAGTTTAGTTTGTTGTGCTGTCATTTTTTATCTCGAGAAGCGGTCGATGGTAATCTGAGTAAACGTGAAACCAGTGCTAGTGCCTTCCCACTTATCTGACGAACAAAACTCAACAGACCAGGAGCAACAGCTTCCCTATCGACGGTTGGAGACAAAACAGCCTCTAATGACTCTTTCAGCTTCCTAATCGTCAGCGGTCTATTTAGGGTTCCCCGTTCCGCTAAGGAAATGGAACCGGTTTCTTCAGATACAACAACACAAATGCAATTTTCGACCCGCTCAGTAATTCCCATTGCCGCCCGGTGGCGTGTTCCCAACTGGCGCGAGGCTGTGCGTCCCGAAAGTGGTAAAATTATACCCGATGATACGATCCGCGAACCACGAATTAATGTCGCTCCATCGTGTAACAAAGTTTTCGGCTGAAAAATTGTTTGGATCAGTTCTTTAGAAACCTCCGCATTTAGCTTTACTCCTGGCACAGAAAAATCTCGCTCATCAATTGGCCCTGTGGTTTCCACAATTAGTAAAGCTCCAATGCGGTTTTTTGACAATTCTTTAACAGCCTCAACAATTTCATCAATTACACTATCAGACTTAGGGATTGTCAGACGGTCAGGTTGAAACAGCTGGCGAAATTCGCCACGCCCCAATTGTTCTAAAAACCGTCGAAACTCTGACTGTAGAGCAACTGCCATCGCTACAGCACAACCAATCACTAACTTTTCCAGTACAAAATTTAGCAGAGGTAGTCCTAATTTGTTACTTAGTGCTGAGGCTAGCATTAAGATAATGAATCCCCGCACCATCCATAGTGTTCGGCGCTCACTAATAATAACTAGTATCATGTACGTCAGCGCCAGCACTAACACAATATCCAGAGTCCCAAGCAGCAAGGACTGTGACCACCCCAGGTTTGTCAGCCATTGCTTCCACCAATCTCTCATGACATCTGGATTACACTTTTGCCTCTAATTAGATTAGTCATTAGTCATTAGTCATTTGTAATTAGTTCCTGGCTAATGAATGTCACTTGCTTTAACTCTCTTGACCAGAGCAAGGCAGTGGCTTCTAATGACCCTTAAGGGTGACGCTGGTTCGCCCTTGGCGTCTCTATGCCACTTGCTCTACTTGGGGAAACCCCAGACGCTCGATGACTCGCTACCGCTTCTCTACGAGACGCTACGCGAATGCTATGCGCGGCATTGTCTCCCCCTTCTCCCAAAGGGAGAGGCTAGCGCCAAGGGAGAAGACTTGCTAACGCTAGTCACTTGCTCCGGGAAACCCTCCCACAGTGCTAGACTCACCAAGGACAAATGACTATTTCTTTAGTCTTTCTGGTAGGCGATCTTGTCGAATTAAGTCTTGATAAGTTTCACGTTGCAAAATTAAATTTGCTTCACCATTCGCCACTACGACTGCTGCCGGTCGGGGCAAGCGGTTGTAGTTAGATGCCATACTGTAATTGTACGCACCAGTTCCCATAACTACGAGAATATCCCCTGGTTCAGTCTTTGGGAGTAGTGCATTTTTAATCAGAATATCTCCTGATTCACAATGTTTACCAGCAATTGTGACTTTTTGGGTTAAGGGAGAAGACATTTTATTGGCAATGACTGCTCGATAAACTGATTGGTAAGTAATCGGGCGGGGATTGTCAGACATTCCTCCATCAATTGCCACATAAGTACGAATTTCTGGAATGACTTTGGATGAACCGACGGTGTAGGCAGTGACGCAAGCTGTAGCAATTAGCGATCGCCCTGGTTCACTAAGTAATTTCGGTAAAGGCAAATTTTCGGCTATACAAGCTTCTTGGATGACTTTACAAATTGCCTTCACCCATTCTTCAATGCTAGGAGGATCGTCTGATTCTGTATACTTAATCCCTAAACCGCCACCAACATTTAACTCTGTAATATTTAAACCATACTTCGCGGCATCCCGCAGCCACTGCACCATGACAGCGGCCAAATCTTGATGCGGTTGGCGCTCAAAAATTTGGGAACCAATATGAGCGTGTACTCCTACGCAATTAAGGGCAGATTGTTGACTGACAAAAGTAAACACCTCATCTAATTCATTGGGATCAAAGCCAAATTTGCTATCTAAGTGCCCCGTGCGGATGTATTCGTGGGTGTGACACTCAATACCAGGAGTTAGCCGTAGCATGATCCGGATTGGTTGAGCAGGTTGGGCTATTTCAACAAGGGTACGCAACTCATACCAGTTATCCGCCACAATCGTGACACCAGACTTGATCGCTAAAATTAGTTCTTCATGAGATTTATTATTTCCGTGGAGGTAGATTTTATTGGGACTAACACCCGCTTGTAAGGCGGTGTAAAGTTCGCCCCCGGAAACTACATCAATTCCCAGCCCAACAGAAGCGGCGATCGCACAAACTGCTAAACAATTCCAAGCTTTTGAGGCATACAATACTTGAGATTCACCCTTGTAGTATTGCTTGAAAGCATTTCGGTATTGCTGACAAGCCGAACGCAGGGTTTCTTCATCTAAAATATATAAAGGTGAACCAAACTGCTCAACTAGGGTTGTGACATCACACCCACCAATTTCCAGGAGGTCATGATCATGAACTCTGGCAGTCAAGGGTAAAAGTTCTTGATTAGGCGATGGATTTGCGCTGGTGTCGCGCATTTGATGTAAATACTGACTTCCAGAATGTTGAACCCCAGTGGGGTGAGTCGATACCATAACTATAAAAGTTGTCCTTGTTCAAATTAGGGGCTTTGAGTTAGTCTCCTGATTCCCAGTTTACAAAGGGTTTGTAATCTTATTCAATAAATGTGATCTCATTAGACTTAGAAATTAAATTACTGAAAAAAGAGCATCTGAGTGCATTGCTGGAACTGGATCAAGCCTGTTTTGGCGGTTTATGGACAATGGAGGCCTACGGGCGTGAGTTGGACAGTCCTAACAGCGATCTGCTGGGTTTATTTTCCTCTGTCTCTAGTTCGAGACTGCTGGGAATGGGTTGCTTTTGGTCAATTTTAGAAGAAGCCCACATTACAATTTTGGCGGTTCATCCCCAATATCACCGTCAAGGAATGGGTGCAGCTTTACTATATTCACTCATTAAGACAGCTTGCGATCGCAAAATGGAGCGAGCTACCCTCGAAGTGCGAGCTTCCAACTTGGGGGCTATATCTTTATATCAAAAATTTGGCTTCAAAACAGCTGGGCGGCGTCGGCGTTATTACCAAGATAACGATGAGGACGCCCTAATCCTTTGGCTCCCAGATTTACAACACCCGAAATTTCAAGCAACTTTAGACCAGTGGTATTCCATGATCAGCGATCGCCTCGACAAATCCTCTTGGCACTTGCGTTTTAACTAATTACAAATTACATTAGCGAGTCCGCGTACTTCTGCAAAGAAGCAAGCTAGCAAGAGCGTCAGCCCCTTCCCTGCGGGACGCTACGCGAACGGGGAAGTCAAAAGTCAAAAGTAACAACCCCATAAATAAATTTAGGCGATGCACGTTCGCTAGCCGAAGTGGGCTTGTACCTTTTTTTTTCTGGTCATTACGAATTATTTTAAGTAGTTGCGGATTATTAATTTTGGATTATCGGGGTTTGTTATCAGCTTCAGCAAAAAAAATGCAACTTTGCTGCGTCTAATTATATTTAAATATCCTATATTAAATAAACTTAACATAATAAAAAACTATGTTAAAATTTGTGCTTGACATGAAAAAATACATATGTTAAGTATAAGTGTTTGGGATTAAGTCAAGAAACTCCTAATATAAGCAGTCAGCTATTTGTAATAAATCCCAAAAACGCTGGTGAACTAAAGCTCCTCAGTACACTAGCCAGATAAAAGTAGTCAAGAGTTAACAATTAGCCCATCAACCCAAGTCATAGCTTCAGGATGTCTATAATCTGTTATACAGGCATCCAAAAGCTTTGCCTGTGCTAAAATCAGCATACCGGCACGACCGCAGGTGATGGGAAAAATGCCATGTTTGAACGCTTCACAGAAAAAGCCATTAAGGTAATCATGCTGGCCCAAGAAGAGGCCCGCCGTTTAGGTCACAACTTTGTCGGAACCGAACAGATCCTCTTGGGTCTGATTGGGGAAGGCACTGGTGTGGCTGCCAAGGTGCTGAAATCAATGGGCGTCAATCTCAAAGATGCCCGAATCGAAGTTGAAAAAATTATAGGTCGGGGATCAGGCTTTGTTGCCGTGGAAATTCCGTTTACGCCACGGGCAAAGCGAGTTCTAGAACTCTCCTTGGAAGAAGCACGCCAACTGGGGCATAACTACATTGGTACCGAGCATCTGCTGTTGGGCCTAATCCGCGAAGGGGAAGGTGTCGCAGCCAGGGTGCTAGAAAACCTCGGTGTGGATCTATCTAAGGTAAGAACCCAAGTCATCCGCATGTTGGGAGAAACTGCCGAAGTTTCACCAGGCGGTTCATCCGGGCGCACAAAAACCCCGACTCTGGATGAATTTGGCTCAAACCTAACCCAGATGGCAATAGACAATAAGCTCGATCCAGTGGTGGGACGCGCCAAGGAAATTGAGCGGGTGATCCAGATATTGGGTCGCCGAACTAAAAATAACCCAGTGCTGATTGGGGAACCAGGGGTTGGTAAAACAGCGATCGCTGAAGGTTTAGCTTCACGCATTTCCACTAAAGATGTTCCTGACATCCTCGAAGATAAACGCGTCGTCACGCTGGACATTGGTTTGCTCGTAGCAGGAACCAAGTACCGGGGTGAATTTGAAGAACGCTTGAAAAAAATCATGGATGAAATCCGCTCTGCGGGTAATGTCATTCTCGTGATTGATGAGGTACACACCTTAATTGGTGCAGGTGCGGCAGAAGGTGCTATTGACGCAGCAAATATCCTCAAGCCAGCTTTGGCAAGAGGTGAGTTGCAGTGCATCGGAGCTACAACCCTAGATGAATACCGGAAGCACATCGAGCGAGATGCAGCACTAGAGCGGCGTTTCCAACCAGTGATGGTTGGCGAACCTACAGTAGATGAAACAATTGAAATTTTGTATGGTCTGCGCGAACGCTACGAGCAACACCATAAACTGAAAATCTCCGACGAAGCATTGGTGGCAGCGGCGAAATTATCAGACCGTTACATTAGCGATCGCTACCTCCCAGATAAAGCCATCGACTTAGTTGATGAAGCTGGTTCTAGGGTGCGCTTGATTAACTCCCAGCTGCCACCCGCAGCCAAAGAGTTAGACAAGGAGCTGCGTCAGATATTAAAAGAAAAAGATGACGCGGTGCGCTCCCAAGACTTTGACAAAGCTGGGGAATTGCGCGATCGCGAAATGGAAATCAAAGCCGAAATCCGAGCGATCGCTCAAAGCAAGACCAATGCAACTGGCACTGAAGGTGAAGAACCTGTAGTTACAGAAGAAGACATTGCCCACATTGTCGCTTCCTGGACTGGGGTACCGGTGAACAAACTCACCGAATCTGAATCTGAAAAGCTACTGCACATGGAAGACACCTTGCATCAGCGTTTAATCGGTCAGGATGAAGCTGTAAGGGCAGTTTCACGAGCAATTCGTCGCGCTCGTGTCGGTTTGAAAAATCCCAACCGACCCATAGCTAGCTTTGTCTTCTCTGGGCCGACTGGTGTAGGTAAAACCGAGTTGGCAAAATCCTTAGCTGCTTACTTCTTCGGTTCCGAAGAAGCGATGATCCGCTTGGATATGTCGGAATACATGGAGCGTCACACCGTCAGCAAGCTGATTGGTTCCCCTCCAGGTTATGTTGGTTATAACGAAGGTGGTCAGCTGACCGAAGCCGTGCGGCGGCGTCCTTACACCGTGGTGTTGTTCGACGAAATCGAAAAAGCACACCCTGATGTATTCAATATGCTGTTGCAAATTTTGGAAGACGGTCGGTTAACCGATGCCAAAGGTCGCACAGTGGACTTCAAGAACACCTTGCTGATTTTAACTTCCAATATTGGTTCTAAGGTAATTGAAAAAGGCGGTAGCGGTATCGGCTTTGAATTCTCCGAAGATGCCAGCGAGTCAACTTACAACCGGATTCGCTCTTTGGTGAACGAAGAACTCAAGCAGTACTTCCGTCCAGAGTTCCTCAACCGACTCGATGAAATTATCGTCTTCCGTCAGTTGAGCAAGCCTGAAGTGACCCAAATCGCCGAAATTATGCTCAAGGAAGTATTTGGTCGTCTGACTGAAAAGGGTATCACCTTAGAAGTCACAGATCGCTTCAAGGATCGTTTGATCACTGAAGGTTACAGTCCCAGCTACGGCGCAAGGCCATTACGTCGGGCAATTATGCGCCTGTTAGAAGATAGCCTAGCAGAAGAAATTCTGTCTGGTCGTATCAAGGACGGTGATACAGCCCTTGTTGATGTAGATGAAAATGGCGTTGTGCAAGTTAGTTCTCAACAACGCCGGGAATTGTTACCCCAAGGTGTTGAGTAAGATTTAGGGTTTGGGATTTAAGTCTCAAATAGAAAATTAGAAAACGGTAGAGGGTTTATTCCTCTACCGTTTTTTGTTTTCTTTCTTATCGTTTATGGCTATTTTATTAAATAATTAACTATTTCCTCAATAAACCACTTTATAGTCTCGTGTATTTTTTGATAATCTTTTTTATCGAAAAACTCTTTAAGTTTATTTTGAGGCTGTGATTTGTGTGGAATAATTTCCACCTTATTTCCTAATTTGTATTGCAATAAACTTAAATTATTGATAATATCATTGACAACTTCTTCAACATTATAAAAAGTATCTTTTAGACCATATAAAATAATATCTGCTGTTCTTTTTTCCAAGTTACCGTAAATTTTAACTGTTTTTTTATTTACTACATATAAACTAAAAATATCATTTATTTCTGTTATAGTAAAGTTATCTTTTAGTAGATTGAGAGATATTTTTATAGACTTACCTTTTCCTTCAATTCTTTCTTCTATTGATTTACCATTCCAATCTCCATGACTGGCAACATCTCTGATATTCATGATCAAAGTAATTATATTATACTCTTCACAACTTTTTTTGTTAAATTTTTCTGAGCCACCCTTAATAACTTCAAAAAAATAAGTTAATCTTTCCCATTTAGAGTACGAATTATTTTGTATCTTGTCGTTGCCATATTCTTTAGCTATGAATTGATCAAGTAGGATTTCTATTTGCAAGTATATCCTTCTACAAAATTTTACAAAATCATCATTAATGATGTCATTAACTGATTGTATATTATACTGTTCAAGTTGTTTTCGGAGTGAATTATTCTCTGGTAGATTGAGCCAAAGATACTGTGAATAATCAATGACAAGTATTTTGTTAGAGTCTATCTTAATTTCTTCCCTGGTTAATTTATCCAGATATAGAGCAATATTTTTTAGATTCAAGTTAATTTGTTGAAGTAAGTTTTGAGCAATTTTATCCATTAATTACCACTCTCAAATAATAATTAACTAATCACTAAAGTTGAAAGTAGCTGATATTGCTTTAGATATTTTTGATAAATAGAATTATTTCTTCCCTTAACCATACCAATAAACTCTATTTTTCCTCTCAATACCTGTCGAAAATTTGATTTTTCTTTCGTAGATAATCTTGGCTTAAATTCAGACTTTTCTTGATACTCTTTTTCCACAGCTTCAAGCCCAAACTTAGCCCAAGCATGAAGCATAGCACGAACCTGACGCACATACTTTCGGTCAACATTAGGAAACAGATTAGTTGTTAATCCCGTAACTTCTTGATGACTCTCTCTGCTTTGCAGTCTGATTTTCTTCTCATTCACCTTAAATCCGTTGTCATTAATAATTGATAGTAATTTGTTACCAATAAAAATTTTATCTACGTCTTCTTCAGCTACTATATATGCTAATTCTTCAGGTAACTTAGGTAAAGTTGTTGAGAAAGTAATATCATCTGCATACCTTGTATAAGTCGCTTTGTACTCTTTTGCTAAACGTTGCAATTGACTATCCATCTTGGCACAAATCATGTTAGTTACAATGGGTGAAGTTGGCGCACCTTGAGGTAACTGATTGTTATGACAACAAATCTGTGCTAAAACTGTCGCTACATCTGGATGTAAACCATAGGGTGTAGCCATAAACATACCCCGGACTCGACCAAAATTAATCGACGGAAAAAAATCAGTTAAATCAAGATTTAAAACATAGCGTTTTTTAGTATGAGCTTGAGCATTAGTTACAATATTTTTCCCCATCACAAACCCATGCACTGATGGTTTTATCTCATACACTGTTTGTAATACTTGATTAAGTTTTGTCTATAATGCAGCCAAGTTATGGTTACTAGAAGATGAGTATGAACCAATTCAAGGTAGGCTTTTAGCTACGGAATTAGCCTAAGTTACTAGATAGTTTTTAGAAAATATAATTGAGAAAACTTGCGTAAGTCTTGTGATTTATGCAACTGTCACAAGCGCCGACACGACACAGCTGTATTGAGCTTTAAAGAACTAGAGTAATAATATTTAGCTGTATGTGGAACAGGTGACCGCAGATAATTATGTATTAGATATAGAATTAATACAAATCAATAATTAAGGAGCAAGAGCGTGCAATCCATACTTTTAAGCTGCGAATAAGTTGGATGACGTGCAAAAGAACTATACGAAAACAGCATTCGTCAACAAGTGGAACGAGAATAAAATATCGGTAAGATGGTGATTATTGATATAGAAACAGGTGAATACGCAGTTGACAAAATAGGTATAGAATCAGCGCGATATTTACGTAATAAATGCCCATTTGCTCGACTTTTTGGTATTCGCATTGGTTACAAAGTCGCTGTTTCCTTCAGTGGTGAAATGGAGCGCGATTATCGGTGATTTCAGGTATCATTTACCGATATAATCAGTAGGGAAATCAAGTAAAGTGGATATGAAGCCCACAAACGAACAAACTCAGGGACTCTACAGGCTTTGTTATCGACTTACTAATGTCATTTACCCTGGATGGCCATACACAAACATCGAACTTGTTAGGGTAGATGAACGTACTGGCAACTTATACGTACTTGCTGGCGAAAATCTAGACTTTGAGATTAAACCAACCGGAGGGTATGAACCATGACAGTAGCTAAGTATGAAGCGATGAATCTCAATGAACTACGTCGCTATATTCTCACTCATCGAGAAGATGTTGCAGCTTTCCATATATATATTGATCGCTCAAAATCTGAAGGGCAAATGATCAGCATAGACTTGAATGATGAGAATTGGGAAGACAAAGTTAAAGAAGCAATTAAATCTAGCTCCAATGCTATTCGTTGGCACTGTAACAATACACCAAAATATACTAAAGAAGCTCAGATAATTTCTGAATGGTGGAATCAGTTAGATAATAAATTTGTTACCAAGCATCATCTTACTGGAATAGAAATTGATCAAGCAACTGGAATCTGGGAACCAATTCAAATTAACCCGCCAGTGCAAATACGCATCAGCGAACCAAGTTTAGAAATTGGTCAATTTACTACGTTGCTCAAATACAGAAGTCAAGATAACTCGATAAATCAAATAGAAGCCGTTGCTATTGATCTGGATATTGCAAAGCAAAACCTATTTGTTTGGCCGACTCAAGCAGCAGAGGTTTTTATTTTCTCAACAGAGTCTACTTAACACTTCGCTGTACTCAAGTTTCTTACGCTACATCCGTCACTAGAATCAAACTTCTCAGCATAGTGCTGCTAGTTTAAAAAGTCCTTGTATTTTGATAGAAGTTCTATCCTTGTAGCAATAGTTGCTAAGTGGACGATTAACGAATATCACCGCATGATTAACGCTGGCATTTTGAGCGATCGCACCATATAAACGCCGCTTTTTAACATTGCAGAATCTGGGGTACAATACCGCCTTACAGTGGTTGAGATAATTATCCCGATTTTAGATATGCGTCTATTCCGAGAAAAAGAATGGTTATTTAGCCTACTGGTAATATCTCTAGTTCTATGGCTGATATTTTTAGGAAACTCCCCTTTACGAGATTGGGATGAAGGTACTGTGGCACAAGTTGCCCGTGAAATTTGGCGTGCCCCACTTGATTCAATGCGTTGGCTTTACCCCACCTTGGCAGGTGAACCTTATTATAATAAGCCACCCCTGATGCACTTGCTAATTGCTTGGACTTACTCCATTGGAGGCGTGAATGAGTGGACAACACGTCTGCCGGGTGCAGTGTTAACTGCCTTGGGAGTGCCTTTGCTTTACTTGGTGGGATGTTTGCTTTTTAACCAAAGTTTACCAGCTCTGTTTGCCGCTTTAGTTTACCTGACGATGTTGCCTGTGGTGCGTCACGGACGGCTAGCAATGCTAGATGGTACAACTATTACCTTTTTCTTTCTGTTGTTGTTTTGTTTGCTAAAAGCACGTCAGAATCGGCGGTATGCTTTAGGCGTGGGATTTTGTCTAGGGTTAATCACTCTCACTAAAGGGATGATAGTTTTGTTGCTAGGGGCGATTGCTTGTTTATTACTGATTGCAGATCGGCAGTTTGCTTTGTTAACAAGCCCCTATTTATTAGTAGGAATGTTTTTAGGAAATGCACCAGCGATCGCTTGGTTTGCTGCTCAATGGCAACATTATGGCGAAAATTTCTTCCAAGTGAATTTTCAAGCACAAAGTTTTGATCGCCTTACACAATCTGTTGAAGGTCATAGTGGCCCTCCCTGGTACTATTTAATAGAGTTAATTAAGTATAGTTTTCCTTGGCTATTATTTTTACCAGGGGGTTTTTATCTAGCTTGGAAAAAACGTCATACTACCTGGGGTTGCCTAATTATTATTGGCACAATTGTTTATTTAGGAAGCATCTCTTTAATGAGAACTAAACTCCCGTGGTATATTATGCCTCTATATCCATTTTTAGCTTTGGCAATTGGTGCTAAACTTAGCGAAATTTGGCAGTATGGTCATTTTAGAGTGCGAAGTTGGACAATATTTCTGGCTATTATTGCTTTTGCTGGTTTAGGAGGTTGTGTTTACTTTATTATTGTAAATAAAGAGCCTATTTTAATAATCATGACTATTGTTTTGGCAATAAGTATGGGCATCGCAGCATGGCTAATTAAACAACGCGATCGCAACTTTATTCCAGTCTTATTTACAGGGATGTATTTAGTTTTAGTACTATTGATGAGTTCACAATCTTGGATTTGGGAATTAAAGGAAGCTTTTCCAGTCAAGCCAGTAGCAGACTTAATTCGGGCAAATGTTTCACCAGGAACACAAATTTACACCTCTTTTACTTATGGGCGTCCTAGTTTGGACTTTTACAGCGATTGCAAGGTAACTCCTGCAAGTGTGCCACTTTTACAACAAATGTTATCTAATAAATCTTATTTGCTATTAGACAATGCGGCTTTACAGCAAATCAATTTAACTGGGAGTAAAATTATAGGAGCAGTTAACGGATTTACACTGATTACCAAGAATTAATTATACCAAAAGCCACAGATTTCAGACATCTTTGAGAAGTCGGAGATCTTATTTATGGGTAAACCACCAATGAGTGATCTTATCAACCTAAGCTATCCAAAGATCGCGGGCAAATCGAATAGAAAATGTAAACATTAGTATTCCAAAAAAGTACATAATTGGGTATCCCCAACGAGGATATTGGGCAAGTAATAACCCGAATGCCATTGACAAGGATATAATACCGTAAGCGTAGCGTTCAGCCGAGAGTGTAATCCCAGTGTTTAAAATTAAAGCTAAGGAAGAAAACCCATAGACAACAGTAACAAGGGGAATTTTAGCTCGTGATAACCATAGTAAATAGATCCCACCAAAAACTAGTGCAATTTTCAATAATTCATCTGCTGTCAATAACCACAACAATAGCCATAAAAAATATAATCCATAGCGGAGTTTTATCATTCCTAGATGTAAACGAAAGCGCCATAACAAACAGCCGCTACCAATAATTATTAAAAATAATAACGGATACAAAGGATCTTTAATATAGCCAGATTTCAAATTAGTTAAACCTAGCGTAATTTGCATCACCATCTTCCACCAACCTTCCCAAGCAAACCCTGTTGCATCACCACGCCATGCCTTTTGTGCATGGATAAAAGCCAAAGCATCGCCAAATTTAATTTGACAATAAAGACTGTACAGAGATATACCCAAAGCAACAGTTAAACTAGCAATATAGGCTTTTATACCTCTACGTTCTTTCCACGAAACAAACAGAAAAGCGGGGATAAGAGCAACTCCAGGTAGTCGTGTTGCTGTAGATAATGCTCCCCAGAATGCTGCCCAAATATATTGCTTTTTATCAAAAGCTCGTAAGGCAGATGTGGTGAACAACAAAAACAAACCTTCACTATAAATTACGGTTCCATAAAGAGAATAAGGACACCATGCTAAAGTAGCTGTAGCCCATCGGGCTGTGCTTGTGCCGTAAAGCTCCTGTACCCAAAAATAAAGGATGATCAAGGCAGCTAAAAAAGCCGAATTATTAACTAATATAGCTGCCACTTTAGGAGACAAGCCGATGAACATAATTATCCGGCTTAACAATGGAAATAAAGGGAAAAATGCAACTGTGTGCATTTCCTTTACGTTACTGGAGAAATCATAACCAGAAGTCATAATTTTCTCATACCAAACACTATCCCAAGCAGAGAAAACATTCCAACTAAAGGTGGCAGCAACGCCAACTGATGAAGTTGGAAATAATGGAGCAATCAGCAACATAGCGATGGCTATTAGAAGCCTACTAGACAGCCACACTGCAATCACAAAAAATAAGCCATTAGCCAAAACTTTTTTCTTTATATTTATCATTCCAGATAAATTAACTTTTGATTGATATTTCAGTAAAAGTCAGCTTTTAGTTTTGGATAAATCATGTCACAATTTCGCACAACAAACCAAAGTGTAAAACCTAAAGGTATAGAAAACAACTGGATATATATGGGAGTCCCTAAATAGCCGAAAAATGAGGACATTTGTACGACGATAGCTACCCAACGATATTGGGGAAAGTAAAAGGCAAAAATAAGAGAAAATATATCGGCAGGATAAAAATACCTTTCGTGCATTTTGGGCAGGATATATGGCATAAACAAAACTGATATGGTGGCTAAGTATATAAGTCTGTCTTGAGTTATTTCTAGTCTACTTTTATAAACAATATATGCCAATAAAAATATTACACATATAGTTAACATTAAAGCTATAGGGACAACAATATTATAAAAATTGTTGGGAATCCATTGATAAAGATTAGGTGCATGTTTAGTGAGGTCTTTATATTCATTAGCTTGGTTCAAGTATACTAATAGCAATTCTAACATTGGTCTGCCGGCAAACCAAGCTGGCAATATTGAAACTATATATATTAATGGAATTAATGGTAAGTAATACCAAGAAATTCTTTTTTTTAGCAACATAATCAATAATAAAGGTGCTAAAAACATAGCTTGCAATTTAAAAGAAAGTGCCATGCCAAAGCTAACTAATCCTAGAATTGGTTTTTGAATAGATAAAAAATAAATACAGGCAATCAATCCTGTTGTATAAATAACGTCACATTGACCCCATAAGACACTATTACAAATAACACTCGGACTCAATATAACTGCCAAAAAAGCAAAAGTTGCTATTTTACCTTCTGGGTATTTTAGTTTGACAATTTTGTAAGTGAAAAAGCCACAAAGAAAATCAACAGTCATAGCAAAAAGCTTGATTGCCAGAATTTTTGGCAATCCAGACAGCACGGTAGCAGCAATTAAAATCCAGTAAAGGTAGGAGGGTGTGTAATCGGCAAAACTATATTTTAGAGCGCTAAAGCCGCCATGAGATGCAATGAAATTATACCAAGGCTCTAAAGAAGACTTATAATCCCCCGATTTATTTGGAACACAAACCAATCGAATCAGCACTGCTAATATAATGCCAATAGCCAAGTATCCAGGAACTGGGAATGGGAGAGAGTTTAATAGCCTATTAAACTGAAATTTAACTAATTTTAATAATGTCTTGTCGGAAGTTTTTGTCATAAATTGTATCACTCAAGTTAACGGTGTCCAAATACTAAATTAAGAGTAATGGAAGCAAGTTTGGGCGAGTAGAAGTTGCGGCTACACAAGACTTTACCCACATCTGTGGGTTTAAAACCCTTGATTTTTCATGCTTTCTGCGTAGGCAGGTCTCGTTTGCATAATAGCGAATTATACTCACTCAATACTACGAAGTTTCGTTCGTTACTTGAATAGTGGATTGACTAGATTGGGCTAGATAGATACCCGTTAAAACTACGGCAAAAGTTGCCCAGTCAAACAAACCTACTTGTTCTGAAAAAATGAACCAAGCGAAAATGGAGGCCAGGACTGGTTCAAGGAGAAGCGTTACCGCAACGACGCCTGAAGAGATTCTGCTGAGGCTATAAGCCAAAAGTCCCTGACCCAAAACTTGGCAAAAGAGAGCTTGAAAAATTATGAAAAACCAACCCATCCAGGAATAGGGCAATAGTCTATCTTCGAGGAATGGGAGGACGGGTAGTAGAAACATTGTTGTCACTCCACAGCGCCACAGCATTATAGTTGCGGTGCTAAATCGGGTTCGAAGTCGTTCTATCAGCAGCATACACGTAGCCATGAAAATCGCAGTTAGCAATGCTAATGCATCACCTAGTATTTGGTCAGTTGCAAATTGTACCTTATTGAGTTCAAATGCGATCGCTCCTCCCAAGGCTATGACCAGACCAATAACGAATCTTTTATCGAAGCGCCAACCGAATAATAGATACCCAGCTAAAGCAACGAATAAGGAGTTCAAATTAGAGAGTAAAGCCACGTTGGCAACACTAGTTTGACTCAGCGACCAAGCCCACAAGAGGAGGTAGGTTCCAGCAGCGGTTCCCATTGCCAATAAGAGCCACACTTCTTCTCTGGTAAAAGGCTTCTGTTCTATAGATTGGTTATCGGACTGTTGATAGCCCAAAGCCTCAAGTCCATTCCACAGGCCAAAGACAACTGTAGCAATCCAGCTGCGATGAAATACTACAGCATTTGCGCCAATTTCTTGTTGGCACAATTTGGTAAGAGATGGTGCCAAAGATATGGGAATTAGGGCAAAAAATAATGAGACAGTTCCTAATAAAGCTGGTGTTTTGGAGAATTGTTGCCTTAGTAATGACAGTTTGGTCGTCATACTTTTAACGAAAGTATTAACTATACTTTTGACGGATTCCTGAAACGGGTAATTAACAGCAGTTTGGCTAGATATGGCTAAGTATAAACCCATTAAAACTATAGTGAAACCTATCCAATTTGAGAAACTTAATTTTTCCGAAAATATTACAAGAGCGAAAATGCCGCTAAATACCGGCTCTAACAGATGCACCAAGGAGACAACCACCGAGGAAAAGCTAGCAAGGCTATAGGTCAAAAGCCCATGACCAATGACTTGGCAGATCAGGGCTAAGAAAATCACCCAAAGCCACCCACTAACTGTTGAGGGGAAAAGCTGATCTTGAGTGAACAAAAGTATGGGAAAGATGACTAAAGCTGCGATCGCACAAATCCACAACTGGATTGTGGTGGGAGAAAATTTGGTTCGTAATTTTTCTACGAGCAGCAGATATGCACCCAAGAAAATCGCCGAAACGCTTGCAGCAATGCCTCCTTGAACTTCGTCTGTGGCGATTTGCAGTTCCTCAAATTCAATGGCAATCGCTCCCCCAAGAGCGATGACCATCCCAATCAGGAATTGGCGCTTTATACCCTGACGAAATAACAGCCACACCCCTAAGCTGGTAAATATGGGGGCAAGATTATGTAAGACACTAGAGATTGCAACGCTAGTTTGAGTCAGCGACCAAGCCAATAAGACTAAAGTGGCAGCCCAAAGAATACCAGCACCTAGCAATAGCCACAGATCCTGACTGGTATAGGGCTGCTGTTCTACAGGTTTGTCTAAGGAAAATCGCTGCCGTATTACCTTGTATCCATGCCATAGTAAGAAGACCACACTACTAAGCCAAAAGCGATTAAATACAGTGGCATTGGGGCTGAGTTCAATTTCGCTCAATTTCATAAAAATAGAGCCAAAAGATATGGCACCTACACCTAGAAACAATGAAGCGATCGCTATCTTCCTTTGATTGGATACATTCATTAGAAAATTTAAATTCAACTTCTTACCAATAAAGAATCAACTAATGGATCAAAGCCTCTAACCAATTTTGAGATGATTATCCCGATTTCATATATGCCTCTATTTCAAGAAAAAAAATGGTTATTTAGCTTGCTGCTAATATCTCTAGTCTATAGCTGATATTTTTGCCAAACTTTCCTTTCCGATACTGGGATTAAAGTATTTACGCTATAGTACCAGAAAAATTTACCTTACTGGTAACTGGCTTTATCCCACCCTTCAGGAGTAAAATTATAGTTACAATTAAAGGATTTACACTGATTTAACCATAAATTATTAATTAACTGTTTTTTCCCTTTTAACCCAGCCATTGATCTTTGCCATAATTAATCCATTGTTGCACAAGAGCGATCGCGGATACAATAATCACAAATAATAGATTTTTATATTTTCTTTTTCCCGGAAAACAACAATACAAATATCCTAAAGCTAGAAAAAAGAAAGGTACTGCAAATATATATCTACCTAAACTTGCTAGGCGATTTTGTGTGAAAAATACAATTAAAGCATTAATTACTGAAAAATATATACAAAACCAAAATAGATAATTATTTGGTAAGTTATTGGTGAATTTAGAGGTGATTATTTCTTTTTTTACACTTCGCCAATAATTCAACATATACGCCAATCCTAATACAGGCGGATATATTATTAAGATATCCCAAATAAATGTTTTTGGAATAAATACCAATAGCTGATGGTTTTTAATTTTACAATATATTATTACTAAAGAAATTATTAGAATTAAAATTGGCAGATATAAGCCTAATAAATCAAACAAGGGAGATTTAGGTAAAAATAGTAAGTCTAAATGTAATCCTAATGTTTTCCCCCATTGTTTTTGGTCGTGGAATGGCGCAAAAAAATCTCCTCTTAATTGGAGACATGAAAATCCATAAATAGAATATCCTAATATCGCTGAAATAGATATTGCGATCGTTCTGAAAATATTATTTTTACTTAGTTGTTTTGTTAGCCAAAATATTGTTATTAATGATAATAAACAAGCAAAGATTATCGGAATTAATACTGGACGAGTTAAAGCCATTAAAATAGTAATAAACGATAGCAGCATTAATTTTATTTTCTCATTTAATTTGTTTTCAGGTAAAAGCAGCCATATAAAAAAAATCCCTAATAAAGAAAATAAGCTTTCTGTATAGCCGATAACGCGAAAAATCGCCATAGGGTTGACGGTGTAAGTCAGGGTAATTATTAATGCCAAATACTGATTTTTTAAAGCCTTTTTAAATACCCAAAATATTAGAGGAGTAGATATGCAAAAAAGTGCTGTAGCTGTAATTTTAAAATAATTGGCATATTCATCTAAGTTTTCAGGATGAAATAGGCGAGTAATGATAAAACCCCAAAGAGGATAAAAAGCAGTACAGGCATTTTGCAAAGCCATATTTGCATAAAGTTCTATATCCCAATAGTAACTTTTTCGTGGTAATTGAGGAGGAATTGCACGAGGTAACTGAGTGGGTGAAAAAAACTTATTAAAAGTATCTGGGAAAATTAGCATTCCGACAATAGCGCAAACAATAAAAGCACTATAAATAATTATATAAGGTGTTAAATATCTGGGAAATTTTACTTTTTTCATTTTATGAATTTATCTTGATTTTCCTTTGATTGGATACATTCATTAAGAAAGTTAAATTCAACTTCTTACCAATAAAGAATCAAACCTCTAACCAACCCAACGCTCTTGGGCAAATCCTACAGCTATTTTGGCTAGTAATGTTACAAAAGCACCAAGATTAAATATTCCTGACGAGGATGGCGAGATAGCAGCACATCAATGGCTATATTCAAAGGCACAATACCATAGGCAAGATGACTCAAGGAAATAGTGTCTCCAGAGGCTAGCAGCAAACCAATACTACAAAAGCCATAGATAACTGTAGCTAGGATCAGTTGCGTGTGTAAGTGCCATAACACTTAATAATTCTTGATGGGGCAGAGTACTGTAGGGAATCTGTGAAATAATTACTTAGTACACTAACGACTGATGATAATTGGGTAGTGATGTTGAAGTTTGAAGAAGTTGAGGCAGAGGACAAGAGGGCATGGAGACACACGGGGACACTTTCTTTCTCCCCCTCACCGCGTCTCGACTCCTTTGCCTCAGTGTATCGATTATAGTGATTGCTGTTATTAAAGAGTCCCAAGCAATTATAGTGAGAGTTGTCTGTAAATCCTTAAGCAATTGTGAAAGCGATTACTCTCGTTGGTTCCACTGGTTCTATTGGTACTCAGACTTTAGATATTGTCACTCAGTACCCAGATCAGTTTCGGATTGTGGGATTGGCAGCTGGGAGCAATGTTGAAATGTTGGCTGCTCAAATTCGGCAGTTTCGACCGAAAATAGCAGCAATTTGCTCAGAAGAGAAATTACCAGCGCTCAAAGAAGCTATCATTGACCTTGATCCCCAACCGATTCTACTGGCAGGTGACGCCGGAGTGATAGAAGTCGCTCGTTACGGCGATGCCCAAACCGTTGTCACTGGTATCGTTGGTTGTGCTGGTTTGCTACCCACGATCGCAGCTATCGAAGCTGGTAAAGATATTGCCTTAGCGAACAAAGAAACCCTGATTGCTGGGGCCCCTGTAGTTTTACCCCTAGTCGAAAAACACGGTGTAAAATTACTCCCAGCTGATTCAGAACATTCCGCAATCTTTCAGTGTCTCCAAGGTGTGCCAAAGGCAGGCTTACGGAAAATTTTGCTCACTGCATCTGGTGGGGCTTTCCGGGAGTGGGATGTAGAAAAGTTAGCAGATGTCACCGTTGCTGACGCCATCAAGCATCCTAATTGGTCAATGGGGCGAAAAATCACAGTAGACTCTGCTACTTTGATGAATAAAGGACTGGAAGTAATTGAGGCTCACTTCCTGTTTGGGTTGGATTATGACGATATCCAAATTGTCATTCATCCCCAGAGCATTATTCACTCGTTAATTGAACTGCAAGACACTTCAGTTTTAGCCCAACTCGGTTGGCCGGATATGCGCTTACCCTTACTGTATGCTCTATCTTGGCCCGATCGCATCTACACCAACTGGGAACGACTAGATTTAGTCAAAGCTGGAAATTTAACCTTCAGTGAACCAGATCACCAGAAGTATCCTTGTATGCAGTTAGCTTATGCTGTGGGTAAAGCTGGCGGTTCGATGCCAGCTGTGTTGAATGCCGCAAATGAGCAAGCTGTGGCTTTATTTTTATCAGAAAAAATTCGGTTTTTAGATATTCCCCGGTGTATCGAATCGGTGTGCGATCGCCATCAAAATGATCACCGGGCAAATCCCTCTTTAGATGACATTTTGGCAGCAGATAAATGGGCAAGACAAGAAGTTTTAATCACAACTGAAAAGTTAGAAACTGACTCACGGATAATTTCTCTACGATAAGAACCTTCACTCAGACTCCCAAAGGGGAGATTTTCTGGCTCTTGACCAATTTTTGTTTAGCCTTCAGCCTAATCCTGAAGGCTAACGGTTAAATTCATCTGATTTCCTTAAGCTCTTTCTGATATTTCCGCTTGTGACATCAAGCGCTGCTGTAATCGCTAAATGCTTGACCCTATGTGGTCAATCATACGGGAAGTTTTGAAATAGTTAACTGTAACGCTTGCATTTGGGGAAAATCGCGCTGAATAATTTCCATAGCTTTTGTTTGACTTGATTGATTTTTAACAATCAGTTGTGCAGTCCCATCACCCTGAGAACCCACACCTTTTCCTCCGAAGATATAAGGACTCAGAGGCTCGTAATGGAGAAGGAGATGCAGCTTTTTTGCAGTTAATTGTTCTGGACAAGCCGGAACTACGTGCTGATCAAATTCAGCTTGGGCTTTTGTCATTAAAGCTCCCAGAAGTTGGGCATCTCCAAGTTGTATTGCTTCAACTGCTGCTCGGGTAATTTCCGAGCTAATAGAACCCAAGTATTTTTGGACATTTTGCTCTTGAGTATTAGTAGCGAAAGGATAACACTCATTCAATCTTCTTAGTATTTCTTGTGTATTTTTGCTGCCGCCGAGATCAACAATTACAAAAAACAAATCTTTGCTAACTTTCAACTCAATCAGGTCAATTTGCTCACCATCAAATATCATCAAGATTGGACGATTTCCATAAGCACAAGCCTGATCCATACGACCGCAAAGACTAGGAGTGGTTCTTTCTGCCTGGTAGGCCAACTCCATTTCTGAACGAATTGTCATCTTCAAATCATACAGACGATTAAATGCCCTCACCATGAGAACGCAAAAGGCAGCACTTGAAGATAATCCCTTTTGAATGGGTAAGTCGGTTAGATAATTATCAACCTCAAGTCCGCCGACACCATAGTGAGTCAGAAATTGATAAGCTGTACCAGCAGCATAACTAAAAAAACCGCCCTCTTGCGCTACGCACTTGAGGGTATTAGATTCCATAGGTAATCTGAACGGTTCATAACGCCTGCCATCACAGAGAGAAGCACGAATAATTAACTCAGTAGAATTAGGTTTGATATCGGCATAAATTCCTTGATTAGTACCAACAATTAAGGTGTAGCCCTTTTCAATTAGAGGATTAATCCGGCGATATTCTCCTGCCCAATCGCTGTGTTCTCCGAACAAACAAAGACGGCCAGGAACAAAAATTCTCATTTGAAGTTTCCTATTGTTAATCGGGGTATAGACAATAACGATAAATGTTGCTATCAACTATTGGAATCCCTACCTCTTTTCAACACGCGCTCTCACACCCTAACCCCAAAAGATGGATGATGGTGTTCGTTACTGTCAACGCCCTATTCTTTGACCGTCTAATCACGTGCTTAACTCGTTAGCTCTGACACTTTCATCTAATTTAATTTCTCTTCATCGCGCTCAATCAATGTCAATAAACTTACAATAACTCTCCAAACCCCACCACAAGATGCTTTGAGGGATAGTGCGACAATATGATGATAACCGCCAGCGTCTACAAAAGCAGATGAGTGACTCGATATCAAAACTCATCTAGAAAATAATTTTACTCTAGTTAATGCAATTAAACTGTCTGAAGAGATCAACCCAATAGAACCAATTCATAAATGGCGTACATCCGATTGAACTATATGGGTTTAAGGCTTATTTTTTCCTCAAAAATGTTTAAGTCCCGCTAAGTCATAATTAGAGATTACTTAGGTACTCAATTACTTATGTGAGGAAGGGATTGATACACTACTTTATCCATAACTCAGTAAATCAGCCCGGGGTTTAAAGGTTTCAATTTGCCGTAACTTTTCGTACAGTTCCTGTTCTTCTTGACTAATATTTTTCGGGGTAACTATTTGAATTTCCACTAATTGATCACCACGTTTCCCATCATCGCTGGGGTAGCCTTTATTCCCTAGTCGGAATTTTTGACCCGACCTAACTCCTGGGGGAATTGTCATTTTCACTGGGCCGTCCAAAGTTGGTGCTTCTACCTGTCCTCCTAAAACTGCCTCACTGGGAGTAACTGGGACTTGGCAGAGGATATTTAAAGCTTCTAACTTAAATAATCGATGAGGTTCAACAGTAATTTTTAAGTAGAGGTCGCCACCACCAACGCCTTGGTTCCGCAAACGGATGGTTTGACCTGTTACCATACCTGGAGGCATATTAACTTCTAGCGATCGCCCATCTTCCAAACGAATGCGTTCATTGCCACCTTGATAAGCTTTTTCTAGTGGTAGCGTCAATCTGGCTTCTATATCCCGACGGGTTGTGCGAGGTGGGGTGTTAGGGGTGTAGGCAACTTTTGTTCTGGGGGAACGAAACGGATCGCTAGTATTGCTATTACTGGAGTTACTTGTGCCATTCTTATTTTTGACGCCGATAACTTGATTAATAAAGCTTTCAAAATCAGAGAATTGGCTTGGATCTACGTCCTGATTACTGTTGCGATCGGCTTGACTACTCTGCCAAGTTTTAGCCTTTGGCGTTTGTTTGTTGCCTGCAAAGCCTTTTTGCTTCCAGTAGCGGCTAAACTGGTCGTACTGCGATCGCTTGGCTGGGTCTGAAAGAACTTCATAAGCCTCGCCGATATCCTTAAATTTTTCCTCAGATGCTTTGTTACCCGGATTGAGATCGGGGTGATATTGCCTTGCTAACCGCCGATAAACCTTTTTAATTTCCTCACTAGAGGCGTCTTTAGATACTCCCAAAATCTCGTAGTAATCGCGGAAATTCGGCAAATTTTGCATAGTCAGTTATTTAAATTTTAGATTTTAGATTTTAGATTTTGGATTAATTAGCAGGTAGGAGTTAGGAGTAGAGACGCGATTAATCGCGTCTGTACAGGAGTTATGAATTGAAATATTTAATTTTTAACTTCTCACTCCTAACTTCTCACTCCTAACTTCTAACTTTTATTAGGAGTATTACGACCAATCATTGTCTTCTTCTTCATCCCAGTTATCTTGGTAACTTGGACGGGATTTGCGTGAAGGACGGCTGTCATCCGAGGAAGAACGACTGTCTCGGCTATAGTCTTTGCCATAGTCTTTCCCATAGTCTTTACCATAATCTCTGCCATAGTCCTTACCATAGGAATCGCGTTCCCGATATGTATCTCTGGGAGATTCGCGTTCTTTATCTTTATCACCGCCAGTAAAAATGTCACGGATATCACGGATAGTACCCAACCAGTCGTCGTCTTCCTCTTCATCATAAGACTGGCGGACTTCCCGGTTTAGATCATACAGAGCATCTTGCAAGTCGGCGTAGGATTGGTCAATACCGCGATCGCTATTTTCTTTGAGACTCTCTCGTAGTTCTCGGCAAATATTATCAATTCTTTGGCGGCGGCTGCGGGCAAACTGCATACCAAATTCTAAAGCTACTTCTCTGAGTTGTCGTTCTGCTTGGAAAATCAACGCCTCAGAACGAGTCCGCTTTTCTACTCTTTCTTTACGTTCGCGATCAACATCGGCGTATTTCTGAGCGTCCTGAATCATCCGATTCACTTCCGACTCGTTCAAGGTAGAAGCGCCTTGAATGGTGATACTCTGTTCTCGCCCAGTGGTTCTATCTAGTGCTGTTACCTGTAAAATACCGTTAGCATCAATATCAAATGACACCTGAACTTGAGGAATTCCTCGTGGTGCTGGGGGGATACCATACAGCTTGAACCGTCCTAAAGACTTGTTATTTGCTGCCATTTCCCGTTCGCCCTGGACTGCATGAATTTCCACAGTATTTTGGTTATTTTCAGACGTGGAAAAAATATCAGAACGGCGGACAGGGATGGTGGTGTTGCGAGGAATGAGTTTTTTCATCACGCCGCCGATGGTTTCCAATCCCAAAGAAAGGGGTGTGACATCCAAAAGCAGCACATCTTTGAGTTCGCCTGCGAGAATACCTGCCTGAATTGCTGCACCCACTCCCACTACTTCATCGGGGTTGACGTTTTCGTTGGGTTCGGTACCAATCAAGTCCCGCACTAGCTGTTTCACCATTGGCATCCGTGTACAACCGCCAACTAGCACAACTTCTTCAATGTCTCTAGGTGAGAGTCCTGCGTCTTTGAGGGCCCGTTTCACTGGTGTCCGCAATCGCCCCACCAAATCAGCACACAACTCTTCAAACTGGGAACGAGTTAGACGAGTTTCCAGATGTTTGGGGCCTTCCTGGTCAGCAGCAATAAAAGGTAAGTTAATATCGATCACGCTGACAGAGGAAAGGTTATTTTTTGCGTTTTCCGCAGCTTCCATCAGGCGTTGTAAAGATTGTCTCTCGCGTCTTAAATCTATCCCTTCGACTTCCAGAAATTGCTCTGCTAACCAATCTACTATTTTTTTGTCAAAGTCATTACCACCAAGTTGCGTATCTCCGCTGGTAGCTTTGACTTCAAATATGCCATCACCAACTTCTAAAATCGACACATCAAAGGTGCCACCACCCAAGTCAAATACTAAGATAGTTTCCGTTTCACCCCGATCTAATCCATAAGCTAAAGATGCAGCAGTTGGTTCATTGAGAATCCGCAGCACCTCTAAACCAGCAATTCTGCCAGCATCACGGGTTGCCTGCCGCTGAGAATCGTTAAAATAAGCAGGTACTGTAATCACTGCCCCTGTGACTGGTTCACCCAAGTAGCGACTAGCGTCGTCTGCCAATTTCTTCAGCACCATTGCTGAAATTTCTTCTGGGGCAAATTCCTTATTCAGACGGGGACAAGCAACTTTGATATTACCTACTTCGTCTTTGCGGATGGTGTAGGGTACACGCTTGGAATCTGGGTTAAGTTCGCCATATTTGCGCCCAATGAAGCGTTTAACTGCGAAAAAGGTATTTTGGGGATTGAGGATGGTTTGTCGCCCTGCCATTTCCCCAACCACCCTTTCACCTTCTTTGCTGAAGCCAACTACGGAGGGAGTTGTTCGCTTTCCTTCTGCATTGGCAATCACCACCGGCTTGCCACCCTCCATAACGGCGACTACTGAGTTGGTTGTACCCAAGTCGATGCCGACTACCTTGCCCATGCGTTACTTTTCTCCTAAAGTGTCTTATATATTTATTATCATTGGGTGAAACTACCTCTATTTTTGTGCCACAGGATGAAAATACCTCAATGGTATAATAGTCATCATTAAGGCAGTAAGCTAAGAAGTGCAGCTAGAGGAGATAGTTGCAAGACTAGGATAACATTGACGATGATTGGTGTGTCCAAGCAGCCTCAATTCTTGTTATCCGCCTACTTCTATGCACTGGATCTGCAAGTTGGTAAATGCACCTTAATAATACTTGCTCTGCTTCTTTGAGTGCCTGAAAACCTTAATATTGCCACTATTTTTAAAATTTGAATTTAACAGAGCGATTACAAACTTCCCTGAGTGAGATAGCGCGAGAACGCGATCCTTACATGGCAACGGCTGGACATTTTTTTGTCCAAGAATATATCCGCCAGCAATTTTCCCAATGGGGGAGTGTGGAAATCCACACCTTTAAAGTAAGAGGTAAAGCTTGTAAGAACTTGATATTAAATTTATCCTCTGAAACTAGAGGGCAAAAAAAGGATTTGCCACCTATTTTAATTGGTGCTCATTATGATGGCGTTCCGGGAACACCAGGAGCTGATGATAATGCCACAGGTGTGGCGGTGTTGCTGGAATTAGCCAGAAAGTTTGCTGCCCAAGCTGTAAGATATCCCTTAAAGCTAGTTGCTTTTGATATGGAAGAATACGGCTTACTGGGTAGTGCTGACTATGCAGCCCTGTTGCACCAACAAAAGCGATCGCTACGCTTAATGATCTCCTTAGAAATGCTGGGCTATAAGGATTCTACACCTGGTTCCCAAAGTTACCCCTCTCCTCTGGAACGCTTCTACCCAGATAAAGGAGATTTTATTGCTTTAATTGGCAATTTACGGACATTACCTGATTTAATTGGCATGAGCCGTAATATTCGCAAAGCTGGCGTATCTAGTCAATGGCTACCTGTGCTGAATCGAGGTTTAATTGTTCCCCAAACTAGACGTAGTGATCATGCACCTTTCTGGGATTTGGGTTATCCAGCAATTATGGTCACAGATACGGCATTCCTGCGAAATCCACATTATCACAAACCTAGTGATGCGATCGCTACTTTAGATTTAGATTTTCTTAGCCGTGTATGTGAAGGGTTGGAAATTGCGATTCGGCGGTTGTAAAAAATATTAGGGTGAATGATGATCTGCTTGACTTCTCTGACAGTTGAGTGAATACCTTGTCAGTCTGATCCGAATCGGATTACATTATCATGCACATTTTGATCTAAAGAGTGGATCTAAAAGTAGGCAAGCTCTGCACGCTCTTTCATCGATAGCTAAAAGAATTCAAGCCTAAATTTCTCTACTGTATAGCTCAAAGTATCCATCCAAAAAGCCACTTCATAAAGAAAGCGGAATTCAACGCGAATATCTTAACTTTTTCATTCTCAACACCGCTTAAAGCTTAAGCGAAAAGTATTGGAAGATGGGAAAGCAGGGGGAAATAACCGATGCCCCATTCCCAATGCCCAATTCAGTTGTGATCAACTACCACTTTATGACTATGAAGATTGTACTAATTGACACGAAATAATTAGGCTAATGAATGCCAAGATCAAAAAAAAGGATGCCCCAAGGATATTGAAAGGACTATGCCAGAATTACACCAATCAATTGCCCAGCATTATCACGAACGGACTAAATACAACCCTGAGACTCTCGCTTCCAAAAGTCAAAGTTTAGACTGGGCTAAACAGCCAGTGCCCTTTAAAGAGTATAAAATTGGCTCTACTTTTGATCTCAAACCCTATATCCAAGAAAAACCAGAGGGATTTGCTAATAACCCAGATGCTCAATGGTGGCAAAGACTTTCACGGCTGCTGTTTCACAGCTATGGATTGACAGCGAAAATGCCTTCTATGGGTAGTGCGGTGTATTTACGTGCTGCTCCCAGTGCAGGCGGACTATACCCTGCCGAAGTCTATATAGTTTCCCGTGGCACGTCGTTATTACCACCTGGACTGTATAACTACCAATGTCGGACTAATTCACTGATGCATTATTGGGAAAGTGATGTTTGGCAAACTCTCCAAGCAGCTTGTTTGTGGCATCCTTCTTTAGAAAATACCCAACTGGCAATTATTGTCACTGCGGTTTTCTATCGTTCTGCGTGGCGCTATGAAGATCGGGCTTACCGCCGGATTTTTCTAGATGCAGGACACCTGTTGGGCAATATCGAATTAGCTAGTGCGATTACTGACTTTCGCCCCCATTTAATCGGTGGTTTTGTGGATGAATCGGTAAACGATCTACTTTATATCGATCCGCAACAAGAAGGTGCGATCGCTGTCTTACCTCTGGCAGACTTGTTAGATGTCAATCAAAATTTGCCATTGGGATGTACTGCTTTACCTTCCGCCACAGAAACCAGTTATCCCCAAATCCCCGATGGCGAACTGTTGACATATTTCCATCAACACACCCAGATCCAATCAGGTATAACTGGCAATCTCAATCTACCAACTATCAAACAAAAAAAATCTTTGGAGGATAAATATAACTTTCCTTTCTGTTTGAAAATTCCCACCACCACCGCGCCTATAGATTGGGGACAAAAGCTGTCAGAACTGGAAAGTACTATGTACAAGCGACGCTCTACCCGCGCCTACAATGGTGATGATTTAACCTTCGATGAATTGAAAAGTTTACTCGATTTCACTTACCAGCCGCAAAATTACATCGACCAAAGTTTAGATATTTCTCCAGACTACTTTGATTTGAATTTAATAGAAACATTTATTGTTGTTTGCGGAGTCCAAGGATTGGAGGCAGGTTGTTACTATTACGCGCCCAAAGCCCAAGAATTACGCCAAATTCGGTTTAAAAACTTTCGGCGAGAGTTACATTTTCTCTGTTTAGGGCAAGAATTAGGGCGGGATGCTGCAGCGGTATTGTTTCATACAGCCGATTTGAGAGCTGCGATCGCCCAGTATGGCGATCGCGTGTACCGTTACTTACATATGGATGCAGGCCATTTAGGACAACGCTTGAATTTAGCTGCAATACAACTAAATGTAGGTGTCAGTGGCATCGGTGGATTCTTTGATGACCAAGTAAATGAAGTCTTGAGTATTCCTGCTGATGAAGCAGTTATATATATCACGACACTTGGACGCTCAAGATAAAAATAATCTCAGAGGCGCACAGAATGCAGAGAGTTTCTTTCTGTATCCTTTACGTCTCTGTACAACTGCTCTTTGCTTAGTGTAAACTATCAGACATACTTTACACTGCGAGATTCGCATGAAAACTGAACCAACATATACCTCTGTGGGAAGTCTCTTTGAGTATAAACCTATGTTTTTTATTTCTAAATATCAAAGAGCTGATGCGTGGAGTTGCGAATCCCTAGAAGACTTTATAAAAGATTTAAAGATTTGAAAAATTTTTGTCACACAACCACTAATGCTATTTACTGAAAATGAAAGCCAACGGCTAGAAGTACTTAATCAGTATCAAATTTTAGATACGCCACCAGAAGAAATCTTTGATGAACTGGCTCAACTAGCTGCTAACCTTTGTGAAACACCAATTGCTCTCATTAGCCTAGTTGATGCAGAACGGGAATGGTTCAAGTCAAAAATCGGAGTAACTATATCGGAAGTTCCTCGAAGCATTTCCTTTGGTAGGTATACTATCTTGCAAAGTCAAATATTAATCATCCCAGACGCTTTGCAAGATGAACGGTTTGCGACAAATCCCCTTGTAAAATCAAATCATTATTTCCGCTTTTATGCGGGTGTTCCCCTGATTACTTCAAGCGGCTTTGCATTAGGTAGTCTTTGTGTAATTGATTTTGCACCGCACAACTTGAGTGTTAAAGAGCAAGTAGTATTACAACAGTTGGCAGGGCAAGTAATCAGGTATTTAGAGTTACATCAGCAAAAAGTAATAGATGATAGCCAAAGAAGTTTTAATCTTCTTTTCTCTAAAAATCTCAACCCAATGTGGGTATATAACCAGAATAATCTGCAATTTTTAGATGTAAATGAAGCTGCTGTTATTCACTACGGCTACTCACGAGAAGAGTTCTTGCAAATGCGAATAACTGATATTCATCCTCCAGAAGATGTGCCTATCTTGCTGAAATATTTAGGACAAAAGTATCTTAACTTACACTTTGCTGGACAATGGCGACATCGGCGAAAAGACGGACAGATTATTGATGTTGAAGTTGTCACACATCCAATAAGCTATGGCAGTTATAACGCTCAGTTGGTTAATATCCGAGACATCACAGAACACAAACGAATAGAAAGAATTCTTCAGGAAAGTGAAGCCAGATTTCAAGTTATTTCTGAAAGTATTCCTGTTCCCTTGATGATTTCACGTGTATCTGATGGGTTGATTTTATCTGCTAACCCATAGTTACTTCAAACATTTCGATTTTCTCCAGAGTCCAAAGTTAATCCTAAATATTTCTTAGATTTATATTATAACTTGGCAGATTTTGAAGCCTTGTTAAAACTTCTTAATCAACATGGCTTTATTCATAATTATGAACTTCAATTGAAAAGAGGGGATGGAAGTTATTTTTGGGCGATCGCTTCCCTACAATATTTAAATTATAACAATGAAGCAGCAATTTTAACAGTATTTTATGATATTAATGATCGCAAAAATTTAGAAATAAAACTCCAATAACAAAATGAGTTTTTGCAGAGAATTTTTGAGAGTATACCGTTGATGATTGCCCTGATTGATCCCAATGGAAAACTCCAGTGGGTGAACCAAGAATGGGAAAATGTTCTAGGTTGGAAATTTCAATATTTCCAAACTTGCGATGTCTTGGAAGCGTTATACCCTAATCCGGAATATCGACAGTATGTAATTAATTTTATTCAGTCTGCACAACACAATTGGGGTGACTTTAGAACTCAGGTGTGCGATGGTCGTTTACTAGATACGTCTTGGACTAATGTTTACCTTTCAAATGGTCAAATTATCGGTATTGGGCAAGACATCACAGAACGTAAGCGAACTGAACTAGCTCTAAAAGCCCAAGCCGAGCGGGAGCAATTGATGCGAACCGTTGCTCAACGGATTCGTGAATCTTTGAATCTTCAAGATATTTTGAATGCAACAGTTCAAGAAGTGCGAGATTTACTTGGGGTTGATCGAGTAATTGTTTATCAGTTTGACTCCGAGATGATCGGTACAATTATGGCGGAATCAGTGCAACCTGGATGGACAGTTTCTTTGGGCGTAAAGATTCATGATACTTGTTTTAAAACAGGTGCAGGAATGGAGTATTATCAGGGACACAAACGCGCGATCGCTAATATTTATGAAGCTGGATTAACTGATTGTCATATTAGCTTGTTAGAACGGTTTGAAGTCAAAGCAAATTTAGTCGTGCCGATTTTACGAGAAGTAAGCTCTAAAAACCCTGGCTCTCACCTTTGGGGTTTACTGGTCGCTCACCAATGCTCTGGTTTGCGTGAGTGGGAAGAAAATCAATTAGATTTACTCGATCAACTTACAGTCCAATTAGCGATCGCAATTCAACAATCCAGTATCCTTGAGCAAGCTCAAACTGAACTTGTTCAAAGACAAAAAGCTCAAGTGAAATTAAAAAATGCCTTGGCTGAAAAAGAAGTTCTTTTAAAAGAAGTTCATCATCGAGTTAAAAATAATTTACAAATTGTCTCTAGTCTATTACAACTCCAGTCTCAAACACTCAAAGATCCGGAAGTAATTAAAGTTTTTCGAGAAAGTCAGAACAGAATTGAGTCAATATCTTTAATTCATAAAAATTTATATACTTCCGCCAATATTGGACAAATTGATGTTGCTGAATATATCCATAATTTGGCAGCAAGCTTGCTAATTTCCTATCAAATATGGCCTGGTAAAATCGCTCTAGAAACTGATATAGATTCAGTGAGTTTGAATGTTGACCAAGCTATTGCCTGTGGACTGGTGATCAATGAGTTAATCTCTAATGCCCTCAAGCACGCTTTTCCCAACCAACAAGTAGGTACAATCAGCATTGCTTTACGTAATGTTGGCAATAGTATTGAGATGACTATCCGAGACAATGGGATTGGTTTACCAGATAATTTAGATTGGACAAATACTGATTCTTTGGGTCTGTCGTTAGTATATGACTTAGTTACAGAACAACTAGAAGGCGATATTACTCTAGAACGCAATCATGGAACAGTATTTAAAATCCAATTCACGCAGTTAACTTTGCATCAGTAAATATCAAATGGGTCAAGCTAGGATTTTAGTCGTTGAAGATGAAGTGATTGTGGCTAGAACTATTACCAGCCAACTCAGTCAACTAGGATACATTGTTACAGGTACAGCTTCATCTGGAAAAGTTGCCATTGCCAAAGCATTGGAAACTCAACCAGAACTAGTATTAATGGATATTATCCTTAAAGGTGAGATGGACGGTATTACTACTGCCAGTCATATTCGTGAGCAGTTAGACGTTCCTGTAATTTTTTTAACTGCATACGGCGATGAGCATACTTTAGAAAGAGCAAAAATTACCCAACCTTTTGGATATATCGTTAAACCATTTACTACCAAAGATTTAAGAATAGCGATCGAGATCGGTCTGTTAAAACACCAGTTAGAACGTGACCTGCGAGAGAATCGAGATCAGTTAGCAACCCTTTTAAACTCAATGAGTGATGCTGTAATTGCCACTAATGAGCACGGAAGGGTGACATTCATGAATCCTGCAGCTGAGGCGCTGACTGGTTGGCAGCAAAAAGATGCTTTAGGAAATGAGGTGGCGGAAATTTTTCATATTGTCGATGAAATTACAGAAGATACATTAGAAAACCCTGTGACAAAAGTGCTGCGGGAGCAACAGGTTGTTTATTTAAGGGAATTCACATCTCTGATTACAAAAGATGGAAAAAAAGTTCCAATTGGTGATAGTGCTTCACCACTGAAGCTACGACCTGACCAGATAAATGGTGTAGTAGTTGTTTTCCAGGATCTTAGCGAACGACGCCAGACAAAATTGTTAGAGCAAGCCTTAGAGAAAGAGCAAGAACTTAATCGTCTCAAGTCCTTATTTATCTCGACCGTATCTCATGAGTTCCGTAATCCCTTAACTGTTATTCAAACGGCAGTAGAACTCATAGAAATGCAAGCAGCAAATTTGACAGATGCAAAAAGAGGCATCTATTTAAAGCGAATTCAAGGTGCTGTGCAATCTATGGAAAAACTGATGGAAGAAGTGCTGTTTATGGGTCGAGCGGAGGCAAAAAAACTCGTATACAACCCTGCTCCACTTAACTTAGAGCAATTCTGTCGAGAGTTAATCGAAGATTTTTCTATTGTTAAAAGTAGCGTGTGTGAAATTGTTTTTTCCTGTTATAGCGATCGTACCGACGCTGTAATGGATGAAGGACTCTTACATTATATGTTTAAGAATCTTCTCTCAAACGCTGTTAAATATTCTCCAAGGGGTGGCAACATTCAGTTTAATTTAGTATGTGACTCGATTGAGAAAGTAGCAATTTTCTATATTCAAGATCAAGGTATGGGCATTCCGGAACCAGACCAAGCTCGACTTTTTGAGTCATTCTACCGAGCTTCAAATGTCCAATCAATTCAGGGTACCGGATTGGGGTTGGTAATTGTTAAAAGGTGTGTTGATGCTCACAGGGGTAAAATCAGTGTCACAAGTAAAGTTGGAGTTGGTACTACATTTACAGTAATTTTGCCCTTAAATTCCGAATTATCCTTGACTGAAGCTAATAAATGATCGCATTTAAAACTTGCTTTTGTGATTAACTCACATCCCGATTTTTGTTACCAACTTGGCTTTGATAGTGCCGCCATTTTTCCTGCTGACGCGCTCTTTTCTCCTCAGTGAGGCTATCAAAACAATAGGGACAGGAGATACCTTGCTCATACTTACCAGACAGCTTATCTGACTCAGAAATCGGACGTCCACAACAGAAGCACAGCTCATAACTCCCTTCATCCAACCCATGACTAACGGCTACCCGCTCATCAAAGACAAAACATTCCCCTTCCCATAAACTTTCTTGTGCTGGAACTTCCTGCAAATACTTGAGAATGCCGCCCCTGAGATGATACACTTCTGCAAAGCCTTGGGCAAGCATGAAGGATGAGGCTTTTTCACAGCGAATACCGCCCGTACAAAACAGAGCAACTTTTTTGTGTTTAGTTGGGTCGAGGTGGTGTAGCACATAATTGGGGAATTCCCGGAATGAGCCAGTTTGGGGATTTTCTGCCCCTTGGAAAGTACCGATATTCACTTCATAATCATTGCGGGTGTCAATCACAGTTACTTCTGGGTCACAAATCAAATCATTCCATTCCTGGGGACTGACATAAGTGCCAACTTGCTCACTTGGGTCAATTTCAGGCAACCCCAAAGTGACAATTTCTGGCTTCAACCGCACCTTCATCCGCTCAAAGGGCGGGGTTTCAGTATGGGACTCTTTGTATTCTAAGTCTGCTAGACGAGGGTCAGAACGCAGAAACCAGAGAACAGAATCAATCGCCTGACGCGAACCTGCAATTGTAGCGTTAATGCCTTCTTGTGCCAGCAAAATTGTTCCCTTGACACCTTGTGCTTGGCAGTAAGACAGCAGAGGATCTCGCTTCTCAGCAAAATCTGGCAGCTTAACAAATTTATACAGTGCTGCAACAATTTGGATATTTTCTGGCTTCATCCCTTTGGTCACGGAACAATATTAAGTTACAAGAACAATGGCAATCAAAGTTACTTACTATTTTAATTTTAAGGGGGTTTAGCTCAGTTGGTAGAGCGCCTGCTTTGCAAGCAGGATGTCAAGCGGTTTGAGTTTGCTAACCTCCATTGCATATGATTTATCTCAATGTACGATGCCTGCGGTTGTTGCTGGCCTACGCACATACAATGTTAATCAAAAGCCGATTCCTTCATAGAGAATAGGCTTATTTTCCTTGGTAGGCAAGGAGTAAAGGGAGAGGGAAATTGGTATTGCATCTAATTGCCCCTATCCAAAGCCGTACTTAGTTAAAGAAATCTCTGGATAAGGACGTGAACTCTGACTTGACAGCAGTAAGGTAATTTTGATCGTTCAAAATTTGCAGCGGTAACTTATTAGCACTAACACCAGCCTTAACTAAATCTTCCGCAACAATATTTTTGTTCTGGCGTTCAAAAATCAAAGTTCCCCCACTGGGAATGCCTTGCTGCTCTAAACCACCTTATACATGTAGCTAACTCGGTGGTTTGAATTATTTCTTACCCATTTGGTTGAAGCTATAAAGCAGTCAGGAATAGTGTAATACTCAACATTTAGTTTACTTGTTTGGGCAAAGAGGAAAATGGTAAAGATAAGGCGATTAAGTATTGCTACAATAGGCGTCTTAGTTGGCATCATCCAGAGCCAGTTAATCAAAGTTGGGCTTATATATACTTAGGGGGTTCTTTGAAAAAGCGTCCATTGGGATTAGTGGCAATTGTTCTCTACAAATCATTTACCGCTTTGCTGCTTATGGTTACTTCGATCGCTTTATTGTTGACGTTAAAAAATTATCAAACTCTAGAGGCTTTTTCAGAAAATTATGTTTTAGAAGGAAAATCGATAATTATTAATTGGCTTCTAAATAAAGTTATCAACTTAAATCCAAGAACCTTAGCCTTTAGCGGCATTGGTACAGGAATCTATGCTATTGTAACTACGATTGAAGCTGTTGGTTTGTGGTACGAGAAACGTTGGGCACATGTCTTAGTATTGGTGCTTGTCGGTATCAGTATTCCCCCGGAGATTTATGAATTGATTCGGGGTATCTCTCCTATAAAAATATTAATTTTCTTGTTGAACTTAGCCGTATTTTGGTATCTATTACGCAATTTTCCTAAACATCGAAAATAATTTTTTATTCGATACTTAGGTCTATGTTGGAGAGGTAAAACTAAGCGATGTCTAACGACAAGAGGCTGCGGATCTACGCAAAACCAAGACCCCCACGTTGTACAATCGCTAGAAATACAATCTGGAGAGCGACTTGCCTAGATCGATTCAGTCTACTCAACCACCACTGAAATTTATTCCCCAACAGTTTAACCCGCTGATACTCCAGATTTTTCGCTGGTTACTGCCGATCGCGTTACGGTTTCGCACTCGACCTTGGCTAACGGCTGGTATTGTCCGTGTTGAAGCCAAAAATGTTGAGGTATTAGCTGAACTTTATCAACAATTTCAGGCTGGAAAAATTCGCTTTTTGTTGGCATTTCGCCACCCAGAGGTAGAAGATCCTCTCTGTATGCAGTATTTGCTTTCCCGCATTGTGCCACAGGTGGCTCGTCAGAAAGGTATTACACTGCGATCGCTTGTTCACAGCTATTTTCTCTATGACCGGGGGATGACGGTTTGGGCTGGAGATTGGCTGGGTTGGTTGTTTTCTCGGTTAGGAGGTGTGCCGGTTCATCGCGGTAGGCGACTAGATCGCCAAGCTATTCAAACAGCACGGCAGTTGTTTGCTAATGGCGAACTACCGATCGCAGTAGCACCGGAAGGCGGTACTAATGGTCATAGTGGTATTGTTAGCCCACTGGAACCCGGTGTTGCTCAAATGGGGTTTTGGTGTGTAGAAGATTTGCAAAAAGCTAACCGGACTGAAACTGTGATCATTGTGCCGATCGCCATCCAGTATCGCTACGTTGAGCCACCTTGGTCTAGACTGGATTGGCTATTGAGTAAGTTAGAAGCTGATAGTGGGTTGCCAGTTAAGGAAATTGATCAGGGCGATGGCGAAGAGATTTACTATCAACGCCTGTGTAAATTGGCTGAATATTTGATTACCGAGATGGAAGAGTTTTATCGTCGCTTCTATCATCAAGACATCCCAAAAACTATCTCAACTGATGAATCTGCTAGTCCTAATCAGGTGTTGATTGCCCGACTTCATCGCTTACTAGATAAGGCTTTACAAGTTGCCGAACAATATTTTGGAGTTCAAGCGCAGGGTAATTTTATTGACCGCTGTCGGCGTTTGGAAGAGGCTGGCTGGAATTACATTTATCGGGAAGATTTGCCAGATATTAATGCTTTACCACCCCTTAAACGTGGTTTGGCAGACTGGATTGCAGAGGAAGCAGACTTGCGAATGCGGCATATGCGGATAGTGGAAAGTTTTGTTGCAGTTACCGCTACTTATATTCAGGAACAACCAACGGCAGAACGGTTTGCAGAAACAGCTTTGCTCATCTTCGATATGCTTTCTAGAATTCAGGATACAACACTTCCAGGGCGACCTCGGTTAGGTTTGCGACAGGCACAAATCACCGTTGGGGAGCCAATTTCAGTAACTGAACGCTCTCAAAATTGTCAAGGCGATCGCTATGCAGCTAGACAAGCTGTAAGCGATTTGACAAAAGATTTGCAAATCGCCTTAGAGAAGATGATTAAATAATGAAACTTTTAAGACTTTTTAGCCCTAATTTTGTCAAAGATTGCCCCTTCATCAAAGAATTTTTTCTGAATCTCATTCCACCCTCCTAAATCTTCAGCTTTAAAAATAGTTTTAATTTTGGGAAAATTGCCTTCTGTTTCTTTGGCGATCGTCAGGTCAATGGGACGAAATCCTAATTTAGTAAACTTTCGTTGCGAGTCTGGAGTGTAAAGAAATTTGATAAATGCTTCGGCAAGAAGGCGAGTCCCATATTTATCAACATTCTTATCTACAACAGCAACAGGATTGTCGATGGAGATATTTACATCGGGCACAATATATGAGATTTTATCGCCATTTTGCCTTGATAAAATCATCTCGTTTTCATAGTTGAGCAAAACATCACCCTGACCATCTTTGAACGGTCAGTTCGTTGATTTAAAAAGCTAGAAGAGGAGTTAATGCACTGTAAAGCTTATACAGCTTAATTTAGATAGGATTCTGGTAAGCACTTATCCAGGTACAAGGTAAGGGAAAGTGTAAAGCGACTGCGGTATTCCCATCAGAGTTAAAATTTGTTGTTGAAGTTCACCAAGTTGAGTCATTTCGTAGCTGCCATCTCGATGAAAATACATTGTTATTCCATTGAAAGCATTCAACAACTTTTCTGCTGTTGGTTTGGTTGTGTGGCGCTTGGGATTAGCATCATACAGACCAGCCAAAGATTCATTTTGATGTAACAATTGACGACGAATCACAAACTCCATTCGAGTAAAAACCGCTACTGCTAACAGCACTCAGCACTCAGTACTGAGTACTGAGTATGGTAAAACATCAGAAGAGACGAATTAAGAAAATCATGCTCGGTTTGTTAAAGTGCTGTAAGAGAAAGAACTATCTGCAAAGATAAATTTATCAAAGCCAGTGGTAGACATGGTAATGGTGTTGCCGTTGTTGTTAAAACTGATGTCAGCAGTTTGAAGGGTATTGCCAAAAATAACACCAGATACGATGAGATCAGAGCGATTGAAAGTGCCCAGATCCAGGGTGTCGTAACCTTTACCACCATCAACAGTCGCAGCACCGAATCCTTTAAAGTAGTCATCCCCAGTACCCAGTTGAATACTTAACCCGCCACCAATAGAGACTTTCTGTTGAACCCCATCTACGATACTGGTGGCAATAATTTTGTCATTGCCATCACCAGTCTTGATGATTCCTTTTCCATAAATGCCGTAGGCAGGACTATCGCCATAGCCAACAGCATTACTTGTTACTGTAGCCTGTCCGATAATGGTGTCAGCACCCTTGCTTGTATCAATGACTCCATCGTTGAAGATGCCATAAGTGGCGGTGTTTGCTCTTGAACTGTTTCCATTACCTGTAATCGTGTCGTTGCCTGTCCCTGTAGTTATGGAGGCGTCTTGAACGTTCTGGATGCCGATCCCAGCACCGCCGTAGCCGGCGAAGCCGGTGACGCTGCTCTTGCCACCATCACCCGTGCCAGTGATCGTGACGTTTCCGTTTCCTGTATTCAGTTTGCCACTATTAGCAATCCCAGTGCCAGTACCGCCGTTGCCGTTGGTGCCTAGGTAGGGAACGTACTTGTCGTAGTTTCTGTCACCACCTATGCCGCCGTTGCCGCCAGTACCAGTGCCAGTGATCGCGTCGTTTCCGTTTCCTGTATTCAGTTTGTCACTGTTAGCAATCCCAGTTCCAGTACCGCCGTTGCCGCCATCGCCGCCACCACCACCGCTGGCATAATTAATATTGTTAACATGTCCGCCGTTGCCGCCGTTGCTGCCAGTACCAGTGCCAATGATCGTGTCGTTTCCGTTTCCTGTATTCAGTTTGCCACTGTTAGCAATCCCAGTGCCAGTACCGCCCTTGCCGCCCTTACCACCGTTGCCGACATCGCCGGCATCGCCGCCCTTGCCGCCCTTGCCGCCAGTGCCAGTGCCAGTGCCAGTGCCAGTGCCAGTACCAGTGATCGCGTCTTTTTCGTACCCTAAATTCAGTTTGCCACTGTTAGCAATCCCAGTTCCAGTACTGCCGCCGCCACCGTTGTTGCCATCGCCATTGCCACCGTTGCTGCCATTGCCGCCGTTGCTGCCAGCACCCCTGCCCTTAATGGCGTCATTCCCTGAACGCGTATAAATGAAACCTCCAGTTAAAATATCGATACCTATTGCTGGAGATGCATTTAACTGTTCCCCGATTAAAGTGTCTGAACCAGGAGTGCCGATGAAATTGGGTGGAAAGGTAAGTTTAGGCATGATCAAAATCCTCTTAATTAGGTTAGTAAGGTCAGTTTGCTGATTCAAATAAGCAAACTCTCAAAAAATTCCCGGATCGTTTCTCCAAGAGCTATTTAGTCAATGAGTCTGCTGTTGTAGCTTTTACTGAAGCCGAATGAAGTTCCAAGGAATTAATCAGATTCCAGGGCATTAAACCCACATTCTGCACGTGCATTAACGTTCGCGCGGCGTCTCGTAGAGAAGCTCACCGTTCGCGTAGCGTCTCGAACAGTTGGTAAGTAATCGGACAAGATTAATTACACAAAAATGTGGACTGAAATCCTTGACTGGCAAAGAATTGGTAAATAACTAATATGTAATTAATTCTGTCCAGGTACTTATCGCGTCATCTAATAGGCTGATAGCTATTTATAAGTAAAGAAAATTTTATTACTTTGTAACTACCAGTACAATTACCAGTATTTCACGATTTAGTATAATCTATCTTTAGACCTAACTCACCACTCACGGTTCGCCCATTTTAAATTGAGTTAGAAAAAAGCCGAACGATTTAATAAGGGTTCCAGACTGTAGTTCAAACGTACTATGGTTCCGACTTTACGCGATCGCATAAAAATAGAGTTTTGAGAGCGGAGTGGTAATTTAAGGGAATTTAGTAAAATCTCTAAAACTATTATGGTGTATAGATTTTATGGTTTTTGATAATTTCTATAACTCAAAAAAATGGGCGAACCGGGAGTTTGAAGAATACTTCGCTGGCATTCCGAGCAGTTTTGGGTAATAAAGGTGCATTATTATAGACTTTGGCGATAAAGTCTATTGCTTGATTTTCATTGCCGCCAGTTTTTGTCACAGAACTCCACAGACTAAGGAAGTTCCAGCGAGCACCGCCAGAGGTTCTGGGGTCAGATGTAACCACATTTACACCATCTCGTGCTAAATCTGTCCAAGTTTTGATATTTTGGGATTACCCTGACGGATGGCGATCGCATCTAAAGATTTGGTAACAATTGCATCATTAGGCGCTTCTTTTTCCCACCCCGGTTGAATAAAACCTGCCTGAACAAGTTTATTAATATCTAGGGCAAGTGACAGGTGTACCACATCGGCTTCTTTACCGTCAATTACGGCAAGAGTCTGGGAACCTGAGCCATCATAGCTTTGATTAAAAGTGACGTTTTGGTTATGTTCTTTCTTCCACTGTTCGATAAATTTGGGAATGATCTGCTGGTATGCTGCATTAGTAACTGAGTAAGAAACAAAGGTTAGGGTTACATCACTCTGGGAAGCTGCGCCAGTATTACTAGTATTCTGCTACCCCAACAATCGGAAGTTCCCCCAGACTTTTGGTTCCTAGTGCATTCACAAAAGGATCGTGTTCTTCAATAAATTGTACTTCCATATTTGGGATATCTGCATGAACGGGAATTAGGTAATCAGAAAGGTTAGCACCAACTATTCTGCCCTGATTGGCATCCATTACGGTTTTCTCCATCAGCGCCATACCGATTCCCCATGTAATCCCGCTTAAAACTTGACTCCGCGCTGTCTTGAAGTTGAGAATTCGCCCTGCACCATAAACACCTACGCAACGCCTAACCTTGATTTCTCCCAACGATTCATCAACAGCCACTTCCACAAATATCGCACCAAAAGAATGTTTAGCATATTGTTTGCTCTCTGGGTTGAGTGAGGATTCCTCTGTAACTTCTAAACTCTCTAACCCGTGACGAAGCAGAATATCGGTGTAGCTGTCTCGCTTGAAAGGGTCTTGTTTTAAAAATATTTGCCCTGACTCTACGGTAATATCTTCTGCTTGAGATTCGTAAAGCAGAGAATTTGGATCTATGATCGCCATTTTAATTATCTTATCCCGTGCGGCGATCGCTGCTTTATGCACCGCAGGAGAAACACTAGCAACTGTAATTGAGTTTCCTGCCATCGGGGCTTTAGGAAGATTACTATCACCTAGTTCAAACTGCACTGGTAATCCTAATACCTCAGCAGCTACCTGCGTCATTACTGTATAAGTGCCTGTACCGATGTCTTGAGTGCCACTTTGTACTTTCACTTCTCCATTGGCAAAAATTTTTACCTTGACTAATGCTGTTTGAATGTTGGTAGGAAATGTCGCACTTGCCATCCCCCAACCAATCAGGAAATGATTATCCCGCATGGAACGGGGAACTGGATTACGTTGTGACCAACCAAAAATTTCTGCCCCTTTTCGGTAACATTCTTTCAGGGATTTAGTTGACCAAGGTAATCCTTTGTGCGGCTCGATATCTGCATGATTTTTTAATCTGAATTCAATCGGGTCAATATTTAAGGCATATGCCAGTTCATCCATTGCTGACTCTAGGGCAAACATTCCCGGCGCTTCTCCTGGCCCACGCATAAAGGTTGGTGTGCCAGTATTAATGCGTGCCAAGCGGTATTTAATTTCCAAATTGGGACAAGCGTACATCATTGTTGTTGCTGTACCCACAAGTTCCACAAAGTCATCAAACAGAGAAGTTAAGGATGTGCCAATGTGATTGATCAGGGTTAGCTTACCTTCCTTGGTTGCACCTAAAGTTAGCTGCTGCTGAGTTTGGGATCTGTGGCCGCAAGCTGTGTACATTTGCGATCGCGTTAGCACAACTTTCACAGGGCGCTTTACTTGACGAGATGCGATCGCAGCCAGGATAGTATGAAATCTTAGCAGTACTTTACAGCCAAATCCTCCCCCTAAATATTTGGAGATGACGCGGACATTTTCTTGAGGAATATTCAGAACAGATGCGATCACTCTTTGGGTTGCAGAAATGCCTTGAGTGGTTTCATACAGCGTCAAATTATCCCCTTCCCACATAGCGATCGTTGCAGAAGGTTCTAGGGGATTATGATGTTCCAGATGAACAGCAATACAATGTTCGCTAGCTCCGAAAATAGCGTGCATTCGATTTTAACCTGCGATCGCAGCACAACCTATACCGGGAGTGCGTTTATTACAAGGAAAAACCGGATCGCGAAAGTAGCCATAGCGGACTCGTTGCAATAAATTACCGCCCACTGTTGCCATATTTCGCAGTTGCGGTGAAGCACTTTGTAATAATGCTTGGCTAATTACTGGATAGCACTCCTGAATTTGGGGATGAAAAGCCACGTCACTCATCCGAGAAACTGCACCAATACGGATTCCATCAGCTTGAGATTCAATATCTGCTAAGGATAAACTATTAATATCAATTAATAAATTTGCTGTTTGGACTCCATCCTTCATCAATCCCAGTAAATCTGTGCCACTAGCAATAAATGCAGCAGTTTTGTCTTTTTCAACTGTTGCGATCGCTACTTCTTGTGAAGTAACTTTAGCATGACTAAATGGCTGCATCTTCCATTTTCTCCAGCACATCCTGAATCGCTGCAATAATATTTGGATATGCTTCACAGCAGCAAAGGTTTCCACTCATCTTTGCTCTAATTTATACTTTAGATTTTGGCAGTTATTCCAATTTCATCCCCACGGCTGAGACAATTTAACCAGATGTGCAGTAACCACATTGAAAAGCATCATGGGTGATAAAGGCTGTTTGCATGGGGTGGAGTTTGCCATCTTGGGCTAATCCCTCTATTGTGATTATTTTAGCGCTGATATGCATTACTGCTAGAGTCATACAAGAGTTAATTCACTGGCAAATTTTCACACACAAGTTTTAATTGTGCCGATTGAAGCTGGGATGGCAATTGGATTGTGGATTATGATTATGATTGTGACTCAAAGCTTTACAGCCACCCCGTCACGTAGTAAAGCTATAATTGGGATGCAAGAAAAGCCGGATAAACTTCGGAGCGATCGCAATGGCAGAATTAATGATTCATAGTAATGTTAGAGGTAGACTTTAAATAACATTTGGATCATATGCAAAAATTTTATATTTTAAAATCTCTATTCAAGATTTGATATAATTCCCTACTAAATATTGTTTTAACCCATCTAATTAACCTAATAATATGGAAAATCTTACTCAGAAATTATCCAAACCGATAGTAGAGAAAGTTGCCATTGTCGGTGCTGGCCCAGGTGGTTTGGCTGCTGCTATAGCATTGAGAAGCCAAGGGATAGACGTTCAAGTGTACGAAAAAGCCCAAGAATTTCGTCCGGCTGGAACTGGACTAGGACTGGCTCCTAACGGTTTGAATTTTTTAGATGCGATCGCACCAGGAATAGTCGAAACCCTTAAAAGTTCAGGATGCGAGGTTTACCACACGGTTTTAAAGAATATTCAGGCAGAAACAATCCGAACTAACGCAACCAAATACTTGGAGCAATACGGACAGCCATTATTGACTGTTTGGTGGTATCGTTTGCAGCAAGTTCTAGCGTCTAGATTGCCATCTGACATCATTCACCTCAATCATCGCTGCATCGGCTTTGAGCAAGATGAAAAAAGTGTGGAAATTCATTTTAATGGCGAAAAATCAGTATATGCAGATTTGCTGATTGGGGCTGATGGCGTCAACTCTGTAATCAGAGAAACTTTATTTGGCGAGGGTAAGCCTAATTATATTGGTAGTATGTGTTGACGTGCCGTTATCAAGTATCACCACGAGTTATTTAATGACTATGAACTAGTTTTTGTCAAAGGCAATAAACAATTTATGTACATTCTCAATGTGGGCGGTGGCTATACCAGTTGGATTAGTCGGAAGTTATCGCCTGAGTACTCTCTTTCCCACAGTGCTGATCAAGTGAAATCTCGCATTCTCCATGAATTAACTGATTGGGATGAATCTTTTCGGGCGGTGGTAGAAGCGACACCAGCCGAGCAAATCTGGGAGGGGCCGATTTGCGATCGCCCACCGTTAACCCACTGGAGCCAAGGCAGAGTCACACTTTTAGGCGATGCTGCTCATCCAATGGCACCTGCGATGGCACAGGGAGCAAATACCACTTTTGAAGATGCATACGAATTGGGAGAGTGTTTTTCCCAGTCACAGCTAACTACCCTAGGGTTAATCATCCTAGGGATTAGCGTTGTGTCATTAGGACATTAAGCAAGGTTTAGAATATACAGGTTAGCAAAGCGGCAACTTAACTAACCTACATAGTGGTAGAGTTTCAATGTTATTTAGGAACTCTACCCTTTTTTAGCGCAATTTTATTATAGCAAGAATTAAAGCTAGTAATATATGTGATTGAATTAGATATATTACTGAACATATGTGATCTAATTATATAGATTAAATAATTCATGTTTGACTGTAATACTATTTATCCTATGTAATATGTCTATGACTTTAAGTAAAAGTCACTTTTAAACTTGTAATTAAATTACAAAATCAGACTCATTCCTAACTTAAATATGAAAATTAAGGCTGTAGAGCTACTAACTCAACCCTCAGCAATAGAGACAGAGCCTCAGATCAGGATTTGGACGCAACACACTTTGGGGGCACAACAATGTTGTGCCCCTACGACGAAAAAGCTATATTTTACACTTGAGAGTCTGAAACTTAGTTTCGAGAGAAACAAAAGAGTCACACTTCTAACTCGCGGCTAAATTGCCCCAACCGACGTAGGGTAATTTTGCAGCAGTTGCCCGAACTTGGTCAGCATTCGCCACCAACTGACCGCAAGCGTCCCAAGTCCCAGAAATAAATGTACTTCTAGTACCTTCTTCGATCGCAACTGGGGCAGTGTAATCACCAATCTGCACTTGCAAGGTTTCCAGATTCACTGTCACGGCAGCTTGAGGATTGGCAGCCACTAACTCTTGCAGTTGTTTAACAGTAACAGCATCGGCTGTCAGACAAGGTATGCCCATTGCCACACAGTTACCGAAAAAGATTTCTGCGAAGCTTTCACCGATTAAAGCTTGGATTCCCCATTTTGCGATCGCTTGGGGTGCATGTTCCCGTGATGAACCACAGCCAAAGTTACGGTTGACTATTAAAATCTTCGCACCTTGGTACTGGGGTTGGTCAAAGGGATGTTCACCTTTAAGTGCTGTCCGGTCATCAATAAACGCGCCTTCGCCTAACCCATCAAAGGTAACGGCTTTTAAATATCGCGCGGGAATAATGCGATCAGTATCTATATCATTGCCCACTAAGGGTATACCGCGCCCTGAAACTGTTTTAACTTCACTCACCATATTATTTTTATATAGAAAACGTAGACACGAAGTGGCTTCCCGTAGGGTAGGACACAAAGAAAGAAAGAAAAGTTTAAGAGACTTATCTCTGCCACGAAGTGGGGTTACAGTAACTCGCGTACATCAGAAACTTCGCCTTTAATTGCAGCAGTGGCGACCATCGCCGGACTCATTAACAATGTCCTACCGGAGGATGAACCCTGTCTTCCTTTAAAGTTGCGGTTAGAAGAGGAAGCACTGATTTGTCTTCCTTGTAGCTTATCGGGGTTCATGGCTAGGCACATGGAACATCCCGGTTCACGCCACTCAAATCCGGCTTCCTCAAAGATTTTGTCCAGTCCTTCAGCTTCCGCCTCTTCCTTCACCCTTTCAGAACCAGGCACAACAAAGGCTTTGATTCCCTCAGCAACGTGGCGACCTTTGGCGATTTTCGCAGCTTCCCGTAAATCACTAATTCTGCCGTTAGTGCAACTACCAATAAAGCAGACATCTATTTTGGTGCCCTTGATGGGTTGACCAGGATATAAATCCATGTAGCGGTAAGCTTCTTCGGCAATGAATCGGTCTTCTTCAAGCAGTTCTTCCGGTTGAGGCACTGACTGGTTGACACCGATACCTTGACCGGGAGTAATCCCCCAGGTAACAGTAGGAGAAATTTCAGCAGCGTCGAATACGACTACATCATCATATTGGGCATCAGCATCGCTCTTGATGGAATCCCACCAAGCCACTGCTTTATCCCAATCTGCATCTTTGGGTGCAAAATCTCTACCCTTGAGGTAATCGTAGGTAACTTGATCGGGATTAACGTAGCCGCATCTAGCACCGCCTTCGATCGCCATATTGCAAACTGTCATCCTCTCTTCCATATTCATTTGTTCAAATGTCGTACCTGCAAATTCGTAGCCATAGCCCACACCACCTTTAACGCCAAGGGTGCGGATGATATGCAGGATGACATCTTTGGCGAAAACTCCTGGCTTTAGGGTGCCGTTAACTTCAATTTTGCGGACTTTCAGTTTAGAAAGGGCGAGAGTTTGAGAAGCAAGAACATCCCGGACTTGGCTAGTACCAATACCAAATGCGATCGCACCAAATGCCCCATGACTGGAAGTGTGGCTATCTCCACAAGCGATCGTCATTCCTGGTTGGGTGATTCCAAGTTCTGGAGCGATGACATGAACTATACCCTGACTGCCAGAACCAATGTTGTAAAAAGTTATGTTATTTTCTTGACAGTTATTTTCCAGCGCCTGGATCATTTCCTCTGCCAAGCTATCGGCAAAGGGACGCGCCTGATTTTCTGTGGGCACAATATGATCGACTGTAGCGACGGTACGCTCTGGAAACAGTACTTTCAGATCCCTCTCGCGTAACATAGCAAAGGCCTGGGGACTGGTGACTTCATGAATTAAGTGAAGCCCGATAAATAGTTGCGTCAGCCCTGAGGGAAGTGTACCAACGGTGTGTAAGTCCCAAACTTTGTCAAACAGGGTACCTTTGCTCATACGTCAATCAGTATTTAAAGAGTCCGGACTTAAATAGTATCAAAAAAAAGTATAGGTTTTTGCAGATCACTTAATATTACTTACATCTTTACACTCTTATTTCTCTGTGCCGCGCCAGCTGCTATAACGGGGGGAACCCCCGCAACGCACTGGCTTCTCTGTGCCTCTGTGGTTTCAATCTTCCTTAATGTAGACGCGCAGCGGCTTGCCGCAGGCTACCGCAGAGGCAAGGCAGTGCGTTGGGCGGGTTCCCCGACTTGAAGCAACTGCCGCGCTGAGAACACAGAGGAAGAGAGAACAGAGGTAATATCTACCTTTGAGGCAGCAAATCCGAAATGTTTAAGCTGATTTTGGTCCAGTGTAATTATGTTAGTTTGCGCGATCGCTTAATCTTCAGATTGCAGGAAATTTGTCAACTTGAAATTCGTGTTTTGGCAGTGCAGCAATCTCGCAAAACTCTTTATACTGCGATTCAGGAAGAATTCGGCGAAGAAATACCAGCCTGTGTGATGGTTGTCGGTTTGGAATCAGTACAGAATTTGCCTATAATGTTAACTTCTGCTAATCAGGTGCAGGAAGAGTTTCGCAAGAATTTTGCTTTTCCCTTAGTGTTGTGGATTGACGATGAAATTTATAAACAACTAATACAGCTTGCACCAGATTTGGAAAGTTGGGCAACTACGAGAAATTTTGCTATATCAACACAGGAATTAGTAGATTTTATCATTCAAACCGCTAATCAATGGTTTAGTAATAACTTAAAACTTAGCGTAAATGTATATATCAAACTGGAAAATGATTTAGAAACAGCGCAAAGAGATTTACTCAATCAGCCAGATGTTTATAATTTAAAAATTAAAGCTAATTTAAAATCTTTATTAGGTTTTGTTAAACAGATAAATAATTACGAAGATTCGGCTTTAGAGCATTATCATAAAGCTTTAGAACTTTGGCAGGAAAGTAATAATTTAGAAAAGTAAGCAATAATTCTCGGTGAGATTGGTATTTGTTATTATCTCAAAGCTTTTAAACATCAAGATATCAATCATCCAGATTGGCAAGCAACTTGGCATTATGTTCAAGAGTATATTAATTTTATTAACCAGTTTCAAAGTCCAGATTTAATCGCCAATTCAGTAGTGAAATTCGGTGATATCTTGCGAGACTTGCAAAAGTGGGAGTGGGTAAATGATACCGCCGCCAGTTGCTTCTCGTCTTGGCGGTAGCCTGCGGCAAGCCACTACGTGTCTACGATAAATTAAGCTTTTCGGCGATTTTTATGTAAATCCTGAGTTATTTAAATAGCAATCAAAACTTAAAAGCAATATTCTCTTCAGGCTTTTTATGGGTTTTTTGAATTTAATTGCATAGCTCCCAAATATTTGGTTAAATAAGGCGAAAAAACTTCATAAATTAAAGTTAGTGGCTGTCCATGATGCCAAAACAAGTAATGGCGACCCCAAAAAGGCCCGGTTACATCAAAACCAGACTCTAACGCCGATGAGTCACCGTAGTAAATTCCTCGAACATCCCGATACAACTCTGTGCGAAGACGAGCTAAACTTGCCCAAATTGGTAATGAACGATTTTGCAAATACTCATCTACATGACTGGCTTCCCACCACGAAGTGGCGTAGGCTAATCGTTGACCAGAAGCAGTACGCAGCCACACTTGTCGCCGTAGTCGTGGACCTGGGACAGTTTGGATTAATTCAGGCGCACCATCCAAGTCCATGCCAATCAATGACATATCAATCACATCTACTTCTACAGGCTCACCTGTGAGCAATTCTAGGTGACGTGTTGGAGAGCCGTCACCCAAAAGCATTAGTTGCCAAGCAGGTGCTAGCTGAGTATGAGGTAAACTTTGTTGAATTATTTCCTCCCCTCCTTGCCAAATCGGAGTGAGGCGATGCCAAGCTGCTGGCAATGTTAAGTTGTTTGTGGGCGTAAAAGTAATACTCAATGCTTTTTACAAAACTTCACCTATCTCTATAAAAGCATAAAAAACCTTAGCTCTACTCAGATTTAAGGGTCAATAATCTAAGGTGTTTTGACCCTTGACTATTGACCCTTGACTAAACAAACAAAATATGCGGATGGCGAGACTCGAACTCGCAAGGCAAAGCCACACGCACCTCAAGCGTGCGCGTATACCAATTCCGCCACATCCGCACGGGTTGTCTAAATATAGACTATAGCATAAGAAAATAATTATAGTAAGGTGATATCTAAAGTTATATTTCTCAAAAATATAAATTTCCTCAAGGCGGTATCAGACTGACAGAAATCTAGCCTCTGCACAAGTGATATTAAAAAGGGTAGAGCTACTGTAGGAGGTGCGGTGCGATGTCTACGACGGGCTACGCCTACGCAAAAGCCCATTTTGGCACTAGCCAAGACTTACAGTAATTAAGACCCATAAAGGCAGCAAGCTTGCAATATGAAAGTTTGCTTAGAATCAGGGTGGCGAATCGACTGTGATAATTTGAAATAATGCGAAAGCGTCGTTTCAAGTTGGATCAGAGAAAATGTCAATCTACTGGTAATGATATCGAAACTAAAAAATGAAGTTTGACAAAATATTAATTGCCAATCGGGGAGAAATCGCCCTTCGCATTCTCCGCGCCTGCGAAGAAATGGGGATTGCGACAGTTGCGGTTCACTCTACCGTTGACCGTAATGCTCTTCACGTCCAACTTGCTGATGAAGCGGTTTGCATTGGCGAACCTGCTAGCAGTAAAAGTTATTTGAATATTCCCAATATTATTGCTGCCGCCCTGACGCGCAATGCGACAGCCATTCATCCAGGTTATGGCTTTTTGGCAGAAAATGCCCGGTTTGCGGAAATCTGTGCCGACCATCATATTGCTTTTATTGGCCCAACTCCAGAAGCTATCAAGCTGATGGGGGATAAATCGACTGCCAAAGAAACCATGCAAAAAGCTGGAGTCCCTACAGTACCTGGTACTGAGGGGTTAGTAGAATCTGAGGAACAAGGATTAAAATTAGCCAAGGATATCGGCTATCCAGTGATGATCAAAGCCACAGCGGGTGGTGGCGGACGAGGTATGCGCCTAGTTCGTTCTGAAGATGAATTTGTCAAACTTTTCCTGGCCGCCCAAGGGGAAGCAGGAGCAGCTTTTGGGAATTCTGGCGTTTACATAGAAAAATTTATTGAACGTCCCCGCCACATCGAATTTCAAATTTTGGCGGATAATTATGGTAATGTTATCCACTTGGGCGAACGGGATTGCTCTATTCAGCGCCGGAATCAAAAGTTACTGGAAGAAGCACCAAGTCCGGCTCTCGACCAAGACCTGCGCGAGAAAATGGGACAAGCTGCTGTCAAAGCTGCCCAATTTATTAACTACAGTGGGGCGGGTACTATCGAGTTTCTCTTGGATAGATTCGGTAAATTCTACTTTATGGAAATGAACACCCGGATTCAAGTAGAACATCCTGTAACAGAGATGATTACTGGAATAGACTTGGTTGCCGAACAAATTCGGATTGCCCAAGGGGAAAGACTCAAGCTTACCCAAGAGCAAGTAGTTTTGCGGGGTCATGCGATCGAATGCCGGATCAACGCTGAAGACCCGGATCATGACTTTCGCCCTTCTCCTGGACGAATCAGTGGCTATCTTCCCCCTGGAGGGCCTGGTGTTCGGATTGATTCCCACGTTTACACAGATTACCAAATCCCGCCCTATTACGATTCCTTGATCGGCAAGTTAATTGTTTGGGCCCCAGATCGACCTACTGCTATTAACCGCATGAAACGCGCACTCCGGGAATGTGCCATCACTGGACTACCCACCACCATTGGATTTCATCAAAAAATTATGGAAACTCCACAGTTCTTGCAGGGTAATGTCTATACAAATTTTGTGCAAGAAATGAACGGTTAAGGGGGTGGAGAGTGGGAAGCTGGAGGAGCAAGAGAGCAGGGGAGCAGGGGTGAAATAACCAATGCCTTATGCCCTACGCCTCCTCAATTTTGGATTTGCGTTAGCGAGTCAGACGCTACGCACAGTTGCTCTAAGCGTACCCCTTCTCCTTCTCCTGACGGAGAGGCTGCGCCAACGGAGACGCTAACGCGAACGGGGAAGCAAGCTACGCGTAGCGTCTCTAAGAGTTGCCATGCCGTTGGCGCAGCTTCTCCAAGAGTTGGCTTTACGCTGCGCTATCAAGCGTTTTTTAGATTTTAGATGTTCAATCCAAAATCCAAAATCCAAAATCCAAAATTCTTCTGCCCCATGCCCTATCCCTAATTCACACGAGATAGCATAGTCAGCAATCCTTGCTGACCTAGCAGGATTTCTCGCAGCAGGCTAAAGATACCAACCCAAATAATCGGTGTAATGTCCACCCCACCTATAGGTTGGACTAGCTTTCGCAATGGTACTAAAAATGGTTCAGTAGGCCAAGCTATTAAATTAAAGGGCAAACGATTCAGATCCACTTGCGGATACCAAGTGAGAATGATCCGGAATATAAATAAAAATGTCATCAGTCCCAACACAGGGCCCAGAATCCAAGCAGTCAAGTCAACACCAGTCATCGGTTTAAGCTACTATCTATCTCTAAAGAAAGAAAAAACTTAGGCAACGGTAAGCCCTTCGGGTTCGCGTAGGCGTAGCCCGTCGTAGACATCGCCAGAAAATTTTAAGCTTTGTAAAGCACTCTCATGATCATTTTAACCAAATGCTGTCACTTCCTTCTGAAATAGAAAAGCGAACTCGCTCACGTGGTTAACTCAACAACTGGTGAAAGCAGTTACCAAGTTTAGCAGTTCCAAGTTAGAGGCTTCTCAAGAAAGTAATACACTATTAAAATTAGGATGAACTGTGTAAAAAAAGGTTGAGAAGTATGACGCCTTCTTTAGCAAATTTTCTTTGGAGTCTGCTATGGGGTACTGCAATTGTTGTAATCCCCGTTACAGTTGGTCTAGTTTTCATTAGCCAAAAAGATAAAATTCAGCGTTCATAATGCTTATGAGAGTCGAATTGACTCTCATAACCGATTGTCTGTCAGTTATTTTTAATTGCACCAAAAACAGCAGTGTTTACCGCTAGGAGCAGTTGTAGCTGACAGAAGTAGGTGTTTTTATTTTTCTGTGAACAGCTTCAGAGCTTCTTTGCCAGAGGCTTTGAAGCTTCAATATATCGTGACTAATTAGAGTAGTGATTTTAATTGTGACTCGCTAACATAGATTTGATATTGGGAAAACAGCAATGATAAATTTTGGGCTGAACTCAGCCAGTTTTCTGGCTCAGGTTAATTTTGGGGCAAACTCAGCCAGTATTTTAGGAATTTTCCTGGCTGTGGCTGGGGCAGCACTGTATTTTCTCCGCACTGTGCGTCCGGAATTGTCACGGGATCAAGATATCTTTTTTGCGGCAGTCGGCTTGCTCTGCGGCTTCATTCTCGTCTTTCAAGGATGGCGGCTAGACCCGATTCTTCAATTTGGTCAACTGCTTTTAGTTGGCACAACTGTGTTTTTTGCAGTTGAAAGTATTCGCCTGCGGAGTATAGCTACCCAGCAAGCAAAACGCAACACTCCGATTGTGGACGATGAACGAGAGATAAGCAGAAACTATGAGTACAAGAATCGCAGAAACTATCAAGCTGAAATTGAAGACTTAGATCCATTGCCTTATGAAGACGAGGAGGAACGCCCCGTGCGTGCCCGGATTCAGGGTAGCAGGGATAAGATTTCAACTCGTGATGACTACTACGAGGAGCAACCCCCCCGTCGTACAGAACGCCGCAATAGCAGCAGTAGTGAAAGACAGGCTGCGACTGATAAAACGCGGCGGCGGACTTCTGGCCGTCCAGTGAATCGCCCTTCTGAAAGCTCTGAAGAAGAGAATTGGGGTTCTTCATCTAGGGAAGTTGATGATTGGGAAAGTTCGGGTGGGGAAGTCAGAAAACCTTCTCGCCGCAGTAATAACGGGCCCCAGCGTCCCGAAAGTCGTGATGATGATGTTGCTCCCAGACCAAGAAGGCGTCGTCCACCCACTGACTCGACTCCTCGAAGAGGGCGCGAAGATGATGAGGCGATCCCAACTGATTATGTACCATACAACCCGGTTGAAAAGCCAAATCAGGAGCCAGATAATTCGACCGATTTTGACGATGTTTAAAACAGTTAGCGTGGAAATAGATTTAGAGGCGACGGAAAACAGTTGAGGTGGAAAAATTTACGCCTACATTTTGGCTCCAAAGACCAATTCATTGGAGCCTGGTTTTTGGTTTAACAAGTTTGCTTGTATCTTGTGGTTCTAACGATATTCCTATAGGGTCTACTTCCCTCAACAGTCGCTACACCGAGGAGCAACCTGCTTTGAGTGGAAATGGGCGTTTTTTAGCGTTTGTATCTAATCGGAATGGTAATCAGCAGTTACTGGTGTACGATTTGGAGAGGCAACTGTTTATTGGCACACCGGGGATAAACCGACAGGAGACAATTGCTGAAAGTCCGAGTTTGAGCTATACCGGGCGTTATATTGCTTATCTTACTAGTGATCAAGGTAGACCTGTGGTGGCACTTTACGATCGCGCTACGCAACAGTCGCAAATCGTCACACCAATCTATCGCGGCTGGGTCAGAAAACCAAATATCAGCCCAGATGGACGTTATGTTGTCTTTGAAACCGCCACCCGTGGTCAGTGGGATATTGAAGTCCTAGACCGGGGGCCAAATATTGAGTTAGATATTCCTAACGGTGCAACTGTCGGTTCATCTCCGTAAAGGAGGCAGGGGAGGTAGGGGGAGAATAATTACTGATTAATGATTAATAACTATATATATGAAACGTATTGTTTTTATACCTGTATTTTTCTGTTTAAGTTTATTGACTGGGTGTTTTGGCTACCCTCGCATTTTAAGTTATCCCTTTGATCCGGGGGGTCGGAGTCTCAATAGTTTAGCGTCGGAATTAAATCCCCAAATTTCTGGGAGATACATTGTTTTTATTACTGACCGACGTGGTAGCCAAGATGTTTATATGTTTGATACGGTGACTCGTGATTTGGTTGATTTGCCAGGTTTAAATTCCTTTGATGCGATCGCAACTCATCCTAGCGTTTCACAAGATGGTCGTTATATTGTATTTGGTGCTAGCCGTCAGGGGCGATCAGCCATTTTTCTCTACGATCGGGAAACACGTCAATCACGGAATTTGACTAATAATCTGCAAGCGGAAGTCCGCAACCCTACAATTAGCGCTGATGGTAGCAGGATTGCTTTTGAATCGAGTAGCAACGGGCAGTGGGATGTTTTAGTATATGACCGTTATGGACAGCCGTTGAATATCCCTCAAGAACCGCGTTGAACTGGAGTTAGGAGTTATGAGTTAAAATTCTTAACTCCTGTAGAGACGCGATTAATCGCGTCTCTACTCCTCATTCCTCACTTTTATTTTCTACTTGTTGCACAGATTCAATGAGCGATCGCACTTGTTGCATCCCCTCTGAAGGTTCAAATGATCGGGGAAACTTACCCCGGATGATCATCCGTAAACCGAGGGGTGCAAGACTGAGTAATCCTTTTAAATCTCGAAAGTAGTTACCGACAACTTGTAAACCAAATTGACGTTCATCAATCCAACCACCTTCTTTAACTAAATCCACCAATACTTTTCGGTGACGAAGTGAGCGACTATCGCTGGCTTGTTTCTGGGTGAGAATTTCTTGTTTAATTTTGGTGATTTGTTCTAATGGTGCAACATCCATTGGACAAACGGAATCGCAGTACAAACAACGGGTGCAACCCCATACGCCTTTAGTACCTTCGTTGTAGCTTTCTAAACGATTTTCGGTGTCGCGATCGCGGGAATCTGCTACCATCCGGTAAGCTTTGGCAAGGGCATGGGGACCAACAAAGTCTGGATTAACTTCACGGGCGTTGCATTCAGAGTAACAAGCACCGCACATAATACAGTTGCCAGTTTGATCGAGGCGCGATCGCTCTTGGGGTGTTTGCAAAAACTCTCTTTCGGGTACAAGTCGTGCTGCCGTACTCACATAAGGAGCAACTGCCTCTAGATTATTCCAGAAACTGCTCATATCTACAACTAAATCTTTAATCACCGGCATATTGCCGAGAGGGGCGATCGTGATTTCGCCAATGGCATTTACTTTACTTTGGGATGATGATATTTGTTGTAATCTGGCAAGTTCACTGCCAACATTTTCCTTACAAGCTAAAGCCGAACGCCCATTAATTCGCATAGCACAGCTACCACAAATGGTATTGCGGCAATTTTTGCGAAACGCCAAAGTTCCATCTTGCTCCCACTTAATATGATTGAGGCAATCCAAGATTGTATTACCTGGTTCTGCCTCTACGAAGTAGGTTTGCACAACAGGAGAGGAATTTTGTTGCTGTCGAATGACCTTAAAAATAACTTCCATGACCACTAACCAAAATTTTAAAATTGCTTCACTAGCCTCAACAATCATCAGTCAAGGCAGGTAGTTGCCAAAAGTGAGCTATACTTTTTTGCCCTTAATTCAAATCCTGGTGTTAATAGGCTGACGATGAAAGAGTGACTGATTCTAGTTTAAGGATAACCATTAAAACTTTACTTGCACCAGCGCCGTAGGCAAGATTTGTGTCAAATTCTGAGTTAAAACGCCAAAAATGTAATCGGAGCTTTGCATTGAATTTAGCTGTTTAGGAATGTAAAGGAAAGGAAGTTTGCTTAGAAAGGGACTTAGGTTCATCTTTGACCTAGCGATCATATCCAAATTAGATGCATGTCAGGTTAGCAACACGTCTTGATCTCAACTTGAGTCAAGCAGTCCTGACTGGAAAATTCCACCTTCGCTACCGCTTGACAGAATTTTTTGATTATATAGAAGTGTAAAAGCACATGTTCAATATATAGTAATAGCAATCAAGCGCTAGGCAGATGTTAAGAGATTTATTCTTCCCATAGACAGACGGACAAAATCTTCTGACCGCTTTTGAGCTTACGGTAATAAACTGAGGAAAAATCCTCACCACTTTTAAATAAAAGTTCTTGCACCGGAAATCCCGGATGCGGGAGACTTTTAGATTTTTGCCTCCTCTCAATCAAGAAAATCTTGGATTTAACTCATTGGTCAAAACGGCTCGTCTATATTAGATAAATTTTTATAAAAGCCATAGGGCAATACTTACGCTTGCAATAAAGGGTTAAGAAAATACTCGCTGCTTTTTCCAAGCTTTAAGTCCAGGAATTTAAATAAAAATTTACCAGCAACTTTAATTCAAAATTAAACAACTATTTTGCTATTATTAGTCCATGCTAGTATTTGATATAAAATTACGAAGTAACAAAACCAGAATCAATAGCCGTATCAGCGCGGTTACTACTGCTTTGTTGATTCGTAATGTAGAGACCAAAAAATTCACGTCTCTACTGGCAGGACAAAAGGGCGTATGCCCATAGGACTCTATTGAAATACTATGCTGTCCAAAGCTTGAAAGGACGAGTAGAGAAAACTCTACTTGTTCATTGGTCAGAAAGGCAAGCACTGAAAGTGAAAAACCTGCAATTTATTGGGTCTACGACTTATTTGTAGTAGAATCAACACAATTTGTAAAGGTGGCTGAAAGTTACACCGCTACAGTAGCGTCACAGGAGAAAATAGTTTTCTTTCTGATGGCGAATAATGGTTAAAAGTGCCGTAACATCGCCAAAATTAATGTCTGTGGCAACTATGACCTCTAGTTGGTTGTGGACAACCATATATAGAAGTGCTTTTGGCTCTTATCAGCAGGAATTCACCCGTTACATTAGGGTCTTAAGTAGCTTTATGCAAATGCTAAAAAGCTAAATGCTGGCATGAGACTACATCGTTTATCAGTTTGGAGAGAGTAAGGAAAATTTGAGCATAATGACTGAAACTGCAACCGCGCCATTAACCGGAAAAGCACTACTTGCTAAAGTAAAAGAACTTTCCACTTTACCACGCCGAGAAAGAGCTAAACAGTGCGGCTATTACACTGTTACTAAGAATAACCAGGTTCGTGTCAATCTCACTGATTTTTATGACGCTTTGCTATCGGCTAGAGGAATTCCTCTAAGTCCAGAAGCACCTAAAGATGGTCGTGGTCGTGAACCGACATATCGGGTTAGTGTCCATCAAAATGGTCAGATTGTAATTGGTGCCACATATACCAAGGCAATGGGCTTAAAGCCTGGAGATGAGTTTGAAATTAGGCTGGGTTACAAGCATATTCACTTGATTCAACTCGGTGAAAGTGATAAAAAATTAACCTCACAAGATGTAGATTCTGACGAATCAGACGAAGATTTGGAAGATGAAGAGTAAATTTGCTGATGGTAGGGATAAGTTTCAGGTGATGATAACTTGTCCTTACTCCGACAGCAAACTGGTAGCTCTATTGAGATAATTTTGTCCCAGATAAAAAATACGATTAGACCCCTTGCAGAAGTCACCAAATTTAGTAGAGTCTTGATTAATCAGCAAGAAATCTATAATGCAAGAAGTCTATCGTGTTTTTTTTGTTTATTTTGATAACTTTCTTTGAGCCTTCGGTCAACATCTTACTGGCGTTTATGGAAAATGCACCAGCACTAGTTGTAGTGATGGCATTTTTTATTTTCTGGATAGTTTGCTGGTTGCCAGTCGCAACAGGATCAGCAATATTGCTCAATTGGCAACCTCCCAAACCTTTGCAGCCAGAGCAAAAGATGCCGTTATTGGCGTCACTCTACCTATTAGCTCCCCTGATTCTATGGGGAGTTAGTTGGCTGAGGAATAAATCTTTTTCGGATTACGGCTTTGTTGGGAATCTTTCAACTCTTGGTTCTTTAGCACTAGGTTTCGGTTTGGGAGTGGTGAGCCTAGCTATTGTATTTAGTGGGCAATTCGGATTAGGTTGGTGTTCTTTTGAAAAGACGAATTTCAAGTTATTACTACCCATCTTGCTATCGATTTTCTTGATAGCGTTATTAGTAGGTGGGATAGAAGAGTTAGTTTTTCGCGGTTTCCTGTTCACTGAATTAGCGCAGGATTATCCAATTTGGGTAGCAGCAGCAATATCTAGCTTGATTTTTGCCTTGCTACACCTGGTTTGGGAGCAACGCGAAACTGTACCTCAACTCCCTGGATTGTGGCTGATGGGAATGGTGCTAGTGTTGGCACGCTTTGCCTCTAGTGGCAATTTGAGTTTTGCTTGGGGACTGCACGCGGGATGGGTATGGGCAATCGCAACTTTAGATACAGCAGGATTAATTACTTACACAGGTAAAGTCTCTGACTGGTTCACAGGTAAGAACAAAAAACCTTTAGCTGGTTTGGCGGGAATTATTTGTGTACTGGGAACTGGAGTGATTATCTGGTTTTTCTCTAGGTATTTTTAATTTCGTGCCAAGGTACAATATTTGAGGGGCGAGCCTGCTAACCGAAGCTTGCCTTTTAAATAATTCTTGCAAAGATGGGGAAGCTATGCACAATTAAGATAGAACTGGAGCAGAAGTCTATGGCATACAGTGATTTTAGTCTCGCTAAAGTAAGAAATGCGTTTGGCTTAACTTTAGAAGAGACACGTAATCTATTTCTTACTGTAGCAGGTGTCCAGCCATCTGACTTGCTAAAACGGTTGCTGGATGAAAACCTAACTTTAGCGACTGCAATCAATAGCGAAAAAGCCCGTTCTGAGTTTTTAATCGCTCCTATTCTGTCTGAGGTAAGGCGACAGTTAAATTATCGGATCAGCTTATTTTCAGGTACAGAATTCAATGTTGATCCAGCTCTTGGACTCTCAGGTTTTTGTGACTTTATCCTCAGTGCATCTGGTGAACAGTATTTTATCAGTGCTCCAGTAGTCACTGTTATAGAGGCCAAAAATGAAAATATCATCGCTGGATTGGGGCAATGTGTAGCCACAATGATTGCTGCTCAAATATTTAATCAAAGAGCAGGTAATGAAATTCCAGTCATCTATGGAGCAGTGACAAGTGGAACTGCTTGGAAATTCTTAACTTTAGAACAGAATACTGTTTGCATTGACTCAATTGAATACTATGTTAATGCAGTCGATAAGATTCTGGGAGTTATATTGCAAACCTTTGAGAGTTCCTTGTCTAAAACCCTAGTTTAGAGAAATGGTAAGTAGATAGGCATAAATAAAGTGAAAATAGGGCAGGCAAGACGCCCACCCACTAGAGATTTGTTACTAATCCCTAACCTCCAAAACCAGGGATTAAACGCTTGAGAGCGCGACCGGCAACGTCGCCATAACGCAGTTCTCCGCACAGAATCTTACCCATGATTTTGGCACCGGAGGGGCGCTTAACACCAACTTTGTAGCCAATGCTAGGAAAGCGATAGAATGCTCCAGCTAATTTTTGCGCCCAAGCCATCTCAGTACCCCATTCTTCATTAATGGCTTCACTATATTTTTCTAAAGCATTGCTATCACCAGAAAGAGCCTGATTAATCGCTCCTGCTGCAATCAAACCGCTAAAAATTGAAGGGCGAATGCCTTCTGCTGTCATGGGATCAACTACACAAGCAGCTTCCCCAGCCAAAACTGCATTTTGAGTATGCAACTTTTGGTTGCCATCCCACAAGCAAAGGGGATAACCATACTGCTTGCTAGTTTTGATATCTAGATTAAACGATCGCGCGTACTCATCTAAAATCTTCTTAAAATCTTGAGGTTCGCCACCGATAAACGTACCGACACCAATGGAATAACCGTCCGCCTTCGGGAAGTTCCAAATATAGCCATTTTTCACCAAGCCAAACTCGAAGTGAATTGTGGATTTGTCCTTCACCGTTGCGGAAACTTCTGCTTCCAAAGCTGCTGCTAAACGACGTTTACGTTCTTTGAAGCCTAGCCATTTTGCCATTGGCCCTTTGGCACCATCAGCCGCAATTAAGTAGCGACCTGTAATTGGCCCATTGGCTGTGTTAACTTGCCAATAGTCACTTTGAAACTCAATACTCGTCACTTCAGTATTATCTCGGAGTTCAGCCCCTTGCTTCTGTGCCTGCTGGACTAGGAAATGGTCAAAAATATCTCGTCGCACCATCCAGACTGGTTCTTTGGTGGCGATTTTTGCTTCCACGGGGTCGCCCAATTTCCAGGTAAAGCGAAGGGAGTCGGCTTTCACAGAAATCGCTGGGCTAAAATCAAAGTCAAACCATTGAGCGATCGCTGGAGATACACCACCGCCACAAGGTTTATATCTTGGCAGGGATTCTTTTTCTAAGACTAATACTGAGCGACCTTGCTTGGCTAAATGATATGCAGCTGTTCCACCAGCTGGCCCAGCACCGACGATGATGCAGTCGTACATATGGCTGAATTTTTGCTCCGGAATTAGTGATTTTCTATTGAGATACTTGATCAATTTTTGTTAGATACCTAAGAAATGATAAAGGCTGAAGAATTTATCCATCATCCTTCAGCCTTTATGCTTCAGACTTGAGATTTTAAACAGTCGTGATGTCTTTTTCTTTTTCTGCCAGAAATTCGTCTATTCTAGCGGTGTATTTGTTTGTCAGTTTTTGTAGTTTGTCTTGCTGATCCCGGGCTTCATCTTCAGAAATTTCAGTATTTTTTTCCTGTTTGCGAATGGCGTCTATAGCATCGCGGCGGATGTTGCGAATAGCAACACGACCCTCTTCAGCATACTTAGATGCCATTTTGACGAATTCTTTCCGGCGATCGCTTGTTAAGGGCGGAATATTCAGCCGAATCACGGAACCATCATTGCTGGGGGTTAAACCGACATCAGATAAAGAAATCGCTTTTTCGACTATATTTAAACTGCTGCGATCATAGGGTTGAATTAAGATCGTCGTCGCATCCGGTGTGCTGATATTTGCCAGTGATTTAAGGGATGTGGGCGAACCATAATAGTCCACCAATACCTTATCTAATAGACTCGCATTGGCGCGACCAGTGCGAATTGTGTTAAAAGCTCGTTGAGTCGCCTCAACGGTCTTTTGCATCGTACTCTCAGCTTCAGCTAATTTCACAAGAACCTCCCACAAGGGTGCCGATGGATTCTCCCAAGACTGCTCGGTGGATGTTTCCTCGCACCGTTAGGTCAAATACCAGAATTGGGATATTATTTTCTTTACACAAGGCGATCGCAGTACTATCCATCACCCGCAAATCTTTGGCTAAAACGTGTGCGTAGGTGAGGCTATTGTAACGCTTGGCGTCAGGATAAATATGAGGATCAGCATCATATACTCCGTCTACTTTGGTGGCTTTAAAAATCACTTCCGCATCAATTTCTGCGGCTCTCAATGCCGCAGTGGTGTCTGTAGTAAAGAAGGGATTTCCAGAACCAGCACCAAAAATTACCACCCGTCCTTTTTCAAGATGGCGGATGGCACGACGACGGATATACGGTTCTGCTAATTCTTGCATTGCGATCGCAGTTTGCACCCGCGTCTGTACCCCTATACGTTCCAGCGAATCTTGCAGCGTCATGGCATTCATTACCGTGGCAATCATTCCGATATAGTCAGCGGTTGCCCTGTCCATCCCCGCCGACGCCGCTTTGACGCCACGAAAAATATTGCCGCCGCCAACAACGATGGCGATTTGAACGCCAGTGGCGATCACCTCTGCTAATTCTTGTGCTATTCCTTTGACCACTTCTGGATCAATGCCATAGCCCATGTTGCCCATTAAGGCTTCACCGCTCAGTTTGAGTAAAACCCGTCGGTAATTCGTTCCCATGAAGTTATGCTTTATCAAAAAAGTTGCAATTGCCTCCAATTTAAGATAGCAGTTACAGGGACTATCTATGTCTAGTTACGCCAAATCAATGTAGTACCTATTGGTTCTGTTTGTGGTATATCTATTTCTTCACCAAGAAACAGAGAAGCGATCGCAGTTCTCAAATAATCCTTTCCCACCGATGATCGGTCTTGGGGGTGATTGTCAATTTGACCTTTGTAGCGTACTATACCATTAGTATCTATAAGAAAGGCCATTGGTGTTTTTGTGGCACCAAAACTGCGGGTCACATCTTGGGTGGAGTCCCACAGGTAAGGGAAATTCAACTGATGACGCAGGGCAAAAGCTTTCATATTTTCAAAGCTTGACCTAGTGTCGCGATCACCATTACTACCATTCATGCCAATTAGTGTGAAGCCTTCTGGGGCAAATTCGGCTTGAATATTTTTTAACCTGTCTAGATACCACTCCACATAAGGACAGTGGTTACACATGGAAATGACGCCGACTGCTCGGAACTTCTCAAGATAACGCCTGAGATGGTGTACTTGATCATCAATTCCTGGCAATTCAAAATCTGGTGCATAGCTCCCAACAGGAGTATCAATTGTTTCTAATATATTCATGCTTTCTGGCTCGCAGAACTAGGAACAAGAAAAATATTGTTAAATTCAGTGTCAGTTTCCAGTTGCAAACCACCCCTTAGCCGATGCCTCATATTCGACAATTTTATAGACTTGTATTGGCTCTCGTAAATTGTGAAACTACTGAATCTAGCACTGATGCTAATTCGCTCACATTTAAAAATAGCGAAAATATTACTCACATTGCAGAAGTTATGATTTTTAATCCTGACATAATCTAAGTTGTGAGTAAATTACCTCTATCAACAAGATGAAAACTCTCTATGCTGGATAAAACTATCAGCTTGATGCTAGTGTTATCAGCCTAGAAGCTTTCTCGGTGTACGTCTAAGCTATCACTAGATCAAAGGACTTACTTTGAAAATTTGATAAATTTTATTCAGATTTAAAACAATTTTGCTTGCACCTTGTTGCTGAAAAGCTTTTACCCTTGTTTTTATCAATTTTCCTATGACAACCTCAAGTTCAAAAACAACACTTACTTCTACAAAAACCTGGATTTGGCAAGATTTCTCTATCTGCTATCAAACCCAAGGAACTACTGGGCCAGCTGTTGTCCTCGTGCATGGATTTGGTGCTTCTTGGTGGCACTGGCAGAAAAATATTCCCGTGATAGCACAAAATTGCCGTGTTTATGCTATAGATTTGATTGGTTTTGGCGGTTCCGCAAAACCTCAACCTGGTGAAAAAATTGCCTATACACTAGAAACCTGGGGACAACAAGTGGCAGATTTTTGTCGCGAAGTTGTCGGTGAGCCAGCTTTTTTAGTCGGAAATTCCATTGGCTGTATTGTAGCCATGCAAGCAGTAGTAAGCAACCCAGATATTGCCTTAGGAGTTGCTTTGCTCAACTGTTCTTTACGACTGTTGCACGATCGCAAACGGGTAACTTTACCTTGGTCTCGTCGTTTCGGAGCGCCTCTACTACAACGCCTGTTATCTATCAAACCAGTTGGCGATTTCTTTTTCAATCAACTCGCCAAACCGAAAACAGTGCGAAAAATTCTGCTGCAAGCTTATGCGAATGCTGAGATGGTGACAGATAAATTGGTAGATATTCTCACTTCACCAGCAAGTGATCCGGGGGCTGGAGCTGTTTTCCTGGCTTTTACTTCTTATTCCACAGGGCCTCTACCTGAAGAACTTTTGCCACTTTTAGCTTGTCCTGTGATTATCTTGTGGGGAACGGCTGATCCGTGGGAACCAATTAAGTTAGGGAGAGAATTAGCTAACTTTCCCCAAGTAGAAAAGTTTATTGCTTTAGAGGGAGTGGGGCATTGTCCGCAGGATGAAGCACCAGAGTTAGTCAATCCGATTTTACTCGATTGGATTTTGGAGCGATCGCGGTAATAGACAAGGATTCAATTTTCAATAATGGCTTAGACAATGACCGCGATATTGGGCATTGGCTTTGGTTAGGTGTTGGGAAATGTTTAAGTGGTTGGATAGATGAAAGGTTGGTTAGTTTTGAATACCATACTTTTGAAACATCACAAATGCTTGGTAACATACACGCTCCAACATTTGTTGGCTTGCCTTAGATTCAACTTTAACTACTATCCGTGTTTCTTTTCCGCTTTGATTAGTTACAAACCATTTTAGAGAAGTATCCGTCCTAAGTTCACCCTTATTTGTTTCACAGGACTCGGTGAGGGCTTTATTAACTCTGCTAGTTACATTTCCTGTGAACTTGTAAGTAAACTCCGTAGCTTCTCCATAACCTACAAAATGAGCCGATGATAAATCTAAAGATAGTGTTTCACCTGCTGAAGTTTTACCAATGGCCACCCAAGGTGAATATTTAGAGGAAGTTTGAGAATCTGGTTTAGAACTCCCTAGCTGACAAACTTTCTTTAATAAAGATTGACTCCCAGTAGAATCTGCTTTTATTTCAATTGCTCCTGTAAAATTTCCATTTGTATCAATAGAGTCAACTAACCATTCTGATTTACCTAATACTTTTCCTTCAATACAACTACCAGTACTTCCTATGTGTTCGCGTGTTTCTTTATCGTCAGTTATTCGGTAAGAAAACCACAGCCAGTTACCTGCATGAGCTTTTGTTTCAACCGAACTAATATTTAGAGATAAAATACTACCGCTACTAGTCTTACCCATTGTCAGCCAAGGCGAATAGTGTGATGCTTCCGCTTTAACAGATAAATTTGCAAGAATCACAGTAGATACGATCGCTGATAAGGCTAATTTTTTAAACATACATAAAAGTAGTAAAACTATCCTTAAGTTCTACCTACTGAGTAAAAAATATTGTAGCCGTGTAACTACCAGAACATTTATGAAAACTCGCTAAAGAGCGATCGCTATGCAAGTTATACGCGTGACAGCTTACTAATTCAAAACTAACTGACTCAAAAAGAAAGCAAGTGCTGCACTGCCTAAAGGAACTGTCAAATTGTCAATACCCAAAAATGAAACAGCTTCTAAAGCCGTAGCTATAACTGCTACCACGAGTGATACTGCCCAAGTTTGCCAACTGTTTCCTTGAGTTCCAATTAAAATCAAACTACTGACGAGATAGCTAACGAGCATCATAGTTAGGGAGCCTTCCCAACTTTTTTCTGTCCCAAAAACTTTATACTTGTGTTTACCAAAGCGCTGCCCAATTAAGGCTGCTAGTCCATCTCCCCAAGTCATGATCAAAATTCCTAGTGCTGCGTATTGAGGTTGTTGCAAATACCAAAACCAGGCAACTAAAATACCGAAACTGATAGAGTAAAAAAAAGTCCCTAAACTTTGGCGTCCAACGCTATTAATACCAGGAAGAATGGGCAATCGGTAGGATAATAAGGTAATTACACTCGCTAAAATGGAAGCTGTAATCCCTACACTGGCGGGAATCTCGAGCCACCAAGCGATTAAAATCACATTCCCAGTGCCAATATGAACTATCTTCCGCACGATTTCTGGCTTGTCAGCGAAGCGGTTTACCACCCATGCAATCAGGAGGATGAGTAACACCCAAATTGCAGCCGACGCAATTTGCAGCCATAAAATCGGAATTGAGGTGAAGTCAGAAAATGTAATTAACAAAGATGCAACAAATGAAAATTTTTACCTCTGTTACTAATTTATAAGATTTAGGTAACTGAAATGAAATTATTATTGATTTGGATGATTCGCGGCTATCGAATGTTTATCTCCCCATTGTTTCTCCCGACTTGTCGCTTTCAACCAACTTGTTCGATGTATGCTATTCAAGCCATTGAACGATTTGGTGTGTTGCGTGGTGGGTGGATGGCAACTCGGCGGATTTTGCGCTGTCATCCGTTTCATCCAGGTGGTTACGATCCAGTGCCAGAGTTAGTAGAAAAGCAGAGGGGCAGGGGGGCAGAGGAGCAGAGGGGAAATAACTAATACCCAACGCCCAAATTAAAGGAATTGTCACTGGGTGTAGCCACTTAGGGAGATGTCAACAGATGAGGTTGTCATCTACTTTAAGAAGGTTGAATAATTTAATTTAGACTTACCATGATTAATCCCATTGCGATTTCTATACCCGAACCACAAATTCCTACTCCTGGGCCGAGTCCGCTACCGAGTCCCAATCCTGAACCGAACCCGCTACCGAGTCCTGAACCTGTACCGGGGCCAGCTATACCCCAACCTCTACCGGGGCCTGTACCAGAACCAGTACCCGCTCCGATTCCTCAAACAGTACCTGCTCCCATTCCCCAAACCATACCGGAACCTGTTTGAATTACCTTGGTAGTGTAATCCAAAATCCCAAATCTAAAATCCAAAATGCTAAGAGCCGGAATTGTCGGACTTCCCAACGTCGGAAAATCTACTTTATTTAATGCTGTAGTTGCTAATGCTAAAGCAGAAGCAGCTAACTTCCCTTTTTGCACGATTGAACCGAATGTCGGCGTTGTCGCAGTACCGGATGAACGGTTAAATGTTCTTGCTAAGATTGCCAGTTCGGCACAAATTATCCCGGCGCGGGTTGAATTTGTGGATATTGCCGGTTTAGTTAAAGGTGCAAGTCAGGGTGAGGGACTAGGGAATCAATTCCTGTCCCACATCCGGGAAGTTGATGCGATCGTCCATGTGGTACGTTGTTTTGAGAATGACGATATTATCCACGTTGCTGGTTCTGTTGACCCAGCCCGAGATATCGAAATCATTAATATAGAACTGGGTTTATCAGATTTATCACAAATTGAGCGGCGAATTGACCGCACTCGCAAACAAGCTCGTACCAGCAAAGATGCACAGTTTGAAGTCTCAGTCTTAGAAAAATTAGCTGCGGCTTTAAATGAAGGTAAATCGGTGCGTCAGGTGAGCTTGAATGAAGAAGAAGCAGAAATTATCAAAGGACTGGAACTGCTCACTTATAAACCAATTATCTATGCGGCCAATGTATCTGAGGATGAGTTGGCAACCGGTAATGATTTTGTGGAAACAGTGCGGCAAATTGCAGCAACAGAAAATGCCCAAGTTGTCATTGTTTCTGCCCAAGTTGAAGCTGAATTAGTGGAATTACTAGAGTCAGATAAAGCTGATTTCCTCGCATCTTTAGGTGTGGAAGAAGGCGGTTTGAAAGCATTAATTCGTGCAACTTACATGCTTCTAGGCTTACGGACATATTTTACCTGCGGCCCCAAAGAAACCCGTGCTTGGACAATTAATGCCGGAATGTCTGCACCTCAAGCTGCTGGTGTAATCCATAGTGATTTTGAGCGGGGATTTATTCGCGCCGAAACTGTCGCTTATAAAGATTTGGTAACAACTGGTTCGATGAATGCTGCGAAGGAGAAAGGGTTGGTTCGTAGTGAAGGGAAAGAGTATGTTGTGCAGGAAGGGGATGTAATGTTGTTCCGATTTAATGTGTAGAGGTAATTAATCACTGACCGTTATCAATAAGATAATGGTCACCTACACCAAGTTGCGATCGCCCTAAAACATTGACAAAATCTTCAAAATATAAAATACCGTTATTAAAAGCTGGTTTATTTGCGGTCGCAAATAAACCAGCTTTTCTCAAAATTCTAAAATCTCGGCTTAACTGTTTGACAACTAGTTTTTTATAAGTCTTGGGGTTCATGATTATTTCCAAAGAATTGGTATCAGTATAAATCTTGCTTACTAGATGCTACTCCTAAATCTTAGTTTTGATCTGTACCTTTAAACCTTTATCAGGTCTAGAAAAAACGATGATTGTCGCCCTCTGAGTTTCTCTAGCAAGCAGCATTGTTCAACTACTTCCACCCACAATGTATACATAGGAACCCAAATTCTCGTCATCTGTACCAACCACTACACCGCCTTCTGCACCGGGAACAAGTTCTATACCTTCAATTTTGTGGTAATTAGAGCGGTAGAAGGGAACAAGTTGAGGATTTTGCCGCCATGCAATTTTGTCACCATGCAATCCCAGATAACCAGCGACATACACAGCTGACTGAAATGGCCCATCATCTCCGGCATCACTTGCTGAGGTGATGTACACAATTCCTACGGGGTCTACCTTAATATCTGAAATATGACGCACGTTGCCAGATGGAAACGGTACTTTCAGATTGGCAGAACCTGCGAGAGTAATTTGATATTTAGCCAAGTCAAATATTCCCCAAAAAATAGTTGCTGGTTGTTCTCCTTCACCGCGATGTCCCCAAATAGCAACTAATTTGCCGTCTATATTTTGTAATCCAAATGCTTCAAAATTATTTCCTTGAATAATTCCTGGAAGATTGAATTCCTTGAGAACCGAGATGGTCTTATTACCAGGCTCTAATCTGATGCAATAAGCTTTTCCAGTACTGCTTAAAGCAATAAAAAAGGATTTTGTTTTCTTTGGAACAGATGTTAAAGCTTCTAAGTCGATGGGCAATTCTGTGTTACTTGGCCAGTTCAATGGGAAATATTCAGGTTGGTTCTTACCCTTAATGCTGATGATTGCTAAACGACCTTGGTTTTTTTGTTTGTTGTCATGGACAATCAGAAAATTCAGCGTATTGCTTTGCTGCTCTATCAAAGCTATACCACTGATACCGAAAGGGATACCACCGCGAACCGGACGCCAATCTTGTGCCCAAACTTGCACAGATATGACTAACAATGCTCCCAAGACTACTATATTGATAATTAACTTGAGAAACCGAGGCATATTGATTTAGCCAGCGTTGTAAGATATCGGTAAGAGAAATGTATTAACCGAGGCTCAATCATATCAAATCCAGGCAATTCGCACCCACATCAATAAAGCAGTCTTTTGTTCTTACGGCTATCAGGTTGCTGATGTCATTACTTAACTCACGATAGTACTTTCTGTAAAGAAAGCAATAATTCGTTGACAGTATAGGGCTTGGACAAAAACGTATTCACACCAATGGCAGCTACTGCATTTAACTTATTGTCTGACATAAGTCCACTGCTGGCAATAATTCTGACTTTGGGGTTGATTTTTTGCATAGTACGGATGGCAGTTAAACCATCCAGCGAGGGCAGCATAATGTCTATCAGTACGGCACTAATTTTATCCCTATTTTGAGCGTATAGCGCGATCGCCTCAATGCCATCACTGGCAATTATGGTTTTGTAGTTGTGAGCTTCCAATGATATTCTGGTAATCTCTTGAATGGCAGTTTCATCATCCACAACCAAAATCAATTCTCCATGTCCTGTCTGTGGTGGCATATCTTCAAGGCTGAGTGTTTCCATTCCCTCCACTGCTGGCAAGTAAACCTTAAAGCTAGTGCCACTTTCCGGTTCGCTATACACGGTTACAAAACCTCCGTGACTTTTAATAATCCCAAGTACAGTGGAAAGTCCTAATCCTGTGCCTTTTCCGACATCTTTTGTGGTAAAGAATGGCTCAAAAATTCTATCTAAGATTTCTCTAGGAATTCCAACTCCAGTATCAAAGACAGTAATCACTATGTAAGGCCCCTCTTTAGCTTCCAGATTCATCCGGGCATAATTTTCGTCAATCAACAGATTCTCGGCAGAGATACTCAAACTACCGCCATTGCCCATAGCATCGCGGGCGTTAACGCAGAGGTTCATCAGTACTTGATGCAGTTGGGTGCTATCTCCAGAAACCATCCACAAATCTTGCGGTACATCAGTGATAACTTCTATGGATTTGGGAAATGTCTCTTTGAGAATTTTGGCAAGTTCCACTATCAAATGCCTGAGTTGCAAAGTGATCCGCTTCCCTTCTACACCTCGCGCAAAGGACAGCACTTGTTTGACTAAATCAGCGCCGCGTCTAGCGTTGATTTCCAAAATCTCCAGTAGATGGCGAGTCCGCTCATCTACATTGGGAAATTTCAGTGGTAATAGTTGCGCTCCTGCCAAAATCGGTGTCAGGATATTGTTCAGGTCGTGAGCAATGCCACTAGCTAGAGTGCCAATACTTTCCAGGCGTTGAGCACGAAACAATTGGGCTTCTAAGAGTTTTTTCTCGGTAATATCTGTGTCAACGGTGAGAATTGATTTGGGTTTGCCTTGTTCATCGCATACCAGACTCCAGCGACTAGCAACAAGGATTTCTTTGTCAGTTTTAGTAAGTTTAGTTAACTCACCTTGCCACTTACCTTTACTAATAACTTGCAACAGAGCCGCTTCGATTTCCGGTGAAGGTTCATCAAACAAAAGCTCACTAGCATTTTTACCCCAAGCCTCTGTAGCTCGCCACCCGAAAAGTGTTTCTGCGCCTTTATTCCAAAAGATAATTTGATTGTTTAAATCTCGCACACAAATGGCATCTGTGGTGACATCAAGTAATGCTGCTTGTTCACGGATTTTTTCTTGTGCCAATTTGCGATCGCGTAGCGCAGCTTGCTGTTCGCGTAGCGCCGCTTGCTGTTCGCTAATATCGATACTGGCACAAGTCACACCAACAACTTCTTGCGACTCATTCCGCAATGGCTCGACAGTTAAGTCGTAATATCGAGTTGTATCTTTGATTGTAATTGATACTTCCTCTCGCGTTCCGATGCCAGTGGTTAGCACCCCACGTTTAATTGTAATTAAACGTTGAGCATCTTCGGCTGGGATGATATCTAAGTCTTGTTTGCCCAATATTTCCTCAACCGTCAATCCATAGGAGGGATTGTAAACCCAGGTGTAGCGTAACTCCCTATCTTGGTTGTAGACAAAGATTGGAGAGTTTTTCAGGGCAACCCGAAATCGTTCCTCACTCTGTCGCAGTGCGTTGTCTGCCCGTTGACGCTCGATCGCATAACGCATTGAGCGCACCAGCAAATCGCCAGTTACTTGCCCTTTCACCAAATAATCCTGCGCTCCTTGCTGCATTGCCCTAATTGCCAGGGTTTCATCGTCTATACCCGTAAGCACAATTATCGGAGTGGCTTTTGCCTGATTATGAGTGATCACAAAGGTTTCCAGTCCCTGGCCATCTGGCAGCGAGAGGTCTAACAAAATTACATCAAAAATTTCCTTTGCTAGGTAGTTGAGTGCTTCCGAAAGCCGCACAACAGGCATCAAATCAACTACAACTGTAGTAACTTCCTTTAAAAACTCCTGTAATAAAAAGACATCACCAGGGTTATCTTCTACTAATAAAACTTTAATATTTGTACCTGCCATTTTCATTACTCCGGTGGCAGTTTTACGATCGCAAACCAAAAATTTTCTATTGATTGGACAATTTTAACGAATTGATCGAAATCTACTGGCTTAGTTATATAACAGTTTGCAGATAAATTATAAGCTTTGAGGATGTCTTCTTGAGCTTGGGAAGTCGTGAGGACGACTACAGGAATTCTTTTGAGGTTTTCATCTCCTTTAATTTCTGCCAGTACCTCCCGCCCATCTTTTCTGGGCAGGTTGAAATCGAGCAACACAATATCTGGATGGGCTGCTTTGACATATTTTTCCTGTTTTCGCAAGAATGCCATTGCCTCTACACCATCTTCGACTACATTCAAGTGGATTGGGATTTTGCTATCTTCTAGGGCGATCCGTGTGAGTTGGGCATCGCCAGGATTGTCTTCTACTAACAAAACCTGAATAGGCATAATCCCTCTTATGGTGCTTATGATTGCTTAATATCTCTATCTGGAATTGTGAAGTAGAAAGTCGAGCCTTGATCCGGTTTCGACTCAACCCAAATCCGGCCGCCGTGGCGTTCTATAATTTTTTTACAAATTGCTAGACCAATTCCAGTACCGGGATACTTACCTCTACCATGCAAGCGCTGAAAAATTATAAAAATTCGTTCAGCATACTGGGATTCTAAACCAATAGCATTATCACGCACCCAGAATAACCATTCATCTGCCGACGGGATAACATTTAAACTTTCCCGATCTAGATTTGCACCTGGCTTTGCTACTCCAATGTGAATTCGTGGCTGCTGATGACGGCAAAATTTGATTGCGTTGGCGATCAGGTTTTGAAATACTTGTGTCAGTTGGGTAGCATCAGCCATTACTTCAGGTAGAGGATCATGAGTGACAACTGCTTTACTATCGGCAATCGCCAGTTGAAGATTAGCGATCGCCCCCTGTAAAACAACATTACAATCAACTAGTATAAATGGCTGTCCCCGACTGCTGACATGGGAATAGTTCAACAAATCGTTGATTAGCGTCTGCATCCGCCGGGCCCCATCTACTGCATAGGTGATAAACTGATCAGCATTCGCATCCAGTTGATTTTTATATTTTCGCTCAAGCAATTGTAAATAACTCGTGACCATCCGCAACGGCTCTTGCAAGTCATGGGAAGCCACATAGGCAAACTGTTCCAATTCTGCATTGGAACGGGCAAGCTCCTGACTTTGGCGGGTTTCTTGTTCTAATAGTTGCGCTTGAGATAAAGCAATCCCAATTTGGTTACCTAGTTGCTGTAACAACTCCGTCTCAAAGTTATTCCACTGTCGAGGTGCGGCACACTGATGAGCCACTAACAAGCCCCAAATACCTTCCCTGACAAGAATCGGCACTACGAGGTTAGCCCTGACAGCAAATTGCTGAAGAAATTCTCGATGACATGGTTGGATATGAGCAGCTTCAATGTCTTCAATGGCACTGATTCTTCCTTGGCGATATCTTTCTAGGTATTCTGCTTTAAAGCAGGGGTCGAAAATATTTTCTCCTAGAATTACCCGCCAACCAGGCAGCACCGCCTCTTGCACCACTGTTCCCGAACCATCAGGCCACAGTTGAAAAATAAAAACTCGGTCAGCTTGTAATAGTTTTTGTACCTCAGTAACCGTAGTTTGAAGAATTTCGTCTATTTGTAAAGATTCTCGAATTTTCAGGGTGATTTCGGCAAATAGTTGCGATCGCAGATTCTGCTGCTTTAATTCCTCTTCTACCCGCTTGCGTAAGCGAAGCTCGTCGTAGACATCTGTGATATCAGTATAAGAACCTACCATCCGCACTATATCACCCAATGCGTCCCAAAGTGCCTGTCCTCGATCTAGAATCCACTTATAGCTGCCGTCTTGGCACTGGACTCGATATTCACAAACGTAAAACGGTGTTTTCTTGGCAAAGTGGTCTTGGAAAGCTTGAAGTACCCTATCTCGCTCATCGGGATGGATTCGTTTTGTCCATTCATCCCAATCGTGGGAAACTTCGTGGTCTTTATAGCCGAGCATTTCCTTCCACTGAGTTGAGAAGAACACTTCATTAGTCTTCAGGTTCCAGTCCCAAATACCATCATTATTACCATGTAATGCTAATTGCCAGCGTTCTTCACTCTCTCGTAGTGCTTCTGCTGTTTTCCGTCGTTCAGTAATGTCTTGGAAATAAACAGACAAGCCGTCTTTTGCAGGATAGGCGTGGATTTGAAGCCAGCACTTCTGTGGCGGATAAAACTCCTCAAATTCCACACTCACCTGTTCTAAGATTGCCCTGTGATACTCACGATGGAATGTTGTGCCGATGATTTCTGGAAACACCTGCCAAATGTTTTTACCCAAAAGCTCATACTGAGTTTTTTGCAAAAGCCGTTCTGCTTGACCATTAATGTAGGTGAATCGCCACTTTTTATCTAGGGCAAAAAAACCATCAGTGATGCTTTCGAGCAAATTAGCAATGCGGGTTCTGGCGGCTTCAGACTGGGCGTGGGCTGCTTGCTCGTGTGCCAATAGTTTCTCAGTAATTTGAGATACTTCAGCTACATGACTCCTGAGTTCTAGTTGGTCGATTACCAGGCGACTCAGAGCTACAAGCGCCTCTATTTGTTTTTGACTCAATTGTCGTGGAACTTGGTCAATTACACACAGAGTTCCTAGCATATCTCCCTTCGGGGTAATCAGGGGTACACCTGCATAAAACCGCACATAGGGATAGCCAGTTACTACCGGATTATTGGCCAATTTTTCATCAGCTAAGGTATCCAAAACCACTACAACGTTACGCTGCTCTTGGCAAAGGTAAGAGAACCCAACACTCCGGGGCATTTCTGATACATCTAAACCGACTTTTGCCTTAAACCATTGACGGTTTTCATCAATGAAATTTACCAAGGATATGGGAGTGCCACAAATAGATGCCGCTAATTGAGCCAGATTGTCGTAGGCTTCTTCGGGTTCAGTGTCAAGAATTTGATACTGCCGCAGCGCTTCTAGCCTCGCCACTTCTGTATCAATGTGTCCAGCTTTCATTAACTTTTATTAAACAATCTAAATATAATATTCAGTTAAGAGCGTGGCTATCTCAAGAATAGCTTAACCTTTTTTAATAATTGTTAGTCTTTTCCTCGCCTCTAGCTGTTCAGGGAAGTCTGTTAAATTTTGTCAAAATGCCAAATCCACATTATTATTGTTGAGATTCAACATCTGCGTAATTTTGCAAGAAAAAGAGTGATATAAAACTAAAGCAAAACATCTCTGCTTTAAATAAGAAAAGTAAACGAAGCTAAAACCCTTTTCCCTCCTGCCTCTTGCCTTCTGCCTTATCCCAACGATAATTATTTACGCTGACTTACTTACCAATTTACAAAAACTGTATTAGGACTAGCCCTTTCAAAGTGAACGTTTGTACTATGAAATAAATCGTATTTTAACCCAATTTTGGTATTTTGGCTCAGGCGATAATTCTTTGTTCAATTCCAGCCGATGCCTGAAATGCCGTAAAAACCCTGATAGTACATATGCTCACCTTAAAAAGGTTACTGTTAAACCCCTACCAAAACGACTGACCGCAGCTTGGCTATCACATCACTTAGATTACCCGTGTTCAGGCGGTAATTCAGAGGATGGGCAATTAACCGCGCTGTGCTTTCATACAGAGTAGCGATTTCAATCAAACCATTTTCGCGCAAAGTCCGCCCTGTGGAAACCAAATCCACGATCGCTTCTGACATTCCAGTAATCGGGCCTAATTCTACTGAACCATACAATGGCACTATTTCCACAGGTAAATCCAGATTGTGGAAATATTCACGAGCGCAATTTACATACTTGGAAGCAACTCTACCATGCGGTGATAAATCTAAAGGCGATCGGTAAGAACTAGATGCTTTTACCGCCACCGACATCCGACAATGTCCAAACTGCAAATCCATCAAGTGGGCAACTTGCGGCTGCTTCTCCCGCAGCACATCGTAACCAACAATACCCAGTTGTGCTTGACCATATTCCACATAAACGGGTACATCCTGCGCCCGCACCAGCAAAGCTTTCGCTTGTCCCTTAGTGTCAAAAATTTGAAGTTGGCGATTTCCTGAATCTAAAAAAGCACTAAAGTCTAATCCCACGGATTGTAGCAGGCGGATGCTATTTTTAAGTAGTTCCCCTTTTGGCAATGCAACAGTCAGCATTCTTTTTCTTAGTATCCTTAGCGTCCCAGCAGTTGAATAATATTAAGAATATCTCTATATGCTTACCACAAGCAGGATGAGAATTTTATTAGTTGATGATGAAGTTGAACTAACTGAACCCCTGAGTCGCTTATTAACTCGCGAGGGTTACACTGTGGATGCCACTTACGATGGCACAAGTGGCAGCGAACATGCACAAGTAGGCAGTTATGATCTACTAATTTTAGATTGGATGCTGCCAGGAAAAACGGGGTTAGAGATTTGTCAACAATTGCGACGCCAAGGCAAAACCACTCCCGTACTGTTTCTCACAGCCAAGGATACTCTAAATGACCGTGTACAAGGTTTAGATGCTGGTGCTGACGACTATTTGGTTAAACCTTTTGAACTGCAGGAGTTATTAGCCAGAGTCCGTGCTTTATTGCGTCGTTCCGGTTCCCAAACCTATGAAACCACTACCGGACGCCTAACTGTCGCTGATTTAGAACTCGATTGTGAAAATCAAGTAGCCTATCGCCAAGGACGAATAATTGAGCTATCGCAAAAAGAAAGCCAGTTGTTGCAATATTTTATGGAACATACTGGACAACTAATGACTCATGCCCAGATTATGCAAAATTTGTGGCAAGAAGAACAACCCAATAGTAATGCGATCGCGGCATTAATTCGTTTGCTGCGTCGTAAGATTGAGGTAGGTAGAGAAACTGCGCTGATTCACACAGTCTACGGCAAAGGCTATCGTTTCGGTGCTTCCTCAGTGGAGTTAGTTTAGCTGCCTACTTCCAACTCATAATGATTCGGTTCATTGGTAGGAGAATCATTGATATTTTTCAATCTTTGCGACTTTAATTCCTGTCGAAGTTTATTGTAGAGGGAGACAAATAATTGAACCATCAATTTCTAACTGAGTCTCAGCCATAAAAATTATTTTATGGTAAGCGCAATAATTCTAAAGCCCTTCTATTACAGATTCAAATTTGCTTCTGTCCATACAATTTAGTAAAATTCCCTTGTTATCACTATAAGCTGAGTATTATTACTTGACTTGTGCCTCTGGGGATTCACTCTATACAATTAGGGAGTATTGGTTCAATCCTTTCTCTCCGTAATAATTACACATCGTATAGCTTAAGTAGTGCAATTTTATATTGATTTATATACTTGTTAGACTTCTAAATCTGGTAAGTCTACAAAATACCTTATGAATTTTTCTGGAGGGAATTCAATTGAGTTTTTCAACTTTTCCTCAATTTCTTGAATAGCTCTATAAAAATACAAAAATGCATCATCATTGTAAAATGACAAAAGAAGCTCATGGTGATTTTGAAAATTAAAACTACTAGGTTTTTTAATAATCTTTGCACAAGATAGTCTGTTAAATGCCTTTTGCAGTGGATTGGAGTCCAGCGTTAGTTCTCCATCAATCGTAGAGGTATAACCATCAACATTATTCATTTTAAATTCTAGAAATAAATTGCGTCCATGGCCAAATAGATTACGTAGTGAAGCCACAGCAATTAAATCTTCATTAAGTTCTTTACCTATTAATTGACTTAACTTTTTCTCAAATATTCTATTGTAAAGCTCAATAAGCTTATTAAGAGGTGCATTTTCAGTTTCATTTTCAATTACCGAAATAAGTTCTAAAAGAGATTCAACAACAATTTTTTGGTCACACAAACAGGGGATATCATTTTCCATATAATTAATTGGGGGAATATTATCCCACGGCATTAAGCTTTTTATGGAAAAAAGTCTTGCATTAATGGCTGAAGATAGGATGCTCTCAATATGTCCACAAATCGTTAAATAAAAAAACTGATAAAATCCCCGTTTTTCTGTTTCTTCTAATTCTTTATGCGTATCCCAAGCACGAGCAATATAAGCTGTATTAGAACGGGAAGTTGAAATAAAACTTCGTGCTGTCATAATTTAGCAAGAGCCTCATATAGAAAAGTTTTAATAGAGACAAAAGTCCCATTTTGTCATTTAAGTATAATTCTAAGCCAGTGATTTATAGTTTTTGGGCTAAAAGTATAAATCAAATTCCCTTAAAGTCACATTTTAACTGTGCAGTGGACACGCTAAATATTCCACTGGACAGTAGACGTTTTTGTTTAAATTAGTCAAAGCTTCAGTGGCGTTTATCCTTGAGCAATGCGGCTTTGAGAGGTCGCCGCAAACTCAATTTAGTCAAGATTTAGTCAAAGATAAATTTAGAGAGCTGGAAAGGATGGGTGACGAGGGATTTGAACCCGCAACCAATAGATTAAGAGTCTACTGCTCTACCGTTGAGCTAGTCACCCACACGAATAACAATCATAGCAGACTTCTGGCAATTTAACTAGTGCCACGCCCAAAAAAGAAATTAAAGGGGGAATTTGACGGTGAACGTAGTTTGACCTGTTGCACTCTTTACATAAATTGAGCCGCCTAAATGTCTGACCATTTTCTGCACTAATGCCAATTCCAGTCCAGTGCCGCTATGTTTCCAAGGATCATGTTTGGAAAGGTGATAGAAAGGCTCAAATATCCGTGACAGTTCATTGCTGGTAAGCTCTATTCCAGAATTAGTAATATTAAGCTCTACTGCATCCCCTGTCAGGTGAGTAGAAACTGTGATGTATTCGCCCGCTGGGGTGTATTTGCAGGCATGGTTGAGCAGTTCGGTAACAATCCGCTCCAAATCAGTGATATCTGTCTCTAAAGGCGGGAGTGGATGAGCAATAGTCAGGTTTAAATGCTGCCGCTGGCAGTTGGTGAGGTCTCGAAAAGACTCGACAATAGGGTGAAGCCAGCTTTGTAAGTCAATGGCAATCAAAGTTGGGGGATCGGGTTCGGCTTCGAGATATGTGAGTGTGAGTAGGTCATTAATTAATTTGTTTTCTCGCCCACACTCGTTATGCAGAATCTGCAAGAGTTGCGGAACTATTTCTATATCTGATATTTCTGCTGGTGTGAGGACACTTTCGAGAGTTTGGGCTGCGAGGCTGATGCTAGTTATTGGTGTCCGCAGTTCTTGGGACAGGGTTCTGAGAAATTGATTTTTGAGCCGATCGCGTTTTTCTAGTTCTTTTACCTGTGCCTGGGTTTGTTTGTAAAGCTGGGCTTGACGAATGGCGATCGCACATTCATTTGCTACCTGCTGCACTAGCTCGATTTCAAATTCATCAAAAGCCTCTTGTGTCGCTCTTGTCAACCAAATGTTTCCCAAAATCCCTTGAGTATCGAAAATTGGACAAGCCATCTGGGCGATAACCAATAACTTTGGTTCCCATCCCGGCAAAATTTCCAAAAATTGCAATGGTTGTTTTTGCAACAGAGGTTGATAAACTTCAAGACGGTCTGCAATCTGTCTGGTCAATCCCTGACACGGAGGTAGGTTCGTGCTGTACTCGTAAGTAATAGTAACCAGGGTTTGGCAGCTGCTATAGAGTTCGATTTGGCAACGATCAAGGTTCAGTAACTCTGCTAATTCCTGGGTAACTGTCTGCAACACCTGAGTTTGATCCAGACTGTCACGGATTTGTTCTGTCATGCGTCGCACCAAGGCTTCAAAGTTTCGCACTTGCTGCAACTGATTTATCTGCTTCTGTTTTTGCAACTCCAACTTTGCTTCAAGATGCTTAATCTGCTGACGAAGTTCTGCCTGCCCAGCAGCAATGCCGATTTGAGTTGCCAACTGCTTGAGCAAGTCAGTTTCTGTTTGCTGCCATTGACGCGGTTGGTGGCAATGCTGGGCAATCAATAGCCCCCACATCTCTTGCTCTTTGAAAATCGGCATAACCAGATTGGCTCTCACCTGCAAAGATGCCAGGAAATCTATATAGCAAGAATCCAAGCCGGCTGCATAAATATCTTCAACAACTTGAATGCAACCTCGTCCGTAGTGTTCTCGATGTTTGCCATTGAAGCAGGGATCGGTGATGTTTTTTCCCAACAGTGGATCACTTGCAGCCACACTTGATTCAGCAATGAATACCCCACTGCCATCAGGCTCGAAGCGATAAATCAGGATGCGATCGCAATTCAAAAACTGCCGGAGTTCTTTGGTTGTCTGATGCAGAATTGTCTCTAATTCTACAGATTGGTGAATTCGTCCGGCGATCGCTTCTAGCAGTTGCTCTTGTTCAACCTGGAGTCCGACTGCTTCTTGGGCTTGCTTAACCGGGGTGATATTGCTACTAGTACCAATCAGTCGATAAATCCTAGAGTTAGTATCCCTTAGTGGAGTAAGAGTCGTACTCCACCAAGTAGGAATTCCCTGGAATTGCAAACATTGTTCGTAAGAAATAGTTTTGCCGAAGCGCACGCAATCAGTATAATGCTGACGCACCATAGCAGCATCAATGGGGGAGAGAATATCCTCTGGTTTTTTGCCTCGGAGATCGTCTGAGCATATGCCTATCCACCGCTCATGAGTGGGATTTAATGCCACATATCGAAAATCTCCGTCCTCCAGCACATCAACTACAAATATTGATGCCTGCACAGAATCGTACATGCTTAGTAGAAACTGCTCGCTACTGCTTTTCTCATCTACTTCTGTGCCGAAGAGAATTTGAGGTGGTGATAATTTTGTCAACTTTATAGTTGATTCCGCTGGATTTATATTCATGCGAGAGTCCCTGTCTGGTATTACTGACTCTTCTAGGCGCTCTCTTGTAGTTACGCTTGTAGTAGATGCACTTTAGCGCCTATAGCAAAGTCTTGTCAGCTGTTGCTCATCGAAATTTGGATCTTTCTCTACTTCTGCTCAGAAATCTAGCAAAGCTAATAGGAGTCAGCTTAACAAATCCTGCTTTTTGAAGGCGAAAATACATTTGCAGATTAGGGCAAACTTCCTGAAATTTATTTTTAACAGTTTTTTAAAATTATTGCATATATCTCAGTGCAATCATCAGTATATATCAATTAATTTTATAATTCTTAATAAATTTTTATTTAATATTCCGAGGAAAGAGGAAATAGAGTAAAGGAGTGGGAACTTACGTAGGCGTAGCCCGCCGCAGGCATCGCAATTTGTGAGCATTCATTCCTGTGAGGATACCAACCAGCAGCCAACTGATAGCTAATCCTATGACTTCGCCGAAGAATAACTGCGTCAAGCGGCGCAAAATCATTCCCACAACAGAACCTACAGGTATGGCAACAGCCCAACTTGCTGAAGAGACAAATATCCATCGCCATGCCATCGGCTGGGGAATTGCCAACCATTGTGCCAATCCAATCCCGAAGCCGCCAAGTGCCCCATAAATCACCCCAGACAAGATTCTCAAAGGGAAAATCTGAGTGCTAGGTACAATCCAACCCACGGCACCAATACCGATAGCGGTGATAATACTCCAACCTAAAAGACTTGATAAAATCCACCTGATACAAAATATAGGTTCTTTAAGGAGACAGCCTTGAGGAAGTGCGATCGCCAATCCGCCGATAGCGGCCTCCACTACCCCAACATCTGGCTTTTCACCGACTTCAATTAAGAGTAAACTCAATAAAAAACCACCACAAGTAGCGAAAGTCCACAGCAATGTAAAGCCAAATCTAGTATTTCCAGGCGGGAATGGCATCAAAGTTTCTTTGGTTTTAATAGTCTGACAGTTTTAGCATTAAACATCTCAAAAAAACCTTTGCGTCTCTGTTGGGGTGATTCAGGTACGATGTAACCCCACAGACTCTCCCAGTAGAAAAAGGAGATACCATCAAAATTGCGATCGCGCACTATCTGAACCTGTTGTCTAACTTGTGCCATTTTTACCGGATTACCTACCGTTCCCGTTGATATACCAATTCCTACAGGAATTAGACTTTGAGCTAATTTCACAGATGGAAGTTCTAGTTGAGCGATAAAAGAGTTTTTATCATTTAGATATACCTGCAAAATTAACTCATTAACTAAACCTTTTTTTACCCAATTTTCCCAATCTTGCAAATAGTATTTGTAGGCGAAAGCTTGATAGTTGGGAGACAAAGATATTTTGACTTTGGGTTTAACTGCCTTGACAGCTTGATAGATTTCTGCCATAAAATCAGTAATTTTGTCTGCTCGCCAACGCATCCATTCGGAGTTAAAAGGATCAATAGGGGGATTTTTGCCTTGATGTTCTTGCTGGTAGAGTTTTATAGTGAAGCGATCGTAACCAAACTGTACAGGCATCCCAAAATGGTCATCAAGCTGAATACCATCCACATCGTAATCTCTGACTACTTCCAAAATCAGCCCTTGGATAAACTCTTGGACTTGTGGATGTAAGGGATTCAACCAAGCCTGTTTACTTACCAAAACATTGTCGATTTCTTCCGGTGGGGCATCTTGGATAGAGTTTATACCTTCTTGCCCAATTGTCAACCAGTCAGGATAACGCCTTGCTAATTGTGAATAATGCGGCGTCATGAACCCGTATTCAAACCAGGGAATGACTCTCAAATCTTTATTTTTAGCAAGCGTCACTATCTTTGCTAAAACATCCTGTCCACCGTGCATGAAGTTGAGCAAAGGTTGAGTATCTGAGCCTGTAGTCATTTTGGCTATAGCACTCTTATAAAAAGTATGTCCTCGGTTCCAAACTACAGGATAAATTGTATTAAAGTTGAGAGCCGATAATTGATTTATAGCCCGGTTAATACCCCAAGGGACAAATAGTACACCACTAGCAACATTAGTGAGCCAAACGCCGCGAATTTCTGTAGTTAAAGGACTTGTTTTTTGGGAATAAACTGGCAGTGAAGAGAGTGAGAAAACTGTTAAAGCAACTACTAATCCCAAACACAGTAAGTAATAAATACCACGGCGAGTAACCCGATTCATTTGTAAGCGTGACCTAGTGCGATCGGAATATATATAACTACAAAATAAAGTTGTAATCCTCCGGATGATGTAGAGAAATGATGATTTTATACCAAGATATAAATTAATAAATGTGCTTTAGCAGACAATTCTTACTATTTCTAATTCTGTGAAATACAACAGGCCATGCCGTGTGTGGTTTCCCGATGTTAGGTGCACCCTTCAAACTCTCGTTCCCAGTCTCTGGCTGGGAATACAGGCAATCAGGCTCCGCCTCCTATACTGACTTGAGGCAGAGCCTCCTATAAGTGCATTCCCTGGCTCTACCAGGGAACGAGAGTAACTGTAAATGCACCTTTGCAGAAAATTAAAATCTTTCCACACCTTCAAATTGCTTGATAGCCGATGCATTTGCTGCTTCTCCACAAGTTCGTGGTGTGGGGAATATCTTTTCAGGATTTGCTAACCCTTTAGGATTAAAAACTTGCCGCACCCATTGCATAGTTTCTAAATCAATTTGGCTAAACATCTGTGGCATATAGCACTTTTTCTCTTCACCGATGCCATGTTCACCAGAAATGCTACCACCGACTTCGACACAAAGTTTGAGAATTTTTCCACCCATTTCTTCTACTTGCTCTAATGCTCCAGGCACAGAATTATCATAAAGAATTAGCGGATGAAGATTGCCATCGCCAGCATGAAATACATTAGCAACACGATAACCGTATTGCTCACTTAATGTCTTAATCTCGTGCAAAACATAAGGCAACTGAGTCCGGGGGATTACACCATCTTGGACATAATAATCTGGACTTAAATGTCCAGCCGCAGCAAAAGCCGCTTTGCGTCCTTTCCATAATTTCAATCGGGTTTCTGGATCAGTAGCAGAAGTGACATTACGTGCACCATTCTTTTTACAAATTTCGGTAACTCGCTGCTTATTTCCTGCAACTTCCACTTCTAAACCGTCAATTTCTATTAGTAAAATAGCAGTAGCATCGCGGGGATAACAATTAGTTGCTACAACATCTTCAACTGCATTGATGCTAAAGTTATCCATCATTTCCATACCAGCAGGAATAATTCCGGCGCTGATGATATCAGAAACAGTTGCTCCAGCAGCTTCAATACTAGTAAAATCTGCCAACAGCACACAAATTGATTCTGGACTTTTGAGAATTCGCAAAGTAATTTCTGTGGCAATTCCTAAAGTGCCTTCAGAACCAACAAATACACCTGTTAAATCATAACCTGGCATTTCTGGGATTTGTCCGCCTAAATCGATAATTTCCCCTGACGGTGTGACAATTTTTAATCCCAAAACGTGGTTAGTGGTGACGCCATATTTGAGGCAATGCACCCCACCAGAATTTTCAGCAATGTTGCCCCCAATAGAGCAGATAATTTGACTGGAAGGGTCAGGAGCGTAGTAAAAACCAGCACCACTGACGGCTTGTGTTACCCAACTATTAATCACCCCTGGTTGAACAATCGCCCGTTGGTTTTCCAAATCAATGCTGAGGATTTGCCGCATTAACGAGGTTACAATTAAAACAGAGTCTATCATTGGTAAAGCGCCACCAGATAGACCAGTGCCAGAACCGCGTGCTATGAAGGGTATAGAATATTGATTGCATATCTTCACCACTTGGGCAACTTGTTCTGTAGTTCTGGGTAATACTACCACAGCTGGACGTTGGCGATAGCCAGTTAAACCATCGCATTCATAGGTAATGAGTTCTTCGCGGCGTTGGACAACACCATTTTTGCTAAGGACAGCCTCAAATGCTTTGATAATGGGTTTCCAGTTGCGTTGCTTTTTATCTTGGATAAGCATAGTTTTTTAAAGTTCAAGGTAGATGTATTGCGTATTGCTGGCTTTTTTGGAACGCTTTAATTACTATTGTTGCAAAAATAACAGTTAAGAGTGAGTAAAAAACGATGTCTGACGATAAGCCGCTCTGCGTCTACGCATTTGATGTAAAATAAGTGCGATCGCATGATTTAAGTACCGAGGGTGGGATATCTGTTAACAAGTGCGTTGAATGATGGTAAAATCCAATATTATGTTAACTTTGGGGTCAAAGTAACATGGAGTCAGACATTCAACAGGAGAGAGTGAAATGACTTCCCAAATTTTAGATTCCACCTCAAAATTAATTGCAAAGCTGCAAACCCTAGCACCCGAACAGCAACAACAGGTGCTAGATTTTGTGGAATTTCTAGCACAAAAATATGCTCAACCCCAACAACCACCGCAGAAACGAGTACTAGGTTTAAACCAAGATAAGATTTGGATAAGTGATGATTTTAATGACCCTTTACCTGATGAATTTTGGTTAGGTGAAAGTGAGGGATGAAATTGTTATTAGACACTCACGTAATTATTTGGTCAGCAGGAAACCCAGAAAAACTATCCCAGAGAGTTAGAAATTTATTAATTGATACTAACAACTTTTGGGTAGTTAGCATGGCTAGTGTTTGGTAATTACAAATAAAATCTCAGCTTGGTAAGCTAAATTTAAGCTCGTCGCTTCCTAATTTCATCGAAACTCAACAGCGAGTGAATAATCTACAACTATTACCCATTGAATTGACTCATATTTATGCTTTAGAAGCTTTGCCAAGCAATCACCGCGACCCTTTTGACCGGATTTTAATCGCTCAGGCAATAGTTGAAAAGATGCCTTTGTTAAGTATAGATGTTGTCTTTGATGTATATCCAGTTCAAAGGATGTGGGAGTAAAAATACATATTCGATAGGCTGAGATGGCGATCGCACTCATCTTGACTAATAATTTGGATGGGTGTATACAAGGCATCGTATCACTTGTATTTATTAATGGAGGATATGCATTTAAGCGATATCAATAAATGATAATCATATCAATTGCAAATTAGTGCTTAAAGCTTGACAAACTATTAATCAATAAACATGCCTGTTTTGTCGATAATCCGCTCTTGCCCACCAATTTCGACCTTTGCTTGCCCATCCCTCAAAGAATAAGCCATGTTAAACATAGGCTTAATTACCCAAGAACCCCTTTTGTCAATATAGCCCCACTTGCCACCACTTCCATCACCGAATAAGCTCTCCCTTCCACCAATATTAACTGCTGCCCATCCTTCGGAAAAGTCTCGAGCTATGCCAAACTGCGTTTGAATAACTAACTTTCCTGTCTGGTCAATATAACCATACTTGCCACCAATTTTGACCAACTTTAGTGAGGCAATGGATAATTTTAAAGCTAGTTGAGCTAGGTTTAGGAATTGAAATTTTGGTGAAGAGACAGGCGATTCTAGTCTTAGTTGAGCTAGCTTGAGAGCTTGCATTCTTACTGAGGTAACAGATGATTGTGGATTGAATAAAGCCAGTTTTAAAGCTTGTAATGCCTGAGCTGCATTTTTGTATCGCTGGCGGAAATCACGTTGCACCATTTTTGTCAAAAATTTCGCTAGTCCATCGTTAATTTCAGCATAATCGCGCCATCTTAATTCTAAAGTCTGAGATTTTGGCAGTTGTTGTGGCGGTAATCCAGTTAAAGCTTGGATTGCTGTCATTCCTAAAGCATATATATCACTGCAAAGCTGAGGATGCCCTTCCCATTGCTCACTTGGCATATAATCACGAGTACCAATGGTGATTGTGCTACTGATTTGTCCTTGAATATTGATTTTAAATGTGCTTATTTCTTTGATTGCTCCAAAGTCAATGAGGACAAGCTTATTATCTAAATATCGCCGCATCAAATTCAGTTTTTTAGCAGCAGCGAATGTTGGGATTTACCATACAGACGGTCAACCCGCAATTGTACCCGATGTTTTTCTTAGCTTGGGTGTGCAAGTACCTCAAAATTGGTGGGAAAAACAAAATCGTTGTTATATGGTTTGGCATTTTGGCAAAAAATTCTCACGAACTTGTGCAATTTATAAACTCATTTATCCGATGCCAGACCTTCTCTAATAAATCTGGAGCATCTATATTAAACCATTCAATTTGTGGATATGCTCGAAACCAAGTACGTTGTCGCTTGGCAAATTGCCGTGTATGTAAAATTGTTAATTCTTTCGCTTCATTCAAGGAAATATCCCCAGCCAAATATTGCTTAATCTCTTGATAACCCAAAGTATTTAATAAAGACAAATCAGCGCCATATTTTTGACAAAGATACTCCACCTCAGCAACCAAACCATTTGCTATCATTTCATCAGTACGCTGTTGAATACGACCACCCAAATTTTCAACATCGCAATCTAAACCAATTTGCAAAATCGGATAATTTGGTGGATTCTCCCCTTGCTGTCCTGAAATAGGATATCCAGTAACATAATATACCTCTAATGCTCTTAAAGTTCGCACTGAATCATTAGCATGAATCTTTTGTGCAGCAACTGGATCAACTTGTTGTAAGATTGCGTAGAGTTGATGTTGACCTAAAGATTCAAGCTGCGATCGCAATTCTATTTGCGGTGCGACTCGAGGAATTTTCATCCCTTGGACAATGGAACGGATGTATAAACCAGTGCCACCAACTAGCAACAGTGGCGTAACACCAACAGAAGCAATTAAGGCTTGTGTTTGCTCCTGATAGTCTGCTACCGTCATTGTGTCTATTGGATCGCAGATATCTATTAAATAGTGTGGCACCAATTTTTGTTCAGCCACAGTTGGTTTTGCTGTCCCAATATCAAACTCACGGTAAACTTGACGAGAATCAGCACTGAGAATTACAGAACCCAACTGCATCGCCAAAGCCAAAGCCAAACTCGACTTACCTGTTGCCGTCGCCCCACAAATCACAATTAATTTAGTCATTAGTCATTAGTCATTAAGCTATTCTCCCCCGACTTGTCCTGTTCTCCCAGTCCTCTGCCCCTTTGACACAGGACTGCAACCCCTGTATAAACTTCTCTTGAAAATGCCCTACAGACGCCAGCAAGGCTTTTGTGTTACAATCTTGGAGTGTTTTTACTTTTATTTGCCTTTTGGCGAGTTCAACCCCACGCATCAGGAGAGTTTACATGACGAGCAGTTACAGTGCCGATCAGATTCAAGTTCTGGAAGGTCTGGAAGCCGTCCGCAAAAGACCAGGAATGTACATCGGTACCACTGGGCCGCGAGGACTCCACCATTTAGTTTACGAGGTGGTGGACAATTCAATTGATGAGGCTTTGGCGGGTTATTGCACTCATATAGAGGTGGATATCAACGCTGATGGTTCCGTGACTGTAACAGATGATGGTCGCGGTATTCCCATCGATACTCACTCGCGCACCGGGAAATCGGCTTTGGAAACCGTGATGACGGTACTGCACGCCGGTGGTAAGTTTGGCGGCGGTGGCTACAAAGTTTCTGGAGGATTGCACGGGGTTGGTATTTCTGTTGTTAATGCCCTATCTGAGGTTGTAGAAGTTACAGTTTGGCGAGATAAAAAAGTTCATATCCAGCGCTATGAACGGGGTATCCCAGTGACTGATCTGCAAGTCAAGCCTTATAAAGAAGCTAGAACCGGAACTTCTGTTACTTTTAAGCCAGATACCCAAATATTCACTAATAGCATTGAGTTTGATTACATTACTTTATCAGGTCGCCTACGGGAATTGGCGTATCTGAATGCAGGTGTCAAAATTACTTTTACTGACCACCGTCTGGAACTACTAAAAAGCGAAATACCCAAGATAGAAACCTACGAGTACAGGGGTGGTATTAAAGAGTATATCGCCTACATGAACCGCGAGAAGCAACCGCTGCATGAAGAGATTATCTATGTGCAGGGAGAACGGAACAACGTACAAGTGGAAGTTTCCTTGCAATGGTGTACTGATGCTTATACGGATAATGTGCTGGGTTTTGCTAACAATATTCGTACGGTGGATGGTGGTACGCACTTAGAAGGGTTGAAAGCAGTTCTGACTCGGACATTAAATGCGATCGCCCGCAAGCGCAATAAAATTAAAGAGAATGAACCTAACCTCAGTGGCGAACACGTCCGCGAAGGTCTGACTGCCGTAATTTCCGTTAAAGTCCCCGACCCAGAATTTGAAGGTCAAACCAAGACTAAACTCGGTAACACCGAAGTGCGGGGAATTGTCGATTCTTTGGTGGGAGAAGTCCTCACCGAGTACCTAGAATTTCATCCGGCGATCGCAGACTCAATTTTAGATAAAGCTATCCAAGCTTTCAAAGCCGCAGAAGCAGCCCGTCATGCACGGGAGTTAGTTCGGCGCAAATCAGTACTGGAATCTTCGCCATTACCTGGTAAATTGGCAGATTGCAGTTCTCGTGACCCTAGCGAATCTGAGATATTCATTGTGGAAGGGGATTCAGCCGGTGGGAGTGCCAAACAAGGACGCGATCGCCGCACTCAAGCTATCTTACCTCTACGTGGTAAAATTCTCAACATTGAAAAAACCGACGACGCTAAAATCTATAAAAATAACGAAGTTCAATCGTTAATTACAGCACTCGGTTTAGGTGTCAAAGGTGATGAATTCGATTCCACTCAACTGCGTTATCACCGCATAGTGATCATGACGGACGCTGACGTAGATGGAGCACACATCCGGACTTTATTGTTAACATTCTTCTATCGATATCAACGATCGCTCATCGAACAAGGCTTTATTTATATTGCTTGTCCCCCACTGTATAAAGTTGAACGAGGACGTAATCATGAGTACTGCTATAGCGATCGCGAAAAAGTTCAAACAATCGCCAAATTTCCTGCTAATGCCAACTACACCATCCAACGCTTCAAAGGTTTGGGTGAAATGATGCCACAACAACTCTGGGATACCACCATGAACCCAGAAAGCCGCAAAATGAAGCAAGTCGAAATTGAGGATGCCGCAGAGGCCGATCGCATTTTCACAATTTTAATGGGCGATCGGGTCGCACCCAGACGAGAATTCATCGAAACCTATGGTTCTAAACTCAACTTCACCGATCTAGATATCTAATCTCAATTCTTTAACACTACTCTGAAAATTTGTCAAGTTGGTAATGGGTAATGGGTGAAAACCTATTACCCATTGCTTTTTTTATAATTTATGGCTGTTTTCAATACGGAAAATCCGGACTAAAACCTACGTCTTTTGGCTGATGATAAACTAGAAAATTAGTCAAACTTTTGTATGAATATTTTCACTTTAGAAAATATGCCGTAAGATGAGTAATTAAAAGTAGTCGGACAGAATTAATTACACAATATCATTGCGAGTCTAAGGTACTCCGTAGGAGAAGCAAGCTACGCAAAGCGTCTCGTTGGCGCATCCCAAGGTAGAGAAGAGAAGCTATTCGCTTGTAGGTTGGGATTGCAACTATAGAGACACTTCGCGAACACTTCAGACTCTACGCAATACAGTTCGGTTAACATGTTTATCTCTCGAAGATCCCCCCAACCCCCCGATAAATTGGCTTAATCTTTCTGATTTTTACCCCCAATTTATCGGGGATCACCGCAGGCGGGGGATCTTATCCGAGCCGTATTAGTTCCCTACGGATTCTCCAAAAAAGTAGGCAATGACCGAAGAGGCAGGGGAGCAGGAAGCAGGGAGCTTTCTAGCAGGGGAGAAAGATTCTGGATTTCCCCTGCCCAGTTGGGTTTCAAGCCCCTAAATTTATTTATGGCCAAAAGCAAAAATATTTATTTCAAGATTATTGCACGAGAAATAATGCGTCCAAGTTTTCAAGCCCCTAAATTTATTTATAGGGTTCTCCCCCTTGCTCCCTGCTCCCTGCCCCCTTTCCTCTTTTTTGACTGTAAATATTTTTGTCCAGCTACTTATCCATGAATTAATTAACTATTGTCAATGTTTAATATTATTTGCATAAATACAGCAGATTGCAACTTCTCTTCTTAGGCTACGCCAAGGTAAGGTGCAGATCATCGTAGGGGCACAACATGTTGTGCCCCTACCCGTGTACTTCGTTTACCTGCAATACGCTGTAGTTTGGTTGCTCTATCTGCCTGCACTCAGCCTGTCACAGAAACTCGCACAGCAATTGTCCCTCCGATCACACCAACTCTTACTGCGATCATTGCCACCCAAAATTTAGCAGAACTGGCAAAGTCAGCAGCTAGTCAAGGACAGTTTAAAAACCACAGAAGTGGTATTCAATGCTACATAGTATTGTGTCCGCCAAATTACCCATAATAAAAGAACCCCACCCCGCAAAAGCTACGCTTTAGCTCCCCTCCCCGCAGGCGGGGAGGGGTTGGGGGTGTGGTTCTTCGGGTTTAATAAGCAATCAAGCGGACATGATATAACTACAAAAATTCTAAATTTTTCAGTTAGTTATTAATCATATAATTTGCTTATTGTCAATATTTCACAAAAATTCAATGTTCTAGTGTTCCCAAAACTACCAACTTTATTGGAAATTTAGTTAAGACAATATTTATTGCACTAACTGGTTGATTAATTTTGCCTACCAGCTAGAAACACATTTGTTATGCTTCAAGAAAATAACTAAATATTATATATCAAACAGCAGTTAATAAGTATCTTGAAGATTCTGTCATCATAAGATGACAAAAACTTACCGAAAGAAAAGTAATGAAGTTTACAACTTTATTACGCAAAAAACCTTTGTAACCAACTCATCAGACAATCTTCTGGGTTCTGTTTGTTTGAGGTAATGGCTACTAGAAGCACACACCATCTGGCAGAAAACTTGTTAATATCTTCATGTACTGCCGTGGCGATCGCTATTGTATCGTATGTATCTAATGTACTTTAATGTACTTTACGCCTTAAATAAAACTATATTGGCGAGTTTGCAGGGCAAATCGTTCTTGAATTGATTAAAATATCCTTGTATACAATAAAAAGAGTTTGTCAAGTTTCATAGGGCTGAAATCGCCGCAGTGCGCTAACGTGTGAATAAGACCAAATTAGTTAAACCTAAATTGATCTGCTATCAGGTCGATTCTGCCACAGCCTCAACTCCTCAGTTAAGGTAATTAGTTCGCAAAAGGTTAACTGCTTTGAGGCAAGCACCATCACCCTTGTTGTATTTACTCAAGGTCAAGACCTGCTTTAGTCTAAGGAATGCGTAATTTATGAAGGAAATGTAAAAATGGGTAGATTAAGACTTCTCCTTTGAGTTAACATACAATCCACTCTTCCTAAGTAGTTAATGTTGTGTAAAATACATGAAATTCGGCAAAAGCAAGTTTACTTACTTTGTAATGTAATAAGACCGTCACTGCAATTCCGAAAAGTAGGGAAAAAATTTAAGGGTATAATTCCCGTTTTGAATATCTTTTTGGTAATAGTGGCTAACAATTGCTGTGGGAGTTCATGATTAATACACGAAAAGAGTGCAATTTCTGTGAAACAGGCTACAATCGGAAGAGTCTTTATAGGAAAATCTGCCTACAGTCTGAATTAGTTTGTATAGAAAGGCAAATTTTTTGATAAAGGCGAGTCTTTTTTTTGACCAGTTAGTTAAAAGCAATGTGTGATAGCAACACATATAACATTTACGAAGGTGAGTAAGTCACCTTTAGTAGTGGCTTAAACTAAAGTAAAAAAACCTCCAACCGGAGGTAGAAAATGTCGAAAATATTTCTGGCAAATTTGCCAAAAAGCTTATTTTCGGTTGACAACTAGCTCGTTTGAAAGAGCAGTAAACACATCTTGAGTAATTGATTCTGCAAGGAGCATGAGGAACGCGGCATGAACCAGGCTAACAACGTACTCGAAAGCATATATCAGCCTGACCTAGAAATAATGAATCAGCCTGAGCTCGAGTTAGAAGAACTCTTAATAGACGAAGAAGAGGACTTGCTGATCATCGATGAAGGTGAAGATGAGTTTTTAGAGCCTCAGTCTGATGAGGACGACGCAAAGTCTGGAAAAGCCGCTAAATCGCGTCGTCGGACACAAAGCAAGAAAAAGCACTACACTGAAGATTCAATTCGGCTTTACTTGCAAGAAATTGGTAGAATTCGGCTGTTGCGGGCAGACGAAGAAATTGAATTGGCGCGGAAAATAGCCGATTTGCTGGAATTAGAGAGGGTGCGGGAAAGACTCTGTGAGCAGTTGGATCGCGATCCTCGAGATAGTGAATGGGCAGAAGCAGTGCAACTGCCACTACCAGCCTTTCGTTATCGCCTCCATGTTGGTCGCAGGGCCAAAGACAAGATGGTGCAATCTAACCTCCGTCTTGTGGTTTCAATTGCCAAAAAATACATGAATCGTGGTTTGTCGTTCCAAGACTTAATTCAGGAAGGCAGTCTCGGTTTGATTCGTGCCGCTGAAAAGTTTGACCACGAAAAAGGCTATAAGTTCTCTACATACGCTACATGGTGGATTCGTCAAGCAATTACCCGCGCGATCGCAGACCAATCCCGCACGATTCGCCTTCCAGTTCACCTTTACGAAACTATCTCTCGGATTAAGAAAACTACCAAGCTGCTGTCTCAAGAAATGGGTCGCAAACCCACCGAAGAAGAAATCGCCACTCGCATGGAAATGACCATTGAGAAGTTGCGGTTTATTGCTAAATCTGCCCAGTTACCTATTTCACTAGAAACGCCGATTGGGAAAGAAGAAGATTCTCGGTTAGGCGATTTTATTGAATCCGATGGTGAAACACCAGAAGACCAAGTTTCCAAAAATCTTCTGCGCGAAGACCTCGAAAAAGTCCTCGACAGTCTCAGTCCTCGTGAACGGGATGTTCTCAGACTGCGTTATGGCTTGGATGATGGTCGGATGAAAACACTTGAGGAAATCGGACAGATTTTCAACGTCACCCGCGAACGGATTCGTCAGATTGAGGCGAAAGCACTCCGCAAGTTACGCCATCCAAATCGTAACAGCGTTCTCAAGGAATATATTCGGTAGTTATTAGTCATTTGTCAATAGTCTTTGTTATTAGCCTTAGACAAATGACAACAAATAAAAAACCTGGTAGTGAATTAGCACTCCAGGTTTTTTATTTATGGGTTATCTTTGATATTAAAACTTACAGGATGCCCCAAAAATGTAGGAAGCCTTGACCAGAAAAAAGCTCAACCAAAACGGCTGCTAAAAAGCCAATCATTGCCAAGCGACCGTTCCAAATTTCTGCTTGTGGGGTAAAGCCCCAACGCCAAGCGTTGCGATCTTCAATTATGGGAGTAGTAACTTTTGTTGTAGTTGCATTTGTCATGACTGGGACTCCGAACTTAATTCTTAAGGTTTATTGGCTTATGTAAATTAATATAACAAATATTTTTAGAATAGCAACATTTTTTATATTTTTGTTTCTATAGCTTGACATAAATAGCAATACCTATTTATACATAGTAAAACATCTGTCTTCAGTTAGATTTACTGAGGTAGGGGAAATGTTATTGAGATTTTTAATGTCATCAACAATATAAGCTTATTGATATCAATTATCAAGTTTTTTATCTGTATTGCGTTATTCACGTAGATTTTGTTATTTAAAATTAAAAAAATATTGATAATTTAGGTCAGTACCAGACAATTTCCGTTTCTTTTGAAGTCGAGACAAAACTAAGCTTCTCGTAGATACGTTTACCATCCTCAGTGGCGTGAAGCCAGAGGCGTTTTGCCTCAGTTGCTCTCACAAAGCTGATAATTTCTCTTAACAATGCCGTAGCAATTCCCTGGCCTCGCCATTGAGGAATTGTATACACGTTCATAACGTAGGCTTCTAAGCCTGAGAGATTGCCGTTGAAAAAATACCAAGCCGCTAGGGCGTGTTTTCAAACTCAAAAAGTAGGTTGGGTTAAGCGTAGCGCAACCCAACAAAGTAACCTAAATGTAGGTTGGGTTACCCTGCGGGAAGCAAGCTACGTTCCTCAAACGCCACTTGCTTCTCCCAAGGGGAGACGCTGCGCGAACAAGTTGGGAAACCGCAAGGGCGCAGTGGCTCCCCAACCTACATTTAAGTCTAATTTGAGGTTTGAAAACAGTCCTTAGTGCCAACAATTTGACCAGAAAGAAAAAGGTAGAAGCCCACTTAGGCTACGCTCAGTGCATCGCCTAAATTTATTTTGGTGGTTCTTAATCTTAATTTTGACTTTTGACTTTTGACTTCCCCGAAGGGGGCTGTCTCCCGCAGGAGTTCAAGACGCAGTTGGATCAGCGCCTCTAAGTCCTGCAAGTTGAACATCACCTCGATTTACGATCGCACTTCGGCGACGGTGATGATTTTTTCATCACGGTTGAGTTGGAGGATGCTTTCACCTTTGACATCTCTGCCTAAGATAGGTATTGTTTCCACAGGTATCCGCACTACCCGCTCCTTATTCGTCATTAAAGCTACCTCACCAGATGCGATCGCCATGACCATACCAGCTAAGTTGTCAGTTTTGCTGGCAAATTTCAGGGCTTGCGTGCCCAAATCGCCACGATTAGCCGCTCTTAGATGACTGGCAGCCATCCGCTTGGCATATCCTTCTTGAGTAACTAGCAACAGTTGGTCATCTTTACCGACAGTGACACAGCCAACCATTTGCTGATTTTTCAATAACCGAAATGCTTGTAAACCCATCGCTGTGCGACCCATAATCGGCAATTGTTCATCATTGACTGCAAAGCGCAACAGTCGCCCACCGGAACTAGCTAAAATCAGATGCCCCCCTGGAGTGGTGAACTGGGTAAATGACAATTCATCATCGTCTTTGAGCTTCAAAATCGTGATTCCGCGCCGAGTCAAGTTAGTAAATTCTTCCAAAGACAGACGCTTAATTCGTCCTTGTTTTGTTAAGAGAATCATCTGCCTAGTTTCGAGATTTTCCGGCAGCAAAAAACGGCTGATTACCGCTTCTTGAGCGCCTTGAGCAGTACTACTGAGCATAGTAATCAAAGGTTTTCCCCGTGGAGAACGCCCAGTGGTTGGGGGAATTTCTCCCACGTTCACAGGATAGACTTTGCCGCCACCAGTTAGTACTAGCAAGTCTTTCTCTGTGTCAGTCAACACAGTTTGGATAATGAAGTCATTATCATGTAGACCATTTTCAGCTTTTGACTTTCTCCCAGATGGTTGGGTGCGGCGGACATAACCCCGTTGGGTAAATTCTAAAATTGCTTCCTCTGCCGGTTCAGAAGATTTAAGATTTTCCTCTTCCTCCTCTGCCCCTCTGCCCCTCTGCCCCTCTGCTCCTCTGCCCCTCTGCTCCTCTGCCCTAGACTTTTGCTCCTCTGTTATTTTCGTCCGCCGGGGATCGTTGTACTTGCGCTTGAGCGATCGCAAATCTTTTTTCAGCGCCTTGAGTAATTCCCGGCGATCGTTGAGCAATTGCTCTAACAATCTAATTTGTTCACTTAGCTGCTCAAATTCCTGCTGCAAATTTTGCTGTTCTAAACTGGTGAGGCGACGCAATGGCATAGCCAAAATTGCATCTCCTTGTACCTCACTCAAATCCAGTTGGCTACAAAGATTAATTTTTGCTGTACTACCATCGGGAGCTTGGCGCAAAATTCTAATTACCTCATCCAAATTAGACAGTGCTTTCAGCAAACCTTCTACCAATTGCACACGACTTTGGGCCTTCTCCAACTCGTAATTGTAGCGACGGTTTAGCGTCTGCTCTCGAAAACTCAAAAACTCCTGCAACAGTTGACGCAAACTTAATTGGCGGGGTTGTCCATTCACTATTGCTAGGAGAATTGCCCCAAAAGTCATTTGTAAAGCAGTTTGGTGATATAAATGCTGGAGAATTTCTTGGGGATTGGTATCGCGTTTGAGTTCAATTACCACTCGCATTCCTTCGCGATCGCTTTCATCCCGAAGATCAGAAATTCCTAGCAAGCGACCTTGATTTACTAAGTCCGCTACCTTCTCAATCCAGGCAGCCTTATTCACTTGATAAGGCAATTCTGTAATGATAATTGCCGTCCGTCGCTTGCTTCCCCGACTGGCTGGAATTTCCTCCAGAGTTGCGACTCCCCGCAGCAGAATTCCACCCTTACCTATGGTGTATGCTTCCCGAATTCCCGCCTCACCAACTATTTCTCCACCAGTAGGAAAATCTGGCCCTGGAATTAGCTCAAATAACTTTTCATCTGACAAATCTGGGTTGTCGATTAAGGCAATTAACCCATCGACAATTTCCCCCAAGTTGTGGGGTGGAACATTCGTCGCCATTCCTACCGCAATACCAGAACAGCCATTGAGCAACAGAAACGGCAATTGAGCAGGTAGCACCGTTGGTTCTTGCTGGGAATTATCGAAGTTCCCGACAAATTCCACAGTTTCTTCACCAATTTCTGTCAGCATTCCCTCATGGCTGATCGGTGCAAGGCGTGTTTCTGTGTAGCGCATTGCCGCTGGCGGGTCATTATCAACGCTGCCAAAGTTACCGTGTCCTGCTAGTAAAGGATAGCGGCTAGAAAAGTCCTGCACTAGCCTCACTAAGGCATCATAAACTGATTGGTCACCGTGGGGATGGTATTTACCCAGCACATCACCCACTACACGGGCACATTTTCGATAGGGTCTATCTGGTACTAAACCGAGTTCGTGCATTGCATACAGAATGCGACGATGCACTGGTTTTAAGCCATCACGCACGTCTGGTAGCGCTCGCCCGACAATCACGCTCATGGCATATTCTAGATAAGACCGTTGCATCTCGGTGTGCAGGGCTGTTGTAATTACCTGTCCCGTTGAGAGCAGGTTTAACTGTTTTGCCATGAGTTTTTTCCCTGAAATTTAACTACACAAAAGCTGATGGAACTCAACACTGCGGCAACCACAGCATAACGGATGAAATAGGATTGATCACAAAATTTTGATAGTCATACAAGAAAAAGCAGTAGTATCATCCTTGATAACGAAGATGTACATTGACTATTAAAAAGGATGCAGACAACTATAATCTACATAAACTTAGTAGCCATGATACTTACCATAATTGCATTTCTTAATTTTGAATTCTGGAATTCTTGAATCCCCTCACCTCTATAACTAAAATTCTCATGAAAACTGTTTTAATTGTCGAAGACGATCTAATTAATGCTCGTGTTTTTTCCAAAATTTTATCCAAGCGTGGCGGCTTGGGTGTGAAACACACTGAAAATGTCGAAGAAGTCATAAAAATTGCCCAATCAGGAGAAGCCGACCTGATTTTGATGGATGTTTCTCTGTCTAGAAGTGTTTATCAAGGTAAGTCTGTTGATGGAATCAAAATTACACAAATGTTAAAATCTGATCCAAAAACAGCAAACTTACCTGTTATTTTGGTGACGGCACATGCTATGGAAGGCGATCGCGAGAACTTTCTCAAGCAAAGCGGCGCTGATGGCTACATTTCTAAGCCAGTTGTTGACCATCAACAGTTTGTTGACCAAATCATCGCACTTCTACCCACAGACGACCACGAGAGTTAACGACTTATTTCAGGAATACTCGCCCGCCAAGGTTTTTGGGCGACTAATTCCTGGATCTAATAGTATATATGTACTACAAAGAGGTACTGTTAGGCAAGTGGTGATCACAGAGTTAGGAGTTAAAAGTTATGAGTGAGGAGTTGAAATATTTAACTTTCAACTCTCAATTTTTAACTTCTAACTTTTAACTTCTAAGTTTTAACTCCTAACTCCTAACTCCTAACTCCTAACTCCATTATTGGGTAGGCTGTTGTTCAGGGGCTGATGATGAGTTTCCTCGTTGCAGTAGGGCTGCTTGAATACGGGGTAATTCTAGGAATTTTTTCGTATCAGACAGTAAGCGATCGCCCCAGAGATTTTCTTTGAGAAAATTCAAATTAGCATAGCGTGAATCGATGCGGAGTGCGGCTTCTCCCAAAGTCAATCCTTGTTGGTGATCGCCTTTGGTATACAGTGCCACTGCCAAGGCCAATAAAGGTTCTGCGGCTTGCTTTTCAAGGGTTATAGCAGATTGCCATCGCTTAATCGCTTCGGGGATATTACCCTGTTCGTAGTTGATTAAGCCAATATTGTTGAGCGCCGGCCAGAATTTTTTGTCTTGGGAGACGGCTTGATTGTACTGTGTGATCGCATCTGGCAATCGACCCAGCAGATAGTAAGCATTACCCAAATCAAACAAACCCTCTGGGTCATTGGGTTTTAACTTCAAGCCATCTTTGTAATTGACAACAGCTGCCTGGTAATTTTTCTGCTGAAAATTAGCTGAACCCAAAGCAAACAGAATATCACCATTTTTAGGGTTGATAGATTGCGCTTTTTTCAGGCTAGCGATCGCCCCATCAAACTCTTTAGTTTGCAGTTGCAATCCACCTAACAGCAACCACACTTTATCATTCTTAGGAGCCAGTTGACTTGCCAGCCGCGCCCGTGGCAAAGCTAATTCAACCTGTTGAAACTGAGCTAGTTGAGCCGCCTCTTGTGCCAAGCTCAACCCCTGCTTTTCTAACTTTGTCACATCTAGTTGCAGTGTATGGGGTATTAATGCCTGCGCGTTAGCGGCTTTTGGCATACTCCACAAACTACAGACCATTAAAAGAGAAATCAAACGAACATGTTTAGGCACACTACCGCCTTTAAGCCACTAATCAAAGAATCTTTCAGCTAGCTTAAACGATCTCCGCTGTTGACGGTAGCAAAATCTTACGTGATTAATTCTTGACATCCCCATAACAAAAGCAATATATTAATAAGTATCTACTTACTTATTAATGGCTCGTACACCCAGAATCACCAATCAGCAAATCTTAGAAGCAGCTCGTCAAGTTTTCCTGCAACAAGGATTTGGTGCTTCAACGTTAGAAATTGCTCAACAGGCTGGTATTTCTGAAGCTTCAATTTTCAAGCGCTTCTCAACAAAAGAAGAATTATTTTTTGCGGCGATGGGAATTCCCGAAAAACCCCTCTGGGTGAACGAGTTGGAATCTCTTTGTGGCAAAGGCAATCTCAAAGAAAATCTAATCAATATTTGCTTCCAGATTATGGAATTTTATCGCGAGGTGCTGCCTCAAATAATGATGCTGCGATCGCGAGGCAATGCAATGCCGGAACTTGGAGGTAAAGAGCCAAGACCGATGCTAGATGTGAAAGTACTAACTGCTTTCTTAGAGCGTGAGATTAACCAAGATCGCCTTCGCCCTTGCGATGCCAAGACAGTGGCTCATATCTTAGTAGGATCGGTGATCAACTACGTTTTCTTAGAGCAGATGTCGTCCCAAGTCAGTATGCCAACTGCGGAATTAGCAATAAGAACTTACTTAAATTCTGGAGATCCTGCCACAGAAGTATCAGTATTTATCCTGAGTCTTGTGGATATTGTCTGGCAAGGAATTGCACCAAGCCAGGATTAAGTAAACCGACGCAGGGACGCTCTTACACGGAGACGCAAAGAGATTTTTAGAAATATTTCCCTGGATCTCCTCTTCCCTAGTACTCATTGGAAAACTGATGACTTTGGTCATACATCAGTCTGGAATTACTAGTGACTTTGGTCATACATCGGTTAGGAATTTTTGAGCCATAATTAACATGTATGAATTTATACGTTGTTTTGAATATTAGACATCTTGATGTCAAAACAAAAGCAACTGTCTAAATTGCTGAATTTTAACCTAAACAAAATAGAACTTTAATCTAAATAAGGAGTCAATTCCATGTTGAAAGCAAACCGTGTATCGATAGTCTTAGCTGCTACTGCCCTGATCATTATTCCCGCTCTCTTGACTGCGCCTGCAAATGCCCAGACGGGTGAACGTGATCGAGATTGGGATCGCGACGGCAGATCCAATGCCGGAGAAGTTAGCACTCCCACAAATAGGGGCAATTGGAACCGCGACAGCAGACCCAATTCTAGAGAAGTTACAACTCCGGTAGACAGGCGCAATTGGAACCGCGATCGCAGATCCAATCCTGGAGAAGTCAGAAACCTCCAAGACAGGGGCAATTGGAACCGTGATGGCAGATATAATCCTAGAGAAGTCAGAAACCTTGAAGACAGGGGCAATTGGAACCGCGACAACGAACCCTATAGCAGAGTAGTCAGACTTGGTAATGGTGACATCAGATATCCCAATGGGCAAATTATTCCTTCTAGAAACATAGCCAGATTGCGTAATCAAGGTTACTTCAGACTTCCCAACGGGGATATTCTTCTTCCTAATCAGGAAATTGTTCCTGCTGGGAGATTAGTGAGAGTGCATGATGATTACTTCAGACTTCCTGGTGGATTGGTACTGCAAATAAACCTTTAAAACACCAATAACTCAAAATAATTGTCAGTATTAGGGTTACCAGGCTATAGTTTTAGCCGTGAATAACTAGCTTGGTAGCTGTTCTTTATAGACAAAGTGGACATGAAAATTGATACACCAAATACCATAGATTCATCAGTTTTAGTTCCAGAGGTAAAGAAAAAAAAGGGCAGACGTAATTGGCTCTCTTGGCTAATTGCTCTTTGCCTTTTGGGTGGAATTGGCTATGGAGTTTATTACCAAGTAACAGTTGTTTCCCGGCAAGAAGCCAGACGCCGGGTGCTGACAAAGCCTGTAGAAAGGCAAAGTTTAACAATTACAGTTTCAGCGAACGGAACGGTGAAGCCTGAGCGGTCAATCAACCTCAGCCCGAAAAATTCGGGTATTTTGAAAACACTGCTGGTAAAGGAAGGGGATATCGTCAAACAAGGACAGATTGTAGCTTACATGGATGATTCCAACTTGCGAGGGCAACTCACCTCTGCTCAAGGACAATTGGCACAAGCCGAGGCGAATTTGCAAAAGGCGATCGCAGGCAATCGTCCTCAAGATATTGCTCAAGCACAAGGAGTATTAGACGAAGCCGAGGCGAATCTGCAAAAGGTACAAACAGGCAATCGCTCTCAAGATATTGGTCAAGCACAGGCCCGCTTGCAAAGTGCTCAAGCCACCCTTCGCCAAACAAAAGATGATTTTGTTCGTAATCAGCAACTTTACAATGCAGGCGGTATATCCCTTCAGACTCTTAACCAAAACCGTGCCACTCGCGACAGTGCCCAAGCTAGTGTAAATGAAGCACAGCAAGCACTGGGGTTGCAAAAAGCCGGGTCACGTCCAGAAGACATCGAGCAAGCCCGAGCTGTGGTGAAGCAGAGACAGCAAGCTCTGGCGCTTCTGAAAGCAGGAACGCGCCAAGAAGATATTAACGCAGCCCGCGCCCAGGTAACATCTGCTCGTGGCTCGCTGCAAAACATCCAAGCTGAAATCAATGACACGGTAATTCGCGCCCCCTTTGATGGTGTGGTGACCAAGAAGTTTGCTGATCCAGGTGCTTTCGTGACACCCACAACAGCCAGTAGTGAAGTTGCTTCTTCTTCTTCTTCTTCAATCTTGTCTCTAGCTTCAACAAATGAAGTTGTCGCAAATTTAGCGGAAACAAATATTTCCAAAACCCGCCTTGGTCAAAAAGTCTCGATTAAAGCAGATGCGTACCCAGGAAAAACTTTTGAAGGTAAAGTCAGCCAAATTGCTGCCCAAGCAATAGTAGAGCAAAATGTCACCAGTTTTGAAGTGAGAGTATCACTTTTGGACCCTCAAAGACTACTGCGGTCTGGGATGAATGCGGAAGTAGATTTTCAAGTCGGTCAAGTGGAAAATGTTTTAGTAGTGCCAACAGCCTCAGTCGTGCGTCAAGAAAATGCCACAGGTGTGTTTGTGCAAGGAAAAAATAACAGACCTGTGTTCACTTGCATTGAGACTGGCGTCACCGCGAATAACTTTACCGAAGTTAAGTCTGGATTGACAGGAAACGAAAGGGTATTGCTCAGTTTCCCACCAGGATCGCGTCCGCAATCAACACCAAGAGGAGGAGTTTTCCCTGGTCTAGGAGGAGGCGGAGGAGGTCGTTCAGGCGGTGGTGGTCAAGGCGGTGGTTCTGCCGGTGGTGGTCGTTCTCAAGGTGGTGGTTCCCCTTAAAGTTAGTTTTAAATACAACCTTATGTTTAAGATGTTTAAGGGCTTTTACAAAGTTAAGAATACTCGCACAGTACCGTTGCTGGAAATCTTGACGATGGCGGCAGAGACTTTGTGGAGTAACAAATTACGCACAGGTCTAACTATGTTGGGCGTGATTATTGGGATTTCCTCGGTCATTGCCATTACTTCTGTTGGTCAGGGAGTGCAAAAGGGAGTTGAGCAACAGATACAAGCATTGGGTACAGATGTCATCCAAATTTTAGCTGGTGCAGCAAGAAGCGGGAATGTCCGTCAAGGAGTAGGTTCTAGCAGCACCTTGACTTGGGAAGATGCAAAGGCGATCGCTACACAAGCGCCATCAGCACAGATGGTTTCTGCTTATCTCCAACGCAGCGCCCAAGTTGTATATGCAGGACAGAACACTTCAACAACCATTTATGGCACAGATTTAAACTACCCAGAAGTCAGAAATACCCACCCCCAGCAAGGGAGATTTTTTACTCAGGAAGAACTAGATACTGCTGCACAGCTTGCAATTCTTGGCCCCACAGTCCAAACCACACTCTTTGGAAAGGGTGTAAATCCGATCGGCGAGCGAATTCGGATTCAGGGAGAGGCATATGAAGTAATTGGGGTGATGGAGCCTAAAGGCGCTCAAGGCCCGATGGATCGAGATGACCAGATTTTCATCCCTCTAACTACTATGTCCAAGAGACTGGTTGGTAACAATGCCCTGGTAGGCGTTTCTGTAAGTGGAATTTTAGTCAAAGGCGCGAATCAGGAGCAGTTAGAAGCCGCTCAGTTTCAAGTCACCAATCTCTTACGGCTGCGTCACAACATTTATCCGCCGCAAGCTGATGATTTTCGGCTGACTAATCAAGCTGATATTGTTAGTACCTTCACTAGTATTGTAGGTTTATTTACAGTAATGGTGGTAGCGATCGCCGGAATTTCCCTAGTGGTTGGTGGAATTGGTATTGCCAATATTATGCTAGTTTCCGTGGTTGAGCGGACGCGAGAAATCGGGATTCGCAAAGCTGTAGGAGCCACCAATTCAGCCATCCTTAATCAATTTTTAGCCGAAGCGATCGTGATTTCCATTGTCGGCGGAGGTATTGGCATGGCGACTGGCGTTTTATTAGCTTTTGTAGCTGCAAACACTTTCAAATTTCCGTTTGTAATTTCTTTATTGTCAATCATTGCTGGCTTTGTACTTTCATTAGCTGTTGGCTTACTCGCCGGGGTAATTCCAGCCCGGAACGCATCCAAATTAGATCCAATCAACGCTTTACGTAGTGACTAAATAATTCAAACTGGAAAATTTAAAAATTTAAAGCTTTTATTGCGATCGCGACCAATAGTGACAATTTATCAGAACCATTGATTTTCATTTCACCCACAACTCAAAAACCTCCAAATTACCCGTTAGAACAGCGACCTCCTTTAGTTTATAAAGTTTGATTCAAAGAAATTACAGTATTACAAGTCACCTTACCCGGTGTTCAAAATTTTTCTGCTGAAGTTAGAACCTAATTGATCTGGGATTATTGCAATTTTCACAGGGTAATTTTTACCAACTAAAAATAGAGTTTGATAACGCCAAGTAATGGTATTCACAAGCTTTTGGCTTGCAACTACTAATTTTAATTAGATGGTAATATAGAATTTTATTGTAGTAAATATATTCTAGTAAATGAAAAATTTACATACTAAAATAGCAGTTTATTTACAAATAATCTGGTGACTAAATTTTAATTATTCAGGACTTACACACGGGTCATGGAAGAACGTAGACGCATACTCCTACGGAGAAGCAAGCTACGCGTAGCGTCTGTCTGCGACACGCTGCGCGAACGTAGAGAAGCGGCTTGCCGCAGGCTACCACTCCAGACACAGAGAAGCCAGTGCGCCCTTGCGGTTAAGAGACTTGTACCCCTCCGGGGAAGCAAGCTACGCTCTTAGCGTTCCCGTAGGGTAGCAACTGGCGTGACACGGAGGATTAAGAGTTTGAGAGGTTTTTTGCGTAAGTCCTATTATTCACAGGTTATACAGTCCATGTAGTTTTTTGAAATAAAAAACTTACAACTGACAATTTATTAATATCAAATCAATATGACAACGATGATTTGGATGAAATCGATTACCAAAACTTATCACTTGGGAGAAGTTAGTGTTCCAATACTCAAGGGAATTCAACTCTCCATTGAGGAAGGGGAATACGTCTCCATCATGGGTGTATCAGGTTCGGGTAAATCCACGCTGATGAATATTTTGGGATGTCTGGATCGTCCCACAACTGGAGACTATATTTTTGAAGGCAGAAATCTGACGACTTTTGATGATGATGAATTAGCCTATATCCGCAACCAAAGAATAGGTTTTGTTTTCCAACAATTTAACCTATTAGCGCGGGCGACAGCGCTGGAAAACGTCATGTTACCAATGGTTTATGCTAACTTACCTAAGCCAAAACGCCGTCAAAGGGCATTAGAAGCCTTGGAAAAGGTAGGACTAAGCGCACGGATATCTAACCGTCCCAGTCAACTCTCTGGCGGACAACAACAACGAGTAGCTATTGCTCGTGCTTTGGTCAACCGACCTGCATTAGTTTTGGCAGATGAGCCAACAGGAGCTTTAGATACTGAAACTTCCCATGAGGTGATGAGTTTGCTGACAGAACTTAATAACCAAGGAATTACAATTGTGATTGTTACTCATGAACCAGATATCGCTGCTCAAACCCAAAGGATTATTCGAGTTCAGGATGGTTTGATTGTAGGCTAATTTGTTAATATCAACTCTTTGAGGGGGAATTTAAAATTTAAACCTCTGTAGGTCAATCAGGTGATTGTATCCTCAAAAAAACCTAATTAATGACTACATCATTATGAATCTCAGCTTATTCTCCGTACATTTTACCTGGGTTACCGTAGCGTTGGCGGTAGCCTTGCCGTCAGGTATCGCTATTCTTTTTCCAACTTTAGCAAGTGGAGCAACTCCCCCAAAACCGCAGAATTCCTCAAGCTCTGTACAGGTTCCCGATTCTCTCAACCCCAATCCCAATCCTCTGCAATTTCCTACCAAACCAGAGGAAGTAAGGATTCAGCAAAGTGTGCCAATCAGTTTGGCACAAGCTTTGGAATTAGCACAACGCAACAATCGAGACTTACAGGTAGCCATATTACAGTTACAACGCACTCGCTCGGCGCTACGCGAGTCGCAAGCTGCTTTATTTCCCACTCTTGGTCTTAACAGTAGTGTGACTAATAATGGGAATGGTTTTACTAACAATTCATCTCAAGCCACCACCACTTTCAATGGTTCAGCACAACTGAATTATAACCTTTATACCTCCGGTAATCGAGAGGCAGGTATCCGAGCAGCTGAAGAACAACTACGTGTGGATCAATTTAATGTTGAAACTCAGTCTCTTACAATTAGGTTGAATGCCAGCATTCAATACTACAATTTGCAACAAGCCGACGAATCAGTAAGAATTAATCGGTCTGCTGTAGCAAATGCCCAGGCTAGTTTGCGGGATACTCAAGCCAGAGAACAGGCTGGAGTGGGTACGCGGTTTGATGTGCTGCAAGCTCAGGTGAATTTAGCAAATGCCCAACAAGACCTGACTAATGCTATCTCACAGCAGCAAATTGCCCGTCGTCAGCTTGCCACCCTGTTAAGTTTGTCGCACTCAGTTAATATCAGTGCAGCAGATCCCGTACAACTAGCAGGTCTTTGGCAGCCAACACTGGAACAAACAATTGTTCAAGCGTTTCAAAATCGTCCAGAATTGCCACAGTATTTGGCACAACGTAATATTTCCGAGCAACAGCGACGACAGGCACTTTCACAGCTAGGGCCGCAAATTAGTTTGGTAGGCAACTACAATCTGCTAGATCGGTATAATGATGGCGTCAGCATTACTGATGGCTATTCAGCAGGACTCCAAGGAAATCTAAGTTTGTTTGATGGAGGAGTAGCAAAAGCGCGTGCGGCTCAGTCGAGAGCTAATATTGGGATCGCAGAGTCTCAATTTGCTAGCCAGCGCGACCAAATTCGCTTTGATGTAGAACAGTACTATTCTCAATTGCAATCCAATTTAGATAATGTGCAAACTTCTAGTGTGGCTTTAAATCAAGCCAGGGAAGCTGTCAATTTAGCAAGGCTGAGGTTCCAAGCAGGTGTAGGCACTCAAACGGAGGTGATTGATGCTGAAAATGACCTGACAAGAGCAGAAGGTAATCGAGTCGCAGCTATTTTAGATTACAATCGCGCTCTAGCTAATTTGCAAAGATCAGTCACTTCCAGGGCTTCGCGCTAAGGTCAAATCATTAAAGAAAAGTTTGCTTAGATCCTGAAATTGGTAATCTATGTGAATATAGCTATATCAAGCAAGCTAATGTATGTAATTATACAATTATGGTATAGTAATTACCGCTACTGGGCAATGGGCTTTACTCAGAATTGCATCTACTCTGTGACCAAAGAAAACGCGACCCGTAACCATTCGGATACTACTACCGAGAATAATTAGGTCAACTTCCTGGGTTTGGGCAAACTTGAGGATTTCCTTTTCTGGGCTGGTTCCTTGAAGAATATATGTTTTGACATCAGCACCCAGATTGCGGCCCATTTCTGCTTGCTGTTCGAGCAGTTCATGGGCAATTTCTTTCACTGGAGCTAGCGATCGCTGGTCGTAAAGAATATACTGAGCCTGTGGCAAATTAATCACGTTAACGATCATCACTAATGCCCCTGTTTGAGCAGCGATCGTACTTGCCATCTCTACAGCATTTTTGCTATATTCTGTCCCTACCGTTGGCACCAAAATCTTTGTCAGCTTTTGTTGAGCGATTTTGCATATCTCGCCTTTGGTTTGGGGTAGGTGCGACTTCACCACCATTGTTGCACAAGGCGCTTCTTGTACTACGCGGTCTACAAGCAAATTGAACAATGCTTTCTGGGGGCGTATCTGTTCAGAGGCTCCCAGTACAATCAAGTTATAGCCTTTGTTCGCTTCATTCAGAATTACCTCCGCTTTACTACGCCCAGACTCCGTTTTTGTTTGCAAGATGGTATCAATAGGTAGCTGCATTTCCTCGGCGACAGAAGCCAGAGCTTGCTCGGCGGCGGTATCTTTTACCTGGGTTGCCGTCCGACGGGCTTTGTTTTGGGGCTGCTTGTCACTCAGGGCAAATAGAGATGTGACTTCTATCGAGTTTTGGTGAGCCATGTGCCCGACTAGTTGCGCCGCGAGTTGGATGTTGGGGCCACCGCTAGTGGGTATTAAGACACGCTGAATTTGCTTGATAAAGCTGCGGCTATCCTGCTCTTCTTGTTCCAAACGTCGAGCTTCCTCTTCACTCATAACCACCTTCGACAAACACCAGCGCAAAAGGGGTGGAGCCATTAGGGAAGTGACGATCGCCACCATGACAATAATCGAGTACATCTGTGGATTCAGCACTCCCAGAGATAAACCAATCGTGGCAACGACAATTTCCATCGCTCCGCGAGCATTCATCCCGGAACCCATCGCCAAACCTTCCCAATGACTCAAGCCGCCGACGCGAGAACCAAGGTAAGCACCTGTAAATTTGCCAACACAGGCAACAACAAGAACAATCAAGCCAAATAGTAACGTCTGGGGGACTAACAAGGTTAGCAAGTTAACTTTCAAGCCAGCTGAAGCAAAGAAAATCGGCGCTAGAAAGGCTGCTGTGAAGACTTCTAGCATGTGTCCAGCTTCATTGCTAAAGCGGCGGGATTGACCTGCTAGAATCCCCAGCACAAAAGCACCTAATGCTGCTTCTAGACCTAATGCGTGGGTAAGTGCCGCTGCCGAGAGCGAAAGAATCAGCACAACCGATATACTAGCCGAGACTCCGCCAACGTAGTCATCAACCCAGCGCAAAATCTGGTCTACGATAGTACGCCCAATTGTGAAGGCGATCGCTAGAAATAATACCGCTGCACTCACGGAATGGAAAATTGTCCCAAAGTCAAATTTGCCACTAGTAGCTAAACCTGAAACCACAGAAAGTAAAATCCAGCCGATGGTGTCGTCAGTCATACCAGCAGCTAAGGTGACTTGACCAATGTCACGGCGAATCAGGTTTAAGTCCATCAGCACTTTAGCAATCACTGGTACTGCCGAAATACTCATTGCTGTGGCTATGAACAGACTGAATACTAGTCGCTTTTCTGGGTCGGCTAAAAAACTATCTGGCAATAGCCAGCCCAGTCCAAATCCGGTAACAAACGGGATAATAATTCCGCCCAGTGAAATCAGCAGAGCCGTTTTACCCTTACGAAGAATCAGCTTGAGATCCGTCTCCAACCCAGTTACAATCAGCAAAAATAACACGCCTAACCAAGAAATCACCGAAAGTAAATTAGATTGTTCTTGACTTTTGGGAAAGATGTGTGCCTGTAAGTCTGGAAGGAGCAAACCAAATAGAGAAGGGCCCAGCAGCACACCCGCCAGTAATTCCCCAACAACAGGTGGGAGGTTAATCCGGCGCATCAACTCACCTAATCCCCGTGCTACCAGAAGCAATAGTGACAGTTGTACCAGCACCAACAGCAGTTCATGATGACCGAGAGGTTTAATTAAACCGTCACCTGCTATTTTCTGTGCAGCGAGTACAGGCACTAATATTAGGGACAGGTTTTGCATATAAGCGTCCAAAGGTTGGATTACGAATTTTTAATGGGCTGCTTCAAGTAAATACTGAAAATATTTACTTTTACATCGGTCTAGGAGGTTAAACTTATTTTTGAGCGCGAACAAAGAACTTTGTAGTGTCTTCCCAAACACCTTGATCAGTTGCTAGTTTCTCAATTTCTGCTTTGTACTCAACTTGCAACTGATTTAATTGTTCTTCTGATAATTTTGACAACAGGGGATTACCTTTAAAATTTATATTAATTAGTGTCCTAGATAATCTGCTATCCCTAAGAGGGCGATAACGTCCTGATGGCTCAATTTTAATTTCAATATCTTTAAAACCTGCTTGATTGAGCAAATTTCGACATTTTTCTGGAGTCCCCAGTGGTTCAAGAATATGTGGTAATGATTCGCCTAAAACTCTAGCGCAGATCCTCTGCTGAAGAGATGCCGTAAAAGCAGTTTCGGGAGGACAGGTAAATGCCACATACCCTCCTGTTTTCAAGAAGCGATACCACTTTTGCAAAGTAGCAAGGATATCAGGAAAAAGTACAATTGCCTCACAGCAAAAGACAACATCAAAACTACTATCACTAAAGTCGAAATATTCTGCATCTGCCTCAATTAACTCAATGTTTTTTAATCTTGCCGCTGCAATCTTAAGTCTTGCTTGATGCAACATTCCAGGGGTCATGTCAATCCCAATCACATAGCCATCTGAACCAACTTTTTCAGCTGCGGGTATCGCAACTAAACCTGTTCCAGTCGCCACATCAAGGATTTTATGTCCTGAATTTAGCGGTACAAATTCTCTTAGTTGCTTGGCTTCTAGAGGATGGCGAGTACCTTCCTCATGGTCATAAGTCGTTCTACTACCATAAAATTCTCTTAGTTGCTGCTTATAGCTATCCAGATCAGTCATAACCAAATGTCAAATTTTCTCCACTTTATAGTAACTCTTGTTGTGATATTGAGTTGCTCACTGCTGAACCCAACCCTGACAGCACAAGCTGCTTCTTCATCCACCACAGTTTACGAACAGCATATTATCCATAATCCAGATGGTATTGGCAAATATTACATGGGACGAGAAATTGCCAAAGTTATGGGATATACAGGTGCTGGCTGGCTAGAACGTCCAAGGCGAGAGGCAGAGGAACAGCCAAGTAAGGTAGTCAACGTCCTCAATCTGAAACCTAATGATGTGGTGGCGGATATTGGTGCTGGTACAGGTTACTTGAGCTTTCGCATCGCACCGCTATTAACAGCAGGTAAGGTGTTGGCTGTAGATGTTCAGCCAGAAATGTTAGAAATTATTGAGTTGTTCAAAAAAGAGAAAAACATCACCAATGTTGAGCCTGTTTTGGCAACCCTTACTGACCCAAACCTCCCACCTGAAAGTGTCGATTTGGCTTTGATGGTGGATGCTTACCATGAACTTGAGTATCCCCAAGAAGTGATGCAAGGAATTGTAAAAGCACTGAAACCTGGTGGTAGGGTGGTTTTGGTTGAGTACCGGGGCGAAAATCCCTTTATTATGATTAAAGGTTTACACAAGATGACTCAAAAGCAAGTCTGTAAAGAAATGCAAGCTGTTGGTTTGGTTTGGCGGAAAACTAAAAACTTGTTACCTCAACAGCATTTAATAGTATTTGAGAAACCTGATTCTAGCGATTTATTGACAAGATGAGGCTTGGGCAGTACATCACAAAAAAATATGCATCACAGCCATAATAAAGTAAAACTCTTTGCCAGAGCAGACATTCATGGTTAACCTATTACTCAAGCAGCGAATTCCTCCTTTAGAGAATGGCGATCGCCTCACTCGCTACGAATTTGAGCGACGCTATCAGGCAATGCCCCGTCATCAAAAGGCAGAATTAATTGAAGGAGTTGTATACTTGGCATCCCCGTTACGCTTTGAAAGTCATGCTGAACCACATGGTCATACAATCACTTGGTTGGGAGTTTATGAAGCATCAACTCCTGGTGTGAGGTTGGGAATTGAGCCAACAGTCCGCTTAGATCGAGACAATGAACGCAACCAGATGGAGTGCTATTAATCACACCAACAGCTAAAGGACAATCTCATTTCAGCGATGATGATTTCATAGAAGGTGCGCCAGAACTTGTAATAGAGATAGCAGCTAGCAGTGTTGCTATTGATTTACATGACAAGAAAAAAGTCTATGGTTGTAATGGGGTAATAGAATATATTGTTTGGCAAATATTTGAAAACAAATTAGATTGGTTTCGCCTGCAACAAGGAGAGTATGTGTCCTTAGAAGTGGACGCAGATGGAATTATCAAAAGTCAGGTATTTCCTGGTTTGTGATTATCAATGTCAGATTTACTTGCTGGCAATATGCAGCAAGTATTGGCTGTATTGCAGTTGGGATTAAATTCGCCAGAACATCAAACATTTGTGCAGCATTTGTTTGAGTAAGGAAGATAGTCACAGCGATTTTTTGATATCACTCTATTTTTTAGGAATGAGACTGGCGCTTTTAGTTGTACTATCCCAAACAATCCAATTAAAAGAATTATCTAAATCATTGGCGGTATTTGAAACTTTAAAATACAGATTTTCTGCGCCTTTAGTTTCAATAGCAAAGTCGGCATTTTGGGCATAAACGACTTTAAAACCTTTGTATCGCAAACAATACATCGCCCAAGCTTTCAATGATTGCTTGTATGGTTCGTGTGGAATTGGCGGTTCTGTGATTATCTCTTCGATTAGTTTAAATATTTGCATGAGTTTCCCGCTCATAGTAGATTAACTAGTGTCCTTTAAGAAGCTGGGCGAATGGAATTCGCGGCTACACAGGCAAAGTCCGCCTCCGCGGACTAAGAAAAAATTGAGGGTTAAATCGAATGAAGGTTTAATGTCAGTGCTGTCATAGAAGTATTTCCCGTTTTTTGCTGAAAAATAATTCTTTAATGGACATCTGGATCGCAACGAATTTCAATCATAAAGCCATCTGGATCGTAAAAGTACACTCCTCTACCAGTAGGGCGAGTGACTGGGCCATGAGCGATCGCTATTTTATTTTCTCTAATCACTGTCACCGCGCGATCGAATAACTGCTGATCTATATCAAAGGCTAGATGGTACGCTCTGGTGAAAGTCTTTTCGGGGTCTGGATTTGGTGGTGTTAAATCGGGTTCCCCAAATAAATCCAGTATCGTCCCATCCGGGGTAATGAAGTTGGCTACTTTCCCAGATGCTACAAGTTCCACCAGAGTTGCGGGTACTTCGTCGCCTGTGAGTTCATGCAAACCCAGGATTGTGCCATAAAAGTAGCGGGAAGCTTGCATATCCTGGCCGTTGAGGGCAATGTGATGCACTTTACGCAGATTGCCCGGAGCAAGGACACTGTTCACGGATTGGGTGCTAGATAGCATAATAAAATAAAATTTCCCTACAGAGATAGAAGTTCTACTTTTTTATTAAAGTTTATTATGAATAATAAACACTTCGCATGGCTTTTGATTATTCTTTAGACTTTAAAAATCTCGATTTTCGCCAACATCCTGAACTCTATCGTGTTGGCAAGGGTGAGCAGGGTGTACTTTTGGTAGAACCATATAAATCGGAAATTCTTCCCTACTGGCGGTTTAAAACTCCTGAGATTGCTAGAGAGTCGAGTGAAAAAATATACGAGCTTTTTCTTGATTATTTAGAGAAAGATGATTTTGTCGGTGCGGATATGGCAAGGAAGTTTATCCAAATGGGTTATACTCGCTCCCGCCGTTATGCTAATCATAAGAGTGGCAGGAAATATAAACAAAATTCGGAAACTTCAGATTCTAAAAAAGAGATTCTTCCCTATGAAGTAGACTCAGTTAAAGCGGAATCAGCAGCAATATTTAAAGCTAAGTGGGTAGAAGCAAAGACAAACGAGAAATATCAAGAGCTTTTAGTCAAGCATAAACAGATGTATGAAAGCATCTCACCTTTGCAAATAAATATACCTGGGGATTAGAAATTGCGACTACACAAACTAAGTCCGCCTGTGCAGACTCAGGAATTTGAAACCCACGGAGGTAAGTTTTGTCTGTATAGCCGCGAATTCCATTCGCCAGGGCGAGTATTTGAACTTCATTAAAGAGGCTTTGAACTCCTTTAATGAGTCTTTGATACTCGTTAACGTGGTATTGTTGCCAATTAATTTAAGCATTAACGCGATCGCATCTTTTCTCTCAGCAATAGTTGTTCATCGCCATACCTGAACTAGCATCAAATCGAAATGATAGTTATATGTCCACACTGGTAGCTTCATTTCCTCTGACAAAATGGCAGTGACAGCATCGCTGAGGCTAATCTGTTGATCTAGAAAACGTGCAGCTTTTTCAACTGCTGCTATATATTGCTGCTGTGAAGGATTAACTAAATGAACTGCTCCTCTACATTGTCTAGCAAAGCTAATCGATTGTTCAGTTCCAAGACGATATAGCAAAAGATTATATGTTTCCAGATAAACAGGAAAGGGAATTAAGATTATTAAATTTTCTGCATTAATCCGTTGTAGTTCAGCTTGCGATCGCTGATGATATTCGTCGTCTACGTCTACGGCAGCGTACAAAGGCCCAGTATCAGCAAATACGGCTCTCAAAGTGTGTTTGATGGTAATGACTGTAAAAAGGCTTGTTCTGCTAGAATTTTATCGTGATTTCGTGACGTATCTTGAAATCCACTTCCTTTTGGTGCAGGAGTAAGGGATAAACCTTGCTTTCGTGGACGTAAATAGCCACGTTGGCTGAGGAATTCTTCTAGGGCAGTTTCTGCAACGACATTAGCAGGTATGGAAACTTCCTGATCCTTGATATAGGCATTGAGAGCATTAGCGATCGCATCCGGCAGTGTAATATTGAAGGACTGCATAAGCTGGTTAGATTGTTAGCGATTAATTTAAGATTAACGCGATCGCATCTCCCTTATCTTCATCGCATCTTTTCTCTATACAAGCCAACAAAAATCATTAAGAGTAACGCGATCGCTCTTGCAATGTCCCCTTGGTCGGCGATTACACCTGCCATGTTGTTGAGAGTGGCAGCTTCACCAACCACATCGCCAATCTGCTGTTGTATTTCCAAGGATTGCTCCCAAAGTGCGATCGCTTTTGGAATGTCCCCTTGTTGGGCGATTACCCTGGCCATGCTGCTGAGGTTACTGGCTTTACCTTGTTGACTGAGAGCGAAGGTGAAGTTTAGGGGCATAGCTGACAGCAGTAGTTTTCACAGTAACCTTCACCGTGTTATCACCTTTTTACCGAAATTACCGCCGATATTCGTCGCCGCAATCGCCGATAAGCTGATACAAATCGCGTGATTGGCGAGATACTGCATTGATGCGATCGCGATCGTCAGTATCTAAACTAAAACTAAATACTTTGGCGTTATCTTCTATATGTTCAGATACACCAAGTCTGGCACCAACTATCACGCCGCCCACAGTTGGCTGATCTAAAATGTAACGCACTGCTACGTTGGAGATACTTACCCCATGCTTATTAGCAATTTCTTTGAGGATAGCCAGCAACTCTTGAAATAATGGCCAACTACCCCAACCATCGATCATATTTTTATATTTTTTCAAACTAGCAGTAGATAGATCATCTCTTCGCGGTTCCGGTTTCCCCAAATAGTTTTCTGATAACAACCCGCCGCACAGTGTACCGTAGGTAAAAAGTTTTATGTCATGCTGTTGACAAAACTCTACCATATTAACTTCAGGACGGCGGTCAACAAGCGAAAATTGTACTTGGTTAGAAACAATTTTGATACCTGCTTCGGTAATAATCTTCAAGTTTTCCGTATCAAAATTAGTTAAACCTAGATGCTTAATTTTACCCTCAGTCTGAAGTTCTGCCATATATTTGAGGGCATCCAGGTAATTTTTGTCCTGATATTCCCACCAGTGGAATTGCATCAAATCTAACGATTCTACATTCATGCTTCTCAGAGAAATATCAATATTTTCCTCAACCAGTTTTTTCGTCATTTTGCCTGGACGAGGTACCCATTTTGTAAAAGCTTGCACCTGAGATAAAGCATCTTTCCCACGAGTATCAATTAGTTCACAGCGAAACTCACCAATAAAGTCTTCCGCGGGGCCATAATGGTCTGCTAAATCCCAAGTGGTAAAGCCTGCATCTAAATATTTGAACATATTCTCAATAGCGGCTTGGGGATTTATCTGTCCGTGTCCGCCGGCGACTTGCCACATACCATTTAATATGCGGCAGATGTTCAAATCGGGAGTGAATTGGAGACGGCTAGCTGCGGGTAAGTTCATTTTCAAGTTTAGGAGTGAGGAGTGACGGATGAAGAGTGAGGAGTGAGAAGAGTTAATAATTAGTGAGTTGACAAGAGGGTTTTTACAGCCTTTTTAACTTTTCTACTTTATTATGAATGATTTCCGACTGCTAGAGTTAATAACTGCTAAAGTCTTAACTCCTAACTCCTAACTCCCACCTCCTAACTTTTTAACGCCAGCCTTTTTCAGCTTGTTCGATAACGTAAGCAGCAACCTCTTGAATTTGCTGTTCAGTGAGGCGCTCTTTGTAGGCTGACATATTATTTTTACCATTGGTTACTATAGATGTAACTGCCTCTATAGAATCCATACTATATTTCTTGAGCGCTTGCTTTTTGAGATTTTTACCTCGCCTGATTATGTTGCTACCGTTGATATGACAACCAGCACAATGAACACTAAATATTTGTTCACCATTAACTGTGTCTGCAGCACTAGCAGGGAAAGTAAAAGTACTGATTAATAACAAAAACGTTACTAATACTAATGTGATTATTGTTTTCAATTAACTTCTCCTGATTTTGACATATTAGTTGCAGGCATAAGTGTGATAACCAATACTATAGGGATTCAAAGTCAGTTGAAAATCCAGCAAAATTTGCACAATCTTCTTGAAATGCTTCTGCATCACTAACATCCTCAATTTTATAGGACATGATGCGCGTACCATCTGGCATTTTTTTGGAACCAATCAATTCACCTTGATATTTCTCTGCGATCGCTTTAAATTCTGTACCATAACGCTTCCAGGCATCACCTGAACAAGTAATATTTACTCGCCACATATTTCACTCCCAATTACTAGCAACAAATATTCATCATCTCACAAATGGTCAACATGCTACACATCACCTCCTTAGGGCTATTATTTTCTATCTAAAGGAAGTACCTAGCTCTATCAGCCTACGCCATAATATGGGTGTGAGAACATGCCTAGAAAATTTTATCCAAATTAGTTAAATCCCAAGAGTTGAAAATGCCTAACAATATCAAACAACAAATTCAAGCCGACCTACAACAAGCTAAAGAAACCGGACAATTAAGAACTGATCGGATTCGAGAAATTGTCAAATCCGCAGTTTCCCAAGTAGGATCTGAGTTTAAACAAGGTTCGACTGAGCTTCGTAGCCTTGTTAGAGATGCAGTTTCTGCTGTAATCGAAAACTTCCAAGAAAAAGGTAGTGAACTCAAAGATGAAGTGGCAGCTTCGATTGAAGGAGCGCTGGAAGGGATTAATAGCAAAAGACACGAAAGCATTGCTCAAACTCAGATAGATATCAAGCGCCTACAGGCTCAACTGGATGGTGAGGAAGAACAACTTCAGCAAGAGGTTGATGTAATTTTGGCAGAGATTGAAGAGACGAGTAAGCAAGAACCTGCTACTACTAAAACTGCAATTGATTCTGCTGTCAATGCTATTAAAGATAGTGAAGAAGTAGGATTGTTAAAGAAACGTTACGCGCAATTGCAAGCGCAGCTAGCGATTGTCCGAGCTAACTTAGCTGCACGCTATGGCGGACGTTCCATGGAAGTTCAAGATTATCTGGACGAGGCTAAACACTGGTATGATAAAGCTCGTCCGCAAGCAGAATCTATGGCTGCACAGGTAGAACAAAAGCGATCGCAGTTAGAAGAGCAATTAGGTGAAGCTGGTACATCTTTAGCGAGAAAAGAGCGCCAAATTAAACAAACATTAAGACAGTTACTCTTAACGGCGGCTGACTTGTTCAAAGAGAAGCAACCTGCTGATAAAGAGCGGGATACTATTCATAAATAGACTAGACTGCCTTTTCACAAAAACCCTGATACATATGATTTTTCGTAGGGGCACGGCATTGCCGTGCCCTAGTAACGTATTTGTATAATTATTAAAGACTAAGTTTTTATAGAGTATGTTATGCCAAAGACTAACACACCGCTTGATAAGTTGAAAAACATCTAAATTGCTTGAATTAAATTAAACTCTGATCGGGTGTGCAAGATACCCACCCTAATTATGCAGGTTAAAATTGGAATAGCTTATAAATTCTAATTTTCGTAATAAAATGGTGCGTTAGACTAAAGCCATAACGCACCCTACTTAAGATTTCTTAAAATTAATCTTGCGTATTAGTTAAATACGTCCCTCTTGATTAACTTGTTCTTCATGCTTGGCAATCACCCAAATTGCATGAATACTACCGGGTAGCCAACCTAAAACTGTGAGCACAATGTTAATAATCAAGGTTGGGCCAACTCCAACTGTCAGGAAAACACCTAAAGGAGGCACTAATAAACCTAGAAGAAAACGAACTAATTTCATGATGTTACAATTTTGTGATTTTGTTTAGTTACATTCTTTTGAAAATGCCGAATTAGGAAATCCACCTTCGGATATTTTTTTTGGAGTAGAGACGTGATTAAAGTTGTATTTCTACTCCCTTTAATATTTATCTAGAAGGTAATTCATTTTGGCTTTTTACATCACCACTACTGGCTAAAAGATTTTTTTCAACAAAGTAGTTGTTAATCAAGGTGTTAGCAAAAGTTAGAATTACTGGCCCAAAAAGGAAACCAATAATCCCACGAACTCCGAACCCAGGAACTAGTACTGCTGCTAACCAGAAACAAAAACCGTTGACGATGAGCGAAAATGCTCCAAATGATAGAAAGTTAAGTGGTAAGGAAAGAGTAGACAAAACTGGTTTAACCGAACCGTTAATTAGACCAATAATTAAAGCGGCAATCAAAGCTGCGGGAAAATTAGCAATATTAACGCCTGGAACAACTAAATCAACAATCAACAGGCTCAAAGCTGTAGCTAGCGCGGTTAATAATGGTGTTAACATTTTTTTGACCTAATCACTAAGATTTATTGTTTGTAACTTCTGATCTCATCATTAACTATGTGCTGCGTTTTAACCTCTCTTGCAAGATAGAATTTGCTTCTACCGTTAGGTCGATCATTTAGAAAACTATAGCGGTTGTCATCTGGATGCAATATATTACAGGGGCGTATAGCTGTGCGCCTCTACTCTGTTAAGACTTACGCAAAAGAGATCCCCCAACCCCCTTAAAAAGGGGGCATTCGATTCTAGTTTCCCCCTCTTAAAAAGGGGAGTTAGGAGAGAGTGCGCGAAGCGCACGCTACGCGAACGAGGTTTCAGATTTTCCCGACTCAGGCTTATAGTAAAGGGCTGATTTATACAAGACTTGTTCTTGATGGGTTTCTAAAGTGCAATCAGACAAGGGGTAAGTTACACAAGTAACAACATAACCAGCCTGTATTTCAGTTGGGCGTAAGAATTTTTGCTCACTTTGATCAACTTCACCGCTAATAAGTTTGGCGACACAGGCAGAACATTCACCTTGCTTACACCCAGAGGGGAGGCGGATACCAGTATCTTCTGCCATATCGAGAATATATTGATCATCTGGTACTTGAATGGTGCGATCCAATCCAAGTGTAGGATTGATGAATCGAACTTGATAAACTGCCATCTGCTGTTTCTAATTATTGTTTAACTGCTTTGATCGACAAACTAATCCGCTTGAGTTTCTCGTTAATTTCTAGCACCTGTACTTTGACTACTTGTCCAACTTTGACAACTTTGTTGGGATCGTCTACAAATCTATCAGCAAGTTGGGATATATGCACCAAGCCATCTTGATGTACGCCGATATCGACAAATGCGCCGAAGTTGGCCACATTCGTGATCATTCCCTCTAGTTCCATTCCCACCTTTAAGTCCCTGATTTCCTTAATTCCTTCTTTGAAGGTGGCATACTTAAACTCAGCACGGGGATCTCTACCTGGTTTTTCCAGTTCGCTAAGGATGTCGCGCAGTGTAGGTTCACCGACGCTATCGGTAACATATTTCTTCAGGTTGGTCTTTTTAAGTTTTTCAGCAATTTGTGTGACCTGATTTAATGGCACATTTAAATCAGATGCGATCGCTTCTACTACAGAATAACTTTCTGGATGTACAGCTGTATTATCTAATGGGTTGTCACCGCCGCGAATCCGCAGAAAACCCGCTGCTTGTTCAAAGGCTTTTGGCCCCAGCTTCGGAACTTTCAAAAGTTGTCGGCGATTTTTAAAGGCTCCATACTGGTTGCGATAGGCAACAATGTTATTGGCAACACTTGCCGTAATCCCAGAGACAGAAGTTAGAAGTTCTTTGGAGGCGGTGTTCAAGTCTACGCCGACGTAGTTAACGCAGCTTTCTACAGTGTCATCCAATTTCCTTTTCAACAACTTCTGATCGACATCGTGCTGATATTGTCCCACACCAATGGATTTGGGATCAATTTTCACCAGTTCCGCTAAGGGATCTTGCAAACGGCGGCCGATGCTAATTGCACCGCGCACGGTAATATCTAAATCGGGAAACTCTTCTAGCGCTACAGTACTTGCAGAATATATAGATGCGCCAGACTCATTCACCATCACCTTAACTGGTTTGCGTTCTATGGTTTGCAATACTTGCATGACAAATTCCTCTGTCTCGCGGGAGGCTGTACCATTACCAATGGCGATTAATTCTATCTTGTACTTTTCAATCAGATTTTTGACAGTTTGTGCTGCTTTGAGTCGTTGTTCAGCCGCTTGGTGGGGAAATACCGCTTGGTATTCCAAAAATTTTCCAGTTTGGTCGAGGACTGCAACCTTACACCCAGTTCTAAATCCAGGGTCTATCGCCAGTGTTGGTTTCATTCCTGCTGGTGCAGACAGCAGCAACTCCCGCAGATTAGTTTCAAATGTCTTGATTGATTCCATATCTGCATAAACTTTATTCTCAGAAATTACCTCCCCCATTAGAGAGACTTTCATCAAACGATTGAATGCATCTTTTAGCATTGACTGATAAAAATCCCGAATTGTCCGAACTTTGGTTTTAATTTCTTTCGACTCAAGATAGTAAAGTACCGTATCTTCATCGAAAGCAATTTCAAAGCTTAATACTTTCTCAGTTTCACCCCGACACAAGGCCAGCATATTGTGGGGTGCAATATTTTTAACACGAATTTGATAGTTACGGTACATCTCAAATTTGGTTGTACCTTCGGGATAATCATCTTTAATGCGGGAGACAAATACCCCTTCTTCTAAAAGATAGTCGCGGATATATGCGCGTAATTCCGCTTTTTCAGCTACTTCTTCCGCCAAAATATCAGCAGCACCTTTGAGCGCTTCTTCTGCTGTTTTTACTCCCTTGGTTTGGGAAATATACTTAGCCGCTTCTTCTTCCAGAGAAGCCGTTGCAGCATTTTTTAGATTTAGCGACTTGATAAATTCCGCCAGTGGTTCGAGTCCTTTTTCTCTGGCGATGGTGGCGCGGGTGCGTCGCTTTGGTCGATAGGGTAAGTATAAATCCTCAAGTTCAGTTTTTTGTAAGCAGGATGAGATTTTGGCTTTGAGTTCATCTGTAAGTTTACCTTGGTCAGCGATCGCATTTAAAATCACCGATTTTCGTTCTTCCAGTTCTGTTAAATAAGTATATCGATCGGCCAGTTCACGTAGTTGCACTTCATTCATCTCATCGGTGCGCTCTTTGCGGTAACGTGCAATAAACGGAATTGTTGCACCCTCCGCCAAAAGTTCCAGCGCGTTTTGCACCTGATGGGGTTTGAGGTTTATTTCAGTTGCCAGTAATTGAGGAATGTTCAGCATTGGGTGTCTAAAATGAAAAAATGAAAATGCTACTTCTAAAGGTAATATGCTAGATCCTTATCCTGGCGCAAGGCCAAAGTTTTAAGCTAATTTACCAGATGATTACTCCAAGAGGGCAATTGGCGAAATAGACAAAACCCACCTACGCAAGTTTTAAACCCTTTCAATCCACGTAGGTAAACGAGGTTTGTATAGCATAGCGTAGCTATGCTGAGTCGAGACGGCAGAACAAGTGTCACCAAAAGGATTGTGTGTTTCTACAGTTAAAGCAAGCTGACGCGCAGCATCAACTACAGAAGAAGGAGTTATTCGCCAAGCTGTTGGGCGCTTCATCTGTCGCAATCATTATTCCGATTGGTGTAACATACGACGTTGTGTAATCTTGATTTTCTATAATATTTATTTCGATCGACTGTTGTGGCTAAAACCTTATTGGATGTAAGATTAACCAAAATTCCAAAAACAATTTTAATTTGTTTTATAAGCACAACAGCTTTTAGTTCAGAGGTTAATAAAATGCCTTTGTTTTTCTTGATACCACTGTGTACGGCTTTAGCCACTGGCTACTTATTTAAAAAGAGTACTGATGAAATTGCATATCTGGCAGGTGTATTTGCAGCCATTAGCTTGATTTTAACTTTAGTATTAGCACCCTGGCAGATTCAGTTTGGAATGTTAATTATTGTATTAATAATTACCAATAGACTTTTGCAGGAAAATGAGTCCAAACAAACTGAAGCTATAGGAAAACAACCTAAAGTAATTAAATAATACCAACTACTAGGAACTAATTTTTTCTCAACATTAAACAGCTGAAAATTATCAGACAGTTAACCCAGTAATATCCTAAAAATAACTTGGTAATTTTTTATAGTAAATTCTGCTGTGTGATTATGATCTTGACCACTTGATACTCGCTTTTTAAATAGAATATTTCCTAATTATGGCAAGCTTGATCTTCTGCTTCAGCCCTTGAATGCTATGTTAGGTTAGTTATTGTTGAGCTTTTGCATCTGTCAGGCAACGCCAACTTTTAAAAGTATACTTACAATCAATCGTTGTAAGCTGTTCTATAAAAACCAAAGCATATATTAGGCACTCGTGTCACCCACCCCACAAGAAATGTACAATTTCAGATTATGCAAACTAGATGTAGTTTAGCTGATCAAATAAAATTTGATCAGAGAATTCATAAATAGGGTCTTCCGATTTACTTAGTGTCTGAATTAACCCTCAACTAAGCTTTGTCTGAGATATCTGAATTTGAAGATTTTCCTGAATAATGCCATCTATGATTTATTCTGTAATTAGTGTCTTATTGTGCTACGGCGGGATATTGTTTACATTGTTGTTCAAGTTTCAATTCTGCTTGATCAAACTCTTAGGTTTGCACTTCTAGAGTTTGATACTAAAAATTGCTACTTCTGCAAGTTTATTAGCCAGACTGACTTTTCATGGTAGGTGGAAAAAGTCATTTTCAGGATTTCCCAAGCCCTGATTTTTCTGTAGATCATTTTCATTAATTCATAACTATTGACGAATAAGGCTGTGGAAAAAGCCACACTGTCTCGTGGTTTGAGGACTTACCCTGAAAAGTCAGATGAACCAGAAAGTGCTTCATAAATGTACAAATCCTTAAAAATAAAAATTCATCTAGAGAAAAATTTTGATTTTATGAAGTTTCTGTTTAAGTATATTTTCGGTAAATAAAGTTTTGATGAAGTATGGCGATAAATTTGCAACACACTTTTCTCATGGTATTCTAGTAAGTGATTACATGTAACAATAGATTTAAAGAGAAAACTCTAGTAAAAATTACATGTAATGAAGAACAATCAAGCAAACATAATATTGAATTATGTAAAAACATCTCAACTTTAATCTGAATCAGCCAACGCTAGTTTACATTAGCCGTTAGTATCGTCAAAAACTTAATTTTAGACAGTGATTAAAGTCCCCCAGAAAGCTGTAAAACGCATTACTGTAGACTGATTCATCTATAGTTTCCGCAGCCAAGCAGATTTCTGTTACTTATTTTACTCATTGTGTTTCTATTCTATTCCCAAAAAAGCACTTATACACACTCAATTTGAGTACAAATTTTTATTAATCGGCTTAGTTATCAGCCGAGTTTACAGATATGTCTGTGAGCCTGGAGAAATTCTATGGTATATGAGTGAATTAATAAACTTTACTGGAGAAAATTAAGAACATTTATTAATCCAGTTAAGTTAATCTCCTATCTCTGCATCCACTATGACCTAGATATTGCGATCGCACTAAAATTAGTGTTGAAGTATAACTGGCTGATACGGGTGATTTCTGCAATTCACAGTTGGGCAAAGCTTTAATTGATTGTGCCAATTACCAAACAAGAAAACTGGTTTGTCTGGGAGTATAACCTAGTAAACTAATTTAGCGTATTTACTCTGATCATATCGAACGCTGCCATGATCAAGCAACCATTCTGGAAGTTGCATAGTATTTAGTTGCTAACTCTAGGACATGAGCTTCAACGGTCATTTTGAGATCAGTTCTTTTAACATGACCTTCCTAATTTTGTTGTCTGTTTACTGAAGTGGAGGTTGAATTGCACAGAAGGTGTGACCGAAATCCGAAATGTTCACAACAACGGGCTGTTTACTGTCTGGTTCATACCTCTTATTTCAATTGAGGCAAATGTACTATGAAATCTATCTCGCAAATTTCAAACTTTAAAATAATTCCTTATATCATCCTGTTTATCAGTATATTATTTAGTATCTCTGGACAATTGCTAATGAAGCATACCATGAGTCAGACAAATGAGGGACTATTTACTTGGATATTTCTTGAACAATTAGCATTAGCTGTTAGTGTTTATTGCTTGGGAATAGCAAATTGGATATTGGCTCTGCGATCTGTAAAATTGAGTATTGCTTATCCACTAACTAGTTTAAATTATGTTGGTATACTTTTCGGTTCATACTACTTTTTTAATGAAGTGATTACACTAACTCGAATAGCAGGAGTGATCACAATTTTTCTGGGTGTTCTTTTAGTGGCTATTCCACTGAAAAAGTCTATATGAATTTATAGTAAATTCCACAAAAAGCATTGACAAATGAACATCATTACTTGGCTACTTTTAATGCTTGTAGTTTTATTCGGAACAGCAGCTAACCTATCACTAAAATATGGACTTTACATTTCTAGCCCTACTAAGGGAGCAAGTGCATCTATCCGAAATCTGTTATTCTCTCGTTATTTTTTGATTTGGTTTATCTGCTATACATTTATGACTATATTGTGGCTTTATGTATTGCGGACAATTCCTCTGAGTCAAGCATTTCCAGTTCTCGGATTAATGTATGCACTTATACCGATTACTTCTTACTATCTTCTAAAAGAGCAGGTTCTATTTAGCCAGTGGTTAGGAATTTCCATTATCATAACTGGTGTAGTTCTTGTTGTACATTAATAGCTCAAAATGCAACCACCGAGGTTATTAATATTAAAAGCCTCTGAAGAAAAATCTCAAAGACATCCCTACAAAAATCTAAATTTATGAATATAGGTATCATTGGCGGGGGTATCACTGGGCTAGTATTAGCCCAACGTCTTTCACATCAAGGACATATAGTAACTGTCTTCGATAGCAATAAGCAGCTTGGTGGACTTACCACCTATCATGATTACGGGTTATTTACCTGGGATCGCTTTTATCACGTTATCCTCCCTTCTGATACTCACTTAATAAATTTTCTTAGAGATGTTGGTCTTGGAGATAAACTGCGTTGGCATCGAAGTCTAACAGGTTTCTACGACAATCAAAAATTTTATTCTATTAGTAACACTATAGAATTTCTGCGCTTTCCTCTGTTTGGACTTATAGGTAAAATCAGATTAGCTTTTACTCTCCTGTATGGTTCACGCCTTAATAACTGGCGGCGCTTAGAGAAGATTTTAGTTGAAAATTGGCTATTGAAACTCGGTGGGAAAAACACATACGAAAAACTCTGGAAACCCTTACTTCTATCCAAATTAGGAGAGAACTATAAGCGAATATCAGCAGTTTTTATTTGGGCTTATATCAAACGACTATTTTCAGCGCGAGATTCTTCACTAAATAAAGAACAACTTGGTTATGTCTCAGGTGGTTACAAAACTGTTTTTGACCATATAGAAAAATTAATTTATGCGGCTGGAGGTCATATCCATACAGGTGTTGCAGTGGAATATATCGCACCTCATCCAGGGGGTGGAATGTGGGTAGAATATCAGGGTAAAAAGGAACATTTTGATAAAGTCATTTTTACTGGCCCAGTTAATATTCTGCAACAGGTTGCCGCCAATGAACTGGTGAAAGTTTCAGATACTGGTGAAACAGTAGAATACCTGGGTGTAATCTGCATGGTACTTATTACTCGCAAGGCTCTAGTTCCTTATTACGTAGTAAATATTGCCGATAGAAATGTTCCCTTTACTGGAGTCATCGGTATGAGTAACCTAGTTTCTTTACAGGAAACAGCAGGATATCACATGACATTCCTACCAAAATATATACTTTCCACTGACCCGCTGTTAAAACAGCCTGATGATGAATTGCGCCAAGTGTTTTTCCAGGGAATACGTTTGATGTTCCCCGAACTCAAAGCAGATGACATTGTGGCAGCCCACATTAATCGAGCTATTAAAGTACAGCCACTACAAGTTTTAGATTATTCAAGTCTTGTTCCAAAAGTTAGTACTGAAAACGATGATTTTTTCGTCGTCAATACCTCACAGTTTGTTAATGATAGCGTCAACAACAACGCAGTTGTGCGACACGTTGATGAATTTCTCCAAAAATCAACATTACTAAATTCTTGAAATTTGAGTAATGGTATTTTATTTTGAAAATCACACGAGGTCTTTATGAGTCTTTTTGTTCTTTTACCCGCATACAATGAACAAGAATCAATTCGCCCCTTGTTCAAAAGGTTTCAGGCATTGCAGGAAATTTCTAATATGGAGATAGAACTGATTCTTGTTGATGATGGCAGTAGTGATAAAACTGCTCAGACTGCTTTAGATGAATCTCAATCACTAGGAATATTACTGAAATTAGTCCAACATCCCAAAAATGCTGGTTTAGGTCAAGCAATCAAAACAGGTTTCACGACTTTCTTAGAAATTTCTCAGGAAGGCGATTTTTTAGCCGCGATGGATTGCGACAACACTCAACCACCAGAACTGTTAATAAAGATGTATGACACTATGATAGCTGGCAGCTATGATATTGCGATCGCATCTAGATATCGAAAAGGCTCTAAAGTCATAGGCTTATCAAAATTTAGAGAATTGATGAGTTATGGAGCCAGCTGGCTTTTTAGAATTGCAGCCCGTGTACCAGGAGTAAGAGACTACACTTGTGGTTACAGGCTGTATAACCGTACTTTTGCCAGTAAACTGGATATGTATTATGGGGATAGTTTATTCACTGAAAGTGGATTTGCTTGCATGATAGATTTACTGCTGAAAGCCAAAGTGCTCAAACCAAAAATTATAGAAATTCCAATGGTTTTGAGATACGATCAAAAGCCGACTGCCAGCAAAATGAAAATTATTAAAACTATTACTCGAACCCTAAAGCTCCTGTTTAAGAATCTAACATCGACAGGACAAACTACCAATTTAGGTCTGACTTTCAATGAGCAAGAAACAACAAGAATTCCACTTAAAATCGCAAATCGTAAATAAACTGGAGAAGGAATAAACTCTCAGGAAGAATTAACTGAATAGAAAAATGGTAATTTCTCAATGGTGTCATTCTAGGAATGAGCAAAGCAGAAATCAAAAAGAAGTTTAATGAAATTGTTGCTTTTGCCAATATATGTGGTTCTTGCTTCCTATACTTTAATAAATTGGAAGCAGTCTAATACTGCCTTCCAATTATGTATGAATGTTTTCACTTTCTGGTTTGCTGATTCTCTGAGGCTAAAATACTACATTCAATATTGCAACTGATTCTCTAAACATTCTTTTCATTTATTACCAGGGTGCAACTATCCCATAAATAATTTGAATATTTTGCTTCATACCAAGGTCAGTAACTGCGACAAGATATCGTAATAACGCATCAACATCCTTTTTTCTGGTATTTGTGCGTTAAATTCTCTTGGTTCACATACATAAAAAGATACATCTGTAATCATTTGGAAGGGGGAGTTAAGACGTGCTTTCAGGTAGTCGGCTACTGTAGCACGCGGTGTTTTGCTGCTCAATGAATGTAAAGGTAAAACAGTCCCTGCGGATATTAGCAATGCTGTGGAACTTTTTACCCCTATTGTCGCAAAATGAAACTGTATTCTCGACTCTACATGAAGTGCGATCGCTCTCGAAAGGGTGTTACTTACAATATTTCACTGACCTTTAAGGGGGGAGTGAGTTTCCCAGGTGAGGAAACCCCTACTACTTAATTGCCGACTGTGGCTTTCACTCATTTGTTAGACTGAACACACCAGGATTTTTCAGTCAAATCTCTGAATTACGCCAGCAGACGAGGCTACCCATGCTTACAAGTACGCTACTTCTCTCAAATCAACTTCCCACCCTCCAATATTCCTCTACACCAGAGCGTTTCGATGAAACCTGGGAAGCCCCTCTGGCTACCCTCTTGGGACTAGGACGCGCCGCTGGTGCTGACTTCATCGAATTATTTTTAGAGCGTCGCAACTATATTAGTTGTCTTGCAGAAGACGACTCCATCACCAGTATTTCACCCAGTCTGTCTACAGGCGCGGGAGTCAGAGTATTTCGCGGCAAAGCTGACTGTTATGTCAGCACCAATGACATTTCTTTTTCCGGTTTGAAAGCAGCCTTAGAAAAAGGTCTTTCTATACTGGGATTGCAACTACCCGCTCCTAAAGCTTTCATTCCAGAAATCAACTTGGAATTACTCAGAGATTACGCCACCAAAAGAGGTAAAGATGCATGGCTACCAGTGTGTAGCTCCATCCGAGAAATGGGAGAAGTCCTCCTTGATGGTACTGCTCACTTGAAGCAAAAAGCTAGCCACGTCCAATCGCGCCGTGCTACTTATTTCCGGGATTGGCAAGAAGTTTTAATCGCCGCCAGTGATGGTACTTTTGCCCGTGATATTCGCCTCACCCAGTCAGTAGGATTTAACCTGTTGTGTGCTGATGGTGCTAATCGTACCTCAATTGGCGATCGCGCTGGTAATACTAGCGATGCCAACTTCTTGAGAACTTGGGATTCTCAACAAGCTGCTGAGAAAATAGCAGAATCCGCTGGAAAAATGCTCTACGCAGATTACGTAGAATCAGGTACTTACCCGATTATTATGGCTAATCACTTTGGCGGCGTAATCTTCCACGAAGCTTGCGGACACTTGCTAGAAACCACTCAAATTGAACGCAATACCACTCCCTTTGCTGACAAAAAAGGCGAAAAAATTGCTCACGAAAGTTTGACAGCCTGGGATGAAGGACGCTCTGAAAATGCCTTCGGGACAATTGATATGGATGACGAAGGTATGCCCGCTCAAAGAACCCTATTAATTGAAAAAGGCGTTCTCAAAAACTTCTTAGCAGATAGAACAGGTTCTGCACGCACCGGACACCCCAGAACTGGAAGTGGCCGCCGCCAAAATTATACCTTTGCCGCTGCTAGCCGGATGCGTAATACTTATATTGATTCTGGCGAATACACCAATAATGATTTATTTGCCTCTGTTGATAAAGGTATTTACTGTAAAAAGATGGGTGGTGGTAGCGTTGGTGCTACAGGTCAATTTAACTTTAGTGTTGATGAAGCTTATTTGATTGAAAATGGCAAAATCACCAAACCTTTAAAGGGAGCAATTCTTATCGGTGAAGCCAAAGAAATTATGAACAAAATTTCTATGTGTTCTCAAGATTTAGAAATTGCACCAGGTTTTTGTGGCTCCGTCAGTGGCAGTATTTACACTACAGTTGGACAACCTCACATCAAGGTTGATTCTATTACCGTAGGTGGACGATAATCTCGTCAACTCGTTCCCAGGTTCCACCTGGAAACGCCTTCTTCGTGGCTCTGCCACTATTTTATCTGAGGAGGCAGAAGCCCTCCAGTATTACACTCCCAGGCTGAAGCAGGGAGCGAAAAAATCCCAAATCTAAAATTGACTATGCCGAATATCAATGAGATTGCAAATTCTGCCAAGGATAATGCTGATAAGCTTGGTATTAAGAAATTTGACATTTATGGCTCAACAGTAGATGACACTAGCGTGCAAGTAGACCAAGGTGAGCCAAAACAAGTCAAAGCCTCAAATCGCTCTGGTGTTACTGTTCGTGTCTGGAATGAAGATAATACAATGGGTATCACCAGCACCACAGATGTAGATCCCAAGGGACTAGAATTAGCTTTGAAAACTGCCTATGAAGCCAGTTTCTTTGGTGTTAAGGAAAATGTCCCTGATTTTAGTCCAGAAGCTACTGTTACTATTGCCAATAAACCTCAGGATAATACACCCCAAGCACCTGTTGCTGAACTCATAGAAAGATTGTTGGTAGCTGAAAAAGAATTACTGGCAGCTCATCCAGCAATTAAAGGTGTGCCTTATAACGGGTTATCGCAAAGAGATATTGACAGGTTTTATCTTAATAGCGACGGTGCAATCAGAACTGAATCTCACTCCTTATCATCAGTCTATCTTTACAGCAAAACTGAGGAAGAAGGAAAAAAACCTCGCAGTGCAGGCGCTTTTAGAATCAACCAAAGTTTAGATAAACTAGATATCAATGGTTGCATCAAAGAAACCGCCGATAAAACTATCAGTCACTTAAACTATGAAAAAATCAAGACCGGTAAATATCGAGTTGTTTTCTCAGCGGAAGCTTTCTTAAGTCTATTGGGTGCTTTTTCTAACTTGTTCAATGCCCAAAGTATTTTGGACAATCAAAGCCTATCTACTCCCGATGATTTAGGTAAGCAAATTGCTTCTCCTCTGCTTTCAGTTTTTGATGATGCACTGCACCCAGCTAACGTTGGTGCAGAAAGTTTTGATGGTGAAGGAACTCCTACTCGTCAGATTTCGCTGATTGAAAATGGCGTTTTAACAAGCTTTCTCCATAGTGCAGGCACTGCTAAAAGGTTAAATGCCCAGCCAACAGGTAATGCCAGTATTGGTGCAAAAGTCAGCGTCAGTCCCAATTTTTATCACGTTTTTACAACAGCAACTTCTGAACAGGAGTTGAGCTTAGAAACTGCTGAAAATGTGATTTTTATCGATGATTTACAAGCTCTCCATGCTGGAGTTAAGTCCTTGCAAGGTTCGTTTTCTTTGCCGTTTGATGGTTGGCTAGTTAATAAGGGTGTCAGGACGAGTATTGAGTCAGCAACTGTTGCTGGCGATTTCTTGGAACTCTTAAAGTCAATTATTTATGTAGAAAAAGATGCGGAGTTAACGCCAGGGGGAGTGTGTCCGAAAATCTGGGTTAATGAACTGTCGATTACTGGTGAATAAAAGTTAGTATTTGGGCAAGACCTACGATGATAAAATAGTGGTCATTGCCCATGCTATATTTTTAGTCATTAATTGTTCCATCAGGCATTATTGCACCACGCAAATCTGCACCCGTCAGATTTGTACTACTTATTTCTGCTCTGATCAGATTTGCCTTACTTAAATTGGCATCAGTCAAGTCTGTCCTAGCAAGATAGGCATCAACCATGTCTGTTTCAGTCAGGTTAGCCCCACGCAGGTTAGCCCGACTTAAATCAACTCTATTTAGCCTTGCAAAACTCAGGTTTGCTCCACTCAACTGGCATCTAGTCAGTTTTGCATCTGCCATAATTGCACCATACAAGTTAACACCTGTAAGTTCGGCGTCAATGAGATTTGACCGTTGCAGTTTAGCGTTCATTAGGTTAGCACCTTTCAAATTAGCACCCCCGATGTTAGTATCTGCTAGAGATGCATTATACAAAATCGCTTCACTCAAGTTGGCATCACTTAGATCGGCATAACGTAGCGTTGCCTCACTCAAGTTAGCACCACTCAGATCAACTTTAGATAAGTCTACACCAGTTAAATCAGCGCCCCGCAGGTCAGCCTTATGCAGGTTAGCACCTCGTAAAGTAGCAGAGTACATTCTCTTTTCTTCTCGCAGGTTAGCACCACGCAAGCACGCACCAGTTAAATTTGCACCACTCAAATCTGCACCTCGCAGATCAGCATCCATCAAGTTAGTATCTAGCATATACGCCAAAGTTAAATTGGCATTACGCAAATCAGCACCCTGCAAAGTTGCACCATGTAAATTAGCATCATGCAAGTTGGCACTGATTAAACTTGCCTGATTTAGGTTCGCGCCACTTAGCTTTGTACAAACTAGATTTGCTTTATTTAAGATTCCCCGATTTAGATAGCTAAAAATTAGGATGGCATTACACAAATCTGCCTGATTCAAAGCTATACCGATCAAATCTGCACCAAACAAATTTACCCCATTTAAGTTGACCTCAATAAATTTTGTTTCTCCATTTCTATATCGCTTAAGAAGTTCATTGGCATCCATATTTTTCCTATTTCAATTACTACAATCTTTCCAAATCTTCCCAGGAACAAAAACAGTCAAAAATTGCCATTATTGTTTTTATTGAGCGGATCTGTGGTTGGGGTTGCTATAAATTGACAAGTATTATTATCCTTGTTGTCATCCTTGAGTGCAATTTTCTGCTCAGGATTAACTAGTGTTCTAGCTTCTAGAGATGAATCGCTGTTAAGCGGTTGATATCGGTTGGTGCTGGATGACATATTGCTATATAAACCTTGCATAGATTGGATGATTGCACTAGCTGCTTGAATATTTTCATCCGGCTTGCCTAGAGATATAACAGCACTATTTAGTTTAGATTCAAGCTCTCTGATAGTTGGACAAGTATCAAATAATCTCAGCAATAAATCATCAAGTTTTTCAGCCTTCAGTTTCAACCAGTCTTCTTCATTGAAAGTAAACTTCTTATAAAGCGCAGAAAATAGAACTATTTTAGCTCTAAGTGGGTTAGTATACTTCATAATATTTTGCCGTAAATCAAACTGATTATATTGATGTTTTATTTGACTGTTTGGAGATTTATCTATAGAATTTGATAATATTTGTCCAGAATTATAAAATATCTGTTTCTCTTGATGAGGTTGATTTAATAATATTCCTGTTGATTCTTCTTGATGAGGTTGGTTTAATAATATTCCTATTGATTCATCAGGCGTTATATATAGCTTCTGCATTTCCTGAGAAATAACACTGGCGATCAGGGCGTATTCAGCTTGTTTATTAAGGGTTTTTACAACTTTAGATAAAGTATAATTTAAGTTATTTATACTTGGATTCAATCTGCATAATTCTTGAATTAATTCTTCTAATTTAAACCTATCTAGCGTATCTTCATCATTCTCCCAAATATTTTTACAAGCCGAGTAGATTAATTTTTTTATCCGTTTTGAGTTCTCATGCTGTTCTAAATTTTTAGTTACCGCATCAAGGCTAGATATAGTTTTCATCGGCAAATCTCCGGCATAGCCCTCTTCTGTCACTTTCCGGAATAAGCAAGTAGTAAATAAGCTAAATCATCCAGAAGCATAACAGGGTTTAAATTGATTCATGGCAGCAATTAA
>NZ_JBALCN010000095.1:0-70522 GCF_036919615.1 Nostoc sp. | reverse complement strand
CTTGAGAAATTAAACACATCAATCATTGCTTCAATTACAGGTTGGGGTTTTATTCTTGATGCTTTATTTGTATCAGGTTTTTCGTGAATTGGTATTAGCTATTGCTGACCTGTTTATCAATTGGCTGCATAGCAAAGGTCTATAGGTAAAGGGGACTCTTTACTGGGTATTAGGGATTGGAGTAGACAGTCCAAATCAAAAAATTATGATGGTTGCTCATTATCCAATCCTGTATGAGCAAGTGACTTCATTGAATCAAGAATCTCAGTCACAAAGCGTGCTGAGAGTGTCAAAAATGCAATGTTATGAAGCACAAGGGATAGACTCGGAACCCTCTATTAGTGTCTGTATCTAAAACTAATGGCGTAGGCATCGCACTTGTAGTTTCAACTGTATAAACAATTTATTACTATAGATAGATACTTTTTTGTTATCTATTAAAGAGAAATTTTACTACCAAGAAATAAAGGCTCAAAAAACAACTAAATTAGTATTTATAAAAATTAAGTGAGAAAACCCTACTTATCTGATTGGTTTTCTGTACCATATATCTAAGTTTAGCTGGATACAATCAAAATGTAGCTTAAGTAATGCTGTTTTAGAGAAAATTTACACAGCATTAGCAGGAGAGCAAACATATGACAAATCAATTGAAAACGGCTGCTTTGCTAGCTGCGCTAAGTGGTCTTTTAATCGCAATTAGTTACTGGGTAATTGGCGGTACTAGTGGCTTGATAATAGGAATAGCTTTAGCAGCAGTAACAAATCTATTTTCGTGGTATCAATCAAATAAGATTGCGCTGGCAGTATACCAGGCCCAGCCTGTGAGTGAAAGGGAAGCACCAGGACTTTATCGGATGGTGCAGAGATTAAGCGATCGCGCTAACATTCCCATGCCCAAAGTTTACATTGTTCCTAGCCAAGGTGCTAATGCCTTCGCTACAGGGCGCGATCCAGAAAACGCTGCTGTGGCTGTTACTGAAGGCATTTTGAATATATTGCCAGAGGATGAACTCGAAGGCGTTATCGCCCACGAACTCACCCACATTATCAATCGTGACACCCTCACACAAGCTGTTGCTGCTACTGTTGCTGGTGCTATCTCATTCCTAGCCCAAATAGTTAGTTACAGCCTATGGTTTGGTGGTGGTTCACGAGATGACAACAGAGGTGCAAATCCAATGGGAGTTTTGTTAACAGTAATGCTTGCACCGGTGGCTGCGACCAAAAGTAAGCTTTGCAATTAAGGATGTTTTAACTATGAATGCTAACAACATCGAATCCTTTGAACCCACACTAATTGAATCTACCGAATCCATAGTAATTGTAGAAATTAGTTCTCAAACCGACGAATTAGTATAAACCGAAATGGCTGGTGAAAGTGATGAGGTGAAGCGCGAAACCAAAGCGCTGATTGAGGCGCTAAAAAGACGCGTTCAAGCTGAGTCAGCAGGTACTCTCACGCGTGAAACCTATTTGAAAGCTGTGCGTCAAGCACAGGAATTAATTGAAGGGAGGAAATTGATAGAACGCGATCGCTTAGAAAACTCTTGGGCGGTAATTCAGGACGAAGCCGAGAGAAACTGGCACTTGATGATGAAAGACTTAGTAGATTTCAGCTTTCGCCTGCAAAAGGCGGCTATTGCTGCTTGGGAAGCTTTCAATAACCCTTACTCTCGTTAAATAGGGTGATGCGGATCTAGAGACAAATGTGAGGTAGTTAAAAGGGTGGCTAGAAACCGCATGCCAGTCGCCTACGGCGGGAAACCCGCCTACAGCGCTGGATTCACCGCAACGCAGTGGCTCCCCAACCTACACAGTTTAAGGTTTTTGGCGTTAACCCAAGCGGATTGCCCCATGAGCAACTGGCGAACGAATTCCGTTCCCCCTGGCTCTAAGTACAGCATTTCATTAGATTCGTAGCGAATTAAATTTGGCAATACCCTACAATGCGAATGCGTCGGCTGACAATGCGAATGCGTCGGCTTACCATGCCAATATGTCAGCTGACAATGCGAATGCGTCGGCTTACCATGCCAATATGTCAGCTGACAATGCGAATGCGTCGGCTTACAATGCCAATGTGTCAGCTGACAATGCGAATGCGTCGGCTTACAATGCCAATGTGTCAGCTGACAATGCGAATGGTCGGCTGACAATGCGAATGCGTCAGCTGACAATGCCAATGTGTCGGCTGACAATGCGAATGCGTTCCCTGCATTAAAAACGCTACGCTTTTATGCAAAACTGTACTAAATTGACACCCATGATATCTGTGTGCCTTTATAGTATATTGCTATTAGCCAGCGATTTGAATTGCAGGCGGATCACCTTACAGCAATTTTCAGGTAAATAGACCACGCCCTACGGGCACAGCATCGCTCATTAGTGTCAATTTAACGTGAAAGCCTAGTCTGATCAGAAGAGTGAAAATTTTTCGATCTACCACCTAGATTTTGATCCCCCCTAACCCCCCTTAAAAAGGGGGGAACTAAAATCGAGTGCCCCCAATTCATTGGGGGTTAGGGGATCTAAAAGAACGGAAAATTGAGTGTTTGGGCTTAAGTTGACACGTATGAGCAATGCTGTGCCCCTACAACAGATGTGGTTCAAATAAATTAAAACTGCTGTAAACTCAGAAGATTTGAAATCTAGCGGCAATCGGTTGCTACACTCTTCAAGCAACTTTGGCGTACCGGGTAAACTAGCGATCGCTACTTGAAAGCAGGGGCTTGCGCTCAATGATTTTCGGTGACGGATAAGATAAAGAAGTAACATAGCTCTTCACACAATTAGCAATGACTTCAACCCTGCGGAAATTTCCTCGTCTTAATACCCCAACCCTGCATCAGTTGCCCAATGGTTTGACAATCATCGCGGAGCAGATGCCAGTTGAAGTTGTAAACCTCAACGTATGGATTAAAGTTGGTTCAGCGGTAGAATCTAATGCCATTAACGGCATGGCTCACTTTTTAGAGCATATGATTTTTAAAGGAACAGAACGACTGGCTAGCGGCGAGTTTGAACGGCGAATTGAAGAACGGGGTGCTGTTACCAATGCTGCTACTAGCCAAGACTATACTCATTACTATATAACTACTGCGCCCAAAGATTTTGCCGAGCTGGCTCCATTACAAATAGATGTAGTATCCAACGCTAGTATTCCTGATGATGCTTTTGAACGTGAGCGATTAGTAGTTTTAGAAGAAATTAGGCGTTCGGAGGATAATCCCCAGCGGCGGACATTTCGACGGGCAATGGAGACAGCGTTTACCGAGCTACCTTATCGCCGGGCGGTATTGGGGCCAGAATCGGTGATTGCCGAACTTAAACCCCAGCAGATGCGGGATTTTCATGCTAGTTGGTATCAACCCCAGTCAATTACTGCTGTAGCTGTGGGCAATTTGCCTGTGGAAGAATTAATTGCAACTGTTGCAGAAGGATTTACAAAAGTCACTAAAACTCAGTACTCCCCACTCCCCACTCCCCACTTCCCACTCAGCACTGAGTCACCATTTACAGAAATTGTCCGTCAAGAATTTATAGATGAAAGTCTCCAGCAAGCAAGGCTAGTAATGGTTTGGCGGGTTCCAGGAATGACCCAGTTAGATCGCACCTATGGATTGGATGTTTTAGCAGGAATTTTGGGACACGGACGGACATCAAGACTGGTAAGGGATTTACGAGAAGAACGGGGATTGGTTTCTTCAATTTCTGTGAGCAACATGAGCAATCAGCTACAAGGGACATTTTATATTTCAGCTAAATGTGCAGTAGAAAATTTAGCTGAAGTAGAAGATGCGATCGCTCAACACATTCGCAAAGTCCAAACTGAGTTGGTCACAGACTCAGAAATTGCCCGTGTGCAGCGGCGAGTAGCTAACAGATTTGTTTTTGGCAATGAAACACCAAGCGATCGCGCTGGGTTGTATGGTTATTATCAATCTTTGGTGGGAGATTTAGAACCCGCCTTTAACTACCCAGCGATCATTCAGAGCCAAGATACAACTGACTTGATCCAAGCTGCCAAAGAGTATCTTTCCCCAAATGCTTATGGTGTAGTTGTCGTCAAACCGTAAATGAGAAAATAGGGGATTGGGCATTGGGAAGAGAAAAGGAAAACAAAAAGAGAAGTCTGAGCGCCGGTTTTTGGCGCTCAGAACTTCAAAGAGATGGGTAGGACTGTTTGATTTCCTAAAAGGCTCTGATTTTCAAGCGTCTAAGTCAAAAAATCAGGTGATTAAAAAATCTGATTGGACAATAAAATGGCGATCGCCATACTTGCTCTCAAAAGGCAGTATATAAATACCACTTTATACTCTGTTTATCAAAAAGCTTTAAATATAATCACTAGTTGACAAAAGTAATCTTGTCCCAAATATCACGAATGCTTTTAGCATAAACCCCTCAATTTTTCGTTTGAAGGGAATTTTATTGCTTAAGTGACCCGAAGCGATCGCCCAAATGTATAACTTATTTACGGTTTCTTAGCGGCAATTGCTTTAATCTCTTGAGATGACAGTACCCGTTTATCAAGTCGGACAAAGCCTATTTGACCCTTAAAAAAGCCTGGCCAACCCGGATTATCTGAGCGTCTCCCAATGACTGTGTCGCACTTCCGACTCGCTATAAATAGATGAGGCTTCCGTGTTTCTGTACTACTTTAGGTGACAAAGCAAACGCAATCCGAACCACACTTCCTGAAACTAAGGTAGTTTTATTGACTCTCCACCTTTTGCCTTGGATTGCATATGAAGTAAATCACAATTAGTTTGTATCAAGCTAATAACCATTTACTTCATATGTTACGGCTCACAAGTTTTATGCAGAGCCTGCCAATTCTTTATAAAAGTTCATAAGAAAATCCTCCTTGATAATTTGACAGCGCAGTATCTGTTGAGTTATCATTTCCGACTCATAAGTTTTTCGCAGAAGACACCCTTTGTTTACAAAAGTTTACCCACTCCCTACTGACCAATTTAATGATGTGGACTCAAATCGATGCTCATATTAGCCAGGTGACTGGCGAAAAATTTCAGAGTCAGCAACGGCGATCGGTTAGTGGCGGCTGCATCAATCAAGGTTATGCTGTTTCCAATAGTGAGATAACCTATTTCGTCAAGATTAACCAAGCATCCCAAGTTGCGATGTTTGAGGCTGAGGCATTGGGTTTAAAAGAAATGCTAGCAACAGCTAGTATTCGCGTCCCAAAACCTCTAAGCTGGGGTGTAGCTGGTAATTCTAGCTATATCGTACTGGAATGGTTAGAACTTACTAGCGGTAACAGCAATTTGTGGGAAGAGATGGGGCGCAAGTTAGCGGCGATGCATAAAGCTAGCAGTAGCCAAGGTTTTGGTTGGAAAATTAACAATACCATTGGTTCAACGCCCCAAATCAATACTTGGACAGCAGACTGGGCAGAATTTTATATTAAACATCGCCTGGGTTATCAATTTCAGTTGGCAAGGCGACAGGGAGGAAATTTCCCTCAGCAAGAAAAATTACTAGCAGCTATCCCTGAACTATTGGCGGCTCACCAGGTGCAACCTTCTTTAGTACATGGTGATTTATGGGGCGGAAATGCTGGGTGTACAGCCTCAGGAGAACCTGTGATTTTTGATCCAGCAACTTATTTTGGCGATCGCGAAGTTGATATTGCCATGACAGAATTGTTTGGTGGGTTCCCCGCAGCGTTTTACAAAGGTTACAACGAAGTCTTTCTTTTAGACCCAGGCTATGAACAGAGAAAAACGCTCTATAATCTGTATCACATTTTGAATCACTTCAATTTATTTGGGGGCGGTTATGGTTCCCAGGCGAACCGGATGATTGACCAGATTTTGCGCTAAGTACAACATTTCATTAATTCGTAGCGAATTAAATTTGGCAATACCCTGCAATGCCAATGTGTCGGGATGCATTGTTAATGCGTTGTCCTTTTATCCCTCTTCTGTCACTCTCCGGGAGGGGAATTTCTAAAAGCTTTATCAGTCAATCAATACAAGCTATCCTATTACAAAAACTTGGTTATTGTATTTGTTATTAGGAAAAAATCTTGTGATTGCTTCGTATACAAAAGCTCTAGAATTCAGAAATGGCAAAAGTTTTCGGAGAGTGACAGAAGAGGGTTATAACCCGCAACTTGCGTTAACAAGTAACTCAAAAGGAATTTTGCGACTAGCTAACAGTGATAACGCCGATCGCACATACTTCAGTGTATTATGAAACACGCCTTTGATGGTAAGTTCGCTGTAGTGTAGCCATTCTGTGTTGACGGTAATACTTGTATCCCGTGGACATCCACCGAATAAGTTGACTGTTGCACCAGGACGGATCTTTAAGCGGACATAATGTAAAACCGTGTCCTATTTGGAGCGAATAAGACACGGTTTCACAGAAGTATGTTAGTTATAATATTACAAAAATCAAAGTAAAATTTGATTTATACTAAAGTAATCCATTTACTGAGAGTTGTTTCCTAGTTCATTAACTTTCTCTGTTGTGGGAAAAATTTGGCGATCGTAATTTGTCCTTTCCTGAGTCAAGGCGATCGCACTAAAGAAAATGGCACTTCCTACAGCCAAGGCTACCATAGGACGCTTCAGCAAGACAAAATCTCTGATAATTCTAGCTAAAGGTCGGCTTTGACGACGTAGCGCCGAAGAAATCATCAATTGTCTCCAAGTAAACGGATCACGAACATAATGACCGCTTTGGCAAACTACTAGCCGTTCCTGGCAATAGGGACAGCAAAACAAGCCCATGCGCGTTTTAACTAGTTTTGGTGTAGCATTTCTTTGGCAAATTGGGCAAGTAACATAATGATTATCAAAGGTGTGTATATTCATTTACCTCGTCCGCCTAGTCCATTTACTCGCTCTATAACAATAGTTATATTGAATGCCGATCAATACTTAGCAGACTTCCAAGTATGGTCTGACATCAGGCATAAATCATACATACATTGTATTACTACAAAGGATGGCTCAATGGTCGTAACACGAGTATAGCTAGATTTAGGCAAGGATGACTTCTAGTTAATGTTTGCGAGTGTATCCACCCAGCCTGCAAAAACTCTGTTGTCTTTAGAAAGCAATAGCGTTGACGCCCACTCGCACCCCACTAGCCCTCGTTGACCCTCAAATAATAATTGTCTCCCATTTAACCATTCTCCCCACAAAAATTTTGCACAATGACATTTTTTGCTAAAGCTTTATAAATCAAGCAAATAAAGTCTACTTGTCTGGTTGCTAAATAATGGCTCACAATGAGAAGTAACAGATAAAATTTAAATTTTTTCTTACATTTACCGCGCCTCTGAATGACTCTCTTGCCTCCCACTCAGCTGAGGAAGGTAACGGAACAACCTGCCTTTCCTACACCTTCCGCTCGTTTAGCTCACCTAATTAATCGTTTTCAACCATCCCCAGAAACCGTTGTGCTGTTTTTAGCCATGCTCATTGGCGGTGGTACTGGTATGGGTGTAGTCACCTTTCACTATTTAATCCAGCTGATTCACCAGCTGATGCTGGAAAATTTAATGGGTCAAATCGGCATCTGGGGTGCTTGGACTTTAGCCTGCGTTCCTACCCTTGGCGGCTTAATCGTTGGCTTGATGCGCTGGCGCACTCAAGACTTTGGCCCTGAACTTTCATCTCTGATCGCCGCCTCTCAAGGAACAGAGATTAAGCGACCATTACGACCAGTTACGAAGATGCTGGCCGCATCTGTTTCTTTGGGAAGCGGTGCTTCTTTGGGACCAGAAGGGCCGAGTGTAGAAATTGGCGCAAATTTTGGGATGTTGTTGTCTGTGATTCTGAATGTATCTCAAGAACGACAACGTTTGCTGTTGGGTGCTGGCGCGGCAGCTGGACTCGCTGCTGGATTTAATGCTCCTATAGCTGGAGTCTTTTTTGCCCTAGAGGTGGTAATGGGAGCGACATCTTTCGCTACTTCTGCTGTAAGTGTGGTGCTGCTAGCGGCGGTGGTAGCAGCATTAATTGCCCAAATTGGTTTGGGGACACAACCTGCTTTTGATTTACCTGCTTACCAAGTCCGCAGTCCTTTGGAATTACCCCTTTATCTTGGCTTGGGTTTAGGGGCCAGCCTAGTTTCTCTAACTTATACAGAATCAATTCGGGTAGCAAAAGCCTGCTTTGCTGGTAAGGTTCCAGGTTTTGCCTTTTTAGGACGAATTCCTGAGCCGATTCATCCAATTATTGGCGGTGTGATGATTGGCGCAGTTGCTTTGCACTTCCCACAAATTCTGGGCGTCGGTTATGAAACTGTAGAAGCGATGCTTCAGGATGTGGAGTTTCCACTCTACTTGTTGGTGGTGCTGTTGGTGGTGAAGCTATTGATGACTGCAATTAGTACAGGTAGTGGTTTCATTGGCGGTTTGTTTGCACCAGCAATGTTTTTAGGTGCTTCTTTTGGATCAGCTTACGCCAAAATTTTGGCTGTGGCATTCCCGGCAATTTGCGATCAGATGGCGGCTCCCCCAGCTTACGCAATGGTAGGAATGGCGGCAGTGCTGGCTGCTAGTGTCAGAGCGCCGTTAACGGCTATTTTAATGCTGTTTGAATTAACCCGCGACTATCGCATTGTTTTACCGTTGATGGCAGCTGTGGGTTTGAGTGTTTGGCTAGTGGAAAGGATTAAACCAACTTTTAACTCTAACTCTAACCTACAACAAATTGGTCTTTCTGAATTGAAAGATGAAAAAGCGGAAATTGTAGAGCAAATTTTGGTAGAAGATGCTATGTATCCTTGTCCAAAAAAGCTATCTGCAACCCTTGGAGTCTTAGATGCAGCTGTGGAAATGACACGCGATCGCGCCCGGAGTGCTTTAGTAATTGATGAAACAGAGCAATTAGTTGGTATACTTTCTCTGGAAGATATTAACCGTGCCCTTGCTCTTTGGCAAACTTACCCAAATTCGCTAACTGAAATTCCAGATAATTTATCCAGCCAAACCCTCATAGACATTTGTACTACTGAAATCCTCTACGCATGGCAGGATGAACTATTATCTGAGGCTTTAGACCGCATGACTCTTCGAGGTTTGCATCAATTACCAGTGGTAGCACGAGACAAACCCGATCGCATTTTGGGTTTACTAGAAAGAGAGCAAATTGCATTCACCTGCAATTTAGCAGTTACGCGCAAGGCACTTCGCCACTATTTACCAGTCTTACCCACCACAGATATAGTTATTAATAATTAGTCAAAGGTCTATCAATTTTGGATTTTGGATTTTAGATTTTGGATTTGCGATAGCGTTAGCAAGTTTTGTCTGCGACACGCTGTTCGCGTTCGCTTAGAGCCAGTCAGATACTACGCACAGTCGCTCTAAACGTACCCCTTCTCCTTCTCCTTACGGAGAGGCTGCGCCAACAAAGACGCTAACGCGAACGGGGAAGCAAGCTACGTGTAGCGTCTTAGCGTCTCTAAGAGTTGCCATGCCGCAGGCTTTACGCTGCGCTATCCTTGCGTCTTTTAAGTTCATGCCGGACTAACGTCTTGCTACGCGCTTTCACCTCTTGTAGGTGACACAAATCCAAAATTCAAAATCTTCAAGCCCCATCCGTTTATTGGTGGGGTCAATCCAAAATCTCAAATCGTTCGACTGAGCGTAGCCGTTCGCGTAGCGTTCCGCAGGAAAGTCTAAAATCTGTTGACTTTGGACTCTTGACTATATTATTAAGCTGTGGCTTCTATGGCTTCATCATCTTCCCGATCTTCTGGATCTACCTGTCTCAGACGAATGTGCTTTTTGCCTAAAGTGATCAGAAACTCATCTCCTGGTTTAAGATTCATCTGTTTTGTATAAGCTGAACCTATAAGTAAGTTACCATTCGATTGCACACTAATTCTATAGCTAGCACTACGTCCACCACGCCCATTAGCACTGGGTGTACTGTCCAACTGAATGCCTTCGGCATCAATTAGGGCATTTAAGAACTTCATCATATTGACGCGCTCTATACCGTTTTTGGTAACGGTATAGTAGCCACACTTTTTGGCTTTGTCTTCTTTGCTCTCGCTCTCTAGCTCTTTAACTTTTTTGAGCAGTTCATCACCGAGTAGGGGTTCAATTTTTTTCTGTTTAGGCATCAACTTAGGTCGAAAACGAATGTTTGAAGTGTTTGAATCGATTTTATTTTAGCTGACGTTGAGCTAATAGGAACATAATCCTTTAGTTTTTATCTCAACCTAGCCAAGTATATTACACTCATAGGCACAATTGTTATGTGATTAACAATATTGCTAAGACAATCTATTTTAGAGAATGCTGGCAATGCTGATAACTATATATATACTTTGTGAATCACTGCTAGACTAGACAAATTTTAAGTTTTCTAAACTAATGCTCAAAAGGTTGTTAATAAGCTTTAGATGATAACTGAGTCACAAAATGATAAGTAAAACTGATCCCTGGTCAAGAGTCAAGGGTCAATATTTGGACTCTGGACTATTGACTAAACAACAAAGCTTGCCAAAATGAAACTAACTACCAGAGGACACTATAGTGTGAAGGCGTTGCTAGATTTGAGTTTACAGCCAAGATATGGCCCTGTATCTGTCAGAGCGATCGCCAAACGCCAAGATATCCCAGCTCCTTACCTCGAAAAACTACTAATAGAAATGCGTCGTGCATCTTTAGTGAAATCAATTCGTGGTAGCATCGGCGGATACCAATTGGCAAGAGAGCCTGCACAAATATCTATAGGACAAATTTTAGAAGCAGTTGGCGAGACTAGCCATTTACCCCATCACACCCCAGCCCCTGCACAAGCTGAAGATTGGGTAACATTTAGCCTCTGGCAGAGACTCAACCAAAAGCTCAAAGAAGCTTTGTACAGTATTACTCTGGCAGACCTGTATTACGATGCTCGTAGCTGGCAAGCTTCCCTTGGGGAAGAAGCTAGTTTTGTGGTTTAGTTAATCAATTTTGGATTTTGGATTTTAGATTTTGGATTGACCCCAACCACATTAGCGTAGTGGGACGTTCGCGTTAGCGTCTCGCTACAGAAGTACTGGTACTGGGCTGCTGATAGCGCAGCGTTAGCGTTAGCGACGTAGGAGCGTCGGATTTTGGATTTGTTCTGCCCACGCTTGGACGGGACAGAAACCAAAAAAATCTAAAATCCAAAATTGGTTGACCCTTGACTCGTGACTTATGACTAATAGCATCTATATCTTAATAATTGCCGCACTTTTAGATTACTTAATTGGCGATCCTTGGGATTGGCCACATCCAGTGCAAGTTATGGGGTGGGTAATTTCTCGCCTGACCACATTTTCTCTCCAATTGTGTCAAAATTCTCTAACACAACGCCTAGCTGGAATTGTACTAGGTATTATCCTAATAATTGGTAGCAGTCTTGTTGGCTTTTTGATTATTCAAAGTGCCAGATGGGTTCATCCGTTGTTGGGAATTGCAATAGATAGTATTCTTTTGGCTAGTTGCTTTGCTGGCAGAAGTTTGCGAGCAGCAGCGGTGGCTGTTTTACAACCTTTAACAACAGGAGATTTGGAGAAGGCTCGTAAGATTTTAAGTAATTACGTTGGTCGAGATACACAAAACCTCTCACAAGCAGAAATTTCACGAGCCATTTTAGAAACGGTTGCAGAAAATGCCACCGATGGGGTAATGGCTCCGCTTTTTTATGCAATTGTTGGTGTCTTTGTGCCAGTTGTGGGGCCAACTCCCTTAGCTTTAGCATACAAAGCCAGCAGTACACTTGATTCAATGGTGGGCTACCGAGAAGCACCCTATACTTATTTGGGATGGTTCTGTGCGCGGTTGGAAGATTGTTTGACTTGGCTACCTTGTCGGTTAACAGTCGTGACTCTGGCGCTGTTATCAGGTAAACCGATGCATGTTTGGCGAATTTGTCGTCGGGATGCAATTAACGATCCTAGTCCCAATTCTGGCTGGAGTGAGTGCGCCTATGCTGCTTTTTTGGGTGTGCAGATGGGGGGTATAAATTGCTATCACGGGGTAGCTAAATACAAACCACTGCTAGGAGATCCTATTTATCCCATTACTGCAACTTCTATTCAGAATGCTTTGCAGCTGACTCGATACTGTTTTTTGCTATGGTTAGGGATAGTGATCGCTATATTCTTAATACTCATAAATAGGTAATGATAAATATAAAGTTAGGAGTTAGGAGTTAGGAGTAAAGAATAAAAACTCCTAACTCTTAACTCATCACTCCTAACTTATCACTCGCTATGTCTGCCAAAGTAGTTGAAATTCTCTCATCAGAAGAAATCCGTCGGACCTTGACTCGCCTTGCCTCTCAAATTGTGGAAAGGACGCGTGATTTGTCTCAACTGGTGCTTCTTGGTATTTATACCAGAGGTGCATTATTAGCCGAATTGTTGGCGCGTCAAATTGAGACGCTGGAAGGTGTAACCGTGTCAGTCGGCGCTTTGGACATTACATTTTATCGAGATGACCTCGACAAAATTGGATTGCGGACTCCAACGAAAAGTGAAATTCCTTTTGACCTTACGGGGAAAACGGTTGTACTTGTGGATGATGTGATTTTCAAAGGACGGACGATTCGCGCTGCTTTAAACGCAGTCAACGAATACGGTAGACCAGAGGTAATTCGTTTGGCTGTGTTAGTAGACAGGGGCCATCGAGAATTACCAATTCACCCAGATTTTATTGGCAAGAAGTTGCCTACTGCTAAAGAAGAAATTGTCAAAGTTTACTTACAAAATTCTGATGGACGAGATGCAGTGGAATTACTTGGAGATTAGTCATTAAGACTTACACAAGAACTCTGTGAAACTCTTATTTCTCCGTGTCACGCCAGTTGCTACCCTACGGGAACGCTAAGAGCGTAGCTTGCTTCCCCGGAGGGGTAACAAGTCTCTTAACCGCAGACGCTCGCAGGCTCGCTACCGCTGCGCTATCACCCTTGGCGTCTCCCCTTCTCCCAAAGGGAGAGGCTAACGCCAAGGGAGAAGGGCGTACTGGCTTCTCTGCGGACTCTGCGGTAGCCTGCGGCAAGCCGCTTCTCTACGTTCGCGCAGCGTGTCGCAGACAGACGCTACGCGTAGCTTGCTTCTCCGTAGGAGTATGCGTCTACGATTTTCCGTTACCTGTGCGTAAGTCCTGGTCATTAGTCATTAAAAGAGGGATATAGCGCTTTTGGTTTGGGTTCCAAGTTCTCTGCTGAAAAACTTAGCTACGATCGCTACACTAACAGTAAAACATGGGCCAATCAGCAGTTATTGTCTCCGTGTCTCCGTGTCCCCCACTCTCCCACTCTCCCACTCCATCACCGCAAAATTGGACTGCCGTGATGATGAACTAAATACCACTTCCCGCCGAGAAATTGAAATATATTTGTAGCTGTTGATTGTGCTTCAAGTCTTCTCCCACCTACAACTTGGAACACATTTTCTCTCAGCACAACATAAGCAATATTATCAGTTACATCCGTAGCAATTATATCTGTGTTGATTTCGATGTAAGCTGTGTTTTTAAATATCTGCTCCCAAGAGGTGCGAATCTCCTTCCAACCTCGCAGTATATTACTTCCAGGATGAATACAAAAACTACCAGTCCCTTGTGACCATACTGCACTCATTGTCTCAATATCTTTTCTTTCAAAAGCTCGATAAAAAGCTGCATTAGCCGCTAAGACTTCATCCTTCGTCATGGGTCATCAAATATTAAAACTTAAAAGTGGGAGTTATGAGTCACTAAATTATAACTCTCAAGTTTGAAAAATTATTAACAGTTGGCTTTAATATATGCTGGATCGAAAATAGCATTCCTAAAGTCCGGCAATTTTCATCTTTGGTTCTACATTTTTTAACCGTAATTTTACCCCTTCAATACTACCTAGAATTGCTGTATCTTCTAGCGATGGAATATTACCACCAAGCACAGATCGTATTCTCGCGGTTGTTGCAGATTATTCACCATTGGTCAATATTTTACTTGATATACGCTGTATTTAAAATAGCATTCCTCATTCATAATTGCGCTGTCTTAGCCTGTCTCGACTCAATAAACTTTGTTGCTAAATCGTCGGAATTCGCTATATATATAATAGTAATAAAGTTATCTATGCCTTTAAACCGTTACTCGCTTCTACCACCTGATACCCTGCTTGTATCAATAGCTCACCCAGATGCATCCGCATGAAATCGTCGTCTACAACCAAAATCAGGTTAGTCATTTGAGTTTATACTGGGAGCGATCGCCTTTTTTAGTTTGGTCAAACTCAATACTTTCAACTCAGCACTCTTGATTTAACTTTTTCGCATTGCTGGGATGGTGTCAACTAATCATAGCGATCGCGCTGCATGGATATAGGAATTTATAGCACTTTTCGTTTGTATACAATACATTCTGACCTCAACTTCCATTCCTCTCTCCTAAAAGGCTACGGTGGTAATTACCCCCCCTTAATCCCCCCGATGTATTGGGTGAAAATCAGAAATCCAGTTCCCTCCCCAATACATTAGGGAGGGTTAGGGTGGGGTGAGATTTACCCTTAAATCCAAGTGAGCAAGACTATCCCCCCTGCTCCCTGCTCCCTTGCCTCTTTTTCAATTCCCCACGCCTAATCCCTTTGAATCCTACTCCTTTCTTTGTGAATTGCAGTTTTTGGCTAACCCATAGCTTAATGTCATGAAAATTTTATATTATGGCGATCGCTCAACATCTAAATAGCTTGCAATATCATGAAAACATGACAATTCGATCCCAGAAGGGCTGATAAATTCGTAAAACAGCCAAAAAACCTATTGAAATTACTTGATCCCTACATATGCTTAGTGGTTAATATTGACTTAACAAATAGAATTCCTCCGATCCCAAAGAAATGCTGATTTAGGCATGACAAGGGATTGTCAGGAAATGACCTGAATTTAAAAACAGACTAAAAAACTTAAAAACTGGGCAAAACCAGGAGTCAGGAATAAGAAATTCATCTGGAGTGGATGACATTTTACATAGCATTCCTTAACCAGGGGAATCATTTACCGCTTAAACTACTGGAGGCCAAAATAATGGCAAAAGAACGCCCGCCACTAGAGGAGATGACCTTACGCCAACTACGCAAAGTTGCTAGCGAATATAGCATCTCTCGCTATAGCCGAATGCGTAAATCACAACTGCTGACATCAATACAAGAAGTCCAGCGCAGTAAAAATTTGCTCAGTCCATCTCGTTCATTGGAGGCACAGGAAACCGTGGAAGCAGCAAAGTTTGAATTAGGTCAGGAAGATCGTACTGGCGGATCTCTGGCTGATGTTGATGAAGGACTCGCAGATTTGCCCTCTGGCTATGGTGACAGCCGGATTGTACTCTTACCGCGCGATCCTCAGTGGGCTTACACTTACTGGGATGTTCCCAATGAACATAAAGAGGAACTGCGCCGACAAGGGGGACAACAACTCGCACTACGGATTTATGATGTCACCGACATCAATATCGAATACCAAAGCCCCCATAGCATTCAAGAATATCCTGCTGATGAACTAGCTAGAGAATGGTATCTACCAGTTCCAGTTAGCGATCGCGATTATGTGATAGATATCGGCTATCGTGCTGCTGATGGTCGCTGGTTGGTACTAGCTCGTTCTGCTAAAGTACACATTCCTCCCGTCTATCCTTCTGACTGGATAGAGGATGTCTTCATCAGTGTCAACTTTGAAGAAGATTTGCGTGGCCAGACTCAGTTTGAACTGGTTCCCCCTGCCAATAAGATCGCAGTTACCGCCAATGGTAATGCTGGTAATGCTGGTAATCCTGTGAATGGCAACCCCATCTATGACGAAATATTTGGTTTAGCGGAATCTGCCGAAGTACAACGGGTTGCTGGTTCTATCTTCGGCTCCCAGCAGCAACGTCCCGAACAAGCCATCAGTTCCTACATTTTCCCATCTGGTGTGGGTCTGTGGGCAGTTCCCACCGTGTCTGGCTTAACTGCTTCTGGTGTAGGAATGTCAGGTGTTGGCTTCTCGGCTTCCGCCGTACCAGTACGTCCGCGCCAGTTCTGGTTAATTGCCGATGCTGAGTTGATAGTTTACGGTGCAACCGAACCCGATGCTACCGTAACCATTGGTGGCCGTCCAATTCAGTTAAATCCAGATGGGACATTCCGCTTCCAGATGTCCTTCCAGGATGGTTTAATTGACTATCCGATTGTGGCTGTAGCTGCTGATGGTGAGCAAACCCGGTCAATTCAAATGAAATTCAATCGTGAGACACCATCCCGAAATACTAACACCAAAGAAGAAGCTGTTTTAGAATGGTTCCCTTAAGTTTTGGCTCTTAGATTAACTCCAGATTGAAATTTTCAATTATTCCCCGCTATAGTAATTCTGTAGCGGTTTTTTACATTATATGTATACAAAAAAATTATTTTTGTTATTTAGCTTGATAATTGGTGCAAGCTTATTATCAGGTTGTAAAAAGATTGAAGCAAATTCAGTCCCAAAAGCATCTAAAACTTGCCCTGGTAAAGATGCCAAGTTCAGTATTGATTTTTTTAAAACTAATAATCAAGGTAAAAAAAATCAAAAAGGTATTAACAATGTGATTATTTTTAATCCCAAATCAGCAGAATTAGATTTCAAAGTTAATGTTGGTCTATCTCATAAACTCTACGCCAAAGATGCTAGAGGGAAACTGCGTAAAGAATATGTACCAAAACAGTTTCATCAACTCATTACCGATGAGAATGCCAAATTAAATGGACAGCTACCCATTGCCGCAATTAATGCCGACTATATAGGTACTGATAATAAACCACAAGGCTTAAATGTTTCTCGTGGCATAGAGTATTCAGGAGTATTTAAAAATAAACGTTCTTCCTTTGGGATATCAGGAGGTACACCTAACCAGCGACAGGCTACTATCCAAACTGGCAGAAGAAAAAGCGATATTCTTAATTACAATTTAGTGGGCGGTAATGGCAGATTCTATCGTCAGGGTAAGTTTAAAGATATTTGTGAAGATTTGGGAGAGTTTGCCTGTAAAAATGCAACTAATCGCTCTCTGGCAGCTATCACTAATCAAGGCTATGTAATACTATTAGTTAACGACTTGAAAGCTAAATCAGATATTGAATTATCTCAAGTTAATCAAGAGTTAGTGCCAGATATGTTTGATAATGTCCTGGAAGGCATTGCTACCAATAACTGTTTAGGTAAGATTCAAGAAGGGATTTTATTTGATGGAGGTATGTCTCCAGGATTGTATTATAATCAGAAAACTTATGTAGAAAACCTTGGACCGATTGGTTCAGTTTTTTTGATTTACAAAAAATAAAATAGTTGAGGAATTGAGTGCTGTGTGCTGTAGCTACACCCGTTGTAGACATCGACTTTTAGATTTATTTCCATCTGGCTAAATTTTTTAGTACTGACTCTTTAACTTTTTGCAAATTCTCAAGCTTGTTTGGATTCACCCAACGATTAACAAATTCCTTGTTATGTTTGTACACCTTGATTTGTACTTGCTTGGAACTTAACTTGATTACTTCGGCGGGAATTCTTTGGACATCACTAGAATCTGCGCGAGGCTTGTAAAGCCAAATAACTTTTTGCCCAACTTCAAAGTAGTTAGAATTACTAATTAAAGAAGGCGCTCTTTCTGCCCAAGAGGGGAAAGCAATTGCTAAGTTAATCAAAAGTACTAAGACCACTAGAGTAATTTGGAAAAGTTTCATGAGCATTGCACTTGTCTTGGGTCTAGTGGGGTAATCAATCTGCTGCTCTAGCATTTAGCTATTGTCCTCCTTTGCTTTCTCAAAGTTGAAAGGTAGATACACTAAAACTTCTTTGGGCAATTTAGTATTAGTTTGCTCTTGATACCACTAGAGATTTGGGGAGTTAATTACTCAGCCAAAAGCTTGTATTAATCGCAAGCCAAGTTTGTATTTGTTCAAAGTCAAATTTCTACTGATTTTAGGATAAAACGACTTTGAGAATAAAATCAAATAGTCTTTTTTATTTAAACAATAAATTTAATTTATGATAAAAGTTGTGATGCTCTGACTTGAGATCATAATCTCTATCTCAGAGGATGTTTGAAAAGTCTAATTTATTACTCGCCCTGGCAACTATAAGTCACGGCTACACAGACAAAATCCACCCTCGTGGGTTAAAAACCTTGATTTTTCGTCGGAGTTAACCCAGTCATAACGTGAAAATTATACCTTTTTGGACTTTTAAAACATCCTCTAAACATAGAACACCTGCTAGCCATAATTCCTGACAAGCGATCAGGCTAGCTTGGTCTATTTTCTTTACCCCAAAAGCTTCGGCTACCAGAGATACTCTGCTGTGAAAATACCATATTTCATAGATCAGCAAAAAGATTAACGGATTTTTTTGATGACAAAAATTCGCATATTATCTCATAATTTTTGTATAAATCATCAAGTTTTATTTGTCATATTTATTCATATGACAGGTTGTCATATGTACACCAGATGGGGATATGATGTCATTTGTTTAGATAAATGAGAGATACCCTGCTGTGTCTCTAACCATAACTTAATAATGTTTGAATAGTGAACTCACGCGATGTGCAACTTATTCTTAGAACCCCACTCTTGAGAGACTTTGATTCTTGCCCCAATGCTAGTAGTAAAAAAGGTATTGGAGGTTAGGTTTGAGAGAAAGTTGCACACGGCGTGAACTCCTCATTTTGATAACAATCCCATTTGAAGAACGCAGAACTTAAAATATCCCCACGGATGAATCTAGGGGCTTGTAATCTCACTCACTTTTGTAAAGATTTAACTCACTTATGGTTATGAAACGCTTATCTCAGTTTTTGTATAAGCTGCTGCTGACGATTTTAGCAGGCATCTTCATCATCCACATACATAAATGGCAAATTCGTCGGTGGACAATTCGTCTATCACTGTCATCTCCTGTATCATGAAGATCATGGAATGATGCAGAATATTCTAGTCTTACCACCTGTTTCTACTGGCTTAAGCTACAAGATACAAGATTAGTAAAAATCTTGTGGGGTGGGCAGGGATGCCCACCTAAATTTATTACAAAAGGGAGATTTTTTGCTGAAGTCTTGGAAATTTGTAAAAACCTTTTTATGTAAACCCAAAAGTTTTATTATGAAATTGGATAAAAGCTGTCGAAAAGTTGGAAAATAGTTAAATGTCAAATGTTTTTTTGATGAATTTTAAATATAAAAAAATAACTGTTAACTGTTAATAATAAACCAGCAATAGTGTTTGCTAAATATCAGGATATCGGCTCATCGATAAGTTAGCAAAACTACTACATTCCTTTCAACACAATGCAATAGATTCATCGAAAAGTTAGTCAAAGACCCTTTTAGCACTTGAATATGAGTTAGTTTTTGCATAAATGTAATCAATTAAAAGCTAGAGGTATGACATTGCCATCACCCAAAGACAAGTCTAACTATAAATCGCAGATTGCTGATACAGTTTCCCAAGAAAAAATCCGTGAAAGTTTTGCTTATTACTCAGATAAATGGGATAAGCAAAATTTAAATTATCACTATAAAATTAAAAGACAGTGGTTGTTAGATATTATTCAAGAATTTTATCAAAATACACAAAAAGATGATTTTCATCTAAAAATATTAGATGCTGGATGCGGCAACGGTCTGTATCTAATAGATATTGTAGAAACTTTGGGAAATATCTATCATGTAGATGGTGTAGGTGTTGATTTAACTGAAGAGATGATTGAGGCATGTCGAAAAATATCGCTAGATTTAAGGGGTAAATATGAATGGATTCAAATAGATTTGGAGAATAATGATTGTAAATTTAAACTCAAAGGAGAGCAATTTGATATTATTATGATGAGCGGAGTTGTATGTTATTTTAAAAATATACCTCAAGTCCTTAACTCTCTAAAGAACCTTTTAAAACCAAATGGAAAACTGATTATTATTCACCACGACCCCAATAATTTGACTAATCTTGTTCTGAAAATTCAAAGTCTATTAGAACCTGAATTTATCTGGGTGAGAAATCCTTCCGAAAAAGAAATCACAACTTATGCAGAAACAGAAGGTTATTTGTTAAATAAATCTCAACTTTTACCTTGTGGAGGTATGCCGTATTTATTATATAGTTTAGGTAAGATATTTTGGGATGGTTACGGTTTAGTCTTTACCCTAAAATAGGAGTGTTTAATGAATCTGGATCTTTTTTTGATGCAGTTTTCTTCAGAATTTAAGGCTTTGGTAGGTAGCGATGCTCGGGAGCATCCCACTTTTTTGCATGTCATTGCGAGCGAAGCGAAGCAATCACAAAATCCTCCAACTCAGAGCGAGTCCATACGATTGCTTCGTCGTTCCTCCTCGCAATGACAATTATTTTCTCATTAAAAAATAAAAACTGGGATGTACCCGCGATGCTCTGGAAAAGTGTTTAATAATAAAATTAGTTGAATATAGGTTTTTAGTGTTTCAAAAAGTTTAAATAGTCTGTAATTTCTATTTGATTATGTGGTGATTTAACCTAACGCTATCACCACTTTGGAATCTGCGATCGCATTTAATAGTATATTTGTATTTGATAACCCGCAACTTGGATTAATAAGCAACTCAGACCCTATTGCTATCCTCTCCTTTACCAAATTTGGATTTTGATTAAAAGCTTAATCTGAGCAGTTAAGTTTAAAAACAGAAGTAATTTTTCAGTAAATGAATTTTGAAACTAGAACTATATTTTTGGCAGAGTCTTTTCACATATAAACTGTAAGTAAATTAAGTCAAGTTTTTGCTAGTTCAGCAGCTGTGTATGGCAACCCCACACAATTACCAATTTCAGAAGCACAATCGACTTCTCCTATTTCACCCTATGGTTTACAAAAACTGATCAGCGAACAATATGCCAGTTTGTTTGCCAAACACATAGGGTTTTCATTTATAGGATTACACTTGTTTAATGTATTTAGTCCGAGACAACTACCATCATCTCAATACTCTAGTGTGATTTCCATCTTTTCGGCAGCAATGCAACAACAGTTACCCCTGACAATTTATGGAGATGGATCGCAGACACGAGATTTTATCTATGTTAAATATCTAGCGAATGGCTTTGTTAAAGCTTTAATGATTCCATTAGCAGCTGGTTCATCTTTAATTTTTAACTTAGGCACTGGAAAATCAACTTCTCTGATGCAGCTGGTTAATCTTCTCAAAATATGCTTTCCTGAGTGGCGATCGGAAATTAAATTTGCGCCTAAGCGTGCAGGAGACATTCAGCATTCAGAAGCTGATATCTCAAGTGCATCTTCCCTCTTAGCCTTCAAACCTCAATGGTCAGTACAGCTAGCTTTAGAGCTTTTGATCGCAACATCTAATGTTACTTTGGGAAAAGAAAGAGGGATTAAAAATGTTTGAATTTTGCAGAAGCGATCAAAACGCATCAGGCAAAACTGATTTCCGACTTGGAAGTGTCTTTTAGTAGCCTACCTTCTGGTATTTGGCAGCGATCGCTCCATCAAGTGATCGCTGTACCGATTGCACTATCCGGTCAAACGGGAAAAGCTGATATATTAGTTGTGGGTTTGAACCCCTTCAGGCTATTCGACGATAATAATATAAGTGATATATATTTACTCTTAATTAATCCAGCTAAAAATTCTTCCGACTCTGGCTGGTTTTTGCCTTTTTTTTGTAAATTAAATTGTTGCTAAAACTCCTCATTAGTTTGCTTGATTACACAAAATATATCAGCAATTACTTGAGCATTTAGTATAAATTTTGGGATATATTGGTGAGTCACCTGATCAGCTAAATTATTCAGTTTACCGAACTCATCAAATCTTCATCAATTTGAAGTTGAGTTTATCTTTTATAGGAAAAATAATGGGAATAATAAAGTAAATCGGATTAAACAAATTAGTTAGCTATGAGCCAAATATGTGCTATCTCCAAAACCTGTGCTTGTCGCAATGTTGCACGCTGCCGGACTAAGGAAGCAGGCAGGCTCTTTCTCTGGTTTCCCGTTCCACATACCCTAAAAAAAGTCACCTCCTACCTACAGCAGTTTGCCTTTAAGTATGAACTAATGCACGAGCGGCCAGGTCTGAGTTTGGATTGTAGACCCGGACAATCCCAAGAAATTGCCCGTAACCTGGCCAAACTACTTGCACCGAGAGAATTAAAAGAGACCCAAGTCCTTTTCATTCAAGGCGCTATTCAACCTCAACTCCACCATTTTAGTGACATAGCTTCATTACAACGCTTCATTAAGTTCAACCAATCCGACTGGCTGGTTGAAATGCTGGCAAAGGAACGATTCACCAGTTACTTCCAACCAATTGTCTCAATTAACGATACATCACAGATTTTTGGATATGAATCGCTCTTGCGGGGGCTGGATGAACAAGGCAATTTGGTGCTACCGGGACCAATTCTGGATTTAGCAATTGAAGCTGGACTTTTACCACAACTCGACCGAGTTGCTCGCCTGAGCGCGATCGCTCAATTCAGCCGCCATCAAGTAAGCGGGCAGATTTTCATCAATTTTGCACCAACGTCACTTTATGATCCAGCTTTTTGCCTACACAGTACTCTAGAGGCAATTGATCAAGCAGGCATCTCCCATGAGCGGGTTGTTTTTGAGGTCGTGGAGTCAGACAATCTTCAAGATTTAGACCATCTCAAGACAGTGCTCAAATACTACCGGGATGCTGGTTTTTTAGTAGCCCTTGATGACCTCGGTTCTGGCTATTCTAGCCTAAACTTGCTGCATCAGTTACGTCCAGACTTTATTAAGTTGGACATGGAGTTAATTCAAGATGTTCATCAAAACCCTTACAAAGCTTCGATTACAGAGAAGCTTCTGGAGATTACTCAAAAGTTAAATATCCAGAGCATCGTTGAAGGGATTGAGTGCATTGAGGAACTGAACTGGCTGCGAGAACGAGGCGCAACTTTTGCTCAAGGCTATTTGATTGGTAAACCCAGTGCAGTGCCTATCACTACAACTCCTCACTTTGATCAGATCGTGTTAACTCTAGCATCAGCAGATGGTAAGCAAGTTGAGCAGCATGTTCAACACCAAAGTGAGTCTGAGCGAATTGTCGCTGCTGTGACGCAACGCATTCGACAATCGTTAGAGTTAGACGAGATTTTGCAAACCACAGCAGCCGAAGTGCGACAACTGTTTGAGGTAGACCGAGTGGTGATCTATCAGTTTAAGCCAGACTGGAGTGGGTTAGTCGCTGTAGAATCCTTAGCAGAAGGGTGCATGTCCATTCAGGGATACACCATAGACACGTGCTTTCAACCTAGCCGTGTAGCTTACTTTCAACAAGGTAACACCAGAGCGATCGAAGACATTGAATCTCCCGGACTATCACCATGTCATGTTGACTTCCTCCGAAGTATGCAAATCAGGGCATATCTTATCGTGCCCATTTTGCAGCAAGAGGGTTTGTGGGGACTATTGATCGCTCACCAATGCCATCATACCAGACAATGGCAGCAATCGGAGATTAACTTGTTTAACCAGTTAGCGGGACAAGCTGCGATCGCTATTCAGCAATCAGAACTTTACCACCAATTACAACAAGCAAACCAGGAATTACAACGCCTTGCCTGTTCGGATGGTTTAACCCAGGTAGGAAATCGACGCTGCTTTGATGACACCTTCAACGCAGAGTGGCAACGGTTGGCACGAGAGCAAGGTTCGTTATCTTTGATTTTGTGTGATGTCGATTACTTTAAGCTTTACAACGATACACATGGACATCTGGCAGGAGATGATGCACTCAGACAGGTTGCTAAGGCAATCTCTCAGACAGGTAAACACCCCGCTGATTTAGTTGCTCGTTATGGTGGAGAAGAGTTTGCAGTCATTTTGCCGAATACTGATATCAAAGGGGCCATTGCAGTTGCAAAAGATATTCAGACCAACGTTAGTGCATTACAAATGCCTCATCTGCATTCTCAGGTTAATGAATTCATCACCTTAAGTCTTGGTGTGGCAACTATTACTCCTCATAGCCAATTATCTCCTGCAACCTTAATTGCTGCTGCTGACCAGGGACTCTACCAGGCAAAAGCACAAGGAAGAAATTGTATAGTGCAGATGGATTGTGAGGATGCTGACATTAGATATCTCCTTTAGCACCAGTCTCCATTTCTATGCTACTTATCGTGAATATTGTCGATAAGATGATTATTTAATCTCAATTACAACTTTACCGCAGTGAGCAATACTTTTAAGGTAACGATCAGCTTTATGTACTTCGGTAAAAGGAAAAGCTTTATTAATAATAGGGTGAAGTTGATGTTGAGCGATCGCCTGATTTATCGCCTCAAACATTTCTTGATTACCTATATAAATTCCCTGAACTGCTTCTTGAAGAGTATTAGCATAGGATTAATCGCACTCTCTTTGCCTGATAAAATGCCAATAATGTAATATGCATTGCGAGGAACGAAGCAATCGCAATCACAGGGATTGCTTCGTTCCTCGCAATGACAATCCATATCATATTTATTTACACCAATCTACTTACTGAATAAATCTTTGCAGAATTTAACCACCTTCTTTCACACCATTTCTAACCAAAAACATAGATTTAGCGCGGTTTATTGTCAGATATCGCCTTCATATTTAGGCAAAATCGAAACTGCGATCGTTTCTTCGTCGCACAGAAAAAGATACAGTCCTGTTCATCCTTGGTATCTTACAAATTCCTGCGATCGCGCCTAGAAGAACAAGAACAGGCTGGAAAACAAACCCTGATTAGCTTGATTCGTCAATGGTATCAAGTTTGGTTACAAGATCCCGATTTAGTACTTGAAGACCAACATCTTTTACCAGACGAATGGGAGCAAAAAATTGACCTCCTGAAAATTAAACTGAATAAAATATTTCAGAAAATATTAAATCCTGGAGTAGATGAAACCAGATTAGATGACTACTCGTTAAAATTTGTTGAATGGCTGCATGATAGTTTTAAAGAGTCTAATATTGCTTGGAAAGAACCCCAAGTTCAGCTAACTAATATCCAAGGCTCGGCTATGCAATTTTCTGTGAGGTTCTATGTTGATAATATTCAGTTAGAATACTGGCGGCGTGGAAACCGCATCCAAAATGAGGTCCGTCGAGAGATGGTACAGTGCTTGAGACAAGCTTATATCTACACACTAGGGTGATAAATTTTAGGGATTAAATAATTTGCCTAGCGATCATGTAAAGACGTTGCAGTATAACGTCTTTACTGTAGATGGTAGAATCCACTAGTACTGCAAGGCGAAAGTCAAAAGTATTATGGAATAAGCTCTTTAGGGCTTTTCAATGGTCTATTTATTTACGCCGTGCTGTACTAGTACAGCACGGCAAAAATCCAGCTACCATCTCAATTAACTAGACAAGTTGCTTTGAGCAACTGTTTAGAGATAGGCAAACTGACGCCACAGTGTACTAGGCTTGAGATGATATAGAGTTCGGTTGAATACTTATCATATTGATTGACGGGGACGTGGAAAATTTTTTAACAAGTAATTAGCTGCACACAATATGAAATAGGGAATAAATTTAAAAACCAGAAAAATTGTGTCCACTTATACAACAAAGTAGTAACAATTGTTATAGGCTTGAAAAACCCTTACTTTTATACTTTTGGCGAAACTTCACCGCCAAAAAAGCACCAGAGCGATAGGAAATTATCTGTGACCAAGTGCGATTGATACTTATCAAACGCCAACCTGGTTAAGTTGAACATATCCCTGTCAGCAGCATAGGTGACTTCCTACGCCCTGGTTATTTCTTTTAATTATATTTAGGTCAACGGCTTCAGGTGATGTCTACATTAGGTTATACCTACGCTTATCGCTCAATACGTTTGGGTTAACACTCGATCCCTCCCTAAGCATCCTTAAAAAGGAGGGAACTGATGTAATAGCCAATACCATCCAGAACCTTCACGGGTTAGCCAAGAGTCCTCAAACTCAGCATGATTATCATCTAAGTAGGGATAATAGACGGGGATATCAGAAAAATCTGAGTCGTCTTGAGAGCGAATCCTGAAATTGCGACAACTTTCCTCTACTTGAATGGTAACAGTATGATTGCGATCGCCAGGAGTAGATTGCAGGATGCTATCTCTGACTCTTTGTCGTTTGCTATCGATTTGTTGCCTATCTCTGGAAAGACAACGCACTCTTACCAATGAGTTTTCACTGGGATTATCTAGCAGATAGGGAAGGATTTGAGAGTCATGAATTGTGTGATAATAGTTGGTAGTTTGGGCACTTACCAAAGATGTTATGGACAAAAACATGGTTGTAGTGAGGGCAATAATTTTCCCTCTTAGCATGTTTTTCATAGTTTCTCTTAACAGCTAAATAAAGCAATTGTCCGTTGTCCTTTTTACAGCGTTTTTTATCTTTTTGAACCACACGTTAGGGGCGAACATCCATGCGCCCCTACCGTAGCGCTTGTTTCAATAAATAAAATTTCTCTTTTATCTGCACGTAGCTTGCTCTCGCAAAGCGATTATAAAATCGCTTGCTCTAGACTTATTCATCCGCTTTTTCAGTCATTCTGACTCCTGAATTCTTCAGGAACAGCTTATTTATTTTCCAGCAATTGATTGACTTGCTGTCCCTGACGACCTGTTTTGATTGCATAGCGCTGGGTGAGGTTATCTTCGTAATTCATGTCTCTAGCAGCGGCGGAGTTAACAAAAGCATCACAATTTTTACCTTGAACAACTGTTGAAGAACTACTGCTATTTTCTTCTGTACGCTTGCTGCTTTGATCGCGGGAGTTACTGTTATTTTTAGTACCTTGGGTAGAACCACTACCACTAGCACCAATCCCTAAAAAGCTAAAACCACCACCACCGCCGTCATTGTGGCTTTCAGCAGAACTGGAATGAGTATCGGTAGAGTTTGCCAAGGCAAGTTTGCTAGAATTGTTGCGGGTGTTATTACCTAAGCCAACATCACTGCACAAAGCGCGGGGGTCATTTGCTAGGGTTTTCTGATTAACCCAAGATTGATGATCACCTAATCCTTGAATTTCAGTATTACCAACTGGATTACTGGGTGAGGTAGGAATAGGAGTACGAAGAGTTGCATTCCCTACAGTGGCTTTGGGGATAATAGTAACAGGTTTGAAAATACCAGTAGACTTGACATCAAAAGGACCGGCGAAAGCTGGTAATGTACTGCTCAGAAGTGCGGTAGCTGTTAGTAAAGAAAAAGCTTTGTGACGGAATTTCATGGTCATTTTCCTAATGCTTAAGTGTTAGTGTGTATTTTGGGTTTTAACCCTTTCACTTACTCAATAGGTTGACCTTGATTTTTTTATGCACCCTGATATCAAATTTTTGTGGAGCAATTTTGAGTATCAAGATGTAGACGCTTAAAGGGGGGCTTTTTGCTACCGCAGCTAGCCCCCCTATCTAAGAAATAGCCATAAGATGCAGAAATTTACATCTGCGATCGCTATAGTTTTATAATCTAGATGAGCAATTCGCCATCAGCCTAACCAATTAATTTCTGCCAGCTAGCAGGCCCGATAATCCCATCGGCATCTAAACCATTTTGCTTTTGAAAGTTCTTAATTGCAACCTCTGTCTGCGGCCCGTAGACGCCATCATTCTCAACACCTAGACGGTATTGCAAGTATCTGATAACTGCATTCCCAGCATGGTTTGGTCTGAGTATTCGTTTTGCCAAAATTAAATTTATGGCATTCCATGTAGCTGAGTCAGCAATTCCAGTCGGTTGAACCCCGACAATAGTCTGAAATTTTTCTACAGCAGATTTGGTGTTACCTCCGGTGAAGCCATCTTCCACTAACGCCTTACCATTTTTATCAGTTATTTTGAGTTGATTTAAGGCTTTTTGCAGTCTTTGAATAGTGGTATCTACATTCCCTTCTTCATCTGGTACAGGGTTAACAGGAACACTTGATACTTTACCAGTTAAGCCTTTGACGATCGCATTTGCCATTGCTTCTGGATTATAAAGATTCATATCTTTTTGCGAATCGACAAAGCAACCTTCTACAAGAATCGCAGGCATATCCGTATTTTTCAGAACAAACAAGTGGGAACCACTCTTAACACCGCGATTAAAAAATCCTAACTTGACGATTTCATCTAATACAGGTTTAGCGATTTTTCTGCCAGTATCACTAGTTGCAAATACTTCTGTGCCATTAGCTTGCCCGTTAAAAGAATTAAAATGAATCGCGACGTAAATATCTACTTTACTCCCATTAGCTGTAGAACATCTTTTTGAAAGCGATTCCCGGACTGTACTAGCACTACTTGGTCTACATACTACGACTTCATTCCCCAAAGCTCTTAACTTGGCTATAACTCTATTACCAACATCGAGAGTTAAATTATCCTCAAATTTAATCCCCCTGGCTCCTGTGTCTGGTGGACAATTGTGCCCACTATCAATTCCGAATTTCATGATTTTATCCTCAACTTACTTATTTTTACGCTAGTTCAAAACTCTTCCAATTATAGAGACAAAGTTTTGTTAATAAATTTGTTGAAGTACTTGTTAGCAATGTCCGCGTCATTTTAAGCATTACTACGCTGGTAAGTAAAATAAGTTTTTCTGCGAACATTGCAAGCAGATTTTATGTGGTAAAATCCGCTGATTGCAAAATTTTTTGGCAGAAAAAACACAACCATCATAATTTATCAAAATCGGAAATAATCCGGTGATTGTTGCAATAAATTGAAATGCAGCAGTTACCCCCATTGTTAAGATAATAACGCTTCGTAAAAGTAGAAAGCTATGACAAATCTACCTAGTGCAAGAAGGCAGAGGGGCACAGAAGCAGAGGGGTAGAAGGAAGAAAAGCGATAAGACAGGCTTTTCAGCCTAATCGAATGGTATGTTTATTTCCGCCATTCTGTACTAGTACGCCTGAATGACCGGAATCTGTGGGTAGATATTTAACAATCAACCTGTGAGCCAGTTTAAAATTTAAGTAAAGAAATATTTCGTAGCTTACAGGCATGAAACGCATCGTCTTGGTTGCTGGGTTTGAATCGTTCAACGCTGACTTGTACAGGAAAGCAGCTTTTTTGGCTAACTCTCGCTGTCCACAGTTGGATATTCGGGTATTTAGCGATCGCGATCTTACCAACAAACGCACTGAGGTAGAAGCAGCACTTCATGACGCTGATGTATTTTTCGGTAGCCTACTATTTGATTATGACCAGGTTGTGTGGTTGCGCGATCGCATTGCCCAAATTCCCATCCGCCTGGTGTTTGAGTCAGCCTTGGAATTGATGAGTTTAACCAAGCTGGGTAACTTTGCCATTGGCGACAAACCCAAAGGAATGCCCAAACCAATTAAATTCATCCTCGACAAATTTAGCAACGGACGAGAAGAAGACAAACTCGCTGGTTACATCAGCTTCTTAAAAATTGGCCCCAAACTACTGAAATACGTGCCAGGGCAAAAAGTCCAAGACTTACGCAACTGGTTAATTATTTACGGTTACTGGAATGCTGGCGGCCCAGAAAACGTCGCTTCATTATTCTGGACACTGGCAGAAAAATATTTAGGTTTAAAAGTCGGCGACATTCCCCCGCTAGTCGAAACCCCCAACATCGGCTTACTCCATCCCGATTATCAAGGATTTTTTGAATCGCCCCGCGAATATTTAGAATGGTATAAAACCCATTGTAGAGACGCGATTAATCGCGTCTTTCCTAATCGCGTCTTTCCTAATCGCGTCTCCCCAGTCATTGGAATTCTCCTCTACCGAAAACACGTCATCACCAAACAACCCTACATTCCCCAACTGATTCGCAGTTTTGAATCAGCCGGGTTAATCCCTTTACCCATCTTCATCAACGGCGTGGAAGGACATGTGGCGGTACGGGATTTGATGACAACCGACTATGAAATTCAGCAACGACAACTAGGTAATATCGAGACTGCCTCACTATCTAGTGAAGCAGTGAAAGTGGATGCGATCGTTTCGACAATTGGCTTTCCTCTGGTGGGTGGCCCGGCTGGTTCAATGGAAGCAGGGCGTCAGGTGGAAGTAGCAAAGCGCATCCTCACTGCCAAGAATGTACCTTATATTGTTGCTGCACCACTATTAATTCAAGATATTTCCTCATGGACGCGCCAAGGTGTCGGCGGATTGCAAAGTGTAGTGTTGTACGCATTACCCGAACTGGATGGGGCTATTGATACTGTTCCCCTCGGTGGTTTGGTGGGCGAAAATATTTATCTGGTTCCCGAACGGGTGCAGCGATTAATTGGTAGGGTAAAAAGTTGGGTGGCTTTGCGGCAAAAACCTGCTTCGGAACGCAAGATTGCGATCATTTTATATGGGTTTCCTCCAGGTTATGGTGCTGTGGGCACAGCGGCATTATTAAATGTCCCGCGTAGTTTGCTGAAGTTTCTCCACGCACTCAAAGACCAAGGTTACACCGTTGGGGATTTACCGGAAGATGGGGAAGAATTGATTCGCTCTTTGAAAGAGGCGGATGAATCTTTAAATGATCTGGAGAATATCCCTGCTTCTGTCAATGTTCGCACACTAGAAAAATGGTTGGGATATCTGCAAACTTCCCGCATTGAAAAACAATGGAAATCTTTGACGGGGACTGGTATTAAAACTTATGGTGACGAATTCCAGATTGGTGGTGTGCAATTAGGGAATGTGTGGATAGGTGTACAACCACCTTTGGGTATACAAGGCGACCCGATGCGTTTAATGTTTGAACGGGATTTAACGCCCCATCCGCAATATGCTGCTTATTATAAATGGTTGCAAAATGAGTTTCAAGCTGATGCTTTAGTTCATTTTGGGATGCATGGGACGGTGGAATGGTTGCCTGGTTCTCCGTTGGGTAATACGGGTTATTCTTGGTCGGATATTTTGTTAGGAAATTTGCCTAATCTATATATATATGCGGCGAATAATCCTTCTGAATCGATGTTGGCAAAACGTCGCGGTTATGGTGTGTTAATTTCTCATAATGTACCGCCTTACGGACGGGCAGGTTTGTATAAGGAATTGGTGGCGTTGCGAGATTTGATTTCGGAGTATCGGGAAGATCCACAAAAGAATTATGTTCTTAAGGAAGCGATTTGTAAAAAAATTGTGGACTCTGGGTTGGATGCTGATTGTCCGTTTGAGGATGCTAAACGGTTGGGGATTGCGTTTACTCCGGAGAATGTTCGGATGTTTAGTGGTCATGCTTTTGATGATTATTTGGTGGAGTTGTATGAATATTTGCAGGTTTTAGAAAATCGGTTGTTTTCTTCTGGGTTGCATACTTTGGGGGAAGCACCGAATGAGGAGGAGTTGGGGTCGTATTTGGAGGCTTATTTTGGGGGGGAGGAAGAAAACGAACCGCAGAGGCGCAGAGAACACAGAGAGGAGAGAGAAGAGGAAGAAAGAGTAATAAGGGATTTGTTGATGCAATCTACGGATGAGTTAACGAATTTGTTAAGGGGGTTGAATGGAGAATATATTCAGCCTGCGCCTGGTGGGGATTTGTTGCGGGATGGGGCTGGTGTTTTGCCGACTGGGAGGAATATTCATGCTTTAGATCCTTATCGGATGCCTTCACCTGCTGCTTATGAACGGGGACGAGAAATTGCTCAAAAAATTATCGCCCAGCATTTGGATGAATATGGGACATATCCGGAAACGATCGCGGTGATGTTATGGGGATTGGATGCGATTAAAACTAAGGGTGAATCTTTGGGGATTTTGTTGGAGTTGGTGGGGGCTGAACCTGTTAAGGAAGGAACTGGTAGAATTGTTCGTTATGAATTAAAGCCGTTGCTGGAGGTTGGACATCCTCGCATTGATGTGTTGGGTAATTTGTCTGGGATTTTCCGGGATAGTTTTGTAAATATCATCGAATTGTTGGATGATTTATTTCAACGGGCGACTGATGCTGATGAACCGGAAGATCAGAATTTTATTAGGAAACACGCTTTAGCTTTAAAAGCCCAAGGGGTGGAAAATGCATCGGCGAGATTGTTTTCTAATCCGGCGGGTGATTTTGGTTCTTTGGTGAATGATAAGGTTGTGGATGGTAACTGGGAATCTGGTGAGGAGTTGGGGAATACTTGGCAAAGTCGCAATGTTTTTAGCTATGGGAGAGAAGATAAAGGTCAAGCTAGACCGGAAGTGTTGAATACGTTGTTAAAAACTAGCGATCGCATTGTTCAAGAAATCGATTCGGTTGAATATGGTTTAACTGATATTCAAGAATATTACGCCAATACTGGCGGTTTGAAAAGGGCAGCAGAAAAACAAGGCGGTAAGAAGGTTACAACCAGTTTTGTGGAAAGTTTCTCAAAAGATACTACACCGCGCAATTTAGATGATTTGCTGCGAATGGAATACCGCACCAAGTTGCTAAATCCCAAATGGGCGCAAGCGATGGCAAATCAAGGTTCTGGTGGTGCGTTTGAAATTTCCCAACGGATGACGGCGTTAATTGGTTGGGGTGGTACTGCCGATTTTACCGATGATTGGGTTTATGACCAAGCGGCTGATACTTATGCTTTAGATGCAGAGATGGCGGATAAATTACGCAAGGCAAATCCTGAAGCTTTTCGCAATATTTTAGGGAGAATGTTGGAGGCGCATGGGCGGGGTTTCTGGGAAGCTGATGATGAGAAGTTAGATAAGTTGCGGCAATTGTATGAGTTGACAGATGAGGAGTTGGAGGGAGTAACGGTTTAGAAATGCAGAAGAAGCAATTATGAAAAATGTCGAATTACCCCCCTTAATCCCCCCGATATATTGGGGGGAGATAGGAAATTAGTTCCCTCCCCTTTCTAAGGGGAGGGTTAGGGTGGGGTAAAACCTTGGTTAATCAGCTATTTCAGACTTGTGTGTACACCGTAAGATGCTTTGGAAAGAGGAAACAAAGCGTAGCTTTGGCTCTTTAGGTTCTTATTTTTAATTTATGCAAGAGGTATTATCTCAGACAAAAAGCAAAAGCGATGTCTATGACGGGCTACGCCTACGCTCCTACGGTTGAGACTGTGAAAATTTAAACCTTTGCAGCTAATATTACTTCATTTATAAGAAACGCTTAAGTTTTTCTTGCAAATGTATAAGCCGTTGCTGCAATTGCTTAATACTTTGCAACAAATGCTCTTCCATGTATAAGAAACGCTTAAGTTTTTCTTGCAAATGTATAAGCCGTTGCTGCAATTGCTTATACATTTGCAACAAATGCTCTTCCATGTATAAGAAACGCTTAAGCCTTTCTTGCAAATGTATAAGCCGTTGCCGCAATTTTTTAATACTTTGCAACAAATGCTCTTGCATATATAAGAAACGCTTAAATCATTACAGCAATTGTTGTAATGAAATTATAAATCTATTTACTACCTGGGATGAAATATAGTCTACGTGAAATTAACTAAACTTTTCAAGATACAATCACAACTGATTTGCGATATTTTCCCACCCACCTACTTAATTGTATCGACTGACAATGCGATCGCATCGATTAAGAATGCCACTGTATCGACTGACAATGCCATTGCATCGACTTGCAAAAATTAACCCACGTTTCCTTAACTTTGTTCTATCTAAAAATCTGATTCACTGTTAGTTTTTTTGTTCTAATGGGCACATTAAACTTATCTCTTACAACAGTATGCATATATGCCTACCCAAGATCAAACACGCCGTTTGCCCTCTCAATCAATTAGTCAAGATATTACTTCATTACACGGTTTGCAAACTGTCAGTACCTATGACACAACCCGCCCTGATGCCTCTGTAGCAAAATTACTGCAAGCTTATCAGGATATGTTGATGCAGCAACAAGCCGAAACTGAAAAACTAACTTTATACCGTGCTGCTACCGATGCAGCGCGATTAGCAGAATGGGAATTTCACAATGCCGTATTAGCCATGAAAGAAGTAATCCGCGGACAATATGGATCAGATAGCGATCAAGCCCAAGCGGTTGGACTAAAGAAAAAATCAGAGCGCAAGCGTCCTTCCCGTAAAAAGTCAGTTGCGATGGCGTAACCGCCCGCCCGAAGCGATCGCAAGTTAATACAACAATAATAAAAGAGACGCATTGAACCAGCGCTGTAGGCGGGTTCAATGCGTCTTCTTTGGTAACAACAAGCTCTCATAGCAAACTCCCCCCCTGCCCCCCTGATTACCTACGGTGTACACACAAGTTATCGAATCTATTACCAGTCCTCGAATTACCCCACCCTAACCCTCCCCTTTACAAGGGGAGGGAACGAGAAGAGAATTTCTTGTTTCCCCCCTTTACAAGGGGGGATTAAGGGGGGTAATTCGACTTGTGTGTACACCATAGCCTGATTACTGAGCGCAGCCGAAGTAGTCGAAGTATGTCCCCTGCCTAGCTTGCCTTTCCCCCGTTATCATTAGAAGTTAGTATGCATTACGGGTGTAAACCGGAATATAGAGTCACGAATTGCTTTAAAAAAACCTCTTTTAAACACGAAAACCCAGAAAATTCTTTAGAGATAAGGCTATGGCAACCGAACAGTTAACTAGAGACAGCGACAATCTAGATTTAAATCAGCTACTAAGAACGCTGAATGCTGTTAAACAGGGTGACTTCTCGGCTCGGATGCCCATAGACCATACTGGTGTGGCGGGGAAAATAGCTGACACGCTCAATGATATTATTGACCAGAATGAGCGGATGGCGGCAGAACTACAGCGAATTGGTAATGTTGTCGGCAAAGAAGGCAAAATTACTGATCGCGCCTCTCTTGGAGATGTTCGTGGTTCTTGGTCAGCTTGTGTTACTTCTGTCAATACTCTAATTACAGATTTAGTTCAACCAACAGCAGAAACCACTCGTGTAATTCGGTCAGTTGCCAATGGTGACTTATCGCAAACGATCGCTACAGAAATTGACGGCAGACCTTTGCAAGGTGAGTTTCTCCAAACTGCTAATATCGTCAACACGATGGTGGATCGGCTTGGTTCTTTTGCCTCGGAAGTAACGCGGGTTGCGCGTGAGGTGGGAACTGAAGGTAAGTTGGGTGTGCAAGGCGAAGTGCAAGGTGTTGCTGGCACTTGGAAAGATTTAACTGATAGCGTTAACTTAATGGCGGGTAATCTCACCGGACAGGTGCGAAATATTGCCGAAGTTGCCACTGCGATCGCTAAAGGTGACTTATCCAAAAAAATCACTGTGAATGTGAAAGGCGAAATTCTAGAACTCAAAAACACTGTCAATACGATGGTGGATCAGCTTAATTCTTTTGCATCGGAAGTGACAAGAGTTGCGCGTGAGGTGGGTACTGAAGGGAAGTTGGGTGTGCAAGCCGAAGTTAAAGGAGTCGCAGGGACTTGGAAGGATCTCACAGACAACGTTAACTTAATGGCAGGGAATTTAACTGCCCAAGTCCGTAACATTGCGGAAGTGACAACGGCGGTAGCAAATGGTGATTTGTCTAAAAAAATCACTGTCGATGTCAAAGGCGAAATTTTGGAGTTGAAAAACACCGTCAACATCATGGTGGATCAACTTAATTCCTTTGCATCAGAAGTAACAAGAGTTGCGCGTGAGGTGGGTGCAGAAGGCAAATTGGGCGGTCAAGCAGAAGTTCGCGGGGTAGCGGGTACGTGGAAAGACCTTACCGATAGTGTGAATTTCATGGCGGGAAGCTTGACGGCACAAGTGCGGAATATTGCGGAAGTGACAACGGCGGTAGCGAATGGTGACTTATCTAAGAAAATTACTGTCGATGTTAAAGGCGAAATCCTGGAGTTGAAAAACACGATCAACACGATGGTGGTTCAGCTTAATTCCTTTGCAAGTGAAGTCACAAGAGTTGCTCGTGAAGTGGGAACTGAAGGAAAGTTGGGCGTGCAAGCGCAAGTGCAGGGAGTAGCGGGTACTTGGAAAGATTTAACTGACAACGTTAACTTAATGGCGGGTAATCTCACCGGACAGGTGCGAAATATTGCCGAAGTTGCCACTGCGATCGCAAATGGTGATCTATCTAAAAAAATCACTGTCGATGTCAGAGGTGAAATTCTCGAACTCAAGAATACCATCAATATAATGGTGGATCAACTCAGTTCCTTTGCATCGGAAGTCACAAGAGTTGCGCGTGAGGTGGGCAGTGAAGGTAAACTGGGCGTGCAAGCTGATGTGAAAGGTGTCGCTGGCACTTGGAAAGATTTAACTGACAGCGTAAACTTCATGGCGGGAAGTTTAACGGCACAAGTACGGAACATTGCGGAGGTGACTACCGCCGTTGCAACAGGCGACTTATCCAAGAAAATCACTGTCGATGTTAAAGGTGAAATTCTGGAACTTAAAAACACCATCAACACAATGGTGGATCAACTAAATTCCTTTGCATCAGAAGTCACAAGGGTGGCGCGTGAGGTAGGGAGTGAAGGTAAATTGGGCGTGCAAGCAGAAGTGCGCGGCGTGGCTGGCACTTGGAAAGATTTAACTGACAGCGTAAACTTCATGGCGGGAAGTTTAACGGCGCAGGTGCGAAACATTGCCGAAGTGACTACCGCCGTTGCAACAGGCGACCTTTCTAAGAAAATCACTGTCGATGTCAAAGGTGAAATTCTGGAGTTGAAAAATACCATCAACACGATGGTGGATCAACTCAGTTCCTTTGCATCGGAAGTAACAAGAGTCGCCCGTGAAGTGGGAACTGAAGGTAAATTGGGTGTGCAAGCGGAAGTTAGAGGAGTTGCAGGTACTTGGAAAGACTTGACCGACAACGTAAATTTAATGGCGGGGAACCTCACCGACCAAGTGCGAAACATTGCCGAAGTTGCAACTGCGATCGCAAATGGTGACTTATCTAAGAAAATTACTGTAGCTGTCAAAGGTGAAATTCTGGAACTCAAGAATACCATCAATATAATGGTTGATCAACTCAACTCCTTTGCAAGTGAAGTGACGCGGGTGGCGCGTGAGGTGGGAAGTGAGGGTAAGTTGGGTGTGCAAGCCGATGTCAAGGGTGTGGCTGGCACTTGGAAAGATTTAACTGATAGCGTGAACTTCATGGCGGGAAGTTTAACGGCACAGGTGCGAAACATTGCCGCCGTCACCACCGCCGTAGCTAATGGCGACTTATCTAAGAAAATCTCGGTTGATGTCAAAGGTGAAATTTTAGAGTTGAAGAACACCGTCAACACGATGGTAGATCAACTTAATTCCTTTGCAAGTGAAGTTACAAGAGTTGCCCGTGAGGTGGGAACTGAAGGGAAGCTGGGTGTACAAGCGGAAGTTAAGGGTGTCGCCGGCACTTGGAAGGATCTCACCGACAGCGTAAACTTTATGGCGGGAAGTTTGACGGCGCAAGTGCGAAACATTGCCGAAGTTACCACAGCTGTCGCAAAGGGCGACCTTTCCAAGAAAATCACTGTCGATGTTAAAGGCGAAATTCTGGAACTCAAAAACACCATTAATACAATGGTGGATCAGCTAAATTCCTTTGCATCAGAAGTAACAAGGGTTGCCCGTGAAGTGGGAACCGAAGGTAAATTAGGTGTGCAAGCCTACGTTAGAGGAGTTGCAGGCACTTGGAAAGATTTGACAGACAACGTTAATTCGATGGCGGGGAACTTAACGGCCCAAGTTCGCAACATCGCGGAAGTTACAAAAGCGGTAGCTAATGGCGACTTATCCAAGAAAATTACTGTCGATGCCAGAGGCGAAATTTTAGACTTGAAGAATACCACCAATACAATGGTTGATCAACTCAGTTCTTTTGCAAGTGAAGTAACGCGGGTGGCGCGGGAAGTGGGAACTGAAGGGAAGTTGGGCGGACAAGCGCAAGTCAAAGGTGTTGCAGGGACTTGGAAAGATTTAACAGACAACGTTAACTCAATGGCAGGGAACTTAACAGCCCAAGTGCGCGGTATTGCCAGAGTTGTAACGGCGGTTGCTAACGGTGACTTGAAACGCAAACTGATGTTAGATGCCAAAGGAGAAATTGAAACTTTGGCAGAAACAATCAACGAGATGATTGATACCCTAGCGACATTTGCCAATCAAGTAACCACAGTAGCAAGAGAAGTGGGAATTGAAGGGAAGTTAGGGGGACAAGCGAGAGTACCTGGGGCGGCTGGAACTTGGAAAGATTTGACAGATAACGTCAACGAACTCGCTGCTACACTTACTACCCAGTTGCGATCGCTGGCAGAAGTTGCTACAGCTGTAACTAAGGGCGATTTAACTCGTTCAATTGCCGTCGAGGCACTAGGTGAAGTTGCCATCCTCAAAGACAACATCAACCAGATGATTGCCAACCTGCGGGAGACAACGCAGAAAAACACCGAACAAGATTGGTTGAAAACTAACTTAGCCAAGTTTACCCGAATGCTGCAAGGGCAGCGAGACTTGGAAACTGTATCTAAACTAATTCTCTCAGAACTTGCACCTTTGGTAGGAGCGCAACACGGTGTATTCTTCTTGATGGAACATGGGGAACATATACCGTATTTGAAACTAATTAGTAGTTACGCTTACCGCGAACGCAGACATTTGGCTAACCGCTTCCACTTGGGTGAAGGTTTGGTAGGACAATGCGCTTTAGAAAAAGAGCGAATACTGCTGACGGAAGTGCCAAGTGATTATGTGAGAATTTCCTCTGGTTTAGGAGAAGCCACGCCACTCAATGCGGTGGTGTTACCTGTACTTTTTGAAGGACAGGTGACAGCAGTCATAGAATTAGCTTCATTTCGCCGCTTTAGCGAAATTCATCTGACATTCTTCGACCAACTTACCGAAAGTATAGCGATCGTCCTGAACACGATCGCAGCATCGATGCGAACTGAAGAATTACTCAAGCAGTCGCAATCTTTGGCTGAAGAACTCCAAACCCAGCAAAGCGAACTCCGCCAAACCAACCAGCGCTTAGAACAACAAGCCCAATCACTCAAAACCTCTGAGGATTTACTCAAAGGACAGCAAGAGGAATTGCAACAAACCAACGCCGAATTAGAAGAAAAGGCAGAGTTGTTAGCTACGCAGAAGAAAGAAGTCGAGCGCAAAAATTGGGAAATTGAACAAGCAAGACTGTCTTTGGAAGACAAGGCTGAACAACTTGCCCTCTCCTCAAAATACAAATCAGAATTTCTTGCTAACATGTCCCATGAACTGCGGACACCGTTAAACAGCTTGTTGATTTTGGCGAAGTTGTTGGCAGATAACATTGATCACAACCTCACCAACAAGCAAGTCGAATACAGCCAGACAATTTACTCAGCAGGTACTGATTTGTTGACGTTAATCAATGACATTCTGGATCTCGCTAAAATTGAATCTGGAACTATGTCAATTGACATCACCCAAATGCTGTTAGCAGAGTTGGGCGAACAGACTGAGCGCACCTTCCGAGAAATAGCTCGAAGCAAAAGACTTGCCTTTGCAATTGAATTTACTCCCGAATTGCCACTCAGCATCTATACAGATGTCAAACGCTTACAACAGGTGTTGAAAAATCTCCTCTCCAACGCTTTTAAATTTACAGAGCAAGGGGAGGTTCGCTTAAAGATTGCGATGGCGAAGCAGGGATGGAGCAATGACCAGGAAACTTTAAATCGTGCCCAGCATGTGATTGCCTTCTCAGTTAGCGATACAGGCATCGGCATAGCCCCGGAAAAACAGAAAGTGATTTTTGAGGCATTTCAGCAAGTCGATGGCTCTACCAGTCGAAGATACGGCGGCACCGGATTGGGCTTATCAATTAGCCGCGAAATCGCTCGTCTCTTTGGCGGCGAAATTAAATTAGTCAGTCAACCCGGTCAAGGTAGCACGTTTACGTTCTACTTCCCGCAATTGAGTCAACAGTCAAGAGTCAATAGTCAAGAGTCTACATTAATCCTCCCCACTCCCTACTCCTCACTCCCTACTCAGCCCGGGATAAACCATAGCTATCCGCTAACAACAGTTTTAGATGACGATCGCACTACTATTGGCATAGGCGATCGCGTGTTGTTAATTGTCGAAGATGATGTTAACTTTGCGCGTATCCTCATAGAAATGGCGCAACAGCAAGGATTCAAAGTAATAACTGCCCAAAACGGCAGTACAGGTTTGACACTAGCGCAGCAATTTTTGCCTTCAGCTATTTTGCTAGATATTAGGTTACCAGAAATGGATGGTTGGACGGTATTGGATCGCCTGAAACATGACCAAAATACACGCCACATTCCTGTACATATTATGAGCGTTGAGGAAGGACAACAGCGCGGTTTGCAACTAGGAGCGATCGCATATCTGCAAAAGCCTTTAACCAGCCAGACAATATCCGAGGCGTTGACCAAAATTAAAGGTTTTGTTGAGCGTCAGGTGAAAAATTTATTAGTAGTCGAAGACGATGATACGCAACGGCTTAGTATTGTCGAGTTAATTGGCAACAACGATGTTTCTACCACTGCTGTTGGTACGGGTACAGAAGCACTAGAAGCTATTCGTACCCAGCATTTTGATTGCCTCGTTCTTGATTTAGGACTACCCGACATGACTGGGTTTGAACTGATCGAGCAGATAAAGCTTCTACCTAACGGCAAAACATTGCCAATTATTGTCTACACAGGTAGAGAAATTAGCAAAGCTCAAGAAACAGAACTCAGGCGGATTGCCGAAACAATCATCATTAAAGATGTGCGATCGCCCGAACGTCTCCTCGATGAAACAGCATTATTTTTACACCGAGTTCAAGCAAATTTACCTGCACCCAAGCGAGAAATACTCGAACAACTGCATTCACAAGACTACTTACTCACTGGCAAAAAAGCGCTAATTGTGGACGACGATGTGCGTAATATTTTCGCGCTGACAAGTATGTTGGAGCGTTATCAAATACAAGTTTTATATGCTGAAAACGGTAGGGAAGGGATTACCTTGTTAGAAACTACACCAGATATTGATATCGTTTTGATGGACGTAATGATGCCAGAAATGGATGGTTACGAAACAACACGCCAGATTCGCCAAAACGATCAATTTAAATCTTTGCCGATTATTGCACTGACCGCTAAAGCCATGCAAGGCGATCGTGAGAAGTGTATTCAAGCCGGCGCATCTGATTACATCACCAAACCCGTAGATACTGAACAATTGCTTTCACTATTGCGTGTTTGGCTATACCGTTAACGGCAGAGAAAAGCGATTATGAAACATCTTGAAGATAGAGTGGCATTGGTAACAGGTGCGACGCGGGGAATTGGTAGGGGAATTGCTATTGGCTTGGCTGAGGCTGGTGCAACTGTATACGTCACCGGCCGCAGCCTCAACAACTCTTCCAGTGATGCGGTTTCAGGGAGTCTTAGTGAAACCCAATCAGCCATAAAGGAAGTTGGTGGTGTATGCATTCCCGTGCAAGTAGACCACAGCGACGATGAGCAAGTGCGTTTACTGTTTGAGCGCATTCAAGATGAGCAGGATGGACAACTCGACCTACTGGTTAACAATGCTTACTCAGGAGTTCAGGCAGTTAAAGACGCCTATGGGCAGCCCTTTTGGGATGGTGAACCAAGTCTTTGGGATGCTAGCAACAACGTTGGTCTTCGTAGCCACTATGTTGCGAGTATTTTTGCTAGCCGAATGATGACCAAGCGTAACTCTGGACTAATTTGCACCATTTCCTCGTGGGCTGGGATGTCTTACTTCTTTAATACAGCATACGGTGCTGGTAAAGCAGCTTGCGATCGCCTAGCAGCTGATATGGCTGTTGAACTCAAACCCCATAATGTCGCTTCTGTTTCAATTTGGCCAGGTATAGTTGGTACTGAGCTTTTTTCCCGTTTTGCTTCCGAAATGAATCAAACCAATGCTACTGACCAAAAAAGCTCATTCATCAGTGAGCGCTACAACTGGGAAACTCCCTTATTAACTGGACGAGTGATTGCTGCACTTGCTTGTGAGCCAAATCTCATGCGCCGTACAGGACGGGTGCAGATTGTTGCCGAATTAGCTAATAAATATGGAATTGTCGATGAAAATGGTGATCGGCCCGCATCACTACGTTCTCTGCGTTTTGTATTGCCAGTTGCATTACCTGTACTGCGAAAGTACTCATGGCTCATACCTGATGTTAAAATGCCGTGGTCATTACTACTATTGAGTGCGGTTAGCTCACCTAAAATTTAATCGGCATTGGGGATGGGGTATCCACCTTTGATACTCGTAAACGAGCCTTTTAGCTGCGTTCATCCACCTTTGATACTCGTGAACGAGTCTTTTAACTCCGTTCATCCACCTTTGATACTCGTGAACGAGCCTTTTAGCTGCGTTCATCCACCTTTGATACTCGTGAACGAGCCTTTTAGCTGCGTTCATCCACCTTTGATACTCGTGAACGAGTCTTTTAACTGCGTTCATCCACCTTTGATACTCGTGAACGAGTCTTTTAACTGGATGAATCCACCTTTGATACTCGTGAACGAGTCTTTTAACTCCGTTCATCCACCTTTAATACTCGTGAATGGGTGCGATCACATTCACGCACTCGATTTTTCTGGGATTTCTGAACTATAAGGCTCTCAAAGTTCGGCGCTAGAACTTTATTGCTCATCTACATCCAATACCCAACAAAGATTAGTTATTATCAAGGTTTTACACGCTGCCCCGTGTAAGTGAATGTTCCCGCTACTGGGGCATGATCATTAAGCGGATTTGCCTTTAGATTGAAAAACCTGAGTATTCCTGTTGCTTGCACTATCCCAGTTAAAGGATCAAACGTCGCACGAAGATCGGTTCTGGTAATTGTACCTGGTAATGTCGCTGTTGGATAATTGAAGTTGAGTTCTGTGGCAGCAATCTCTCTGTCTGAAGTACACTTCCAACTGCCCTGTACATTACCAAAGGGTTGGACAGAGGGAATACCACTTTGGTTTGAGGCTGAGGCCACAAGGTTGCCATCTTGGGTGTACGTTATAATTGCACGAAATGAACCAAAGTCACCTGATACTGTCACGAGGTACGTGCCCGTGACAAGTTTGTGACAATCCTCTATGGGATTAGCTAAAACTTCGTGCAGATTCACAAAGAAAGTAGTCGTGAGTGCCAACAGTATACAAATCGTTAACTTAACTAAAGTATTACGAGTTTTCATTCTAAAACACCTGCTTATAAATACATAAATTTATTAACTCATGGTTGACAACATAATTCACAGTAAATTGATATTAGAGTTTAGACTAGGTAACAAGAAACGACCCAGCAGGGCTGAGTTTTGAGTTTATAAAATACAAGCTTCAAGCATAAAAATCTCTAATGTTAAGTAGATTTGGGCTGCTGTTTGCGTGGTTACTTCGTGTGTTTTTTGACTATTAAACAAGAAATTCTACGTTATCGTGGTTGTCCAGCTTTCCAGCCTGGGGACTTTCCACGAGGTTTAGTTCACAAAACAAACTGTCCTGAGATATATAAAACTTTGTATCCTGAGTTTAATAGGTCTTAATTAATAGTTCTTTAAAAACTGGTGGAAGAAGATTTTAGGCTAATTGTTGATTTAGTTTTAGTTCTAGGAGTTGCAGCCTGTGGCGGACTGCTGGCGGCACTTTTGCGACAACCCGTGCTGCTAGGTTATCTGATTGGCGGGATGATCATTGGGCCAGCCGGACTGGGACTGATTAAAGAAGTTATTCAAGTAGAGACTCTGGCACAGTTCGGGGTTGCCTTTTTATTATTCGCCTTGGGTGTGGAATTTTCCTTTGGAGAACTCAAGAAGGTAAAAGCGATCGCTCTTGGCGGAGGTGGACTCCAGATTGCTTTGACGATTTTGATCACAGTTGTGGTATGCGGGTTAACCGGAGCCTGGGGAGCCTTACCTGCTAAGGGCATGTTTTTAGGGTGTATTCTGTCTTTGTCTTCCACAGCCGTTGTCCTCAAGTGTTTGATGGAAGATAACGAAACAGAAACGCCCCACGGGCAAGTTATGCTAGGGATTCTGGTAGTACAGGACTTGGCACTAGGACTGATGTTAGCAGTCTTGCCAGCCCTTAACCAACCAGCAGAAACTATTGGCATCACCGTGCTAACAGCACTACTGTTGATTGGTTTATTTGCCGCCGGGGCAGTAGTTGCGGGGATTTGGCTGATACCACCTTTGTTGCAACTGTTAGCCCGTACCGAAAGCAAAGAACTATTTTTATTAGGGGTTGTAGCTCTATGTTTGGGCATTGCTCTATTGACAGAGCATTTGGGGCTGTCGATTGAAATGGGGGCATTTGTCGCAGGTTTGATGATTTCTGAGGTGGAGTACGCCGATCAAACCCTGACTTATGTGGAACCCTTGCGAGATATCTTTGCCAGTTTATTTTTTGCTGCCATTGGGATGTTAATCGACCCAGTGTTTTTGTGGAACAACCTAGAATTGATTTTGGGGTTAGTGGCAATAGTTTTCGTAGGGAAATTTTTGATTATCACCCCCCTAGTAAAGCTGTTTGGCTACCCTTTGAAAACAGCCATAATCGCCGGTTTGGGACTGGCGCAAATTGGGGAATTTTCCTTTGTTCTGGCTAGTGAAGGGCAGGCATTGGGGCTGGTGTCCCGACAAATATACTTATTAATTTTGGGAACCACCGCAGTTACTCTCATGCTTACTCCCTTTGTCCTGCGGCTAGTGCCATTTTTATTTAACTTTGCTGAATCAATGCCCTGGTTGAAACCGTATTTAGAAGAACAAGAGGCGCGGGATGTGTCGGAAGATTTGCCCTTCAAAAACCATGTGGTAGTCTGTGGCTATGGGCAAGTTGGCAAAAATTTAGTAAAGTTGTTGCTGCAACATGACCTGCCTGTGGTAGTAATCGACCAATCAGAAAGTAGAATTCAGCAGTTGCGTGAGATGGGTGTGTCTTATGTCTATGGTAATTGCGTGAGTTTACATGTTCTAGAAACCGCCGGGGTGAATCATGCCAAAGGAATGGCGATCGCCCTCCCAGACCCGATGAGTACCCGCCTTTGCTTGAAACGCGCTTTGGAATTGCGCCCAGAATTAGATTTGGTTGTCCGTGCTACCCAGGATAAAAATATTGAGGTGCTGTATCAATTGGGAGCTAAAGAAGTTGTCCAACCAGAGTTTGAAGCCAGCTTAGAAATGGCAACTCATTTATTAACTGGCTTAGGCTTGTTGTCGCCAGCTGTCGTCCAACGCCAAATGCAGCAAATCCGCAACGATCATTATTTAGATTTGCGGCCAGAGCGTTCTGCTACTGAAGTTGCTCGTGATTTGCGCCAAGCAACTCGCGATTTAAATCAGCGCTGGTATCCTCTCCCATCTGCTTCGCCTTTAATTGGCATGAGTATAGAAGAAGTAGATATGCGCTACTTAACAGGAGCGAGTTTGATGGCAATTCGCCGCACTAACGGCGATGAAATTGATTATCCCAATAATCAAACCAAATTGGAAGAAGGCGATCGCTTGCTGGTAGTGGGAGCAGATGAAGAACTGGCGGCTTTAGCAGAGTTAGCTAAAGGACAAGCTGTTGTTCCTGGAGAAAATAGTGCTTGTCAGTGGATTACAGTTAATGCAGATGCGCCAACGCTAGGTAAAACCCTTAGAGATTTAGATATTGGCAAGCAATATGGAGTACAGGTACAGGCAATCCGGCGCGATGGTAAATTTATTCGCTATCCTGATGGCGGCATGGACTTACGAGTTAGAGACCAAGTATTGTTATGTGGTGGCTTGACAGGTCTGAGTCAACTAGAACAGTTATTTGCGATCGCAAGTTCAGCACCCCTTTCTATGTAACTATTCACTCCCCCTCTATCTGTAAGAGGTTAAGGTAATTGCACATTTGTCTGCGAGGGTGCAGGAAAAGGAGACTATCTCTAGCTTGGAGACTGGCTTTTGCAGGGATAGGACTTACGCAAAAAACCTCTCAAACTCTCATTCTGGAGTTTAGACTAGATGGTAGAACTTAAAGAAAAATAGGGGGTGTGATTGAACACAGACCCCCTATTAGCAGAAGCACCAGAGTTGAACCACCAACTCTCGCCTGCTAATATGAAACGTGCCAAACTAGAAGAATTTCGTCAAGCTGTGTACAAGCATCTAGGTAAAGCAAGCGCATGATGTGACTTTTGAACTAACAGATGCCATACTTCTAACCCGTAATGCTTACAGTTTGGCAGATTTATCACTATCACCAGTATCTAGGCGCAAGTGGCCAAGTATTTATGAAGCGTTACAAGATAGCAGACCACAGCGCCAGAAATCGATGCAGTTATACATCAAACACATGCCAGCACAGAGTCGTCCGTTATTGGCTGGTGACCACACTGCTTGGTTTCGACCTGATGCAGTAACTCTACAGGAAAGGACAATTGAACACAGCATTGTCACAGTAGGGGGAAACAAACCAATTACCATTGGTCAGGGGTATAGCACCATTGCTTGGATACCAGAAGATTCGGGCATTTGGGCATTACCCTTAAGACATGAACGAATTACCAGTTGGGAAACGCCGATAGAGAAGGCAACTTGGCAATTACAACAAGTGTGTGAACATTTACTAACTAGACCAATTTCGGTTTGGGATAGTGAGTATGGGTGCGCCCTTTTCGTTTTATCTACGTATGGTTTTATCATAATATTACTCTTATCAAACGTTTACGATGAAAAATAACTTTGCTGTTGTCAGTCTTGTGATTAGTAGTCTGTTGGCGCTGACCATTCCGGGAGTGATAAATCCAAGCGCAGCAGATGCTGATGATTATTATGGAAACTTATGTGGTAAAGGAATTGTTGGTACATACCTGGCAATAAGTACGTCGGGAAATACTACTCCATCTTTAACATACCGTGAACTTCTGACTCTTACCGCAGATGGTAATCTCATTGCCAATGACTCTAATGCTGGCGGTGTGCCTGGTTCATCAAACCCTCTAGAGCAACCTTTCGGTACTGTACAAGGTAGTTGGAAGTGTATTGGAAAAAACAAAATTGTAGCCACGGCACTAAATTTCACTTTTAGATCAGGGTCGCTGCCAGCTAATATTGTACCGGGTAAATATCAATTGACATTTAATCCGCAAACAGGGACTGTAAGTGGCAACTACTCGATGAACTTCTATGATATAAACAGCAATCCACTTAACAAAAATACTCAACCACTTCCCCCAGCCACACCTACCCAATTTAACTACCAAGGCGTGAAGGTGAAAGCTAAGTAACGCTGTTTCATCACTGAGGGATGTAAACTTCAAAATTATTTGGCACGGATGTTGAAGTACACCGAATATCCGGATCAAGACATCAAAAACTTTCTTGCCTCTCATGGTCGGGATGCTGCGGTGCTACCACCGAATGAAGTCGCATCGAGCGGCTTTGATACTCCTGTACTCTTCTTGCAAACTCTTTTTATTCATGCTTGGTATGTAAGGCGACCATGACAGGATTTTTTGTAGTGGTAATAAAAAGGATTTTTACCACTACAAGGTTTTCCTAATCTGGTAAATTTTAGCCAGCACTGTGGGAAGGGGCGTTCCAAACACCGATTTATGACTAACTCTTGGGTTTAATATAAGCGATCGCTTGTTTCCAAACAGTGGTTTGCTGACTGTTTTCATCAGCAATACAAATACAGTATGGATCTTGCCATAAAACCGTCCCTGTTATTACATCACCAGTCAGCAACTTAAACTCTACTGGTTTTGTTTGTTTAATCAGGGTTTGGACTTGTCTAATACTAGGCAAAGTGGTGTCAAGTTCGGTAAGCATTTTTAGTAAAGATGAACCTACAAGGCAAAATAAAGAGTAACTAATCCTTGATAATTCATCCTTGAGGAAATGGCAATCGAATTTACTAAGTATCATGGTCTGGGCAACGACTTTATTCTGATTGACAATCGCTCGTCATCTGTACCTGTAGTGACGCCAGAGCAAGCCATCAAGTTGTGCGATCGCCACTTTGGTATCGGTGCTGATGGTGTAATTTTTGCCCTACCTGGAGAAAACGGCACTGACTACACCATGCGGATTTTTAATTCCGATGGTTCAGAACCAGAAATGTGTGGCAATGGCATTCGCTGTTTAGCTGGCTTTTTAGCAGACTTAGAAGGTGAATCTCGAAATAAAGACTCATATCGCATTCATACTTTGGGTGGTGTAATGACTCCCCAACTCTTATCTAATGGTCAAGTAAAAGTAGACATGGGTTTACCCAGGTTACTCGCTGGCGAAATTCCGACTAATCTTGCACCCACTGAAGAAAAAGTAATTTCTCAGCCGTTAGAGGTGGCGGGGAAAACTTGGGATGTCACTTGTGTAAGTATGGGAAATCCCCACTGCATTATTTTTGTGGAAGATGTAGGGGCAATTGAGCTAGAAAGCATCGGCCCTAAATTTGAGCATCACCCAGCTTTTCCCCAACGCATAAATACTGAATTTATGCAAGTGGTACGTCGTGACTATTTGAAAATGCGGGTGTGGGAACGGGGGGCTGGGATTACATTAGCTTGTGGTACTGGTGCTTGTGCTTCTATAGTAGCTGGAGTGTTAACCGGGAAATGCGATCGCACCGCCACTATAGAATTACCGGGTGGCCCCTTGCAAATTGAATGGTCAGAAATCGACCAACGGGTTTACATGACAGGACCCGCCCAGAAGGTATTCACTGGGAAACTGTAACCAACTTACCATTGGCATAACTCAAGTAATAGTGCCATAGAAATCAGCGATCGCCAAATCTGATGATCGCTGATCAAGCATTCTTCAAATCTGTCTATCAAGCGCTTTGGCGTGCAACATCTCTATTAACAGTGTCAAGCTAGTGCAAGAGAATTTGTAGTAAACACTTTAGTGCTGAGAAAATAGACTACTAGATTCTTTCTTGCAAGTAGCGAGAAATTGCACTGTCAAGGTATGGCATTAATTCACCTCGGCTGCTACCAAGAACGCTATAAGTTGGGCGGAGAGCAGTTAAACCAAGTTGTTCTGTGGGTAGTGCAATCAGATTGCTAACACTGACTCCAGCTTGCTTGGCCGCTAACCGTGCTAAATCAGCCCAGGCAATCGCACTCTTGTTCGCCAAATGCCACAGCCCACACTCGCCGTCAATTAATAAATCCAGACTAGCATGAACCAAATCAGGCACATAGGTAGGTGAAACAATTCCATCCTCTGCGGCGACGAAAGTATTCCCAGCACTAAGCTGACGTAGGGCGATCGTGATAAAGTTGTAATCATCCCACGGGCCAAAAAATGCACTGGTGCGAATCACTAGCGATGCTGGATTAGCTTGCAATACTAGCTTTTCCGCCAAAACCTTGCTGCACCCATATACATTCAGGGGAGCAACGGTATCAGTTTCGACATAAGGATTAGACACAGCACCGTCAAATACCAAATCTGAGGAGAAAGTCAATAGCGGTACGTTATGTTGAGCGCAAGCAGCAGCTAGAATCGCTGGGCCTTCGGCGTTCACTTGCAGGCAAACATCAGGTTCACGTTCAGCATCGTCCACGCGCACGTATCCGGCAGCATTCACAACTGCCCACGGCTTCAACTGGGTAAGCGCGGCATTCACAGAGGCAGGATCGGTAATATCCATCTCTTGACGCGTCAGCAGGTGATATGAAATCCCACGCACTTGGCACAACCGAGCAAAAGCCTTTCCCAGAGTTCCTCTCGCACCGAGGATCGCTAAAGGAACTGATGGGGATGTTGCTTGACTTTTCCTTGCTCTCCCTATTTCCCCACTGCAACTTAGCGCCGGGTATAACAGGCGCTCTTGGCGATGCCACCATCCTGGGGTATCAAGTAACGAGTGATCTGGTTGATGCCCAGTTGCTAGAACTCGTACCATTTTAGCGATCGCTGTCGGTCGGGGATGTGGAGAACGCAAATCAAATGCACCTGGCTCGTAGTAGCCGTGAGCTTTTGTGACTAAACTATTCCAATCGTAGCTACCAAGGAGTGCCCAAGCAGTTACAGCGCGGATATCCACACCCTCAGCTTGTAATTCCTGCGCCGCATTCCACACTTCATAAAACCAACGTAACTGCTCCTCGCGGGTGCAGCTAATATGAACTTCGGTGATAGCAAGGGGCAAGTGATAGCGTTCCCATGCCTCTAGTAGCAGTGTGCGCGGGCCAGCCAAACCCTCAGCACAAACTCGCACCGCCTCTACATCCGCATACTTGTGTTGCCCATTACCGCCATGAGTCCAAGCTGGATAGTTTTCTGTGTGCTCATCCAAAAAGCGTTCACTAGTTAAGTAATGGTTAATGCCGATGATGTCAGGTGGACAAGGATTTTGCAAAAATCCCTCAAGTTCAGCCTCACTGACACCACAGTGGCGCAAGTAACCCCACATGGTATGAGTTTGAGTGATTCGACCACATAATAAATCAAAGCTCAACCAGCGACGTTCGTTCTCAAATTCTGCTTGATAAGCCAGCTTTGGTGTACTGTAAATCTTACCCAAATCCTCGGTTTGCACTAGTTGGGCATTAGGGTTGACTTCCCGGATTACCTGCATTGCCAGTGCTACTCCACGGCACTGTCCTAACAAAGCACGAGCGAAAGTTAAATCATCCCGGCCGTGAGGATACCAGTGGCCGTACATCCCACTAAATCGCGCTGTTGTCAGTGGCTCATTTATAGGTGTGTAATGTGTTATCCAAGGATAGCGATCGGCAACTGCACGAGCAAACACCGCTAGTTTTTCTGAAAATTCCAAGTCTACCAAGCTGGTGTTACGCGGCCCGCTGCCATGATGCACTAATCCCACAATCGGACAGATGCCAAGTTCGTGCAAGCGCCCCAGTCTTTCATCCGCCCACGACCAATCAGCATTTTCTAATCCATCAGGTGCTATCCTCTCCCACAGCACAGGGTAGCGGATAGCTTTTATCCCTAGTTCTGCAAATAAATCTAAGTCATCCAAGCGCATTGCATGACCGTTGCATTCCAACTGGTCAAAATACTCGTTACCCACGCGATTAACTGTACACTCTACACCAGCCCATACTTCCAGGGGGAGTTGTAAATTATTCTCTCTCAAGATGCTATTAACCGCATCTATATTTGAGTTAAAGACAAAAGTCATAATTTACACAACTAAAGCTTCTATTAGCTTTGTATTTCTGCGTTTTAATAATGCAGATATAGCATATATTTGCGGTTTATTAACCATAAAACTATCAAGAAGAATAGAGAATTCAAAATTAATTAGTGAAATATTCAGATCCAAAACTTTAGTTGTTATATGATGTCCGGGCAATTAAGCATAATACCCGGAACCCCACCCCGCTAAAGCTGCGCTTTAGCTCCCCTCCCCGTCGGCGGGGAGGGGTTCTTTTCTTATGGGTAATTTGGCGGACATGATATTAAGCATTAAATCTATGACTTAGTGGGGATATAAATCCACTTTTCTATCCTTCAGTCACATAGAATTCCCAAGTTGAATTCTATCAGGACTTAAATAAAAAGGTAGTGAAAGCCTTGATTTACCATAGAGGCAATTAATGTAGACACATACTCCTACGGAGAAGCAAGCTACGCGGAGCGTCTGTCTGCGACACGCTGCACGAACGTAGAGAAGTGGCTTAAGGCAGGGTATTGCCCCTACATTTCGTACTTGATACGTAAATCCTATCTATGTGACTGAATTCTTTCTTCACTAAAAAATTGTAGGCTGGGCAGTACCTGCCCATGACCAACGTCAACAAACTCAAGCCTTAACCGCTATTTGTTTGTATGTTGCCAAAGCCTGCGCTACACAATGATCCATGTTGAGATACTTGTATGTAGCTAGCCGTCCCACAAAATGCACCCCTGGCTTTACCTCAGCCAGCGCTTTGTATTGTTTGTAAATTTCCTGATTTTCAGGACGTGGCACGGGATAATAAGGATCGCCCTCTGCTTTGGGAAACTCATAAACAATACTAGTTTTGGAGTGTTCCTGTCCAGTCAGGTACTTAAATTCGGTGACACGGGTATAGAGCTGTTCGTTCGGATAGTTAATCACTGGCGCTGACTGAAACACAGGGGTGTGATGCGTTTCGTGTTTAAAATCTAGTGAGCGATAGGGTAGTTTACCGTAGCGATAATCAAAAAATTCATCAACTGGGCCAGTGTAAACGATTTCGCGGCAAGGTATTCCTTTCTGGATTTCACGGTAATCAGTGTTGAGCATTAGCTTGATATTCGGATGATTTAGTATATTCTCGAACATCCGGGTAAAGCCGTGCAGTGGCATTGCTTGGTAACTATCCGTGAAATATCGACTGTCGCGGTTAGTACGGGTGGGAATTCGGGCAATTACTGTTTTGTCAAGTTCCGATGGATCGAGTCCCCATTGTTTACGGGTGTAATTTCGGAAGAACTTTTCGTAAAGTACCTGACCAACTTTACTGATGACTACATCTTCAGAAGTACGGATGTCTTCTCTCGGTTCTGCAACCGACTGAAAAAACTCTTCTGCCTGGAATGAATTGAGGTTCATTCCATAGAGTTTGTTGATGGTGTCAAGGTTAATGGGGATGGGAACGAGCTGTCCATCTACGCTGGCTAAAACATGATGCTCGTAAGCACGCCAGGGAGTAAACTGTGAGAGGTATTCAAAAACTTCGCGTGAGTTGGTGTGAAAGATATGGGGGCCGTATTTATGTACGAGAATACCGTGGTTATCGTAATGGTCGTAAGCATTACCACCGATGTGGTTGCGCTTATCCACAACCAATACTTTTTTACTAGAGTTTCTCGCCAAACGTTCAGCTAGAACGCTACCAGAGAACCCCGCACCGACAACTAAGTAATCAAATAAAAACTCTCTGGTAATGATGCTTGGTGCTTCTGGGATATTTGTTGAGATATGAGATTTGCCATTTGTGCCATTGACTGTGGTATCTTGTGTGCTAGCGATCGCAGACTCTATCAACTGCATCATCGATCCCCAAGTCCGATCCCAAGAAATTTGCTCTAAAAAGGCATCTACCCGACTCAACCATCCTGATACTGGGGTATCTTCTTGCATTGCCTGTTCTGCGGCAGTGACGAACTCTTCAGTAGTGTCTGCAATTCGTACTAACTTCAAATCTCCATAAGGGCGTACTACGTCTTGAATTGAGGTAGACACTACTGGTTTACCTGCGGCAAGATACTCTGGAGTCTTAGTTGGACTGATAAAGCGTGTTGATTCGTTTCGCGCAAACGGCAACATTGCCAAATCCCAACCCGCCAGATATGCAGGTAACTCTTTATAGTCTTTACTACCGATGTAATGAATATTTTCATGCTGTGGCAAAATTGCTGGGTCAATTTTCACAACTGGCCCAATTATTATTAAATGCCAATCAGGGCGAGCCTCGGCAATCCCAGCCAGCAGTTCAATATCCATCCGTTCGTCAATCACACCAAAGAACCCAAGACGGGGATGAGGAATATTTGCTTGGTCAACTGGTTCTTCTTCAAAGGTTCTTCCTTGTCCAAAGTGGGCTACATCTACACTACTAGGAAATGCATAAATGTTTGGGTGCTGATTCACCTTGCTTTCGTAAAGGCTTTGTCCCCCTGTAAACACTAAGTCGGCACGACGAAACAGTTCTGCTTCGTAATTTTTTAAAGTCGGTGATGCTCCCTTAAAGGCAGACAATTCATCCATGCAATCATATATAACTGCTTGGGGTTGCAAATGACCTGTCCAAGTGATCGCCATCGGAGTGTAATACCAACAAATGTACTTGTTGATGTTATGCTCTACAAACAAACCATTAATCAACACTTGTAAATCTGCGTTTATTGCTTCCTCACTCAGACCTTCTGGTAAGTGTGGTACAACAACAACAACTCCACTATCATCTTGGCTGACATTTAATCGCCCTAATGGCTCCTGGCTAAAAATTGGCTCCTCGATAAAGAACACCCGCTTTCCTTGAGCGCAGCGGCTTAGAAGATGTTGTGGTCTTTGATAAACGAAATTCCAACGCAAATGAGATAGGCAAACTATATCAGGTGTATCTGTAAATTTTTTTGTTCGGGAAGTTTTATTGAGTGAGGATAAATTCAGCGATGATGTCTTTAATGATTGGAATTTGGCTGGTTCCGATAGCTTTGCTTCACTCAGGTTTCGCGACACAATATGACTGACGTCGTTACTAGCACCGTTATTTTCTACTTGCATATTGCTTGACATAAATAATAATTAACTCAACTTTCCGAATATTGGAAGAATAATTTTTATTCTTTTTATAAGTATTTTTAATACTTACTTTTTTTAACTGATTATTCATCTATCTAAATAAATGATAATTGACTCATTTTTTATTCCTAGGTATGAAATTTTCCTCAATTAACAGATGCCAGTCTCTGCCAAATTTTACTAAATCCATAACCTTGTGTATGCCAAAAGGCTGATATTGAAATTCAGCGTAGAAGTAAATTTTGATAAAATAAAAATTTTCATAAATATATATTATTTAAATAGTCAATACAAAATTATCAGCTAAAACCAGTTTAACCAAGGCTTTCATTAGCTTTTTTCTCTTGTTCAACACGACGACCAAAATATTTTGGTGATAAGTCTAATAATCTTGACGGAGAGACAAAATGAGCTACAAGATTTATGGAATAAAGAATGTAGCAATTTATAAGCTAAAAAGATATCTTCAATTGTCAATATTTTATTCTTATTGATGATTTTACCGAAAATGCTTAAAAAGTCAATTTAGTCTTGGTGGATATCTGTTGTTAAAAATTGTAATTAATCTCTTGCAATCAATTAAAAAAGTTAGTTTAGAAACCTTGACTAATGCTCAACCGATTCCAATTACATTTGAAAGCTGAAGAAAGAAAATACAGAGATTTATTTCATTAGCAAACCTAACAATTGAAAAAAATTGGTTTCTGATTATTACTGCATGGGTAGAAACACAATTTACCTCGAAAAAAATCATTTATGTAGTAATTCGTACAAGTTGAGGAGCCAATGTGGCGTCTTGTCTAAATCTATTCATGGTTAGCGTCTGACAGAGAAGAAAGAAATGCTTAACTGAACTGTATTGCATTAAGTGCAAGTTTAGGGAGAATTGGCATTACTCAAGTAGTAGTGCCATAGAAGTCTTGCAGCAACTGCCCGCCACGGTCGCCAATGCTGTGTCATTGCTTCCAGTTGAACTGGTGTTGGCCGCGTCGCCAGGTTTTTGAGTTTTTGTAAAGCGATCGCGATCGCTAAATCGCCTTTGGGAAAGACATCAGGTCTTTGCAGCGCCATTAGCAAGTAAATATCAACTGTCCAGTCTCCTATGCCTTTGAGACACTTTAACTCACTTCTGATCGCAGTTTCATCCATTTTTTCCAGCTTGCTGAGGTCAAGCTGACCACAAGCGATCGCATCCGCCAACCCACGACAGTATAGAATCTTTTGCCGACTGAATCCAATTCCTCTCAATTGAACATCATCCAATCTCAGAAAATTTTCTGGCGTCAGCGGTACAACAACCCCACAGAGTCGCTTAAATACAGCCTTTGCAGCTGCTACGGAAACTTGCTGTTCCAGAATTATGCATAGAAGCGTTACAAAACCCGGTTCTCTTGACCATATCGGTGGAGGCCCCAGTGTCTCTAAAATCCCAGCCAAATCGCGATCAAGATTGGCAAGCACCATTAAACCACGGGCAAGATTTTCTTCAGTCAACGATTCTAGTTCAGGTGTTTGAGTCATCTTTGATCAATTTCGATTCTTGTACAAGCAGTTTTTGTTTGCGTTCAATTCCCCAGTGATAACCACCAAGACTGCCATCACTCCGCAGGACACGGTGACATGGTACAATCAGCGCTGTTGGATTTGCTCCACAAGCATTACCCACAGCGCGGACTGCCTGGGGCTTGGCAAGATTACGGGCGATATCGGTATAGGTGCGGGTTTCACCATAGGGAATTTTCTGTAATGCTTGCCAAACCTGTTTCTGAAATGCTGTCCCACGGACATCAAGTGGTAAATCGAGATGTGTTTTATCTCCAGCAATAAAATCGAGGATTGTCTGTATCCATTCCTGGTGTGTCTGGTGATCACGCACGATCTGTGCTTGGTGAAATTCCTGGTTCAAAATGTGTTCAAGTTTCTCTGCTTCATCACCTAGTTTAACGGCACAGATACCCTTCTCTGTAGTTGCCACCAGCAAATATCCTAGTGGACATGGAGCGATCGCATAGACAATACTGATTGTCTTTCCCGCTTGTTGGTAAGTCTTCGGTGTCATTCCTAGTTGTTTTGGTGCTTTCTCATACAGGCGGCTACTTGAACCATACCCCGTGTCATAAATTGCATCGGCAATTTCCTCTCCTGACTGGAGACGCTGCTTCAATCGTTGGCTACGCAGCGCATCTGCATATTGAAAAGGGGATACACCAATTATTTGCTTAAATATCCTTTGCAGATAACTGGGACTCATTCCCACTTGGGAGCATAGTTCCGAGAGGGTTGGGATGTGATCAACTTGGGCTTCAATGTATCGACATGCTGCTAAAACTTTCGCTTTGCCCGGATTTGGAACTTTTTCTGATTGTGGCTGACAGCGCTTACAAGGCCGAAAACCTGCAATGTCAGCCTCTTGTGCCGACTGGAACAAACTTACTTGATTGCGATTTGGTCTGCGACTAGGGCAAATCGGTCGGCAATAAACGCCTGTAGAGCGAACACCGTAGAAAAGCTTACCGTCAATTGTGGGATCTCGATTGAGAACTGCTTCCCAAAGAGTTTCTGACAAAACTTGTGTCTGTTGTAGTTGCATTTATGCCTCCTTGGATGTATAGCAAAGTATCGACTCTGAAATACCTCCTATATGTTGGTAACTCTATTTATTCTTTATGTAAAACTAGATTAAATGTATTGATAAACTATTTTCTATCTGATTATTGCGATCAAATCTGAGAAAGTGACGTTGAGCACTATTTATAACTAACTTTTTTCTCACCTTATTCCTCCTCCATTAAATGGTTCACCCGATTGGGGGAATGCGATCGCCTCATCAAGAACTACTCTGAAAGAAGGTACTGTTTTGATTCTGTTAGCGATTCTGCCCAGATAATCAAAACTGTTAAATTGGTGATTCTGGCTTTAAAAAGTATATCAATAGCTTATCTATCAAAGGGTTAAAGAGTGGATGAAACCGTTGTAAAATCGCTGTATACACCAAATTGCCAGCAAGAGGCGATTAACCTGCTCTCAAAACTTGCTGTCAATTTACCAGGAATAATTTTCCAAGTTCTGCAACGGCAGGATGGTTCTGTGTTTATCCCTTATGTCAGTTCTGGTTGTCAATATTTGTCTGAATTAGAACCAGAAGCTGTACAGGCAGATTTCCAGGTGCTATACAAACTGATTCATCCACAAGATATAAAAGCTTTTGCAGAATCTATTGCCGTTTGTAGTACCACTTTTAAACCTTGGCATTGGGAAGGTCGCATCATTACCCCTAGTGGCAAACTTAAGTGGATTCAAGGTACCTCCCAACCCGAATTACAAGCAGAAGGTGATTTTCTTTGGAATGGCTTGGTCATGGATATTACAGACCAAAAACTAGCCCAAGAAAAATTGCTTGAGAGTGAGGCGCGGTATAAAGCAATTTTGGATGCTATCCCCGATTTGATGTTTCGCATTAGCCGCGATGGCGAGTATCTAGATTTGAAAAGTGAGGGAGCAGATATCGCTCTTACCAGAGAAGAAATAGTTGGAAAAAATTTGCAGGAGTTATTACCCAGTGATGTTGCGGCGATTAGCCAAGTAGCGATCGCTAAAACCTTAGATTCTGGAACTTTGCAAACTTGCGAATATCAACTACCAACGCCTTTGGGAGTGAGAGATTATGAGGCGCGGTTGGTAGTGAGTGGCCAAGACGAGATCCTCGCAATTGTGCGAGATATCACAGAACGCAAACAAGCAGAAGTCGCCTTACAGAATCTTGCCCAAAAATTTGCTAAAGCTTTTAGTTGTAGTCCCGATTCAATTACGATTAGTACAATCCAAGAAGGACGCTTCATCGAAGTTAACGACAGTTTTGTGAACCTCTCAGGTTATGAGCGAGATGAAGTGATTGGTAAAACTTCTTTTGAGTTAAATGTTTGGGTACACGATCGCGATCGCCTAAATTTGTTACAGGAGTTGCAAGCTACAGGAGTTGTTCGCAACTTGGAATTTGAATTTCGGCCAAAGTCTGGCGAGATAATTACAGCACTGCTTTCAGCCGAAGTTATTGATTTGGATGGTATCCCTTGCATCCTAGCAGTGCATCACGACATTACAGAACGCAAACAGGTAGAAGCGCAATTACGCCTGTCAGCACAACGTGATCGCTTGTTGGCAGAAACCCTAGTGCGAATTCGGTCTTCGCTTAACTTAGAGCAAATTCTCCAAACCACTGTGACGGAAGTCAGGCAATTTCTGCAAGCAGATCGGGTTTTCATTAGTTTAAATAATGCCAATTTAGGAGTCAGAACTCTTGCTGAATCAGTAGATCCCAAGTATCCATCAGTCTTAGGTTGGTCTACTAATGATGAAGCTTATTTACAAGAAGTGCGAAACTTACTAAAAGATAATCTTGTGCGTGTCGTTGAAGACATCACACAAATGTCAGTATCTCCTAAAGTCCAAGCACACTGTCGAAAATTTCAAACGAAGGCTAGCTTGGCTGTACCAATTATGCTAGGTAATGAATTATTTGGGGCGTTAATTGCCAATCAATGCTCAGGTTCGCGTCATTGGCAGCCAATAGAAATTGATTTGTTACAGCAGATGTCCGAACAGGTAGCGATCGCCATTCAGCAAAGCAAGATATACCAAAAACTCGCAGAACTTAACACTAATTTAGAACACCAAGTAGAAGAACGAACAGCACAGTTGCAGCAGAAAATGCAAGAAGTTGGAGAATTGCATCGCGTCAAAGATGTTGTTTTGCACACAGTTGCTCACGATTTACGAACTTCAGTGATGGGTAACTTGATGGTGTTAAAGAATTTGTTAAATCAAGGAATGGGGAGCATGGAAGAGGTAGAGGGGCAGGGAGCAGGGAGCAGAGGGGAAAGAGGTAATTTTTTATTCTCCCTATTACCCCCTGCCCCCTGCTCCCCTGCCTCTTCCCAATCCCCAATTCCAGTATCTCGTTCAATAATCGAGCGGATGATTCAAGGCAATGATCGCCAACTGACGATGATTAACTCATTGCTAGAAATTAATTCCTGTGAAAAAGCGGGTATGGACATCAAACTTGAACCCGTGGACTTTAGCATTCTACTGGGAGGAATGTTCGCCCAGTTTGAACCCATGCTGACACAAAATCAAGCGACTCTGAAGAATTTGGTTCCCACCGATTTACCCTTAGTGATGGTAGATGCAACTCGGTTGCAGAAAGTTTTGGCAAATTTGATAACACATAGCTTGCAAAATAATCCACCAGGATTAAATTTTCTTCTGAGTGCCACCATTGAGGCAGGAATGATTCGCACTCAGATTCAAGATAACGGTGTGGGAATGAGTAAACTAGAGTGCGATCGCCTCTTCGATCTGCATGTCCGTGATCCCCAAGACTGTTGTTCTACAAGCATTGGCTTAAAAATGTATCTTTGTCAGAAAGTTATTAAGGCACATGGCGGCGAAATCGGTGTTATTAGTAACCGCAAGCGCGGGTTAACTTTCTGGTTTACATTACCTTTGGCAACTTCATCCGCAACAAATTGCCCATAAATCACCAAAAAATGAGAGGGTGTTATTGATAGCAATATTGAGTAAGGGAAACACCCTCAAGGTATGGGCAAAGTTGCTCGGATGCTAATGGCTACTCCGTTTACAACAGTGCAAAGGTGGTGGAGAAAAACCTTTTCTGCACCAACAACAGATGAAATCACTACTTTTTACAAAGCTCGGCGCAAAGACACGGAGTGGCTTGCCCATAGGCATCGCTTTTTGTGGCAGAGATTGCGTTTATGGTTATGGCTGGTGCTGATCTGTCTTTTATCTTTTACTTTGCGAGACATTTACGCCTTTTTTTTCCCCTTAAAGGAGTTGGAAACGCTGCCAGAAGTACTTAGAGCTAAAAGCCTTGTGATCAATGTTGCAATGCTTATAAGTATAATTATTTTCTTTGCCTTACATAAAACTAAGTTAGGTCGTCAGCGTCCAGATTTATTATTTTTGGGGTCTTCTTGGTCAATTAGTTTAGCATCGCAGTTGTTTGCAACCATCAGAGGTTTCGCACTACCCGACACCCCCGGCTGGTCGTTGCTGTTTTTAAGCCAAGCTGTGTTGATGCCTGTCTGCTGGATTATTCATTTGCTATGTCAAGTGGGTGTGCTGGTTTACTATTTTGGTGTAAATACGGCACTTGGGCTAAAAACACCAGTCCCCGAACACCCAGAAATATATAATGTAACGTTCATTTTATACATTTTTTGGTTTTGTGCTATATGTGACATCGGTGTTTATCTGTATGATCGCCTGCAACGTTCTGAATTTTACGCCCGTCAAGAACTGGAATCTGCCTACCAAAAACTCAAGGTTGCAGAAACTAAATATCGCAGCATTTTTGAAAACGCCGTTGAAGGGATCTTTCAAAGCAGTCCTGATGGACGTTACATTACGGCAAATCCGGCTTTAGCACATATTTATGGCTACTCCTTAGCGGAGGAGGTAACAGCAAATTTCACCGATATTGAACACCAATTGTATATTGATCCGAACCGCCGGGCAGAATTTGTGCGCCTGATGGAAAAGTATGGCAGCGTTTCAGAGTTTGAGTCCCAAATTTATCGCCGAGACGGGAGTATTGTCTGGATTTCGGAAAAAGCCTACGCAGTGCTTGACGAACAAGGAAAACTGCTTTACTACGAAGGTTTGATTGAAGACATTACCCAGCGCAAACAAACTGAAGAAGAACTACGAGTATTTTTCCATGCAGTTTCCCACGACTTACGCAACCCAGTGCTAGGTACTTTAATGGTGCTGAAAAATTTGCTTTCACGTCCAGAGGATAATATTTCGATTTCCCGCTCCATTTTAGAGCGGATGATTCAAAGTAGCGATCGCCAACTTAATTTGATTAATTCGTTGATGGAAGCTCATGTCAGTGAGATGCAAGGTGTTGTTTTGCAACGTCAATCCGTACAATTACTGGTAGTTGTCGAAGCTGCGAGCGCAGATTTAGAGCCATTGTTAGAGCAAAATCAAGCCAAGCTGACAAATCTGGTGTCCGCAGATTTACCCTTAGTGAATGCTGATCCCACGCAACTATGGCGAGTTTTTTCTAACTTAATTGTCAATGCTCTAAAACATAATCCTCCTGGATTGCTCTTAACAATCAATGCTACCCGTAAGGATGACAAAATTTATTGTACTGTTAATGATAACGGCGTGGGAATTAGTCAACAACAAAGCGATCGGCTTTTTGACCTTTACTTTCGGGGTGCAAGTATCCGCAATTCTGTAAGTTTGGGATTGGGCTTGTATTTATGTAAGCAAATCATCAATGCTCATGGTGGCGAAATTGGGGTGAATAGTACATTGGATGCAGGGGCAACTTTCTGGTTTACATTACCTATTAGCTGATACCAATTCTCCATGAAGATGCACTTAATATTTATTAAAGGAACCGTAAAGTAGAGGCAAATTAATTGTTAAGTTAATTAGAAAACGATTGGCAAACAAGGTGTCTGATAACCTTGATGCTCTAGAGACTGCCAAGATTTATCGTTGTCAGTGGCTGATGAATAACCCCCTAACTGTTAAAGGAGAAGTCGGATTTTCTTGGCTCTGTTCAATATAACAGAATGTAACAATACTATCTTTAACAACTTGGTATAATTACTCATCTATCCTAAAAACGCTTGAAGTCTCACACCCAAATCTTGTCCTGGTACTATCTCAGGCGACCAATTAGCACTTTCAGGACTTACGCAACTGGCACAGGCGATCGCTAAATTTTAGTACATGAGTATTGGCATGAGTGACGTAACTGCTACAAGGCGAACGCTAGAAGACTCCGGCTTTGACGATGATTTTTCAGAATGGGTAGAGCAGAAAATGAAGGGTGAGATTGAAAGCCAAAAGGGGCGAGATTCTTAGTGCAGTTACATTACTTTCAACGTCAAGAAAACTAAGGTCAAGCTTTTATTATCACTTAACATTTAAAATACTGCTGTGGTCAATCACTACGACATTGCCTTAGAGAAAAACTTAGATTTAACATGAATGAAACTTTAGCAGCCACACTATGGAAATTACAAGCACAAATATATTGGTTACATGATGCTGAGGAGTTTACAGAATTGGCATCAGCAGCAGCTACCATATATATGAAACTTGGTTATACTCAACAGCAGGCAGAAACGGCAGGTAAGTTAATTACTGAAGCTTATCAATTAGCTGATGATGCTGTTAATGCCCAGAAAATAAGTGATTTTGACAAAGAAATGCAGTTTTATCATCAAGTTAAAGATAAATTAACTCAAGTAGAAACAATATTAGGTTATCAAACCAGTATCGCCATACATCAAATGAAATGGTGGATGTATTTTCGTCACAGACAGAAACTACAAGTCATTATTCACTTATTTTTACAACATTTGAAAGCGGTGGGATTAATTAACCTACTTACTACTATTAAACTGACATACTTTTTGATAGAAATAGGCAGAGTTCATAAATCGCGTGACACAGAAACCACCAAACATAATACTATACGATACTGGACAGAATTATTGAAAATTAAACCGCCACAATACCCTTATCTTGGTTAAATTGCTTATTTTTAGGCTTGAACGCGATTGGTAAACTTTGATGAGCGATCGCTTTTGCGTTTTCCTCTCGACGAGACGCTACTCGCGTTCGCTTGAATTTGCTGGGGTGAGTGATGACTACGGCGGGCTGTCCGGTGTCGCTCGAAGTTTCCTCTAAGAATTTACTTTGGTTGTCACCTTAGATTCTTTAGCAGTTTCCCAGACTGCTTTAATATATTGCGGGTAAGAAAATTTGGGGTTTGAATCACAACATTTCCGGCTTTGCCTTGGCCTGCGCTGACAGCTACAATTCCCTGGTCAAAGTTAGCAAGGCTGAGAGTAGCCGCATAAGCTGGATTGATAATTTTTTCTTGCAAGTCTGCAAATCCATTCCCGGCAACTTCTTGAATTTGTTGGTTTAATTCCCTCTGTCGACAGATTTTCAGAAAGAGCATTGATACTTCTATCGAGCAAACCCTGTTTTTTAGTGTCCGTTGCAGTTAATCTTGATTGGACACACTAATTCACGCTCGGAGAATTGAATGCGCTTTGGTTTTTTTACTTTATGTGTTCTGGCACTAGCAACAACAAGTGGGCACGCCGCTCAGTCTCCCAAAATCCCAGCACTGGTGATGACCAGCCCGAATTCAGCTAGAGCCAACTATGAAGATAAATGCAGCAACGGCGGCAACCTTGACCAGTTTAATCGTGAGCAGTTTCTTAAACTTATGCTTGCTGATAAAAAATCAAAGCTATCTCAACTGAAAGTAGCTCTCCTCAATGAAATTAAACAAAGTGGTGATGAGCCACGAGGCGAGGGTGTCCATATTGGTGAATGGAATCAAACTTTCCATGACCGAAGTGGTTGTGGCACAAACACTAACAGTTACTCAGCATTTGTTGTCACCGTGACTGGTGGAAATGCAAACCATACGGTCGTGAAATACCTGGTCACGATTGATGACGACGATAACGCAGGCAAAAGAACCCTCAAGATCCGCGACATCCGCCCAATTAATCTACTATTTGATAACTGACTCTTCAGCGGTACCTCTGGTAAGCAACGCGCTTGCTAAAAAGTTCCAGAGCCAAACACGGAACCGCACTGACTGGAATAGGTATAATTGGGGCTACTTTTTTGTTGCGCTGAAAAGGGGTTCAGCTGGGATACCCCTATAAGAGTATCTGCTTTCCCTTAGAACCGAGGAGCGATCGCCCCATAAAATTCTTAGAGGATTCTTAGAGGAAAAGTGAAAAGGAGCGATCGCCAAAGTAGCAATAGCAATCTCCCAGAATCTATCTGTAGGTAGTTTCATCCATTTTTTCTGCCTTCAAGTATCGCTTTGCAGTCAAAATTTAAGTTAGTCAGTTGAAAGAATCATTCATAACGCTAGACTACCAATGCAAACCAACAATCAACCAAATCCAAGTGATTCACCCTCTCGGTTCGGCAGTTCGGACTCGACGGGAGCCGCCAATACTCCGACTGCCTCACCGCAAGTATCAGATCAAATACCTCATCAAAAGATTCTGCCCACTGCCCCATTACCAGAATCTATTAGTCAAAATATCGAGACTATCATCGCATTGCATAGACGTTCTGAAAAAAATGTCTCACAACACCAGCGCCTTGTAGAAACGATAACCGTCTTTTTTGGTCGTCCTGTATTCCTGTATAGCATTCTGCTTGTGATTATTCTCTGGGTAATACCCAATGTTTTACCACGACGTTTAGCCATACCAAGATTTGATCCTTTTCCATTTCCTTGGTTACAATTTTCACTGACTGCGGGTTCATTGTTGGTGACAACAGGGGTATTGATTAAACAAGAGCGACAAGAAAAGTTAGCAGAGCAACGGGCACAACTTAGCCTTCAACTCAACCTGCTCTCTGAGCAGAAAATCGCTAAACTCATCGCTTTGATTGAGGAATTACGCCAAGATATTCCCAATGTCAAAAATCGCTCTGACCCGGAGGCCGAAATAATGAAGTCCCCTACTGATGCACACGCAATTGTAGACTTATTGGAAGAAACCTTAGCATCGGAGTTAGCAACTTTATCGCAGCAAGAAATATCAACTCAGGAGTAATAAAGTAAGCGTAGTATTACAATTTGTACTAAAATGAGCAACTTTTTGATTACATCTGCTAATCATTCCAATTAACCAATTCGCCATCTATGCAAGCGATACCCGACTTGGGATTAACCAGCAGCTTTTTAATGACTATCTGCTTTCGCCAGATCATCTCCCCAGCAAAACAGCAAGTACTCAAAGCCTGGGTTTGATCTCAAAATCTCAGCCAGATTGAGCTTTTCCAGCTGACCACAGGTAATACATAAGACTACATGTGATCACAGTTCAATGTCAAAGCACAATTTAATCCGCAAATTTGTCATATTTATTAGTTTCAAAACCTGTGATTATAAATATCTAACAAAATAGATGCACTATGGAGGTGTAGCTTATCGAGAAGCAAACTCATCTGCTCCAGGCGTAATAGAATCCTTTCAAATGAAGTGCATTAAGGGATCGATTATTAAGATTACGAACGCGTGGTATTTAACCTTAAGCTAATAAACTTTTGCGACGCTGACGCTTCTTTTTCATCCCAAAGCCCAGTCCGAGGATGAATAAGCCTGCCCCAGCATCCGGTTCAGGAGTAGACTTGAAGTTACCTTTGAGTGCATCTCCATCATTACCGCACTCTAGGAAAATGTTGCTAACATAGTCGCCACTGCCAATTAACGCTTTATCAAATGCAAACCCAATAGTGTAGTCTCCTGTGGCAGAAAAATGTCCAAAATCGAGTTCTGCGGCGCTCAACTCACTGTCACTGAGCATGGAAATATTGCCCACTTTCGTACCATTACCAATGGCGTTGAGAATCGGGGTGTTATCCCAAGTTGGATTTTGAGCAACTGTAGTCGGGTAGTAATAGTTGTAGACATCTTGTGCAGTCGCGAAGTCTGTGCCTTGGGTGTTATTCTGACCCCAACCCCAGTCATAATACCACTTCAAGTTACTGTAGCCACCATGCTCTTGAGTTATACTTTTGGCTGTCACTCCTTGATAAACTCCCGTTGACAAGTTACTGCCGTAGTCTGCAAACTTGACTGCAAATAACTGCCCGTTATTGCTAGCAGTCTGGAAGTTTTGTCCTGAGAAGTTAAAGAACAAGTCACTCCAACCAATGTGGACAGAGTGACCCTGATTCCAATAATCATTCGGGTCGGTTGTCCCACCCAAGGGCATACCGCCAGTCAGCGCAACATAAACTTTATCACCTGACTGTTTGACAGCCATACCTTTGATATCAAAAACGGCTCCGCCAGAGCCATCGCTATTTGAGTCAATACCGTAGTCCCAACTGTTATAGAGTTGTCCAGCATTTGCTTTTTGTCCAGCTAGTAACATCATGCTGAGAGTCAGGGCTGCTGTGTAAAAAAAAGCTCTTTTAGTATGCATTGATTTTCCGGATTTTGGATGAGTTGTTACGCTAGTCAATAGCTTACTCAAGTTGTTATAAAGTTCTTAGCTTTTAAGGGTTGAGGCTAGATAAAAATTGAGTAAAATTTAACAGCTTTATTTTGTAAAGTCCCAGAAAATACGTAAGTAAATGCAAACTAGGATTAATTAAGTTGTAGCAATAACAAGAGGCTAGAGGTGTCAAAATATTGACTACTAAAGCCAAAAGTTTACGTAATTTGGGAGCGATCGCTCTCATCTCTGTGTTGGCATTACCAATTCTGGCAGCGCGTTCATAGAAGTTATGCCATAAAATTTTCAAAAAGTGATTAGTTGGGCTGAAAATCTTAACCAGAGGAGCTTATAACTAGTCATGAAGTTAATGTAGCAGCGCTGAAGAGATTGTGATGGCGTCCTACCGTAGTCTGCTGTAGTCCACCACCTTGCAAGTCACTCAGCGATCGCCGCCGTCATTAGGCAACGCAGTTGCAAGTCTTGGGCATTGGGGAATTAGAGCTATGCCTGCGGTGTTCTCGTTGCCATCGCAATTTATTCTCGTAGCCGATGCTAAAAACCTGTTATCAAGTTTGGAACTAGTATTACAAATATCTAACCAAATAGATATGGTATGGAGACGCGGCAACGCCGCCGTCGCTAGCAGCGCAGCTGCCAGTCCTACGAAAGAGGGGAAAGATTGCCAGCCTTGCTAGAATCAAGCTAGTCAGGGAAGGGAGACGCAGTTACGCCACCGATTACAGTGATCGCTTACAGCAGAATGTCTTGAGTTTGTAGAGTACAGCATTTACAGATTCTACAAGCACTAAACAGGCAGACATCAAACAAAGTGCAATTGCGGTCATTGTCCAAATAATTCGTCTCTCTACACAAGGTCTTGTAATTTCCCGCAAATTATAATTAGTTGAAAAATCCGAAATAGCATCATTAGCATTTGTATAGTTTAGTGTTCATACTCTAACGGTAAAAAGAAAATATGAAATCTATAACTAAGGCATCTGCGTTAAAAGAATACTACTCTGAGAATGGTTGGCGCACCCAACCCTACACAATAACCTATATTGAAGATGCTGATGCAGATACTTGGGAAGCCAAAACTGATAAACCTGATGCTTGGAATGATGTAAGAGTTCTTTGGATTCCGGCTGAAGATAAAATAGTGATGAGTGCTACTGCTACTACTGAACCAGGTAGCAGAATGGTAGAAGAGCCAGTGAACTCTGCTGGGGCTTTTCGCATTCAACTAGATAAACTATTCAAAGAATGCTGGAAAATAGATAGACACATCACAAAGTATTCTAATCAAGAAGCTTTGGTTCAGTGTGATGAAATCTCTGGCTTTAGAGATTTCAATAAAGACTTTAAGAGAACAGGAGATAAATTAGATACTGGTTTATTTGGTGTTGACCAGCACACAACAGCTAACAATGCAGAAGGAGATGCCCCAATTACCGTAGGTGGTTGGTCGGCTGGATGTTTAGTTGGGCGTTATCCTAGTACTCATTACAATATTTTTATGCCTCACTGTAAAGGTTCAGGACAGAATAAATTTGATACTGTTGTTTTAGATGGTACTAAATTTTGGAATTGGTTAAAAGAGAAAAGTTACTCTTTAGTTTGATTCCCTAATAAGAAGAGGCAGTGGGATAGTTGAGTCGAGCTATGTGCTTCTTTGTGTGAATTATGCAACATTAGTCCTAAAAATATTGTAGAGAGACGAATTATTTGGACAAAACGACAGATTATTTGTCAATAATCCAAATTCTTCTACATCGCTTGTTCAAGCAATTTTTACAGGTTATTTTCTTTCTACGTCAGCCCATTGTGGAGGCCGCTTCTTGGTGCTATCTGGCTTGTGAGTTGAATTGATTGCCACGCTTGGGGATACTATCAGGCTGCCGAAAAGCGGATGATTGGCTTTGTCATCAGTTCTTTCAGCAGTATATGTAGTGCTACTTTTGGGTTCGCTCGTTGGTATCATTCTGTCTTTGGTGCAGCCATAAGTCATTTGCATTTATGAGGCGATCGCTCCCCTTTAAGCTCAAGTTTCCTCTAAGAAATTGAAGAGAACGACACCTCATACCCCGTCAACTCTTGGAGACGCTCCGCGTAGCTTGCTTCCACGTTCGCGGAGCGTCCCATAGGGAAGTGGTATGGCACGCTTTTGTTGATAACTCATACAAGCGTTCGTGTTCAGCGTCTCGTAGAGAGGAAAACCTTCTGGTGCAATACATGAGGCGATGTCTAGTCCATTAACTTGCCAGATGATATAACCTTGTATTTTCGTTAAAACTAAAATCCCTGCTAGAGATTGAAACGATGCAGACGAGTTACAAACAGCAGGATTAGTACACTGGTGATATGCCAAAAATCCACCAGTGCGATCGCTGCTGCTCTCAACTAACAATTTTCTTAGAGCAGGGGAGTAAGGGGAGCGAGCGCATTGGTTACAGTAGCCCTAAATCTTGAAGAATTTTAACTAGAGAGAGAACAACAGAGACAACAGAACCTACATCCTTCATCACTTCAATCAATTTTCGCCAATCCCAAGGGGTCTTTTTCTTGGCAGGGTGCTTCTTTAGGATTCTCAGGCTCGGTTGAGCTATAGACTAATTTAGTTAAAATGGAATTAAGCACAATTCAAACTCCAATGGTTGTGTTTTGCTAGCAATCTCTGGTTGAATACCAATCAACCATTGATCTATCGATTTTGTTGATAGCCTTTGGTTGAGTACCAGTCAATCAAAGGCTATTGATCTGTTTAACCTTACTTTTTTTTGGGAAGCCATATATTTTCTACCTTGATTTGAAGGTAGGCTTTGAGCATCCCTAGTAAGTGAAACCCGGTCATAATTTTGATCCAAAGTTCAGGTTTATCTTCTTCAAGCCAGCTATAGCGTAAAGCTTCTAATTCTTCACGCCATTCTTCTGGAAAAATCTTGGATGACTAGCCTTTTATATGGCTTTTTTGTCTGACTTCTACTGAAATCACTCTTGCTGTCTCACCTTTTGAGTTCCCTTACCAACGCGCCAACAGCACAGAGAACCAGAAAAATACTAACTGCGATCGTCTACTCCAGGAGGTAAAGTACTCTTAATTGCAGATTACACAAAATCCAGGGTTGGGCTGCTTGAGTGCAACACTGCACTTTTCCTATACTTTTACCGTACCTATCGTTCTTGATTTTTCCCATGCACATCATTCTTGGTGGTAATGGTCATGTTGGTTCTGCTGTAGCACAAACGCTGTTATTGCAAGGTGAGCCAGTAACCATTGTCTCGCGCAGTTCTGCGTCTATTCCTGAATGGCAGAAGCGCGGCGCAATGGTTGAGGTTGTAGACGCGCATAATACCGTAGAACTACACCGCGTGTTTGCAAAGGGTAAACGTCTTTTCCTGCTTAATCCACCTGCTGATCCTGCAACAGACACAGATGTCGAAGAAAGAAAAAGTTTAGCATCCATTCTAGAAGCGATAACAGACTCTGGCTTAGAGAAAATCGTTGCCGAATCCACTTATGGAGCGCAGCCCGGTTCTCAAATTGGTGATTTGGGAGTGCTTTACGAAATGGAGCAGCAACTCGCCGCCCAGTCCATACCATTTAGTATCATCCGCGCTGCCTACTATATGAGCAATTGGGACTTCTCTCTACAATCAGCTAAACAGGATGGCGTAATCCATACCTTCTTTCCAACGGATTTTGCATTGCCGATGGTAGCCCCACGCGATATTGGTCAATTGGCAGCGCGTTTGATGACACCAATAGAGAATACAGGGCTACACAACATCGAAGGCCCAGAAATATATTCTTCGCTCAACGTTGCAGAAGCATTTGCCAAAGTTTTACAAAAACCAGTCAAGGTAGTGGAAACTCCGCGTGACCAATGGATAAAGACAATGCGGAATATGGAATTTTCAAACTCAGCAGCAGCATCTTTCTCCAACATGACAACCCTTGCGATCAAAGCAGAGATGCCACCCCGTGATCTTGTTACACGAGGAGTAGTTTCATTAGAGAGTTACATCGCAGAACTAGCGCATTCTGTTGTTTAACTTATCGCTCCTTATAAAGTGTCCAAGAGGAAATTGCAATGTCAGTAGACCGAAAACTTTTGTCAGTTGACGAAAGAATGAGGGTTACAGCCGTCATTCTGGGGACTGGCAATCATGACCCGTTGCACACCGACCGTATCAAGTTACACGTTAGGGCTAATATCAAGTTCGGATGAAGGCTTATAATTAACCCTTTTCTGTCACTTTCCGGAATAAGCAAGTAGTAAATAAGCTAAATCATCCAGAAGCATAACAGGGTTTAAATTGATTCATGGCAGCAATTAAATGAT
>NZ_JBALCN010000094.1:0-65290 GCF_036919615.1 Nostoc sp. | reverse complement strand
CAGAAATGAGTGAAGCTGCTATATATGCTGTTATGACTCGTATTATGTTACGTCGTCTAGTCGTCTAAAGATTTACTTTATAAATGGTCTCTAAAGGATTTCCAACAAATAAATTATTCAATTTTGTGGAGTGGCCATCGTGCCCCAATACGCTTGGGTTATACATTTTTTCTCTCCCCCTGCTTAAGAAGAGCTTGCCTCAACAGATAATTTTCCTTAACTGAACTGTATTGCATCTTGCCTGCCTTTGGCTACAGGCGGGCTTTTCGGCCCATCCCGCAAGAAGTAGTTGAGTATTTTTTTATTTGTCAGTCCCTAAGCAACAACAGTGGCTTGTCGCTCCCGGCGTTGCACTTCTGCCCGGACTAGGGGAAGTTACTTTGTAGCACCTGTGGTTTCTTGGCAACTGGGCGATCGCACCAAGATTACATTCTCCGGCAAATATCAGGTTCGACCCAAAAAGTTTTGTCAGTCGGGGCTTCCTGCTGAGGGGACTATTTTGACTCTGCCAATGGCAGACTAAATGTTTATTATGGCGATCCGTTGGTTGTGCAGGGCACGATTTCGTGGCAGTTTTAGGAGAAGTACGAGCCAGAAAAGCGTGGCAAAAGCTTCTAAGTGCGATGCGTAGGCGTAGCCTGCAAAAGGCATCGCTTCATTATCTATAGTAGGAGTATTATGTCGTTGTGTGTGGTCAGAGTTTTGTTGGATTATCAGCGTCTCCCGGAAATGAGTGAAGCTGCCATATATGCTGTCATGACTCGTATCATGCTGCGTCGTCTTGTAGTCTGAAGATTTATTTTATAAATGGTCTCTTAGCTCAACTTTATCCAAAATTAAGAAATTGGTTCTCTTGATCCGGCAAAGACCCTAGCTTTTTGGCAAAAACTTTTTCCATGTCACTGATTCTCGGTGAAATCGAAAAAGTAAAACTACTGTCCCACAAAGGTTTCAGCGTCAGCTTCCGCTTTGCCAAAAAATGGATAAAGTCGAGCTTAGTTGACGTGGGAAAAGGTGAATGCAGCGATGAAGGATGTTGAAGATTTGAGTTCTTTAAATAGGGACTTAGCACTAGCAAGTTGTAAACAAGTCAGAGTAGCTCACGTAGTATACTCAGCGTTAATCTTCACATAGTCATAACTCAAATCGCAACCCCAAGCTTTACCTGTACCATGACCGTTGCCAACGCTGACTGCAATGATCACCGGATTATCTACTCGTTGAGCCTTGACAGTGCTTCTATCAAAGGATAAATCATTACTATTATTGGTGGCAATCAAGTCTTTGGGCAGGGAAGAATCAACAGCAGTTTGTTTCAAATAAGCGCTTGCTGCTGCACGATCAAAGGTTAAAGGTTGACCATTTTCCAACATTAAGAAATCGCCTAGCTTAATTTGCAGGTTTTCTTGCTCAAAGGGCACACCTGCACGTCCGGCGGCGGCGGCGATGCGTCCCCAGTTGGGGTCACGTCCAAAGATTGCAGATTTAACTAAGGATGAACCAGCGATGGTTTTGGCTATTTGTCGGGCTGAGAGTTCATCATGGGCCCCTGTCACTTCCACTTCAATTAGGCAGGTTGCGCCTTCACCATCACGAGCGATCGCTTTGGCTAAATGCTGACAAACTGCTGTTAACATCGCCTCTAATTTCTCTGCTTCTGCACCCAATTCTGTAATTGCTGGGGTACGAGATTGACCGTTTGCCAAAGCGATTAAGCTATCGTTGGTGCTGGTATCACCATCCACGGTAATCGAATTAAAGCTTCTATCGGCTGCCCTTGCTAACATTTGCTGCCAAAGGGCTGATGAAACGGCTGCATCACAAGTAACAAATGCCAGCATGGTTGCCATGTTGGGGTGAATCATGCCGGAACCCTTGGCAATGCCGCCAATTCGTACTGGGCGTTCGCCTATAGTTGTCTCTAAGGCAATGGATTTTGTTACCAAGTCTGTAGTGATAATCGCTCCAGCGGCGGCATCTGAGCCTGTTTCTGATAGTGCTGCTACTACCTTGGGAATCCCGCTTCGCAAAGCATCCATCTTAATTCTTTGACCGATCACGCCAGTGGAAGCTAATAACACAGATTCAGATGGGATGTTTAGTGCTTGGCCTATTGCCATAGCAGATTCTAGGGTATCAAGGTAGCCTTGAGCGCCTGTAGCGGCGTTTGCTTGTCCAGCGTTACAGAGGATGGCACGAGCGCTATGTTTGGCTTGCAAGCGTTGGCGACAATATTCTACGCAGGCAGCTTTAACCTGGCTGGTGGTGAATACACCCGCTGCGATCGCTTCCACCTCTGAGAATATCAAAGCTAAATCTGGCAACCCCGAAGGTTTTAACCCTGCGGTAATTCCCGCCGCCTGATACCCCCTTGGCGCTGTGATGCCACCTGTTATTTTTTGCCAATCTGTCATTATTCTTCACTCTAAACTATTGAGCAATTTTAACAACCTCTCAATAGTTTAAAGTTTTGAGGGAAAAATTTTAATTAGTAGGGCAAATGTTTGTAATCTTCTCCCCAACCGTCTAGGTTATTATCGTTAGTTTCAAAGCCCAGGCACATTGGATGATACCTAAGTTCCCATCGCCCGCTATCTGGGAAAAGCCGAATGGTACAGTTTTTGCAGCAATTGGCAACAGATTCACTTTTAACGCTGGGTTTAACCCGATAGTTCTAGGGAAGGTGCGCTTGAAGAATACAACACCCCACTTTTTGGGTATGCAATTCCTTACTAACGCCCCACTCCCTAGAGACAGTGGGACAGACTGCTTTGGACACAATCCGTGACTCTGAAAGTAATCCCAGAGTTTCGGCTACTGTGTCAGGTAGCCTCATCAGGCGGTTAATTTTCGTCAGTATCTAAATCCTTTTAGCTATGTCTGAATCTTTCATAACTTCCTCTGGTGGCAACTACATCGCTTGTTAATTGAAATAGTGGCGTTTTCAATTGCTTTGATGAGTGCTGCTGTATCTTCACCGCGAAATATTTGTTTATCACCATTTTGCCAAGTCACTGCTACTATACGGTTTGGCAACTCCTCATACTGGATTTGACGTATTTGGGCTAGGTTAATCCAACCAGCAGCTGGTAATTTGCAACTAAATACAGATGGTGTATTGACTATGGTGTACATTTTGGTAAACTAATTTTGCTTACTATCCGTGGCGATCGCACTTCAGGTTAAGCACTTACCAATAATAAAAGCAAGAGCTGTTGATGAAAGCCCTTCCCTACGGACGCTGCGCGAACAGGCGAAAGCGCTAAAGATATAACAGTGTGCAAATATCCCTGATCCGGTGAGGCAGCGCAGGAATATCTTAGCTTGACGATGAAGACAAAAGAAAGCCAAGGGGCGATCACAGCAATATATTCAAGTTTTGGCAAATATTGATTACTCTTTATCGTTGATGTTTTAAAAGATTTTTGGATGAGTGAGAAACATCGTTTTTCTCAGGTTAAAACATTAGTTCTAAACCAAGATAATGGCCCGGAGAATAGTTCTCGACGTACCCAGTTCATGAAACGTATATTAGAGTTTGCTCAGATCTTGCTACGGCACTGATACTTCGCTGCCGTCTGGGTTACTCTGGAATGTCCAGGTACCACCTGATCGGAAGGTCGAACCTGTGCCAAAGGTGTCCTCCATGTACTGCATATAGGTGACTAAGCCATTCTTCACCTTCGCCAGGATGGAGAAGGGAGAGATGAACGTTTTATCAAGTTTCACTGAATGGACGGTGAAGCTGCCGAAGACAGCCACGTTCTCGCCCTCGCCGAATATCTGCTGGATATCGAACTCCTCGATAGTCCAAAAGGTATTGACATCCCGGAAAGTTTTGAGGATGGCGGCCTGGCCATCTTTGTGCGTGCCTGCCCAAGGCATGAGCTTTTTCAGGTTAGGATTATCGTAACTGAGCGATACGTAGATGGCATCGGGGGAGACGAGTCGGTTGACGACCTCAGGGTTGGTGGGGTCTTTGAGAAGGGCTTGGACGATTTCTACAGGTGTACTAGACATACGTGTTCCTATAAGGCTGCTTATGCGAACCCGATAGTCGGGTTTGATGGTTATGAGGCTTATTTAAGAAAAACTCAAAATTTAAATCCAAGCTCAACTACTGGGCAGAAACGCCAACACTGGGGATCACTCCTGAGTTGAAAGCGATATGTTTGTACTCCAGGAATTCATCGATCGCCGTCAGACCATTCAGCCTGCCGTTACCGCTGCGCTTGAATCCGCCTTCCTCAAACTCGTCCCAAACGATCGCCCAATCGTTGATCCAGATCGTGCCTGCATCTATCTCGCGGGCGACGCGCAATGGGCGGTCAACATCGCGAGTCCAAATGCTCGCAGCCAACCCATACTCGCTATCGTTTGCCAGCTGCACCGCTTCTGCCTCAGTCTCGAATATCTGCATCGTCAGGACTGGACCGAAGACCTCTTCCTGAACGATGGTCATTTTCGGATCGGTCACTTCTAGCAGGGTCGGACGGTAAAATGCACCGCCAGCTAGTGGACCTTCAACAATTGGGCCGCCGCGTACAAGCACCTTAGCACCCGCTGCGATCGCCTCCTTCACCATCTTGTCAACACGAGCGACGTTCGGCTGATCAATGAGAGGTCCCATATCACTGGACGGATCAGACGCAGGTCCTGTTTTAACGTTCTCCAGTCGCTGGGTGATCAGCGTGCGAAACCGATCGGCAACAGCACGCTGCACCAACAGCCGGGAACCTGTCATGCAGAACTGACCTGCGAAGGTCGTGAGTGCCTTCTCAACCTTTGGCGCAGCCGCCTCCAGATCGGCATCCTCGAAGATAATCATCGGCGTCTTACCTCCAAGTTCAGTTTGAAACAGCTTGAGCGTCGCTGCCCCGGTTGCGGAAATTGCCTTCCCGGTCTTTGTGCTTCCTGTAAAGCTAATCACTCGAACATCCTTTGACTCCATCAGAAAAGATGATCCGCCTCTGCCTCTGCTTTCACTAAAGACATTAATCACGCCCTTCGGTAAATCGGCAGCTTCAGCGAGGGTTTTACTAAACAGATAGTTGATCTGTGCTGTATTACCCGGCAATTTAATAACAGTTGTAACACCAGCAGCAAGAGCAGGTGCCAGAGATCGCACAGTCAGGACAAGCGGCGAGTTAAACGGTGCGACGATTCCAGCAACTCCGATTGGAGATCGAGTCACAACCGAAAGGTGTCCGGGTTGGACTTCCATCGCCCGTCCATAATCGGTCAGCACAACCGATGCCCAGTATCGAAATTTACTAGGAATCATATCTACTTCAAATGCGGCTTCATCATGGACTTTGCCGTTTTCAAGCGAGAGAATCGCGATCAGTTCATCTCTGTGGGCTTCAAAGCGATCGGCAATTTGATTCAGCACTCGCGCACGAAGTGCCCGATTTTCCTTCCAGTCTAATTCTCGGAACGCCCGCACCGCAGCATTAACTCCCTGAACTGCCTCGTCACGCCCACCATCTGCATAAGTTCCAATCACCTTGCTTGTAGCTGGATCAATGCTATCAGTATGCTTTTTTGAATCAATCCACTCGCCATCAATCCAGTTCAGTGCGGGTGTTCCTAGTTCAATGTTTGATGCTGAGGATTTATTATCTGTCGTTACTGCCATAATAGCCGCTCCTTACTTTTCGTTTCTACTCACAGTCGAAGCTCAATGTACTCTTGTTCGATTAGCGGGTAATCTTCAGCCTTGATTGGTTGTGTTGCAGAAATTTTCAAGTGATAAACGAACGAGTTTCGTTCGCATTTTTTAAGCAATAACTCCAAAGATTTTGTTAATGAACTCTGCCTGAGATACACTCTGCGTAAGGAGGAAGCATTTGGTTTATAATCCGAGGAAGCATTTGGTTTATAACCCATTGAAATAAAGATTCTTGCCCGAATGCTTCGCCCTTACAGGAGTTTGATGAACCAAAGTTTTGCAAAAGCCTGCCTCAAGCTGGATGAACGACTTGCAAAACCAGCTTGCCGCGTGGATGTCCGTGCTGGCTAACTTCCTGTGCTTTAGCGGCTTCTGCCAGTTCAAAAACTTGCTCAATAGACGCTTTGATCTGTCCGTCATCAATCAATTGAGCAATCTGCTGGAGCTGGGAATTTGCTCTGAGATTGGCGAAAACAGGAACCGCTTTAATGCCCTGTGGAATGCCTGATTCAGGCACACCAAGTGTTGAAACTAAAACGCCACCGGGACGAATGATTTGCCACGATCGCGCTTGCGTTTCTCCACCAACCAAATCAAGCACCACATCTACATCTTTTACCTGCTGTTCAAACGGTTGACTCGCATAGTCGATCGCCTGATCGACACCCAGATTTCTCAGATCATCAAGGTTCGCTGCCGATGCCGTTGCAATGACTCGTGCCCTCTTCCACTTGGCAAGCTGAATTGCATAGCGACCTACTCCACCCGCGCCACCATGAATCAGCACGCTCTGCTCTGGCTGGAGATTTGCACCATCAAACAATGCTTGCCATGCGGTTATTGCCACAATTGGGACAGAAGCCGCGTGAATATAATCGAGCGTTTTCGGCTTCGGGGCGATCGCGTCTGCATAGCCCACTGCATACTCGGCATAGGCTCCCGAAAGCGCCATGTCTGCTGTTCCATAAACCGCTTGTCCTGGTTGCAGTGTGGTGACACCATCGCCCACACTTGCAACAACACCAGCCACATCAGCCCCAGCAATTACGGGCAGCGAATAATCATTGAGTTGTTGGAAAAACCCTTCACGAATCTTCCAATCGATTGGGTTTACCCCTGCTGCATACACTTGAATGAGGACTTGCCCTGCTTGCGGTTCAGGACGGGATACTTCGTCGTACTTGAGGTTTTCAGCCCCGCCGTAAGCATGAATTCGGATTGCTTTCATCGTTGCCATTGTGACGTACTCCTTTTCATAAAATGGATTGGCATTTCATCAATCACTGGCGATCAAAATTTTGAATGTTACCAAGAAAAAGATTCGTAGTCGCTTGGAATGCTGAACTGCGATCGCGCTGTTTCAGCGTTAAACCCTTACTTACCTACTAGGTAATTACAATTCCTACTCTGTTGACGATCCATCGACGTACTGCTGACCACCGATCGCAATGAATTCAACTGTGCTGGCTGGAGCAGCGAAATCCAATGAGGTAATTTCCTCTTTTTGAGCCTCGACTCGACCCAGTACAATAATCTCTTTTCCACTTGTGCCCGGTTTGAGACTCAGGGCGTGCGCGTCAAGCTGTACGACCACGCCACGCACCAAACTGTTACCCCTACCACCTTTTGTGATCACGTCCCCAAGCACGAGGATATTGCCAAATGGTTTACTAGTCTGTATCCCGATCGAGCCATTGCCATGAGTGGTAATGCTTTTGAATTCTGCATAAGCCAAGGTTCCGTCGTATAGATTGAACCCCCGCGCCCCTTCGCCATAGGTTGCCAGGTCGCCTTGCACAATCAAAGTCTGCAAATCTCCGAAATTCACGAATCCGATTCCACTGGTTCCATGAGATATGATGGACTGCCGAGCAAGCCAAAGACGAACATTGCCCCAGTTATCCAACACCATGTCATTTGTCCCGTAAGTTGTTACAGGACTGTTATTGATCACTTGTTGAGCCTTCACGCCTGAGCCAACGAACACCCCGCCTGAGATAAGATTGCCAGTACCAGCCGGGATATTGCCATTAGTATGGATTTCGCCTGTGGTCAATAATTTAAGGTCAATCATGCCACCAGGAGAACTGGGCGCTGGTCCACTTTGAAGATCGGCGTTTGCGGGAACAGTCATGCCGCCAAAAATAAAGATGCCGCTACCCCTCAACGGCACATCTCGCGTTCCCCCTGAGAGGTTTTCGGCACGCAGTGTCCAGCGACTTTGGGGATCGGTACAGCGGTTGTAGATCGTAAGGGAACCCGGAACGACCTCTACGCCGTAACCGACTGGACGATGCAGCGCTGAGGTGCTGTCGCCGTCATACAGTTGAACGTCAGTGAGCACAAGGTCAGCGGTCATCACAATACTGGATTCCAAGTGCAGTCGACCGTAGACGACGAGATGCTGCAACTTGAGTTGTCCAAGGGTAGTCGTTGCCGATTCCAGACTGAGCGTTAATCGGCTCGGATCTGATCGGAGGGTTAGGTTCTGGAGGGTGTTATTTGCCGTGAGCGCTACCCCGTCTGAATCTGGCTTGAAGACCAATTCTGCCTCAGAAGTTGTACCCACCAAACTTGAGCCTTCAAGAAGTGTAAATTTCTCTAAGTCATGAAGGCGACCAGCCACCTCGATTACAACATGTGTACGTTGAACCGCTTCAGCCAGAGAAGCTGCGTCCTCAACGACTACATGAGTGCCAACTGTGCTATGTGCCATAAACGACTCCCATCAGTGGTTGGATTTACCTCACTCACAATACAACGGTTTACTTGGTGTTGAGGCTTTAGTTAGAGTGAAAACAATTGACGCGCATTTCCATGAGCGATATGTAGACGGCTTTTGCGAAGCTCCACCTAACCTACAAAAGTCTGACTATCAGGACGCCTTGAAGGTGATGTCTGCCTGATCGATGAAGGGCTGGAACAAGTCTACCGGCCAGTTGGGATCGCTCTTGGAGGTGCGCTCCAGACACTTCCAGACGCCATCGCGACGTTCAAAGATGTCGTCGTAGGTGCCAGTTGAAACGATTCCGACGTGTTCAGCCTTCCAGTACACGAACCATCGCCAGTGCGCTTCGGCCCTGTCACCCGATCCGGAAATTTCAAACGCGCCCATAGAGTGGAACCACTTGTCCATTGGGAAGACGCTGTGCGCGTAGTCGAACATCTGCTTCATGCCTTCAAAACCCTCGAAGGTTGAAGTACGTAAGTCGTTGACGTGGAATTTGGCCTCCGGCCAGTAAAGGCGGTTGTAGAGGTCGACCTGCTCGCGCCCCCAACCCTTGTCGATACATCGCTGATGCATGTTCAACTGCTCGAAGATTATAAAGCGGTCGATCACCGTGAGTTCGTTGTTCTGAGACATTGAAATTCTCCTCTACGTTGAAATTCTTGCGGGCGGTCGACGAGTTGATAGTGTTCTAGATTTGTTGTTAAGACTCCTGAAACGTCCAATGCATAAATTCTTCAGTCATCGCTATTTACTTGCCTAGCTAGTTGATGCTGCCGTCTTCCTCAAATTACATTTATTTCTCATCGTTGTACAAGTATCATTTTGTTGATGTGATGTTTCTTCTTAGGAAACTTTAGAACTACGATGGACACCTTAACGAGCATGAAAGTATTGCTTCAGGTGGTGGAATCGGGAAGTTTTGTGGCAGCCGCTGAACGGCTCAACTTATCCACAGCCATGACCAGTAAGCATGTGATGCACTTGGAACGAAACCTTGGCGCACGTTTGTTGAATCGAACCAGCCGACACTTAAGCCTAACCGAGGCAGGAAGAGTCTATTATGAGCAATGCCGGGAAATGCTTGATAAATTGGAAATGGTGGAGGCAACGGTGAGGCAATCAGCCGTCGTTGCGCGTGGCGTACTCAAGATCAGCGCCCCAGTTTGGTTTGCTAACCCGTTATTCACTAAAGCCTTAGCGAAGTACCGCTCTCGCTATCCAGACGTTTTGCTAGATATAAATTTGAATGATCGGGTGGTGGACTTAGTGGAAGAAGGATTTGACTTGGCGTTACGTGTCACGCCTGAGGAACCCGGTTCTTCATTGCTCACGCGACGCATTTGCCCAATTCAACTCATGTTGGTTGGCTCAACTGACTATTTGCAAAGAAATGGATACCCAAAAACTCCCAACGAACTATCGAAGCATGTAAGTATCAGCTATTACTATTCGCAGTTTGCCGATGAGATACTCTTTGAGGGTTCTAACGGGCGGGAGACAGTCAAACTGCCAGTCTCGATCCGCTCCAACAACACTACCATGCTATATCAGGCAACCCTAGCCGGTATGGGGTTAGCGGTTTTGCCAAAGTGGTTGATTGAAGATGATCTTACCAGCCAACGATTGGAGGTGCTGAAGCTGGACTACACGTTGGCAACCTCATATCTTTATGCTGTCTATACAAATCGGCGATACCTATCACCCAAAATAAGGACTTTCGTAGATTTTCTAGCTGAGCATTTTTCTGGCATCACCGAGATGGAAAACAACGTTTGAGATGAGAGCAGCGCGAATGTGAAAGAGGGTTCAGCGGCAAATGGCACTAAGATAACGGCAAATCTATTATTTATAAGGCTTTTGGGTGTGGGGTGTAGTGATCAATAAGTTTATTAATGTTCTTATCCCATTCTATTTTTCTTGCTTTTTACCTACACCCAACACCCAGCCCTAGCAAGGGTTTCATCTTTTCTTAGTGCCATTCATCTGTGGTCAGAGCATTTTAGCTGGAACGATGATTTTACCCAAATTATCGGTTATCGCAAATCCATTTTCAATCGACTTGTAGCCACTTTTTCAGTCTTGCGTAGGCGTAGCTCGCCGCAGGCATCGCTTCACTGCTGGTTACTGCTTTTAGCCAAACATAGCTGTTGGATTTAGATTTCCTTAAAGAAAATTCTCATTCTCGATACAGACGGTAAACTAATTTATACTGCTTTTCAACACCCAAAGAGTTTCTTGACATGAAACAATTAGCGATCGCTAGTACTGTAAATACAAGCGATCGCTAATTGTTAAATTTATTATCGTTATTGTTATGGTCTTATAATGCCTGTACCTACCTTCACCTTCTGCGATCCTTCAACGATTTGGTAGAGTTTGTCTTCTAATTTTTGCATACATGCCGACCAATCAAAGTCAAGTATGGAAGGGCGAGCTTGCCGAGTCAAATCTGCTTTAAGGCTAGGATTTTCCAAAATCGCAATCACCTTGTGGGCAAAATCTGTTGGGTTATTGGGTTCGGCTAAGAAACCGTTGATCGCATGAAAAACCTGTTCCGGATTTCCTCCAGCCTTAGCTGCTACAACAGGGGTTCCAGATGCTAAAGCTTCCATATTGGTGGTACAGAAGTTTTCGGTGACAGAGGGGTTGACGAATACATCTGCTCGTGCATATAAACCTAGAAGTTCTGTTCCGTGGGACTCACCCCAGATAGTAATACCGGACTCAAACTTTTGGGCGCGCCGACGCATCTCCTCATCCAAGGGGCCACTACCAACGATGACCAAATGGACATCAGGAATTTTGGCAGCAATGATTGGAAATGCATCTATAAGTTGGGTGACATTTTTTTCTGGGGTAATGCGTCCAACAAAAAGGATAGTTGGTCGATAGTCGTTAACAATGGGGTTGTAGTCGATGTTTTGGGGGTGAAATTTTTCGCAATCAATCCCTTGATATGGCACGTATTCACTGCGTTGGCATTTCAGTCGGTTGTACTTAGCAAGCAGTTCTTGAGACGGAAATAAGTTGAGATCATAAGCATCACTGAACTGCTTGACTAAAAGGGGAACAATCGGACGTAGCAAGCTGAAGAACAGATTTCCTAAGTAATATCGAATATAGGCAACGATATCGGTATGGAAAATTGAGATGATTGGGGTATGAGTTTGTTTAGCATACTCAACTCCTATGGGGCGACCATAACCTTGTAAGAAAAGTGAGTATAATCCTCTCATTTGCGCCGCTTCTTCAACCAGTATAATATCAGGCTGAAAGTTCTCAAGTAACTTAGTATCGCTCCAATAGCGATAGTTTAATGGTTGGGGAAGAGATTTGTAGAAGATTAGCGGTTTGGTGGGGAATGCATAAGCAGAAAAGTTGGGGAAGGGCTGTAATTCATCCAATCCTGACATTGGACGATTTCCAACCTTTCTGGGGTACTGACTATTAATTTCTGGGTGGATAAGAAAGACCTCATGCCCTTGTTGCAGTAACCATTGAACCCGTTGGTGTACTGCGACGGAAACTCCAGTCAAGAAAGGAGGGTACAATGCTGTAAACAGTGCAATGCGAAGTGGTTGCTTAGTCATAAAAAGGGGAATATTACACTAAAATGCTGGTTTGGAATTTAGGATTTACGCAGCAAATGTTTCATGAACATCCTGATTATTTGGTTCAGAAATTACCACTAATACAGTTAGGCTAGGGATTTACGCATTTACAAATAGTCTAAAATCCGGATTCTGAAGAAGATGTTTTTAAACCTTGGTTAGGAACTATCAAAACATCCAAAATACTTAGTCTAAATTCCCCTTAATATATTTCTCTAAACCTTTGTCAGGAATGTAAATAAATTTTGGTAATCAACAAACAAAAGCGTGTATTTTGACAAGGGTTATAGCTAATCTAATTCGACTAAATATAAGATAATATAATTTGAAGACTAGGGAATGTTTAGTGTAATAACTTTCATGCCCTAGTTTATCTCTAACAATTCAGTTCAAAGAGAAACCTTGTTATCAATAGGCTGATCCAACCATTGATAAGGGCGATATTCGATTAGCCGGACATTCCACGGTCCTTGAACCCGATAGCTGACACCGCGCCAAGTAACTGTTGAAATCCACAGTGACGATAGCATCGCTAACCCATAAACCCACTGTGTCAGGGGAATCCCAATTAACATTTTGATGATTGTAACTGCTGATAATTTTGCGTAGATGTGCAAGGGCTTGCCGATAAGCATCGCCTGGTCATTAGAGCGAACCACTCGCTGTATCTCTAATTCCAACACCAGCATTACCAAAAGTAATCCGACAGTATAGACTCCATAGCAGCCTAATAAGAGACCCGCAGCTTCCCATTTTGCCTCTAACAAAAACTCTAGAACTAAAATTATGACTAAAGTCGGAAACAAAATACTAGAAACAGCTTCACTAACTAGAGCTAACCAACGTGGGTGATACAGCCGAGAATAAAGAATGAGGCGCTTAAGATAGTCTATTAAGTTGAATAAATCAGTCTCTTCACGATTGACTATCAGCAGCGAAGGCACAAATTTTACCTGCAACCCATGTTTTTTAAGGATGTCGTGCATCATAAAATCTTCGCCTAGAGCTTGTCCCCACTTATCTAGCAGTTCTGTTTGGCGAAGCACTTCTGTTTTCACAGCCAAAGTCCCACCCCAAGGAATCTGGAAGATAAACATTTGCACTACTGTGGATACATTGCCTATGTAGCGCACTAAAGATCCCCAATACTTACCTGTAGGTACGTACCAACGGTTACCCGTTGTTGCCCCTACCTTGGCATCGCCTAAAGGACTGACTAATTCTCGCAGCCAATTCACATGGACTATGGTATCAGCATCTACTAGGGCAACTACCTTGTAAGAATCGTCCAACTCACGGATAGCTTGGACTAAGGAACTGCATTTGAGACTACAATTGTTGCGTACTATTCTCAAAGGGCTGATTTGAACGTTGGTCGCTTCTTGCTCTGTGATGGTTTCACTAGCAATTTTCCAAGCGGGATCTTCGTGACTATCAACGATCAACTTTAAATCATACTGTGGATAATTCTGATTTAGGAGCGATCGCAAACATCTAGGCAAAAACGGATCGGCCCCGCGTAGGCAAAGAATCACTGCTGTCTTAGGTAACTGGTCATCTGGTAATAAGTTTTTTTTGGATGAGCGCAGATACCATATAAAGACAAGCGTTAAACACACCTGAATAACTAGCCAACTCATCAAAGACTTAGACAGAAATATCGCCAAATCTTCCATTAAATTTTTAATCTCCGGTAGAATAAGCGATTGGGGATTAGGAAGATGGGGTAATGCAGTGACAGGGAGACGCGGTGAAAAAACTCTCCGTGTCTCCATGTTTAGTCCCCAGTCCCTTTAGGAATCAAGCGAATATTTCATGATAATGTTGACTGTTGTATTTTTGTTTACAACAAAACTGGCATCACGAAACTTTGGTGTACCTGTTTGTATGGACACAGTTGGATTTTTAGAAATCCCAAAACCTTCTTTGGGAATACCGAAAAAGTCTTTATTGAGTTTGCGATCGCCATTCTGATCATCAACTACAGCGACAGCATAAGTTCCAGGCTTCAAACCGGAAAATTCTTTTTTTACAGAACTTCCAGTAATCTTAACGCAGCCACTTTGATCTCCACTAGAATTATTCATCGGAAATCCTCGTTCACTTGCGTAAACTCTGAGGCAAATCTCACCTTTTTGGTGATGTATTCCATTTACCACAACAGTTAGTGTTTCAGTTGGCTCTGCATTCACTGTTTTAGCAAAGCTGATGCTCACTAAAGTAGCAAGCAAAACATGACAAATTTGAGATAGTTTCAGCATAATTTTGTAGTGAAGAATAGGTGATTTTGGGGCTGATCAAAAGCTGCGTTCGCCAGCTTTTTTTCTGAACTGATTTGTTCAAAGCGGGATTTGCTGTTTTTTCATTGATGCTCTATGCCAACTTTTCCAAAGTACTTGCAGCACTTTTAGCAAATCTTTCAGCAAAAGATATTGTGTCCCTTTTAACTGCTGATATAGACTTATATGACAACACAGCCGCTCATACAAACTTAGGGGACTACGCCATATGGAGAGTACATACTCCCAGAATATTCTCCAATGTGGCAATAAAATTTTTCCTTTCTTTGCTGAATCAAACCATACTGCATATGCATAAAAATCAGGCAGCATACTTAATGAGGGTTTTTTACTGTTGTTAGTAAACAACAAATAATTAGGGAAATACATACTCATTGATTGTTGCGGATGGCTTCTGGCAAAAAACAGGTATTCAGGGATTTCATAAAACCTACCAAGAATACCAAGTCTTAACAAGAGAATTCCATCTGCATTACCGTAACCACCCATAGGCGGTATCTTTCTCAAGGCACTGGCGCGAATTACCCCGTAACATTGATAACATAAATGCTTGGTCAGCAATTCGTTAAAACGCTGCTGTGGTTTTAGTGCATCTGCCTTGAGTTTGATATCGTAGTTTTGGAGAAAATTCCCCTGTTCATCAATGAAATATGTCTGGGAGTGACACAAGATGATGGTAGGGTCTTGGTCAAGCACCTCAACACACTTTTTGATAAAATCTGGAGCATGTAGATCATCATAAGCTGCCCACTTAAAGTACTCACCCGAAGACAATTTAAAAACGCGATCAAAGTTACGGGCGCAACCAATATTCTTGTCGTTACGGTAGTAACAGATACGTTGGTCTTGCTCGGCGTATGCTCTACAAATTTCTTCAGTTTTATCTGTAGATGCATTATCTGAAATAATTATCTCAAAATCTTCAAAGGTCTGAGCCAAGAGTGAATCTATGGCTTCTTTGAGAAATTTCTCACCATTGTATACAGGTAATCCGATGCTCAATCGTGGCTGATTCCCAATCATAGAAAACAAGTTTTTGGAAAATAGGTGGATTATTTTATGCTTAATTGCAGCTAATTGTTAGGCAGATGCAACGTAAGAATCCATAAATCAGAATCCAGAAATCAGAATTAAGAATACTTTGATACCTGACATCTTGTACCAAACTCCTGTACAGACGCGATTAATCGCGTCTCTACTCCTAACATCCTGTACAGACGCAATTAATCGCGTCTCTACTCCTAATTCCTAACCCCTAATCCCTAACTCCCAACTCCTGACAATCCAACAATGATTACGAAAATTTATGGACTATTTCATCAGCTTTTGAATATCTGTTTTTTGCAGCCATTCATGTGTTCGCTGTATACCTTCTTCTAGGTCAATTGTTGGTTTATAATTTAACAGGCTTTGTGCTTTGACAATGGAACAAGCATAGGGACGAGTCATAAAATCTATAGACTCAGGTAAAATATCAACTTTTTGGCGAAAAAGTTTTTGTCCTTGAACACGTAGCTTTACAAACAACTTGATTTCATCTTTCGATAATGAAAGGGGTGCTGATAAACCTTCCATTGCTGCTAAACGCATGAAATACTCTTTCCAGGAAGTTTCTTGTCCGTCGGTGATATTAAATATTTCACCGTAGGTTTCTTTTTCTATCGCTAGAAAGATGCCATCAATCAGGTTATCTATATATACATGATTGATTACTCCTTTACTATCGTTGGCACAGGCAAATAATTTTTGACGCATCATCAGAATTGGTCTGACTATCCAAGGAATACTTCCTGGGCCGTAAACATCTCCGGCTCGAATAACGATGATGCCAAAATCTGGGGGATTATTCAGTTCTAAGAGTGCTATTTCTGCTTCTATTTTCGTTTGACAGTATGAATTATTTTCCCCAGAAAGCGGCCCGGATTCTGTAACACCATTAGGATAGTTGAAACCGTAAACCATCACACTGGATAGATGCACGAATGTTTTGATACCAGCCTGTTTAGCGGCTTTAGCTATGTTGACAGTACCGCCAACATTGACATCACGAAAATGGTTAATTGCGCCAGTTTCTTCGGCAATTTGATATGTATGTAAAACAATGTCTACTCCCTGACAAGCCTTTTGGGCAGTGGTAGAATCGGTGATACTACCAATAATTATCTCAACACCTAAATTCTGTAATTGTTTGTTCTGTTCTGTAGAACTTTGCAGTCCACGAACCTTCATTCCTTGTGCTATGGCTAACTCGGCTGCACGCAAACCGACAAGTTCATCAATCCCGGTAATTAGGAGGGTTTTGTTTTTGAGGTTCATAAAGTCGGGATTATTGTTAAATAGGTGAATTTGAGTTGTTAGATAAAAAACTTCAAAGTTCTACAAAATTGGAATTTTAGTAAAGACTTTTAAATCTTTTATCTAAAATTGGTATAAAGAGCAATTTTTCTGTGGAGAGGCTGTACTGATACTTAGTTTTGAGTCTATATCAAGGCAAAATAATTTGATTATTTTGCTGTTAAGAATCAGCTAGAAAATATCTCCTGGATCTGCGGAGCGGAGTTTGTTGATAGCAAGTGCACCTGATGTTATACACATTAATACTGTTGAAGTTAAGATGAGCAATGCATTATTAATGGTCATAACTATTGGTAATTTAGTTGTTTCTGCTGCAAAACTATATAACAACACAGAACTAATCAATCCAGGAATATAACCTAAAATTGCCAGAATTAAAGCTTGCTGAAATACCACATTTAATAAATATCTATTGGCATAACCTATGGCTTTTAAAGTGGCGTAAGCAACGAACTGTGTAGCAATATTGCTGTAAAGAATTTGATAAACAATAACCACACCAACAACCGCAGCCATTGTTAACATCAAGTTAAGTATAAAACCAATTGGTGTTCTGATTGCCCAATATTTTTTTTCAAAATCAATAAAGCCTTGGCGTGTAAAAACTTGCACATCATTAGGCAAACTTGCTTGCAAATTTTTCAGTACTGTTTCTGGATTACTACCAGGTTTGAGGGAAATCAAACCGATATCTATCATATCTGCCGGACGACTATTGGGATTTATCCTGAGGAAAGTTGAGTCACTAACAATTAAATTTCCGTCTACCCCAAAGGAAGGCCCTAAGCTGAATAAACCACCAATTCTCACTCTATAGCCAATTAATGAATTGAAGGGAAATATTTCAATTGTCTGTCCAGTATCTCCAGCATTAAATTTTTCAGCTATTGGGCCAAACTCTGGGCGAGAACCCCGGTCAAAAAACACGACATCAGGAATTTTGAGTTTATCTAAATTTTTCTCAACTTCTGGGATGTTCATCACAGGGTTACCTGGATCGAAACCAATAACATATATTGAATATTTCTCACTAGTTGCCGGATTTTTCAGTTTGGCAAATTGCAAATACATGGGGCTAACTGACTCTACACCCTCAAATCCTAGAGATTGATACAAACGAGTCCGCGAAAAGCTTTGATTTGAAGTCAAAGATTTATATTGCGAACTAACTAAAAATAAATCTCCCTTGAGATTCTGATGCAGTGCAGTTGCACTTGAATAGAGAGCATCTTGAAAACCAAGTTGCACAAACATTAGCAACACAATAAAACCAATCCCGGCTACAGCTACTAGTAAACGAACTTTTTGCTGGGCTAGCTGTAGCCATCCTAAAGGAATTTTGAAAATCATGGATTTATTTGTTAATTATTATTTGTCATTAGTCATTTGTGAATGACTAATAACTAAATATGAATGGCGACATCCACTTGTAAGTTAGTTAAACGAGCTACCCGCTGACTATCTGCGGGATTATCGATAGAGATTTTCACCTCAACTATTCTGCGGTCTGTATCTGAACCAGGGTTGAGGCTGAAGATGCCTTGCTTGTCAACTTGCCAACCAATCTCTTTCACAGTTCCCTTTAATGTTCCAGTAAATGCAGTACTGGTAATTGTGGCTTTTTGTCCTACACGCACTTTGCGAACATCGGTTTGATACACCTCTGCAATCACATACATTTGAGATGTCTTACCTATCTCAGCAAATCCTTTGTTGGCGCTGATGACTTCTCCGGTTTTGGCGTGAATTTTTAATATTTTGCCAGCTATAGGAGATTTTATGTAACTTAAATCCAAGTCAGCTTTTGCTTGTTGAACAGAAGTTGTTGCACTGTTGACTTCGGTTTGTGCGACTTGAACATCTACGCTACGCACTTCACTAATACTGGTGAGTTGCGCTTGTGATTGCTTTTTCTGTTCTTGGAATGTGTCTTGAGTCCGCTTGAGAGTGGCTTGGGCTTCTGTTAGCTGCTGTTGTGTAGTCTTTAGTTGCAAAGCCTTAGTATCTGCTATAGAAGCTGCGATCGCACCTTGTTTGTATAATTGCTGATAGCGATCATTCTCGGCTTGAGCATTGTCTACCTCTGCCTGGATACGGTCGATTGTCGCCTGTTGTGTAGCAACGTCTCCTTTATATTGTGGCTCTAAACGGGCGATCACTGCCTTTTGAGCATCGACATCTCCGGTTTTAGGTCCAGATTTCACCTGCGCTAGTTTAGCTTTGGCAACTTGCAGTTGGTCTAAAGCCTGTTGCAAAGCTGTTCTAGAACGACCATAATTTTCTAGATATGCCAATAATTGCCCTGCTTTAACCGCGTCTCCTTCTTTCACCAACAGTCTTTCTACCCGCACCCCGTTATTGGAAGCCGGAGCAGTCAAAGAAGTAACTTCGCCTTCTGGCTCCAAACGTCCCAAGGCAGTCACCGCAAGTTTCACAGGAGTGGCAGCTTTTGGAGGAAACGCTTGTGGTGTCTGAACTTTAGTCCTTGACCAAAACGGGGTCAAACTATAAAAAGCTATTAATCCGGCCGCTAAAGTCAGAGAAGCTGCTAAAATTGCTTGCGATCGACCTACGGGTTTTGTGAAGAATCGGCTTTCTTTATTTACTGCCATATTTTCATTCCAATTCTGCTTTTTTAGGGGATAGCCTGGTTATATTTAGTCGAGTAGAATGGACTCATCCGCAAATTACCAAGAGGGCTTTTCCTCTAGAGTTTCTACCTTAATAAAGTGGATGGGTCTAAATTGGTTTTATATGAATTGTTGTACGCTTTTGCCGCCCAAACTCACTATTGTGGCGTGAAAATTAATGGCGTGTTACTTCAAAGCTTCCTAAGTTATATCCTAATTTGACATCTAATCCAGTAGCGTAAAATACAATAGTGCTAACCAGAAAACTTAACTCTCAATCACAACGAAGCGCTAATAAAAATCAACTAAAAACTTGGATAAACTTGTCATTAAGTATGGCGTAAAAATTGAATTTTGTCAACAATTTTACTTTGCATAAGTCCTGATTTTATCACTAAAATTTTTAATTACAGTAAAATTATAGACTGAAAAAATTTACTCATTACTAATTCCTTGTCTGCCAATTGAATACTAACAGATGGTTAGTTAGTAAGCAGATTTGATATTACTAACAGATTATTGTTACTAAGGTTGTGTAGTCCAAGACATTCTGATCAGTTTTGATCATACTAATTAAAGGCATGAAGCGATACCTTTGGTGGGCTATGCCAACGCACATCTAAAAATACACTAGTACAACAAGGCAAAAGTAACCCTTCTCCTTCTCTTCTTAGGCTGCACCAACAAAGACGCGAACGACTACACTCTCTCTTTACACCGAGCGTAGCCGAGCTGTAAAAAGTAAAAAGAAAGAACACATCTGCTGCAAGCATTTTACCTATTTCAGATCGTAGCTTTATTTCTGCTGTGACGTACTAGTACCGCAAGGTGGAAGTCAAAAGTCAAAAGTATTACTAATGTAATCATGATTATGTTTATCAAGCAACATACTAAAAATTAATATTTGCTTTATAAATAACCGCTTTGCTTCTTAACTTGACTTATATTGAAAAATAACCAAAAACTTTGACCCAATTATCATGTTTCTCTGAGAAAACATACTTATGGTTATTTAATTTATCTATGTATTAGCTGAATTGTTACTTACTAGACAACAAATTTAGATTGTTAACTTAATTCAGCACTAATTTCTGGCTAACTTGTAGATAACAAAATATTTCACACATTCCTTTAGTCAAAAATTATACTTTCATACTTAATTTTATTCAAAATTCACATCAGTAATAGTGGAGGTTTATTTATAAAATAACTTTAAAGAAATGATTTAGTTTCTGTAAAGTATGTTAGTGTTTTTATTAATTCAATGCTTTAAAGTGGTTATACAAACTAGTTATTTAATTGATATTTTTAAATTAAAAATAACTAAACATAACTGCTTTGTCATCACCTTATGATCGTTTAATTATTTTTTCAACTTGCATAAACTCGGATTAAAGGTGGTGTCTTTTCTGTAACGAACTTGTCAACTTTGCTGGGTCAAATCCCATAAACTAATTATCCTGGACGTTGAAACTGGCTATGACATTTATCAAGATACAGAACGTTGTCATGAACACCAGCTACGTTGCTGCAATTAAGCTAAATAATCAAACGGTTTCGGGTGAAAAAAGCGTTTCTGTTCCCTTAGCTACTCCTCAGTTTTCATCGCTCAAGTGGGATACCATTGCTCAAAATCTCTCCCATTACAAATGGATTGAATTCACTGGTCAAGCAGTTATTACACTCCAAGAGTATTTTACCAGTTTTAACAACGTCATCGATCCTGGCAATTTTAGATTCTGGGTCGCACCTTTGGTGCAATGGAAGCGCAATTTGGATTTTGGCTTTTTTGGTTTGTCCTCCACTCATTGTCGGTGGAACAAATCTAAAAGACGCTCTGCATAGCTTGCTTCTCTGTAGGAGTACGATTACTCGCTAATGCTGCGCTATTGCTAACGCAAATCTAAAATTGCAAATCTAAAATCCAAAATTGGTTGACCTATTGCCACAATATTAAGAGTCTAGCGTTGTATAACATTTTTCGCGATCGCAGTGTGCCAAAATCGCCTATAAATCTAAGGCTTTCTCAGGGCAGTATGTGTCGTGTGGTGTCAATTTGGAGAAAAGCATTTAGCGGAGATAGGATAGCTAACTGCTTACAAAACAAGAGTTTTTCATTATTAGTAGGCAACAGAAATTACTGTATCTACACAATCCACAGTACTAACTATGCCCTATGTCTGCTTATTCAATTAATACTGCCTTAGCGGAGTTAGAGAGCCTTGTCAATAATTGTGAAAAGGCTGTAATGAGGTCTATAGAGGAAAAAAAAATGAGGTCAGATAAATCGGTGTCAATCAACAAAATTAACAGACAATTACAACACAATCCTATAGCCATTGTTGGGATGGCATCTTTATTGCCTAAAGCCAGAAATTTGCGGGAATACTGGCAAAACATAGTAAACAAAATTGACTGTATTACTGATGTTCCTTCTACTCACTGGAGCGTCGAAGATTATTATGATCCGAATCCGAGAACTCCTGAAGATAAAACCTACTGTAAAAAAGGCGGATTTATTCCAGAGGTAGATTTTAACCCGATGGAATTCGGTATACCACCCAGCATTTTGGAAGTCACAGATGTATCGCAACTGTTAAGTTTAGTGGTTGCAAAAGAGGCGATGGAAGATGCAGGTTATGGCGAAAAACGTGAGTTTAGCCGCGAGACTATTGGCGTAATCTTAGGCGTGGCCATGGCCAAGCAGTTAGGAATGCCACTTTCTGCCAGATTGGAATATCCGATTTGGGAAAAAGCACTCAAAAGCAGCGGTTTATCCGATGAGGATACACAAAAAATCGTCGAGAAAATCAAAAGCGCCTATGTGAAGTGGGATGAGAACGCTTTCCCTGGAATGTTAGCTAATGTAGTCGCGGGTAGAATTGCCAACCGTCTAAATTTTGGCGGGATGAACTGCGTAGTTGATGCCGCTTGTGCTAGTTCCTTCGGTGCTTTAAAGATGGCAATTAGTGAGCTAGTTGAGCATCGTTCTGACATGATGCTAACTGGTGGTGTTGATACTGATAACACCATCATGGCTTTCATCTCGTTCAGCAAAACGCCGGCTGTTTCTCCTAGTGAAAATGTCAAACCTTTCGATGCTAAATCTGATGGAATGATGCTGGGTGAAGGTATCGGCATGATTGTCCTCAGACGCCTGGAAGATGCCGAACGCGACAACGATAAAATCTATGCCGTAATTAAAGGCATTGGTACCTCCAGTGATGGGCGCTATAAGAGCATTTATGCTCCCCGCAAAGAAGGTCAAATCAAAGCTTTAGAACGTGCTTATGAAGATGCCGGCTTTTCTCCTGCCACTGTTGGTTTAATGGAAGCACATGGCACCGGTACAATGGCTGGAGATCCGACAGAATTCGGATCTTTAAAAGACTTCTTTGGCGAACATGATCACAAAAAACAGCACATCGCTTTGGGTAGTGTAAAATCGCAAATTGGACACACAAAAGCGGCTGCGGGGGCGGCGAGTTTGATTAAAACTGCTTTGGCATTACATCACAAAGTATTACCGCCCACAATTAATATCACCGAGCCGAACCCCAAACTCAACATTAAAAATTCCGCCTTTTATTTGAATACCGAAACCAGACCTTGGATTCGTGCAGAAGGGGAAGCACCAAGACGTGCAGGTGTAAGTTCTTTCGGCTTTGGCGGCACTAACTATCACGTCGTCTTAGAAGAATATGAAGCTGACCAGAACCAGGCTTACCGCTTACACAGTCCTGCTAGTGAAGTGCTGTTGTTTGCTCCAACAGTAGACCAATTGCTGACCAAATCTGAAGAGATTTTAGGTAAGTTGCGTTCACGAAGTGACTCCGCAGGAGTATCGCCTGAAGCAAAAACACACTATGCACAATTAGTCCAGGAGTCCAAATCGCCACAGATTCCCCTCTCTGCTGCCAGATTTGGGTTTGTAGCTGAGAATATCGAAGAAGCTTGCAAGTTGCTGCAAACTAGCATTGACTGGCTGAAACACAAAGGAACAGCAGCATCTTGGGAGCATCCCCAAAGGATTTATTACCGCGCCTCTGGTATGGAATTGGGTGGAAAAGTTGTTGCTCTATTTTCTGGTCAAGGTTCGCAATACTTGGAGATGGGCCGGGAACTGGTAATGAATTTTCCTTTGATGCGGCGTCTTCATGGCTACATGGATAGCTTGTTACTCAAAGATAATTTACAGCCGCTTTCAGAGATAGTTTTTCCTCATCCGGTGTTTGAGGAAGCAGAAAAAAATGCCCAAATTGCTGCCTTACAACGCACAGAATATGCTCAACCAGCGATCGGGGTGTTGAGTGCAGGGATGTACAGCATACTGCAACAAGCTGGGTTCAAATCAGATTTTGTGGCGGGACATAGCTTTGGGGAACTAACAGCGCTTTGGGCTGCGGGAGTTTTGAGTACAGAAGATTACTTGTTCTTAGTGAAAGCTAGGGGTCAAGCAATGGCGGCTCCAGAAGACCCGGATCATGATGCGGGTAGTATGTTGGCTGTTAAAGAAGACATCAGCAAAGTAGAAGCAGTGCTGAGGCATTTTCCCCTAGTTGCGATCGCTAATCAAAATTCTCCCACTCAATTTGTCTTAGCTGGGCCCACCGCAGAAATCGCCAGAGTCAGAGAGGCTTTACACGAGAAAGGATATACGGCTGTATTGTTACCTGTTTCAGCAGCTTTCCATACACCGTTAATTGCCTTTGCTCAGAAATCCTTTGCGATCGCTACTAAGTCTGTCAAGTTCCAAAGTCCTAAAATCCCTGTTTACAGCAACGTTACTAGTAAGCAGTATCCCAAGGAACCCCAAGGTATTCAAAAAATCCTGGAAACGCACCTTTCCAACTCAGTGCTGTTTAAGCAGGAAATTGAAAATATCTATGCAGCCGGTGGTACTTGCTTTGTGGAATTTGGCCCGAGGAGAATTCTCACCAACTTGGTAAAAGATATCCTTGGCGATCGCCCTCATATCACCGTATCATTGAACCCCAGCACTCAAAAGAATAGCGATCGCTCTTTGCGAGAAGCAGTTGTACAGTTGCGGGTAATTGGTCTGGCTTTGAATAACCTCGATCCTTACCAACTTCCTCAAACTCTACCCCCAATTGAGACGAAGAAGACATTAAATGTCCGTTTGAACGGCATCAACTACAGATCCGAAAAAACGAAAAATGCCTTCGCTCTAGCTTTGCAGGATGGGTACAAAGTTACATTACCCACCCCCGAACATTCTGATGCGGCTCCCTTATTCACCAGCCCAGGCGTAACTCCACCTCTAGCAGTGATAGAGACTAACGGACATAAAAAACCATCCCTTGTTAGCGCCCCAGCAATGAACGGTGTGACTTCTAATATCATCACCCAAACAGAGCAACAAATGAATCCTGTGACCCTTTCAAGTCAAACAGCCCAGGAATCTAAGATGCAACCAACACCAGAAAAACTTACTAATTACCAACAGCTTTTAGAAAGTTTAGAATACCTTCTGACACAGTTTCAGGAAAATCAAGCCGAGAATTTACAAGTTCACGGAACTTATCTCAACCATCAAATGGAATATGCCAAAGCGTTTTTCCAACTGATGCAGCAGCAGAATTCCTTGTTGAGTGAAACTAAATCAACAGCCGAAACTGCCAAAATGAAGCTAGTTGTCATGGAAAGCTTAGAGCGCAGCATGATGCAGTTTCACTCCCAACAAGGTGAAACCTTACGCATCCATGAGCAATATCTCCAAGAGCAGCTGGAATATACCAAAAACTTTTTCCAACTCATACAGCAAGAGTATTCTCAAATCATCTCAGGTGAGGGAGCGACTCAACTAACGGAGATAAGCAACGGGGTACGCTATCCGTTCACCACAGAAACAACTGTTACTGATGCACCAGTACCTCCTACTACCAAGATAGTAGAAAGCCAGCCTTTGCCTGTAACTGAGCCAGTAGTGAAAAATGGCTCAACTGTTACCCAAGCACCTCTCCCGCCCGCTCCCCAGGTGGTAGAGCCTGTAGTTGAAACTCCTGTATCCCCCACTTCTAAGAAGGATGAAAATTCCTCTTCTTTACTCCCTAATCTCTTCTCTCCACTCCCTATCGAGACAGTAGAGCCTGTAGCCGAGCCACCTGTCCCAGTAGTAGAACCTCAAACCGAGGTTGTAGTCACAATTAGCTCACCCTCAGTCAACGAAGTTATCGCATTCAGCCCAGAACCAGCACCCACAACTGCTGCACCTGTATCTGGCGCAACCATCGATATTGTTGACTTGGATAAAAACCTGTTAGCGATCACCAGTGACAAGACGGGCTACCCAGTCGAGATGCTGGAAATGGACATGGACATGGAGGCGGACTTAGGGATTGACTCCATCAAACGCGTGGAAATCTTAGGGGCGCTCCAGGAAATGTACCCCAACCTACCCAAGCCAAATATAGAAGAACTGGCAGAACTCCGCACCATCGGTCAAGTTGTCGAGTATCTGCAATCCCAGGCTTCCAAAAGTATTTCTGTAGAAATTGCAGTTCACGAAATACAACAACTAACCGAGATTCCAGTAGAAACTGTACCCGTAGTTGAGGTAGTCACTTCACCTGAACCAAGCCTAGTTGTCACATTTAACCCAGCACCAGAACCCGCTGTAACTGATGAAGTTGTAGACTTAGGTGAAGTTGTAGACTTAGGTCAAACCCTACTAGCGATCACCAGTGATAAGACTGGCTATCCAGTCGAGATGCTGGAACTGGACATGGACATGGAAGCCGACTTAGGGATTGACTCCATCAAACGGGTGGAAATCTTAGGGGCGATGCAAGAAATGTACCCCGACTTACCCAAGCCAAATATCGAAGAACTCGGAGAACTCCGCACCATTGGTCAAATAGTCGATTACCTACAGCAGTTAGCTGGAGGTGAAAAAAAAAAGTTTGAGCCTGAGTTTGTCCAACAGCCACCCGAATTAGAGCATAATATCCCGCGCCATCCCGTCAAACTCAAAAGCCTACCACAGCCCGATTATTTGGATTTCACGTTACCAGAGGGACACATCGGTTTAATCACCGATGATGGTTCCCTCACCACTTATAAATTAACTGAATCCCTAATCGAGAAAGGTTGGAAAGTAGTAGTTGTAAGCTTTCCCCAATCGCTCATTCCCCAACAAGCGCCCTTACCCACAGGAGTAACCCGCGTCACCTTAGCAAACTTGAGTGAAGAACATCTCCAACAACAATTGCAAGCGATCGCATCTCACTGCGGAGCGATTGGGGCCTTCATCCATCTCCATCCGATATTTGTCGGAAATCACACCGGGACAATTCCCTATCACGAACAAGAAAAGGCAATCGTCAAGCACGTATTTTTGATGGCGAAACACCTCAAACCCTCCCTCAACGAAGCCGCCCGTCATGGACGTAGTTGTTTTTGCACAGTTGCTCACCTCGATGGCGCTTTTGGCTTAGAGTACAAAGTCAACTTCGGGGCGATCGGCGCTGGTTTATTCGGATTAACCAAAACTCTGAGATGGGAATGGCCAAAAGTTTTTACCCGTGCGATCGACTTAAGTCCCAGACTTGACGCCAAACAGTCAGTACAAAACATCATAGCCGAGCTTCATGATCCCAATCTTTATATTAGTGAAGTTGGCTACGGCTCACAAGGACGAGTCACCATTATCGCCGATTAAAAAGCAGGTTAATTCCTTGATCTCTTCTCTCTGCGCTCTCTGCGTCTGGAGTGGTTCGTTAAAAAAAACTGCAGAGGCGCAGAGGACACAGAGTCAGAAAAAACCAAATTTATTCAGTTATTCATGAGGATTTATGACACAAACAGCCCAGCTTAGTCCATTATCTGTCTTTGTCGTGAGCGGCGGTGCAAAAGGGATTACGGCTGAGTGTACTATCAAATTAGCCCAACAGCAACCCTGCAAATTCATCCTCCTTGGTCGCTCTGAAGTATTAGAAACCGAGCCAGATTTTGCTCAAAATTCTGATGAATCAGCATTGAAAAAATGCATCATGGAAAATCTTCTTTCCCAAGGAGAGAAGCCCACACCCATGAGTGTGCAAAAGATATATAACAAAATTACCTCCAGCCGCGAAATTAAAAACACCCTAGCAGCAATTCAAAAAACAGGAGCTAAAGCAGAATATATTAGTGTCGATGTCACAGATCCGGAAGCTTTACAAGAAAAACTTGCCAATGCTGTGCAACATCTTGGGCCGATTACAGGAATTATCCACGGCGCTGGAAATTTAGCCGATAAGTTAATTGAAAAGAAAACAGAACAGGATTTTGAAAAAGTTTACACCGCTAAAGTGCAAGGATTAGAAAATCTACTTACTTGCGTTAACCCTAGTCAACTTCAGTATTTAGTTTTGTTTTCTTCGATAACAGGCTTTCATGGAAATATTGGGCAGTCTGATTATGCGATCGCTAATGAAATTCTCAATAAATCAGGGCATATTTTCAAACAACAATATCCTTCATGTCATGTAGTGGCAATTAATTGGGGAGCTTGGGATAGTGGGATGGTGTCACCAGAACTTAAAAAGGCTTTTGCTGAACGAGGAGTTGAAGTGATTCCTGTAGAAGCTGGGACACAAATGTTAGTCAAAGAATTGCATCCCGCCTATCGAGAAAATACACAAGTTGTCATTGGTAGCCCCCTAGTACTCTTTGCTAGGGAGTTAGATTCTGAACTGTATACCTATCGGATGCGCCGCCGAATGACAGTAGAAGAGAATCCATTTTTATTGGATCATGCGATCGCTGGTTCTCCAGTGTTACCTGCTACATGCGCTCTATCATGGATGATTGATTCTTGCGAACAACTTTATCCAGGATATAGATTTTTTGCTGCTCAAGATTTCAAAATTTTGAAAGGAATTACTTTTAATGAAATTCTGGCAAGTGAATATATTTTAGATGTTGAAGAGATTTCTAAAACTAATGCTCAACAGATTACATTCAACACCAAAATATCGAGTAAAAAGGCAAATGGAAAAACATTTTATCATTTCAGTGCCCAAATTCAACTATTACTAGAAATCCCCACTATTCCAATTTATGATGCATTGAATCTAGAACCAGATAATATCATCACTCTCACTGGCAAATCTTTTTATCAAAATGGAGAAACTACATTATTTCATGGCCCCTGTTTTCAAGAAATCCAAAAAGTTCTAAATATCACTACAGAAAAAATTACTACACAATGTCTGTGGGAACAAATCTCAGATAAACAACAAGGACAATTTCCAGTCCAATGGGTAAATCCATATACAACTGACCTAAGTATGCACGCACTCTGGGTTTGGACACAGCATTTTCATCAAGAAGGTTGCTTACCTGGACAAGTCGCAAAATATGAACAATTTGCAACCACACCACCCAATGAACCCTTTTACGTTTCTTGTGAAGTGAAAGCCAAAACACCCAGTAGTGCAACCGCCGATTTTATCATCCACAATCGAGAAGGACAAGTCTACTCACGTTTACTCGGAGCAAAAGCAATTATTTGGTCGATGAAATTACTTAGAAGCTAGTACCACTGCGCGGAAGTCAAAAGGAGCCAGTGCGTTGGGCGGCTCTGCCGACTTGAAGCAACTGGCGTTCAAAAGTCAAAAGTCAAAATGAATACAGCTTTAGTATTTCGTTGATTTGGAATGGGTTGTTTATTTCCGCCGATGTGTACTTGTAACTTTCAACTTCTTCTCTCTGCGTCTTTTTTGGCTTGTGCGTAAGCTATTTCTTTAGCAACCGTCTCTTGAAAGTTTGGGGAACAGCGTAAATCCTGCGTTTTAAATATCTCTTGCCTAATACCCAAATTTTAAGGATATAACTAGTGGAAAAAATAGCCATCATCGGATTATCATGTCTATTCCCCGATGCTAAAAACCCTGAAGAATTCTGGCATAATATTGTTAATCAAAAAGATTCGACATCTACTGCAACAGTCGAAGAAATCGGAGTAGATCCGACAATCTTTCACAATCCAGTTAAAGGAACACCAGACAAAACCTATTCTCTCAAAGGCGGGTACATCCGCAACTTTCAATTTAATCCTTCCGAATACAATCTCCCATCAGAATTTCTTACTGGCTTAGATAACACCTTCAAATGGTCATTGTATGCCGCCAAACAGGCAATTGTACAGAGTGGTTATTGGGGTAATCAAACTGTTCTCTCAAAATGCGGCGTAATTTTAGGCAATTTGTCATTTCCGACAAAATTATCTAATCAATTATTCTCTCCAATTTACCAGAAAGCGATCACACCTGCTGTCAGAGAACTTTTGCAGTATGAAGACTTTGATTTAACTATTCTGCCAAGTGCAACTAAAGCGTCTTTGTACAATGCGATGATATCTGGTTTACCAGCATCTACAATTGCTCAAGCCTTTTCACTCTCCCAGATTAATTTATGTCTGGATGCTGCTTGTTCGTCATCATTTTATGCGATTAAGCTAGCGTCTCATTACTTATGGTCACACAAAGCTGATGTCATGTTAGCTGGAGCCATAAGTTGTGCAGATTCCCTATTCGTGCGGATGTTATTTTCTGGTGTTCAAGGGTATCCAGAAAACGGTATCAGCCGCCCCTTAGATAAGTCCTCTAGAGGGCTAATTCCTGCCGATGGTGTTGGGATGGTGATGCTGAAAAGATATTCTGATGCTGTTAGAGACGGCAATAATATTCTCGCCACTATCTGCGGTAATGGACTCTCAAATGATGGCAAAGGTAAGCACCTACTTAGTCCTAATCCTAAAGGACAAATCTTAGCTTTTGAACGAGCCTATCATGAGGCAAAAATTAGTCCAAAAACCATCGATTATCTAGAGTGTCACGCCACTGGCACATTGCTAGGAGATACAACCGAATTCAACTCCATAGAAACATTTTTTGGTCAAAATCAAGCTGCGCCTTTGGTGGGTTCTGCCAAAGCAAATACTGGTCACTTGCTAACTGCTGCTGGTATGGTTGGCTTGACTAAAGTGATTTTGAGTATGTCTCATGGCGTAATTCCACCAACCATAAATGTTACTGAACCTTTAATTTCCGAAAAGAAAACAATTTCTGCCGACAAAATTGTTAGAACAGCTACGTCATGGCCGAATAATAATACACAAATTAAACGGGCAGGCATCAGTGCTTTTGGTTTTGGCGGCACTAATTCTCATCTGATTTTAGAACAAGGAACTACAACACAACCAGTTGATTCAACTGCACCTATTCCACCTGCCAAAATTGCCATTGTCGGCATGGATGCCTTTTTCGGTAGCTGCAATAGTTTAGATGCTTTTGAACGGAGTATTTATGATGGAACCCAACATTTTATTTCCCTACCGCCTCAAAGATGGCACGGTATAGAAAATCAAGAAAATGTTCTGAAAGAGTACGGTTTAACAGATGCTAAAGCACCAGTTGGAGCATACATCAAAGATTTTGAAATAGATACTTTCTCGTGCAAAATCCCACCTAATGAAATAGAAAAATTAAACCCACAACAATTATTGCTCTTAAAGGTTGCCGATCGCGCCGTGAAAGATGCGAAACTACAGGAGGGTAGCAATGTAGCGGTTATTGTCGCCGCTGAGACAGAGTTTTCTGTACATCAGCTACAGCAAAGATGGAATCTGTCTTGGCAGGTTAAGGACGGCTTACTCGCGCAAGAAGTTTCTTTGCCTGCTGAACAGCTGGCGCAACTGGAAACCATTGTCAAAGATAGCATTCACCAACCAGTAGAAATCGGCGAATATGTCAGTCATATCGCCAACATTATGGCGAGTCGAATTTCTACTTTATGGAATTTCACTGGCCCTGCATTCACGATGACGGCTGGCGAAAATTCTGCCCTTAAGGCGTTGGAAGTTGCACAAATGCTACTTACTACTGGAGAAGTAGATGCAGTGGTTGTTGGTGCAGTGGATTTGGCAGGTGGTGTGGAAAATGTCTTATTCCGCAACCAGTTTGCACCAATTAATACGGGTGTGAATACGTTGAGTTTTGATCAACAAGCCAATGGCTGGACGGTTGGCGAAGGTGCGGGTGCTGTCGTCCTGAAACGCTACGAAACTGCTAAGGAAAACAAGGAACGCATCTATGCAGTTATTGATGCCATGAGTTTCGCTCAAGATAATTCTACTGTCAGTAACGCTCCGGTAAAGCCTGATGCTTCAGCTATCAGCAATGTCTGCAAACAAGCTTTCCAGATTGCAGATATTCAACCCACAGATGTTAATTATGTGGAAGTTTTCGGTAGTGGTATTCTCCAGGAGGATGAAGCCGAAATCACAGGTTTGCTTCAAGCTTATCCGAAAGTGGGAAGTGGTTTGCACTGTGCATTGGGCAGCGTCAAAGCTAATATTGGTCACACCTGTACAGCATCGGGAATTGCTAGCTTAATTAAAACCGCTCTGTGTCTTTATTACAGGTATATTCCCGGCACTCCCAAATGGTCTGGTGTCAAAACACCGCAAGTATGGGAAGGTAGCCCTTTCTATGTCGCAATGGAATCAAGACCTTGGTTTATCGATAAAGATGCCACACGCAGAATAGCAGCAATTAATAGTATGGGTATAGATGGGAGTTATGCCCATTTAATCTTATCGGAGGAACCCAATCAAGAGGAGCGGGACAATAGATATTTGCAGCAAATGCCTTTTCATCTGTTCCCGATCGCAGTTAGCGATCGCTCCAACATCCCAGATTTACTTAACAATCTTCAACAAACCATCGAAACTAGTTCTTCTTTATCCACTACAGCCAGTCAAACATTTGCTAATTTTGAACAGCATCCTGAGGCAAAATACGTCTTCTCAATCACAGGACGTAATAAAAAAGAACTACTCAAAGAAATTGAATCTGCCCGTAAAGGTGTAAACAATGCCTTTGAGAACGGCACAGATTGGCAAACACCAATAGGAAGTTATTTCACAGCTAAACCATTGGGTAAAACCGGAGCGATCGCTTACGTTTATCCAGCAGCTGTCAATTCTTATGTGGGTATCGGTCAGAATCTCTTCCGCTTATTCCCGAAAGTCTACGATGACACAATATTCAATAGTCTTGCCAACCGTGCCATCGAAATTCATCAGCGACTTTATCCCCGAAGCTTGCATAAGTTTTCTACCAGACAACTAGAAACTCTTGAAAAAGAATTCCTAGACGATTCCCTAGCCATGTTTGAAACAGAAATTGCTTATTCTCGACTCATTACCACAATTATTCGAGATGATTTTAAAGTCAAACCACAATGTGTCTTTGGCTATAGTCTGGGCGAAACTAGCATGATGTCTGCCCAAGGAGTTTGGAGCAATTTTTCTGGTGGAAGTAACACTTTAAACTCATCCCCTCTCTTTGGAGATAGATTATCTGGCCCTAAAAATGCTGTGCGTGAGTATTGGGGATTAAAAGATGTTCCTGATTCACAAAACAACTTTTGGATAACCTATGTTCTCATAGCCACACCATCCCAAGTCAGAGAATGTCTTAAACATGAGAATCGGGTTTATTTAACTCAAATTAATACACCAGAAGAAGTGTTAATTGCTGGTGATGAAGCAGCTTGTAAGCGAGTAATTCAAACTCTAGGTTGTAATGCTTTTCCAGCTCCCTTCGACCACGTAATCCATTGTGAGACGATGCGATCGCAGTATGAGGAAATCAAGAAGGTAAACACTTTACCATCGCAAACTCTCCCAGGTATTGTTTTTTATTCTGCTGCTGATTATCAACCGCTCGCACTTGAAAGTGAAGCGATCGCTCACAGCATTGCCAAAGGATTGTGCCAAGAGCTTGATTTTCCCCGATTAGTTAATCGTGTCTACGATGATGGTGTGCGAATATTTTTAGAAGCAGGCGCAGGTAGTGTTTGTTCACGATGGATTGATAAAACTCTTGGCAAGAAAGAACACCTCACAGTTTCTCTGAATCGTAGAGGTATGGATGACCATGCTTCTATAGTCAAAGCATTAGCAAAACTACTCAGTCATCAGGTGAATGTGGATTTATCACCACTCTACAGCAAAGTCCAAGAAACCACCAATCAAACTAAAGCAACATTGAGAACAGTTACCTTGGGTGGGAAAGCGATCGCTGCTACAATTTTGAGTAACGAAAATCGCAAACTTGTTGAAGATTTTGCTGGAGATATTAGGAGCGATCGCTTCAAAAAACAGCATTCAAGTATACCTAATATCCAAGAATCTGAAATCACAGATTCTCTTAATACTTCCAACAAAATAACTCAACAAGAAAGTTATTCTTCTAACATCTTGCCATCCCTTACTCAGACAGAAGAAGTCAAACCAAAAAATATCATTGATAACGGTTTTGAACCGAGAGAACAATTACAATCTTCTGAGTCAAGCGCAATTGGGCAGCAAATTCCTCTTTCTTCTCCACCTGTCATTACTCAAAAAATTAGTAGCATCATCAGCATGTTCGATTTAAATAAGACTCAGTATCAAAAGCTTAATGCTAATAATTCAAAGATAACTAAAGCGCACACTGCTTTTTTACAAGCTAGACAAGATTATAGTCAACAAATGAGCGAAATCATTCAATTGCAACTAACTTGCGCCCAAAACTTGCTTAACGACGAATCCTAATAAATCATACCAATTCTCTCTCAACTTGCACCAACTAATTCTTAACTCATCTCTTCCTTGGTGTCCTTCTCTAACGAGACGCTGCGCGTTGGCATTCGCGTTAGCGTCTCTGAAAGAGAAGCCTCTCGTAGAGAAGGCGTCCTTAGTGGTTCCTTTAATAATTATTACATGCATCTTCATAGAGAATTGGTATGAAAACATAGACTTTTATAAAAAGTCTACACCCTTCAGCTTTTATCATCCATTGCTTGTAATTCAGAGGGATAACTGCCGTGACAACCGTAGATACGGTGCTAAGTAAACACGATGATGGTCTTAATTTTTCTGCCTGGTCTTATAACAAAAACCAGGTTTGGAAAGGTTCTTTAGAAACTGTATCTTTTGAGCAACAAACCATCAAAAGTAAATTGATGGTGTTAGATAAACCCTGTTACATCGTGAAAGTTGCCGGAAAAATCGGTGTCACTAATGAGGGATATTTATCCCCTGGTGATAATGGCACAACAGCACAAGTAGAACTGCTGACATTTGTAGCACCAATTCACATTCAACAGTTTGGAGATCCCAATTTTCTCTCCTTTCATGGAGTGAAATATGCTTATGTTACTGGCGCAATGGCTGGCGGAATTGCTTCTGAAGAAATGGTCATTGCACTAGGAAAAGCGCAAATTTTGAGTTCCTTTGGTGCAGGTGGTTTAATTCCAGAACGTTTGGAAGTAGCCATAAATCGCATTCAAGAAGCTTTACCTCAAGGACCCTACGCCTTTAATTTAATTCACAGTCCCAATGAACCTGCGATTGAACGTAGGGCAGTGGATTTATACCTCAAATATCAAGTGAGAACAGTAGAAGCATCTGCATTTCTCGACTTGACTCCCAACATTGTTTATTACCGTGTTGCTGGATTAGGGTTGAATAACGCCAATCAAATTGAAATCAAAAATAAAATCATTGCCAAAATTTCTCGCCGAGAAGTTGCTACTAAATTTTTGCAGCCAGCACCAGCTAGAATTCTCAAAGAACTTCTTGAACAAGGATTAATTACTGAATTACAAGCAACCCTTGCAGCTAAAGTTCCAATGGCTGATGATATTACTGTCGAGGCTGATTCTGGGGGTCATACAGATAACCGTCCCCTGGTTTGTTTGTTACCTTCTATTATTGCCTTGCGGGATGAAATTCAAGCACAATATCATTACCAAACACCTATTAGAATCGGAGTAGCAGGGGGAATTGGTACACCACAATCAGCATTAGCAGCCTTCATGATGGGTGCTGCTTATGTAATGACCGGTTCCATTAATCAGTCATGCGTTGAATCTGGGGCTTGTGAACATACCAAAAAATTACTAGCTCAAGCAGAAATGGCTGATGTGATGATGGCCCCAGCAGCAGATATGTTTGAAATGGGGGTCAAATTACAAGTCCTCAAACGGGGTACGATGTTCCCCATGCGAGCGCAGAAATTATTTGAACTATATCGCGCTTATGATTCGATTGAAGAGATTCCTTTGGTAGAAAGAGAGAAATTAGAAAAACAAGTTTTTCGTAAGAGTATTGCTGAAGTATGGGAAGGAACAGCGGCTTATTTGTCCCAGAAAAATCCTGAAAAACTGGGTAAGGCAGTCAATAATCCTAAACTGAAAATGGCGTTGATTTTCCGCTGGTATCTAGGATTATCTTCTCGTTGGTCTAGTTCTGGTGAAAAAGGTAGAGAAGTCGATTATCAGATTTGGTGTGGCCCAGCAATGGGCGGTTTCAATGACTGGGTACGGGGTTCCTACCTGTCTGAAGCAAATAATCGTCAGGTAGTTGATGTTGCTAATCAAATTATGACTGGTGCAGCCTTTTTGTATCGTGTTCAAAATTTGAAAATTCAAGGACTGCAAGCTTCCGATTATTACAGTCACTATCACCCTGTCCCTTCTAAATTAGTGGAGATTTAAAAATGACTATAAAACAGTCTTTTACAGCAGATGATATTCAAGTATTTTTGATATCTAACTTAGCCGAGTTGCTAGGAGTAACAACTGATGAAATAGATGTCAAAGAACATTTAGAAAATTCTGGCTTGGATTCAGCCCAAGCAATGATTCTAGTAAGTAAATTAGAAAAACTGCTAGGATTTCAACCATCTCCGTTGCTCCTGTGGCATTACCCAAGTATTGAAGCTCTTTCACAGCGTTTAGCTGAAGAAGTGCAAGAGGGTTCACCAGTTCAAGACACAAAAGTTGTGCGTCAGACATCTTCTAATGCCAACGCTGCCCCCTCTGTTCTAAATTTGAGTGCCGAGGCTGTTCTTGACCCCACCATCCATCCCGGCGCTGCATCTAATGTGCCTGTAGGTGAACCCAGAAACATCTTTTTAACTGGAGGAACAGGCTTTTTAGGAGCTTTTGTCATCCGGGAATTACTCCAAGAAACTAATGCGGATATCTATTGCTTAGTGCGTGCTGCTAATACCGAAGAAGGCAAGAGCAAACTCCAAAATAATCTGCAACAGTATGCAATTTGGCAGGAAGAATTTAACTCCAGAGTTATTCCTATTGTCGGCGATTTATCTCAGCCATTGTTAGGTGTTGGCTCTGAACAGTTTCAAATTTTAGCTGCCAATATTGATACTATATATCATAGTGGTGCTTTGTTGAATTATGTTTTTCCCTACTCTGCACTAAAAGCAGCCAATGTTTTAGGAACACAGGAAGTTTTGAGGCTGGCATGTCAAATTAAAGTCAAGCCTGTACATTACGTTTCTAGTGTTGCTGTTTTTGAATCGACTGCTTATGCTGGCAAGGTTGTCAAAGAACAGGATGAATTCAATCATTGGGAAGGTATTTATCTTGGTTACTCCCAAACTAAATGGGTAGCTGAAAAGTTAGTCAAGATTGCTCGTGACCGAGGACTTCCTGTAACTATGTACAGACCGCCACTGATTTCAGGAGATAGCAAAACAGGCATTTGTAATACACATGACTTTATCAATTTGATGACCAAGGGCTGTCTACAAATGGGAAGTTTCCCTGATGTAGATTATATGTTAGATATGTCTCCTGTGGACTATGTAAGTAAAGCCGTTGTTTATCTATCACGGCAAAAAGAATCCATAGGAAAAGCTTTCAATTTACAACATCCCCAACCTGCCGCTTTTAAAATACTAGTTGAGTGGATACGCTCATTTGGTTATTCAGTTAAGATGATTCCCTATGAAGAATGGCAAGCAGAGTTAATCAATAATGTGTCTTCTGTGGATAATCCTTTATACACTCTGCGACCCTTTTTACTGGAACGCTGGTCTGATGAACAACTGACTATTCCTGATTTGTACCTACAAGCTCGAAGACCCCATATTAGCTGCCAAGATACCCTTCATGCACTAGCAGGCAGTTCTATTGTTTGTCCTCCCATTAACTCTCAATTGTTTATGACTTATACCGCCTACTTGATTCAAAGCGGCTTCTTAAATATCGCTTAGGAATTCACAACTTTCGTAAGGTGTGTTGCGTTAGGAACGTAACGCACCATCCTGAATATTTTCGGAGCGTTATGGAAGCCGTAACACTACGCCAGTTGCGACAACGGGTAGCGCGTAAAGCCTGTGGCATGGAAACTCTTAGAGACGCTATTCGCGTTCGCTTAGAGCGAGTCGCTAATGCTGCGTTACCCTTGCGTCAGGAACCTCCCAACGGGAAAGCCAGTCGCCTACGGCGCTGGACTCACCGCAACGCACTGGCTCCCCTACAAAACAGAAGTTTTGTGTTTTGTTTAGTCCATGTTCTTTAGGACTCAGTACTACTTAATAGTCAATATTTCCAATGCCACCAACAACTCATACACCAACAGCGGCAATCTAATTGTCCTGTTTTTTTATACTCAATAATGTAAACTTTTAGGATTCACCTTTTGATAGAAGCGATCAAGGATAGAATAGTTAGTGTCAGGCATAAAAGTTTGATTTTATCTGCTTGTTTTTGTGAGTAATCAAAAGCGCTATCTGGCGACAAGCCGCCACGCATCTACACTAGCAGTCTGGAATAACTGAACTTTTTTAATGCCCAACTTATTCGATGCATAAGTCCTAAATTTATGTTTAGACTGCTACATCTACCCAAGGCACTACACAAGCAATTGAAAGGGTAATAACTTAAGACATTTCTTGTCGGTTCAGATATTACGCGCACTTATTTGTAGAACGATAACCACTATAAATGTAATGCAGCTTCATCAAGTCGAATTCACCAACCTTTTTACATGAACACAACACACCGAGGACAGAACAAACAAACTGCTCTTATTACTGGAGCAGCAGGTGGAATTGGCTATCAATTAGCATGTCTTTTTGCTGCTCATGATTACAATCTTGTTTTAGTAGATAGAAATGGGGTAATGCTTGTAGAAATTGCAGTTAAATTCCAAGAAAAATTCGGAAATTTTGTTACAACTCTTGTTAAGGATCTATCTATACCAACAGCTCCTGAAGAAATTTTTGCAGAGTTGCAACAAGCCAATATTAAGGTTGATGTGCTGGTAAATAATGCTGGATTTGGGATCTATGGATTATTTCATGAAACAGACCTAGCGACTGAACTGGAAATGCTACAGGTAAATTTGGTGTGTCTCACCCATTTAACCAAGCTATTCCTGAAGGACATGGTAAAGCAAGGTGAAGGAAAAATATTAAATGTCGCCTCAGCCGCTGCCTTTCAACCAGGCCCTTTGATGGCGGTTTATTTTGCTACTAAAGCCTATATCTTATCTTTTTCAGAAGCGATCGCTAATGAATTAGAAGGTACAGGTGTCACCGTGACAGTTCTTTGCCCAGGCTCAACAGCATCTGCGTTTCATGAAAGAACCGGGATGGCTGACTCGAAGTTGCTCAAGGGCAAGAAGATGATGGATGCACAAACAGTAGCCGAAATTGGTTTTCGCGCCTTAATGAAGGGTCAAACCATTGTCATTCCTGGTTTTATGAATAAACTACTTGCAAAAAGTGTTAGATTTGTACCCAGAAACTTGGTGACAAAAATTGTCAGAAATATGCAGGAAGATAAATAAACGATTTAAAATACTGAACATCAATACTGCCAACACTTTAAATGCCAGTCAAAATTCTCTATAGCAACAGCAGCAACATAATTGTTAGCAGGCACTAATTCAAAAAGACTCCAGTCTTCAGATATCTGTAACTTGGCTGCTTCTGTAGGAGTCAGTGACACCTCAATTTGCTCTAACTGAGCTAGTCCGTCTCCAGTTGCTTTTAAATAAGCTTCTTTACAAGTCCAGTAACGGAAAAATACCTTTTGCTGTTCGCTGGGAGATAGCGATCGCAACATTTCATATTCTCTCGATAAAAAGAACCGTTTGGCAAGAGTTTCTAAATCAGACATTGGGCGAATATATTCTAGGTCTACGCCAATTGGGCGGGTGCAATTTACCGCACACAAACCCAACCCTTGGGAATGAGACAAGTTAAACGCCAGTCCAGTATCGGCAAATGCATCTGCCAATACTGGTTTACCACGGTGTTGATAATTAAACTGAACTTGTGAGGGCTGGATATCTAAATAGCGACCTAATATAGTTCGGAGAATACCACGGCCAGCAATGAACCGCTGCCGATGTTCCTGAAAATAGAACCGTTCAGCCCGAGCCATTTCGTCACTGGAAAGAGTTGCTGTCAAATTTTGCAGATCTGGTTCTGGTTGGTCAAGGTCTATGCGCCAGACATGAATCTCATTCTGTAACAAAGTTAAATTTGTCGGTGTAGGTAGCCAGAGATTATGAGTAGCAGTCATGATAATTCGTAATTCGTAATGAAGTTTGCAGACTCGCTACTGCTACGCTAACGTAGTTCATAATTCATAATTAAATTTTGAATTGGGTATGAGATTAACTTTGATTAGGTTCTTATTGGTGTTGACATTGTAATTTGGGAAAGTAAAAAGTAGTACTTTAGTAAAAAGGGAGCAGTAAAGCCAAACTATTCATACTCCAGTCCAATCAAATAACTTGATGGCTTTCGTGTGTTTTTCCATATAGTTGAATAATTAACTAATGTTCTCAAAAAGTTTTATTTATTAATTATACTAAAATAACACTAGGTAATTTTATTTTTGGAGATATCTAATGGGAATCTATCGTTTCCTGTTATCAATCTTTGTTGCCATAAGTCATGCAGGAGTACTTATAAACGGCTTAAACCCCGGAGTGATAGCCGTAATATCATTCTTTATTATAAGTGGATATGTAATGACAGCCTTGATATCTAAAAACTATTTTGAGCCGAAAAAAATTGTTTGGTTCTATCTCGATAGGATTTTGAGAATTTATCCGCAGTATTTATTTAACATAATAGCAGTTTTAATTATTTATTTTATCTTTGGATTCAACTCACATTATCTTAGTAAACCTACAGAAATTGGATTATTACAAAATCTTTTGATAATACCTATGGGATTTTATATGATTCCTTGGGTAGGAGAGAAATTCATAATTATTCCACCTGCATGGTCGCTGGGTCTTGAAGGATGTTTTTATATCTTAATTCCATTTTTATTAATATATAAATTACAAAAAGTCTTTTTTCTATTATCATATATAATTTTTTTTATGGCTTATTTAGGAATTATTAACACAGATTATTTTGGTTATAGATTAATATTTGGAACAATATTTATCTTTTTTTGTGGTAGCTTTTTACATAAAAATAACAATATTATTACAAATCAGCCAGTAAAGTACACATTAATTTTTTCCTGTTTATTATTGGCAGCAACTTTTTTATATCCCCGTTTGATATTGCCCTACAATCGAGAAGTATTGATAGGATTAATATTAGGAATTATGATTATACCTTTATTAATAAAAATTAAAAAAACATATTTAGATGAACTTTTAGGTAATCTATCTTACGGATTATTCTTATCTCATTACTTGATTATTTTTGAGTTTGAGAAACTAGGGATACACTGGAACTTAAAATGGATTTTGCTAATGCTATTATTTTCTACATTTCTTTCAGCAATAGGTTTTTTCTGTTTTGAAAAGCCAGTAATTGCTTGGCGTAAAAAAATTAGAAATCAACATAATTAAAGGATGTTGATTCACAGAAGACCATGTTGCTATTAGTAGGCAAGGGTATACGGTAGGGCATAGAGTTTGAATACAATCAAACTAGGATTTGGTTGTATCCCATTCCACAGAAGGAAAACTTAGTCGGTTAATTACCAGTTCATTGTCAAAACCCCAAATACTATTCGCCCGTTCAATCGCTGCTGGATCAATGCTTCCAAGATGGGCATCATGGATTTGCCATGCCAGTTTTTTTAAATTCTGTGCAATCCCTGTTTCCAAATATCTGCCAAAGGGCGTTGTAACTAGATAAGATAGCGATCGCTCAGAATCCAAACTGGGACAAATCACCATACTATCGCCAATATCGCTATCTTCTAGTCCTAAATCTCCATGCTCCCTAATCACTTCAAGAGCGACCTTCACTGCCCATAGTGCTAATTGCCCTCCTAAAGAATACCCTGTAAACCAAAATTTCCCAGGACATCCCATTGCCTTAGCAGCGATGCGAACAAAATCTTCCCCCTCGTACAGTCCATCATCAGTCAGAGTTGGGGACAAAACGGCAGTTTTGCCGTGGGCACGCCAATCAAATAACACCACAGCGTATCCTTGAGCATAAGCCTTACGTCCTAGCACTCTCAAAAACCATTCTGTTTCTAACTCTCCAGTAATGCCATAAGTACCGATAATCGTGCTATGAGCATTTTTAAGGATGCAACCAAGCCAAAAATTGGCACACCTTGGCTACCAGTAAAGATTTTTTCCTGATAATACGGTTCTGGATCTTGGGTAATACTTTTCCAGTAACGTCTTCCCCACAAAGCGGTGTATACAGTCATCTTTACACCGTTTTGTAAAAATTGAGACGGATTGTAATGGGCAGTATAACACATCATAGACTATAAGATTTCGTGTAATTGAGTCTTGATTTCACAGTCATTTAATCTTAATATTTATGTAAGATTTAAAACCTTTTTCATAATCGATTCAAAAATCTTTGTATCTATCAAAGGTTGTTATTTATCCTTAATAAGTAGTAATAATTTTTTAAGAATGCCGAGGATTCTTGTCATAGACGATGACCCAGCGATTTCAGAACTAGTTGCCGTCAACTTGGAAATGGCTGGCTACGATGTAAGTCAAGCTGAAGACGGTATCAAAGGTCAAGCGCTGGCTCTCCAGCTACAACCAGACTTGATCATGCTCGATTTGATGTTGCCCAGGGTAGATGGGTTTACCGTTTGCCAACGCCTGCGTCGCGACGATCGCACCTCTGAGATTCCGGTGTTAATGTTGACGGCTTTGAGCCAAACTCAGAACAAGGTGGAAGGCTTCAATGCTGGCGCAGATGACTACCTCACCAAGCCTTTTGAAGTTGAAGAAATGCTGGCGCGGGTGCGGGCACTTTTGCGGCGGACTGACCGGATTCCCCAAGCAGCCAAGCACAGTGAGATTCTGAACTATGGCTCACTCACTCTCGTTCCCGAAAGATTTGAGGCAATATGGTTCAATGAGACGGTGAAATTGACTCACTTGGAATTTGAGCTACTTCACTGCTTGCTGCAACGCCACGGTCAAACGGTTTCCCCCAGCGAAATCCTCAGAGAAGTTTGGGGCTACGATCCTGATGATGACATTGAAACGATTCGAGTCCATATTCGCCACTTGAGAACCAAGCTAGAACCAGATCCCCGCCACCCCCGCTATATCAAGACAGTGTATGGTGCCGGATACTGTCTTGAGTTACCCGGTATACCTCCATCAACTGAAGGGGCTTCGGTAACAGTCGTTGAATGAAATCATGCTAAATTACCTTAACTAAGCTATCACTTAGACAAGAACTTCTAGAAACTCTTAATTCCTTACCGTTTAGTTAAGGTTATTGCTGAGATTTTCCGGTGTGTAGAGACGTTGCAATGCAACGTCTCTACAAACTTATATAGATAGGGAAATCATTTTATCCCATGGGTATTAGTCTAAAATCATGTCAACAGCTTAGACTTAATAACAATAAGCGATGAGAGAATAGGACTTTGGGATAGCAATATAGTAAGCGATCACAGGGCAAACGCATCTAAAGGATAAGAATTCTTTAATAGCAAGGGTTTGGGCATTTGAGAATTTAGGCGATTTTTTGCTCAAGATCCTTATACAACAAGGGTTTCATAAATAAGAGTGCGTTTACCCTGATGGCGATCGCTCCGGTGGTCAGCACTTCAGCCAGCTACACAATCCCTATACTTAACTAATAAATTTCCTAGTTGTTGCACGAAGTTGACTATGAGAAAAGTGAGTGGATATCAAGTCGCTTGTCGTGGTTCTAAATCTTAGTTCTTTGATCACATGCTGGCAGCTTGGACTGCCATGTCAACGTTGACGGTTGCAACAAAACTGGCCAGAGCGATCGCGCCGACGTTGGCGATTAGATTTTTCTATTTTCTAGTATAAAAATCACTTGACAACATGAGTTAAAAGGTGATATCAACTTTTATACCGATTGGTAAATAAATGACGCACTGGCAATTAAGATAATCCGCTTTGGGGATTATCTTGCGATCACGCATTATACCCGTCTGGAGGAAGTCGCCTTCGACATCATTTTCCTCGCCTGTACCGGGACACGGGACGGTGCTTGATGTCGAAGGCGGCTACAGCGCTTAAGCATAGAACTTATCGAATAAATCTCTCGTTCACACTCAACTCATTCAAGGGAGCCATTACCATGTCACAGAAATTCACAGGAAAAATCGCACTTGTTACCGGCGGTAACAGTGGCATTGGACTAGCCACAGCAAAGCGGTTTGTCGCAGAGGGGGCGCACGTTTTTATCACAGGTCGTCGTCAAGATGGACTTGATGCTGCGATTAAGGAGATCGGCGAAAATGTCACTGCTGTTCAAGGTGACGTGTCGAATCTCGCCGATCTTGATCGCCTTTATGCCACGATTAAAGAGCAGAAAGGACACCTTGATATCCTCTTTGCAAACGCAGGTAGCGGTGAGTTTGTGCCGCTCGAACAGATCACTGAGGAGCATTTCGACAAGACATTTAACATTAACGTCAAAGGTGTTGCCTTCACGGTGCAAAAGGCGCTACCACTGCTTAAAGATGGCAGTTCAATTATTTTGAACGCTTCGGTATCAGCCTCCAAAGGCCAACCCGCATTTAGTATTTATGCCGCGACTAAGGCAGCCGTGCGCTCATTTGCACGCACTTGGTCGGTTGACCTCAAAGAACGCCACATCCGGGTCAATGTCGTCAGCCCTGGAATCGTTCCTACACCAGCTTATGAGGGTCTTGGGATAACTGACGAAATGTATACAGCGATGTTGAATGGCGCTCCGCTGGGGCGCGTAGGAACACCGGATGAAGTGGCAAAAGCTGTCGTGTTCCTGGCTTCAGACGACAGCAGTTATATTACCGCCATCGAATTGTTCGTTGATGGCGGTATAGGACAAATCTAATCGCTTTTGGTCAGCTCGATAAATCTAGCCTGCACTCAGCTACGGTCAAACAATTTTGGATTTTGGATTTTAGACTTCGGCTCCTTTACCTCGGCTTCTCTACGAGACGCTGCACGAATGCTCAAGGCAAGTCGCTCAGTCGAACGATTTTAGATTGACCCCATGCTTGTCCCTTGGGCGTTCATGCTCTTTAAGCAGTTGCTCTGAATAAATAATTTTAGATTTTGGATAATAGAATTGTTCTCGCACAGGACTTACGCAAAAAGGCAGTGAAAGCCTTGATTTCGCGTAGGGGCAATTCATGTAGACGCATTCGCGGAGCGTCTGTCTGCGACACGCTGCGCGAAGGTAGAGAAGCGGCTTCCCACAGGGTATTGCCCCTACATTTCGTACTTGATTAGGACTTACGCAAAATATCTCTGAAACTCTGATTTCTCCGTGTCGCGCCAGTTGCTTCTCCCAAGGGGAGACGCTGCGCGAACAAGTCTCTTAACCGCAAGGGCGCACTGGCTTCTCTGCGCCTCTGCGGTTCGTTATTCCGTAAGTGATGCGTAAGTCCTATCACGTTTAAATTCGTTTGCTTTCAGACCTTTTTAAATTTTGAATCTTTCAATTCCATTATCCAAAATTTAAAATCTAAAATTCGGTCACACAAGCCAACTACCCGATTTCACGCAATTCGAGTTACCTGCTGATTTACACGCGGACGGCCAAAGCGCTCCCAAGCACTTCCACCTCGCAGAAACAACTCTAGGAAGCGCAATGGTTCTCCGGAATCGCCTGTTGACCAACCGGAACTACCAGGAGCAAAGGCCAAAGTTCCTTCAGACACCTTGAAGCTGCCATCAGAATACACTGCATCACTGACCACATCTCCAATCCGAATCACAATCTTCGTTTGAGGCTCTAAATTCAGTGTATGCGCCCCAATGGTTGTTTTGATGTTGCCGTAGCCATCAATCCAGGCAATTCGATCTGGTGGAACATCTGGGATTTGCTCACTCTTAAAGCTATCTCCCAGAAGGCTAAAATCTTCACCCATCACCGCAGCCGCAGCTGGAGGAAAGACATCCCGTGAGCGAAACTGCGAGCCACCACGAGAAACGTTGACCACTCGCAACTCCTTTGTATAGTCTTTGATAAAAGAGAGGGTGTAGCCTGCATTCACACCTACTACTTTTACACCATTCGATAAAAGTGCATAAGTTAGTCCTTCACCTTCATTGTCCCGCCGAGCTTCGGGATCATCTTGACGAGGCGCACAGTTATGATAAATTAGGCGATCGCTAGGGCCTGGGTTGAGTCCCAGTTGGGCAATCCAGAATCCGGTTGCCAAGGTACTAAATGCTGGAACTGAAAGCAAATGAATTTGGGCATCGGGAAAAGCCATCAGCAGACGTTGTGTGACTTCTGTAAATGCCGGATCTCCTGTACCGTAGTCTGCAATGACGCAGATAAACATTCTGTTTCTCCTTTTTGAGTGTAGTAATTTACAATCAACCTAATTCATAATCATTAATTCATAATTCATAATTCATAATTAAAAAGGGTTTGTCCGCGGTGCTTCTTTTAGCAGTCCTGTTTTAGTTGGGGTTTAAATCCTTGATGTAACATAATTATGAATCATCAATTATGAACTATAAATTATTCAGTCATCATCTGTTTACAGTGTGAAATGAACATACAACTGCTCATTTTACCCTTATTAGTAACGTTAAAGTCTTAGTCAACCCAATGAAAACAATAACCTCACTTTTTAGCGAAGAACGCAACCAACTCCAGACAGATATTGATAACACAACCAACATTGAGCAGATAATTAAGCTGGTTCAGAACCGACTCGATCATCTCGAAAGAATTTACATTGAAAAGCTTAATCTGGCTCAAGTTCGTCTGGCTTCCTTTTTTCTGGATACGCTGCGGCAATCCATCGCCACTCTCGCGGCGGCTAATTATTCTCAACTTGCTCCAATAGAGCAAAGCCAAATTACTAACCCAGGTACAAAGTTTTTTCCCAACAGATTAATCCTGAAACTGCTACAGGGACTCGTTTATATAGGCATCTTAGGTTCGTTGTTATCCTTAACTAAAAATACCCCAGGTGCATGGATGGCTATCTTACTAACTTCTCTACTTTTAGGATTAGAAGTTGTACTTCAACTCGACTTAAACAACCAGCAAAATTCTATGTCTCAAGAGCTATTGGAATTACCTCAACCTATTCTCCGGGTTGATAGCAAAGTATTTCTAGATCACCTCGGCGATGCTCTCAACACGATCGACCTAGCAGTGGCTAGAGTAGAAGAATCGAATAAACATGAAGGTGATTTAGCAATAGAAGAACTCCCAGAGCTATTGAACTTTTTGCAAAGGCTAATGGGCGCATCAAAACTTGATAAACCCCAAATGGCTCATGAACTGGCGAAACTTCTGCCACAGATTTTAATGTCTCAGGGAATTAACGCTCAAATTTACCGACAAAATGACCCTCATAGCGATCGCGAGTATTTTGACTTTGAGCCAAGTATCGACCCTGATACCAAAGATCACGTAACTCTAACTCCTGCTTTGTTGAAAGGCGATCGCCTCCTGAGGCGCGGCCGGGTAATTGAGCCAGTGTATTCTTCTTCTAGAGAATAATAGACAATAAGGGTATGGAAATTTTAGAAACAATCGGTTTTGATTTGGGACACGGTGAAACGGCTGTAGCTAAAGCTATAGTGGAAAGCATCGAACCCCCCCAGATGCTGGAGATTAATAACAAGAAGAACCAAGTTACAGCTCTTGGTTGGCATCCTAAACTCGGTTATCTTGTCGGAGAACAAGCATTAATTCAAGCTGGCGTTACCCAACTGACAATTTCTTTCAAGCAAAAACCCAACAACGATCCCAAATATCGGGAAACAATTAGCACTTTTGTCGCAACTTACTACCGCCTGTTAAAAGAAAGCAAACAAGTTGAAGGTGGGGAAGGTAGCTATTTTTACATTGGTTGCCCTTCCGGTTGGTCAATTAGCGATCGCACCGAATACCAAAAGCTACTTCAAGAAGCTGGCATTCCCCGACTAAATGTTGTACCGGAATCGCGGGCTGCTTTCATGCAAGCCAAGGAAGCCGGGAAGCTGGAGTATGACAAACTTGTTGCATCGGTGCTAATTGTTGATATTGGTTCTTCAACCACAGATTTTACTCTGGTTAAGAGCTTAGAAGAGATCCCGATAGATTTCGGGAGTAATACTTTAGGAGCATCTTTAATTGACAAAGCTATTTTTGCCCGGACTCTCGCCAACCACGAGCAAAAAGCATTACTCGAAAAAGTATTTCAGGAATATCCGCATCACCAAGCTCGTTGTGAACTTGCTTGCCGCAAAGCTAAAGAAGATTACTTTTCTAATGAACAACTATACAGCGATCCTGAATCCTTTGCGCGTGGTTTCGAGTCTATCAACGAACAGATTTATTTTATTCCGCAAGTAAATAAATTGATGATGGAGGAAATCTTAAACCAACCCTTACCTGAACTGAAGCTGCATAGTTGGATGCGATCGTTTCGCGACTCTTTAATTGAGGCAAAAGAAAAGCTGGACGAACTTGGAATCGTGCCGAAACTTGTGCTGATGACTGGCGGTGCATCTCGCATGAAGTTTACGCACTTTCTTTGTCAGGAAATGTTTCCCGAACCAGAAACGCTGCTTCGCCCTGATCCGGAACCGGAACGGTGTATTGCAATGGGTTTAGCACGAGTTGGACGATGGGATCTGCGTGCGACTGCTTTTAAAGAAGAAGTCAACAAACTATTTACCTCGAATCAGCTTAAAGGTTTGATTGAGAGGCATATCCCGGAGTTAATCGAATCACTAACTAAGCCTTTGACAGATGGCTTGATTGTCAACGCAGTTAAACCAGGTTTAAAAGATTGGCAAAAAAACAAAATACGGACTTTAGCAGATTTGGAAATATCTTTGATCAGTCGGGCAGAACAGTGGCTCAAAAGTGATCTCGCTGGGCAGATAATTAATAATCAATGCACTTCTTGGTTTAATAAGAAAATCCAACCTGATTTAGCTGCACAAACCGATCCAATATGTCGAAAGTTTCAGATACCTAGAAGCAGCTTGAGATTCGAGGATAGCATTGACCCAAATTTTGTTAACCCAGAGCTACGAATTGGAGATGCTATCATTGCTGAGACAGTGGCGTTTATTGTCAATGTAATAATTGGTGGAGGCGCTGTGGCTAGCATCATCACTCTAATACTAACTGGGCATTTAACCTGGCCTATTGCACTAGTATATGGGGCTTCGCTGATGGCAGCAGGAATGGAGCTAAATCGCAAGACTGTTCAAGAAGTAATCAAGACAAATGTGGATGTACCTGGTTGGACTCGTTCTAGTTTTTTGGGCGACAGAAAAATCGAGGATATATGTGAGCAAATAAAGCCTGAGTTAAAGAAAGTTATTCAAGAACAACTGACAGCGGATCAAGAGGCTTTTGACAAACTGATTGGCAAAGTTGAGGAAGGGCTTCAAAAAACCCTCTCCACCAAGGTTCAATCTTGTATAATTCTGATCCAATAACGGTGATGTATACCAGTAAATATAGTTTTTAGAAATTCTGATTGCATCTACTAAGGATTTAAAAATGATGGCGATAGTTAGAGTGCTGGCAAGGGTAAACTTAGAGACAAAAACCCCATTTTAATTTAGTTAGCCAGCCATAATAAGAACAATTATTTTATCTAAACTTTCTAATTTGAACAGATTCAGCCCAAGCGTTATTATCCCAGGTCACCGAGAAAATTGCTAAAATTCCAGATATTGACTCCATACCCCAGTTGGGGATGCTCAATGGTAAATTTTGATTGGATGCTCAACATAGTTAGGGGTGTACTATGTGGTTTTGGGAAAAAGAATCAATTGAGTACGAGGTATTTAATAAATACGAACCAGCGCTGGGAACTATTGGTGTTAATTTTGCTGATGCCGAAGTCCAAGATGCACTTGAAAGTTGTTCATATGATTTAGAGGATGCCTTGCGAAGTGCAATTGAATATGCACTATGGTTGCGTGAACACGAGAAAGAGGTTTTCCCCAATGCTTTATTAATTCGTGCGTTACACGATAATTGGAAGCCTAAAGCATGGCGTGATGAATATTTAGAATTGCCAATGTTCTCTTCGCCTGGGCAACAGTGGTGGAAGGCCGCAGCTTCTATATGGGGGTGCGATGTGCGTAATGAATTGGTTATTGATGTATTTTCTGATGAAGGTAGAGAATTTATCAAATTCAGCAATGGTAAAGAGATCCTAGTAAAAACTGCATGGCTCTGGGGATGGGAACGATTGCTTGAATATGCCAGCCCAATACCTGTTTCTCGATAATGACTATCCGCAGGTATTAACCTGGCGTGATCAGGTCGATGTCCGCTTAGAAGCGATCGCGTCTACCGAGAGAAAATTTTCGGCCCTCGTTTACAGCCAGAGGCTGAAAATGCTCTTCAATTGAGGCTCTGCCGCAAGTCTTAAGGCTTCACCTCAAAATAGGCGTTCCCAGTCGGAGACTTTTAACGAGGTAAACGAGGTAATGTTTCAAAGCATTCTCGCTTACTGGCTTTCACCTTAAGTTCACACCAATGCCGTCATATTACCCCATATAAGCTAACCTTATGATAAAACTTTAACCAAAATTTACTGTTTCCCTTATTTCTTAAATTGACAACTTGGCGGATTAAACTTTCGATCGCCCCGCTAACAATTGGGAAATTTTTGGCGGCAATAAGAGCATAATTTAAACGCCCTTTACGATATACACATAAAAGATAATTTCTCTGGATTACGATAGTTTTACAACGTTTTCCAAAATTTTCTGCTTACCAGCTACTGAAGTATTAAAATTGCTCAAAATTCAATGATTAAAACAATACTTTTTTTTCTCATCCTTGGGCTAATTATCATTGGTATTTTAGTCAATCCCATTCTAGTCAAAAGGCGAAGAAACCGTCTCAAACATCGTCCTTTTCCCCCACTTTGGAATGCCATTATTGAGAATAATCTTCCCATTTATCCCTGTCTTTCTGCTGATGAAATCAGACGACTTCAGGGACATATTCAAGTGTTCTTAGCAGAAAAGCAATTTATTGGCTGTAAAGGATTACGGGTGACGGAGGAAATGAAACTGACCCTTGCATCCATCGCCTGTTTACTCCTACTAAATGAACGTGGGCAGTACTTCCCTAGACTTCGTTCAATTCTGGTGTATCCCAATACTTATTTTGTTGAGGAAACGACTTCTATCGGAAATTATGTTGTTGAAGAAAGGCGTGTGGCAAGATTAGGGGAATCGTGGACAACTGATCAAGTAGTACTGTCTTGGGAACAGGTGAAACAAGACACTAATAATTGGAGGGATGGACGTAACGTTGTGCTTCATGAATTTGCCCATCAGTTGGATCAAGAAGATGGTAAAGCTGAAGGAGTTCCGATACTGCAACGCAACTCAGACTATCCTATTTGGGCGAAGGTGATGACAGAAGCATATCAGCAACTTTGTAATGATGTTCTACAAGGCGTAAAGACAGTAATGGATAGCTATGGCGCAACAAATCCCGCAGAATTTTTTGCCGTAGCGACTGAGACATTCTTTGAGAAACCGCACCAATTGTTGTCCAAGCATCCAGCACTTTATGAACAACTGCAACGTTACTATCAATTAGATCCTGTGCAATGGGCGTGAAGTACAGGGGCTTTAACAAGGGATTTTGCCCCAAGTCTTGTTTGAGATAGTAGCTGGATTTACGCCCCCTCTGTACTGGTGACTATTTGGCTTAACTGCGGTAAGCTATGACGGCATAAAATGGATCTCCTCCAGCTGCACCCAACCACTGTAATAAATTTGGTAATGTTGACTTATGAGCTATAACTTCTGCGGTTGTAAATCCTGGAACTAAGGCGAAGTACTCTTTGACTAATTCTACTCGTTGTGCTTCTGAAGCCTCCCGCCAAGCTTGAATTGCCTTTTCAAAAAACATCCGGTTAGAAAAGCTGATAATTGCGACACCACCGGGTTTCAGGATGCGGTAAATTTCGGAAAATACTGCTTCTGGATATTGCACATATTGCACAGATACGCAATTGAGGACAGCATCAAAATCTTCATCTGGTAAAGGTAGCTGCGGATTTTCGTTGAGATTTTGCAGAAAGTAATGATTTAAGCGGGGATTTCGTGCTAGTTCCTCACCATTGAGTCCGTGTCCTTCCACATGGTCAAACTGCATCTCTTCTGGTAGATGAGACACCCAACTGCTCATCATATCAAAAATGCGGGTGTTGGGTTTGAGGCGATCGCGATATAAATCCGTTAGCTGTTGAATAAATCCTTCATCGACATGGGTGACGAAGCGGGGATAGGCATAGAACAGCTTATCATCTGTTTCGTCTAATTTCAGGCGTTGATTTGGTCTTAACTGCATAAATCTCTGTTTGGGATTACTTTTTCCGAAAAATGCGGCAATTTCAGGTATTTTTTTTACAATCACTATGTAAGATATTTTAATAACAGCAGGACACATAAACTCGTCTAAATAGCAGCATTCAATTTTTATCAATTTAATGTTATATAAACTACACTTATTGCAGCATATTTGGCGACAAATCCGTCTAATCGGATTATTACCCTATTTTAGTTTGTTAGTTTGGATACTACCCTTATTATTACTTACTTCTGGGCACAATAGTTTGATGGCACATGATGAAGGACTTTACGCATCGCGTGCCCGTCTGATGTTTGATTCTGGTAATTGGATAGATCCTTGGGAAAGGGCACATCATAAAACCCCTGGCCCTTATTGGTTAATTGCCAGTTTCTACAAGCTGTTTGGGATCAGTGATACCAGTGCGCGTCTTCCTAGTATGATTGCTGGCATTTTTAGTTTATGCCTGGTGTATGAAATCGGCAAAATTCTGCTAGGTAAAAAATTAGCTTGGCTAGCTGCTGCAATTTTAAGTGTGGAATTTCTCTGGCTGCAATACTGCCGCTTAAGTACACCTGATGTACCGATGATTTTATTGGTACTTTTAACGATTTGGTGTTTAATAAAAACGGAATTACATCCTAAATATCGCTATTTTTGGAGTTTTATCGCTGGTTTAAGTTTAGGTTTAGGCTTCTTAGTCAGAAGCTTTATGATTTTTTTGCCTATTATAGCTTTATTTCCTTATTTAATTTGGGAACATCGCCGTCATCGTCATCTTACTAACCCAATTTTGTATTTAGGCTTTTTCGTAGGTTTAATCCCTACTTGTGTTTGGCTGTGGTTAAACTGGTTGCACTACGGAAATCAGAGTTTTGAGGAGTTGTTCAAGTTTGTTGTGCGGCAAGGTTCTGAGGATCATTATAATAATGGGCCACTGTTTTATATATGGAATATCCCTTTAATAGCATTTCCTTGGGCTTTTTTCGGGATTTTCGGTTTAGTTTCGACTCTCCGTCGTCCCATTCCTCGTTACCAGTTAATATTAGTTGGCTTTCCAATTGTCCTATTTTGTGAACTTAGTATTTTTAGCAGTCGTTTCCCTCACTATAGTCTCTGCCTTTATCCGTTCATAGCTTTATTTGCATCTGTAGGTTTAAACTGGTTAGGTGATGTTTACCAGACAGGGATTCCCTCACAATTCCCTCTTCAAAAACGTGGAATAAATATATTATCCCTTTTTACCATCAAGAATCTGCCTCGAAATCTCAGTTATGGCTTGGGTGGGTTAGGTGTTTTATTTGTTATAGCGAGTATTGGCGTTCTTAGTTGGGGTGGTTTTGATATTCGTAAGTATGCAACTATTGGCTTGGCTATGGGCTTGGGTTGGTTAATTTTGCCTGTAGTGTGGATTAGTCGTTACCACTTTGGCATAAAGTTTCTTACAGCCCGTTACTGGATTGCAGGTTGGTTAATTCCCTGTTGGCTGGCTTTGGCGGCGACAGGTAGCATCGGGCTGTTAAGTGACTATAACCCTGCTTTGAAAGTGTTTTTACAACAACCTGCGATCGCCTCAATTCTCCAATCTCATCCTACCTACTATGTGGAAATAGACGCTAAAACCAAAGTACTGCTTAATTTCTACCTTTCTATTCGCCCCCAACCAGTAGTCTCTATTTCTCAAGTACCAGCTTTGAGCTATGCTTGGATCTATACTGACCAATCCCCTAAATTATCTCGGCCTCACCGCATTCTTGGTACAGTAAAAGAGTCCCAGTTGATTCAAGTTCTTCCCTAAGACAGATACAAACAAGGTATTGCTAAAATAGGTTTATCCTGGTAAAATAATAGTACGTACACTAAATATTTTGCTAAATGGTTTCTACATCTAATCACTCCCCACCTTTACAGTCGTGGCAGCAAAATCTGGCACCATACAATTTGGGCTACAGAATTAAATTAGTCTCACAACTGCTCAGTCGCAAGTTTACTGAGAAACTAGAACCGTTTGGATTGACGCCATTTCACTGGCTGGTGTTGTGCTGTCTTTGGCAAGAAGATGGTTTACCAACTTCTAGTATTGGGGACAAACTCAAACAAGTGGGAGGGACTTTAACAGGCGTACTAGATCGGATGGAAGAACGTGGCTTGGTGCGTCGAGAACGCGACACCCACGATCGCCGCATCTGGCGGATCTGGTTAACGGATGCAGGTAAGCAACTAGAAGCTGTCTTACCGCCTATTGCGGCAACAGTGCGTGATGAAGCAATGGACGGTATTTCCTTCGCTGACCGAGAACTGTTTTCCCAAATATTGAACCGGGCGCTCGCTAACCTCTCCTAAAGATTATCCCACAATCACCCGACCGGGGGAGGTAGGGTGAAGATTTATTTTGAGATAATAGTACGCGTACTAAGGAAAAAAGATTTTTTTCAGGAAATATTACGCATTCTAAATAAACGACTATTAATCAAATTATTGAACGAGCAAGCGAGGTAACGATAATGGGCGCTAATACTTTGAACGGACGCAACGGACACAAGACCCCAGTTTTAGAAAAACAAGTGATTCCTGATTTAGAGACTTTAGAAACTTTGACAGCAGACACATCCGCAACAGTAAAAGCACCGATTGTAACTCCTGAGATCGAGAAAGAAGTTCCAGCGAAACCGAAACGGAAAAAACCGACTGGTTTAATTTTGGCAGGATTAGGCGTGGGTGCGATCGTCGCAGGTACTTTTGGTTTTCACTACTGGCAATACGCCTCCACCCACCAGGAAACAGACAACGCCACAGTTGCCGGAAACATTCACCAAGTTAGTACCCGCATTCCTGGGACTGTAAGTCAGGTGCTTGTGAATGATAACCAGTTGGTGCAACCGGGACAATTGTTAGTCAAGTTAGATCCACGGGACTATGAAAGTAAGGTACAACAAGCAGCAGCAGCGCTAGAAAATGCGCGTGGACAGGCGCAAGCCGCCCAAGCAAATATTGCTTTAACTTCACAAACTACCACTGGTAAGACAAGTCAAGCGCAGGGGGATGTCAGTGGTGCGGTAGCAGCAATTTCTACAGCCCAAGCAGCAGTACAAGAAGCCCAAGCTGGAATACCAGCGGCGCAAGCTGAAGTCAGACTAGCCCAAGCAGGGATTCCTGCCGCCCAAGCGCAGGTAGCGCAAGCAAATGCGAATTTGGAAAAAGCTCAAGCAGATTACAATCGTTACAACCAGTTGTATAAAACAGGTGCGATCGCTCGTCAGCAATTAGACACAGCCAAGGCAACTTATGATGTGGCTAAAGCACAAAAAAACGCCGCTATTCAGGGAGTAGAACAAGCCCAAGCTAAGTTAGCCTCCGCGAAAGTTGGTGTCGCCAAAGCCCAATCTCAACTAGCACAGGCGCAAGAAAATGTCACCAACGCCCAAGCTAAATTGGCAGCATCTAAGGGAGGCTTGCAACAAGCGACTGCTGGCGGACAAGATACAACAGTAAAACGTGGTCAATACGAAGCGGCAAAAGCGGCGATCGCCCAATCAGAAGCATCGCTCAAAGACGCACAATTGCAACTATCCTACGCCAATGTTACCGCTCCCAGTGCCGGACGAGTCGGGAGGAAAAACGTGGAAGTTGGCAACCGAGTCCAATCGGGAACACCATTAATGGCGATCGTGGATAACGAGTATTGGGTAATTGCGAACTTCAAAGAAACCCAATTAGAAAAGATGCGGCCAGGAGAACCAGTAGAAATCAAGCTGGATTCTTTCCCTCATCACACCTTTATTGGTCGTGTTGATAGTGTTTCGCCAGCTTCCGGCGCTCAGTTTGCCTTATTGCCACCAGATAACGCGACAGGTAACTTTACTAAGGTTGTCCAACGCATCCCAGTAAAAGTAGTTTTTGACCAAAAGAGTATTCAAGGATACGAATCGCGGATTACTCCGGGGATGTCTGCGGAAGTTGCTGTGGAAGTCAAGTAATACCATATCCACTAAATTACCCATAATAAAAGAACCCCACCCCCAACCCCTAAGAGCCTGCGGAGAACTCGGGGCCCCCTCTGAGGATTAGGGGCAGGGAGACAAAGCACAGCTTTGGCTCTTTGAGGTTCTCCGGGTTTAATTAAGTAATTAAACGAGAAACGCTATAATACCAAATTCCCTGCAAACAGATGGAAAACCTTTTCTTGCTATGACATTTTCCTACATCTATGGACAGGCGTATATAAATGAGGTGAAATGATATTTGTAAGAGCAGATTGGTATAAAACAAACTTTACATGAAAAAACCGCTACTACCTGCATTGAGGTCAAAAAACTATCAGCTATTTTTTGCCGGACAAGGTATTTCTCTAATCGGGACGTGGATGACGCAAGTTGCCACAATTTGGCTAGTTTATCACTTAACAAACTCCCCATTAATGCTAGGAATTGTAGGATTTTCTAGTCAAATTCCTAACTTTTTTTTAGCTCCCTTTGGCGGAGTATTTGTAGATCGGTTTTCTCGGTATCGTACCTTAATTAGTACGCAAGTCTTAGCGATGATTCAATCGTTAACATTAGCAGTGCTGGCGCTAACTGGTGTGATTCAGGTATGGCACATTATCGCTTTGAGTTTGTTTCAAGGATTTATTAACGCCTTAGATGCACCAGCCCGCCAAGCATTTGTACCAGAATTGGTTGAACGAAGAGAAGATTTAGCCAATGCGATCGCCATTAACTCTACAATGCTCAACGGTGCGCGATTAATTGGCCCTGCGATCGGAGGTTTATTAATTGCTAACGTTGGAACTGGCTATTGTTTTTTAATTGATGGTTTGAGTTACATTGCTGTAATCGCTGCTTTATTAGCAATGAAAGTTAAACCTTGGAAAAATTCGGTAACTGACGGTAATCCCTTGCAAAAAGTCAAAGAGGGATTTGTATATGCCTTTAGCTTCCCACCGATTCGATCTACCTTATTGCTATCAGCTTTAGTTAGTCTTATGGGGCTGCAAAATACTATTCTCGTACCAGTTATTGCAGAACAAGTTCTCAAAGGTGGTGCAGAAACCTTGGGGTTTTTGATGGCGGCATCTGGAGTTGGAGCCTTAACTGGTGGAATTTATTTAGCTACGCGCCAAACAATCTTGGGAATTGGGAAATTGATTGCCTTAGCTCCAGCAATTTTAGGAATTGGTCTAATTGCCTTTTCATTGTCACGGTTTTTACCACTTTCTTTATTTACAATGTTATTTGTTGGCTTGGGAACAATTCTCCAGATTGCTGCTAGCAATACATTTTTACAAACAATTGTTGAAGATGACAGACGCGGGCGATTGATGAGCTTATACACAATGTCATTTTTGGGGATGATTCCCGTAGGTAATTTATTAGGAGGTATATTAGCAAGTCATATTGGTGCTACCAATACTTTAATTATTGATGGTATAGCTTGTATCTTAGGGTCGATAGTTTTTAGTAGGGAATTACCTGGTTTAAGGCAAATAATGCGTCCAATTTATGAGCAGAAGGGTATTGTAATAAGTGACAAAGCTTAGGATAAAAAACTGCCAATAGATGGTATAAGATTTAATAATAATTTTGTTACTTAACCTTGGAACTGGAACAACACTATGGCTAATACAGGTGTAATTCGTCAGCAAGGGCAAAATCCTGCTGTACCACCAGAACGTGTACCGCTAAAAACCTGGATTGGTGTAATAGCCAGTATGCTTGGTGCATTTATGGCGGTATTGGATATTCAAATAACTAATGCTTCGCTGCAAGATATTCAAGCAAGTTTAGGAGCAACTTTAGAAGAAGGTTCTTGGATTTCTACGGCGTATCTCGTAGCAGAAATTGTGGTAATTCCTCTAACAGGATGGTTATCACGGGTGTTTTCTCTGCGGCGTTATCTGTTAGTTAATACTGTACTATTTATCTTCTTTTCTATTTGCTGTGCTTGGGCATGGGATCTCAATTCCATGATTTTATTTCGCGCCTTACAAGGTTTGAGCGGAGGAGTATTAATTCCCACTGCTATGACAGTTGTCTTAACGACTTTACCCCAATCCAAGCAATCAGTTGGGTTAGCTGCATTTGGGTTTAGTGCAGTTTTTGCACCATCAATTGGCCCGACAATAGGAGGTTGGTTAACAGAAAATTTTGGTTGGGAATACAACTTTTATATAAATCTAATTCCAGGGGTATTAATGCTAGCTGGCGTTTGGTACGGAATGAAGCAAGAAGAACCCCAAATTAATTTATTGAAACAAGGTGATTGGTGGGGAATTATTGCAATGGCTATTGGGTTAGGTTCCATACAAGTTGTTTTAGAAGAAGGTAGCCGCAAAGATTGGTTTGGTTCCGCGTTGATTGTGCGCTTAACTGTAATTGCAGTAATTTTTTTGGCGATATTTTTCTATATTGAATTAACTCGGAAGCAACCATTTATTAATTTACGGCTTGTACTTAGGCGAAACTTTGGTTTAGCGAGTATTGTCAATGTGTCGCTGGGAGTAGGATTGTATGGTTCAATTTATATTTTACCGTTGTATCTTGCCCAGATTCAACAATACAATGCGCTGCAAATTGGTGAAGTATTAATTTGGGCTGGTATTCCCCAACTATTTATTATTCCCCTCATCCCCCGATTGATGAAACGTATCGATGTGCGGTTAATGGTGGCTGTTGGTGTGACTTTGTTTTCCATCAGTGCATTTATGAACTCTGGAATGACTAATGAAACCGGATTAGATCAGTTACGATGGTCGCAATTTGTCCGGGCAATGGGACAACCCCTAATTATAGTGCCGCTTAGTTCTATTGCCACTGCTGGATTGAGTCCGCAAGAAGCAGGATCAGCAAGTGGTTTATTTAATATGATGCGGAATTTGGGCGGCTCTATCGGAATTGCTTCTTTAGCTACTCTATTAACAAACAGAGAGCAATTTCACTCGAATAGATTGGGTGATACAGTATCTTTATATAACACAGAAACTCAACAGCGAATTGACCAAATGACACAGTATTTTGTCAGTCGTGGAGCAGATTTGAGTACAGCCCAAAATGAAGCGATCGCATCTATATCCAACATTGTCCGCCGGGAAGCCTTTGTAATGGCTTTTAACGATTGTTTCTACTTTATTGGTATTGCATTGTTACTTAGTGGACTTGCCGTTTTATTCCTCAAAAAGGTGAAGGCAACTGGTGGCGCTGGCGCTCATTAAATTTGTTGTATCGGTTAAAATGTTTGATAAAACTACTAAGGTACTAAAATGGTCATTAGCCAAAGTGAGTATTATATCTCCCCAGAAGAATATCTAGAAGGCGAGAAAGTAAGTGAAATCAAACACGAGTATATTGATGGGCAAGTCTACGCAATGGCAGGGGCAAGTGATGCTCATGTCACCGTAGTAGGAAACTTGTTTTCCCTGCTGCGAAACCATCTCCGGGGTAGTGGTTGCCGTGTCTATATGTTAGATATGAAAGCACAAATTGATGTTATAAATCGCTATTTTTATCCCGATGTAATGGTGAATTGTGATATACGAGATAGAGAATTTGAATATTTTAAGTCCCATCCTTGCTTAATTGTCGAAGTGCTTTCTGAATCAACAGAAGGCTATGACAGAGGAAAGAAATTTGCTAGTTATCGACACTTAGAATCACTAGAAGAATATGTGCTAATTTCACCAGACCAAATGAGTGTGGAATGCTTCCGTCGCAATCAGGAAGGACATTGGGTACTTTACCCTTATGAAAAAGAACAAGAAGTACATTTAGCTAGCGTCGATTTTCATTGTGCGATCGCAGCTATATATGAAGATGTATTATTAGTAGACGAGAATCTATCCTAATCCAATATTCTGGGGTCAATTCCTAAAACGTTGAGTCGCATCTTTACAATTTTCTCCCACTTTTGTCGCTCAACTTCCGCCCGTTCCTCACCCGTTAAAAGAAGATTAATTACCCTCTCCAATAGCAGATGCTGCACGGACTAAAATCACAATTTGGTTGTTATTGCGGCAGATAGTTGCTGGGATATTACCATGCACTACTTGTTGCAACATTCTCTCACGAGAAGCTCCCAAAATAATCACATCACTCTGGTTACGTCTAGCACAATCCAAGACGGCTTCTGACACAGAATTTGCATAGAGTGGATCAATTGTTACTAAACCTTTGAGCCGTTGTTTGAGAAAATCAGCAGCTTTTTTGAGAGTTGTTGTATCCGCTTCAGTTTTATTTGGTTCAAACACTTGACATAAGTTGACCACTGGAGTTTTACTCAGTGAAGTCAGTGCTGGGAGCAATTGAATTGCCTGTTGGGCATTGGGGCCACCCGCTATCGGTACTAACCAGCGTTCTAAGTGAGTTTGCTTATTCAGCTTAACTAACACCACATCACAGGCTGCTTGCCGGATAACCGTATCTACTACCCGACTGAAGACCCTTCCCGGTGTGGCTGTGCTGCCTTTCCAACCCATCAGCATGAAATTAATATGGCGGTCTTTGATAGTTTGCAAAATTGCTTCTGACAAGTCGTGGGCAACTCGAATTTGGGTATGTACTGGGATATGCCATTTCTGTCCCAAACGCATTGCTTGTTGCAGTGGGCCCATAGCTGCCTTGATATTCACTTGGGTTTCTGCAAGAATCTTGTGCTGGGGGACAACAATAATATGCAGACATTCTATTTCATAATGGCGATCGCGGGCAATTGCGATCGCCATCTCCAACAGCATACCTGCTGTTTTCGGGTTACTCAATGGCACCAGTAACCTTCCCTGTCCAGTTTCCGGCGCACTGGTATGGTAAATCACGCGGGATGGTTCGGCTTTAGAACCTAAAAAGTCTTCAGAACCATTGAAATAGGCAGCTTGCACTCGAATAATATCACTACGGGTAATGATACCCACCAAGCGGTTTCCTTGCACAACTGGTAAACAGTTAATCTTGTAACGGTTGAGCAAGTGCAGCACATGGGCAAGGGTATCAACAGGACAGCTAGTTACTGGTTCTGGAGTCATCACTTGGTCTACAGTAAGATGCTCACTTAAGCCTGTTCGGGAGAGATTTGTAATATCTTGTTGAGTTAAGATTCCGACCAATTTACCCTTTTCCAATACTGGAAAGTGGCGGTGGGAGGATTGAGAAAATGCCTGTAATGCCTCATCCCAACTCATCCGGCTCCCCAGAGTTTCCACACTCGGTTGCATGACATTGGCTGCGGTTAGTTGCGTCCAAGGCGCGTGGGGATTGGTTTCTTTTGGCAAATGAATGCCTTTAAATTCTAATAGATGATCGTATAGTGATCCCGTTTCTAGGGCTTCCGCCACCAAATAAGCAGTTACCGAAACAATCATCAACGGTAACACCAAATTAAAGTCAGTTGTCATCTCAAACACGATGATCACTGCCGTAATTGGGACTCGCGCCACCCCACAGAAAAATGCCCCCATCCCAACTCGTGCATAAGTTGTCGCCAAACTCACAGCCAGGAAGTGGTGTTCTAAGGTTCCTACCAAATAACCCAAAGCTGCTCCCAGCCCTAATGTGGGAACCAGCAATCCAGCAGGCGCACCAGAAGCGTAGGTAAACAGGATAAGTAGAAACTGAAGAAAGAAAACTAGTGCTACTAATTGCCAGTTTGCTTCACCCGTCAGCAACAGTTCCCGTAATCCAGCGTTGTCCCGAAATAATGAGGGAAGGCAAGCAAATACCAATCCCGTCACTAATCCAGCCAGTCCCATCCGCCAAGGTAAGCTGATTTTGAGAAAGCGACGACTTAAACCCAAACTGGCGAGAACTCCCCGATTGAACAGCACGCCCCCGAATCCTGCCAAAATTCCCAACAGCAAGTAAAAGGGAATTTCCGACACATAAAAGCTGGTCTTGGTAGCCGCTAGATTTAGATTTAAATCTAAACTATGGGTGTCACAAATACGGGCAACAACAGAACCAATAAATGAAGCCAGGATTGCTGTTCCCAAGGTGATGTCAGAGACATCTTGCAAAAGTTCTTCGACAACAAATAATACCCCAGCAATCGGGGCATTAAAGGCAGCCGCAAGTCCCGCTCCGGCTCCGGCTGCAATCAGTTGGCGACGGTGTTCAGGGGAGGTGGGAAACCAGCGACTAAACTGACTGGCTAAGGCTGCACCAATTTGCACTGTAGGCCCTTCCCGCCCCAAGGGCATCCCAGATGCTAGCACCAGCGTTGCACCGACCAATTTCACCACAGCAATTCGCAAGTTGAGCGGCATGGGCACCTTTGCCAGCACCGCTTTTACTTCTGACATGCCGCTACCAGCAGCTTCAGGGGCGATGCGCTCCACTAACCAGCCTGCGAGAAATCCGCCCACTAACCCAATTATCGGCAGTGCCAACAAAGCAGGAAACTGATGGGATATTTGTAGTCGCCACCCACCTAACAATCCCACACCTTGCCCTAACAAGACAGCAGCCAATCCAGAGACTAAACCAATCAGACAAGCTTGCACCATTGCAAGGCGTTTAGTGGGCAAAAGCTTATAGGAGAGCCGCTTCCAAAAAATCTGCCCCATGCGTGTCATGTTGATTCTAAACTTGACAACCAATTGGCTACTCATTCAATTCAACCACTATATATAAATAATCACACGAATAAGTTACTAGGGCGCGATCGCTTCAATTCCAGAGATTTTGCTGGTGCTGGTGTTGACACCGTAGTTGGAGTATCACAGGATTGCTAGGGCAATTGGTGATGGTTAAACCAATAATAAATACAATTCTTTTCACCCAACGTTATCAGCTGAGTTTTCAGTCAAGCTGGATTGAGATAAATTTGAGTTGACATCAACAGTGTGATGTCTCATAGAAGACCTCCAACTTTATTGTTAGCAACATGGAAGAGGATTTTTAATAGTTTAAATCAAAACCCCCCGAACCAAATTATGTATTTGGTTCGGGGAAATTTTGCTGTGTGGTGTTCCGAGAAGTTATTCAGAATATCAGCTTAAAAAATAGTTGTGGAAATATCAGGTAGAAATCGGGTAAAAATCGGGCAGACAATCACAAGCCAAAACTAAAGCTGCTTCAGACGATAACCTAGTCCGTGAACTGTGTCAATAAAATCATCAGAAGCGCTAACTTCTCAGAGTTTATGACGTAAACTTTTGATATGAGATTTAACAGTTTCTTCGCTGGGTGGGTCTTGCAATGACCAAATTCGCTCAATAATTCTACCTCGACTCAGTACCCGGCGATCGCTAGAAACCAGCAGTTCCAACAGGGCATATTCTTTTGGAGCCAGATATAAAAGTTTGTCTGCATATGTAACTTCATAGGTGCTAGAATTTAAACGCAGACTTACCCAACAAAGGTCAGCTGAAGTTGTTACTACGCTGCAACATTGCTCGAATCTGAGCCATTAGTTCCGGCATTTCAGAGGGTTTTGTCATATAGTCATCAGCCCCAGCATCCAAGCCAATAATTTTATCTGCGAGGGTGTTGCAAGCTTAGTTTACTAATAAAAGGTTAACTAAACTTTGAGTAATAGGAAATTTTGTTTGTTGCTCAAAGTGTAAAAACATCGGACTGGGATTTGCTTCTAAAAAGACATACTCACCCGTTGGTTTTAAACGCCAGTCTATCGCCGTCCACTCTAACATTAAGGCTCTGCTAATTGCTAAACATTGTTGTTGAACTAAGTCAGGCAGTTCCACCGGAATTAACTGTGCTTTTTCATCTTCTCGAAAGTCTAGAGAATTACTGCGAATTTCCGCAGCATAAATATCTTCTCCTATTACATAGCTGCGGATATTAGTGCCAGGAATATACTCTTGGAATGTTACCGGAGAAAGTCGTAATACCAAATTTAACCGATGGGGTTCTAAATGAAAGTCACTCACGAACTGAGTATGTGTCCCACCGTAGACTGGCTTAAAAATTGTCTTTGGTTGGATTTTACAGAATTCAATTACTTGGTGTGGGTTATTGCTGATTAATGTTGCTGGAATTTCAACGCCTAGAAGCTTAACTTGACTCAGTTGCAAGGGTTTTTCTTTGTGAAACTGGTAAGCTTGCCAAGAATTGACCCATCTGACTGGTTTAGCTTGAAGCAGTGTCCGCAGTACACTCATTGCATCACTAAAAGCAATTGTCTGCTGACCTTCTGGTAAATTAGGAATGTAAGGAGCAGAGAAATTCCGCCAAAAAACACTCTTGATATCTTGCAAATTTAACTGATGCCCCCCTGGTAGAACCAAGCAGCCAGCTTGAATATCAGGTTGCCAAGAAATTTGTACCTGAGTTGGGAACAAACGAGTATCCAAGTAATTTACTGCTGTACCGGCTTTTGTCAGCGCATCTCTCATGTGTAAAGCATGAGCATCAAAAGAATTACCTAATACGAGAATATTCATCCTTATATGAAATATTAATAGTTAAATACATAAGCTAGTAGATTACTATTCTTGTTCAAGTAACAACCAGCTACCTTTTCATGAAATAAATTGGCTAAGTAGGTGGACATAATTAAACGTAAAATTATAATCTTTGAAACTCTCTCAGGAAGAAACTTTGTCCATCCTGCCTTCAATTAGAACTGCCAACTGAGCCTCCTACCTAGCACCAGAAATTAAGCACAGGATATTATCTTTCAAATGGAAACATAATCATTAAGAAAGAAAGCCTAGTAGTGGCACAAACCACCACCTTCTTCTGCTGCCTCACCCGGATGGGGGACAGTAACGTACTCAGTTGTAGCTCTATGGACGCCACCACCTTCTTCTGCTGCCTCACCCTTATTGGCAGTAATGTAATTAGTTGTAGCCACATGGCCGCCACCTTCTTCTCCTGCCTCACCCTCATTGGCAGTAATGTGCTCAGTTGTAGCTTGAAATCCTCCTGTAATCTTTTGAGCTAACTCATCTGCCAATGGCTCTAGAAAGTCTAGCTCAATTGCTTCTAGCTCAGATACTTCTAGTTCAAAGGGATGTTTCATATAATTCACCAAAATTTTCCCAGATAAATGTATTATATGGTACTATATCATAGCCAGAAGTACAAACATTTTCCTCCCCTGGGAATCTTCTCTAACATATTTGAGAGTTATAGCTAATCAAGCTTTTCAATTTACATTCAATTACCTCAGAGGATGTTTGAAAAGTATTAGGCGACTATAAGTCACTACTACACAAGCTCTCGTCCACCTGCGTGGACTAAGAGAAAATCAAGGGTTTGAAACCCACGCAGGTAGTTTTGCCTGTATAGCCAAGCCATTACGGGAACAGGGGGTTTCCCCATGAGCAACTGGCGTGCGACTTCTAGTAGTCTGTCAGCTTTGAATTGAGGGGTGACTATGGTAATAATTTCAGTAATCCCCTTCTACCCAGTTGTATCATGGTGAAAAAGAAATACA
>NZ_JBALCN010000093.1:0-196021 GCF_036919615.1 Nostoc sp. | reverse complement strand
GAAGCGTCGCTATTAAGCCCTCCGCTTTCAGGCACTTATTCAATATAGCGAACCGACTTCAGCTTGTCAACTCTTTTTCCAAAATAGATTTGGAATCGTTTTTAGGTCTCCTGAAACTGCCCACAGTGCCGGGTTGTAGGCAACAATGGTTTATGCACTGTGTTGAGTAAGGAAGGGTGAAGCGTGAATTTTCAGTCGGTAATAGGTTTATTGCATGAGTTTTGGGGCGATCGCGGTTGCTTGATTGCCCAACCCTATGACATTGAGAAGGGGGCAGGTACTAAAAATCCTCAGACATTTTTAAGAGCATTGGGACCGGAACCGTGGGCTGTTGCCTACGTTGAACCGTGTCGTCGCCCGACAGATGGGCGGTACGGCGAAAACCCCAACCGCTTCCAACATTATTATCAGTACCAAGTTCTGATTAAGCCGTCGCCAGATAATATCCAGGAGATTTATCTTGATTCATTAAGGGTTTTAGGTATTCGCCCTGAAGACCACGATATTCGGTTTGTAGAGGATAACTGGGAAGATGCGACGGTGGGAGCTTGGGGCACTGGGTGGGAAGTATGGTTAGATGGGATGGAAATTACTCAATTTACCTATTTCCAACAGTGTGGTGGGATAGATTGCCGCCCTGTGTCAATTGAGATTACATACGGGTTAGAGAGATTGACGATGTACCTCCAGGAAGTGGAGGCAATTACTAAGATTCATTGGACAGACAACATTACTTATGGTGATGTTTACCTCCAGGGAGAAATTGAGCAGTGTATCTACAACTTTGAAGCGTCAAATTCTGAGTTGCTACTGACACTATTTAATTTGTATGAGCAGGAAGCTACCCAATTGACGGAGCGAGGATTGGTCTTGCCTAGCTTAGATTATGTAATGAAGTGTTCGCACACGTTTAACTTGCTGGATGCAAGAGGTGTGATTTCGGTGACAGAGAGAACTCGTTATATTGCCAGGATTCGTCATTTGGCTAGGAAGGTAGCTCATTTATATGTTGAGCAAAGGGAGAAGTTGGGTTTTCCGTTGCTCAAAGATTTAAAACCAGTCATACAGCCACCTGTTTTACAGCCAGTTGTGCAGCAAATTGTTTCACAGCCAGTCTTAGTACAAGCTGTTTCAGAGTCTACAGTTAAATCTCGTTATCAATATATAACTGATTGGCTGTTTTTGATTCCAATTATCTCTTATGTTCTTTGGATAATACTTTCATTGCTTCGGTAGAAAGGTTTATGTATCAAACAATATAAACCATCCAGGTATTTTTATCTAGAAATATGATATTTCTAAAGTATAATTTATTGCTAAATTATGCAACTAGAAGTCGCGGCTACACAAACAAAACCTGCCTCCGCAGGTTAACAAACTCTTGATTTTGCATTCTCTAAGCTAGGTATATCTTGATGATGTGGCTATTGCTAAAGATCGGAAATACCATTAAATCTTGAGCCTTAAACATTAAATCTACAAGGATAAGGCCCGCCTGTGCGGGCTTTGTTTGTATAAACTTGATGGACTATACTTCACCACAAGCATAAAAATTTTTCGGCGTTGCTGATTAAAGAGATGAAAAGCTTACGCAGAAAGAAGTTTGAGCGGCGGAAGCCGCTACTCAAAACTTCAATAGGCGCAGATAATAAGAGTTTGGAATATTTGATTTTTGAATTTCATAGCGAAATTCAGCAACACCGATTTTTCTCTATTGTTACCCTAGCTATTTTTAAGTTAGCTACAAATTCGAGTTGTCAGATGCTTTTACAAAAAATCTTATGATTCAAACCAGTGGTGTAATTATTTGTCTTGGATACATTCTTGGGTTGCTGTTTACAGTAGTTCCTTGGGGTGGTGTATGGATTTTGCTTCTGGGGATAGTGGGAGCAATTTTTTTTAGAAGACGCACCAGTTCACGGCAACTTGCTCAGAAACCAGAAAATGTTGGAAGCAAAAATAAGACAGTACCTAACACTTGGCAAACTAATCCTCATCCTCGAATATGGCTAGCAGCCGGCTTGGTGGGATTATTGGCAACTCTATATTTTCAATGGCGAGTGCCGCAACCAGGTGCAAAAGATATTAGTCAGTTTGTCGCGCCTGGAAATAGCAGTAATCAAGAACAACTTGTGATTATTCGTGGCGAAGTGGCGAGTAATCCCCGCTTGACTCGCAGTCAGCGAGGACAATTTTGGCTGGAAGCGACTCAGTTAGATGAAGTCAAAAATGAAAAAGGTTCAGCAGGTGTTCCGAAAGGGGTGACAGGCAAATTGTATGTGACAGTGCCTATACTTCAAGCTACTGGGTTATACCCTAGTCAACAGATTGCTGTGACTGGAATTTTGTACAAACCAAAGGCGGCTTCCAATCCTGGTGGTTTCGACTTTCAGAAGTTTCTCAAGCAAGAAGGAACGTTTGCTGGTTTGATTGGGCGACAAATAAATGTTTTGGATCAGGAACGTAAATGGGGATGGTGGCAAATTCGGGAGAGAATTGTGCGATCGCAAGTTCGTTGGTTGGGTATCCCGGAAGGGCCTCTTGTGAGTGCAATGGTTTTAGGTAGCAAAGCTGTAGATTTACCCTACGATATCCGCGACTTGTTTGTACAAGCAGGATTAGCTCATGCTTTAGCAGCCTCTGGATTCCAAACTTCCTTGATTTTGAGTGTGATATTACAGTTAACTAGGCGGGCAAAAAAAGTAACGCAATTTACCTTTGGCTTTTTGGCTTTAATCATTTTTCTGAGTTTAACAGGTTTTCAACCTGCGGTACTCAGAGCCGTAATTATGGGTTTTGCGGCATTAATTGGTCTGCTATTAAAAAGAAAGGTAAAACAATTGGGATCCTTACTATTAGCAGCAACTCTGTTATTAGTGTTTAATCCTCTATGGATTTGGGATTTGGGCTTTCAATTGAGTTTTTTAGCAACACTGGGATTAGTCGTAACAGTACCGGCATTAGTCAACCGCCTAGCATGGCTACCACCTGCGATCGCTGCTTTGATTGCTGTTCCCCTGGCTGCAACTCTTTGGACTTTACCTATACAACTTTTTGTATTTGGAGTTGTACCATCTTATAGTTTGTTGCTGAATGTGGTTAGTACTCCATTAATTTCGATCATTAGTATAGGTGGAATCATCAGTGCCTTAGTAGCTTTAATCTGGACTGAGGCTGGAAGCTTCCTGGCTGGGGTGTTGCATTACCCAACTGATTGGCTAATTAAACTAGTGGAATTTTTTAGCAAGTTACCAGGAAATTCTGTTGCTGTAGGCAGCATATCTACTTGGCAGCTTCTGGCGATTTATGTATTGATCATATTGGTTTGGTTAGTTCCTTGGTGGCAGCGGCGCTGGTGGTTTGCTAATGTAATTGCGATTGGTTTAGTATTTATCCCCCTTTGGCATTCTACAAATACATTGTTTAAGATAACGGTATTAGAATCTGGTACAGAACCAATTGTAGTTGTTCAAGATAGAGGTACTGTAACTGTAATTAATAGTGGTGATGAAGGGACTGGACGTTTCACAATTCTACCGTTTTTACAACAGCAGGGTGTAAATCAAATCAATTGGGCGATCGCAACTGATTTCCAAGGCAATGAGAGTAATGCTTGGTTGGAATTACTGCAACGTTTACCAATCAAAAACTTTTACGAATATTCTCCCAAGCCAGAAAATTCTCTTGCAACTCAGGCAATTCAACAAGAACTACAAAAGTATCAGGGTTCTTATCAACCATTGGCAGTTGGTCAAGCTGTGAAAACAGGCTCAATAGTAGCACAACTAATCAATGATCAATTACCCATCTTACAATTGCAAATTTTAGATCAGAATTGGTTATTAGTAGGTAATATCAAGTCAAAAGAGGTACAGCAACTAGTTAAAAGTGGGAGTTTGCCTCGTCCACAAGTGCTATGGTGTGCTCCTCAGTCATTAAAAGATTTAGTTATTGCTCTGCAACCACAAGTGGCGATCGCCTCTTCTGGTAACTTTGATATAAAAGCTTTATCTGAACTGAACCAAAGCAAAACCAAACTATTTTTTACAGGAAGAGATGGAGCTATTCAATGGACAAATGGTCAGTTTGAGGCATTTATTGAAGCAACAGAAAATAAGTCTTCTCTCTTATAAAAATTCATAACAAAGCAAATTTAAAAGTCTGATATTTTTTTTGAAGCAAGACTAACTAAAGATAGATGTATAGTCATTTGGAAGCAAGTAACCTATCGAAAAGTTTCAGGAACGTCGATTTCCTGAGCAAGTGCAAACCGTATGCTAATTAAAAAAATGGAAGTGGGAAGTTTAATTGAATTTACGTTATTTGCTCCTCGTAACAAAGGAGCAGCTTTAATTGGGTCTTTTTCTGATTGGAAAGAAATCCCAATGGTAAAAAGTGAAGATGGTTATTTCCGCACTCAAGTAAAACTGGAAGACGGCATTTATCAATATAAATTTCGTGTTCAAAGCAAAAGCCTAAATTTTACACTTGATGAATGGGTGGATGTTATTGACCCGAATGCAACAGATGTTAATGAAATAGAAAAATATAGCATGGTGCAGATTAAAGATGGGCAACGCATTATTGATGCTTACGTTTGGCAATATGACGAAAAACCGTTACCTGATAATCGAGAATTAGTCATATATGAAATGCATGTTGCAGATTTTACTGATGATGAGGTTGGCCTTGACAAACGAGGCAAATATTTAGGGATAATTGCCAAGTTAGATTATCTGGTTGAATTGGGAGTTAATGCAATTGAATTAATGCCAGTTAATGAGTATCCCGGTAACTATAGCTGGGGCTATAAAGTGCGCCACTTCTTTGCTACAGAATCTAGTTACGGTTCAACAGAAAATTTAAAACGATTAATAGATGAATGTCATGCTAGAGGCATTCGCGTTTTTATGGATGGAATTTATAATCATACCGATGAAGAATGCCCCTTAATGCTGATTGATCGGAATTACTGGTATTACGAACACATGCATTATCCTGAAGACCCAGATAATTACTGGGGGCCAGAGTTGAATTATGATAATTATGATGAAAAATTAAATGTTAAACCTGCATGGAAATATGTTGGGGATGTGGTGCAATTTTTCATTCAGGAGTATCACATTGATGGAATTCGTTTTGATGCGGTGCGCCAATTGGCTAACTTTGAATTTCTCGACTGGCTGGCACAGCAAGGGAAAAACCATGCTGCACCCAAGCAGTTTTACAATATTGCTGAACATATTCCTGATACAAAAACTGTAGTCAAGCCAGATGGCCCATTAGATGGTTGTTGGCATGAGAGTTTTCGATACTTTATAGTTCCACATATTTGTGGAGAAACATTTGAAATAGAACAACTAAAGCAAATTTTAGATCCCAGACAGCAGGGTTATGCGATCGCTACCAATGTGATAAATTATTTGGGAACCCACGATCGCGAACGTATATTGCGAGAATTAGGGGATCGCGGTATCTTTGACGCAGAGGCATTTAAGCGAGCGAAGTTAGCAGCTGTTCTCTTAATGACAGCGATGGGTATACCAATGCTCTGGATGGGAGAAGAGTTTGGCGAATACCAGCTAAAAAGCCAAGATGTGACTAAGCCACAGAAGATTAATTGGTCTTTGTTATCAGGCGACCAGAATCGTGATTTATTTGAGTATTATCAAAAACTCATTGCTCTACGCAAGCAGAATCTCGCCTTGCAAAGTGACAATATCGAGTTTTTCTACGAAAATGCTGACGATAAAGTGCTGGCTTACACCCGCTGGGATGAGCAGAATTCTCGTGTTGTTGTCGTAGCTAATTTTTCTGACCATAATTTAACTAAATATCAAATACCAGACTTTCCAACTGCTGAGTATTGGCAAGATTGGTTCCTCAAGCGGGAAGTAGAAGTTGGGAAAGATAGTTTAATCACTGACTTGCCAAGCTATACAGCCAAGATATTTGTTTAGCAGTAGTCAGCCAAATAGTAAATGTAGATTCTAGTTTACTCTGCTTGACTTTGTTTTTATTGGGCGATCGCTAATCAGCAGTATCCAAACATTGAAATTCTGTAGTTTGGCACTTCTGAGTGTAGGAAATGGAATATTCCATACAATAACTCCGTTCACGAGTCTTTTATACTCGTCGGCGAGTCTTTGAACTCCGTTCACGAGTCTTTTATACTCGTCGGCGAGTCTTTGAACTCCGTTCGCGAGTCTTTTATACTCGTCGGCGAGTCTTTGAACTTCGTTCACGAGTCTTTTATACTCGTCGGCGAGTCTTTGAACTCCGTTCGCGAGTCTTTTATACTCGTCGGCGAGTCTTTGAACTCCGTTCACGAGTCTTTTATACTCGTCGGCGAGTCTTAGAACTCCGTTCGCAAGTCTTTTATACTCGTTGGCGAGTCTTATTAATTGCTGATTGTAAATATTCTCCGCATTATTGCAGTTTGGATAAAGAATAGCATCATTTTAATCAATTTTATTAACCCAGATTTTTGCCAAGCTCACTGCTTTAGGTCGTATTCATCCCATTTCTACAGGCGTTGAATCCTCGTAAATTGGCAAAGGTATTGTATGTGGATAGCCTTTACAAGGAGAGGGAACTAGATTTTCAATTTCTCTTTGCTTGTTTAATTAGGGGACTTCAAAGGAACATAATAATCACTGGGATGGACAAACCGACTTCGTCTGTTGTAGGTCTGCCAACAGGCGCTGCAAAACAACTGGGTTACTAGGCAAATCGAAATGACCCACATCTGGGTTGTCAGTTAGAACAAAACGGTAGCAAGGCATATTTGCCCACACTGCGATCGCGTCGTTGGTGATGTCTTCTTGGTTGGAGTCACCATCCCTTGTAAAGAAGACAGGGGAATTGTTCAGTACCTGCCCGACAGTGAGATTCTGTAGCTGTGCGCCTACAATTGTATCGAGTCTGGAGCCTTTTTCGGCATAGACATCTACATTGGGGAAAAACGGAGGAGCGAACTTGACAAAGCCAATGTAGAAGGATGCCAACTGCTGTGCCAAGCTGAGTCCGCCATCTTGGAACAGCTGCTGATAGTCCTGCGGCGTGTAGGTTTTACCCCCCTGCACAGTCCGCACCACCACCTCCCGATTTCTGAAGACAGCAGGATCGGCAGAAGACATATAGCTGGAGGGGTGGGTTTGGTACATGGTGGCGCTGCTGGCCGCGTTTGCGGGATCTTTTGGAAAGGAAAAGTCAATGACATTCAGTCCAGTGAAATACACTGGGTAGAGCAAACCCTGCCCTGGCCAGTTTCCAGCAATGGGGGTAAAGCCGTGAATGAACTTGTTCTTCCATGCCTGCGTAGTGTGCGTAAAACGGCCCGTTGGAGTGACTTACCAGGTGAACGGGGGTGTTTTTGTTCTGGTAGTATGTCTGCTTGATGAGTCCCTTAGTGCGTTTAAGGAATTCATCCATATCTGGAGTTAGGCGCGAATCATAGCCTGCCACGCGGATGTTGACGTTGCCTTTGTAGCCTGCTGTTTCAAGGAAATCGTACAGAGGCCTGTAGAAGGGTGCGCTCTCAGTATATTTTCAAAATTTAAGTTAAATTCCTATATCACAGCATGATTTGATGCGTAGATATGCAGTGGTTTGTCGTTAGACATCGCTTAGTTATTGTCAGGTAAGGTGATCGCTATTTTTTTCCATCGCCTACAGAGTTTGCAACAAAGTAAGATGCGATCGCCTCACTTTAGAAAAGTCAAGCGATCGCTATTTTTTTATTATCTCCAAAACTCAAATTACTGCTGGTAACCGCTTTAATCCGACAAAAGCCAGTAAAAATTTCCTTAGTTACCTGGTTGAGATTAAATAATAGTCTCAACCGCCAAAGTTTCTATCTTGACGATCAAATCATCAAAATCTTGGTCTCCTCCCCCATACAGATCCTCAAAACCATATTCAATTGACGGTAACACTTTGACATCAGATGCTTGATTCGGGTTAGTTACCGTTGACGATAACACTTTGGCATGAGATGTTCTATCAGGGTTAGCTGCCAGATTAAAAAAGTAAGCTTTAGGAGTTCGCCATTGTTTTTGCTCATTTTTGGGGTTTTGCTCTAAGAATTGGTTTGGAGTTCCGTTGGCAATCAGGAACACTCCATATGTTGGCCCACCCACTAACTCGCCTTGAAACGTATCTCCTTTTTTATACGAACCTTCATCTGCGCCTGGTAACTGAATGCGATTTCTGATCGTTAAGAAAGTTAACTGTAATGATGTGTTCAAAGTTTGAGCTGATCGAGCCAACGGTAAATGCTAAGATTGGCGATCGCCTCCTGCATCAACTCTTGTAATCACGCCGATAAATTCCTGTGAACATTGCAATAGCAGGATTGCGATAGGTATTGAATTGTGAAGCGATCGCAGCTGCAAATACAATTAGTTATGGATTATACTTACCGCCTCTACTACCAGAGGATACTGGAGTCTGGCTCCTGACTTACTTAGTCTCCTAGAGTGCAAGGCGTAGCAGCATAGATGATTCCACATCCAGCTTGAGGGCTGTGATATTATGGGAGACTGCTGCATACATTTAGAAAAACTAGAAACTGAATCGATCATGGCCCTGACGCAACTGCGGAAACAAGAAATAATTTCCAACTACCAAGTTCATGAAACCGACACTGGGTCGGCCGATGTCCAAGTTGCCATGTTAACTGAGCGCATTAACCGCCTCAGCGAACATCTCCAGGCAAATAAAAAAGACCATTCTTCCCGGCGGGGACTGTTGAAGCTAATTGGTCAGCGTAAGCGTCTTCTAGCTTATATATCCCAGGAAAGCCGAGAAAAGTATCAAGCTTTGATTGCTCGTCTCGGTATTCGTGGATAGGGATTACTGCTTATGTCTGCTGAAGAATCTGAACGCAGTCGCTTGCCCTTTGAACCAAACAAAAAGCGCCAAAAACCCGCAAAAACTCAAAGTAAACCAGCACCACAGCCACAAGAATCTGGCAAACAGGCTGGTAGAAAGACACCTTACACCAAAGAAGAAATGGCTATTCCCCAAGTAGTCAGCCAGCGGATGATCCGACGGGTAGCTGGGTTCTGTGGTGTACCAACAGCTTTGGGCATTACCACTCTGGTTGTCAGCTATCTGCTTGCTATCTACTCCGACATCCAACTACCTCCCATCGCCGTGTTATTGGTGAACATGGGATTATTTGGTTTGGGGGTTTTAGGGATAACTTATGGCGTTCTCTCTGCCTCGTGGGATGAAGAAAGAGTTGGAAGTTTGCTGGGTTTGGGTGAGTTCAACACCAATTGGGGACGAATGGTGGCAGTTTGGCGCGAAACTCGGCAAAAAAACTCATAATGAACAGCGCTCAGTATTATGTAATTGCGGTATTGGGTAAATAAAGAAGTGAGGCACTCCGTTGGGCGGGTTTCCCGACTTCTACTCCTACAGAGAAGCAAGCTACGCGCAGCGTCTCCCCTTCTCCCAAAGGGAGAGGCTAGCGCCAAGGGAGAAGGAAGTGCCGAACCCGTAAATGTTGAAGTTGAATTTTAGAACTTCAACATTGCTAATTAAAATTATATAAATCTTTTTATACCCTATATCCAGTTATTTGGTAGCAAAACTATTGACTGAGCGCTATATTGATTTTGAAAATAAATTTTATTTTTAACAATTTGTAATTAGGCTAATAGGCAACAATAAAGTTAGCTCATTTTCAGAAAATTTTACTCAATTAATCAGGAACTTTCACATGATTATAGTAATGAAAAGTGGTTCCCCAGAAGCGGAAATAAACCGCATTGATAAGGAACTAATTAGCTGGGGGCTAACTCCAGAAAAAATTGTTGGTAAACACAAAGTAGTTATTGGTGTAGTAGGTGAAACCGCTAGCTTAGATCCACTACAAATGCAGGAACTTAGCCCCTGGATTGAGCAGGTGTTGCGGGTAGAGCAGCCTTACAAACGAGCCAGCCGTCAGTATCGCCACGGCGAAGCTTCGGAAGTGGTGGTTAATACTCCCAATAGAGCAGTGGTATTTGGCGAACACCACCCTTTGGTAGTCGTTGCCGGCCCCTGCTCCGTAGAAAATGAAGAAATGATTGTGGAGACGGCGCGGCGTGTCAAGACGGCTGGAGCCACATTTTTACGAGGAGGGGCTTACAAACCCCGGACTTCACCTTACGCCTTCCAAGGACACGGCGAGAGTGCTTTAGATTTGTTGGCAAAAGCGCGGGAAGTCAGCGGACTAGGTATTATTACAGAAGTGATGGATGCCGCTGACCTGGATAAAATTGCCGAAATTGCTGATGTGATCCAGGTGGGGGCAAGGAACATGCAGAATTTCTCTTTGCTCAAAAAAGTAGGGGCGCAGGCGAAACCAGTTCTCTTGAAGCGGGGAATGGCAGCTACTATTGAAGATTGGTTAATGGCAGCCGAGTATATTCTGGCATCTGGCAATCCCAATGTAATCTTGTGTGAAAGAGGAATACGCACCTTTGACCGCCAGTATACGCGAAATACGCTGGATTTATCAGTAGTGCCAGTGTTGCGAAAGCTGACTCATCTGCCAATCATGATTGACCCCAGTCACGGCGTAGGTTGGTCTGAGTTTGTGCCTTCAATGGCAATGGCTGCGATCGCAGCTGGCACAGATTCCCTGATGATAGAGGTTCACCCCAACCCTGCCAAAGCCTTATCTGATGGGCCCCAATCTCTGACACCAGACCGTTTCGATAACTTGATGCAAGAATTAGCAGTGATTGGTAAAGCGGTGGGACGCTGGCAGCAACCAGCAGTAGCTCTGGCTTAAAATTCAGTTACAACTTCTTGCTAGGCATAAATAAATTAAAGTTTGTAGTCATGACTTTAATCCTGATAAATCTGAATCAGCGATAAATCGGTCACTACAAACTAAGATTTTCTGGTGAGCGATGCCTACGGCGGTAAACTACGCTTAGGTTCGTCAAACACGCCGATCACGTTTTATGTCGCCAACAACTTTTTCCAAAATCCAGTTCTCTAATTTATCTGGATTTAATTGTTGCTGACGTGTAATCAACCGATTAGCAATTTCTTGATTGCCACTGAGTAAATTAAGAAGTTCTTTGTACAATGGATTATTCTTAGGTACTCCTTTTGGTTTACTAGGCTGCCTCTTGATTTTTTTCAGGTCTGGTAATGGCGTATCTGAGGGTGGAGACAGAGAAACTTCGGTTTGTATTTGTGGTCTTTTTGAATGTAGTTGTGACTGTGGTTTTTTGAGCTTCAAGTCACTAATGACTTGTTTCAAAACCCAGTTCTCAGATTTACCAGGGTATAATTGCCGCTGTTTTGTCAGTAATTGATTAGCTGTGTTGACGTTGTTGGTTAGAGCAGTTAATTCACTGTGCAGATACTTATTGTTAATGTCTATTTCCTGCTGAGTTACTTTGAATGGAAACGGTGGTGGGGATATTAGTTGCTGGGGAGCTTTAGTTTTTAGTTTTGATGTATTTATCCCATGTTCTTTAAGTAGCAATTCGTACTCATCTATAGCTTGTCTAAAAAGCTCTATGGATTCTTGGTATTGGTTTAGGGACTGCTTAAACAGTTTTGTGGATTGTTGGTGTAGATACAAAGCTTTCCTCTGAAGCAAAATTTTGATGATGCATATAACCAGTAAGAGGAATGCAATAAATAAAGCAACCTCTAGCTGAAGGATAAGCGTAAGCTGCATAATCAATTTTGAGTTGGTGGGGTGGTACAACTCTACAAATACAGGGAATCTCAAGGTGAAGACATCAGAAAAATTCCCGTATTTGTTTGATGCTCATCGATTATGCACGTAGAGCCAGCGATCGTCCGTGGTGAATGTATAACGATAAATAAAGCCGTCCTGTCATTAGTAGGACGGCTTTATTTTAAGCTTTCTTTGTTTTCCTAAATTTAAGCTCCAGATTTTTGATACTACTCATTTACTACTCAAAAATCGCTCGAAACAGCTAACCACAGGGATTATTGTACTTGTGTGGGTTGCGTGGGAAAAGCACCAGGTCGCACAGCTATGTTAAGATTCTGCCCATTGCGACGTAATTCCATACGTAAATCGCCCCCGACTTGGCTATTTTCTACTACCTTTTGGACACTGCTAGCATCTGTGACTGCTTGCCCACCGAGCTTTTGGATCACATCACCAGCACGTATCCCTGCTTTAGCAGCTGGTGAATTTGGCACAACTTTCACAACTAATACACCTTTATCTTGATCCACGCTCAAACCGCTATTGGGATCTGAGTTGATATTTTGTTTTAGCTGAGGCGTTAACCCCACCATCTGAATTCCCAGATAAGGATGTTCTACCTTACCTGTAGCTATTAGTTGACTGGAAATGCGTTGTGCTGTGTTGATAGGAATAGCAAAACCTAATCCTTGTGCTCCTTGGATAATCGCTGTATTCATGGCAATTACCTGGCCACGGGAATTTAGTAGGGGCCCGCCGGAATTACCGGGATTAATTGCTGCGTCCGTTTGAATATACTCTACTCGCTTATCAGGAGCACCGATTTGATTGCTACTGCGTCCGGTAGCACTGATGATTCCGGTAGTTACTGTATTATCTAGTCCAAGGGGGTTGCCGATCGCGATCGCCCATTCTCCGGGTTGCAGTTGATCTGAGTTACCCAAGGCTACTAATGGTAGATTGTCTGCCTGAATCTTGACAACAGCAACATCAGTCAACTCGTCTTTTCCTAACACCTTTCCTTTAAAGCTACGCCCATCCTTGAGTGTTACTGTTACCGTATCAGCACCATCGACTACGTGGGCATTGGTAAGAATACGACCATCAGCACTAATAATAAAACCTGAACCAGTACCCCGTTCTACTCGATTCTGTTGTTCTGGCATTTGAGAGCCAAAGAAGCGTTGGAAAAATGGATCGTTAAATTCATCTGGTATCTGGGCTTTTACAGTCCGCGAAGAGTCAATCCGCACCACGGCTGGCCCGACCTTTTGCACTACTTGTATAACAAAGTTAGGATCGGTGGCAGCTGGTAATGGAGGAGCAGCATTTACTCGACTCACTGCCAAATTAGATGCACTCTCAGACACCTGCCGAGAATGTCCAGCCATATAGCCGCCTGCCAATGTCATACCTGATCCCAGCAGCACCAGCGATAGAGAGGCGGCAGCCTTTTTCCAGGGTGCTCGATTATGGTATTTGGCATCAGCAGTGTTATGTGAAATGCTATTTGATGGGTGTTCTCTGTCGCGAGATTCGTTTTGCATTGCTGTCTGGAAGGATATTTAGATGTATTACTAATGTAGATATTATTTGTGACAGTTTTGTTGCAGAGGTATTGCGTTGTTGTGAAAGGTTTGGTATTTTACTTATCGCATCTTAACTGAACTGTATTGAAATATAGTCATTCGTAGGGACGCACAGATGTGCGTCCCGATTGCGTGTTCCCTCCATGTCTGAAGGAATAAAATGGCACAGGGTAAAATCTTACTTCAGCCTGGCACTTTATGGACAAGTGTCAAAGAACAGACTGAACATGCTTTACAATATGGGGCGTTGCTATCGATACCGACAGAATTTGAATTTGTCGAACAGGATAACGTGCGCTTTTTAGTGCGGATTTTGTCTAACTTGAATCGTAAAAAAGCAGCCAAGGAAAAACAGAAAAAACAATCTGCTACGTCTGGTCAAGAGTTTAATCCTTTCTTGCCCTACGAAAAGGATTTATTTGTGGCGGATATCTCCGATACGCATGTATGTATTTTTAATAAATTCAATGTTGTTGATTATCACCTGCTAATCATCACCCGTGATTTCGAGGAACAGGAAAGCTTACTTACCCTAGAAGATTTTACGGCTATGTGGGCATGTCTGGCTGATTTCGATGGTTTAGCATTTTACAACAGTGGCAAAACCGCAGGTGCCAGTCAGCGACACAAGCACTTGCAATTAGTGCCACTACCACTTGCACCTTCAGGACCGCAGATACCTATTGAAGCTCTATTAACAGCAGCACAATTTCAGAACTCGAACACAATACCAAAACTTCCTTTTGTACACGCTTTCACACCCCTAGATCCTCATTGGGTGCAGTCGCCATTCGCAGGGGCGCAAGCAACAGAGCAACTTTATCGCACTTTGCTAGATGCTGTGGGTTTGGATGCAAGGCAATTGGGTGCTTACAATCTGCTAGCGACACGAGAATGGATGTTGATCATACCGCGATCGCAGGAGCATTTTCAGTCTATCTCTGTAAATTCATTAGGATTCGCTGGTGCTTTGCTAGTGCGGAATGCGGCAGAAATGGAGATTCTCAAAGCCCAAGGGCCGATGACCATCCTCAAGAATGTTGCTGTATCTAAACTGTGAATCTACGGAAATTCGCCAAAACAGAAAATTACTCAGTAAATAAAGTCACATTTATACCACTTGCGAGCGCCGATTTATCAATGCTCAAAGCCTCTCTCCTAAAAGAAAAGAGGTGAAAGTTTATTTCATACAAAAGCGATCCCTTAAATAATTCTTACCATGCGATCGCTCGTCCATATCGCGTGTTTAGCATGTAGGCGGTTTATTTAGGAAGGACTTTGAGCATGGATACGATCAGGGAAATTTCAAAAACAGGTAAACTATGCAGCGATCGCTGTTGCTTGGGCTGCTATAATTTGCCATTGCTCATTTTGCTTCAAATATGTGCGTGTATAACGGTAAACACCACTGAAGGATTCCCCCTTGAAAACTCCGGTCAATCTCACCTTCAAATTTGTGATTCCAGTTGAGCCAAAAACTCGAACAATTAATTCATCTGCTTCATAGCTTGTAACTACCAAGTCGCCTGATTGGTGAACAGACAAATCCTCTACCTTGTCTATTACACTACCCTGCGGATCTGTGAAAATAACCTCATCTGCCAAGAGGCGATCCAAAGCGGTGATATCATTACAGAGCATTGCCTCTCGCAGTTCCACTTCAAGGTTTTCCAGTTCTTGTGTAAGTGATTGACACATAGCTTTCTACACCATCACAGTAAAACCACTCTAAAAGAAAATCTCCTGACCAGAAACAAAAAGGTACAAGCCCCTAAATTTATTTTGATGGTTCTTAATTTTGACTTTTGACTTTTGACTTTTGACTTCCCCGTTCGCGCAGCGTCCCGTAGGGAAGGGGCTGACTTCCTGCACAAGAACCTCTAATTGATGGCTGTTAATTTTCTCTCTAGGTCAAATAAAAAGCCGTGGATATACTCCTCAGTCCATTCTGCACCATAGAAGCGTTTAAACATCCCTCGTGCTGGGTCTTTTTCAGCCCGATATCGTAGGTATCGCAGTTGGGCTTGCTCAATGGCTGCTAAATTTTGGGAATCTGTTACAGCTTCTGCCTGCTCGACGAAATCCAGATAAGCTTTCAAATAGTCTTTGAAAGCGGCAAATACCTGAGTCTCTACTACAGCAGTTTCTTGGGGACGAGTCCACAGAAAAGCGGGAGAGAAAAAGGGGCGTGCTTCTTCGGGAAAATCTCCTCCCCAAGACAGATGCTGTTGATGGGCATGGAAAATGGGCAGAATTGGTTCAGTATATTTTGCCTGATATGCCGGCTCATCACGAAATAAGGGCTGCATATCCAAAGCAATTAGATGTCCTCCTGGCAATGTCACCAGATCCGCTCCAAAAAAGGGTAAATCGTAGTTGAGGCGCGGAAAAATCACAAAATTCAGCACTTGCAGCGAATTGCCACCCTGTACGTGAGCTGCACGAATTTGCCGCAATTTTGCGGTTTGAAAGGCATAACTGGTGGTGACAACCTCTTCCTGATTTTTTCCCTTGCCCACAACAGCACTCTTAAACTCAAACCCAGTGGGGATAGGATAGGGTTGTAAATCCAAGCGCGATCGCATGTAGGCGATTGCATAATCGAGAAACGGTTGATAGAGTGTCACGTTGCTTTGCTCCGAATTCAAAATTAATAATCCCCAATGCCCATTTTCATTCGATCATCTTTTGCCGGCACTAACTGCTAGGGGAACAGCATCTTCAAATAAGAATTCATGGAGAAAACGCTCTGCCCATTCATGACCAAAATAACTGCTAAACAAACCAGATGCTGGATCGCGGTCTGCACTATATTGGTCATAGTCTTTTTGGGCTTTGACAATCCGCTGGATATCTTCCTCTTCTTGGAGCGGTTGGGCATCTGCTAGCATTTGCCAATACAAGTTTAAATAATCCTGAAAAGCTTCAAAGACTCGCGTTGCCACTGTTTGAGGATCTGTTTTGGCAAACAGTAGGTACTTAGAAAAATACTGGTTGGCATCGTAAAACTTCATTTCTAAGTTTTGCGCCAAATCCGGGTATTTATCATGGAGAGATTTTAGCGGAACTATATATTTTTTTTGATAATCTTCATCCTGAAATAAAGGCTGAAAGTCTAGCACAATCAGGTTTTTGACTTTTCCAAAGGATAAAAAATCAATCCCTAACAGAGGTAGATCGTAGTAATGACTAGGATAAACCACGCTGTTAAAAATTTGGGCACTCTCCCCGGCATCAATGTAGGTATAGCGAATTTTCCGCAACTCTTGACATTGGTAACACCAACTGCGAATAGTTGCTGGGTTTCTACCGCGATCGCTAACTTTGAATTCCAAACCAGGGGGAATGGCCCTACTTTGTAAATCAAACCGCTGAAATAGCTCTTTTTCTAAAAATTCCAGGAAAGGCTTATACATGGAGCATGATTTATTAACCCTTGCATGAAAATAAGTGATGGCAATCATGCACGTCTCATTTATGAGAAACAAAGCAACATTCCTTAATGGGCATTGGGTATACGACATTGGAATTGGTTGTTAATTATTCTCCCCCTGCCTCCCCTACTCCCCTACCTCTTTTGTGTCCCTACGTAGCATGATTCCGACTGATCATTTGCTCCAGAACTTCTTGGGAAACACAACGACGCTCAGAACAATAAGTCATCAAGTTGACTCCGTTCATCATTCGCACGGTACTGACCCTGACACGAAAATCATCCGTAACAAACCAACAACGTTCTTGACCTTGATTATTGTCATAATCAGTATCAATTGTCAGCACTCCATCATCGGCAAAGCGATATCGGCTCACAACCGGAATGCTCTCAACATAGCCTTGGTTGCGGATCAGTTTTCCAGAACGCCTCGTTTGGTCGGGAACATCAACCAAAATGGCAGCATTATCGGTATTAGGTAGCCTGGTGTCTAGGTTACCCTGCCATGCAAAGCTAGCACCGCTTGTTGCTTTAGTAGGGTCTATCCCTTGGGCTGTACAGACTTGTTGGACTTTAGGATCATCCTTTTCCATGACTTTAATGATCAAATTCGACTCCCCCGACTCATCCGCCGCCGAGTCAAAATGATGAACGGAGCGTTCTGTAAACCATGTCCCCTCACTTTTACGGAAGAAGTCGATCATGGTCAAGGGCGGTATTAGATACATCTGTTTTGAAACCTCGTTTTATCAAATTTTGGCGTTATTGAATACTCAGTGATCAGATGAAGTCCCGATTTAGCTAAAGTGTAGAATAACTCCAAAAGTTATATTTTAATCAGCTGATGACAAATAGTGAAATTCAACTTATTACTAGCGAACGCCCCAGTCCAACTCCAGAAATCTTAACAGCCCTGAAAGCAGGAATCGCTTTGGATTGGGTCGATTTATACCAATTCAATCTCAGGGAAGTCGATTTACAACAAGCGAACTTGAGCAAAGCCAAGCTATTAGGAGCAGATTTGGGCGAGGTGGTCTTGAGTAATGCCGATTTGAGTGGGGCAGATTTGCGAGGCGCTAATCTACGTGGAGCCGATTTGAGTGGGGCTAATTTGCAGGGAGCCTATTTAAACCGTGCTGATCTCCAACAAGCAAATCTTAGTGGCGCAAATTTGCAAGGAGCCAAACTTCAAGTCGCGCGTTATGATACACAAACGAAATGGCCGCAAGAATATAACTACAAAGCTTCTGGAGCGGTGGGGCCGGGTGCTAATCTCAATGGTGCTTTTCTGAATACAGCTTCTTTACGAAACGCAGATTTACAAGGCGCTAATCTGCGTGGAGCCTACCTGAGTGGCGCTGACTTGACAGGAGCCAATTTGCAAGGTGCAGCTTTAAGTGGTGCTGACCTAACAAAAGCTTATTTAACAGGGGCTTGCTTGCGGAATGCTCGATTGAGTGGAGCCGATTTACGGGATACAGACCTGCGAGCAACTGACTTCAGTGGTGCAGAGATGGAGCATCTTCAAAGTATCGCTGGGGCAGATTTTACTCTTGCCCAAGGACTTACAGAAGCAACTAAAGCCATGCTTTCCAGCCGTCCACATTCAGAACTTGACGTTTGGAACGCTTACACCCGCACAACAACTCGTGAGAGTTTGAGTGCTTGACCGTGCCAATTTTAGATTTTAGATTTTAGATTCTAGATTTTAGATTTTAGGTGCAAGCCGCGCTCCTTGTGGGCGAAATAAATCCAAAATTTAAATTGCGCTTCCAGCACACCAAAGGTACAACCCAAAATCCAAAATTGTTTCACAACGGCTGCCAGTTCTTTTTCAGGAGCGCTAAAAATGTAGCGTATCCTTCGGAAAAACCGGGCGGATCAGGTAAAGCATATTCTGGAAATTCTTTGTACGATCGCCAAGGTTCCGAAGTATTATGCCGCAAATGTAAGGCAGATTCTAAGGAACCTGGTAGTCGCCAAGTCATTTGACCAGTTGGTATATCAGTCACAAATGTCTCCTAATCTGGAAAAAGTTGATCTTTTCTTCCAGATTTTGGCAGACTGCCCGGATATTTTTGTCAAATTTAAGGTAAGATAGGATATTAGCTAATTGATCAGATTGAGTTTGATCACAATCTTGCGAACAAACCTAATACTGCTATTGTGGCAACAAGTCTTCTAAAGCAGCCCCGACAACTCGGTGATCCTCATCTTGTCTGAGTTGGTTCAGGGCTGTTTTTGCTTTCGGCTCGTCAAATCGTTTCAGGGCATAGCTAACTCGCACGCGCATCCGCCAAGATTCAACATTCACCAAGGTTAGTATCTGGGATAATGCCGCAGCATGTAGGCTAGAATCAGCTAGTAAGCCGAGTCCATCAACAGAGGATTCCCGAACTGTGAAATCTTCATCTTTTAAACCCTGAACGCAGATATCAAATAATTCTTCAGGGCAATCCATTTCAGCGATCGCGGCCAAAATGCTCCGCCGGACTAGCCAGTGGTCATCCTGATAAAATACCAGAACTAAATGAGAAACTGCGACTCTGCCAAATAGCGATAAAGAATTAGCCGCCTCAGCTCGCACGTTGGGGGTATCGTCGAATTTCATAATTTGCATCAAAGCCGCAAAAGATTCCGCTGATTGTTGGTTACCCAAACCTCTTGCTACAAAAGAACGCACCAAAAATTCTGAGTCATGAAGTTTACTCGTTAATAGAGGAACTGCAACTTCTGATTCATAATTATTGAGGGCAGCGATCGCCTTCAGCCGATAGTGAAAATCTGGGTTCTTCAGTTCAGCTTGGATTTTATCGATTTCCATAAGTGCATTTAGTAGAGCTATTCTTTACTTTATTTTACAGATGTCAAAAAATGGCGATCGCATTCTAGGAAAATTGAATCACGGGTATGGGCATTGGGAAACAGGAGGCAGTAGGCAAGAAAGGAGTTCTTTAATTTTGAATGCGTGAATTTTGAATTTGGAGCGAAGTGACGTGACTCAATTAAGCGAAACCGTTAAAGAATTAATAGCCAAAGCTAGAATTGTCAGCTTTGCTGAATGGGAACAGTCTCATCCAAAAGCAGCAATCGCCATCTTCCAAGCTGCGGACAATGATATTCGGTATCTGAGCGACGAAGATTTATTGCAGATTATAACCTTGTCACCTGAGAATTGCGCCTTGATTCCTGTTGCTGTGTTGTTACGCGATCGCGCCGCCGAAATTGTTGATGAAGCTAGGGAGGAGGTTTTGACGACTTATCCTGAAATTATGCAGCCTGGAGGCGGTCTTTATCCACCTGAACGCGCCCAAGCTTGCTGGCGAGATTTCTGGCATTTTCTCCGCTGTATTACTTATGGCATTGCAGGTAACCATACTGAGTATACCAGTTCGACAGGACTGCACTATATGAATTTGCTCTATCAGGAATTACAAGTTCCAATCGAAGCGATGGTCTTAGGCTTAAGAAGTATAAAAGTTGCTAGTTTAAACCAGTGTCAAGCCAATCAGCAAGAAACTCTTGCTCCCTATTTTGACCATTTAATCACCCAACTGGCTACTTTCCAAATTCAGTAGTTCTAAGTTAGGACTTACGCACCAGTTACGGAATAACGAACCGCAGAGGCGCAGAGAAGCCAGTGCGTTGGGCGGGTTCCTCGACTTAAAGCAACTGGCGCGACACGGAGAAATCAGAGTTTCAGAGATATTTTGCGTAAGTCCTATAAGTAAATAGTTCTGATCTAAGTGTCTAGTTTACGCTATATTTCTTTTGACTTTTGAATGAGTGAATGAGTAACTTCCACCTTGCGGTACTAGTTCCCGGTGCAGTGCTGGGTGAAACTAAGCCTTTGCAAGTTGCGCGGATGCAATGGATGAACTGATCACGAAGTTCATCCTTCATAATTCACTCTGCCAAAGCGTAGGTTTGTCTGCCCTCTTTGCGTTTGCAGGGAGAGGATTAAGGGGAGCCAAGCGCTTACAGTGAGTTTCCCGACTTGAAACAACTGGTGTGTGAGGTATGCAATCGGATTGTAAGCTGATGCAATCGGATTGTAAGCTGATGCAATCGGATTGTAAGTCGATACAATCGCATTGCAAGCCGATACAATCGCATTGTTGGTCAATACAATCACATTGCAAGCCGATACAATCGCATTGCAAGCTGATTGGCAAAAAGAAGTTAACAGCATTCTTATACCAAGCCCATCAATTTATGATGCTGTTGGCCAATTAACTCTAGGTCTGCCCCTTCACTATTAAACTTGGGGATTTGGAGGAAACATTTGCTTAAATTTTCTCCCCTACTTCCCCTGCTTCCCCTATTTTTGGTGTAACCCTCTATTAATTCGCCAACAACATCATTTGTTGATGGGCTTATCCTGTAATCCCTTTTCTTGACAGCTATCATCACTTGTTGATTCAGCACTGTCAATTGCTCCCAGTCAGAGGAGTATTACAATACCATCGCCTGTACCCCAATAACCAATTAGATACTAAAAAAAAGCTTAAATTTCTCTAGAGTATTATTTAACTTAATAAATTTTAATAAATATGGCTTCGGCATTGGATAAAAATGTGTAAATGCATAATGATCCAAAAACTTAAATCATCAAGACTAATAAGGATTTAAAGTCTTTATGACCTCTCCTTTGTCAAATGATGTAAAGTTTTTTAACATCTGCTGAATATTTTTCTCATAAAATTTAGTTGTTAACTAGGAGATAGTTTGAATGGCTTTTGGACCAGCATCACGATTAGGGGTCGCTCTGTTTGAAGATACCGATCCCATTGATCTGTGGCCAGGTCACTCTAATGAGGAAGTTGAAACCGTAATTATATCTGTCTACAAGCAAGTTCTAGGCAATGCTTATGTAATGGAGAGTGAACGGCTTGCTGTTCCTGAATCTCAACTCAAACGGGGTGAACATTAGTGTTCGCGGTTTTTTGATAGCGCCCCCCGCTATCAGGCGATTGAATTAAATTTCACCGGATTTTTGGTCTTGTCCGTGGTGTAGCCGAAACCTCAAGTGTCGTCAAGTCCTCTCAGTTGGTGTATGCAATAGCAACCAATAGCGCTAGCAAGATTACCTCACCCTCTGCGGTTGGTAGTACTGAAAAGAGGTTTAAAATCCTCGTTCGGGGTAGAAGTGGAAATTTGACAATCCTCGCCGTCGCGCTACAACCGAGTACATCGTTCCTGCTAGCAACATAACACCGCAAATTCAGCGGATTAATCGCACTAATGGGAAGATTGTCAACATCACAGAGATTGTTTAAAGAAAAGAAAATGGGGATTAGAGATTGGGAAAGATTTTTCGCTGTACTCAGTCTCCAGTCTTTAATCCCCAGTGTTGATCATTCATCGAAAGTTAGCCTAGAGTTTGATCAATTCTGCCGTCAGTTGTCATATAGGAAGATATTTAACACATTTTCACAAACTAAAGTTTTACAAAAGCTAGTCAGTAGCAAAAATAACTGGCAACTGATGCGAAATTCCACCTCTAGAAGGGGTAGGATGCTCAAAAATTTCATTTAATTCACGTTTTTTAGGAGATACTTAAATGTCACTATGGGCTATTGATTCATCTAATGTTGAGCTGCGTCCAAACACCAGCGAAAGTGAATTACAAACACTGATTCGAGCAGTTTACAAACAGGTTTTGGGCAATGCTCACTTGTTGGAAAGTGAGCGACTAGCCACTATTGAATCGCAATTGCGCGATCGCAAAATCAGTGTGCGCGAATTTGTCCACGGTGTTGCGAAATCAGAACTTTATCAATCCCTGTTTTTCAACTCTTCTTCCCAGTATCGGTTCATTGAACTGAACTTCAAACACCTACTAGGACGTCCCCCTGCTGATCAGGCAGAAATTTCTGAACACGTCCGCATCTACAACGAACAGGGCTACGATGCTGAGATCGAATCCTATATCGATAGCGAAGAGTATCAGCAGAATTTTGGCGAAAATATTGTTCCTTATCCTCGCAGCACTAGCTCCCAAATCGGGCTTAAGAATGTTAGCTTTAACCGCACCTTTACCTTACTCAGAGGAGTAGCTAGCAGTGATGGCGGCAGCAAAGCTAAACTGATCAGCGATATCGGTTCAAATTTACCCACATCCATCAAGGCTCCCGCTGCTGGTTCTAGTGTAAGCAGCACCAACAAACGCTTCTTGATTAAGGCAGTTAAAGGTGCAGCTAAGATCCCTACCCGTCTGGGCAAGCTCGAATATGTAGTTAACTACAACCAGCTGTCTGGGCAAGTGCAAAACATTCATCGGACGGGCGGCAAAATCATCAGTATCACTGAAGTTGCTTAGATTTGCCTAAGAACTCGCGCAGAAATAAATTACCGATTAAAAAAAATAACCTTTGATTTACAAGCGTTACAGCGATTTAAAAAGGTAACTTATTCTTGCGGGATGCCTAAGTACAGATCAAAAAGGGGCTGAGGACTGGGAAACTCGGGGCCCCCCTCTGGGGATAAGGGGCAATCGGGACTGGAAACAAGGGGGAGAATAATAACTCCTAATTCCTGTACAGATGCGATTAATCGCGTCTCTACTCCTAACTCCTAACTCAGCACTCAACCCTCCCAAATGCGGTTGTGGTCAAGGAGGCTAGCATATAGACTGAGAGAATAACTTTTTAGCCAAGATATTTCTTGGATTGTAAGCTACTTTTTAAGATCACTTTTCTAATGCAAATTACTGAATTCTTTGAACTTTCAATTGGACAATGGCGATCGCAGCGTAGCGGTCATCATTTAGCATTCGCCCACTTTGAAGAAGTACTGTCTAACATTGACATTGAGTCTCTATCCACCGATGATCCAGCGGTGCTAGCAATCTGTCAATTGTATGACACTGACCCCGCCAGTATCACCCACCCTTTTCGGATGAGTTGGGAAGGTGAGTCAGACTGGGACGATAAACCAATCTCTGGTAGTACTGTGCTGGTGCCAATTCCCGATGCCGAAAATCCTTCTAGAGGCAAACTCCTGCGGGATAAGGGATACGCCGAAACAATCCCAGCAGTGGCTAAATATCATTTGAGTGACGATGGTATTTTTACCCTGCTGACAGAGTATGAACTCGCTGCTGCTGAGGAGCGAATTTGGTTTGCTAACCCAAATCTCCGATTTCGGGTAGCGATGATTAAAACCAGTGATGGTAAAGGCGTGACAACAGCTTCCTTTTCTTCAGAGATTCGCTCTTTGTCAAGTTTAACCAATTAACAAATATCAAGTTAAAACATAAAAGGATACAAGCTCCTAAATTTATTTATGGAGATTGTTAATTTTGAATGAATTTTGAATTTTAAATTCGGAGCGAAGCGACGTGACGATAGCGCCCAGTGAATCTAGCACCAACGCTAGCGATTTGCTTACTTTAGCCTGTTGGATGGCAGGAGATTTTAGCAACTATAAGCAATCTTTTGCAAATCCGCAACTTTACGCCCACATTCACATTTTTTTTCGTCCTTTACCGATTGAATTTTTTTCTGCTGTTGGTTTTTATTCAGAACAAGTATATGACCATGATTTATGGACACCCTATCGCCAGGGAGTACATAGACTAGTGGATTGGGGCGATCGCATCTATATCGAAAATTACAGCTTGAAAGATCCGATGCTTTATGCAGGTGCTGCTCGTGAATTAGATATCCTCAAAACCATCACCCCAGAGAACATCGAACGGCGTCATCACTGTTCAATGGTTTTCCAGCGAAAAGGTGAAATGTTTCGAGGCAGTGTGGAACCGGGTAATCAATGTCTGATTAAGCGCAATGGATGCCAGACATATCTTGTCAGCGAAGTAGAAGTAACTGAGCGTACTTGGTTAAGTCTAGATAAAGGTATGGACATTGAAACCCACGAGCAAATATGGGGATCAACTGCTGGCCCTTTGCGATTTGAAAAACGGGAAAGTTTTGCTGATGAATTACATGCGGTGAGCGCATTATGTTGATTCAGCTTGAGTCGGTTAAAACCAACATGTTACCTCCACTGGCTGAAAAAAAAATGCGCTGCTGGATTCGCAGTCGCCACTTGATTTGTTCGGGTAACTTTTTTATATTCGAGACATTAGAATATACGACAATTGAAAGATTTTCTGAATGTGTTGCTTCTTTAGGAGGGAGTGTAATATGCGTTGACCCGATTAATAAAATTTGGATGGGCGATCATCGCCAAGTGATTTTATATCAGGCTAAAGCCAGTTTGCATACGCCTCATCACACTTTGAAACAATACTGGATAAAATACGGTGGTTTCTACAGTAGATTTGATGAGCGTGCTTGAGAGTTACTATCCTGCGGAAATCCTTCTAACAGGTGTCTAGATTCCAATTCAAAATTAAGTTTTGAATTTTAAATACTCCCCAAGGGGGTTGACGGCTAATTGTTAATGTTTAATTGCTAATTGTTTACTATAATTAGCTGTTACTTATTAACAGTTAGCCGTCTAAGTTTGTTAGAAAATGTAACTAAAACACTCCCCAAAACTTGATAAATTAATCCTGACTGTAAAGGGAATTAAGATTTGTTAGTGCTTGTATCGATTACCTATGAGGTTGCTCCAGAACAATTTGCTCAAACCCCAAGTCTTTCCAAGCTTGGTTTTGTGCAGTTTCACAAAGAATTGGTATTAGCTATACCACGTAACCACTAACAAATACTTAGCTCCCATTACCTTTAAAAATATAGATTTTTAGCGAACGTTCTCAAAGCCATTAGTCACTCCTACCCACACTAACCAAGTATGCAAATCTTTTTAGACGAAGAAACCAGACGCCGCCAATATCAAGCATTTCCCCAAACAGAACCCATTGAACTGTGGACTACTGCTTCAGTTGAAGACATTGAAATTGCAATTCGAGGAGTTTATCGGCAAGTATTGGGTAATGCCTACATTATGGAAAGTGAGCGGCTGATCGTTCCCGAATCCCAACTCAAGCAAGGTATAATCGATGTCCGTGAGTTTGTGCGTCAAGTTGCCAAATCAGAGTTGTATCGCTCCAGATTTTTTGATAAAGTTTACCGCTACCGGGCGATTGAACTGAACTTCAAACACCTGCTGGGTCGCGCTCCCGATGATTACTCCGAGACGAAATATCACAGCAACATTCTAGATGAGAAGGGTTTTGAGGCGGATATTGATTCTTATCTTGATAGCGACGAGTATCTAGATGCCTTTGGGGATAACATAGTGCCATATTACCGGGGTTATAAAACCCAAACAGGCAAAAAGATATTGGAATTTACCAATATGCTGCAACTGGTGCGGAGCAATTCTAGCAGTGACAAAAACCTAGCATCGAATAATGAACCTCAGCTGGTGCGATCGCTAATTACCAACACTCCTTATGGTAGAGCCAAACCCACAGATGTTAGTGCAATACTTGCTGAAGTATTCAAGCCAAAGCCAGAAACTGCTGCTCCAGTTAATCCGTTTATTGCAGCTCAGACAGCAGCTGAACAAGGCTTGCAGCAAAAGATTAAAGAGCAAGAAAGCCAGATTGCAACTTTGCAACAACAACTAGCAGACTTAAGACCCTTTGCTAGCATCGGTGCAACAAAATTCAGTAGTAGTTTGCAATCTTCCAGTTCCATGACCAGCACAGGCGAATATACATCTTTGCAACAGCAAGCTGACGCGCAAGCAAAACAGATTGCAGGTTTGCAAGAGCAAATTGCTGATGCTCGACGGTATGCCACAATTGGGGAAGCCCGATTGAATAAGTGGCGCAGTCGCGTTTTTAATGGCTAATTTCTCTACTATTTAGTTTTGTCGGGTGCGTTACGCCAAAGGCTAATGCACCACTTTTGCAAAAGTTAAATAATGTAGCGTAGTTTACCGCCGTAGGCATCGTCTTTGTGGATAACTTGAAATATTTAATCACCAGAGGTTTTGCTCACCATCTACTTAATATCATCACAGAGATGCTTGTCGCTCTCACTCAAATTCACATTAGAATTCTGCAAATAATCATGCAGCCAATTGCAACCCCGCACCAGCAATTGGTCTAAATTCTCCACAGGCCACAACTGCACTGTTTTGTCCTCTGATGCCGTGGCGATAGTTTTGCTGTCCGGGCTGAAACTCACACCCCTGATATCGCTTTGATACCTTTTGAATTCTTGGAGCAGTTTCCCGTTGAGCGTCAACAACCGCACTATCCCGCCTTGTGTTGCTATGGCGATGGTTTTGCCGTCCGGGCTGAAACTCACACCCCTGATACGGCCTTGATCTCCTTTGAACTCTTGCAGCAGTTTCCCGTTGAGGCTCCACAACCGCACTGTCCCGTCTTTTGTTGCTGTGACGATGGTTTTGCCGTCCAGGCTGAAACTCACACCCCAGACCCAGCTTTGATGCCCTTTGAATTCTTGGAGCAGTTTCCCGTTGAGCCTCCATAACCGCGCTGTATTGTCAGATGATGCTGTGGCAATGGTTTTGCCGTCCGGGCTGAAACTCACATTATTGACACTACCTCGATGCCCTTTGAATTCATGCAGCAGTTCTCCGTTGAGCGTCCACAACCGGGCTGTCTTGTCTTGTGATGCCGTGGCGATGGTTTTGCTGTCCGGGCTGAAACTCACACCCCAGATATCGCTTTGATGTGCTTTGAATTCTTGGAGCAGTTGCCCGTTAAGCCTCCACAACCGCACTGTCCCGTCTTCTGTTGCTGTGGCGATGGTTTTGCCGTCCGGGCTGAAACTCACACGCCTGACAATGCCTTGATGCCCTTTGAATTCTTGGAGCAGTTGCCCGTTGAACGTCCACAATCGCGCTGTCTTGTCAGATGATGCCGTGGCGATGGTTTTGCCGTCCGGGCTGAAACTCATACCCTTGACAATGCCTTGATGCCCTTTGAATTCTTGGAGCAGTTGTTCCTTGAGCGTCCACAACCGCGCTGTCTTGTCAGATGATGCTGTGGCGATAGTTTTGCCGTCCGGGCTGAAACTCACACCCCTGACAAAGTCTTGATGCCCTTTGAATTCTTGGAGCAGTTGCCCGTTGAGCGTCCACAACCGCGCTGTCGTGTCTTGTGATGCCGTGGCGATGGTTTTGCCATCCGGGCTGAAACTTACATTTCTGACAATGCCTTGATGCCCTTTGAATTCTTGGAGTGGTTGCCCGTTGAGCCTCCACAACCGCGCTGTCGTGTCATCTGATGCTGTGGCAATGGTTTTGCCGTCCGGGCTGAAACTCACACTATTGACAATGCCTTGATGTCCTTTGAATTTTTGGAGCAGTTGCCCGTTGAGCCTCCACAACCGGGCTGTCTTGTCCTCTGATGCCGTGGCAATGGTTTTGCCGTCCGGGCTGAAACTCACACTATTGACAATGCCTTGATGTCCTTTGAATTCTTGGAGCAGTTGCCCGTTGAGCCTCCACAACCGGGCTGTCTTGTCCTCTGATGCCGTGGCAATGGTTTTGCCATCCGGGCTGAAACTCACACTTAAAACTTCGCCTTGATGCCCTTTGAATTCTCGGAGCAGTTGCCCGTTGAGCCTCCATAACCGGGCTGTCTTGTCCTCTGATGCCGTGGCGATGGTTTTGCCATCCGGGCTGAAACTCACACTTAAAACTTTGCCTTGATGCCCTTTGAATTCTTGGAGCAGTTGCCCGTTGAGCCTCCACAACCGGGCTTTCTTGTCATCTGATGCCGTGGCGATGGTTTTGCCGTCCAGGCTGAAACTCACACTATTGACAATGCCTTGAGTCTCTTGGAACTGATTAAGTTCTCTGATATTGTCAAGAATTGTATGCAAAGCGAAAATAATACTGATAGCTGGATATTTTTCTATAGGGCGATTATCTTTTACTAGAGTTTTTAACTTTTTACCACTCTGGATTGCTGCTACCAATGATTCTAACTGGGCAGACTCAAACTGTGTTAAGGCACTAACTCCAGCCAGTTCTAGCTTTGTTCCCTCCTCTGCTTCTTTTTGTGCTGTCTCTGCTTTTGTCCGGGCTATTTGTACTTGACTCAAAATAGTTTGAGCCTGTTTAGTTTTAGATTCCTCTTCCTGTAATTGTTTATTAGCCAGTTGTACTTTCTCCTGAGTAGTTTTGACCTGTTGGCTAATTGTTTTATTTCTTTCTTCTATTTGGGTATTTTTATCTTGTAATTTTGCTGCTTCCTGATTTACCTGGACTAATTTTACTTTAGCATTCAGTAGGTTTTGTTTTGCTCGTTGAGTTTCTGCTCCTGCTACTTTGAATTTAACTTCTGCTGTCTGCGCTTTATTTTGTATCTCTGTCTGTTGTTTTTGCGTAGCTTGCAGACTTCGTGTTACTAGATTGTAGTTTGCTTCAGCCGTTTTACTTTTATTTTCTGCCTGTTGCTTTTGATTTTCAGCCTCCTTAGCAAATTGAATTTGATTTAACGAATATAAAGATGATATACCTGCTAATAATAATAGACATACTGCTAAACCAGAACTTATCAATAACCGCTTGCGTCCCTCTTGAATTTGTTGATCTGCTTTGCTTTGAGCATCAACTAATATCTGCCTTGCCTGTTGTTCACGCTTCAATTCCTCTTCAGTTAGCTTCTGTTGTTCCCGAACTTTTTCTAATTCCGCTAACAACTCACTTCCCTGTTGTTGGCGAATAAACGATACGAGGTAATCATGTACCAATTGATAACGGTCAGCAGGCAATTCTGGTAACAAGAATACTAACCTAGATGCCACAAAAATCTCTAACACCAAATCTAGTTTATCAACTTCTGCTGATAAATTTGCGGCTAACTCAGCACGAGTCTTTAGTGGACGAATTCCGTTTTCATCTGTAAGTAAATATAAAACTAGTCGAGCAACTTGTTCATTCTCTGCACCACAATCTTGGATTACTTCTTCTAAAAATCGCTCAACCAGTTTTTCTTTAGTGCCAAACTGACGATACTTTTCTAAAGTTGTAATTTTATCAGTTTGCAGTTGCGTCCCCACAATTTGTAACTCAATTGGGCGGACTTCTCCTAAATCACCTGCTAAATCTTGTACTAATTCATCAATCAGTGCAGGCTCTAGATAAAAATGAGAGCGTGCTGTTAAACTCTGTACGACAGTTTTAGCATCTGCGGGCAAAAAGTTCCCCAAATAATAACGAATACTTTTATCGAGAATATTTTTATTAATTACACTTAAATCAAATAAACGGTCTAACTCTAATAGATAATGTAAATAATCTTCCCGTAAAGATAGAATTACCTTGACAAAAGGAATATTTAGACAAACTTGCAAAAACTCATAAAATGCTTGTCGTTGACCTTGGTCTATATAAACAAAGAAAAACTCCTCAAACTGGTCAAACATTAAAACCGTTAACAAATTCCGGTCAGCATTCTTTCGTAACTCTCCTAAAATAACTGCTGAAGAATCCAGATTCACAGATAATTCATTACCTCTGACTTCCTCAAAAGTCTTAGCTAAACTCTGCCCCAACATTCCCACCCAATCTGTATATACTCGCAACAGAATAGGCAAAGCATCTCGCTCACCAATTGCTTCCTGTCGCAGCGCCGGAATTAATCCACCCTGCAAAATTGAACTTTTCCCCACTCCTGACTGACCATGAATTACAGTCAATTTATACTCAGTCCCGCCAATTCTTTCTCGCAACTGCTTCACATCTTGTCCCCGACCAGAAGCAGCAATTTCTTGAGCAATTGTTTCAGGATTTTCTACTTGTAACTGTGCATAATTAATTGCCTGTCGCTGGGGATTAAGATAAGATGCACCAACAAAGGCGCGAAAACCATATTGGTGTTCAATTTGTAGTTGCTCTTGCTTAATATGAAAAGCTTTGAGATATTCACCTTGCTGAAATTTGAGTGAGCGTAAACTCTCTAATATAGATATATATAATTGTGGTTTGTACTGATGATTACTTTCACTTTTTGCAGTTTCTAAATTATTAATTGCTGCTTGAACTTTACCTAAACCCTGTTGCGATTTGGCTACAATAAATCGATATAATCCAAATTCATCTGATTGAATATTAGGAAGAGCAGCTAATATTTGCAATGCTTGCCCCGCGAGTTGATTAGCTTCATTATAGCGTGACTGCTCTAAGGCTACTTCTGCCAAAAAACCATAATCTTTAGCCAATTGCAACGGTGTGCCATAATTTTCATGTAGCAGTAGAGATTTTTCAACAAGTTTTTGCAACTCTGACCATGCTTGCAAATGTCGTAGAACTTCACCCAGTTTAGTAATATGTTTGGCAACTAAATCTGAACGTTGTGCTTGTTCAAAAATATCAATAGCTTGCTGAAAGTAATTTCTAGACTCTTGCCAATAGCGTTGATTTTCTGTCTGATTTTTTTCGGCTTGGCGGTTATATGCTAAAGCAATATTAACGAGTAATATACCTTGTCGTTCTAAATGATTACTTTGTCGCCAGAACCCCAAACTTTGTTGGTAGTCTGCTAAAGCAGAATCTATCTGGTCATGGAGATAATCATTCAAGCCAAGCACAAACTCTAAACTTGCTTGAAGTGCTGCTTCTAATACTTTTCCTCGATTTTGCAAATCCTGACAAGCGGTTTTTAGTTCCCGGCACATTTGGGGATTAGGCGTTACCTCACCAGCAAAGATTTCATCCCTTTTTTGCTGGAGAAAGTTGACTAACTCATCAGTAGGGTTTTCAAACTCAATAATAGTTGCCCAATTCTCTAAATCAGCCGCTAATCTAATAAATTTTTGCAGAACTGAATCATTAATCCACAACAATGTCGGAAACGGGAAATTCTTTCTAAATTCCTCCCGCACTTGGTTAGCTGAAGTCAGAACTGTATCAATATCTTTAACCGACTCCAAACCAAAAATCATCAATGTAAGTGGCTGTTCATCTCCAAGTTGTTCGCGTATATTTGTGTAAAGCGTTTTGACTGATGCAGGTAAAGTAATTTCGTGAATGTGTACAGGAGATAATTGGTGCAGATGTTGCACCATGCGCTGACGTAAAGCAGCATAGTTACAGCGCAGCAAAATCAGCGAAAATTCTCCCTGAGAAAGGGTAATTGTTCGCACCAGAGTCTGCAATGAACTCTCATTGTCAAAGGCTAAATTTTCTGGCTCTTGCTGATTACTCATAACATACAGCAGTTTTCTTTTACATGAAGTACAAAGCTACGGGTTTGGAGGCAGAAGCTCTTTATGTCTGATGTATGAGTCCTGTATTTTCTACCTGATTTACTTGCAACTGCTGTAAATAAGTAACAAAATAAAATTAAATTCATTAGTAGAGACAGGGAATAGGGAATAAAGAATAGGAAAATAATGTGCTTCCATACTTGCTGATATAGCTCCCGCACTTGTTGATATAGCTCCCATAATTGCTGATACTGCTAACGTTATGCTATTTCACAAAAGACCTAATAGGTAAGGGCGTATAACTCTACGCCTCTACAGCCGATTCAAAACCTAAATTCCTTCGCTTCAGCCAAAATCGGATTGATATCAAACCACAAACCATCCTCATTCCGGTATTCAAATACAAACATACTGCGGAGCAAAAGTTCGTATCTTTCATGACCTCTCAAGCTTTTCTCTTGCGCCACCTCACGCAGTACTTCCCATTCATCGGACGTAATTGCCAAAGTTAACTCATTGCGGCGTTGTTTAATCACCCTGTCTACGCACTCCCGCGACAGGGGTGGGTCTTCTTGCTGAAGACAGCGAAACAATAACATTAGCAAATTACGCAAATGACCGCCGCTAACTCGGCAAAGTCGCTCTAAAGTATCAGGACTATCAAAAACCTCAGTAATTAAATTCCGGTTTTGTTCCCAACTAACACCAGGAAAAGCCCTTGTCATAACCATCTGTTGCAGCAGCGTGATTCCTTGTGAGAATTGCGAACCATCTTGTAATTGCACAGGAACCATCGGCAAAACCTTGGGGTCTACGCCAAAGCGATTTGTTAACCTTCCTAAAGCGTTGGAAAAAATCAACACTAACGGAATGGTATAAACAACATGACAGTTTAGCTGGTTTAACTGTTCGCCCCGTTCCACAAAGAGATATTCTGGCTGGTAATGACCGGAAGGTTTTTGAGAATTATCCACTCTGTCGAGATTATCTATAATTACTACCAGTCCCTTTTTACCCTGCTGCTTGAGTTTTTCTCTAGCAGGCTTGAGCAATTCTTTGTTAATTGATTCTAAAATGCCATTGGTGCGCGGTTCTAAATATTGTCGTAACTGGCCACGAAGTTTGGGACTATCTTTAGTTTTGGCAGTAATTTTGGCAATACCTACAGATAATTCTCCCCCAAGTTCTATCGGCGTTTGCAAAAATTCACCAAGTTCAGTAAACAGAGTTTGAAAGTATCCTGGCTTGAGATTAATTTTTATTGCTTCCAGGCTTTGACTCACCTCACGCGCTACTGCCAGTAAAATATCTGTAACATCAATATCAGCCATATCCAAGCTTTGGCTAGACTCAAAATAAACCACATGAAATCCCTGCTGCTCTAACTCTGCTTTGAGCCGCAGTAACTCAGTGGATTTACCACAGCCGATATGTCCGGTAAATAATTGACAGGTAGGTTCTTCAGGTGAAAGGCGGGTAATAGTTCGCCCAAGTTCCTCAATAATCTTGGCACCACGGACTTTGGAGAAATCAATATAATACTGTCTATCTTCCGGTTTGCTCACAACCAGAGTCTTGCTGGGGTTGCAAGCTTGAAAAAACCTGACTAAATCTAGTTTCATCACAAATCACCCGAAATTATCTTTATACTACTGCCAATTTAAGTGATTATACAGAGAACAAAGCTGCTATTTCGGAAAAAACTTCTTTAGAATAGACCTTTTGCAAAAATAGATTTTTGTAATAAATCTAGTGTTGATTCCCTGAATTGGCAAAAATACCTGTAGTTATTAAGCTGCGTTAGAGGCTATTTATAAAGTAAATGAGCTTAGTAAACGCATAACGCACCTAATACGGTTTGGATAAGACTTGACCCCCCCAACCCCCCTTAAAAAGGGGGGCTAAGAATGGCTCTATTTCCTCCTTTTAAAGGGGGACTAAGGGGGATCTTTAAGGACTATGCACCTTAACGGAACTGTATTTATAACACACCTAATTAATATCTAGAATTCCAACTTCTCACCCCGAATCGAATAATCCAACAACTCCATCGGGTGAATAACTGAAATCTTCTTACCCTGCAACTGTAAATGCTTCGTAATTTGCAAAGTACACCCCGGATTAGCAGAAGCAATTAAATCAGCACCAGTATTCAACAAATTCTGCACTTTTTGCTGACCCAATTCTTCAGAAACTTCCGGTTGCAGCATATTATAAACCCCAGCGCTGCCACAACATAAAGCCGCGTCTATTGGTTCTCTCAACTTTACCCCTGGAATTTGTCGCAATACCTGACGTGGTTGCACACTAATTTTTTGTCCATGCAATAAATGACAAGCATCTTGATAAACTAAATTCAAGGGTTTATCAGTTAGTGGCGAAAGTTTCGCTGTTAACCCAACTGTTGCTAAAAACTCTTGAGCATCTTTAACCTTAGCTGCAAAATCCTTCGCCTTTTCCCGATATTCTGGGTCATCTTCTAAAATGTGACCGTATTCCTTTAAAGTATGACCGCAACCAGCAGCATTGATAATCACAAAATCTACATTAGTGTTGGCAAAACTATCAATCATCTGCCTTGCTAAAGCTTTCGCCTGTTCTGTTTGTCCTTGATGTTCAGGAAGCGCTGCACAACAACCTTGAGATTTCGGAATCACAACTTCACAACCATTCGCCGTTAAAACCCGCACTGTTGCTTCATTCACTGGGGAGAAAAATAGCCGTTGCACGCAACCCAAAATCACCCCAACTCGGTAGCGCTTCTCACCTTGGGCGCGGATGACAGTAGGCAAATTATCTTGAAAAGATTTGAGAGTAATTTCTGGCAGAATCGATTCCATTGCTGCCAAACGGGGCGATATTTTATTGAGTAAACCTGTAGCGCGAAAGAATTTAGCAAATCCCAACTTTTGATAAACCAATAACGGAACTAATAAAATCCGTAAAAGGTTGGGATAGGGAAACAGAGAAAAGATCAGTTGACGAAACAGTTGGTCTGGTAAACTGCGGGAATAATTCCGTTCAACTTGGTGACGAGTTGCAGATATTAACTTGTCATACTGCACACCAGAAGGACAAGTACTCACACAAGCAAGACACCCCAAACAAGAATCAAAATGTTCTACAGTTGCCGTATTTAGGGCAATTTCACCCTCGTTAATTGCATCCATTAAATAGATGCGTCCTCTAGGAGAAGCCATCTCTTTCCCAAGTACCCGATAACTCGGACAAGTCGAGAGACAAAATCCACAATGTACACAACTATCAATCAACTTCGGGTCAGGCGGATGATTCTGATCAAACCCCTTCAAATTCTTTAAACTAGCCGTATTATTAACAGAATTTTCTGAAACTTGCATAATTATTTTTCTCCCCTCTCTATCTCAGCGCTCTCAGCGTCTCTGCGGTTAGTTCCTTAAATCCCACCCACAAACCGACCAGGACTTAAAATATTCTTACTATCAAACTGTTCTTTAATCTGGCGCATCAGCGGCAAAGCATTCTCCGTATAGCCCCAAACATCTATTTGTTCTTTAACCGCCACTGGTGCTTCCAGAATTGTTAAAAAACCTTTATGAGCTTGAGTGCGATCGCTTCCAGCGGAGTGTAGCTCATCGCGCACTTTCAAAACTTGATTTTTACTCTCTAATTGTAACAAACCCAAACCACTACTTATATGAATTAAACCCAGCTCTACCTGAGTCAAAATCTCCACGGCAGCAGTAGGTAACACTCCTATTTTGCAGGTAATTACTGATTCTGTGGCAGTAGTATGTATTCGTTCTTGCAATCTCTGCCATAGATTAGCTTCATCACCATCTGCAAAAATTGCCCCATTTAAACCTAACTTTTGCCCAACTTCCAAAACTCGGTTTGATTGTTCCTTAACACTCTCACTAATACTTTGGAAGCGGGCAACTAATCCCAGTCCTTCACCCAAACCTAAACTAGATACCAATTTATTTGATAGCAAATCAGCCTGGACTGGTGTTAACGCCGAACCTCGAAGGATATCAGCCGCTTGGGATACAGCATTTGCACTGCCCGTTAGTACCACCGTCCCCGATGCCTCTGGTAGCGGATACAGGCGAAAAGTTAGTTGACTAATAAAGCCTAATGTGCCATATGACCCAGTGAGCAACTTCATCAAGTCATATCCGGCAACATTTTTGACTACTCTTCCCCCAGCTTTGGCGACTTGTCCATCAGCACGCACAAAGGTAATACCTAGTAACTGGTCGCGCACACTACCATAACGTTGCCGCAGAGAACCTGTATCACCTGTAGCGACAATACCACCAATGGTTGCCAATTCTGGTGCTGTGGGGTCAAGGGCAAGAAATTGCCGCGACTTTGCTAAAAGTGCTTGGAGATTAGAGAACTTCATCCCAGCTTCTACCGTGACAGTCAAATCCCCAACAGCGTGTTCAATCAGTTGGTTGATGCGTTCTGTACTGACTACGACATCAATGCCTTTAGCTAAACCGCCCCAGCTAAGTTTACTGCCACTACCACAGGGGAGAACACGCCAGTTGTGACTGTGAGCTGTTGTAATGACTGCGGCTAGCTGTTCTTGGGTGCGGGGATAGACAATACAACTGGGAGAATTTCCAAAAGCTATTGTCTGTTGAATACGTTTTTGCTGACCTAGTTCGATATTTTCCCATAGGTAAACCGCATTTTCTTCGCCAATGATAGATGCAAAATCAGAAGCGCAGACGCCTTGCGGCTTGTCGTTAGACATCGCTTTCATTGAGTTTATTTTTTTACGCCCTACTTCTAATTTACTGGCTAACCTGACCAAAAAAGCGGATTGTTACCACCAGTAAGGAATTTCCACAGGACTTACGCAAAATCATGATAAAACGTATACGCGGAGCGGCTTGCCGCAGGCTACCGCAAAGGAGAGGCAGCGCGTTCCGGTGAGGCAGTCCGGCCCACACTGCCAAAGCAGGTAAGGGTATTGAAACGGCTGACGACCTGAGTGCAGCGATCGCTGTAGCAGAAGCTATCCGACAGTTGCAGCCACGGGTGTTTACTCTCGAAAATGTTCCACGTTATCAGAACACTTAAAACGGGAATAATAAAGTACCTGTACATACTAAATAGTTAGAAATACAATGCAACCCCAAAGTACTGCTGTGATCTTGATTGGTTATTAAAATGACTACTTTGCAGCCGATGGTATTCTACATAATGTTATTGAGGAATCCTCAAGGGCCACCAAAGTATTAGAAAACACCGTTGACCTTGTACGATGTTTGCTACAAACTCCAGTATTGATAATTGCCACACCAATTTTTTTTACGTCAAACTACCAGGAATTGGTTGAACCTGTTGGCATTCTTAAAACTATCAAGTCAGTTGGGGCTTTTCAAGCTGGTACGAGGGGATCGCAGATGGTTGATGAGTTGCTACCCTTTGGCAGCAGAATTCTCGAAGTTCCCGGAAAACGAGGATTTAATGCTTTCATAAATACTAATTTAGACATGATTCTCCATGAAAAACAGATTACTCATGTAGTTCTAGCTGGTGCAGTCACTTCGGTCTGTATTGATTCTACAGGTCGTTCTGCCCATGAGAAAGGCTATCAGGTTGTTCTTTTGTCTGATTGCACTTCTGCTCGCACGGTGTTTGAGCAAGAATTCTACCACACTCACGTTTTCCCCTTATACGCCGAGACAATTAACCATACCGAGCTACTTCAGCGTTTGACGAGTACAGTATAATGTCAGATTTTAGCAATGAATTACATACACAGATTCAGTACAGTTTGATTGAGAAATTGTCTCAATCCGAACGGCGTTACCGCGAATTGGTGGATAGTCTGCGCGAAATTGTGTTTAAGTGCGATCGCTTGGGTAATCTCAATTTCCTTAACCGAGCCTGGACAAATACCCTTGGTTATGCCATAGCAGATGTCATCGGTAGTGCTTTAAGCAATTTCATTGACTTGGATGATCGCCACTTGTGGGAAAAAACTCTAGAAAAGCTACAAACCGGAGTAGAGGTTTGTCAAGAACTCCGCTTTTACCATCAAACTGGTGTAATTGTTTGGTTGGAACTGTCTGCTCAACCTCAAAGTGAAACAGAATTTTCTGGCTCAATGATCAATATTAGCGATGTCTACAACGAGCTTCGCTTACGCAAACATGCAGAAGCATTACTGAAGCAAACGAATGAGGAACTGGAAGCTAGGGTAGAACAACGAAATATTGAGCTAATTCAAGCTAATCAAGACCTCAAAGTTACCCTTGAGAAACTCAAATATACTCAAGCTCAACTGGTGCAAACTGAAAAAATGTCAAGTTTGAGGCAATTAGTTGCAGGGATTGCCCATGAAATTAACAACCCAGTTAGCTTTATTTACGGCAATCTGAAATCGGCTGATGAATACACCCAAAATTTATTTTCACTATTAGATATCTACCAAAGACATTATCCCCAATCAGCCGAGGCAATTGAGGAGTTTACAAATTTCATTGAACTAGATTTTTTAAGGTCAGACTTTCCCAAATTATTCAAATCGATGCTCATGGGAGCAGAGCGGATTCGAGATATTGTTCTTTCCCTGCGGACTTTCTCACGCTTAGACGAGGCTGAAATGAAAACAGTTGATATTAATCAGGGAATTGATAGCACGATAATGATCATTCAAAGCCGCCTAAACCCTGCTAACCAGCGCCTACAAATTGAGGTGATCAAAGAATACGGTAGTCTCCCCTTAGTTGAATGTTATCCTGGGCAGTTAAACCAAGTATTTCTGAATATTTTAGTGAATGCGCTCGATGCTTTAGAAGATTCAGCCCTTAGAGGTCGGTGGACAACAAAAAAATTCAATATAATGGATAATCCCCGAATTTATATTCGCACCCAATTGCTAGAACCAGATCAAGTCACTATTAGCATTGCCGACAATGGGCTAGGAATACCAGAAGATGCCTTAAAGCAAATATTTAATCCGTTTTTTACGACCAAGCCTATTGGACAAGGTACAGGGATGGGACTGGCTATTAGTTACCAAATTATTACACAAAAACATGGCGGTTCTTTAGAATGCATTTCCCAACCAGGAGTTGGTGCTGAGTTTCTTATTCGTATTCCCCTTCAGCAACCTGTGTCAAATTTCTAGTATGTTGGCAGCACCCGCAACAAGGATTTGTTTCTCTAGAGAAGTTTATTGCTATAACTGAAGAAACTGGGCTAATTATTCATATCGGTCACTGATTAATGCGTGAAGCTTGCCGTCAGCTTAGAGGATGTTTTAAAAGTCAGAGTCAGCTAAAAATTATGCAAGCCGTCGAACCATGATACGAATCATGGCAACATAAATGAATGTTTCCGAAGTTTCGGGTAGTCTTTCATAATCTTTACTTAAACGCCGACACCAATTCAGCCAGCCAAAAGTGCGCTCAACAACCCAACGCATTGAGCGCATGGTTGAAATCTTCCAAACAACCTACCCCAATGGGAAAATATTGTTTGCCACGGCTCCTAGCGAAGAACGCCATCCCTTCATAGTACAGTTTTATCCCAAAGGAAATCCAGATGATTGGCATCGAGCATTTATCAATCCTTACATGGGAAAAGCGATGGGCGCTCGCTCATTGTGGCAATATTTATGAGCTTCGCCGCCTTCACTGGTTTTTGCTGGGCATTTGAGCAATGGACTTATCCGGCTATTTATGCGTTCACGTTTAGTTCACCCAGCAGTAGCGAGAACATAATAGTCAAGCCTCAGCCGAGTCAGGCGTTCACACCACTCTCTGTTCTCCTGAAGCAAGCCCAGCAAACAGTACCAGGCTTGCAAGTCTCGATTGTATGGTATCCCGAAGCTAAAAGCAGTGCATTTACGATTGAGAGCAAAATGGGTGAATCTGTGAGTCTCGATCCTTATACCGCACAGGTACTCAAAGTTGTGACTCCCAAACTGAAGTCTTTGGGCGATCGCGTCATTGATTCTTTTGGCAATCTCCACTTCGGCACTTTCTGGGGACTGACATCTCAGATTCTCTACGTATTTGTCGGACTTGCACTACTAATTTTATTTCTCACTGGCTTTATGATGTGGCGGTATCGCTACAAAGAAAAAAATCGCCAACAGTAGACGATGAAAATGGTTAAGTTTTCAGCCAAGAATTAGTTTTCCAGAAGCCTGAAGAGTCTTTTATTTTCCCTTGGGAATACAATCCCAAGAAATCAGCTTCTAATCTGCCGCTCATTTACCTTTGTTTTGGCTAGAAGAATAGGGCGATCGCAAGTGGGGGAGATTAAGCCAATGTTCACCAACACTTTTTGGCAACATTAACAACTCCACCTGTATACAAAATTTCTATTACTACTCGTCCCCCTCTAATTCAGCAATTACGAAAATTTTGCAGCCTTAATTATTTCTTAGTTCTTATAAGTAGCGCCAGTGTAGCTGCTTGTTTGGCAAGCGTGTCATATAGGCTGACACCTTGGCGTAAAAGAGTAGACTGACTTGACAACCGATGTTTTGGAGCATGGGCGTCAATCCAATCGCGTTGTGCTTTCGCCGCTTCTTGCACGACTTTTACACGATGCTCGTCGCCAATATCTTGGGCATAGTGCAAGGCAGCACACAAAGCATGGTAGGCAGTTTCGTAATGTGCGTTCTTAATACACTCTTGGCTAATTGCCATCAATTGTGAGTAGGTATCGTTATTTTGGTCAACTTCTTGTGCAAATTTCTGTAAATTATCCATCATTCATACTTAAAGTAGCAATATCTAACTTTCTAACTAAGAAGAAATTTGCTATTTATGCCAGGGTTTTTGGCGTCGAATTTGGAATGGCACATCTATAGCAATTTAGACCTACCAACTTTTACACTTTACTATAACTGGGTATTTTACCACAACTTTCAGTTGGTGGAATTAGTATAAAAAATTTGATTAATGTTGTCTGTCCGGTTTCGGACACAAGTAACCCGCACTTAAACACCCACGAAAATCACCGATGAGATTTTTTGTAAGTGTTGAGATTTATAAATTGAACAAGAAGTAGGGGGGAAGAGAGCAGTGCAGGGGGAATGCTTCTTCCCCCTGCCGCGAAACAAAGTGTGAGCTTGCGGTCGCAATCCCCCACAACTTTTGCATGGCTCTCGTTCAGTCGGGGTACAATCCCCGTCTGAACATCCCCCTGCTCCCCCTCAAGAACTGCTCCCTTGCCTCTTTTTGAAGCGCCAAGGGATGAAAGTAGTAGATGAGTAAATTTTACTCATCTACTACAGGTAGAGTTAGGAGGCAATTTGCATGTGTACAACATTTTCTATGGGAAAAACCAGAAATTACAGCGGTATTAGTTGAATAGACTAGAGAAGTTTAAAGAGAGGTCTGGGCATAGTCTATTCATTTGAATATCGCTATAAAAGTGTAATTATTGAAAATAAATTTATGTTGCTCTGATTGACTTTTAAAAAAAAGTAGCAGATGGGTATAAATCACCCCTCTGCTACAAGTAAACGGAGGTATAAACTTGATTATTTAATTGGCATGAACCAATTCTTGAGGGGCTGCGGCATCATATTCTACAGCTTTAACAAATTCCTTGAGAACATCTTTGAGTCTTTGCTCAATTTCCTCATCTAACAGGACGCTGTTATCAGCTTGTCGTTGAATTTGTTTGTCTACCGCATAAATAGTAGCTAGGATATGCCGCGCTCCTAATTCAGATAACACAGGTTTCAGGGCATATTCAATTGCCAATAAGTGAGCGATCGTCCCACCAAGGGCAATTGGTAACACGGGTTTACCTGTCAATGATTTTTGTGGCAGCAAATCTAGAAATGTTTTCAGCACTCCTGTGTAAGCAGCTTTGTAAATTGGGGTGGCAATAATCACACCATCTGCCTTTGCTAATAAAGCTTTTGGCTGTTCTAAAGCTGGGCTGTCGTATCGTCCAAAAACTAAATCTTCAGCAGGCAAATCCCGAACTGAAATAATGTCTACATGCAAGCCTTCTTGTTGTAAAAGCTTGGCAGTGTATTCGACAAAACCGTAAGTTCTGGATGGATGAGTTGGACTACCAGCGATCGCCAGAATATTTGTCATTCAATTAAACTCCCAATTTCTAAAACGGGTTCAGTGTGTTTCGTGGTTTTGGTCTTCATAGCTTCTGCGGTGTTGACCTTCTCACTCAGACGTTTGTAGGGACGGCGTAAACTCATATTCTCTACTTCCCAGATGTAGCCATGAATAATTACATCCTGGGGAATTAAGAGAGAATTACGTAGCAATTCCACCTGCTGTGTGCAGATTTCATCCACATCGGTAAACGTTTTGATCCACTTGGAGAAAACGCCTTTTGGTAGCTTCAACTCTGGCAAGGCGGGATCGACAGCAACTTGATCCACGTCAATACCTTGGTTTTGCAATATCTCAGTGAGAAAATCTCCTGATGCTGTCATCATGCCACATTCGGTATGATTAATGACGATGATTTCTTTTGTGCCAAAAAAATGTGTAGTTAACATCGCTGACCGAATAGCATCATCTGTAACTAAACCCCCAGCATTACGGAAAATATGAGCATCTCCTTCACCAATTCCTAATGCTTTCTCCACAGGTAAACGTTCGTCCATGCAAGCTAGCACCCACAAGCGTTTATTGTTAGGTATCCCCAACTGACGACGCAATGCCCACGCTTCTGTTTCTGAGATTTTTTGGTCAATTTGTTGGTGCAACATTGCTGGTAATCTCCTAGTTCTTAATTACTAGGATATGGACGTTGCTCTTTCCTGATGCTGTTGCTTAGGGAAATCTTCATTTGCCACAATCTCACCAAATGGACTCAATACATGTTGTTTCTCCACTGCCGGCAGATTCTCTAAGGGCAAATGGGGAAATAAAAGTTCTGCAACTCGATAAGCTTCCTCTAGATGGGGATAGCCAGAGAGGATAAAGGATTCAATACCTAAATCTGCATATTCCAACATCCTGGCAGCTACGGTTTGGGGATCGCCTACTAAGGCTGTTCCTGCACCACCCCGTACCAAACCGACTCCTGCCCACAGGTTCGGGCTGATCTCTAATGCCTCACGATTACCGTGGTGTAATTGAGTCATCCGCTGTTGTCCAACTGAATCCATCCGGGCATAAGCTTTTTGGGCTTTAGCGATCGCCTCGTCATCTACATACTTAATCAATTGATTCGCTGCATCCCAAGCTTCACTCTCGGTTTCGCGCACAATCACATGTAGGCGAATCCCAAACCGCAAAGTCCGCCCTTCTGATAAAGCAAGTCTGCGAACTGATGCAATTTTCTCGGCTACTTGCGCCGGTGGTTCGCCCCAAGTTAGATAGACATCTATATGCTTGGCAGCAATTTTTTGAGCAACGGCAGAGGAACCGCCAAACCACAAGGGCGGATATGGCTTCTGAACAGGTGGAAACAGCAGTTTACCATCCTGAATGTTGAGATAGTCGCCCTGAAGATTGGCTTGTTCACCACTAGCGATCGCTCGCCACACTGTCAAGAATTCATCTGTTAATTCATAACGCTGATCGTGACTTAAGTGCAAGCCATCTCCCGCTAACTCCACAGGATCGCCTCCTGTCACCACATTAATCAGCAAGCGTCCTCCAGAGAGGCGATCAAAGGTCGCTGCCATCCGCGCTGCCACTCCAGGTGATACCAAGCCGGGACGAATCGCCACCAAAAAACGCATCTGTCGTGTCAATGATACCAGCGTTGACGCTACAATCCAAGCATCTTCGCAAGAGCGGCCTGTGGGCAACAATGCCCCTGTATAACCAAGGTCATCCACCGCTTGGGCAATCTGCCGCAGATAAGCAAAGCTTACTGCCCGCCCGCCTGTAGCAGTTGCAAGGTAACGTCCGTCGCCGTGGGTTGGGATGAACCATAGTAGCTGCATGAGTTCTGTCCTTGTAAACTACGGTAATTCGATAGAAATACCGTGTTTTATTTCTCGCTTTAGAGTATTACATATTCCACTTCAGCAAGCAAGAAGTTTTTTATAAAACTACGGTATTCCTATGAGACCAATGTATATTAAGCCGTGTTCGATCAGGTGGCGATCGGAAAAATTGGATATTTGGCATGGTTATTCTCTTTTGGCAAATGGCATTATTGGGAGGGTTACTGACCATAATCACCCTCAGTGGGGTAAAGCGACTCAATCCCGCATTTGTATTTTTGACAGGTCATAGGAAACAAGGGACTATTCAGGAGCTAACAAGCACCTCTGATCAAGATGATGATTGAACCGTCGTTACACTAGCTCCACAAGTTAGCCAACACTTCTGATCAGAACCTGATCACTCTGGATATCTATGCACGACCGTTAACACACATCCAGGTGTAGTGTTAAAGATCAAGTTAAGTTGATCGGATTCCTTTGCCGGATTTTATTGAAAAATAATTTTTTAATTCTTAGCTAATTTTAATCAGTTTATCAGGGCTAATTCAGAGCGATCGCTGATTATAGTCATTAATGTAGGGAATCCCGTACTGGAGTTGATTGGCCAGTTAACCGGAAAATAGAAAATAATAGATATATGGACAAACGGTATTTTTTACAGGCTAGTGCCCTAATAGTCGGCACAGCATTGTTATCAAAGTATATCAATTGGGGGTCTGAAGAGATGACAACTTCTAACAGTGGATTTGAAATTACCAAACCTGAATCAGAGTGGCAGACGATTTTAACGCCAGAACAGTTTAATGTATTGCGTAAACATGGGACTGAACGCCCTCACACCAGCCCATTAGATAAGGAATACGACCAAGGCACTTATTATTGTGCTGCGTGTGAACAGCCCCTGTTTACATCTGATACCAAATTTAACAGTGGTACTGGCTGGCCTAGCTTTTTTAATCCAATTGAAGGTGCGATCGCCAGTACTGTAGATAAGTCGTTGTTTATGACCAGAACTGAAGTGCATTGTAGTCGCTGTGGTAGTCATTTGGGTCATGTTTTTGATGACGGCCCTGCACCCACTGGCAAGCGCTACTGCATGAACGGTGTTTCGTTGAAGTTTACTCCTGCCTAATTTAGTTGCGAACGCACGCACTGCCAAACTAAATTAATGTAGAGTTCAAGTCTGGTTGTGATCTGGCTTCAGACTAAGAAAATGTTGATTCAGAGTTAGTGCATCTAAAGCGATTCATTTCTCGAAACAGTGCTGAGTCACCGTTCGCCCTTGGGAACAGTGACTCAGCACTCTTGAAACAACTTTTGAAGCTTGACCAAAGGTGAATAAATTTTTGACAATAACTTCTCCTACTCAATACTACTGGACGAAGTATGTCAATTTAGGGAAATGCAACTCTTGGTCTTCGCTAGAGCTATTTACCTAAATCGTCCTATTTGTTTGGGTCTTTTTTCTCCTTTTTGTCTTTGGGATCTTTTTTAGGTTTTTTAGCTTCTTTATTACTTTTTCTTTCCTTGGACATCAGTGTTCTCCAACTATGTTAATCAGTAAAAGCTTCCACATTCTGCCGTCAGGAAATCAGGAGACGATTTACCTGATATTCTTTTAAGGCAAAAAAGAAAGTATCAGACATGAATGCTACTAACTATTATCATACGGTGTTGTTTAATTCAATGTAGCTTGAATTCATATTGCCAGAGGTTGCCCAAATTCCATAAGATTTAGGTTACAGGGTACAGAGGATAATTTTCTTTACTGTCACCTGGAACCTATCCCCTTCTTAACTGCTAACTCCCTTTAGTAAGTAAGTGGGTCAAATTAAATATAAAACCTCACCCTGCCTCCGGCTTCCCTCTCCTTGGTAAGGAGAGGGATTGAAGGTGAGGTTTTATCTTATATTTAATTGTGCCTCCCTACTTATTGCTCCAACAATTTCATCCGCTGCCACCAACGATTTAAGGGATAATAGACTACAGGTGCCCACAGACTACTAAGAATCGCAGAGGCTAGGGCGACACGCTGGTAATATGTCCAAATATCTGTTACCTTGCGTAGGCTGTGCCCGCCGTAGGCATCACCGATCAAAGTTAATTGCAACCCAAAGATAGTTTCTGCCAAAACTGCCATACCAAAGACAATAACAGCAATCGAAATAAAATCTTCTTCGATAAAACGCTGTTTCTGGAGCAGAGCAGTTAAAATTCCTACTATACCTAAACTGAGGGCATGAGTAGGGTTAGGTGATGTCATTGAATCTTGAAGTAGCCCCAGAACTATACCTGCCAATGCTCCGGAAAACACTGTACGCTTCACACTCCAAGCTACCACCCAAATTAACAGCCAATTAGGGCCAATTCCCAATAATTCCATACCTGGCAGTCGGGTTGGCAATAATAGTAAACATAACAGTACAGAACTAGCCGTCACTATCCAACCCAACAACTTACGTATACCGGGATGCCAACGAGCAAGCGGCTGGATTTGGAATTTCGATTTTCGCCCTGAGGATTTTGGCCTTTTCTGCCTGCTGCCACCAAATGCAGGAATCTTCATTTTTCTATGGATTTTCAAGGGAGAATTTACTTAGACTTTTGCGGCACTTGATTTGCCGATTCTGGATTTTCCAACTCTTGGTTTTCTGGCTTTGGATAAACAGCTACCCAATCGAGAGAGCGGATTGGCGGAAAAAGCTCAATTTTCGCCACTGATGCCGGAAGTTTCTTTAAATCCAGCGACTTGATTCGTCCTACTGCCAAGCCAGATGGAAATTTCTGACTATAAGTAGATGTGGAAACTAAATCTCCTACCTTGACATTTGGGACTTTTTCATAAAACTCCAGCACAGCTTCTGCTGAAGAATCCCCTCGCAAAACGCCTTTAGCTGCCGTGCGGCTAATGGATACACCCACTTGACTCTTGAGGTCACTGATTAATAACACGCGACTAGTATTGGGAGTTACACTCTCCACCAAACCCACCAATCCGCCATCTGCCTTGACTATGAAGCCTTCTTGAATCCCCGCATTTGTACCACGATTCAGGGTAACTTGTTGCCACCATTGATCAGCACTACGTCCGATTACCCGTGCTGGAATTGGCCGTGATGCCAGCGGCTCTTTTTCCACATAGCCTAATAAATCTTGTAGCTTTGTCTTTTGACTTTCCAAATCTACTATACGGGTTTGCAATTCCAATATCCGGGCATCTCTAAGACGTTCTTCTGGAGTTGGCCCTGACTGCAACATCTCTAACGGACGGGTAATTGCCTGGTATGTCTCAAGCACCAATTCACCTTGAGTCTGTCGCAATATCCAAGCACTACCAACTACTAAAGCTAACAACCCGATTTGTAACCCTTTATGATCCCACCAACGCCGTATTGTAACCATATATACCTTGCATACTTATATAAATTAAGTTCTACTTGGATTCTATTTATATAAAACCCAAATAGAACTCAAATAGAACTCAAGTCTGATATTTTTTTGCTAGATATTGCGAGAGCTTTCGGTAACCACTCGTTCCAACTGTTTGAAGTTTTCTAACACACGACCTGTTCCCAGCACAACACAGCTTAAAGGATCGGCAGCAATGTGGGTCACAATCCCTGTTTCATGGCTAATCAGGGTATCTATACCTTTGAGCAAAGCACCGCCACCAGCCAACATAATACCTCTGTCAATAATGTCTGCTGCCAGTTCTGGAGGTGTGCGTTCCAGTGTCCGCTTCACAGCTTCTATAATTACTGATAGTGGTTCCAACATGCTTTCACGGATTTCTGGGCCTTTGATGGTTACAGTTCGCGGTAGACCAGAAAGCAGGTGTAAGCCTCGGACTTCCATAATGGCGTCATTATCATCATTAGTAGGATAGGCAGAACCAATCCGAATCTTGATGTCCTCGGCAGTCCGTTCACCAATCACTAAGTTATGAACTTTCTTAATATACTGAATGATCGCTTCAGTCAGTTCATCTCCAGCAATGCGTACTGATTCGCTAATCACCGTACCCTGGAGACTCAGCACCGCAACTTCTGTTGTGCCACCACCAATATCAATGATCATGTTGCCTGTCGGTTCGGCTACAGGTAGCCCTGCCCCAATTGCCGCAGCTACAGGTTCATCGATTAAATAGACTTTTCTTGCTCCTGCTTGATGAGCTGCATCCATCACAGCTCGTCTTTCTACTCCTGTGACACCACTGGGAATACCAATGACAATCCGGGGTAAAATTAGAGATCTGCCTTCATTTACACGCTGAATAAAGCTTTTCAGCATCAGCTCGGCTATATCGAAATCAGCGATTACACCATCCCGCAAAGGGCGGAGGGCAATCACATTTCCGGGTGTGCGACCGAGCATTTTTTTGGCTTCTTCTCCTACTGCTAGTGCTACCTTTTCGTTGACATCGATAGCAACTACAGAAGGCTCTTGCAGTACAATACCTTTACCAGATACATAAACGAGAGTGTTAGCGGTACCGAGGTCGATACCCATATCCCATGATGTGCGAAAGTTCCTAAAAATACCCACGCGTCTCAAAGCCCCCTATGTGCGATACTTTTTGATTACAACGGTAAGAATTAATCGTGCTAGATTCGATTACGTTTATATCCTGAGTTGAGTAAACTAGACTATATTTTTAGATGATTCCCAGGAATATTTACTATGTCTCAGTCCTCGTATTTTTTGATATTCCCTGGTTAACTTAGTATATCCGTATACTTTTATGTGTTTCTCCAAGTAGTATGTATAATTTTTCAATTCAACTATATTGTTAACTGTTTAACACATTATTTTCAAGAGTTTCACAATTCGCTATGATGGAAGTCGAGAATGAATAAGTACGGTTGTACTAAGAGGTAACACCTATGAGTATCAATGTTGTCACCCTCATTGGTCGTGTAGGCAGCGACCCAGAGATTAAGTATTTTGAATCTGGTAGTGTTAAGTGTAGATTGACACTAGCTGTTAATCGTCGGACTAAAGAAGGTGAACATACCGACTGGTTTAATTTGGAACTATGGGGAAAAACGGCGGAGGTGGCAAATAATTACGTACGTAAAGGCAAGCAAATTGCTGTCAAAGGTTCCTTGAAGTTTGACACATGGAGCGATCGCCAAACAGGAGCAAACCGATCATCACCAGTTATCCAAGTAGACCAACTGGATTTACTAGGCTCTAAGCGGGATGGAGAGGGCGGTACAGAAAATATGTCTTCAGAACATTTTTAATTAGTCATTAGTCATTAGTTTTTAGTAATGCTAATGGCCAATGACTAATGACTAATAGCTAATTTGCAGCGTCACCGATGCTTCTACTTGCTGTTCACCACCAACAACAGGGGTAGAAACATCAGCTGACTTGGTAGCCTCAGCCCGTAAAAACATTGGTGGTGGTGGAGGCGCACTAGCATTATTAACTTGAATGCTTACTATTTCTTTGGGTTTAAAACCCAAGGCACTGAAAACAGCATCAGCTTGCTGCTGTGCGTCTTGAGTAGCTTCTTTTAATGCTTGTTTTTGTGCCCTAGCGATCGCTTGATCATTCGCAACAAAACTAATACTGTTAATTTGTGTCGCACCGGCTTTGACTGCATCATCCAATAATGTCCCAGCTTTCTCAACAGGAATGCGAAAACTCACAGTGTTATTGGCAGCATAGCCTGTAATCCGCTGCACATTATTGGTGTAGCTGTAAACTGGGTTGAGGCTAATACCAGTAGTTTGTAATTTTTCAACATTTTGGCTCTTGAGAAACGCAACTACAGCAGATGATCTCCGGGCAGCTTCTTGCTGTACTTCCTGTGCTGTTTTCCCTTGAATCTCCACTCCTAAACTAACCTGCGCCAAGGTTGCAGGAGTTGTTTCCACTCCACGACCACTGACACTAAGGGTTCGCCACAATTTATCCTTTTCTTGTGCCAATGCAGGCACTGTAAAAGTTACACATAAAAGCAAAGTTAAAGGCAATATTTTCCACAAGTTTCCAGATGGAAACTGAGAACCAGATAAAGCGGCTCTAATCATAAGATTTGCACTCCTCACAACAAATGTTTTAAATAAGCGTATGTAGCAATCCTCTGGTGGCCGTTGAGATTTAACAGCTACCACAAGTTTTTCATAACTTAAGTGTGATCGCTAGATACGATTTGTATGTTCTTACTTTGACACTGCGATCGTCAAAAGCTGAAATGGTTACATTTTTGGAAACTAAAAAAATTACACTAGTACAGCGCGGCGGAAATAGAGCAACCATTTAAAATCCCTAAAAAGCCCATTCCATAATACTTTTGACTTTTGACTTCCGCCTTGCGGTACTAGCCTTTTTGGAGATTTTGTCATGGCGTATTGGCTGCTGAAAACTGAACCGGAAAATTATTCTTACTTTGATTTGGAACGGGATGGCAGTACAGTTTGGGATGGAGTCAACAATTCCCTAGCGCTCAAACATATACGTACCATGCTCCTTGGTGACTTGGCGTTAATTTATCACACAGGTAAAGAACGGCAAGTCACAGGTTTAGCAGAGATAGTTAGTCAACCCTATATCGATCCAGCACTCAATGACAGCAAACGGGCAGTTGTAGATGTGCGGGCATTACGAAAAGTATACCAACCCGTCACCCTAGCCCAAATCAAACAGGACAATAAATTCACAGACTTTGACTTGCTGCGACTTCCGAGACTGTCTGTAGTCCCGGTTTGGGAACTCTACTGGCAACGCTTGATTGAGTTGACAAATGGCACAAATTAAGCTTTGAAAGCTGCCAATTGCGTCTCCCTAGACAGATGTTTTTCAGAAACGCGTCAGAATCAAAGAGAAGGATTTTCACAGAACCCATGCATTTGTTAGATCCAATCAGCTACTCTTTTCCTCTGCTGGCCAGCGCAACAGAAGCCGCAGACAGTTCAATGATAGTAGCAGCAGTGCTACTAAGCTTAGTAGTCATTTATCTCGCCAGCAAAGTTGGTGGAGAGTTATCAAACCAAGTGGGTTTTCCGCCTGTCTTAGGCGAACTCGTAGGTGGTGTGGTCGTTGGCATTTCTGTTTTCCACCTTTTGGTGTTTCCAGAAGGTGGCACAGACAGTTCTAGCTCTTTGATCATGTCCTTCCTTCAAATCACTGCCGGTTTAACGCCCGAAGCCACTCCAGCAGTGTTTGCAGCACAGTCCGAGGTCGTTTCTGTTTTGGCAGAATTGGGTGTGATCATCCTGCTCTTTGAAATCGGCTTGGAGTCGAACCTAAAAGATTTAATGGCAGTTGGTATCCAAGCCACTGTCGTCGCAGTGGTGGGGGTAGCAGTACCCTTTGCCGCTGGTACTGTGGGACTGATGACTTTGTTTGGTATCGATGCTATACCTGCAATTTTTGCCGGGGCGGCTTTGACTGCCACTAGTATTGGGATGACTTCCAAGGTGCTGTCAGAATTGGGACGACTCAATTCTAAAGAAGGGCAGATTATTCTCGGTGCTGCCGTAATTGACGACGTATTAGGAATCATCGTTTTAGCGGTAGTAGCTAGCCTAGCTAAAGATGGTGTGGTGGATGTCAGTAAAGTCATTTATTTGATTATCAGCGCCACTGGTTTTATTTTGGGAGCAATCTTACTGGGCAATGTTTTCAATAAATCCTTTGTGGCGATCGCTGATAAACTCAAAACACGCGGTGGACTGGTAATACCAGCATTTATCTTCGCCTTTGCTATGGCATACCTTGCCGCCGTCATCCATTTAGAAGCAATTCTAGGTGCTTTTGCAGCTGGTTTAGTCCTGGAGGAGACAGATAAACGCAAAGAACTGCAAACGCAAGTCATACCGATCGCTGATATGCTGGTGCCAATTTTCTTTGTGACTGTTGGGGCAAAAACCGATTTGGGAGTGTTAAACCCAGCAATTCCCGACAATCGGGAAGGTCTAATTATGGCAACTTTCCTGATCACAGTAGCCATTCTCGGTAAAGTAATCACAGGCTTAAGCGTGTTTGGTCAACCGGAAATCAACCGTTTAGCGATCGGTGTGGGGATGATTCCCAGAGGGGAAGTTGGATTAGTGTTTGCTGGTGTCGGCGCTGCCAGCGGCGCTCTCTCGAAACCATTAGGGGCAGCAATCATCATGATGGTTATCTTGACAACCTTTTTAGCTCCTCCTTTGTTACGATTTGTATTTCCAGATCCAAAAACCGTGGATGTAGGCTCAGAGCAACTAGTTTTAGACGGTTCCTCTGGGACTTCGTTGGTAATTGAACCACCATCATCGAGGCTGCCGACATCAAATGACAGTGGCAATTTGGAAGTAACCCCAGATTCTGGCGATCGCTAATCAAAGTCTTGGGTAAATTCTTACCGAGTTCTGAGTGATTTTCGCTCAGAACTTAGGACTCTGAATTCAGTACTATCACCGTGCTTTGAAGATTTTGTGATTGTGCAGTGGAAACTTCTCTCCCCAAATTTCCGTCCCGTGTGATTGTAGAATAATCGTCTGTTTATAATTTCTACCAGCATTCGGAATGTTATTTATTTCCAGTCTCCCTTGGCTTGTGAGCCTTTATCTAAATATTTTCCAGCTAATTGGGGAGTAACATCCATAAATCTTGCTAGATCAGCTGACAGTAATGGGAATTATTTAATCAGTGCATCGATGGAAACAAAGAACAAACACTTATTTGTGAACGCTTATCAGTTATCAGTTTTCTAGCTTCCTTGAGATTCAGAGTCTCCTACCTCTAGAGGTGGAGGTTTCACATGGGGATTTAGACCCAAGATAACTGATTTAAGTGTGTCTTTATACCAGCTTAAAAATCAAAAAAAGCATCAAAGGTCAAGTTTAAGTGGTGACAGTGTGATGATTTACCAATGAGTTGAGATATTGATGGCTCCCATGAACGTGAATTAGGAGAAAGGACTGTGAAATTACACTGGTTACTACCCAGCACTATTGGAACTATCTTCATGCTATCGTCACCGGCAATGGCCGCGAGACTTGAATCTTGGCGCTTTGATGCTAATCAAAACAGGCTGGAAATTAATACTTTAGGGAATGTTCAACCCCAAGCACAACTAATTTTCAACCCGACTCGGCTAGTAATTGATTTGCCAGGAACTACATTTGGGCGTCCGCAGCTAACCCAACAGGTGGGCGATGGAATTCGCTCGATTCGTGTTGGGCAGTTTGACCAACAAACAACACGCATAGTTATCGAACTGACTCCTGGTTATACTTTAGACCCTAAACGAGTGCAATTTGTTGGAACAAAGGGCGATCGCTGGACGGTGCAATTACCTAAGCCAGAAATCGATAAAGTGGCCTCATCTCCGATAAGTGCTTACAGTGTTGTTACCCCAGACTCTAAGCCTCAACCTGGTATTTCAAGGATTGCCACTACTACACAAGGGGCGACTCAACTTGAACACTTACAAGTAACAGGCGATGGGTTGTTCATTCGTACCAGTGGTGGTAATCCTCCGATTCGGGTAATTCGCAGCCGCGATCGCGCTACCATCTTCATGGACATTGCTGACGCATCTTTATCACCACGTCTGGCACAACAGAATAATATACCTGTTAACAAACATGGTGTTAGCCGCGTCGAATTCACTTCATTGCAAACCCGTCCCCCTGGTGTCCGCTTGACTTTGCGGGTAGATAAAAATAGTCCGGACTGGCAAGCAACTAATAGTAATGGCGGTGGTTTGGTAGTTCTACCTAGTCGCGTTGTCAGATTGCCTGGAAGTAACAATTCGGACAACCAGTCAGAACCTGTTTCCTTTCCCAGCAGATTATCTGCCAACAACTCGTCAGCAACAATTCAGTCTGTGCAACTAGCTGATAATGGCAGACAACTGCTAATTAGAGGCGACCAACCTTTATCTGCCACGGGAACCTGGGATAGATCCTCAGGTCTGTTCCGCGTTACAATTACCAACGCCAAGTTAGCTCCTAGAGTCATAGGCCCTACTTTTACTGCCAATAGTTCCATTCTCCGGGTACGTCTGCAACCCCAAAAATCCAACACTGTTATTGTCTTAGTTCAACCAGCAACTGGAGTGCAAATTGGGCAACCCAGGCAAATCGGCGACCAGCTTTTGGTCCCAATACAAGGCTCTCGGCGAGTTGTCGCACTCCCCGGAAGACCCCCCTTTGCTTTACCTGGGCTACCACCACCAAACCGTGGCCCATTCCCAGACCCAAACAATCCCAATCCCCAGCCTCTATCACAACCACAGCGCCGAGTTACCAATGGGCGAGTAGTAGTTATCGTTGACCCTGGACATGGCGGTAAAGACTCTGGAGCGCTTGGCATTGGGGGGGCACGCGAAAAGGATGTTATCTTGCCTATTGGTAGGAGACTTGCTGAGATTTTGCAGCAAAATGGTGTACAAGTAATTATGACCAGGGATTCTGACTATTTTGTTACCCTTCCCGGACGGGTGCAATTATCAGAGCGAGCTCATGCTGATGTATTTGTCAGCATTCACGCTAATTCAGCAGGTGCGAGTCGTCCGGATGTTAATGGCTTGGAAGTCTATTATTACGACAGCGGTCTGGGTTTAGCTCGCATTGTCCGCAGTAGCATTCTCCAAAGTATCGGTACTCTCAAAGACAGGGGAGTGCGGCGAGCCAGATTTTATGTCCTCAGAAAAAGTTCTATGCCCTCCATTCTCGTGGAAACAGGTTATATGACTGGTCGAGAGGATATGGCTAGGCTCAGAACTTCAGCTTACCAAAATCAAATGGCAGAGGCGATCGCTCGTGGCATTCTTCAGTATTTAAAGAGAAGATAAGTAATTTAGTCGAAATTATTGAGTAAATACATCTAATGTTTACCATTTTTATCCAATTTAGTAGTAAAAAAATTTAAGTATTATTGCGGCGTGTCAGGAGTAGCTTCTTTGTTATTTTCATCTGATACTTTGCAAGCCAAATTTATCTGGGCTAATAGCATGGCAAAATCAGAGGAGCGTGCTATATTTTACGCCATTAGCTGTGTCTTGATAACAGCACAAAACTCAAGTGTACGCGGTGATGGTGTGAGGATTTGCCAATAAGTTGAGATGTTGACGGCTCCCATGAATGTGAATCAGGAGAAAGGACTGTGAAATTACACTGGTTACTATCCAGTACTATTGGAACTATCTTCATGCTATCGTCGCCGGCAATGGCCGCGAAACTTGAATCTTGGCGTTTTGATGCCAATCAAAACAGGCTGGAAATTAATACTTTAGGGAATGTTCAACCCCAAGCAGAATTAATTTTTAACCCCACTCGTTTAGTAATTGATTTGCCAGGAACCACATTTGGGCGTCCGCAGCTAACCCAACAGGTGGGTGGTGCAATTCGTTCGATCCGGGTTGGGCAGTTTGACGAACAAACAACGCGCATAGTCGTTGAATTGACTCCTGGTTATACTTTAGACCCCAAGGGAGTACAATTTGTTGGTAGAACTGGCGATCGCTGGACAGTGCAATTACCTACGCCAGAAGCTGAAAATGTACCCTCAATAAATACTGGGGGGCAACAAGAACAAGCTATAGCAACAGAAACTTCACCGAGAACATCTCCACCAGTGTTCTCTCAAAGAGATATTTACAACGTGGTGACAACAGGCCCTGTCAATCCACCTAAAAACGGAACGCTTCTCGCCAGGGTTACTCAAATTGAGAACTTACAAGTCACAGGTGATGGTTTTTTCATCCGCACCAGTGGTGGTAATCCTCAAATTAAAGTAAATCGTAGCAACGATCAGAAGGCAATTAACATCGACATTGCTGGTGCAACTTTATCACCAAGTCTAGAACAGCGGGATTTGTCGATTAATCGCTATGGTGTCAACCGTATCCAGTTCACCCAACTGCAAACAAGCCCATCTGTTGTTCGGATGACGTTACAGGTGGAGGAAAATAGTCCAAATTGGCGAGCAACCACTAGCAGTCTAGGTGGTTTTGTGGTTCTACCTAGTCGTAGCATTGCCCAGTTGTCTGGAGGTAACAGTCCACGTCCCATCCAACCTGCTAACAGCTCACTTGCTACTATTGAGTCTGTGGAACTGGCTAATAATGGCACACAACTGCTGATTAGAGCCGACCAAACTTTATCTGCCATAGGAGGCTGGGATAGAACCTCTGGTCTGTTCCGCATCACTATCAACAATGCTAAGTTAGCTCCCAGAGTCATCGGTCCTGCTTTTAATCCTAATAGCCCTATCCTGCGAGTCCGCCTGCAACCACAAGAATCCAATACTGTCATCGTCTTGGTTCAACCAGCATCTGGTGTACAAATTGGGGAACTCAACCAGGTTGGCGACCAGCTTTTGGCTTTACAATTACAACGCTCTGGTAGTATTTCACCTCCCATTCTCTTACCTCCCCTGCCATCGCCAAGCCAAGGACAATTGCCAAACCCCACAGATAATCCCGGTCCAATCTCCCAGTCACGGCCACACCCCTCTGTCAAGAGAGGTAAATTGCTAGTAGTGATTGACCCAGGACATGGTGGAAAAGACTCAGGCGCTCCTGGTCTGGGTGGACTTTTAGAAAAGAATGTAATCCTGCCTATTGGTAAAAAGGTAGCAGCAATTTTAGAGCAAAATGGTGTACAAGCTGTACTAACGCGGGATGCTGACTTTTTCGTAGAACTTCAGGGACGGGTAGAAATTGCCGAGCGAGTCAATGCGACTGCGTTTGTCAGCATTCACGCTAATTCCGTTGATAATCGCCCTGATGTGAATGGGTTAGAAGTATATTATTACGACAGCGGTTATGCTCTGGCTGAAGTAGTTCGCAATACCATCCTCCAGGACATTGGTACTATCAAAAACCGGGGAACTCGCAAAGCCAGATTCTACGTTCTCAGGAAAAGCTCTATGCCCTCGATTTTAGTGGAAACAGGCTATATGACTGGTTACGAGGATAATCCCAGATTAGGAACACCAGAGTATCAAAATCGGATGGCAGAAGCGATCGCTCGTGGCATCCTCAAATACTTACACCAGAGGTAATATAGTACAAATTACTAATTAAAGAGGTGGTATTTAAACTTCTTTTACGTACAGAATTTAGTGGTCAATTTGGAGATCGTCTGCTAAATTCTGTATTTGAAATCCAAAAACCTAAATCAACATCTGCCTGTGTATTCATCTTCCATCTTTGAAGGGAATCTTGAAGATTTTTCTCCTCTTGAACCCCAACGTGCCCCAATTGGCATCTTTGACAGTGGTGTGGGTGGACTAACGGTACTGCGACAACTATATCGGCAACTCCCTAATGAATCAATTGTTTACTTTGGGGATACAGCTCGACTTCCTTACGGAATTCGTTCACAAACAGAAATTTTACAATTTACCCGTGAAATTCTTACCTGGCTACAACAGCAGCGGGTAAAAATGGTAATTATGGCTTGCAACACCAGTTCTGCCCTAGCCTTAGAAACCGTGCGTCAAGAATTCAGCATACCCATTTTGGGAGTAATCCTACCGGGTGCAAAAGCTGCGGTGCAGCAAGGAAGACGTATTGGCGTGATTGCAACCCCAGCTACAGCTAAGAGTAATGCTTATAAGCACGCTATACTCGAAATTGCTCCTGATGTCCAAGTCTGGCAAGTTGGATGTCCAGAGTTTGTGCCACTGATTGAGCAAAACCGCATTCACGACCCCTACACTGCCGAAGTAGCACGAGGCTACTTAAAGCCTTTACTAAAGCAAGAAATTGACACCTTAGTCCACGGCTGTACCCATTATCCTCACCTGACACCAGTACTGCGATCGCTCCTCCCCTCTCAAGTCCAACTGGTTGATCCGGCTGTTCATGTTGTAGTAGCTTGCGCCCAAGAGCTAGACTTATTAGGCTTAAGAAATACTCACCTAGCACTGCCGACTCGCTTCGCTGTCAGCGGTTGTCCGCAACAGTTTTCTCAATCAGGAGTGCAGTGGCTAGGCTATACCCCAATGGTTGAAGAGGTTTGCTTCACTGATACTGCTATTTCCCAACTCCAATAAAACTATTTAAAAAATCAGAAGTTAGGAGTAAGGAGTTTTAAATTCATAACTCCTCACTCCTAACTCCTAACTCCTAACTATTGACTATTAACAACTTCAGTCACCTTTCTCCTTACTGATATCTCCTGCTTGGGTTTTCCTTCGGTAGATGAAGGGAAACTTGTAGGAACAGTCTTTGTACCCGTTCGCTTTGCCAGTGCTAATAACAGGTAGACTGTGAACAAATATCCAGACGCTAAAATAAAAATCATCATAGGCATACTTCCGTAAATCATTGTTCTACTAGCACCCTTGTGAACGAATATAAAATTCCATAAAATTAGTAGAACCTCAGCCAACCAAGTGCATTCTTGATCGCTGTAGTTTCCTATGGTGAAATTATCTATAGAGATAAAATTCTCTACGGACAAAGAATTTATTATTTAATGCGACTTCTCGCAGACGATAGATCCCACAGCAGTTAGATTGCCGTTCAGCAATTTAAAACTACGATTTTCAGCGATCTACTTGATCTGCTTTGTTTTTGCTGAAACTACTATCAAAAGAGCAATGCTTGCGCTCAACGTGCGCTAAAGACGTGTAGCGGCTTCCCATAGGGATATCGCATAGCTCCAAACCAGGAGTTTCGCGGAGCGTAGGAAAAATCAAAGGAATTATTCCCTTAATCTAAGCTACGACTAATTATTTTAGACTCACATCACAAAGTCCGTAAAATCAACTAGTAGATGACTTACTTTTGGGGTGTGAATATCTGAAAAATTTAAAATTCCTATATTTTAGCGTAACACAACGACCTTGAATTTGAAGCCAACTCGACTGCTAAATTTCAAATTTTTTGAATAGCAACACCTCAATCCTAGAGAAATTTAGTCTTACCAATAGGTGATAAATTTAAATTACATCCATTTTGTCAATAAGTAATATTGCTTAAATTAGCTTTTGAACTGTGGCGTGAAACATCCATTGCTAAATTACTTAAAACAATTTAAGCTGATATCTATTTCCATATACGGAGAATTCATCTTCTAAGTTATTTTCAAACCGGAATTGAGCATATTAAGCATAATTACTTATTGACAAACACGCTATCAGCCTTAATTATCACCGATAGACTGATGAATATGAGATTACTTTATGAAAACTTTGCGCTGGCACAGCGTTATCTTAAAATGAGTATAGGATATGTAAACTTTCGTAACCTAAGCCAGAGTCCGCCCATCCATGACCCCAGCCACCTCCATGTTTACCCCTGTGGAAGCAGACCTGCGACTACTAGCAGATAACCTAAAACAGCTAGTTGGAAACCGCCACCCCATTCTGTTTGCAGCAGCCGAACATTTATTCGGAGCTGGGGGAAAGCGTATCAGACCAGCAATTGTCCTGCTAATATCGCGGGCAACAATGTTAGAACAAGACATTACGCCACGTCACCGTCGCCTAGCTGAGATTACGGAAATGATTCACACAGCAAGCTTGGTACATGACGATGTGGTAGATGAATCAGACGTGCGGCGAGGCGTTCCTACCGTTCATAGTTTGTTCGGTAACCGGATTGCCATACTAGCAGGAGATTTTCTCTTTGCTCAATCGTCCTGGTATTTAGCAAACTTGGACAATTTGGAGGTGGTAAAACTCCTCTCAGAAGTGATTATGGATCTGGCTACTGGGGAGATCCAGCAGGGACTAAATAGTTTTGATGCTACTATCTCTATTGAAAATTACCTTCAGAAGAGTTATTACAAAACAGCTTCATTAATCGCCAATAGTTCTAAAGCTGCTGGGTTACTCAGTGAAGTCTCCCGAGAAACTGTTGAGCATATGTATAGCTATGGTCGTCATTTTGGTATAGCATTTCAAATTGTTGACGACATTCTAGATTTCACCAGTACAACAGATACCTTGGGTAAACCAGTGGGGTCGGATCTCAAAAGTGGTAATCTGACTGCACCCGTTTTATTTGCTTTAGCGGAAAAACCATCCTTGGAAGTGCTGATTGAACGAGTGTTTGCTCAAGAAGGAGATTTAGAGCAAGCACTGGAACTAATTCAAGATAGTCAAGGTATACAGCAGGCGCGAGAGTTAGCTGCTCACCATGCTAAGTTGGCAATTGAACATCTTGCAGTTCTCCCACCCTCAGAATCCCACCAGGCATTGATTAACATCGCTGAGTACACACTGAGTCGCCTCTATTAAATTAGTTATCAGTTAGAAAGTGGGGATTTAGGTATAGGGTGTGTCACGGCTTCCGTAAGGCACTAAAAACCTGAAATGGTGTGTTAACGCGTTAGCGTAACACACACTAAGGCGTTTTATATTTAATTCAATCCACCTACTTACCAGGTAGAAAGTGGGGATTTAGACCTTAAGTGAAACTTTTTACCTGTTCTTAAGGGAACTTCAAAAAATAAAATTTGAAACCGGAAAAATGTTCACTGATAACTATTTTTTAATGAATTTTAGGTTTCACCGAGAGTTGAGCCAGTCGAATGGTGTAAAGGCAAGAAAAAATTTTTTTCTCCCTGATTTAGAAAACTTTTTTAAAGGAATTTTAGATTTAAGATTTTGGATGTGGGATTGTATCTAAAAAACCCCACATCCAAATTTTTTCTATGCAATATCAGGGGGTATCTGTTTCGGCAATCGCTGCTGTCGCAACTGTTGTTGTATGAGTTTTTCTAGGTCAGCTCGCCGAATTTCAACGGTATGAGTGGTCTTACCCGGCGTTTCCAAAAAAACGATACTATCTACGGGTTCCAATGCCACCAATTGAAACAAAATATGGGTGACAGGAATAATTTTAGCTAGCATTTGAGGGTCAAGCCCAGCAGGGGGAATTAGAGAGACATCCTGTATGGTAGGAAAAGCGTAAATCACACGCTTTTCCAATCCTGGATTAGCACGATTGCTCAATGTAGTTAAAACCCAGCTTGCCTCTGAATTTTGGAGAATATAGTATTGGGAGTAACGTAATTTTTGAGCGATCGCTCTAAGGGCAGGAGCAATTGCTGCAACAAGATGTGGTGTCATCCCATCGCGGGGTGCATTGTCAATCAGCAATTGAATTTGTGCTTCTAAATCCATAATGACTTGTATACGGCTCCTGGGTAATGGCAATAACATCTATCAAAGTGTGAACAATCCCATCAAAGTTGGGAATAATAAAATCAGCTACATCCTAAATGTAGTATTGGTCTGCGTTTAGCTTATACGTAAAACGGAAAAAGCCAATACCCACAGTCGTACAGGTTGTCTTTAAGTAAGTTAGGGTCTTTTGAAAACCGAGACTATGAATTCAGCCGCAACCGCAACTATTCCATCTGCAACTATTCTGGGAGAAAATTCTATAGGCGTGGAGGTGATCTTTCAACTCCTATCCAGGGAGTTTCAGCAGTCAACCAAAGCTTCGGAACAGAATTGCCACGATGTCGCAACACGAATCACCACCGAAGTCTACCGGATTTGTAATGAGAGCAAACGTATCCAAGCTTCCGGCGCTGTAGAAAGCTCGGCGATGACCCTCGCCCGACATCGGCTGCAACAGTGTCTCAGGTACTATCAGTTGGGTTCAAATCGGGGCAGGGTAGAATTACACAGTACTCTGAGTGCAATTATTTATCGATACATTAATCCGCCTCAGAGGCAATTGAGCTATCAAGGGCGGCTGACTATAATTGAAGATTTCCTCCAGAGTTTTTATCTAGAAGCATTGAACGCTTTTCGGCGAGAAAATCAACTCGGTGTTACTTATCGCCCTCAGACGCTTCTAGAATTGTCTGAGTACATGGCATTTACCGAGCGCTATGGCAAGCGACGCATTCCCTTACCAGGCCGTCAGCAGCAGCTAATTATCCTGCGGGCGCAAACTTTTTCCCAACAGCAGCCCCCAGAAACCAGCGTAGATATAGAACAAGCCGCAGAAGGCAGCAATAGTGAAGCCGATGGTTCTTGGGAAGAACCAGCAGTTCACCAATTGCGCTCCACAATGGCAACGCAAGCCGAACCTGAACCAGAAGAAGACACCTTGCGCTCTGTTGTGATTACCGAATTAATGAATTATCTCGAACAACGGCAACAATCTGATTGCGCTGATTACTTTTCCCTCCGCCTCCAGGATCTATCAGCGCAGGAAATTGAGTCGATTTTAGGTTTAACCCCTCGTCAGAGAGATTACTTGCAGCAGCGCTTTAAGTATCATTTGATTCGGTTTGCTTTGTTGCACCGTTGGGAATTAGTTCACGAGTGGCTGGAAGCTTCTTTACACACCAATTTGGGCTTAACTCCCCAGCAATGGCAAGTATACACAGCGCAGCTGGACAATAAACAACGGTCTTTACTAGAGTTGAAGCAACAAGGACAAGCCGATGAAAAAATAGCAAAAACTTTAGGGCTGTCAATGGCACAACTTCAAAAACGGTGGTTTAAAATTCTGGAACAAGCTTGGGAAATTCGTAACTCATTAGTGTCCGGATCAGGTGCATCTACTCATGAATAGTGACTCAGAATCCTTACAACACCAGTGTCTCGATTGGTTATTGACAGATAATGTCAAAAATAACGAGCAACTCTCGGGATGTGAGGAAAATGACGGGGCAAAGAACCTCCTCAACGAAGCCACTGCTTCAAAAACCAGTGAGCCAAAATTGGGAGGAACGCCCCAGGCCCTTCAATTGGGAGAAATTCCTACTGTGCAAGATCGTTTCCAAGCCGTCCTCAAGCGTCGGTTACAAATCCAAGTCCAAGACCACCTACCGTTGTTTCCCTGGGAAACACAATTAATCGACTATCCCGATTTTGTTGACGAGCCGTCAATGACACTCGTTCCTACCTGGGGGTGGATGGTACAACAGTCGAAGCTGAACCTACCGCTTCCCTTACCGGAGAGAGTTTTCCGGCAATTGCTAGAACAATGTCAGGCATTGGTGACATCTTCAGTGCCGCTAGGGGCAAAATTAGTTCAGGTGGTGGAAAACTTTTTTCCCAACGAGTCTCAAGCATTAAATGATATAGCTGGATTGGTGCTAAGAAGCACCTATCGGTCTGTAAATACTCTGGAGACAATACCCAATATTCAGAGCGATTACTCAGATTTACAACCACGTCAACAGATGGCTTTGTCGTTGCTAGCAGCTAAACAACTGCTGGAAAATTTGACTCTACCACTTTCAGCAACTACTCCAGTGGTAGAAAGACAATGGCTAACCAGTGTTGGTACTTTAAACATCAGAGTAGAATACCAGTCTCTAGGTAAACTTACGAAGTTACTTGTTCAGGCTGAGTTACCTGTTAAAGGAACTTTGACGCTGCGGGGTAGTGGCACTTTAGCAATGGCAACATCTTCGACTTCGGGATACTTAAGTGTAGAGTTAGGCTGCGAGCAACTTAACCCAACTTATACCCTGGAAGTTGAGTTTCCAGAAATAGACCAACAGTCATTGTTGTTTGTGATTAGTCCAACGATTTAGTCTAAATTACCACCGCTAGCACACTACGTCGATCAACGCTGATATATATTAAGAGAACCATTCCCCTAGCTGTTGCCTTGGGGCTTTGTTGCCTTTGCAATTTTGGATTAAAAGCCCGAACACTGGAAGTTGTGGCTATACAAACGTTCGCCCTTGGCGTTCCTGTTGGCGCAGCCTCTCGTAGAGAAGGGTAGTCAGCCTGTGCGGACTACGGAAAATCAAGTAGTAGCAAAGCCTGGGGAACGAGTTAATTCGCTGCGTTGTGCTGATTTCGCCACGCCTCTATTTTACCAAGCCATCAATTTTCCACTTATAGACGCTTAAAGACAGGATAAGAAAACTTCCCCTAACGGGAATACTTGAAAGTAGGGCGGCCAGTTCCGTCCTTAGCATTGTTTCCGTAGCATCTACACCTTAAACTCGAAATGTTTAACTTATCCAGGATGAATCAGTTTTGGCGTCTTTCTGTAGGTAATTTCTGGCGGCAAAATCCGCAGAAGTCGCCTTTGACAGAAGTGGAAGATTCAATTTTCTTGCGGGTGCTGGTGCTAGCGTTGGTTATTTTGGGAATTGTGGCGACGGATATCGCCGCCGAGACTTCATTCAGTCTTTGGGCGTTACCCCTGAGTGTGGTAGGTGCGATTTGGAGTTACTATCGTCGCCGCGATTCCAATGTTGCAGTTAAGTTCTGCATCGCCATCGGAATGTTAGTAACACTGGGTGCTTTCTTTGGGCGATTAGTGGGAGAGTTGAATGATACGCGGTTGAGTTTGGCAGAATTATTAATTCAACTTCAGGTGCTGCATAGCTTTGATACACCCCGCCGTAAAAATTTGGGCTATTCGATTGTTATCGGACTGATTTTATTGGGTGTGGCAGCAACGCTAAGTCAGACTTTAGCATTTGCACCTGTGTTGCTGTTATTTTTAGCGATCGCTCTACCAACTTTAGTATTAGATTACCGCTCACGCTTAGGTTTGCTGCCATTAAAAACTCAAAAGGAAAAATTAAATCAGAAGAATTCTTCAACTCTTAATTTTAAATTTTTAATTCTGAATTTTTTGCTAATTATCGGTCTAGGGCTGGCAATTTTTGCTGTTTTACCCAGATTCCCTGGCTATCAGTTACGGAATTTTCCGGTAAGTTCTGCTATTCAAGTAAAAGGCAGTTTCACAGGACGTAGTATCATTAATCCCGGTTATGTCCGCCAAGGTAAAGGTAATAATCAAGGCAGTGGTACGGGACAAAACCAAACTGGTCAACCAGGAAAAGTAGATAATAACTTTTATTACGGTTTTAATAGCCAAATTAACCAAAATTTGCGGGGTGAGATGAAACCTAAGGTTGTAATGCGGGTGCGATCGCAAGCTGAGGGTTTTTGGCGAGTACTAGGATTTGACCACTATACAGGTAAGGGATGGGAGATTTCCCGGAATGAAGATGTTATGACCATGAGGCGAGCGCCTTGGTCTTACCAAATTTTTCTTAACCCACCTCTGATTACTACTAAAACCCAAGAGGTGGTACAAACTTATACAGTGGTGGCAGATTTGCCTAACCTAATTCCGGCGATGGCTTATCCTAAGGAAGTTTATTTTCCCACATCAATAATCGCTGTTGATACAGAAGACGGATTGCGATCGCCTGTGGAATTATCACAAGGACTCACCTACACAGTAATTTCCGCAGTACCATCCCGTGATCGCACTTTGCTGGGTCAAGCTTCTACTAATTATCCCCAACATATTAAAAAGCATTATCTGCAAATTCCTCCCGAAATTGCCGAAAAAGTCCGGCAACGCACCGAAGAAATTCTCGCTAACTACAATCAAGAAGGAGTCACAAAGTCTTCTAAAAGCCTTGATTCACCTTATGAAAAGGCTCTCTACTTAGCTCAATACCTGAAGCAACGCTACTCTATTCCTCAAAATCCTTTAGGATTGCCTTATTTGAGTGAAAAAGAAGACTTGGTTGAAGCTTTTTTGTTTAAGCAAAAGGGAGGTTATCCAGACCACTTTTCAACAGTTCTCACGGTGATGCTGCGTTCCATTGGCATCCCAGCGCGATTGGTAGCAGGGTTTAGTGCAGGAGAATTTAATCCATTTACAGGGCTGTATGTTGTCCGTAATACTGACGCATACGCGATGACGGAAGTGTATTTTCCTAAATATGGTTGGTTTGCCTTTGACCCCATTCCCAATCATCCCCTGATTCCCCCATCTATTGAAGATACTCAGACTTTTAGTGTGTTGCGCCAGTTGTGGCAGTGGGTTGCTGGATGGTTACCTTCTCCGGTGACAGGTTTGTTAAATAATGTATTTGGGACAATATTTAGGTGGATAATTAGAGCGATCGCTTGGTTTTTAGCTTTATTCTCTCAAGGTTGGTTTGGGATATTGACTGGCTTAATCTTGGCAACTACAGCAGCTTTTTTAGGTTGGTTGGGTTGGGGCCAGTGGCGAGAGTGGCGCAACCATCGATGGTTAAAGAAATTGCCAGCAATGGAAAGCCTTTATCAACAAATGCTGCAATGGACAACCCAAAAAGGTTTAGGCAAGCATCCAGCACAAACACCTTTAGAGTATGCCAGAGGATCATACCAGCGTCATGCCTCAGCAACTGCTGAGGTCATAGATGAGATTAGCCAAGCCTATGTTAGTTGGCGTTATGGTGGTCATACGCCTAACTTACAGCGACTGCGGGAAATCTGGCAACGTCTCAAAAAGACTGCTAAGTAATTCATCAACGAGTCCTGTACAAAGATTATCCATTCGGCAATCTTTTTGATAAATTGCGACTAATAGCACTTTTCACAATTCCTGAAATATAAATCGCTCCTTCAGCGCGTCTGATTGGCTCGTGGTTCTTGTTCTCCGATAGTAAAACTACTTCTCCTTTCTCTCTCATATAACGTTTAACTAAAATCTCATCATCCACAGAAACTATAACAATCTCTTGCTCCTTAGGCTTTTGGTATAGAGGATTAATCAGTTCAACAATTAACCAATCACCAGGATATATACCAATACCTATCATTGAGTCTCCCATTACAGGCAAGATGATCGTTTTATTTGATTCATTGATCAGTTCTTCACAGAGATCAATTTCTTCATAATCAATGTTCATTGAATCCCCTCCAACACTCGATGTGCTATGTGTGCCTGCTGATACTGGATAATCATACTTCCTGACCTTGCGAAACTTTGCTGAATGTAGAATATCTATCAGTTCTTTTCCTTTTATTCCCTTTTCCCAAAGGTTCTCTATTGCCACAATCAAGTCATTACTGATTGATGAAGGAACACCTATGTCTGTAAGTGGCTCGCCAAATTTATATTTACGACCTGACCCTTTTCTGGAACCGCCTCTTGGCATAAGCAATCATCCTTTGTGCAAGTTTTCGCAATTTCTCATATTTCACTAGGAAAAACCTTACTAATTGTGTTTGTCTTGCAAAACTTTTGCAGGGTGTTCTTGATTGGGTGAACTGCTAAATTGTAGATGAGCAATGCCTAAGGCAAGTATGATATGGAACAATGCAATGAGAGCTTTTTCAGAGAAAATAACACTCAGCCCAGTGTTATAATTTGTTTCCTTACTCTGATTAGGATCGCTTTTCATAATATACCTATAATAAAATCTACAACTATTAAAATAGTACATATGAACTAAGTTTGCCTAGTAGATTTTGAAAAAAGTCTGGAAATCAAACTTTTATAAAAGTACTATGTACGGTAGAAGAGTGCGACTCAACACATCAAATCTAGGAATTACACAATAAATATCTGGAGATTTAAGTAGGTCGGCACGATAAAACCCATGTATGTTTAGTTTTGTAAAAACTCTGAAATCACTGATTTATAAGCTGTTGGCGAGTAAAAATCTCATCTTGAACAATCAAAATAGGACGACGATGCCTAGGTTCTGAACCGAGTGGTTCAGGTAAATTTGCCCACCAAATTTCTCTGCGGTACACTACCAATCCTCACAGGGCAAGGACATAAATTGTAACCTTGCCAATATTGGATCTACTTCAGAGGACTCTTCAGAATAAACTCGATTCAGTTGGTTCAATATCTGATTTCGGTTGTATTTCCGCAAATATGCTTTCAAAGTTTTTGTGTAAAGTTCACTACGAGATACCCATAACTGTCTAGCTAGTGCTTCTGCCTCTTCAAAAATTGAATCTGGAAGCGAAATCGCAGTTTTCATTGCTACCTTTATTGTGATTACTACCTCTGAAATTGTAAAGATTTTGAGGAAGTTTACCAGATTAGCTGTTATTTTGGATTTCGTCTAACTTGGCCCGCACTGCCTGGATATCCTGCCACATCAACCATTTCGGCGCACCTCTTTCTTTAGAAGGGTTACGCAGCAAGTAGGAAGGATGAAAAATTGGCATACATAAACGCCCTTCCCACTCCAGCCACTGTCCGCGAATTTTCGTAATCCCCCGCTTATCGCCAGTGATCCCTTTAACAGCAGTTGCACCGGTTAACAAAATTATTTTGGGGTCAACTAGGCGAATTTGTTCTAGTAAGTAGGGTAGACAAGCCGCCACTTCTGTTGGAGTGGGAACTCTATTATCTGGTGGGCGACATTTATTGATATTGGCAATGTATACATCCTGCTCAGTAGTCAGATTTACAGATGCCAAAATTTTATCCAACAACTGCCCTGATCTGCCTACAAATGGTAAACCCGTTTCATCTTCATTTTGACCAGGCGCTTCCCCTATAACCATAATTGGTGCTTTGAGATTGCCACGTCCGACAACAGCATGAGTCCGAGTGTCTCCCAATGCACAACGATGGCAGCGATCGCAATCCTGTTTCAACTCCGTGATGCCAGAATATGTTCCCGGAGCGATCGGAATTTTCGCGTCTGTGGGAATTAGTTCTCGTTGATTAAAGGTTGAGTCGTCGAAGAGGCTGAGTTGGGTTTCGCTGCTCATGAAAATCAGGATTTTGGCATTAGCACCAGCTGTCTTATCTGAGTTAAATACGGCTTTGGTCGGAGATTTATCAGAATAAATAGACTTTTGCTGAATACTTAATTATTTATACAAATCTTATTGTATCAGTTAATTTGAGACAAAATTCAGTCATGATAAAAGCAGTGCCGTCCTAAAGATGCTGGGAGAAACCATGTCACATACCCCACTTTTCGCCGATCGCACCCATGCAGGTGAGGAATTGGCGCGAGTGATTCATGATGTTTTGACTCAGCAAACTATTGATTCTGGCGTAAAGCCTGTACCAATTGTTTATGCTTTGCCAAGAGGGGGTGTACCACTAGCAGCACCAATAGCCCGTCTTTTGGATTGTCCGTTGACAATTGTTGTGGCGAAAAAGATTAGCCATCCGAAAAACCCAGAGTTAGCAATTGGTGCAGTCACTACTTCCGGAAATGTTCTTTGGACTGATCAAAAGCTATTTCGCCCTAAACATGATGCGCGGTGGCGGGAAGTGGCTTTAAATAAAGCGATCAGCCAAGCTAAGTCTCTTGAGGCTCAATTAATTCCTGCTTGTCCGCAGGTGAATGCCGAGAATGCTACGCTGATCTTAGTTGATGATGGTATTGCTACAGGTATGACAATAGCGGTAGCGGCAACTGCCCTCAAAGCGCTTTCTCCAGCAGCAGTTTGGCTATGTACTCCAGTGGCGCCACAAAAATTGCTACCCTGGTTAGAACAGTGGGGCGATCGCACAATCGTCTTGGAAACACCGGAACCCTTCTGGAGTGTGAGTAATTTTTACGCCCAATTTCCCCAAGTAGATACATTAGAAGTTCTCCTATATCTCCAGCAACAAAAGACAATTGGGGGAATTGACCTGTGCGAGTAATTTTGAATTGTTTCCCTGTCTTGCTTTTTAACTATTTGCAGATGTTCCCTGCTCGTATTGTACAGCTTTGGCATAATCACCCAAAGCGTAGCAAGCGACTTTCAGGCTGGCAAGAGCTTGTTCTTCACTACGATGATCTTTGATATTCCTAGCTAATAGCAAACGTTCTTCATAATATGTAATTGCTTTGTTATAGTCACCCAAAGCTTCACAAGCAACTCCTAAACTACCTAAAGACTGTTCCTCACTACGCTTATCTTGAATTTCTTTGGCTAATTGCAACCGCTCTTCATAATACTTAATGGCTTTGGGATAATCATATAAGGCATAACAAGCATGACCCAGATTCTTTAGCACCTGAGAAACACTGCGAACATTTTTTAAGGAACGTGCTATTACTACACATTGCTCATAGTAGGCGATCGCTTTTGGGTAATTGTTCAAAGCATACCAAGCATTACCCAAATTCTTGAGTACCTGTTCCTCGCCCCAATTATCTTTGAGTTCCCGGACAATTTCTAGGCTTTGCTGCTGATACTCAATTGCCTGTGTAAATTTGCCTAAAGCTTTATACACCAACCCCAAATTATTCAGTGCCGCCACTTGACTCCGTTTGTCTTGCAGTTGCTGCGTTATTTTCAAACATTTTTCTAAAAACTCAATTGCCTTTTTAGGGTTATTCAGGTGACGATATGCATTGCCTAAATGGGAAAGTGCTTGCATCTGCACTGCCAAATCTGAGGTGTCTTCGCTCAAAGAGATACACTGTTGGGAGTAGGAGATAGCACCTTTGTAGTCTCCAGCGCTATAAGTTACCAATCCTAAAAAAGAAAGTACCTGTGCCTGTTTTTGCAAATCCCCAACTGCCTGAAAAAGCCCCAAGGATTGTTGTAAAGACTTCATCGCCACTATTAATTCACCAGCTTGCTGCTGTTGAATTCCTTGCCGTAGTAGCTTGGATGCTTCCGATAAATGGTCGTCACTTTCCTCTGGAGGTGGTATTTCTGCTTGTGAACCAAAGTCAAATTCATGGGTAATTGTATTACGCTTCACTGGTTTTAAGTATGTTATGGGTAATTGCAGGGGAAGTGTATTTTTCGAGATGTTATTCCATTCGCCTTTAGGCATCAACCCTTCCTGTTAAGCTGGTGGTAAATCTAGTATTCCCAAAACCAGAACGTATCTTTCATCAGGTTGGTTTAGCACAGCAGAGGTTAAGCAGGGGTGAGAGTTTATCAATGAAGCGATTATCTCGCTATTGAATCGTTGATCAAGGCTTTCAGATTACCACTCATCAAAAGTAATAACTATAGTTGTTAGTTAGCCAATTGGCAATTTTCAAATATAAATGTGTCTTTAGACTGCAAAGTGTCAATTTTGTGAATAATTGCTGCTTTTAACATACTCAAAAAAATGTACATTTCAAAAGTTTAGGTGAGTGTATTTTTAGTATCTTTAAAACTAGAAAAGATAAAAATATTTTTTCAAAGCAATGTACTACTAGAAGTTTGAGCTTAGTAATATTAGTTTCACGCCTTTAATTGCCTGTCTCTCTTTCAATTTCGATTATAAGAGTTGATACTGATGCAAGTATTCATAGCAACAATATTATTTTATACTTCTATTATCAACATCTGCACTGTATATATGGTGCAGGATCTCTCGCAGTTCCATTAAAATTTTTCCTAACATGTTTTTACCACTACCATCGGCTCCGCAACCCCAGTAAAAATCGATGGGCGAGTTTTCAACAATTTCTGCATTGCCTGTGGAAAGTAAAATATTTTTAATATCTGTATGAGTTTGAAATTTACATAACACAGCTTGCCGCATGATATCGTCTTTAACTTGTTCCCAATCTTGACGTAGGGGACGAGTTCTCTCCCGCCCCATTCTTGCCGCATCTTTAGGTGTTTTAACTCGGCGGATTTGTTCTACATGATGTGTATCCACAAACTTTTGCGCTTGAAAGTAGTGTTCGCTAGTTGGCCAATACAATCCATCTAATCCAAAGCCGTGGGGTGAAAAGTTAGAGAAACAGCCATATTCTTCACGAGTGCTATAAAAATAGATTGTCATAAGTAAATCGGCGTAAATAATTGTCGTTGGGATAAGTGACAGGCAATAGGCATAAAGATTTTAGCCTAGTCCATTTTTCTTTACATAGTTAGATTTTATTGTGCCAACTTACTTAGAAATTGATCAGCTGTTCCACATATAGTTTGATTAATTCTTGCTTACTTACTTAGTTGTAGCAGTTTCTGAAGTAAAGAACAAAATATTAATAATTAATCCCCCCTTTTCTCCTGAAAAAGCGGGGCTATGTCCGCTATTTCTGAGAGGACTTGGGAGGATATTCAAGAAATACATGTCACTAATCTACAAGTATTAATTACTTACTCAATTTAAATGCATTTGCCAAAAGTTAAGTGTTGGTTGCACCAACAGGTACAGAGACATTTGCCACAGAGGGATTATTTAGGATAGGCTGGCGGGTTTTCAAATCAAATTTGAAACCATGTGGCAGAATATGAAGCTTTGCTCCACAAATCGCCAAAGACTCATCCTTCAAAATTTCGTTCATATTGTTGTATGTAGCTTCTGATTCATCAACAATAGTGACAGCGCCTTGCCCAATCACTTCAATTTGGTTATCTATCACTACCATAGCGGTATTCTCGTCAATACCAAATCCTAAAACAGCAGGCTGTAGTATCAAAGCTGAAATTAAGCGTCCCAAGCGTCCACGCTGGGAAAAATGCTGGTCGATTACCACCCCTGGTAAGAAGCCTAGACCGGGGCCCATTTCAACAGTTTCAATCCGAGGATGTGTTTCTGAGTCGCCTTCCACAATCATTACGTCTGGCATTATGGCAGCTCCAGCGCTGGTGCCTGCGATAACTATACCTTCAGAAAACCGTTTATGAATTGTCGTATCTATTTCGGTATCCTTGAGGATGCTGGTAATGCGAGCTTGGTCTCCTCCAGTAAAAAATACCCCAGTTGCTTTATTAATTGCTTCCAATGCAGTAGATGAAGATGCATCTTCGCGGGTTTCTGTATCAAGAATGCGAACATGCTCGGCTCCCAGGCGCTCAAATACTCTAATATAATTTTCTCCTACTTCTTTGGGTAATCCTGTCGCCGCCGTGATAATTACAATGTACGCCTTCGTACCCCCGGCGCGTCGCACAAAGTCTCGTAGAATTAGGCAATCTCCATCTTTGTCTTCAGCTCCCCCAATAATTACCAACTGCCGTTTGATATTACTCTGCACCATGATGCCCCCTGATTTTAGTTAGGAAATTTTACTAAACCATGACAATTAAAACTATCAAATCATCCCTTTGGTAGATTTATTGATAGAAGTAGGATTAAAATTTGCGTAGATGCATTCCCAATGCGTCTCCAAGAGTTGCGGCTTGTCGTTAGACATCGCAATCATACCAAGAGATTTTTCAGAAAAACTACATAAAAAAACCTATCCTGAAAATTGATTTTCTCTGACATAAGAAAACCCACGGCGTCAACTGCCTCTAGAGATATTTTCTAGAGGCATTGTTGATTATCTTGCTAATTGCCAATTGAAAATTTATCGTGCAATTGTTAAGTAATTGGTATTAACTTTAGCTGAGTGCAATTAGATATCTGATGAGAAGTCTTAATGAATGCGACTTCTGTAAAGCAAATTAGTTAAGAAAAAACGTGCTTGTTCTAGTGGGAGATGCCTGGGTTTGCCTTGGTAGACAATTTGATACTCATTGATGTCTGCCCCGTCACCATGCCCAGATATCAGCTTTTGGTGAAAAGCTTCCTCAGCAAGTTCTCGAATTTCATCTCTTAGAGCAGCTTGTGTGCTATTCATAACTTTGCTGTCTTTTCGATACCGCAAATTTAATTATACAACTTATTGGGTAGGTGTTGCACCATTCAAAGGTTATATCTTTGACTATTCATGAGGATGAATTGACTGTTATAGGGCTTATGCAAAAAACCTCTCAAACTCTTATTCCTCCGTGTCCCACCAGTTGCAACTCCTACGGGGAGACGCTGTGCGTAGTTTGCTTCTCCGTAGGAGTACAAGTTGGGGAACCCGCCCAACTGGCTTCTCTGCCTCCTCTGTGGTTCGATTTTCCGTTACTTGTGCGTAAGTCCGCGTAAGTCCTATGTTATTTATTCTTTGCTGAGGAATGGGGATTTAATTATGCCTTGAGATAGTTGAAAATGCTTACCAATAGAGTTAGCGTGGGTTCTGATTAGCTCAGTAGCAAAGCTATCACTCTCTAAAATTAATCTAAATCAATCTACAATCAATCAGTCTGAGTAACCATTACTCAGCATTTAAATTTCAGGGTGTTTAGCCAAAGGTTCGTAATCAATGGTTCTACAAAAAAGCAGTGATTTAGTCCGCATTAATGCTAGAAGAACGGATGTATTCGATATTTTCAACTTCAAGCATTATATTGGGCCCAACCTCTATTTAGATACAGGGGCGCTAGTATTTGATTTTGCTCTAATGGACTCTAGAGAACCTTTGCCTCTTGAAGATTATATTGCAAGGATTGGCGATCGCTATCCACGCTTGGGCAGCCAAACCTATGAATCTTATGCTCATCTATTTGCCCAAGTTGTGTCTGAAGTCGGAAAGCTGGACATGGATTTGCACCTTAACCATTGGAGTGTCAAACCATATCCAAATTTGGTGCGGATTAGTATTCAATCACTACATGAACGCACAACTAGAGAAGTAGCTTATTTTGTTTGGGATTGGTTTGAAGCCATAACCCAAGACGAAGACTTTAACTTTGATGAGCAATTAGTGAAGCTGCAAAATAGATTCCGCGCATCTGTCTATGGTGGCCCTACAGTTTACGCCCTATTACGAACAGCCTACGAAAAAGGTATTCCCGCCTTTTATTTGTGGGAGGAAGGGTTAATGCAGTACGGTTTGGGAAAAAAACATGTCCGGGGAGTAGCAACAACATTTAACTGTGATAGCCATCTAGATTCGGAGTTTACTACCCGCAAAGATGACTGCAAGGCATTTTTAAAAACTTTGGGTTTCCCAGTCCCTGAAGGCAGTATCGTTTTTTCGGAAAAGGAAGCCTTGGCAGCAGCTAGACAAATTGGTTACCCAGTGGCAGTTAAGCCAGTGGTTGGTCACAAAGGAATTGGTGTTACGGCTGACATACAAGACTCAAAAGAACTGATATCTGCTTATAATAGGGCACTGGCAGCGATTCCCGAAGATCAGCTAACTCGGATAATTGTTGAGAAAAGTATTTCCGGATCAGATTTTCGCTTGTTGTGTGTCAATGGTAGATTTGTGGCCGCCACAGAACGCCGTCCAGCATCGGTTATTGGTGATGGCTACTTAACACTTGCAGAGTTAATCCGCCAAGAGAACCGCAAACCTGCACGTTTAGATACGCCAACCTCGCCGATGAGTAAAATTCAGATAGATGAAGCGATGGAACTTTACCTAGATGAACAACGCTTATCATTAGATAGCGTGATTGAGAAGGAACGCACTGTTTACCTGCGTAAAGTCGCCAATCTTTCAGCTGGAGGTATAAGCATCGATGCAACCCAGACAGTTCATGCTGACAATATTATCTTGGCGCAAGATATTGCCCAACACTTCCAGCTGACTTGCCTTGGGATTGATGTGATTACCAAAAGTCTCGCAGAATCTTGGAAGTCCAGTAACTTTGCCATCCTGGAAATCAACGCTGCACCCGGAATTTTAATGCATCTTAAACCTTCTGTTGGTGAAAGCGTTGATGTGCCTTCTAATATCTTAGAAACTTTTTTTGAGTCGGGTACAGATGCCAGGATACCAATTATTACCTTTAATAAAATCTCAGTTGAAGAACTGCAAGCAACGATTGACCATATCCTTTTACAACATCCCAACTGGACAATAGGCGCTATTTGTCATGATGCAGTTTTTGTGAATCGCTCGAAAAAAGTATTAAGCAAAAATTACAACATCAACGTTCAAACTTTGCTGCGTCATCCAAAACTTGATTTGCTGATTGCCGAGTATGCGGAAGACATCCTAGATGAAGAGGGCATGTTTTACCAGAGTAGTAATATTGTAGTTCTGGATAATCCCACCGAAACTGAGATGATACTAGTGCGGGATGTCTTCGATGGTTCTACTGTGGTAATTAGAAAAGGTAACGACATTTCTGTCCGTCGCAAAGGGTTAATCGAAGATTATACTTTGGCTGAAGATGAACCATTTACACGGGTTTATTTGAAAGAAACTGGAGCGATTTTGTGAGCTAAGTAAATAGGTGCTCAATCCAATATTTCTGAATTTGACTGAAAAGTTAGATCCCCGATAACTTTTACGAAGTCGGGGATCTGGAGCCTAGCTAAAAATTGCTAATTATCTGAATTAATCGATTTTCTAAAACTTTAAAATATCTAATGATTCTTCTATTTCTAAATCTAATATTCTTTCTCGTGTATCTTTGAGTGCTTCTAGCTTACCTTCTTGACGATAGATGTCTGCCGCTTTTTGAAAATCTTCAATTACTCCCTGTTTTTCTGCTATTTCTAAACGGATATTGCCACGATTGTAATAAGCATCTGCATAGTTTGAATTAATCTGTATTGCTTGAGTATAATCTTCAATTGCTTCCTGAAAATCTCCTAAGTCAGAACGAGCATTGCCACGGTTGTAATAGGCATCGGCATAATTAGGATTAATCTGTATTGCCTGAGTATAATCTTCAATTGCTCCTTCAAAATCTCCTAAATCTGAACGAGCATTACCACGGTTTTTATAAGCGATGGCATCTTTAGGATTAATCTTGATTGCTTGGGTAAATATCGGTTGGGAGCCTAATAAATAACGAGCAATCCCACGGTTTTTATAAGCATCAGCATAATCGGGATTAATTTTAATAGCCTGGGTATAATCCTCAATTGCTCCTTGGTTATCTCCCACATGAGAACGAGCTTCAGCCCTGTTTTTATAAGCTACGGCAACATTAGGATTAATTCTAATAGCCTGGGTATAATCATTAATTGCTTCTTCTAATCGCCCCATTTGAGACAGAGCTAAACCTCGTTTATTGTAAGATTTAGCATCATGAATATTCATCTGAATTACCTGAGAATAATCTGCGATCGCAGCTTCATAATTTCCTATTTGATAGGAAGCTAAACCTCGTTTATAATATAAATCAACATCGCTAGATTTAAATTGTAAGGCTTGATTATAGTTGGCGATTGCATTCAGATATTCTCCTTTTTCAAAACATTCATCACCCAATCTTATATAAAGTATATTTAAATCTTCCTCACGATATTCAGGTTGAAAAGAAGATTGAAGCAACTGATTATTAGTTGGCTTAGATGGAATTTCCTGCTTCGGGAGATATTTGTAAATTGATGGTTGTTGCCTAGAAGAATTATTTATAGAAGATTGTAACTGTTCTAGATAGCACCATAAACCACCGCCATACAGTAATTGTTCTATCCCAAATGAAATTTTACCAGTCTTCAACTTAATCATCCGGGTTGGCAGAAAGCCAGCTAAGAAAAGGTGATACTCCGATTGTGCTTCACTCACATCCTCTTGAATCAAAATGCAAACTACAACTGCATTTTTTTCAACCTCTTCAGAACTAATTGACCATCTAACTTTATCAATACTACCGTGACGAGATTTAACCTCAATACCAATAGATGGGTCAGAAGTCAAGGTAAAATCTATATTGCCATCGCCGCCAAATCGCTTTTCATAATCGACTTCGGTAATAAAATCAGCTAAACGTTCTTTGACAACTTCCTCACCCAACTTCCCTTTGAGATAGCTAATAAAAACGTCACGCACTGGCGAAACACGCTTATATTTCTCAGCCATCAGCCAGCAAAATTCCCGTAGTGCCTTTAATCTATCTCCAGAGATTATAGTTAATTCACTATATTGACCTTCTGTTTCACAATGAAGCAGACAACCAGATGTTAACCTTTTAATAAAATCAGACTGTAGCGATCGCAGTAGTGTAATCCAGTCCATTTATGTTTCTGCGAATCTTTTGATGAGATTATTCTATTAAAATATCTATTCGGCGTAAACCTTTTAATTAGCTTGGGTGATATTCCCTCAAAAACTGTTATCTAATTCTTAAAGTGCGGCCATGTCTGATTATGCCATTTTGACTGTTAGGGAGGGGTGTAAGAGTGCGCTCGCTGGGAATAATACATGAAATATTAATTATCTAACCACCAATTGCGCAAATGACCCAAGATAAAAACCCCAACCCAAACCTCATCCCCGACTCCAGTTCCCCCTCCTCGCTTGCGGGGTGGGGTTCCGGGATACCCTTGGCAAACCTCACACGAACTTTGGAAAAAACTTAAACCATTGGCGCAACAAATGCGGTGTGAACCAACTCCAGCAGAAAAGTTACTTTGGCAGAAGTTGAGAGACAAGCAACTTTTGGGTTTCAAGTTCCGCCGTCAGCAAACAATTGACCGTTTTATCGTCGATTTTTACTGTGGTGAAGCGCGGTTGGTGGTGGAAGTAGATGGGGAAATTCATGACTACACTCAAGAGGAAGATGCAATCCGTCAAGAATTCTTAGAGAGTTTGGGGTTGCAGGTTGTGCGATTTAGAAATGGGGATGTTCTGGAGAGGATGGAGGGAGTGTTGCAGGATATTGCTACTTGCTTACAGAGATAGAACCCCACCCCCAACCCCCTCCCCGCAAGCGAGGAGGGGGCTAATTCTGAATACGCACGACCTCGGCTTACATGAGCTTCTGCAAATTTGCCATCTTTCCTCAAAGCATCGCTGTAATGCTTAACAGCACCTTTATAATCTGCTTTTTGTTAGGTATGGGAAAAGGTGGAATTATATCTTGTAAATTAAAAGCATATAAGTCAGCATAAGGACGGCGATCGCCATAACAAACTAAAATTTGATAGTGACTTCTTTTTTAACGGAGTCCTTTCTCCCGTAACAAAGCATTTGCCCAAACTGCATTCTCTTCTGACAATTGTGACACTGGCTCTTGACTGTAATCTATTACTAAGTCATAACTTGCACGGTCATAAATCCCAGCTAATAAACTCTGCAAATCCACGAAAGGTTCACTATCACCAGTTTGCAACGGTAAGGTAAATGAGGGAATTACATCTTGCACATTAAAAGCATATAAATCAGATTGCGGACGATTTTCCCCGCGACTAACCAAAATCCGATAATTATTTTGTGTACCATCCCCAAAAACTAACATTGGTTCCCCGACACGCAATAAATCAATTTCTACCAAATGTGTTGAACTTCCTAAGACTCGCTGTCGTTTATTATCGTATGCGTTGCGTCCTTCTCCTGTACGTTTATTTTTAGGTGAAAGAATTTCAATCACTGTCACTACTTCTTTTGTTCCTACCTTTCGCACCTCTAAATATCTCTCCTTCACTATCTCAGGTATGGGAACTGTCACCGTTTTAGGTTGAACGGCAGGTGTAGCTACAGCTATATTCGGTATTTTAGGATTTATTGCTGTCTGTGAATTTTGTACTATTACATCAGGAATACCAACCAAGAGTTTATCATCGCCAGTAGTTTGATAAATTCGTTCTTCAATGGCGACAAAATATTTGGGACGTAGTTGAGGAGAGAGGTAATCTGCGATCGCTACTATTAGTCTCCCATGTACTCCTGGCCATAATTCAGGATCTTCTAAATACGGGTTCATTCCTGGAAATGGATAAGCCATAACAAATATCTCAAAACAAAAATTTTAAAAGTAATTCCCATAGCCCTCTCCCAGCTTGCGGGGTGGGGTTCTAAGAACAACTGGTAAGGGCTGCACCACATTGATCTTTCCTTGTTAACCAACCTTTAACACCTTGATATTCTACCTGCGCCCAATCTTTCTGACAGCCTAACAATTTGACAGCCGTATTAGCAGGAACTCTTCGCACTTTTAGGCTTTGTTGACTGGTACTAGCATATAAATCCACGCCATTAGTACCGTAGCCCCGCGTTGTTAAGCCTAATTTTGGCACAAACACCCATCCAGTTCCTTGAAAACCATCACTAGCATTAGTAATCTGTACCCAATTTCCAGTAGCACCAATAACCCGAACTGTTTCCTTGATGGGTATTTGCCCTATAATTGTATTATTTGTACTTGCACCACTCCGCACATTTAAACCTTGTGGATCTGTATCGGTGACGTAGGCAAGAATATCGCACTTTTGAGGATTAGTTGATTTCGCTAAAGCTATTTGATCAGCTATACCTGTATTGAGTATCACACTAATACAACTGAATGCCAATCCTGTCAGTAACTTTGATACTGGATTTTTCACTTTTTTTGTCATATATTTGTTCAATTTTCTGGCATCAGTACCTAAAATTGGAGTCTTATTTGTATCTGATAATCTACTCAAATAAATTAGGGTTAACTTTGTAACGTAGTTCCTTAAAATAGATTTTAGTACTGTAATAACACTTTTAATTTTACAAAATTTAGTCCTGCGATGTCTACGACGGGCTACGCCTACGCAGATGGATACAACACAACGACATGATTGCGTATTAAGATGTCAGTATATAGTGTAGTTAACGCCAACAATGAGTTCAAATTTCGACAAACAGTCTATTGCCCGCAAAGCAGTTAAGCTCAAAGATTCTTAAGTTTGAGGATAATTTAGAAATTCCTGAAGAGGTTGTCTCTGAACTTAATGAAATTGCTGAAAAAATAACCACGGAAATTTCGTGGCAAAAAGGAGATATTTTAATGATTGATAATACCAGAATACTTCATGGGAGAAGAGCTTTTGCTGATGATCAAAGAGATATTTATATCCGGCTATGTTCTCCAGCTTTTTCATTCTAATATTTTGTTAATTACTTAGTCAGTTTTACTGAGAAAAGTTAGATCAGGAACATAGAATAGAAAACTTATCTTTTGTAGAGTGTGTTGGCGACAGTATAACGCACCTAAACTATATAAAATGGTGCATTACTAATGCACTCTACGAAATTTGTAAGTTATTAAATCTATGTTCCTAAGCTGATAGCCAACATAGATTTTTAGCAGTTTCTATCTAACACGTTACCTCATATCATAGCCAAACAAATTTGGGTCTACTTCTCCTAACTGCAACTCTGCCAAACCATACTCCGCCCATCGCCTCTCTACCATCGCCGCCACATCAGGATCAGATTCCAAAGGCGAACCCCATTCATGGTCTGTTTCCGGCGGAATTTTAGTAGTCGCATCAATTCCCATGCGTCCACCTAAGCCAATCTTTTCACTGGCAAAATCCAACGTATCAAAAGGTGTATTCGGCAAAATAAATACATCCCGCACAGGGTCAACTTTGGAACTAATTGCCCATACTACTTGACGCGGATCGCGAATATTTATGTCTTTATCCACAACAATTACAAATTTGGTGTATGTAAATTGTGGCAAAGCACTCCAAAACGCTAAAGCTGCCCGTCGCGCTTGTCCTGGATATGCTTTATCAATAGAAATAATCGCCGCTTTGTAACTCAAAGCTTCCATTGGTAGGAAGAAATCGACAATTTCTGATACTTGTTGCCGCAGAATGGGAGTATAAATGCGATTTAGTGCGATCGCCATCATCGCTTCTTCTTTAGGTGGACGACCGCTAAATGTTGTTAAGTAAATCGGATTTTTCCGGTGTGTCATACACTCAAAGCGGATCAACGGCGAATCTTCCACGCCGCCGTAATAACCCATATGGTCACCAAAGGGCCCATCTGGCAAAACTTCCCCTGGTGTAATCGTTCCTTCCAAGACAAATTCTGAATCTGCGGGAACTTCCAAATCTACAGTTTTACATTTCGCCAACTGCACACCAGAACCGCTGTACAGTCCAGCAAACAGCCATTCTGATAAATCTACAGGTATGGGTGTGGCAGCTGCCATGATAATTAGAGGATCTACACCAAGTGCGATCGCAACTTCTAATTTCTTCCCACGTTCCGCCGCTTTTCGCAAATGCCTCGCCCCACCCCGCACTGATAACCAGTGAACCGTCATCGTATTCTGAGATTGTAGTTGCAAGCGATACACACCTACATTTGGAGTACCCGTCTCACAATCTTTAGTAATTACCAGTCCCAGCGTGATAATCTTGCCAGCATCACCAACATAAGGACGTATCAAGGGCAACTTATGTAAATTTAAATCATGACCTTGAAGCACAACTTGCTGACAGGCAGGGAAAAAGTCCCGTCCTGGTTTCGCCTTCACCACATCAAACAGCACTTTGCCAAAATCTATCGCCTGGGAAATCTTCTTCGGCGGTTTTGGTTGTTGCAGCATACTCAATTTTTTCCCCAGAGTTTCCAACTCCTCTGGATGCTGCATATTCATCGCCCAGCAAATCCTTTCCACAGTTCCCATCAAATTCACCGCCACCGGGAAGGAAGCGCCTTTGACGTTTTCAAACAACAACCCTGGGCCACCTTTTTGCAGCATCCGGTTGGAAATCTCAGCAATTTCTAAGTCTGGGTCAACTAAAGCTGAAATTCGCCGTAATTGTCCCTTATCTTCCAAAATTTTAATGAATCCCCGCAAGTCTCTGGCCATTGTTCTAATAAAACTGATTATTTAAGAAGTGTGAAGCGCTTTCTTATATTATTAGTCATTTGTCATTGGGCATTAGGAAATATTTTCCTTGTTCCAGTGTCCCCATCTCCCCATTTGGGAAATTGTTAGTTTTAATTGGAAATTAACCTATTTAGTAACTTTTCTTAACTGTGTTTTCCAAAGGATTTAGCTATTGTATCTAGGGATACGCAATTATTTTTTACAAATAAGCGCTAACCTAATCAAACATGGCCAGAATATACTATACCTTCCTGGCAGGCGGCTTTGTTATATAGCCCCTGCTGGGTTTATTTGTTATAAGCTAGGGCACAGCCCTAGCTTTTAGGTTTTTCTGAATTTTTGTGAGCTTGCATAGGCATAGCCCAACCCAGGCATCGCTAGATAATACTTTTTTCAAAAATTTTTGCAACAAATGCATTGCCTGTAAGGGCGTAAATCTAGCTGTACATTCGTGTCAACTTAAGGTAAAAGCAGTTTACGAACAAGCCTTTAGAGATTGTCTCATTCCCAGTCTCAGACCATTGGTGACAAATTAAGAAAAAAGTAATTGTCAACAAGTGCTTTCCAGTATCTGGCTGGAAATAAGGTTTTAAAGGGGTTTGCGCTTAAGTTGACACCAATGACAGATTTACACCCCTACCAATGTATAGCGTATTCCAGGTAAATGAAGTACACGGGTAGAGGCACAACATGTTGTGCCTCTACGATGATCTCTACCTCACCTTGGCGTAGCCTAAGAAGAGAAGTTGCAATCTACTGTATATGTAACAGGTATTTTGTGAAATGGTATCAGAACTATTTTTCTAAGTTGAGCAATAAATTTGATTAATCTTCAATATTATCAATAAAAGATACTTTATAAATAATAATTTTTTGTAACATCATTAAACTAAAAATCCTACGCCTAAAAGGTGTGAGATGTTTAAGTGATAATGTTGACTTTACCAGTGTCAATATCGTAACAAGCGCCAACAATTTTTAGTTTACCTTCATGGAGCAATTTGGCTAAAATCGTTGAGCTTTCCTGCAATTTTTCAGTCTGATATTGAATATTGGCTATAACCGCATCCTGCATATTATCACTCGTTCTTAACTTTACCCTTTCTATGGATGGTTTGATGCCCTCAATAATCAAACCAATTCTGCCAGGAAGTGGTTCGTTTTTAATTGCTTCTGCTACAGCACCGCATCTTCTATGACCCAAAACTACAATCAACTGCGAACCCAATACTGCTGTAGAATATTCCAGACTACCTATAACCGTGTCACTAACGACATTACCAGCAACTCGCACGACAAATAAATCTCCAAGTCCTTGATCGAAGACGATTTCCGCAGGTACTCTAGAATCTGCACAGCCCAATATGGCGGCAAAGGGATACTGAGCTTTAGCAACTAATTGCAGATGTTCTAGTGATTGATCGGGATATTTGCGTTTTTGATGGATAAATCTTTGATTACCATCCAGCAAGCATCTAACAGCTTCATTCGGACTGATTGGATTAGAATTAACTGGGTGAATATCAGCAACAGCAGTTTGCTTTTGATTCCAAAAACTATCACCAAAAGCAGTAGCTGCAATACCTACCACACTTGCGAATTTGAAGAAATCACGTCGCCCAACAAATCCATTAATTCGACTCATCAATCTACCTGATAACAACAAAGCTTTTCTCAGGAAGATATCAGATTTAAGCAAGATGTAATAGTACCTTGGTACACGGTTTAAGAGTTATTTAATATTCATATTACATGTGAGTTTATAACTTATATAATGTATAAATTGACTATTATATGCATCAAGTAAATTCGATTTTATCTGTTAAATTTAAAGCCAGGGTTAACCATAACCAGAACAGTTTTTCCAATACATTATCTTCTGGTGACGAAAGAGGATAATTCCTGTCAAAAGCCCAAACGAGCTATTGTTTGTATTTCCTGTATTTTTTGGGAATACTTAACAGAGTATTGGCTATAGATATGACTTTTTTAAACAAAATAAACTGGAATTTTCTACGTAGAAATGCTCAAAATAGCTCTGGGATAGATCCGTCTGCTCCCGGCCAACTACCTGTAGTGCCAAAGAAACCTACAACACCATCAACCTCCAAAAACCTTGCTCAATTGGAGAGTGAAATGGAGTTACAAAGGCGGGTTCTCAAAACATCCTCTCAGCAACTGCATAGCAAAGCCAAGCGGGGTATAGGTAGTAGACTTATTTGGATAGCAATACTTATCGGCATTCCCGTTGGTGTAATTTGGGTGGCGAACCAGCCTTATCCGGTGATTCGCCAGCCGATGATGCTCCATGCGCCTTTTTTGTTGCTACCCAGCTACATCAGCATGGATAATCACTATCGGCAGGCGTTGGTATCAGTCGAGCAAGCTGAACAATTGATTGAAAAAGCTACTAGTCCCGCTGATTTGGCTTTGGGAGAACAGAAGCTACAAGAAACAGAAAAACATCTAGATCAGTTACCAACCTCATTTGTCAACGATTGGTCACAATACAAATATTGGTGGTATGACTCGCGATTCAGCATCTACGGTTTTAATGCATTTCGGAGTAAAGTTGGGCAGCTAGAAGCTCAGGTTTTTCAGGAAAAGAATGCTCAGTCCTTGCTTACTGATAATATGCAGAGCTTGTTAAATGCAAAACAGCAATATGAACGGGCTACAACAGCAACTGATAAACAGACTGCAACAGCTGCTTGGCAAACAGCGCTTAATCAATTCGAGCAGATTCCTGGTCAAACTCTGGCAGGAAAAACTGTACAAAATCAACTAGATAATTATAAGCGTGAGTTTCAGGAAGTTGTTGGATTGGCGGCGGGGAACGATCGCATCAGTGCTTTAATCACCGCAGCACGGCAATTTTCCTGGCAAGCTGCCAAAGCTGGTCAAAATCCGCCGCACACCGTAACTGAATGGCAACAGATAGAAAATTTGTGGATAGAGGCAATTGAGCGGCTCAAAGAAATTCCTGCAAAAGACGTAGCAGGTTATACCGAGGCACAGAAGTTATTAGCAATTTATGAGGCTAATTTAGGTCAAGTTAAGGTCAGACGGCAAGCTGAGGCAGATGCTGGGGAGGCTTTGGAAGCAGCACAACAAGAAATCAAAAGCTTGTTGGCTTCAATTCCTACTAATGCTGATCATGGAGAGCGCAATCGGGTATTGAGCCAATTGCAGAGTATTATTAATCAATTAGAAAAGGTGCAAAATGGCACAACAGCTTATCTGAAAGCTCAAGAGTTACTACTGTCGGCAAATAATAAACTAAGGCAGCTACAGGTTAAATAAATGGTGGCGATCGCTTTGGTATGATCCCTTTGGCTAAGTGATGCCTCTGAATACAGTTCGGTTAATGTGTTTGGCTCTCGGAGATCCCCCCAACCCCCCTTAAGAAAAGAGGGCTTTGTTTCCTGTTTACCACCTTTTTAAGGGGGTCGCCGCAGGCGGGGGGATCTTAACCGAACAGGATTGTGATGACTCTATTCAAGCACTGTCATCACCTGACTTAAATCTGTGTAAATCCATTTGTACTATGTGTTTTCTGTTTGATTTCTAGCCAGTTGTGGTGAAGCGGTGACGCTTGCGCTACTTTTTTACTGCCATCCCACCATTTAAGGTGGTTCGGAGAGCGTAGGCGTCAACAACTGGCCGTTGGGTGGGATTTTTGAGGCGGGAATCTATCCCTTGTAGAACTTTCTCAATTTCCCTGTAACCCTGTTGATATCTCAATTAAAACTGCAACAGAAAAATTTTGGATGCCAAATTGCCAAAAGCACTGAACATAATTACTAATTTCTAATGACGCTCCTACGTCGCTAACGCTGCACTAACGTAATTCGTTATTAAGAATTAAGAATTCTTAATGGGGTTTTGGCAGATCCGGGTAATTTACTTTCTGGTCATTTTTTCCTGAATGAATGTCCTGTTTTACCTTTCTACTCGCTGTAGATGTGATTAAGAAACGCAAGGATTATTGGGGAGAATTCTTTGAGCATCGAAAACGACGGTCGCGGCAGTGGCAGGAAGTATTATGACTTTTGTATTAGTTATAGATAGCGTAGGCGCAGCCCACTGTAGGCATCGCTATCGCCTGGTGAAGCTCCCTAAACTGGTGTTGTGTTGAACAGGAAAAACTCGATTTACCACAAGATGTGCAATTGTTAATACCAAAATTGACATTCATGCATTCGAGTCGCGGGAATTTACTGTTACTGCCACTAACGGCACACCCCAAAGCACTACTATCAACATGCTTTTTGGTTCCCCATTGGTGGCACAGGACTTAATTCCTCTTACCTGCTCCCAGATATAGCTCACCCACTTTCGGGTTATTCAACAATTCTTCACCAGGGCCGGAGATCGCATCGCGTCCAGACTCTAATACATATCCGCGATTAGCCATCTCTAAAGCCTTACGGGCATTTTGTTCTACTAATACAATCGCAGTACCCGCCTGATTAATTTGTTTAATCTGCTCAAACACTTGTGTCACCAACATCGGGGATAAAGCAGCAGATGGTTCATCCAAAATCAGCAAACCAGGTTCCAACATCAAAGCTTTGCCCATCGCTAGCATTTGGCGTTCTCCTCCAGAGAGAGTACCAGCACGTTGACGACGGCGATCGCTCAGTCTGGGGAACATGGTAAATATTTTATCTTTAATTGGTTTCAGGGGAACATTAAGCACAAAAGCACCCATCTCCAAGTTCTCTTCAATACTGAGGGAGGGGAAGACATTGGTGATTTGCGGTACGTAGCACATTCCTCGTTGGACGATTTGATTGGACTTTAGCCCCACGATATTTTCACCTTTGAAGGTAATTGTGCCTGTGTGGGGAATCAAAAGCCCAAAGATTGCTTTTGCCAAAGTAGATTTACCCGCACCGTTGGGGCCAATCACTGTTACTAATTCCCCTGGTGCAACCCGGAAATTCACACCTTGCAGGATATCTACGTCTTTGATGTATCCAGCATGGACATTTTGAACATCTAGTAAATAGTCATTTGTCATTGGTCATTTATCATTGGTCATTTGTCAACAGTCAAGTCAAGCATAACTATTGACTGTTGACTATGGACTATTACGGGGTTTTTTGCAACTCCGGTCGTTCTTCTGGAAGAATCGCCCCTTCTACTGGGCAAACTTGGAGACAGATGCCACAGTCGATGCAAGTGGCAAAGTCAATCCAGTACCAATCGGTTCCCTTGGCATTTTTGCCTGGGCCATCATGAATACAAGCTACTGGACAGGCACCTACGCAGTCAGCGACGCCTTCACAGACTTCTGTAACAATTGTGTGCGGCATGTTCTCGATTCCCTCTCTTCTGTATCGGCTATTTCTAGCCTAGCAGGGGAGTGGAGACTGGAGATTCCGCTGTCAAGGTGAGTCTGGATGCATCGGTGTCAACTTAAGCCTAAATCACTCTATTTCCCATTCTTTTAGATCCCCCAACCCCCTTTTTAAGGGGGCACTCGATTCTAGTTCCCCCCTTAAAAAGGGGGGTTAGGGGGGATCAAAATCTAGGTGGTACATCGAAAAATTTTCACTCTTCTTATTAGACTAGGCTTTCACGTTAAGCTGACACCAATGGCGAGACGCCCACCCCACAAGAAGTAGTTGAGTATTTTTTTATTGGAAGTCCCTAAGTACAGCACTTCATTAATTTGTAACGAATTAAATTTGGCAATACCTTGCAATGTTAATGTGTTGGTGGCATTGTTAATGCATCCCTCTGCAATGCCAATGCATCCCGATACAATGTTAATGCGTCGGCTGCATTGTTAATGCGTTTCCCTGCAATGCCAATGCATCCCTATATAATGTTAATACGTCGGTGGCATTGTTAATGCGTTCTTTAGCAATGCCAATGCATCCCCCTACATTAAAAACGCTACGCTTTTTTGCAAAACTCTACTAAGCAAGCGTCTTAGCTATTGCTGTTAGGTTCTAGGGAAATTCAGGCAAAAATACTATAATTTGTTACAAGCGTAATTTATCCTACTCTTGAAACGCAAAATGCCAGAGGTATCGCTACAGCTTTTCTTCTCCTACTCTCACAAAGACGAAGCTTTACGGGATGAACTAGCTAATCACCTGAGTACTTTGATACGGCAGGGTGTGATATCAAGCTGGCACGATCGCAAAATAATACCAGGAGAGGAGTGGGATCACCAAATTAATGACAATTTCAACACAGCCGACATCATTCTGTTACTCCTCAGTTCAGACTTTATTGCTTCCAATTATTGCTGGGAAGTTGAAGTCACCACAGCAATAGAACGTCACAATACAGGAAAAGCTCGTGTCATCCCAGTTATTCTGCGAAGGGTTGATTGGAGTCACACACCGTTTGCTAAACTGCAATTTTTGCCCAAGAATGCCGAACCTGTTACCTCTTGGACTAATCGAGACGAGGCATTTACAAATGTAGCTCAAGGAATTAGGGCTGCTGCTCAACAAATCAAGGCAGAACGTCAACAAAAACTAGCACTAGTAACAAAGGAAGCTGCTATAGCTGAGTATCGCCAGTTGGTTGAGGAATTTGCAGCTGATGGCGAGATATCTTTTGTGGAATCCGAAATATTGAAGGATTTACAAGAACAGCTAGGATTAACTGATGAACAAGCTTGTACAGTGCGAGACAAAGCATTAGAATCTTATGGGAAATACAAAGAAAATCTGGACAAATACAAACAAATTTTTACCAAATTAATACATGAACAAGGATATCTGTTAGACGAAAAAGCTAAAGCGGATTTGAAGAAATTGCAGCAATATCTGAAGCTTAAAGATGAGAATGTAGCCGCAATAGATAATGAAGCTGAAGTACGAAAGCAACAAGCAGAAATACTCCACCAACAACAAAGAGAACAAGCAGAAGCCGAGAAGCTGCGACAACAGCAAGCAAACAGACTACAACAACAGCAAGAACAAGCAGAAGCCGAAAAGCTGCGACAACAGCAAGCACAGAGACTCAAACTACAAAGAGAACAAATAGAAGTTGAGAGACTGCGACAAGAACAGCAATCTACAGGTAATGACCTACTCTCTGAAAAGGGTGTAGACTATACGCGATTACGCGATTTACTCAGAGATAGTGAGTGGAAAGAAGCCGATAAAGAAACTCTGGCAGTTATGCTCAAAGCCACTGGTAGAAAAAAGAAGGTTGGTTAGATATCAATTCCGTCGAAAACTTTCCCTGCACTGACTTACGCACTATTGACCAACTGTGGGTAAAATACAGTAATGGGCGCTTTGGGTTTAGCGTGCAAAAGCGCATTTGGGAAAGCGTCGGAAAAGACTACGGAAAGTTTGGCGATCGCGTCGGCTGGCGGAAGTGGAGAACAGTTGTAGTTGACAAATGGTTTGGATTGAGACAACAAACCGAAAAACAAAGCGAATGGCTAAATGACTCAGACTTGTTATTCAACACAAGTGCCCCGGAAGGACACCTTCCGACTGCCCCCCATCAGCAGTTGAAGGGGGTAGGCTTGGTCGGGTTTTGGGGGTTTGGTGGCGGAGTTTTCTTCTCTCGCATCGAGACTTGTAAACTGTAACATATAAGGCTTACAGAAAATTGTAAAGATTCACAAACAAGCCATTTTGCACGAAGGATTGCGGTTTCTACGTTTTCGTTACCTGGCACTGGGCATTTTAAAATATTCATCTTGGACTTGTAGTATAATGCAAGCTTTTTGGCTGTCATAACAATTAGCCAAGATAAACTTACACGCTACTTCTTCTATTTCTTGGTTACTTGCTTCCCATTCATCCCAAGGTAGTTTCATTTGTCCTAACTGGGGAGTGGAGAGTAGGGCAGATAAAGCAATGCCCCATGTCCAATCCCCAACTCACTTAACGCAATGATTCAATGGTTGGTGAGCCATCAGCTTTGATCCAGGCAATTTGGGCTATGCTGCGATCGCGTGCATATTGGCGAATAGCTTCTGCATCCCTTCCCCCCAAATCAATTTCTACCCGCACCAAATCAGTAGAATCTCTGAGTTTTTGCGCGTAAGCAAAGGCAAGGGCGTTAGCACTTGGCGTTTCTGATACTACCAACCAGTCACTCGCTGGGATTACTTGTGGTAATTGCTGAGTAGACAACAGAACTTGGTATAATTCTTCGATATTTAGTCCAAAACCAATTCCGGGAATGTTTTCTCCTTGGGGATGATATAGCCCCAAAAGCTGGTCATAGCGACCACCACGCCCTAAAACTCTGGCTTGGGATTCGGAATCAGTGACAACTTCAAAGACAATACCGGTGTAGTAATCTATGGTCTGAATGAGGCTGAGGTCAAGGATTAAGGGAAATTTTTTCTCTGATTCCAGTAATTCTACTAGGGATTTAAGGTTATTTACTGCCTCTCGCTGTTCTTCATCTAGATCCAAACTACTGACTTTTTGTAACACATCTGCACTAGGGCCACGCAAATCCAGGATGATTCGGGCGCGATCGCGTAGTTTGTCACTTAAGGGTAAAGTATCTATAGTAATGCGGTCAAGATGGGCGATCGCACTGCGAACTTTATCCTGTAAATTATCAGGAAAGGCACTCAAGAGCGATCGGGTAATTCCCGCCTCACCTAAAATTAAATGCCATCCCTGTAAACCCAGTGCTGCCAAACAATCTGCAACTAACAGCACTACTTCCGCATTCGCCAGCAATCCGCCAGCACCTAACAACTCTACCCCAGCTTGATAAAACTCCTGCTGGCTATTATGCCTACTTTCCCAAGTGCGGCGAAATACATTGGCATTGTAGTACAGCCGTTGCGGATAACGCAGTCCTGTCATTCGAGTCACAACAGTCCGAGCAATAGATGCTGTTAATTCTGGACGTAGCCCTAATTCATCATCTTCGCCATTTTGTTGTAGTTGAATCACCATCTGACGCTGGATTGCTTCCCCCGCCATCAAGGTATCCATCCGCTCTAAAGTCGAGGTGATAATCCTGTGATATCCCCAACGGCGAAATACTTGTTGTAACCTATCTTCAATCCAGCGTTTTTTCTCCACATCCAAGGGCAATAAATCCCTGGCTCCCGCTGCTGGTTGATACACCATTATTTTTTCTTCCCACCAAACAAACCACCGAACAAACCGCCACTACCAGATTTATCTGGTTGCTTATCTCCATTATTGGGGGATGAAGTCACCTTATGATCACTAGGTTGTTGTCCTAGAGCTTTATCTATTTTAGGTTTCCATTGCAGAGCTGTTTCGTCATTGGGGTTTAATTTCAGAGCATTGTCAAAGTGGATTTTTGCCATTTTTAGCTGATTTTGCCTCAAATACACCATTGCAATTAAGCTATGGCAGTGACTATTTTTAGGTTCTAGCTTTAGGGCATCCTGCAACTCTACTTTGGCTTGGGCAAATTGGTTTTTGTCAATCAAAGATTGAGCGCGACGAGCATACTGTTCTACAATCGAGTCTTCTTTTGCTGGCGCTGGCGCTGGCGCTGGTGCTGGTGCTGGTGGTGTATCTTTTGATGTATTTGATTGAGGTGTGCCTGATTGGACTTTGGGTTGAGCAGATGGCGGTGGTGCTACGGATGATTTGCCCGCACTCCGCATTAAGTACACTAAATTTAACTCACTAATTTGGGCAATGACTTGCAGCGCTTGCTCTAAAGAATCATATTGGGTTTGGGCTAGTTTAGCGATCGCACTTTTATAGAAATGATCGATATTAGCGGCGTCAGCTAACTGTCTACCCAAGTTGGTGTTTAGAGTCACCGAAGTAGACTCTTGTTCCAGGCGCTTGCCAATTTGCGACAAAATTATAGTATATTCTGCGCGAGTGCGATCGCCAGAAAGTTTTTCGTAAGCTGGGTTAACCAACTTTGATAATAATTCATTCCCTAGCTGTTTTTGAGCAGCAGTCTCAGTAAAACTACTGTCTGGGTGCAAACGGCGGGCGATTTTGAGATAACGTTTACGAATCTCTTTGACATCTGCATCAACTGGAACGCACAATATTGCGTGATGATCTATGAAATCATATTTAAATAGTCCACGATCTATTTTGAAAGACATATAGAGGTTTTGCACCAAAGGAGCAGTTAGATTCTTTTTAGTTTACCCAAAGTCGGGGGGAAAGCCCCCATCTGCTACACCCATGCTGACAGTGGCGGAACTTGTAAAAGTTCGCTACTGAGGGAGTCGTGAATATAACTATTTGTGGCGATAATTCTACCTGACTCAATTTTGACGGGAGTACGATCATAGGCAGTGACTATGCCCCCAGCTTCTTGTACCAAAATTATCCCGGCGGCAATATCCCAAGGAGAAAGTCCCCGTTCCCAGTAACCATCGACACGTCCACAGGCAACATACGCTAAATCTAGCGATGCGGAACCGCTACGTCTGACTCCTTGGGTAAGATGGGTGAGGTGACTAAATTCGGCATAGTTGTTATCAGAGGTTTCGCGGCGATCGTAGGCAAACCCTGTCACTAGTAGGCTTTTACTCAATTCAGATGTGATCGAAACCTTGATGGGATGACGGTTACGCGTTGCTCCCAAGCCAGCAGCGGCACGGAATAGCTCATTGTGAAAGGGGTCATAAATTACACCAACTTGCGGAACGCCATTAATTAACAGCCCGATGGAAACGGCAAAAAATGGGTATTGATGAGCATAGTTGGTTGTGCCATCGAGAGGATCTATTGCCCAAAGGTATTCATTCTCTTGATTACCTAATTTCCCTGATTCTTCCGCGAGGATAGAGTGCTGAGGAAAGTGGCGGCGCAAAATTTCTAAAATCAACTCTTCTGAAGCTTTATCAGCAGCGGTGACTAAATCACCAGGGCGTCCTTTTTCAATAATTGCGTCTTCTAACTTACCCAAGTAACCTTGCAAAATGCCACCAGCAGCTAAGGCCGCTTCCGTAGCAATATCTAAAAAAATTTGTAGATTTGTCATTTGTTAGAAGTTAAGAGTTTGAAGTTAGGAGTAGAGACGCGATTAATCGCGTCTCTACAGGAGTTTGGAGTCATTCAATTTTAGATTTTAGATTTTAAATTTTAGATTTTTCTTTCAATCCAAAATCCAAGTTGCGCTGTCAGCGCACCAAAGGTGCGACCAAAATCTAAAATTGGCAGAGTCAGGAGTTAGTTGTCTACCCCACTCCCCACTCTCCACTTTTCAAAGATTTTGGCGGCGAAACTCAGCCGGAGTGAGGCGCATGGGTTTTTCTGGGTTCCAGATTCCTTGGGCCATGAGTCTAGCCCATTGTTGGGCACGTTCTAAACGTTGGTCATATTTGTGGTTAGGCGATCGCCCAACAAACATTGCATTCCCTTGTTTGACTAATTCTTCATTCAACAACACCTTATTTTTCCACACATAAGCTAGAGTTCGCCCGATTTTGTCTTTTGCTTCTAGATCAAACTCCAGAGTTACCGATTCTTCTGCACCACCAATTAGATTCTCTAACTGTTCTTTTGCTTCTTCCCCCCAAGGCCGCTGTCGCAAATCTGGTGCATCAATACCAACTAACCGCACTTGGGAAATCAAATTTGGTTGTTCAGCCATGCCTAACACTTCCAAACTTTGCCCACTAACTACCCGCGCTACTTTCACCTGAGCCTCATTGTTTGGCGGCTGGTTTTTACCTTGGCAACTCACCAAGAGCAATAAGCAAGCCAAAATGGCTATTTTTCGCACCCAGTCACCAAGACGCACAGGCATCAGAATTTCTCCTATCGTCGCCCCTGTACGTAGCTGGCTTTTAAGTAGGGGTACAGTGATTTTGAATTGTTTATTCCTCATCTAAAGGTAAACCCGCTTTAACTTTACCCCTAGCAAAATAGCGTCCAAACTGGAGTTCATAGACTTCATCTTCGTCTTGTGTTTCCACCTCCAAGTCAGAACGGGGGTAACTCACACATAACAACGCATAACCTTGCCGACGTAAATGTGGCGACAATCCGATCGCCTCTGGTTGGTAAATTTCTCCCGACAACACCCTCACTGCACAAGTAGTGCAAGCCCCGTTGCGGCAGGAAAACGGCAGTTCTACCCCTTGTTTTTCGGCAGTGTGCAGGATGTAGCGGTCTTCTGGCACTTGTAGGGTGTATATTTTGCCAGTGGCGCGATCGCGAACTCTAATTGTGTATGTACGGGACATCTGGATTTGCGTTTTGGGATTGGGACTTTCAGATTCAATCTAAAAATATCTTTCTTTATCTTTGCATTTTCTGGGATTCTATAGTAGGATCGTAACTTGTGGCACCTGGAGAGGTGGCCGAGTGGTTGAAGGCGCACGCCTGGAAAGTGTGTTTAGGGAAACTTAACGAGGGTTCGAATCCCTCCCTCTCCGTTTTCAAACTTAGTCTAAATATATACGCTCCATTCACAATCACATTGTGTAATTAATTCTGTGTAACTACTTATTTAACAGTCACACCCCTAACCTACGTCTGCTACCCCAATCTTCTCTTCATACCTCAGACACAGCTAAGTGTTAAATCTAACTGCTAAATTCAATACACAATCTCACGGAAAGTAACATTTGTTTATTTTTCATTCATAATCGAGGCATTTTGTAAAGTCGCCAAACTGCTACTTCACTATGGTGACAGGCTGATCAACGGATCAGGTAAATTAAGATAAGTAAAGAAAAGAAAAGGCTTTGAACTAAATGGCAGCTCTAAGCTTACAAGAAATTTCTACTCAGTTAGAAAGTCCAAATTTACGCGATCGCATGTTAGCCCTTGCTAATCTGCGTCATGTTCCCGCTGAGGATGCAGTCCCTTTGATTAAAAAGGTACTAGACGACGAATCTTTGCAACTGCGATCGATGGCAATATTTGCCCTCGGAATTAAGCCGACGCCAGAATGTTATTCAATTTTGGTAAGAATTCTGGAAAATGACCCGGATTATGGTATACGTGCTGATGCCGCTGGTGCCTTAGGATATTTGGGTGATGCCAGAGCCTTTGAAGTGCTTTCACGGGCGTTTTATGAAGATACTGATTGGCTAGTACGCTTTAGTGCAGCTGTTTCTCTAGGTAACATAAAAGACCCCCGCGCCCGACAAATTCTTCTTCAGGCATTGGATAGCAAAGAAGTAGTGTTGCAACAAGCTGCAATCTCTGCATTGGGAGAAATTCAAGACATTGAGTCTGTCGATAAGATCCTGCGCTTCGCCCAATCAGATGATTGGTTAGTAAGGCAGCGTTTGGCAGAAGCCTTGGGAAATCTTCCCACTCCCAAGAGTGTCTCAGCTTTAAAATACCTGGAAAAAGACAATCATTTTAACGTTGCTGAGGCAGCCAGGATTGGACTTAAAAAGCTTGAGGAATTAGGCGATCAAGCTTAATATTAATACCTCCTACTACCTTTTAATAATTAAGTGGGAATTTTCGCATTTTGATGCAGGGTAATTTCATTCATGAATATTGAAGAGTTTTTTCAGTTAAGTGCTGGTAAATGGTTTTCTCATCGGACTAGTCAACATTTGGCTTTTAACCAATCTGAAAATGGCAAGTCAGATATCATCATTGAGACGCTGGCAGTAGATGATCCAGAAGTGAGCAAGCTTTGTCAACAGTACAAAATTAATCTTAGTTCCGGCTCTTGTGCTGCCAAAATTACTTGGAACGGCACAATCGAAAAGGATCAAGCAAAGCACAGTGGTTCAACTGTGTTAGTTTCGATACCTGATGCAGATAATCCGGCCCAAGGCAAGTTACTGCGAAAAATAGTTGATGCCAAGAAAACTCCAGTTGCCGGACGCTATAAAATAGATAGTGATGATGCTTTGACCCTAATTACAGAGGATGAAACCATGAGTTCTGAGGAGCGCCTGTGGTTTGCTAGCCCGAATTTGCGAATGCGGGTGAATATCCTCAAGAATTTTGGTGGATTTAGTATCACTTCCTTCACTTCTGAGATTCGTATGGGTGGTTCTCCACCAGCCGCGAAGGCTTCCGAGGCGGTTAATTCAGTATCGAATTAGTTTTAATACAGGATATTCGCCCGATAAAGGGACTGACAAATCAAAAAATACTCAACTACTTCTTGTGGTGTGGGCGACACGAGCACCCATAGCCAAGGGCGGACTTTTCGGTCTACCCGACAAGATTGGATAATTTATTGTTGTCAGTCCCAAACCTACGGTGGTAATGTAAAAGTCCTAAAAACCCAGCTTGAAGAGGTTTTCCTCGTTCTCAGTGTTAATTATTTTTTGGGTATCTTTTTGGTCATACCCAGATAACCCTCCAAAGCTGCCAAAGTCCGATGTCTAGATATCTCCTGAATGTGGCGCAATGGTATTCTGGCACCGCTCATCAGAGGAAATGCCTGGGGAAACTATGGATACTAACCCCCTCAATGCCTAGCTAGCCGCACACAGATATTTCTGAGAATTTTATCAGCACTGAGAAATCATAAATACCTCTCAAGTCATAGATACATTCTGTGCTGTGATAGAGGATTTTTGGCTCATACTTCAGTATTCTATTTAAGATAAAGAAATTGTTTGTTAGAAAAATCATAATTTCTGGTATCTACCTAATTCTTAGTAGCTTTTACTTAAAGACAAACAACTTTTAATGTGATGTTGGTAGTAAATAAATAGTCTTACAATCAGGATGGAAAATATGGATAACACAAACGAAGTTGATAATACTAAAAATAATTTGGGTAAGCAGAAAAGAAGGACTGAAACTGATATGGATTCATCATCTAACGAACTGATACAGACAAATAAAACAATTAATATAGATGGTCAGCGTCCAGTTGATCCGAGTAATATTGAAATTAAAGAAATTATTAATATAGATGGTCAGCGCCCAATTGGGAAGGATGAAAATGATTATGATGATAAAACAATTAATATAGATGGTCAACGCCCGATTACTAAGAGCGCTTTTCAAGAATATGATATGCTAACTGTAGACGGTAAACGTCCAATTGACCCTAGTGATTTCGAGGTTGAGGCTATTCTTGACATAGATGGTCAACGTCCGATCGCTAAAAGTAATTTTCAAATTGAAGATACTTTAGAGGTAGATGGTAGCCGCCCAATAGTTGCAGATAACACTGTTGATTCGCAAATACCAACAGATTATATAGACTAAAATTATGAACTGACTTGACACTGTAAAGTGGTGAAGATAAAACAAAAAGACGCACTAATCACATTATCATCCTCTATTGTGCTATTCCTTTAAAAAGGCTTTTAGATTTTAGATTAACCCCAGCAATCAAGTTAAAGGCAGGTTTATTAACCGTAGTAATAAACCGAAGCAAATGATCGCGATCAAAAAGCCTGTTAAAAAGAAATTACTTGGCGATCGCGCAAAAACTTACCGTTTATACTGCGTGGAGCATCAGTAGCTAACCAAATTGCAGTGTCGGCTCCTTGTTCTGGTTCTCGCGTTGCTGATGATCCACCCATATCTGTTCTCACCCACCCTGGACAAATGGAATTGATGACAATTCCTTTTGAGTGTAAAGCTTGTGCCAACATGATTGTTGCGCCATTTAATGCCAGCTTCGATAGGCAGTAACTTGGGACATCGGCAGACAAACCTGACAATGCTCCATAACCGCTTGAAACGTTAACAACTTTGGCATTTGGAGATTTTTCCAACAGGGGTAAAAATGCCTGCACCATCCGAATTGTACCAAATGTGTTGGCATTCATTGTGGAATCGAGCAACTCACGGTCAATGGTAAGAATATTTACATCCTTGTCTGGATACACACCTGCATTATTAATTAAAACATCTAACCGATCAATCTTCTGGTGCAGGATTTTTACTGCTTGATTAATAGAGCGATCGTCAGTGACATCCAATTCGATGGGAATTACCTTTCCTTGTAGTTTCTCGGCAGCAAGTTTTGCGTTATCAAGCGAGCGCGAAGTAATAATCACTTCATAGTCTTTTGTCAGTAGACCTTGGGCGATCGCAAATCCAATCCCTCGGTTACCACCAGTAACTAATACCCGTTTCTCTTGTGTAGATTCCATCTCAATATTTTATCTCCAGTTATTATCTTATTACCTAAAGTAATTGAAAAGGGTTACTAGCTGCTCATACCTAACATTTGTCTTCTGACAAGAGCATGGCCAGATTGAACATCAAACCAGTGAATATCTTCAGGGGGTAATGTCAGTGTAATATCCTCGTTATTCCAATTTTGGTCTGTTGGCAACAAAGCACGTACTGTAATCGCTTCAGTTTGTGAACCTTCAACCCTGACACTCACTAAATAGTGCATACCCAAGTTTTCTACTAGATACACTTGTCCTTGGATAGTTTGGGTATCACCTGGTTGGGCAATGCGAACATTTTCTGGGCGGATACCTAGCACAATCTGGGGTGGTATAGTTGGTATATCTGGCAGAGGTACTTGGAAGTTCCCTAGGATGGCGTATCGTTCGTGACAAGATAGAGTCAGCAAATTCATCTGAGGACTACCAACAAATCCAGCCACAAATAAATTAGCTGGATGGTTATAGATGAGTTCAGGCGGGTCAAGTTGCTGGACATAGCCATCGTTGAGCAAAGCTACTTTCGTGGAGAGTGTCATCGCTTCTGTTTGGTCATGGGTAACATAGACCACAGGGACTTTTTGATCTGCAAAAATTTGCTTGAGGTCGGCTCGGACTCGTTCCCGCAACAGCGCATCCAAGTTACTTAACGGTTCATCTAGCAGGTACACATTGGCATTACGCACTAAAGCACGACCAACTGCAACACGCTGTCGTTGACCTCCAGACATTTGACCAGGCTTGCGGTTGATTAACTCTTCTAGTCCTAAAATTTTTGCCACTTCTGCTACTCGCTGTTTAATTTCTACAGGTGGTACTTTTCTTAGCTTGAGTCCAGAAGCGAGGTTTTGGTACACTGTCATGTGCGGATAGAGGGCATAACTTTGAAATACCATTGCGATGTTGCGATCGCCTGCTGACTTATAGGTGACATCCACCTCATTGATTTTAATCTGACCGCGGGTAGGTTCTTCAAGACCTGCAATCATGCGTAGAACAGTGGATTTGCCACAGCCAGAAGGGCCAAGTAAAGTGAGAAACTCATCGTTATCTACTGTTAAGCTAACGTCTTTGACAGGGACGACTTTGGAAGTATAGGTTTTATTCAAGTTTTTGAGTTCGAGTTTAGCCATTTTGATTTTCATCCTTTGACAGCACCAGCGGTAAGACCTTGGACAATCCGGCGCTGGAAAAACAAAACTAGTAAAACCAGGGGTAACGTCCCGACTACAGTAGCAGCGGCGATCGCACCGTAGGGAATTTCAAATACTGTCGCACCACCCAACTGAGCAGCAGCAACGGGAATCGTCTTCATCTCTTCACGGGTCATAAACGTTAGAGCGAAAATAAACTCGTTCCAGGCAAAAATAAAGGTGAGAATTCCAGTAGTCACTAAGGCAGGAAGGGTCATGGGCAGCACGATTTGCCACAGTAGTTGAAAGGTGTTGTAGCCATCGACCCTAGCAGAATCTTCTAAGTCTTTAGGTAATTGTTGGAAAAAGCTTCTGAGTACTAGAATTGTCAGGGGCAAATTGATGGCAGTGTAGGGTATAATCAGCGCTAGATAGTTGTTGCCCAGTCTGAGGGCTTGGATAATTTCTAACAGTCCCAGGAACAAGAGAATTCCAGGAAATAAAGTCACCATCAGAACGCTGGCGAGGATAGCTTGTTCACCCCAAGGGCGTAACCGTGCCAGGGCATAGGCAGCGGGTGCGCCGATCGCTAAAGCTAAAGCTGTAGAAATAATCGACACAAAGGCACTGTTGAAGATGTAGCGCCAAAATGGACGACGAGTGAATAACTCAATGTAATGACTAAAAGTGAATCGCGTCGGGAAATAAACAGTGGGAACGGCGGCAATATCTTCGTTAACTTTAAACGAGGTCAGTAATTGCCATAGGGCTGGCGCTAGGCTGAATAACATTACTAATGCAACTGCTATTAACAGCAGGATTTTTTTCAGAGAAAATCTGGTTTTTGCTGTTGGTTGTGGAGTTGAACTCATGGGTTAAATAGCTCCTGGTGTTTTGGCACGGTATCTATTAAGCAAGAAACTAGCGATCGCTACCGCAGCAATTAATATTAGAAATGTCACTACTACCAGAGCTGCTCCATAACCAAAATCTAAGTAGCGCATCACCGTGGAATAGATGTATAGCGACACCACTTCAGTTGCACCACCAGGGCCACCCCCGGTCATCACAGCAATCAAGTCGAAAATCCCGAAAGCTTGAGCAAATCGAAATAGGACTGCAATTAAGATTTGTGGCAGCAGCAGTGGCAGGGTAATATTGCGGAAGCTTTGCCAAGGATTTGCCCCATCGACAGAGTAGGCTTCGTAGAGGTCTGCTGATATCGACTGCAAGCCAGCCAATAGCAGAATACTGATAAAGGGTGTAGTTTTCCAAACATCAGCAAAGATCGCTGCGCTCATCGCCAGAGTTGGATCTCCTAACCAGTTAATTCCAGTTTTAATCAGCCCTAACCGCCGCAGAATGTCGTTTACAATCCCAAACTGGTCGTTAAAAATCCAAGCCCATGCCAGACCAATCAGAGCGGTAGGCAAAGCCCAAGGTAGAATGGCAGTTGTTCGCACTACACCCCTTCCAAAAAACGCCTGATTGAGAACTAGGGCAATCCCCAGTCCTAGCAGTAATTCTGAAAGCACGGATGCTGTTGTGAACACGGTCGTCGCCCACAAACTCTGCCAGAAACGACCATCCCCTGCCATCCGCACATAATTTTCCAAACCAGAGAATACGGGTTGTAGTTCCGTTCCCAAATTTCTAGTAAATACACTTAACCAGAATGCTCGTAAAATCGGGTAGGCAAATACAAACAACAACAGCAATAATGCTGGTGTTAGTAAGATCCAAGCAGTCCGTTGTTCCCGGCTTCGGAGTGGATGCAGATTAGTCATTAGTCAAGAATCAATAGTCATTTGTCATTTTCCCATCTTCCCAGTTCCCTAGTACAGCACGGCGTAAATAAGCAGACCATTGAAAAGCCCTAAAGAGCTTATTCTTATTCCATAATATTTTTGACTTTTGACTTTTAACTTTTGACTTCCGCCTTGCGGTACTAGTCCTTAGTTCCTAGCAGTCGGCGCGTTTCATTAGCAGCAGCTTGCATTGCTCGTTCCGGATTTATCCGACCGGATAGCGCAGCGCTGAGATAACGCTGCAAAATATCTGATGTTTGGTCATATTGCGCGATCGGCGAACGTAAAACTGCATTGTCCACAACCTCCAGTAACTGCGGATAGTGAGGATATTTGGCAACAATCTCTGGGTCTGTAAATAAATCCCGGCGACTTGGAACGTAGCCTGCACTCAATATGAATCGGCGCTGTGCCTCCCGACTGGTAAAGTACCGAATTGCTTTCCAAGCTTCTTGGGGATGTTTAGAAGATTTAGCAATCCCTATACCCCAGCCTCCTAAACAAGCTGCACCAGTTTTACCAGGAGCATGAACCATCGGTTTAATTGCAATTTTGCCTTGGATTGGCGAATTCTTTGCTTGGGCTAAAGGCCATGCATAGGGCCAGCTACGTAAAAACGCTACTTGACCACTTTGGAACAAGCGCCGGGTGTCTTCTTCCTGATAGGTTGTGACTCCACCAGGAGAAACGCCCTGGCTGACGGTACTACGCAAAAACTCAACAGCCTGTAATGTTTCTGGTCGATCCAGCCCAACCTCGAAGGTTTCGGGATTAACCCAGAAGCCACCAAAGCCATTAAGGACTTCCACAAACATTGCTACGAGTCCTTCATATTGGCGTCCCTGCCAAACATAGCCCCAATTCACCTGGTCTTTCTTCTGTAAGGCAAGGGATATTCGGATCAAATCCTCAAAGGTTTCTGGCGGTTTCAATCCTGCTTCTTTGATTAAATCTTCGCGGTAGTAGAGCATTCCCACGTCGGAACGCACGGGAATGCGGTACAGCTTGTTCTGGTAACGTCCGCCTTCTACATCCTTGGGTGAAAATGCTGCCAACTCCTGCTTGGAAATGCGATCGTCTAGGGGTAGCAACCATCCAGCAGCAGCAAACTTGGGCGTCCAGATCACGTCCATATTCACCAAATCATAAGGGGATTCACCTAAGATAAAAGATGAGGTGTACAGGTCTTCGAGCAAATTTGTAGCATTTGGCCCCTCAACTAAGTTAATGCGAATACCTGGGTTCTCAGCCTCAAAGTCTCTAATCAAACCCTGCTTCCAAGGTTGGGCATCAGGAGCAGTAATTAACATATTAAGGGTAACTGCTCGTTGCGAGAGTGCTACCCAATTGAACAATATGATTCCTAACAGAATTGACAGAAAAATCCCTATATGTAAAAAACTTTGTTTTTGGATAAATTTTTGCAACTTGTTTATTGGGTTTTGATACAACATTATCAATGTAGCGATCACTAGTGGTAATAATTATATAGTTATCTTTGAAGGCAACTGTACAGCCTGTTTGTGAGGCGTAACTATGATTCTGCCTTGATAAGTATGGCGCTGTTTGTCCAATACCTAAAAAGTAGATAACCTATATTTATCAATTCACTATTTTGTTATTCTGTCAATGCGTAAGTCCTAGTACAGCGTGGCGGAAATAAACAACCCATTTCAAATCAACGAAACGTTTACGCTGTTGTATTTATTTTGAATGAGTAACTTTTGACTTCCGCTTTGCGGTTCTAGTCTTATATAAAATGCTGATTAAAGCGCTATCAAAAAACCAGGATAAACCATAGCCAGTGCTGAAAATGCCATAATTGCAGCATATTTTTGCTTTGAAATCATCCCAGCGATCGCAGCTTTCCAAATTGCTCCTAAAAGAAAGCTATTGTTTAATACTGTTTATAATTTAAATAAAAAATCCCAACCAATGGTTAATTTAAAAGTTGGAACAAAAGAAAATTTAGAGACTTTGCTATCTCTGTCCTCAGCCTTTTTAGATTTGCAAAAAGTTAGCGATCGCCTGCGGTAATGGCAGAACAATTACAATTAACAAAGCAATTGCTAGTAATCCCCAAATGTCACGTCCGTTATCCAATTCAGTAACATCGTTCAGTGCAGGTTCATCAATCAATGGCATAAATAATAAGATAATCGCCCACAACAAAAATTCTTCCCGAACTAAAGAAAGTAATAGTAACAGCACGCGAGCAATTTGACCAATTACGATCGCAGTTCGTTGTCCAAACATCGCATGGACAATGTGACCTCCATCTAGTTGTCCCACAGGCATTAAATTTAAGGCCGTGACAACTAGTCCCAGAAAACCGGCTACTGCAACTGGGTGCAAGTCAAGGGCTGATTTTGCTGTTAAGTGACTTCCTAAGGCTAACTTCGAGAGTAGTGCCAGTAAAATTGAATACTTGGGATTAAGGGCATCAAGATTCAAAAATCGGGTTTTTTCAGTCAGGGAAACCACGTCAGAATGAGCCAAGCCCCATATTAGTAATGGCAAGGTAACAACAAAACCTGCAATTGGACCAGCGATACTAATATCAAATAAAGCTTTGCGGTTGGGAATAGGACTACGCATCTGAATAAATGCGCCAAAAGTTCCCAAGAAGAAAGGCACGGGAATAAAGTAAGGTAACGTCGAGCGAATCTTGTAAAATTTAGCTGTCAAATAATGCCCAAGTTCGTGAATACCCAAAATAGTCATCAGTCCTAAAGCATAAGGCAATCCTTTGAATAGGACATCTGGGCTAAATAGAAGTTTGAACAAAGAGCTAATTTCCCAGATAGGGGGAAGAGAAACACCAGCATTTTGCACTCCCACCAAGGTAGTAGTTACCAAAGTAGCTGCTAGTAGTAGAAGCGCTAATCCTGGTCTAGTTAACTGTTCCTGGTTGCGTCGTGGTGTATTTGTCTGTTTGGCAGCTTGAGTATTGGGAACCAGCACAAAGAAAGGTTGGCCATTGAAACCTTCTTGAAAGATCAGCACGAAGCGATCGCCAAATTGTGCTTCAATATTAGTCTTAATCTGCTGGTAGGCATTGCTGGCTTTAGTTCGCAACTGACCACGGCAAATCACAGCTTGTGGTCGATACTCAATATTTTGAACGTAGTATACAGACCAAGGAAAACAATTTCGCAGTTGGGTTTCTTCCGTTGGCTCAATAGGACGCGCTATTGGTTCTGCGGTAGGCTTGATAGTCGGCTGTGATTCTGAGGCTTGAGCTTGGGCTTCGGTCTGTGTATTTCTTGGGACTCGACGCCCCCATTGAAACAACGTCCAGTACAACACTGTGCAGACAAATAACGACCAAATGATCAGCCCTGGCGGCGGAGGTTGTTTCGTGCTGTAGATCAGCGTCCATCCACTCAGCAGAAATGCTGGTGTCATTAAAACCAGCCACAACAACCATACTGGCGTCCGGGTGATCTGAGCGACGCTGTGCTGCACCATTAGATAAGTAGCTAGCCCCAGTAGGAGGATAAACAGAAACCAAAATGCCATGTTATCTTCAGTAATTTTGACAAAACGCCCCACCAGTAGCTTCAGCACCATAGCATTAACTACAAGGCAGATTTGAAACCCCAATTTTATTCACAATGGTTAACAATGTTGGTTAACGCTCAAGTTTCAATTCTTGAGAATTTCCACACTGTAACCACATTGTCCACAACTCCTCAGTTTCGGCTCTTTTATCATGTGTTCTCTACCTGAAGTGCCAAGTCATACAACTAAGCCACCACGGGCTGTCTTCCTTGACGAAGTTCCTAGCGGAAGTTCTCTGCAATCGGACTTCGCACAAGAGAGCATTTTTGCCTTTCCACCCAATCGGGACACATTAGGAGGAACCTCTTATTTTATTGTAAGAAATGAAGGCAATATCCTCATAGATTGCCCTGCCTTAGACCAAACAAATCAAGATTTTTTAGCAGCGCATGGAGGTGTGGGTTGGTTATTTATCACCCATCGAGGCGCTATTGGCAAGACCGCTGAAATTCAGCAAACCTTTGGCTGCAAGGTGCTGATTCAAGAGCAAGAAGCTTATTTATTACCAGGCTTAACCGTAACTACCTTTAGGCAGGAATTTACTCTCGATGCTGCAACACAAGTGATTTGGACACCAGGTCATTCTCCCGGCTCATCTTGCCTCTACTACAATGAACTTGGAGGTATACTGTTTTCTGGTCGCCATTTAGTCCCTAACCAGCAGGGTCAAGCAGTACCGTTACGCACAGCGAAAACCTTTCACTGGCCCAGGCAAATTCAGAGTCTGCGATTATTGTTAGAGACTTTTACACCAGAAACTCTCCGCTACATTTGTCCCGGAGCTAATACAGGCTTTCTTAGAGGCAAGCGTGTCATAGACTATAATGCTTGTATCTCAGCTCTTCAAAAACTGATTTCTACACTTTGAGCATTAAATGAGCATTACGATAAACACTAGTAAAACGCCAACTGGCAAAACCAAGAAAGGTTAAGTAGTGGTGAGGGAGGATTCAGGGAGTGTGAAGGCTTGCTTTCTCCGTACTCACTTATTGATCAGTTCAAGAATATCTTCCAGATTGAGCATTCTCGCCACCGATCGCCTGTCAATTGCTTGGTCAACATCGTCTGCGGCTTAATCGCCTACTGTCACCAACCTAAGAAGCCTGCGATCGCCATCAGTTACAATTTGCTTTCTGCCACCTAATCTTAACCCGAACTCACGTTAAAGTAAGATTAGATACCTAACATTTCTGAAATATTGTTTAAATAGTCTGTCGAATCGGGATCTCAATCACAAACTCGGTTTTCTGACCGGGTATGGAATGGCACCGCAATGAGCCATTATGCTTCTTAGTCACAATCTGATAGCTGATCGACAACCCCAATCCAGTCCCTTGACCAACTGATTTAGTGGTAAAGAATGGGTTAAACAATTTTTCTTGAACGATTTTTGGGATACCAAGACCGTTATCTGCAATCTGAATCTGTACCAGATGTGAATCAAGCATTTGAGTAGAAATCAGAATTTGACTCGGCTGTTGCTCAATTTCCTCAAACGTGCGCTGTTGATCTCGTTCTTCGAGGGCATCAATTGCATTGCAAATAATATTCATAAACACCTGGTTCAATTGAGAAGGTTTGCACTCAACCAACGGCAGGTTGCCATAATTTTTAACCAATTTAATTTCCCAGTTAGACTTGCCTTTCAGGCGATGCTGCAAAAGCATCAACGTACTCTCAATGCCCTCATGAATGTTGACTTGTTTTATCTCAGCTTCGTCCATACGGGAGAAGTTCCGTAAAGATCGCACAATCGTTTGAATCCGGACTGCTCCAACTTCCATTGAAGAAAATAACTTGGGTAAATCTTCTACTAGGAAATCTAGGTCAATTTCCTTTCCTTCCTCCTGGATTTCTGGTAAAGGGCTGGGATAATACTTTTGATACAACCGCAGCAGTCTTAATAGGTCTAGAGTATAGTCATTGGCAGGCTTGAGGTTAGCATAGATAAAGTTCACTGGGTTATTAATTTCATGCGCTACCCCAGCGACTAACTGCCCCAAACTAGACATTTTCTCATTTTGTATTAGTTGAATTTGCGTTCGCTTCAATTCAAGTAAAGTGGTTTCTAGTTCAGTTGCTTTCTGCTGCAATAGGGCTTCTGACTCTAGCAAAGCTCTTTCAACTTGTTTAGAAGTACTGATATCACGAGCAATTTTGGAGACACCAATGATTCTGCCTTTTGTATCTTTAATTGGAGAAATTGTTAGCGAGATATCAATCAGTGTTCCATCTTTGCGTTGACGCACGGTCTCAAAGTGTTCAACTCGTTCTCCAAGTTTCATTTTCTGAATAATTTGGGTTTCTTCGTTCATCCGATCACTAGGAAGAAGCATTGTCACACGTTGACCGATCGCTTCTTGTTCTTTATAACCGAACAGTCTTTCTGCGCCAAAATTCCAGCTAACAATTACTCCATCCAAGGTTTTGCTGATAATAGCATCTTCAGATGACTCTACAATTGCCGCAAGGCGAAATAAAGCTTTTTCAACTTGTTTACTAGTACTGATATCACGAGCAATTTTGGAGACACCAATGATTCTGCCTGTTGTATCTTTAATTGGAGAAATTGTTAGCGAGATATCAATCAGTGTCCCATCTTTGCGTTGACGCACGGTCTCAAAGTGTTCAACTCGTTCTCCAAGTTTCACTTTCTGAATAATTTCGGCTTCTTCGTTCATCCGATCGCTAGGAATCAGCATTGTCACACGTTGACCGATCGCTTCTTGTTCTTTATAACCGAACAGTCTTTCTGCCCCAAAATTCCAGCTAATAATTACTCCATCCAAGGTTTTGCTGATAATAGCATCTTCAGATGACTCTACAATTGCTGCAAGGCGAAATAAAGCTTCTTGAACTTGCTCGTTTACCAAATTTACCATATTAATTTACTACTTAAACTAATAAATAAAGGGCATAGCCAAATTATTAACTATTGTGCATTCTAAATACTCTTTTTTTGTTCCTATAAAAGGAAAATAGTCAGCCTTACACAACTTTAGTTAGTATTCCCTTAAGTACTAAAAAATTAACATTTAAGTTTTTATAAGTTTAATCGCCATATTGCAAGTGGAGAGAATGCAAATGATCGGGCCAATCCGAACATACTACCCCGTTTCACTATTCACCACGTCGCCTTCCGCCCTGACGATGCTACAAGCGTCGTAGCGTCTCTTGTAGCGACCGGGTTTATTTTTGGTGGTTTTCAAAAAGCGATCGCCACATCTACTCAGGGTACTTCCTGCCCCCAATCCCGAATGCAAGTTTTATAACGTTTGTTAACCAAGATATTTTCCTGGGAATTCTAACCTTAGTACACAGGAATTCTTGGTAAAAGTTATGAGCGCAAAAGTTGATCGAACTTTAAGGATCGCTGGCTACCAAATCATAGAGCAACTTTATTCAGGTTCTCACACCCAAGTGTATCGGGCAGTACGAGAATGCGATCGCCTACCAGTTGTGATCAAGCTCTTAAAACGAGAATACCCTACCTTCAGTGAACTAGTACAGTTTCGTAACCAATATACGATCACTAAAAACCTAGATATTCCCTGCATCATTAAGCCCTACAACTTAGAAGCCCATCGCAACGGCTATGCTTTAGTCATGGAAGACTTTGGTGGCATTTCTTTGCGGGAATTTACCCAAGAACGACGATTAACTTTAGAGCAATTCCTTGCCATTGCTCTGCAACTGCTAGACACACTACACCAGTTACATCAACAGCGCGTCATTCACAAAGATATTAAACCAGCCAACATCTTGATTCACCCGAACACGAAACAAATCAAGCTGATTGACTTCAGTATTGCCTCACTCCTACCACGAGAAACCCAAGAGATCCAAAGTCCCAACGGACTGGAGGGAACGCTAGCATATCTGTCACCAGAGCAAACCGGACGGGTGAACCGGGGCATTGACTACCGCAGCGATTTCTATTCATTAGGTGTGACTTTCTTTGAACTCTTGAGTGAAGAACTGCCCTTTGAGTCCGATGACCCGATGGAGTTGGTGCATTGCCACATTGCAAAGCTTCCACCCTTTGTCTGCGATCTCAACCCCGATTTGCCCTTGATGCTAGGTGAGATTGTCCGCAAGCTGATGGCGAAGAATGCTGAAGACCGCTATCAGAGTGTACTAGGACTGAAATATGATTTAGTGATCTGCTTAGAACAGTGGCGAGAAACAGGCAAGCACACCTGGTTTGATTTGGGACAGCGCGATATCAGCGATCGCTTTCTGATCAGAGAAAAACTCTACGGACGGGAATTACAAGTGTAGACGTTACTGGACGCATTTGGTGATGTTGCCAATGGTGGATTGGGAGGCAGGTTTTTGGCAGTGTGATGTAGCGCAAGTGCGATCACTATAGGTTACATTGGCAAACTGCTGCTAGCTTACTCATGGGGCAATTATTCAATTGCGCTCAATTATATTGGCCAAATCAAGCTGTATTTAATGGCAGTATCAGGACTAATTTTTATTCCCAAGCTTTTACCATCTCGAAGTTTTGAGGAAATTCAGATTAATCCTAACCTGATAATTAAAACATCAGTAGAAAATGAAGGTGTAAAAATTAGCATTATTGACAATGATCAGGGGATGACTGAAGAGGTAAAACAAAAGATATTTGACCATTTATTTACGACGAAAGCTGTTGGTAATGGTACAGGTTTAGGATTAGCGATCGTCCGTCAACTTATTGTGGAAAAACATGGCAAAGCAATCGCAGTGAATTCTCAACTTGGCGAAGGAACTGAATTTGCGATTCGGCTACTGTTATCGACATAAGCGAGAAAATCGCAGTTGTTGTCGGATAAAAATAATTTGTTGCTAGCCCAATCAATGGAAGTTATCTACTTTGCAAGAAGCGCTTTGAAATTGCCGCAGGGGTGAAATTGCTAGGCTCTGCACTTGCTGATCAATACCATCTCCCTGAATAATCACCTGGGAACGTGACTGAATTAATTCCCATATCTGCGGACAACCTAGAACAGGAGTCAGTTCTGTTAAAGCAAAGACAAGTTCTGTGTTTAATTTATCTAACGATGGTCGCAATGTCTGATTTAAGTCTGGCACGTTAGGAAAAGATTTAATGCCTTGCTTTTGCCAGTTTTGAAAATCAACTGTTTGGATGAGTTTTCCTGCTTCTATTTGCGCTTTAAAAAATCTTGCAACTCTATCGGGTTCTAGACTATGGCTTGTTGCTTGTTGCCTAACCTTTGATAGTAACTCTTGTTCGCGCTTTAAATCCTCAATAGGACGTTTGTGATTCCATTTCCACCGGGCTACATCATGTGCAATTATTAATCGCTGCTGGATCAATTTTAGTAATTTATCTACAGGTAGTTGTTGATCTGCGATCGTAATAGCTTGAGGATTTGCTGATTGTACTGACCCAGAGTTTTGAGCTGCGAAATATAATTTTAAGTTGGCAGCAACTACTGTACTACGAAAAAAAAGCCCAAAGAAAATTATTATGGCAAACAACAGTGGATGCTTTCTGAAAAAACTTAAATTCATGTCAAAAAGTTTGTACACTCTGCTACTTAGCAGTAATTTCCATTAATTCCACAGGAATACAGTATTTTCAATCTCAGACAAAATATCTCATAGTTACTGACAAAAAGCAAGTTCAGCAGCTATCGGATCACAATTTATTCGGTCATTCCCAGTCTCTGACTGGGAACAAGGCGAACTCCAAACTCCTGTACAGACACGATTAATCGCGTCTCTCCAAACTCTAAACTCCTAACTTTTTACGTCTTTGGCGTCAACACCGAGTTTTTAACCAAAAGTTCCACTGCTGCTTGATATTGCAGATCCGCTGCTGTTCCAATTTCTTCGCGGTTAATTGGATCTTGGGAAATCACTTGATCCGGTTTAATACCTAGTTTGTTAATATCCCGGTGTTGAGGAGTTTCATACTTAGCAATTGTAACTGCCAAGCCCGAACCATCTGATAATTCAAATAAGGATTGAATTAGACCCTTTCCGAAGGTGGTTTCGCCTACCAACTGGGCCCGACCATTATCTTGGAGTGCGCCAGCGAGAATCTCACTCGCACTAGCAGTTCCTTGATTCACCAAAATTACCAGAGGATCGTTCGTCAGGGCTGGGCCAGACGCTTCAAAACTACCTTGAATGCCTTGTCGGTTCACAGTGTAGACGATTGTGCCAGAGTCTAACCACAGACGGGCGATTTCAATTCCTGATTGCAATAGCCCCCCAGGATTATTTCGTAAATCCAGAATGTAGGCAGCAGCGCCTTTTTTTTCTAGACTAGAAATAGCGTGTGCCAATTCCGTTGAGGCGTTGGCATTGAATTGAGTGAGGCGAAGGTAGCCAATAGGCGTATCTGCCGTGGAAACACGTAATTCTGAAACCACAGGGTTAAGAGCAATGCGATCGCGTATAAGTCTAATTTCCTTTTCTGCCTCTTTGTCCCGTTCGATCAGGAGAGTGACAAGGCTGCCACTCGGCCCACGCATTCTGGTCGCAGCTTCATCAAGGGTAAGATTTTCTGTAGAAATGCCTTCAATTTTGAGAATGCGATCGCGTGGTCTAATTCCCGCTTTATCTGCTGGTGAACCTGCTATCGGAGCAACTACTTCCAACTTCCCAGTCTCAGGGTTCAGGGCAATTTGCAATCCTACCCCAGTCAGTTCCCCAGAAGTATTGACCTGTAAGCTGCGGTACTGTTCCGGATCTAAAAAGCGGGTAAAAGGATCGTCGAGGCTCTTGAGCATCCTCCCAATTGCTGTATAAGTGGCATTTGAGTCGGTGAGCGGCTTTTCCAGAGCCTTTTGCCGGACTACCGCCCAGTTTTGATGATTAAACGTCTCATCTAAATAAGTGCGATTAACAATTCGCCAAACTTCCGAAACCAGCTTTTGTTCCGTGGTCAAAGCCACCGCTGGCTGGGTGAGCGTACCAAACGTCAACCAAAACGCCATTAGCAATGAAAATCCAACCCGAAAGACTTGTTTGTTCATGAACCCCATTATCAATTCCACCTCAACCCAAATTGCCTAGAAATGCTCAGTTGCCCTGTTGTTGATGAAATCTATCTCTCGATTATGTTACTTTTTTTATAGAAGTGGTGCATTTTTCTCATCAAGTTGTTCAGTCAACTGATGCATCGTATCCACTGACCAAAAGATAAAATCTACTTTGTGTCCACCATTTTCTGTGTAGGGGCCTAAAGAGATCGCAATATATTCCGTCTTTACAGAGTGTAAAGTTTCTGAAGTCTCTTAGCACGCTGAGAGCTCACAAGCTTTCCAAAAGACTCCCCTTTACTAAAATCCCAAAATTGCTAATTGGGAGAGAAGTCTGAGCGACGGGAAGACAGTGCTGCAAAAGGATTTCCAACGCCAGTCGCTCATGGGGGGAACCTCCTACAGCCCTTCGGGCATCCTACGGCAGGCGCTAGCCTCTGCCTTTGGGAGAAGACCGCGCTGGCTCCTTTGCAGGCGACTGCGTTAGCGAAGCGTTAGCAAGCTTGCGTTCGCGCAGCGTCTCGTAGAGAACGTCACCCAAAAGGGCTTCTGCCGATTCAGAACTTCGGAATTTATCAACCGCAACCGATTCTTAGGGACTTGAGATTGTATGGCCAACGTTTCCGACTGGTTTGAGGAACGCCTAGAAATTCAGGCGCTCGCTGAAGATGTCACTAGCAAGTACGTCCCTCCCCACGTCAATATCTTTTACTGCCTGGGTGGAATTACACTGGTTTGCTTTCTCATCCAGTTTGCCACTGGATTTGCCATGACGTTTTACTACAGGCCAACAGTCGCTGAAGCTTTCTCCTCAGTGGAGTACCTCATGAATGAAGTCAACTTCGGCTGGCTAATTCGCTCTATCCATCGCTGGTCTGCCAGCATGATGGTATTGATGATGATTTTGCACACCTTCCGGGTTTACCTGACTGGTGGTTTCAAAAAGCCCCGCGAATTGACCTGGATAAGTGGTGTCATCCTGGCTGTGATTACCGTTTCCTTTGGAGTCACCGGCTACTCCCTACCTTGGGACCAAGTTGGCTACTGGGCTGTGAAAATTGTTAGCGGCGTACCAGAAGCAATTCCCGTGGTTGGTGTTCTGATCTCCGACCTGCTGCGCGGCGGTTCGAGTGTTGGTCAAGCAACACTAACTCGTTACTACAGCGCACACACCTTTGTGCTGCCTTGGTTGATTGCAGTCTTCATGCTGTTTCACTTCTTGATGATTCGCAAGCAAGGCATTTCCGGTCCTTTGTAATCTCAGCTATTAGCCAAAGGCAACATTTATCAGTTTTCAGATGAAGTTGTTTGTTCTAAACTTATGAAACACAAGAAATTAATTGCACATAAGTTCTCAAAAACAAACACTTGTATCTGAAGCCAAAAGCTGTAGAGACCCTTCAGGCGGCTGACCGTAGATAAACAAACGAAACGCTGTTAACCGCCTGTTAGGGTTGCCTAGTAGCTGATAGCTTTCACAAATGCTTTAATTTAACTAAGCAGGAGAGCACATTTAAAAATGTCAACACAAAAAAAACCTGACCTGAGCGATCCTCAGTTAAGAGCCAAACTCGCTAAAGGCATGGGTCACAACTACTATGGTGAACCCGCTTGGCCTAATGACCTACTTTACGTCTTTCCAATCGTGATCATGGGTTCGTTCGCTGCGATTGTGGCTCTAGCTGTGCTAGACCCCGCTATGACCGGTGAACCAGCAAATCCTTTTGCTACACCATTGGAAATTTTGCCAGAGTGGTACTTGTATCCAGTCTTCCAGATTTTGCGATCGCTTCCTAACAAACTTTTAGGAGTGTTAGCAATGGGTTCCGTACCACTGGGGCTGATTCTCGTTCCCTTTATTGAGAACGTCAATAAATTCCAAAACCCCTTCCGCCGTCCAGTTGCAACCACAGTATTCCTTTTTGGTACTCTTGTCACTCTGTGGCTGGGTATTGGTGCTGCCTTACCATTGGACAAATCTTTGACCTTGGGACTATTCTAAATTAGTCACCAGAAAGTGCTTTGACGCCTGTGAGTTTCAAGAGCATATGCAAATGTGCTTTTGGAAGAAACCTACAGGCGTCAATTTTAACAACAAAGAATCCTTAGCCTAGCCTCTTCTCTACCTTGGGCTGCGCCAACGAGTCATCAGCCAAGGGGAGCTACTGTGTTACTCATATAACCAAAGTTGTAGCAAGTAGTCAAGGGCGATAGCGCGGCCTCTTCAAGTCTTTCAGCGTCACCCGTACCCCTACTCAAAAGCCAGCTACGCGTAGGGAAGGACTCCTGAATAAACGGTACAACACCCCGCTAAATTGAAAATTTGCTGCAAAACAATTTAGTGGTGCGTCTGTGTTGAAAAGTGACGCTACACACAGTCGAAGAGGCTTCACCAATGGCGGGAAATGACGCAATACACTTTTCACTGCGTCGAACAGGTGGCGCTAACAGATGTCTGACGACAAGCCGAAGAAGCGTCTACGGCGCTTTGCCTTTAGGCGTTCCCGTAGGGTAGCCGCCCTCCGACTTTCCGCTAAATCCTTCACTAAAATATTGCTGAGTTCTGGATTCTTTTTTAATAGTCCAGCTTGGATTTTGGATTTTAAGTTTTGGATTGAAAAGCTATTCCAAAATCTCAAATCACCAAAAGTCACCAAATACAAACATTCTTCACTTAACTTAACGTAAGTTGCTAGTTACAACCCTCGTAATGCCAAAATAGTTGATGTTTTGTATTTTGGTACACAGAATACCTCAATTGAGATTTTTCTATGTCAGAGAAATTTGGCGCTATTCGCAAAACTTAATAACTAGCAACTTGGGTTTACTTATATTTAAGTCACAGTTAATGCTTAGTATAGTGGAGCAAGACCATTTGACGGTTAAGAGCGAACTCAGTCTCCTAAACCAGGTGCAAGAATGGTTCGAGCAATTTTGTTTGCAACATTTATCTCAACTTGGCTGGTCAAAAACCCAACTTGATCGCCTCAATTTAGCATTAGCAGAAGGCTTTACCAACGCTGTTCGTCACGCTCATCATGCTTTACCGCCAGAAACAACCATTGAAATTAAGGTTTATCTGTGGATTGACCGACTAGAGATTAGAATTTGGGATTATGGAAAGCCTTTCAATCCTGATGCGATCGCAGAGCCAGAGCCAGGTACGCTGCAAGTAGGCGGCTATGGATGGTTTCTCCTGCGGCGGTTGGCTGACCGTGTTATATACGAACGTGGTGCAGATGGTAGAAATTGCCTCCTCATCGTCAAATACTCTGTAGAAGTACAAAAGTAAAGGAAGGTAAAAATACTTCTGATGCCAATTTGGGGTTTTGAGCAAAGGTGGAGTGTAGCTAAGGAGTAGCAGCAACGTGGAAGGCTTGTCTTCTCTACGAGACGCTACGCGTAGCTTGATTATACTTAAAAAGTACGATCAACAAAACTTTTCCCATAGTCGCCGCGCCAGGGACGGAGATTTTGTCCAAAGTTGAGTCACTCACTGCAAAACAGAAGCGCGAGCAAAATGAGTCTTTGCTCAAATATATAGTTATTTGATTTACAAAAGCATACTCCTTTTTCAATATTATTTGGATTTGAGTCATATATTTTTTACGTTAAATTGCTTACTTATGATGATTTTTTTGTCAAGCCTCAAAGAATATTGTTGTATAAAAAGAATTAGTGGATACAGTAAAGATAGCATTCGAGTTACACCAGCTCCCTTGTTAAGATTTGTCAGCAGTGTTGAGAGCCTTATTTTTTGTTCTCCAACAAGTACCACTTGGTGCTTAAAGAGATAGGGGAATAGAAGACATATAACTAAGACAGCCCTAATTACTGGAATTACTGGTCAAGATGGCTACTATAGCAGTCCTAAATCATATGTGAAAACTTCTCTTTTTTTTCTTCTCTTCGAGACGCTTCGCGTTGGCGGAGCCTCTCGCAGAGAAGGCGTTCTTGGTGACTTGGCAGTTTGTTCATTTTTACAACTCATTTAGGATTGCTATATCTCAGCTATTTGCTCCTTAACCGGGGTTACTGAGCTGTAAGATTAGTATCCCCACATCGACAACCTAATTTGGCAAAACTGGGAACACTGGCAAATCAGGTAAAAATTTTTCCGGTTAACTTGAGGGATAATCCGAGGCTGTTGACAGCAGTTGAACAGCTGCGTCCCCAAGAAATTTACAACTAGTAGCTAACCCCAGTCAAGCTAAAAGAAACCTTGGCCGGGAACCCCAAGTCAGCTTTGAGGAACTTTTAGAAATTAAATGGTAAAAACAGATTTAGAGCGGTTACAAAGCGGTGCGTTGGATGAAGTCCTTGCCACAGGCATCGCGCCCTTACTGCAAGTGTAAATAACCTAACATGCACATCACTACAGTGACAGAAAACTTAAAGTTAGGTGATAAAGTTAACAAAAAAACTAACCATGTCTTCGTGTTTTTAGAAATTTTTGCCCACGAAGGTGGTATTCAATCATATATAAAAGATATTTTTCGCGCCTATCTGGGATTGAGCCAAGCCTACAAGGCAGAAGTCTTTTTACTGCGAGATAGTCCAGATAGCTTAAACCCGTTTGAAGAGGAGAACTTAAAATTTCATTACTTTAAAAATCAGTCTCCCTATTTGGGGAGACTGCAAATGGCAGCAGCTTTACTTAAGTGTCTATTACAAAGCCGTCCGCAGCAAGTTTTCTGCGGTCATATTAACTTAGCAGTATTAATCCAAACTCTTTGCCAGCCCTTGGGGATTCCTTACACCGTGCTAACTTACGGCAAAGAAGTCTGGGAACCGCTGAAAAATCAAGAACGTCGCGCTCTGACATCAGCAGATAGAATTTGGACAATTAGTCACTACAGCCGCGATCGCGCTTGTGTTGCTAATGGTCTAAACCCGAAAATGGTACAGATGATGCCTTGTACAATTGATGGGGATAAATTTACTCCTGGTTCCAAGCAGCCAGAATTAGTCAATAAGTATGGTTTAATTGGTGCTAAGGTGTTAATGACAGTAGCACGGTTATGGTCAGGAGATATTTACAAGGGTGTAGATGTAACGATTCGGGCATTACCACAAATCGCTGAAGTTTTCCCAGAAGTCAAATATTTGGTAATTGGTCGCGGTGATGACCAACCGCGATTAGCTAAACTTGCAAAAAATTTAGGTGTGAGCGATCGCGTTGTCTTTGCTGGTTTCGTTGCTACAGAAAAATTAATGGAACATTACCGCCTTGCTGATGCCTATATTATGCCTTCGCAAGAAGGCTTTGGCATTGTTTATCTGGAGGCAATGGCTTGTGGAGTACCGGTGTTATCCGGTGACGACGATGGCTCCGCTGACCCCTTGCAGGATGGTAAACTGGGATGGCGAGTACCACACCGCAGTCCTGATGCTGTAGCAGCAGCTTGTATAGAAATGCTTCAAGGGGATGACCAGCGTTGTGATCGAGAGTGGCTGCAAGAACAGGCGATCGCTCTGTTTGGCATGGATGCCTTTCAACAGCACTTGCAAAAAATGCTTCTATCCTCAGTAATCAATTCCATTTGAGTCCAAATGACTAATGACAAATGACTAAAATCGCTATCCTAGAAGGAGAGCAGGACGAAATTTAAAAAATGAGCTTTAAGTCATTTCAATTAAATCTTTTAAATCTCCGCCCTTGGCTCACCCTGCTGGCAGTTATTTGGTTGCTGGCATCATTGGGCTTGGGTTGGTTGGTAATTATTTTCGGGTTACTGTTGTTGGCACCCATTGCGGCTTTTTTTGGCTTTCGTTGGTGGCTGCAACGTAACTTAGTTGCTGATCAGTGTCCCGTCTGTCGATATGAATTTACAGGTTTAAATAACAGTCAGTTGCAGTGTCCTAACTGTGGGGAGTCGCTGTTAGTACAAAATAGTCATTTCCAGCGCTTCACACCAGAAGGCACAATTGATGTCACTGCTGTCGAAGTTTCTGCCAAATCACTGGAAGATTAGTTATTGGTCATTAGTTATTAGTCATTAACAAAGGACAAATGACTAATGACTATTTCTTTGCGAGATTGAGAGGGTGTAGCTAGATTGTCGTTTGGATAGTTCGCCGACATGCACCAAGTATTGTCCTGGCTGCCAGAAACCAGAAACTTCTGGCTTACCTCCAGAGTAGCTATCTGCCATTACACAAAAGCGCCCCCCTGGCCCGTTGATCAACAGTGTTGGCTTCCCTTGGCTTTCTACTGTTAATCGCAAATAAGGTAGTGACTCTGTAACCTGGATAACTTGATTGGGTTCAGTGGTAATATTGCCACAGTTACTTTTGACAGTTCCCCCAGACTTTCCCTTTAAAACTAGTGGATCTGGTTGGAAATTCCGATTCACTTGGATTGTTGATGTTTGTGCCAAATTAGCCTCAGTGAAAACCAAACTCATCGCCAAAGCTGTGGGAACAATTGCAAGTAGCCTAAGCGTTTTCATTTTAATTAATGCTCCAGATTTTTTCTAGAGCAATGTTGTTATTTAGTCTGATTTAATAGACGGCAGTAATCCGTCTTGGTTCCAAAAGCGGTCGTATAAAGCAATACTATTCAGTTAAGGATTATTGTGAAGATTTGATGGGTGTAGAGACTATTAATCGTGCAAATTATCTATGTTCGGTGTTGCTTTTGCACCAAAATATTTTATCCGACATTCCGTACTTCAATCCCTAACACGCTAGTATTCTAAAAATCATCATAATAAATTTTATCTGCCCAGAAAGTTCTTGCACGCACAGACATTAGCTAAAATCACTAAGACAACCACCAAAAATAGAATTTGGTTGGTCTGTTGTCGAACAAGTGTGCTAACTGAGGTAGAAAAGATTGATGAATCCTCAACCAGAAGAAGACTTACAGCGTCGCCTTGATCAGCTAGAGACAGAGATTAATTCCCCACCAGGGGTGGTTCCACAACCACAAAAACAAACGCCTCAGTCTGTTTTTGCCAAATTGAACTTGCAACTGGAGCGATTTCAGATTTGGTTCAACGGCTTATCTGGGGCGAAAAAGCTGGTAGTTTCGGGTGTGACCGTGCTAGTAGCCTTGGTAATGCTGCAAACAGTGTTTAAACTGATTGCATCTGTAATCACTCTGGCGCTTTTGGCAGCGTTGGTGTATGTTGGATACAAATTTTTTGTGTCTAGTAGCTTTCAACGCAAGCAATAAGTTGATATGCATTTACTTGGCACTCTGCCCGTTGTGATCAGGTCAGGAGCCAGAATACAAACGGCTCCTGACTTATGACTCCTAAATTCTATTTCAACATGCTTTTCTTTTTGCCGATTAGCTTAGTCTATTTTAATTGTGCCGATCGCGGCAAAGAAATAATATCAAAGGGAATTATTCGATGACGTCACCAATTGTCAGGAGAAGTAATCAATCTCGTCAGTCAAAAGAACCGGAAAGAGCCAATTCGCTGTTGCTAGCAAGTAGGCGTTTTGCTGCTTGGGCGGCTGAAATCACACTAGTGGTTGCCAGTGGGTTGATTCCCTTCGGCATTGGTGTCTATGCCAATTCTAGAAGCGACCTTAACCGAGTGCCGCTTAACCCCGTGCTGGTAGTCACGGAAAGAGCGATCGCCAGACCCCTGGCTCTGCCTGTGAGCTATGGCATCCGTAACGTAGCATGGCCGACTAATATTTTATGGACAATCGCCCTATTAGCGCCTGTAACTCTCTCATGGTGGCAATTGTATTTACTAGCTAAGACTGGTAGCACAATTCCTAAACGTTGGTTAAAAGTGCAGGTTGTCAACGAGCAAGGGATGCCGCCCGGATTGGGGGCAGTTGTGATTAGAGAAGGAGTTGGACGTTGGACTGTACCCATTTCCATCGCCTATCTGCTGTGGCGCTACAGCTTTGCTTTTCCTAATTTAGGATTATTTACATTTTTGTCTTTGTTAATGATTGTGGGTGAAGGGATAGGCTTACCGTCGCGCCGGGGGCGTCGCGCACTACATGATCAACTTGCAGGCACTTATACAATAGATGCACTCTTAGCTAGTAACAAACAAGCTCAGTCTGCTGGCGGTAATGATCAAGCAGAAGAATTGCAAGAAGGAAATGAAGAATTAGCGGCAGCCCAAACCAACCAGTCACCTAATCTATGGCGGCAGATACAGCAAAATCCTAATCTAACCTTGTTTGGGGTAGGGCTTACAAGTATGACGGCTGTGTTGGCAACTTTAATCGGGACTCAAGTTTATATCCAAATTCAACAATCCCAGCGAGCAACTAAGCAAATCAACAGCCAACAGTTCCTCGAACTTGTCAAACAATTGAGTCCCAACTCTGGGGCGACTAATGAGCAACGCCGAAGCGCAATTCTGGCTATAGGTGGTCTTAATGATCCACAGTCTATTAAATTCCTGGCGGATTTATTGGTTAGCGAAACCAACCCCAGCCTTTTGGATACGATTCAACAAGCTTTGACAACTGTCGGGCCCCAAGCCATCCCGGAACTAAAAAATAAGAATCAGTTTTTGGTGGGTGAACTGGAGTCTGTGGGTAGCACTGCAACCCAAGAACGGGAATTGCGGCAAGGGCGGCTACAAAGAAATCAGCGAACGATCAACAAGATTCTCTCTGTTTACAGTGGTAAAATCGAGGGCGTTGACCTGAGTAGCACCCAATTAGGTCAAAGCGGTACTCCAGGAAGTTCCTTCTTCAACTTGGTACTGGATAACATTGATTTATCAGGAGTTAAGTTAAAATCTGCAAATCTTAACCAAGCTAGTTTGAAGGGTAGCCGCTTTCGAGGCGTGGGTGAAGATGGACGCTGGGATACTTACGACGATGCGATCGCTGATTTAAGTCAAGCTCAGTTGCAGCAAGCTAATCTTACTGATGCTAACCTCAGTCGCGTCTTGATGAACCGTACCGATTTGAGCCGCGCCACTCTCAACAGAGCCAACTTATCCAACGCGCGTCTATTTGAGGCTAAACTCAACAGCACCCAACTAGTAGGAGCCGATCTGCGAAACGCAGTCTTGGAAAAAGCCAGCTTAACTGGAGCAGATTTAGGCGACGCCAAATTGAACGAAGCCAACCTGTATGCTGCGCGTTTAGGTCGCGCCACTGCCATCGGAACACAATTATCCTTTGCCAATTTAACTAATACTGATTGGCAAGGGGCAGATTTATCAGGCGCCTATTTGGATCGTGCTAATCTCAGCAATGCTAACCTGGGCGCCACTCGTCTAACTGGTGCTGTTTTGCGTTATGCCCAGATGGAAAACGTTAACTTGCAAAATGCCGACCTGAGTCTTGCAGATTTACGAGGGGCAAATGTGGCAGGAGCAGATTTTAAGGGGGCAATTCTCGCCCCTAGCAAACAAGATCCAGCAGATCAATTTGTCCAAACCCCAGATTTAGGTTCAGTATCTGCCGTAGTCCAAGGAGTTGATTTTTCTCAAGCCAAAAATTTAGATGCCAAGCAATTAGCGTACATTTGTACTCAAGGAGGCATTCATCCCCGTTGCCCGTAGAATGGAGGGGGCAGGGGGAGCAGGGGAGGATGAGGGAAGAGTTTTTCCCAATACTTCTCTTCTTAGGCTGCGCCCTAAGCGTAGCTATGCCGCAGGCTTTACGGCAACGTCTCACAGTAAGCCTGTCGAAATGCTCAGTACAAGTGCCCCATGCCGAATGATAAATGACAAATGACAAATGACAAATGACAAATTGGTGTGAGGAGTTCGGTTATGAAGTATATTCCATATTTGGTTTCAGTTTTGGGGGCTGGCTTGGTCTTGAGTCTGGCGAGTACTAAACCAGTGCAAGCTCAAGTAGCCTATGGCAGTTATATCGGTATAGGCCCCACTATTGGTTTTACTGATGGTATCCAATTCGGGGGGGTTATAGCGGGACGCTACAAGCTTTTGGAAGCGCCAATTTCACTCCGTGCCCAAGTGTTAATTGGTAATAATACGGCAGTTGTGCCAACGGTTTCCTACGATTTACCGCTCAACTGGCAAGCTGATGCCTACCTGGGTGCTGGATTAGTGTTGGCTGGTGGTGGTGGATCTTCTCCTGTGGGTGACAAAATTAGTTTTGCTTTACAACCGGGCATTGATTATATGATCCCAAATAGCAATACTGTCCTTTTTGGTAATGCTATTATCGCTTTTGATGCCTACCGTGATAGCGGTGGTACAGCTATCTCTGTACAAGGTGGTGTTGGTTTGAGATTTTAATGGGCAAACAAAAATCCCAGAGCGATCGCTATCCCTAAAAAGCGTTAAACTTCATTGCAAATTAAGAAGTTAGTCCAAACAACGTGATAATTTTTGGTCATGAAGAGAGACAGCACAGGATTAACACAGGAGAACACAGTGGCAATGGAATCAAATTTATTAACAGATGCGGGCGCAGATGAAGTGAATCAAGATTTCAGTGAATATGTCGCCAACTTACAACTTCACATGACTCTGCAAGCTCGCAATCTTGTTCCAACCCTGAAGCAAACACTAGTAGATAGTCGCCAGCAATTACTCCATCAAACCCAAGCCCACTTTGAAAAGCTAGTTTCTCGACAAGGGCTATAAATATATACAAATTTTAACAAAATTCAAATAAAATAAAGGCAGATGTTGTTGGGTCAATGCCAATGGTGTTCTCACAAGGTCTGCTTTTTCTGCTTTTTTTAAGTATTAAGTTACTAAAATCACCCTTTTGGCGCAATAGAAGGGGCAGAAACTAGTTAAGATTATTGCAGCGGTTGCTTTGAAGAGCAGTTAGTTAAGGCTAAATGCCGGCTCGAATTAAAATGACTTCATTACTTCCCCGAAACCTCAGCGTTGTTATCCGACCAGTCCAATACCGGGATCTGGACGGAATTGAGCGCATAACTCAAGAGTCATTCGCAGCCCTCACTCCGAAGGGAGCAGGTTTTGCCATCAGCCAGATGCAAAGGCTGCGTCGCTGGTATGGATTACTCAAATTTTTGAGTTGGTTTCCTAACCCGCTACAGTATCGCCTCTGTGCCTATGTCGCAGAGCAAGGGCGGATGCTTCTAGGAATGATTCAAGTGTCACCGTTTAACCGGACACGCAGCACTTGGCGAATTGATCAAGTGCTGTTGGAGCGTGGTGTCGATAAACAAGGAATTGGTTCGCAACTTTTGCGTCATTGCTTTGAATCGATTTTGGAAGCTCGCACTTGGCTACTGGAAGTTAACATTAACGACATAGAGGCGCTGGCACTATATCGACAAAATGGATTCCAGCGTCTGGCAGAAATGACATACTGGGAAATTGGGCCAGAATTACTGGTTGAATTGGCACAAGCAGAGCCAGACTTGCCCAACCTCATGCCAGTGAGTAATGCTGATGCCCAATTGCTATATCAACTAGATACAGCATCTATGCCACCTCTAGTACGTCAGGTTTTTGACCGTAATACCCGCGACTTTAAAACCAGTTTGTTCGGCGCTTTAACTGATGCAGTGAAGCAATGGCTGACCAAAATGGAAGTAGTGAGTGGTTACGTATTTGAACCCCAACGCAAAGCTGCGATTGGCTATTTTCAGGTGCAACTTGACCGTAAGGGTGAAGTTCCCCACGTTGCAACGCTGACAGTTCATCCTGCTTATACCTGGCTGTATCCAGAGTTACTATCTCAACTAGCTCGGATTGCCCAAGATTTTCCCCAGCAAGGGTTACAACTAGCTTCCTCAGACTATCAGGCAGAGCGAGAAGAGTATTTGGAACGAATTGGAGCAAAACGCATAGAACATACATTAGTTATGTCTCGCTCTGTGTGGCACAAACTACGGGAGTCTAAATTCGTCTCCTTAGAAGGAATTCAGTGGACTGATATGCTGCAAGGTTTACAACCGGCACGAAAACCTATACCAGGTGGAATGTCATGGGTACAACCACCAAAGTTGCCATCGTCAGATAAACCACTGCAAAGCTTGTCAGAACCGATTAACTTTTCGGGAAAAAACCCTAGCATGGAAGCATCGCCGATTCCGGAATCAGCAGATGCACAGCAGGAGAATTAGTGTGATATCCCAGGAGCAACCCAAACCGTTTATTTCAGCGTTGGGACTAGATTTCGGTAGCAAGCGGATTGGAGTGGCTGGGTGCGATCGCACGGGTTTAATTGCCACGGGGATCACTACAATTGAGCGCACATCTTTTCAGCAGGATGTCGAGCAAATCCGACAAATAGTTAATGAACGCGAGGTGCAAATCCTGGTTATGGGCTTACCTTATTCAATGGATGGCTCACTAGGATTTCAGGCCCGTCAAGTTCAGAAATTTACTATAAGACTTGCCAAAGCACTAAAACTGCCTGTGGAATATGTGGATGAGCGATTAACTTCATTTGAAGCAGAGCAACTGCTGATAGCTGAAAACCGCTCCCCGTCACGCCATAAAGGTTTGATTGACCGCAAGGCAGCCGCTTTGATTTTACAACAATGGCTGGATGTTAAACGTGCTAAATCCCGCAGTTCAATGGTGGCTATTGAGTATTGATACCTTTTAACATGATATTCTGAAAACGATTAGCCAGCAGTTGTATCTACGTATAAAGCTATTTGATTCACATAATATGTAATTAAATAGTTCAGCGATTGACAAACTTGCTGGTATTTATTAAATTTTTACATTTCGGCTATGTTTTCCTCTCCATTCCCTGAAGAAAATGATAACGCTCATGCGGGTTCCATCACTTTGACCGATGACAAAGGGCGATCGCTCGAATGTTACATAGAGCATTCCCTAGAGGTAGATGGACAAGAATACGTTTTGCTTCTTCCTGTAGACTCACCTGTAGAAATTTTTTCTTGGGAAGGTGACGGTGAGGAAGAAGAAGCAGTTCTGGTAGAAGACGATAATATCATTGAGCAAATATTTGCTAATGCTCAAGCTGTACTATCTGAGCAGAACCTGATATTGAAGAACACAGCCTATGCTCTGACAGTTGCAGGTGATTTACCGCCAGTTGAAGAATCAGAACTCTTCACCTTAGAAATCGAAGACGAAGAAGCAGATTTAGAGCCAGAGCAATTACAGCTACTCGCTAGCTTTTATGACGAAGATCAGGAGTATGCAATTTATACACCTCTCGATCCCCTGTTGTTTTTTGCACGGATAGCAAAAACAGGTGAACCTGAATTACTCTCTCCAGAGGAGTTTCGTCAAGTGCAACCTCTGTTAGAGGAACATCTTTTTAATGAAGTGGAATAAGATTAAAAATTCAAAATGAAAATGTAACATTTTGAATTTTTTAATTGGGAATTTTCATGGTAATCAAAATCTACTTAAACCTTTTACTATGTCCGATTAAATGTGGAAGCAATGAAACATTGATCTAAAATTGGGATAGTTTGTGTTATTTAAGATTCTGAAAAAAGCATTTTGGCAAGGATTTTCAATTCGATTATCCGAAATCCAAAATCCAAAATCCAAAATCCAAAATTAGGATGAGGTGCTGAAAATGGCTTACAGCAACTTTACATTAAGTAAATTTAAAAAGTCATTTAGCATCCTGTATTGATGAAGAAACTGATTTATGTGCCGACATAGAACCTTTACAGCCAAGTGAGAAACTCACAAATTCTTTAGAAGAAACTATAGAACTGGCTTTAGCAATTAATACTGAAAAAGCCCGTTCAGAAATGATTATCACTCCGATATTGTTGGAGGTAAGACGCAGGGCTAATTATCCAATTAGTTTATTTTCAGGAACAGATTTTAATGTAGATATAGAAAAAGGTCTGAATGGCTATTGTGACTTTATCATCAGTCGTTCTAAAGAGCAACTAACAATTAATCTGCCTGTGGTGGTTATTATTGAAGCAAAAAATGAAAATATTAAAGCTGTATTAGGTCAATGCGCGGCGGCAATGTTGGCAGCACAATTGTTTAACCAATAAGAAAGAAATGAAATTAGTAAAATTTCCGGTGCGGTAACAACGGGAGATATTTGGAAGTTTTTGAAGTTAGAAGAGAACGATATATTTATTGATTTGAGTAATTATTACATCAAAGAAATAGATAAGATTTTAGGGATTTTATCTCAAAGTGTTCAGGGAGATATTCCAGGATGGAGTTCGACTAACTAAACTATATTGGGTTATGCTCATTTGTCTGAGCTAGTTAAATTTGACTGTTGACTATGATCTGGAACAATCTTTTACAGCCTGACTTAATTTTAGAGGGTTCAGTGTTGAACCTAACACCAGATATTATCCAAAAATACGGGCTTAAGGGGCTGGTATTGGATGTAGATGAAACCTTAGTACCCTTTAGAGTCGGGGTGGCTTCACCAGAACTACAATATTGGGTGGAGCAAATTCGTGCCAGTACTGCATTGTGCTTAGTCAGTAACAACCTGAGTGAAGCGCGAATTGGTGGAATTGCACGATCGCTCAACCTACCTTACTACTTAGGTGCAGCCAAGCCTTCCCGACGCAAAATTAGGGCAGCACTTAGGGCAATGGATTTACCAGTGCATCAAGTGGGGATGGTGGGCGATCGCTTGTTTACCGATGTTTTAGCAGGTAATCGCCTGGGAATGTTTACCATTTTAGTCGAACCGATTGTTCATGCCGATGTGGCTTTTTACTCTCATCCCGTCCGCAACTTTGAAGTTTGGATATCTGAAATTCTAGGAGCCTCTATTACCCCTAAGAAAAAGAAGATTCACAAAAGTTGAGAAATCGTCAGGAAAGTAAATCTAAAGAAATAATTAAGAAATTTTCATGTGATTCAAAAATCGGGGATCATAAGTATTAATAACATAAGGTCAGCCAAAAAAGACCCTAACCCATACTAAATAAATATACATATGTAAAGCGTCAGCCTTCACTATAGAGGGATTGGCGCTTTACAATTTTGGATTTTAGATTTTGGATTTTGGATTGAATCTAAAATAGACTTCTCTATGGGTAGATTTAAAGCCTAAAACCTAAAAGGCTGTTTTCATAGGTTTAGTCTGTTCGCGTAGCGTGCGCCTTCAGGCAGGGCGTAAAAAAACTCATGCAAAATGTCTAATCTGAAATTTGAAATCTGAAATCTGAAATCTAAAATCTAAAATTGAAAGATGCCACTAACAATTGTTGTCAAAATCGGCACTTCTAGCCTAACTCAACCAGAAACGGGACAATTAGCACTTTCTACGATCGCTACCTTGGCAGAAACACTTTGCCATTTAAGACGCCAGGGACATCGAGTGATTTTGGTTTCCTCTGGGGCTGTGGGGGTAGGTTGTGCACGGTTGGGTTTAACTGAACGTCCCAAAGCGATCGCACTCAAACAAGCTGTAGCAGCAGTTGGACAAGGCAGGTTAATCCGTATATATGATGATTTATTTAATACTTTACAACAGGCGATCGCCCAAGTATTACTAACTCGCAGTGACTTAGTACAGCGCAGCCGCTATCTCAATGCCTACAACACCTTTCAGGAATTACTGGGACTGGGAGTGATTCCCATAGTCAATGAAAATGATACCGTAGCAATAGACGAACTAAAATTTGGTGATAATGACACCCTTTCGGCATTGGTTGCCAGCCTAGTAGAAGCAGATTGGCTATTTTTGCTTACCGATGTCGATAAGCTGTACTCAGCCGATCCGCGTTCTGTACCTGATGCCAAGCCGATCGCTCTAGTTAGTAGCATTAAAGAATTGGCTCAATTACAAATACAAACAAGTTCCCAAGGTTCTCGCTGGGGAACTGGCGGTATGGTGACAAAAATTTCGGCTGCGAGGATTGCGATCGCGGCTGGAGTCCGTACCGTAATTACCCAAGGGCGATTTCCCCGGAACATCGAAAAAATTATCCAAGGTGAACTTATTGGGACGCATTTTGAACCGCAACCGGAACCAACTTCTGCGCGTAAACGTTGGATAGCTTATGGTCTTGTACCTGCGGGTAAATTGTATTTAGATGAAGGTGCGATCGTGGCAATTTCTCTAGCGGGAAAATCGTTATTAGCAGCTGGAATTAAAATATTAGAAGGAGAGTTTGCCACACAGGACGCTGTACAATTGTGTGACACCAACGGTAACGAAATTGCCAGAGGACTTGTGAATTACAACAGCAACGAACTGCAAAAGATTTGCGGGCGTCATTCACGGGAAATTCCCACAATTTTAGGCTATGTCGGTGCAGAAACCGTGATTCACCGAGATAATTTGGTTTTGACTTAGGATAGAAATAAAATAAATTTCGTGACTACTAACTGGGAGAGTAAGAAATATTATGACTCAAATTTAATGGCTCTACCATCATAGAAGCGATCGCCACAGCCCCCCACAAAGGCGCATCATCACCCAGTACCGCCGGCACAATTTCAAAATAAACTTCCGGTAAAGCTGTCTCCCGCGCCACCTGACGCATCACCTGCCAAAAATCCTCCCCCGCCTTCGTTACACCACCTCCCAACACAAAGCGCTGCGGATTCATCAGGTTTGCCACATTGCCAATACCTACACCCAGCGCCCAAGCAGCCTTATGCAAAACTTCCTTCGCTAAATCATCCCCAGCCGCCGCTGCCTCACTTACTAACTGCCCTGTCAGCAACGTTAAATTATCCCCTACCAAACCCCTCAAAACCTCTCCATCTCTGAGTCCTTTGCGCCTCTGTGGTACCCTCCGGGAAGCCGCTGGTGCATCTACGTTTTCCAAAATTTCCCTAACATTTTGCGCCATATAAGGCCCCGAAGCCAAACGTTCCACACATCCCCGCTTCCCACACAAACAAACTGGCCCAGCAGGATCTACAACCATGTGTCCAATTTCGCCAGCCATGCCACCTGCACCCCGCCAAGGCTGGCCGTTGAGTATCCAACCACCACCCACGCCAGTGCTGACAGTTATATAAAATAGGCTATCGTATCCCTGTCCCGCACCAAAACGATGTTCTCCCAAAGCAGCAACATTAGCATCATTGTCTACACCAACAGGAACACTAAACTCAGCCTCCAACAACCCTTTGAGGGGAATATTTTCCCATCCGACGACATGATGAGATAGTCGCACCGTCCCTGTGGAAGAGTCTACTGGCCCCCCAAAACTAACACCGATCGCAGCAGGTTTTGTGTCTTCCAGCAGCGAGTAAATCAGCGATCGCATAATTTCCAAGTCAGTACTAGCATTTGCATTCGCCGGCGAGAGACGACGTTCATAACGCAACCACTTTCTAGAACCGATATTTACCAATGCTGCCGCCAGCTTAGTCCCACCAAAATCGAGAGCTAAAATTAATGTCATAGTTTTTTATACCTCTTTTGAATTATTACAATACGTCGTTTCTTTCTCAAGAAAGATGTTTGCAAGCAAAATAAATTCAACACTATAAAAACGGCATAATAATTTAGTAACTTATGACTCCCGATCAACCCAATCCACTCATCGATTTCTCTCACGCCAAAGAACCTCCTCGCTCTCTTGATATCCATAAAGCTCAAGAGGCAGATCCCATTGAACCAGACGAAGTTAGTGGACAGAGTAAGCAAAACCCCACTCCTGATGATTTGAATCGCCAAGATGAAGATCCCAGAATTGGCGGTAGTCAAATAATTAGTGGGAATATTTCAGCTGGGTAAATAATTATCATGACTAAGTTACTCACCTGTTTGTGAGTTAAGCACTCCATCAACAAACTGTTGCAATCGCTCATAATGTGAACCTTTCCAATAAATGCGATCGCAGTCTTGGCAACGCTGGAATTGATCAATCTGCGATCGCACATTCTCTGGCACTTGGTTAATAATGGATTGCTTTTCTACAGGTTCTAATAATCCATTGCAACGCAAACACCGTTTAAATGGTGAGATTAATTTAAACAAGTCGAAGCGTTGTAGTACTTCTATGATTTGTTGTTGAGGGTTAGTGTTTCTAACGTAATACCCATACGTTACCAAACTACGCATCAACAAACCTTTATCACGAGTCAAGAGAATCCGCGCTTGGCTGGAGGATATCTTAGCTAATTTCTCATCCTCGTAGTCATTGCGGTATAAAGTATCAAAACCTAAAAGTCGTAGAGATGTCGCAAGCTTCCCCAAATGAATATCTAAAACAAAGCGGATAATACTGAGCGGTTTTGGCAGAACAGAAATGCTTGGTATAATAACACTCCTAGCTGAAATTGGATAAACATTGATCATATCTCCATCCGAGACAATGTAATAAAAATTTACATATTCACCATTAACATTTATAAAATCAATTTCTGGATGAGGGACACCCAACGACTCAATCATGTCCTTAATTGAGGCTTTCTCCTCAAAGAAATGGGAGATTCTTACCTGCTTATGATGTCGTGGTAAAAAATGATTTAATTCTGCGTGAAAATAGAAATATGCGATCGCCATAGCCACAGATATTTGGATTAATAGGGGCGGACAGTTGTGTGCTGGCAATAATAGGACTTACGCAAAAAACCTCTCAAACTCTTATTCCTCCGTGTCACGCCAGTTGCTTTAAGTTCCGTTAACCGCATCGCCCTTGGCGTCTCCCCTTCTCCCAAAGGGAGAAGCTAACGCCAAGGGAGAAGGGCGCACTGGCTTCTCTGCGGACTCTGTGGTAGACTGCGGCAAGCCGCTTCTCTACGTTCGCGCAGCGTGTCGCAGACAGACGCTACGCGTAGCTTGCTTCTCCGTAGGAGTATGCGTCTACGATTTTCCGTTACCTGTGCGTAAGTCTTGAATAATTTGCCACAATTGCAAAAATTATCTATTATATTCAAACTAGAAATGCTTCTTATAGTGAGCTATCTCCACTATAAAATGTCGGTTAACCTTGATTTTAACAACCTCCTGAAGGCGACAAACTGTAAAGAAGTTATAAGGATTGTCAAATACTTGCATTTCTTATTGACTTCAGTTACAGTCAATGCAGATGCCCAGAATCAAACCCTAATGTAATGTGTTTTTCAGGAAGTTAGATTAGGTAATATTGATTATCTATGAAGTTACATAGAACAATTTGCTCAGAGCAACTTGTCTACCAAGGTTGATTTTGTGCAGCTTCACAAAGAATTGGTATAAAAGGGTAAATTTCAGGTTAGTTAATGTTGATGTCAGTGACGCTGCTAATTATTAGTCATTGGTCTTGATTATTAACTTATCATACATGAAGTAGGGGCACTAAAGCATCATACGTGTCAATCAATTTTGGATTTGGGATTAACGATTTTGGATTGACCCTGGTCACGTTAGCGTAGCGGGACGAAGTACAGGTACTTGGCTCTGATAGCGTAGCGTTAGCGACGTAGGAGCGTCGGATTTTGGATTGACGATTTTGGATTTATTTCGCCCACTAGGGACGGAGCATGAACCAAAAAAAATCTAAAATCTAAAATCTAAAATCTAAAATCTAAAATCGGCACAATAAACTTAAGCGCAACCCCTTTAAACCCTCGTTTCCAGCCAGTGGCTAGGAAATACTTCTCATTGGGCTACTGCCTCAAGACTGGCGGCAGCAGCCCTCCCATTAGGCATTAAGAGTCCGAGACTTCTTCTCGATACAATCTCTAAAAGCTTGTTCTAGACAGGCTTTTGCCTTAAGTTGACATCAATGCTAAAGCATTTACCCCTAGCTTAATTGTCTTTATTTTTTCTAATCTAATTGAGAATAATTTGCAGTATGTATACATCTACAGATACATTAAAAGCAGATAGTGTGGAAAAAGTCTTAAAACACTATTGTCTTACCAAAAGACTGGCTATTTATCAAACGTTTCCGCATCTACCTTTAGAAATATGTTCATTATAAGATCACCACAGAATGATATCTTTATGTGTAAAAACAGGATCTGTAACTAGCTATGTAGATAATTTCAGCAGAACTTTAAACAAATAGGTTGCTGCTAGCAATATTTTTGATTGTAGTATCAGCTACATCGATATTGTAAGCAAGTTATTCGCCAACAACTCTTAAAGTTGCTTTGCGTCTACGCACAAGATTGAATATATTTGATTTTGAGAAAGAAAATAAGTTTAGAAAAGCCGGTTTCAATAAGTGAAAATTTATAAAATACCAGATAACAATAAAACTAGATACAAAATTAACACTGCTCCTACGGAAAAATATCTCTTGACACTGTTTATCTCTATTATGGAGAATTTATTAACCGGAAAGATGTTGATCAAAAATGATGTTATAAAGTGGCTACTTAGTTTGAACTGGGAAATACATATTGTTCTTTTTTATCTCCTTGAATGAAGGATATTGTAGCTAGGAACACAATTGTACTTTGTAATACCTTTTGTCCATAAAATATGCTAATGAGTATAGCTAGATGAATACTTTTTTTTGTTCTGACTCTTCACGGCAAGCAGGAGAAGATGTTATTGGTAGCGCTACCAATTCCCAAACCTATATTTTAGTTGAATGTCCTCAACCTTGGACATCAGAAGTATTTAATTCCAAATGGGTGCCCCAGAATTTGAGAATTTTAGTAGAGAAAGTGAAGCGTGCTAAACTACCGATTAGATTCCTCTTAATTGCTAATGATTTATCACATAAAGTAAACCACACTACGCTTTTGATTTATCAAAAAAAAGAGGGGTTAAGTAATGGATATTGCAAGCAAGAGTTGAAACTAGCAAATATTGAGCAAGTAGCAGCAGTTCTCCAAAAATGGTTACAGGGTATCAGTTATGATTCTGAGATAGAAACTAGTGTAATTAGAGATATCTTAGTATGTACCCACGGTAGCTATGATAAATGTTGTGCTAGATATGGCGCTCCTTTTTACTTTTATGCTACAGCGACTATTGCTGATTTGTACTTAGATAATGTGCGAATTTGGAAATCATCCCACTTTGGTGGACATCGGTTTGCACCAACAGTCATAGACTTGCCAGAAGGAAGATACTACGGTGTTCTCGATCAAGATTCATTTAGATCGATTTTGACCCGGACTGGCGATATTCAATGCTTAAATAAAGTCTATCGAGGCTGGGGAGTTCTGCCTGCTGCACTTCAGATTTTGGAAAGAGAACTAATCCTCAAGAACGGATGGGATTGGTTTAACTACAAAGTTGCAGGCAAAATTTTGGAGCAAAGTTTAGACAATAATACTATTCTAGCTGAACTAAGTTTTGAACAACCTTCTGGTTCTCTCTACACTTACCAGGCTAAACTTGTGAAAGATGAAACTAAAACTCAACAACTGAAGAGTTCATGCAATGCTAAACAAGAGTTGGTAGTTACTAAATATGCTGTAGCTAGTCATTGGCTTACCTCTAGTAAGGTGACGACTTATAGTACGTAAAAACCTGGGGTATGGATCTACCAGTAATCTACAGCAGGAGTCAGCCCCTGCGGGGAAGTCAAAAGTCAAAAGTCAAAAGTCAAAAGTCAAAAGTCAAAAGTCAAAATTAAGCTTGACTATAAACAAATTTATAGTAATGGGATAACTCCTCACTTAAATTCTAAATTCCGAATCGAGATTAAGGCATATTTAAGACTTTTCGTAACAGCACTTGGTCTTCTAACTTGGCTTTTAGACGACCATTTTCGATATCTCGAATCCAGCTTTGGCTTTTACCTGTGAGCTTTGCCAACTCTCTTTGGGAGAGATTCAAATTTTTTCGCGCCTGCAAAATCTGTTCACCTAGCAAATCGTTTGTAGTTTTGGGCTTCCTTTTGGCTTTAGCTGTTCTTGTTTTCTTTTTTTCTGATTCTGAGATTTGCTGTTCCCATTCTGGTGGCAGTTCAAAAGCCAAAATCCGCGCATTCATTAGCAGATTCCACTTCCCACGGGGGCCTGTGTCTGTGAGGCGAGTTTCAGCACCACCGTCATTAGTCCAAAACTCCAATGCTTCATCTGGATCTTCGGGAAGATCAACTAACTTCGCCCACAAAGGTTGAATTTCTGGTGGGTAGGTAACTGGGTCGAAAAGTGGTTTCATTCCATAGTGATTGAGAATTTCCAAATCGCTTTCAAAAGTTCGCAGCAGACGTTTGCGTTCTTCCCGTTGTCTGGATGCAAGGGCAACTTTTTCTTCACCGTAAGCAATCCGCAGCAAGGTAGGAATGGTGATGCGTTGTTCCTTGCCCATTTTGGTTTTAAACAGCAACCACAGCATTAATCGGACTGCGCCTTCATGTTGCTGCCAAATGCTCATGACTGTAGTTAGCAGGGTTTTGGGGAGACTACCGTATTGATAGAATGCGGTTCGCTCTTTACATGCTTGTTTGTTTAAGAAATATTGTGCCCAAATACCTGCTTTTACTTTAAAAGTTAGCCCAATAAGATATTTGCATCCAAGATTGTCTTCTTGAAAGTGATGCTGAATGTCCACCAAGTGCCATAAGCGGCTGCCTGTAACAGAGAATCCGTTAATTCGACCTTGTTGGGGCCAGTCAATCGAGATAATCAGTGAGCAAGCTTGCTGAACGATATTTTTCATTAAAGCCAGCTTGGCAGCTTTGCTCAAGTCTTTGCGTTTCTCCATCCCCAAATATTTCTCAATTTGTCGTTCATCGATCGCAAATTCTTGCTCCCAAGGTTGATCTAAGGCTGTGGCATAAGCCGCAAAAATTAGATGTATGCAAGTGGCTCTGATGTCAAGTCCCTCAATTGCTCCTAAATCTGTAGCCTTGTCGCTAACTTTGAATGGATCTTGGATGTGAAAAGCGATCGCACCTCGACCTTGGTTGACTTGTCGGCTGTAACACAAATAACCCTCTTCATCATTTTCCCAATGTAGGGATGTTCGCTGCGCTAGTACATTACAAGCTTCCCAAATAGCGATCGCCGAAGCAAATGGGTTATTCTTGCCGTTAGAAAACAAGTCTAAGCTAGTAGCATCTCTCGGTTCAACTTTGCATCTCCCCTTTTTTGCTTGCCAGCGAATCGGAGAATTAGTTGGACAAGCTATTACACATTGTGGTTCTGAATAATAGCCCTCACAATTATTACAAAGACCAGGATCAACCCAGTATTCATTGTTTTCTATTTTGATTGCACCCGTAGGACATTGGGGGCGGCAGTTATCACATCCAACGCAACTGTTGTTAGGAATTGTATAAGGCATATGGCTCTCTTCCCACTCTAATCGTTGAGATGTCTGGCTCAGGTCTCCCCTGGATGAGTCCTGTTTATTCATGACTCGCTACCACATTATCTTTCTGGCGAGAATAATCTTTTCTCACCACACTCACTCCCTACATCCATATTTTGACTTTGCATCCAATTGGAAGCTATTTAAGGCTTTCAAACCAAGCCTAATAAAACTTCTTTATTAACTATACATTTCATAAAAGAAATGATTAATTTGTTCGTACTGAGCTTAAAAAAAAATCTTAATATTTATTTAATTAGATAATTAATAAATATTTTTGCTTTAACTATAAAACCTTATACAAAGTCTTTTTAGGAGAAATTTAAGCCTTTTATAATTGGATTTACTCTGATTTATTAATAATTTTAATATTTGATATCTGATAATATTCTGCTATATAAATCATAGTTATTTTATAAATTAATCCTGTTGATTTAATAGACTAATAATATTTATTTTATCAACATTTATCTAAATAGTTTAATTAAACTTGAATTGAAAGTTGTTGCTTTATAAAATACATATTGCATATATAGAAATGTAACTAATAAACATCTGTTTTTGTATATATGTATACTGTTTGTCTAGATTTATTTGTCTAAACCTAAAAATATTTGAGAAAGAATATCATCAATCTTCTGGATATAGTTACATTTGCTATAAATAATAGTTAAATCGGTAGTTATAAACCGCATCTAGACGACGAATTATCCACCTTTGTGGGTTTCAAACCCTCAATTTTTCCTACTCTTGTTCCTATGCTCTGTATGGGAATGACTGATTGGGGGCTACTGCCTCCAGTCAGACATTGAGTCAGAGACTCAATGAATGCGTTCCCATCCGGAGCATAAGAACGAGGGAAACTTCAATATTTATCATGATTATTGGCAATAATTTTCATCTGTAACTTTAAATAAAAATAATTTGTCAATGTGTTCAAAGTCATCAAATTTTGATGAGATAAAAGTAATATTTGAATATCAAAAAAAGAAAATATTAGGATAATATGATGATTAAGCTCCAAACAGATTGACAGGCAAAATTGCCGAGGATTTATTCATGGCACAACTCACTGGTTTGACATTTGGCGGTAAGACTTGGACACCAAAATTTGCTCAGGAAATCAATAAGGAAAAATGTATCGGCTGTGGCAGATGCGTTAAAGTATGCGGGTACAATGTGCTAGGTTTGAGGGCACTCAATGAAGAAGGGGAATTTGTGGAAGATGAAGATGATGAAGAAGTTGAACGGAAAGTAATGGCAGTTACTTCTCCAGATAACTGTATTGGTTGTGAAGCGTGTTCACGAATTTGTCCTAAGAACTGCTACACCCATGTTGCATTAAACAATTAAGGTTTTTGGAGTTAGTCAAAATTGCTGTTCATTCAAGAAGGCACTGTTAGTAAAAAGCGCAGATGCACTAGGCAAGGAAACTTGAGGGTAATGCTAAATATTTACTGGAGCTAAATAAAAAGTTCACAGTAAACAAATCCGGAAATAGCCAAATGTTAGCTATTAACAAATTTCAACTTGCTGCTAATATAGCCTAATCAATATTAGGGCTAACAGTGTCCTCTTGGAACAACTAGCTTTTCTGGAAGCAGGGGGCTACCTTTGTCATAGGAGTGGAAATATAATTTGTAATTTTATGGGGGAAAGATATGGAAAAAATCTGGAAGTTTCCCCCTTTTTTTCTAGCTGCACGTTAGAAAGTTAATAAGTGAAAACAAAAAAACGCTGCCCTGTGAAAGGGACTAGGGACTAGGAACTAGGGAATGAGGAATCGGGAATAAGTAACAATGCCCAATGCTTAATACCTAATACCTATACCAGAAAATCACACCTTTAAAGACTGTTTACAGAGCAGGTAGCATGTATGCAACAAGTTCCTGTTTCACTATGGACTCTGGTTGCTGGGATAGTAGTTACAGCAATCAGCATTTGGATTGGTCAAAACCACACTCTAATGCCGGTGCAAGCTTCGCTTCAAGCGCCTTTGGTAGACGGTTTTTTCAACGTCATGTTTACCATTGCGATCGCACTCTTCTTGGTGGTAGAAGGAACAATTGTAGTTTTTTTGATTCAGTTTCGTCGCCGTCGGGGTGACGATACCGATGGGGTGGCAATAGAAGGTAACTTGCCCTTAGAAGTCTTTTGGACAGCAATTCCAACAGTGATTGTCCTCCTCTTGGGCATCTACAGTGTAGATGTTTTTAACCGAATGGGAGGCTTTGATCCTGCGGGTCATCCTCATTCAGCAGCTCATGTTGCTCACATGCCGGGAACCGCGATTGCTGCCACATTAAGCGATACCTCCCAAGCAACAACTGCCCCATCAATTGCCCCAACAATTGGCATCGGCGCGTCTCCTCAAACCCTAAACAAACCAGCTGATTTAGTTGTTGATGTCAAAGGGATGCAGTACGCCTGGTTATTTAACTACCCTGATAGTGGCATTACCTCTGGAGAATTGCACATTCCCGTCGGTGCTGATGTGCAACTCAACCTTTCAGCACAAGATGTAATTCACTCATTTTGGGTGCCAAACTTCCGCTTGAAACAAGATGCGCTTCCCGGTATCCCTACCGAACTACGATTTGTTGCCACCAAACCAGGTACATATCCTGTAGTTTGTGCTGAGTTGTGCGGTGGTTATCACGGTTCAATGCGGACACAGGTAATTGTCCACACACCAGAAGAATATAATAGCTGGCGGACAGAAAATCAGATTGCTCAAAAGGAAAACCTAAATCAAGTCGTTGCTGTTAATCCAGCCGACTTATCAACATCAGAGTTTCTCGCGCCTCACACCCATGATATGGGAATTAGTGCAGCAACTTTAGAGTCAGTAGTCATGAGTCATTAGTCAAACGATTTTGGATTTTAGATTTGCGATAGTGTCTCGTAGAGAAGAACGAGCCTCCGTAGGAGAGTCTTTTAGATTGGTTCCACCCAAAAGGGACGGGACATAAACCAAAAAATTCTTTTAATCCAAAATCCAAAATCTAAAATTGCAGGTCAAGAGTCACATTTAATTACTTTGGACGTTTGACCCTAGACTCCGCATAGTGGTAAAAAATATGACGAAGGTAGAATTTCCCCGGAATACTCCACCAGAAGAAAATAAACCGAAAACTCTGGTAGTTGGCCACACCTCCCATCCGCAGGCGTGGAAATGGCAAGACTATTTTACATTTAATGTTGACCACAAAGTTATTGGTATTCAATACCTAGTAACGGCGTTCATGTTCTATCTGATCGGCGGGCTGATGGCGATCGCTCTCCGTGTCGAATTAGCAACACCAGAAGCAGACGTACTCGACCCCAATCTGTATAACGCTTTCATGACCAATCACGGGACGATTATGATCTTCCTGTGGATTGTCCCTAGCGCCATTGGGGGATTTGGTAACTTTTTGGTGCCCTTGATGGTCGGTGCTAGAGATATGGCTTTCCCGAAGCTGAACGCGATCGCCTTTTGGTTAAATCCACCAGCAGGTGCGCTGATATTAGGTAGTTTTATCTTTGGCGGTTCACAATCGGGTTGGACAGCTTATCCACCCTTGAGCTTGGTGACAGCACCAATCGCCCAAACTATGTGGATACTTGCGATCGTTTTAGTGGGAACTTCCTCAATTTTGGGTTCGCTGAACTTTGTGATCACCATTTTACTGATGAAGGTTCCTAGCATGAAATGGGATCAAGTGCCCTTGTTTTGCTGGGCAATCTTGGCAACCTCCCTGCTGGCACTTCTCTCCACACCTGTATTAGCAGCAGGTTTAATTCTGCTGTTGTTTGACCTCAACTTTGGTACTTCCTTCTTTAAACCAGATGCAGGCGGTAACGTTGTAATTTATCAACACTTATTCTGGTTTTATTCTCACCCGGCAGTATATTTAATGATTCTGCCCATCTTCGGCATTATGTCGGAGGTAATTCCAGTTCACTCCCGCAAGCCAATCTTTGGTTATAAAGCGATCGCTTATTCTAGTGTAGCAATCTGCGCTGTGGGTTTGTTCGTCTGGGTACACCACATGTTTACCAGTGGTACACCCGGTTGGATGCGGATGTTCTTCACCATCTCCACGCTGATAGTTGCAGTTCCCACTGGCGTGAAGATTTTTGCCTGGGTTGCTACCCTCTGGGGTGGTAAAATCCGCTTCACCAGCGCGATGCTTTTCGCTATTGGCTTGTTGTCCATGTTTGTCATGGGCGGCTTAAGCGGTGTGACAATGGGAACAGCCCCTTTTGATATTCACATCCACGACACATATTATGTTGTCGGACATTTCCACTACGTTCTGTTTGGCGGTTCCGTGTTTGGCATCTACGCCGGTATTTATCACTGGTTCCCCAAAATGACCGGACGAATGCTGAATGAAACCTGGGGTTGCATTCACTTTGCCCTCACCTTCATCGGCACTAATCTGACCTTTTTACCCATGCACGAGTTGGGTTTGCAAGGAATGCCCCGACGAGTGGCAATGTATGACCCCCAATTTATCGACCTCAATAAAATTTGTACCTATGGTTCAATTGTTTTGGGGATATCGGTAATTCCCTTCGCCATCAACATTATCTATAGTTGGCTAAAGGGGCCCTTGGCAGGTGATAATCCTTGGCAAGCTTTGACCTTAGAATGGACAACTAGCTCACCACCTGCAATTGAAAACTGGGAAGTGTTGCCGGTTGTGACTCATGGGCCTTATGACTACGGTCATGGTCACAGTACTAAAATACAGCCATCTGCAACGCCGGAAGCTACTGCTTAGTTAGTAGAGTGAGTCCTGCGATCGCACTCAAGGTGATTGCAATTTCTAGTTATTTGATTTGAGAACTCGAAACTCCAAGCTTGGAACTCGGAACTTGAGCATTATTACTCGGAACTTCAAGCTTGGAACTCGAAACTCTAAGCTTGGAACTCGGAACTCCGAGCTTAGAACTCGAAACTCTGAGCTTGGAACTCCGAACTCCGAGCTTGGAACTCAAAACTCCGAGTTTGGAACTCGAAATTTGAGCATTATTATTCAGAACTCCGAGATTAGAACTCGGAACTCCGAGCTTGGAACTTAAAACTCGGAATTTTGAGAATTCCTGAACAAGTGAAGAGTTTGGTTAAATAAGGATTTTGGATGAGGAATGAAAATTTGCCGCTTCAGACTTCATTCTTTATTCAAACTTCCACAACAGACACAGTGGATAATATTGTCAATAAATCTATGACTATAGCTACAACGACGAGCGAAGATCACAGTGTAGGACACGAAGAACATCCAGATTTAAGAGTTTGGGGATTGTTGACGTTCCTCGCCTCTGAATCCCTGATGTTTGGAGGATTTTTTGCCACTTATTTATTTTTCCGAAATACTACAGCCGTTTGGCCGCCAGAAGGAAGTGAAGTAGAACTACTTGTACCGACAATTAACACCATTATTCTGGTGTCCAGTAGTTTCGTTATTCACTTCGGTGATACGGCGATTAAAAAGAATAATGTCAAGGGAATGCAACTGTGGTATGGAATTACTGCAATCATGGGTGCAATTTTCTTGGGTGGTCAGGTTTATGAGTACTCGACTTTAGGCTATGGTCTAACTACCAACGTCTTTGCCAACTGCTTTTATATCATGACTGGGTTCCACGGTTTGCACGTTTTTGTAGGACTGTTATTGATATTACGTGTATTGTGGCGATCGCGTCGTCCTGGTGAATATTCTGCAACCAATCATACTTTCATCGAAATGACAGAAATTTACTGGCACTTTGTAGACATTATCTGGATTGTTCTGTTTACCCTAGTGTACGTTCTGACTCTGTTTTAACAAAAGTTAGGAGTGAGGAGTTAATAATTTCTAATTTCTCACTCCTAACTCCTGTACAGACGCGATTAATCGCGTCTCTATTCCTAACTCTCCATCTCCAGAAGTTTATTATGCAAGTTGAACCCAATAGATTCTCATGGTTTCAGGTTCCAGAGGACATCAAAAATTTATTAATTTTAGCTGCACAAAGCTGGGAAAATACATCAGAATCGGAAAAGTATATTCAACAAGCTTTAGCCAAAACTAGTGAAAATACAGATGTATTAGTAGCAGTATATAGATATTTCTATTATAAAAATAATTATTCTCTAGCTTTGCAAACAACAGTTAAATTATTAGATAAAATTAAAGAACAAGAGAAATTTCCTGATGACTGGGAGCAACTTAAGCCTATATTAGTCAATCGCAAAGAAGACCCACAAATCCGATTGTACTTAAATGCTTATGCTGCTTCTGGATTAGTACTAGCAAATTTAGGAGAACTTGAGCAAGCAAAAGAAATCAGCACTAAAGTCAAAGAAATAGACGAAAAGAATGATTTCGGAGCCGGAATTCTCCTGGATATTTTGACACGTCCAGCAGAAGAAGATGATTAATTAGTCAACAATTAAGGTGAACAATCATGAACAATTGGTTATCTACTACATCGTATTCCTCTTACTCCCTCTTGGGAGCAGGTACTAATAGTAACTCTATCATTCCTCCTATTAAGGTACCTACTAACCTTGATGTAGGCAGTGTTCCTAATGTCTCTCCGATCCTTGTCCTCCAATCTTATCGGCTATCATTTTAAAAGTTATGAAAGGTAAGGATTGGTTGCTAACGGGGGACGGTCAGTATCAAGCCTGTAAATCTGTAAGAGCATGGGATTTATTGAGAGAAAATTACCGCCTTTATCGGTTTTTAACTGAGATGGAAGATGTTCTCAATAGCGTTGACGATGAAGCCAGTCGTCTACCAGAACTTCAGATGCTCGTAAGGCGCTTGATAGTAAATTCTTACTGGGTGCGAAGTCAATATTTAGAGCCTTCGCCCAAAACGGGAACCTCTGTTTCACTCCTATACGATGAATTGGGTTTTCCGTTGACAGTGCAAACAGTAACATTTGCACCGGGAACCCGATCAACCATTCATAATCATGGCACATGGGGAATAGTGGCGGTGTTAAAAGGTCAAGAAAAAAATACTTTTTGGCGACGCACCCATAGCCCAGAATTTCAGGACAAAATTGAACCTACGGGAGAGATAACTCTATTTCCAGGGGATATTATCAGCTTCGTTCCCGATGCAATTCACTGTGTAGAAGCAATGGGTGATGAACCAACCGTGACTTTTAATGTCTACGGCGAAACTGATCCGAAAGAGAGATTTGAGTTTGACTCAGTTACCGATAAGGCTAGGAATTTTTAATTAGGAATCGTCATATCATGTCCGCTGAATTGCCCATAATAAAAGAACCTCACCCCGCCTATAGCTAAAGCTACAGGCTCCCCTCCCCTACTAGGCTACCGTGTATACACAAATCGAATTACCCCCCTTAATCCCCCCGATATATTGGGGGGAAATAAGAAATCTTGTTCCCTCCCCTTATAAAGGGGAGGAATAGGGTGGGGTAAAACCGAGATTTATCAACTACTTGAGACTTGTGTATACACCATAGCCCCTACTAGGGGAGGGGCTGGGGGAGAGGTCAGGTAGGAATCACAAGTAATTTACCGGACATGATATCAGCATTAATTTCATAGTTAACGCTTTAGTACTAAAGCGCTAACTACAAACAATTGAGTAATTAGGAGGTAGTTAATATGGCAAGAGTAATTTTCTATAGTAAACCAGGCTGTCAAGGTGGTACTAAGCAAAAAGTTTTGCTAACAGCTGCGGGTCATGAGGTGGTAGCATACAACCTGCTAACAGAACCTTGGACAGTTGAGCGTTTGCGTTCATTTTTTGGCGATCACCCCGTAGCCGAATGGTTTAATCCTTCCTCCCCAAAGGTAAAATCTGGTGAAATAGTTCCTGAAAAAACTGATGCAGAAACCGCTTTGCAGTTGATGTTGAGAGAGCCACTGTTAATTCGCCGTCCTTTGTTAGAAATAGGCGATCGCCGCGAGGTAGGATTCGATGCACAAAAGATTGATGCTTGGATTGGCTTAAAGCCTGCGGACGAATCCTTGCAGGAAATGAGCGAAAACCTGATGAAGCAAGATTTGCAAAACTGCTCCCACGGTCATAATCAGCCTAAGAAACAAGGTGACTGTAATCACGGTCAGGGTTCTCAGCAACATCAAAAGCAAGGCAACTGTAGTCATTAGATTTCTTGCAATAGTCCCTCACACTCCACCCCAGCCCCTAACTAATAGTGCAGGATTGTTCTGCTGAGGAATGGCGGAGGCTGCTGGAGTATGAACCAGTATCGGAACGGGAGTTAGTCGCGGCGTAGTCGGAATGATTTAGGCGATCGCATACTCTAAAGGTGTGCGATCGCCTTGGCTAACCTGAAATTCAAACACCAAATCACTACCGAAACCTCTAGGGAGTTGAATTGCTTGCAAGTATTGAGTCAGCAGAGAAATTATCTGCTTACTTAATCCCATTACGCTCACAATCTGTAAAAGAGAAACAGAAGATTCTTCTTTCAGTAAGGCTTTTAAAGCCACCTCTTACAATGCGATTGTTTTGGCTTGCAAAAATTAACACGCCCTTTCTTTGTCCTTGTCACATCCCAGAGAGCAGGAGCGGCGAAACCATCGGCAGATATATTTGTATACGTATGTCAGGAGCTTATATCATGTCCGCCAAATTACCCATAATAAAAGAACCCCACCCCGCAAAAGCTACGCTTTAGCTCCCCTCCCCGCCTGCGGGGAGGGGTTGGGGGTGGGGTTCTTCGGGTTTAATAAGCAATCAAGCGGACATGATATTAGAGAATCTGCATCAGATTGCATCTACATGTGGGGATAACTTGAAGTTGGATGCGTAGGCGTAGCCTGCCGCAGGCATCGCTGTGACAAAAGCTGGAATGCTTGGAGTGTGGCTTTACCGTGGACAGAGGACTTCCGAGATTGATTTCTATGATGGGGACAAGATTAATAGTCTTTCGCAGATACCTGCGCTATTGGCAAAGCTAACAAGGGACTTGCACTGAATGAAACGCTAGAGCCACATGAGAAAGACAGGGAGCTTATTACTCCCTTGTCCCCCTTGTCTCCTTAACGCACCCCAGCAGTTTCTAAGGACAAGTCTTGAAACATGGGTGTGCTGAGGTAACGTTCACCAAAGGAAGGCTGAATCATCACGATTAAACGTCCGGCATTTTCTGGACGTTTACCGACTTGAATTGCGGCACACAAAGCTGCACCAGAGGATATCCCAGATAATAAGCCTTCTTCTTTTGCTAAACGTCGCCCATAAGCGATCGCTTGTTCATCGCTGACTCTAATTACTTCATCAACCAATTCTAGACGGAGAACATCTGGGATAAATCCGGCACCAATACCTTGAATTTTATGTGGCCCGGCTTCACCACCAGAGAGGACTGGGCTGTTGCTGGGTTCAATTGCGATCGCCTGAAAAGTCTGCTTGCGCTGTTTGAGTACTTCTGCAATACCAGTAATCGTTCCACCAGTACCTACCCCAGCAATGACGATATCCACTTCCCCGTCTGTATCTGCCCAAATTTCTTCTGCGGTGGTTTCCTGGTGAACTTTGGGATTGGCAGGGTTGCGGAATTGCTGCAGCATAAAAGCATTAGGAGTATTAGCCACAATCTCTTCAGCTTTACCAATAGCTCCCCGCATTCCCTCAGCGCCTGGTGTCAACTCCAAAGACGCGCCATAAGCTCTGAGCATAGCCCGTCGTTCTTGGCTCATTGTCTCTGGCATTGTCAAAATCAAACGGTAGCCACGCGCTGCTGCTACCATTGCTAGAGCAATTCCTGTATTACCTGAGGTAGGCTCTACTAAAATGGTTTTTCCAGGGGAAATTGAGCCAGCTGCTTCTGCTGAGAGTACCATACTTAACCCAATGCGGTCTTTCACCGAAGCTGCTGGGTTCATGCCTTCTAATTTGACAACTATCCTTGCTACTACTCCCTCAGCTTGAGGAATTTTATTCAGTTGAACTAAAGGAGTTCGTCCGATAAGTTCTGTTACGTCTTGAGCAATCCGCATTATTTAACTCCTAAAATCCTAAATTTTAGTACAGAGTATTTACTTATAACAATAAGCTTTTGTGTATTGAATTTGTAGTTTAGCATCGATGAGTGCATATACTATATATTCTAACTAAACCACAAAAGATGAAAGTTTAGGAAGAACTTTTATTAGATGTTCCCATTGATTCTCATTTCAGCAGAGGTCTAGCTTGCCATACTTGTATTTTACTACTTAGAATTGCTGACTATTGCTCATTGGGCTGAGATTCAATTTCTGTAATTCTGTATATATGCATAACTTTTACCATTCTTCTATTTGTTATAGAATTACAATTTACTTTCAAAATATTTAATTGTTTTTCCCAATTTATTAGTCTATCTTTATCAAGAGACATTAAATTTTCTTTTGAGTGCAGTTTTTGTCTGCCCAAAATTGCATCAAAAACAGTCCTTAAGGATTGCCTACATTGCTTTTAGGTTGAGTGCAAAAACACCAGAACCCCACATCATAAATACTAGAACCCTGTTCCAAAAACACTAGTACCCATACCCCAATAAAATTTTGTAAGACTTATCAGGTAAGAATTACAGGCTTTGAGTACTATTCTAATGAATTTAATAATCTTAACAGGGCTGGGGTAAACTGTTTTGTGGAGAGCGGCTGATATAAATCGTATAGGATTTACGCAGAGATTCCCCTCTACCCCCCAACATTCCTGAGCGAAAGCTTAGTGAACTAGGGGGGACTTCTTAATCTCTCTTTTGAGAGTAGGATGGAACCAAATTCTTTGAATTTGGTGCGTTATTTATGACTGATTAATCCTATGTTTTGTAAAAATATAGGGAAATTTTCAGTGGTCAGTGGTCAGTGGGAATTAGAAAAATAACTGACAACTAACAATTTTGAAAAGTTCCGTTAACACATATTTTAATATCAAAACTGTTTGAAAAGTAGAAATATATAGCTACTTTAGATAAACAGCAAAAGATATTTTCTTACTGGGTGCATACTACCCAGCAAGGGAGAGCCAAGATGAAAGCCAAACTTTTAAATGTTCTCACAGTTTGCGTAGTTACCTTAGCAGTGCTTTCTCCAGAACTAGTAGTATTTGGCATAGTTTGGGAGCGACATCTAGAGTTAGTAAAATCCCAGAATTTAGCCTGTGAAGTTAACAAGACTAGTGCAAATACTCCCGCCTTGGCTCCCCAGACAGAAGGTACACATTCCCCTCAGACTAGCATCCAATCCTCTGATCGTAATGTGGTTTATCAAATGCTAACTGTTGCTGAACAATATAAATTTGCTACTATCCTGCAATGGTTCTTCTTGTTAACCCCTATTTTTGTTGGGTTAGGAATTCTCTTTTACGACAGATATCTTGTTTATCGGGCTGCTGTTTTAAAAGAACAAGTTGAAATGTTGGAAAGACTGTGGCAGCAAAGTATCGAACAGTAACAAATTCACAATTTACTCACTCAAATCAACAAAAATACCATGACAGAACAACGCGAACATCTGTATTTTAATCTGATTGATGAGTTACTTAAATGCCCTAACGGTCAGGAACCAGAAATTTTAGAATCTAAGCCAGAATTGATTGATTCCGGCTTAGTACAAACAATGTTACAAGTAGCAACTATGTTTGCCCATGAAGGCAATCAAGATGGTGCCCAATTTTTATTTTTTGTAGCGCGTGAGCTAGCTAAAGAACTGGGTTTATACCCTGAAGTTTCCAACCCTGAAGCTGCAAATCCTGAAGCTGCAAATAAGGAGTAAAAATGCTATTGACTTCAACGGATGCGGGACAAATAGCTCTAGAACTGCTGATGGCAGATTGGAATATTTCAGAAGACAACAGAGAGTGGTTCAGAATCTTTAACTCTCGTCTGATTGGCGAAAGTTGGTACACTGTCGAACTAGGTGTAGAAGGATTTCCAGATAGGTGGTTTATTCAAGTATATGACAATGGAGTATGTGATCCAAACTATACATTTATATCACCGATCGGTGGTTCTGAAGGATTTACTGACTCCAGAAATGTACCAGATATCATAGCAGAGGTCTTAGTTTGTGAACGCAATGCTCGATAATAACAATTAAAAATTAAAAATTGAGAATTCAACATTTAAATGTACTAATTAAATGCATTTTATTTGAATTCATAATTTTTGATATTAGACTATTTGCGAGCATCTCATCAAATTTTAGATTTTAGATTTTGGATTTTGGATTGTTGGCGGAGCCTCTCGTAGAGAAGATTCAAAATCCAAAATCTAAAATCCTTGCATTAAATGACAAATCTCTGACTTTAGATATGAGGTCAATCTAAAATCGTTTGACTGAGCGACTTTTACCGAGCATTTGTGCAACGTCTCGTAGAGAAGTCGAGGTAAGCCGAAGTCCAAAATCCAAAATTGCTTAACTTGGGCAAATATACCTGGCAATTATAAATCACGATTTATAAATATTTCATTTAATATAAAGATGCTTTCCGCAAATCTGAGGTGATTCCAAATAAGGTACACCTCTTTTTTTATGTAATATTTAATATTTTATTCAAGTATTACAGGTTATTTTGTCATATTTAAACAGCGAAATTATGTTATATTAAATAGCGTGATGGACGCTACAGAAATATCAGTTCCAATGATTGCTGAAGATATCTTAGCCAAAGAATTCACAAGAGTCGTCAACCATTACTACCCGCAAGTTGGGGAATTGCTGGATGGGTGTTATGTGAAAGTCATCACCTGTTTTTGGGGACGACCTGCCAGACGTTTGCAATATATAGGAATTTATTGCTCTGACGAAATGATTTCCTGTGTGCAAGCTCAAAAAGAAATACTCAGAGAAGTAGCAAATAACATGGGTCTAGTGCAGGTAGTCTGCATGAATGCCAAGCGATTGTTACGCGACCCGATGTCGAAGCTTAAACAAAACAACCCAAGCCTATGGTTGGAGTTGCAGTGGATTGCCATTTAAAATAGTCAACGCAAGTAATGAAAACTGGAATTTTCTGCAATTACGATAATTATCACCAAGATGCTCGTCGTGCCATATTTGAGCAAGTCGCGCTGGTAAAACAGGCAGAAAGCCTAGGTTTTGAGGAAGCCTGGGTGAGTGAGCACCATTTTAGTGAATCCAATCTCAGCCCGTCCATGTTGGTGTTAATGGCACACTTGGCGGGACTGACTTCAACTATCCAATTAGGCACTGCGGCAGTGTTACTGCCATTCCATAACCCGATTAGGGTAGCGGAAGATATTGCCACTTTGGATAATTTGTGCAATGGACGATTATTATTTGGAGTTGCTAAAGGCGGCCCTTTTCCCCAACAAAACAAGCATTTTGCGACACAACCAAGTGAATCGCGTCCCAAGATGCTAGAGGCGATGGCATTGATTCAGAAGCTTTTATATGAAACTGATGTATCATTTAATGGGCAATATTATCAATGCGATCGCCTAACAATTTACCCAAAACCATTGCAGAGTCAAATACCAGTGTATGTTGCCACTGGCGGTGATGATGGTATCGAGTTTGCCGCTAAACATTCCTTCAGCTTGATGGGTGGGCCGCCGTTTTCTCTGGAGAGATTGAAGGATACTCTTGCCAAATATCGAGCCTTAAATTCTGGTGGTGCAGAAAACTTCGTGCTGGCACGCTTTTTTTATGTTGGCAAAACATCTGATGAGGCAGTGAGTGAAGCGTTACCTTTCATTCGCAAATTTAGCCAGAAAATGAAAGCTAATTCAGCTCAATTATTGCAGAATAGTGCAAATCCCAACCAAAAACCATTTGACCGCACAAACATTTGTTTCGACGAAGATTATTTGATTGAGAACTCAATTATCGGTGATGTGGAGACTTGTCGAGACAAAATCAAGAAATTTCAGTCCGAATTAGATTTAGGTACGCTAGCACTCAAACCCTCGTCTGCGGATATGCAAAAAAACCTGGAGAGTTTGACGCGCTATAACCAAGAGGTGCGAAATTATGTCTTCTAAACTATACCTGCTTCCTCCCGATGATTTACCTCCAGCTGAGGTAACAAAACAGGATGGAATGTTGCAGATGGAACTAGAACAGTCTACTGGCAGATGTTTTTATCAAGCCTGCGATCGCATTACGCGAGTACTGTTGTCTAATTGTCAGTGGTATCTCACAACAAATGCTAGCATCCTAACACTAATAATTGACTGCCCTGACATATTATCTTACTGGCATATAGTCAGCAATATTCCCCAGTTGGGTAATAGGTTAGAGCGGTTTGCTAGGAATGGCAAAATCCGCGTTTATCCGCCATTTGGCAAAGGGATGCCGTTTGAAATTAGTGTAAATGAAATATCAGCTTATCGAGATTGGCTTTGAGGTAAATAGGCACATACTGGGAATCACACAGAATATAGCTGATTCATCCTTATTACACCCTGTACTTCTAAAGTGCAGGGTGTTGCAATTTTATAATAATTACAATAAAAGATATTTCGTGCAGCTAGTGATGTCCACGGCGCAATGCTTTACCAATTTTATCGTGACGGTTGCGGATACGTGCGATCGCTTTAGCAGTTAGACAGGAAACGGTGTTGATAAGTCAGTGACTTTTTCAGTTAGCCATTTATACCAATTATCTAACCCTGCACCAGTAGTTGCAGAAACTTGAAAAATCTGAATTTTAGTATTTACTTGTTTAGCATATTCTATGCACTTTTGAATATCAAAATCTACATAAGGTAGCAAATCAATTTTCGTGATAATCATGATGTCACTAGCACAGAACATATGCGGGTATTTTATCGGCTTATCTTCTCCCTCCGTGACGGATAGAATCACGACTTTTGCATTTTCTCCCAAATCAAATAAGGCTGGACAAACCAAATTACCTACATTTTCAATCATCACAACTGAATTCAGAGGCGGATTCAGTTGTTGTAAACCTCTGTCTATCATTGATGCATCTAGATGACAGCCTGTCCCTGTGTTGATTTGGATGACTTTAGAGCCTGTTTCTTTAATTTTTTTGGCATCGTTAGCAGTTTCTTGGTCACCTTCAATAACACTGATAGATAATTGATGTTTTAAATCATTGATGGTTCGCGTCAAAAGAGTTGTTTTCCCAGCACCGGGAGAACTCATTAAATTTAAGGCAAGAATATTTCGACCTTTAAACCATCCCCGATTTTGGGCAGCTATCAAATTATTTTTTGCCAATATATCCTGTTCTAAGGATATCGTTGTGTTGTATATTTGGGCATGAATTTGAGACGCTTCTATATGAGTGTCATGACTATGTAAATGAGTGATGACAGTACCATCTGGTAAAGTATGATAATGGTTATGTTCAGCTTCACCTATTTCTAGATTGGTTATTTTAGCTTCGCCATCATCAGAACAACCGCAGGTTACACACATAATTCCTCTATTTCTATTTCTTTAATTTTTAGTTCTTCACCAGTAACTAAATCTAATTGCACGCTACCGCAGTTACAGATTCCAAATGGTTTATCTAGAGCAATTTCTGCACCACATTGGCGACATCTCCCTAATCCAGGAATTTCTAAAATTTCTAATTTTGCCCCTGCTAAAACTGTACCTTGAGTACAAATATCAAAACAAAATCGGATAGCATCAGGCATAATGGCTGAAAGTTTGCCGATTTCTAATAAGACTCGCTGCACTTTTGCGTCTTTGGCATGTTCAGTCACAATTGCCACAATGTTTTGAGTAATTCCAAGTTCGTGCATACTATAAAATATATTCAAGATTAACAAATTCGTGGCAATTGGTCGCCTACTAACATATCAACAATTCTTTCAGCACCAAAAACTGTTTTTAACAATACGATACCTGGAGGTGAGGTAATAACTTCGCCAATAATACAAGCATCTTTTCCCGCTGGGTGAGATTTCATAGCTGATAAAATTTTGTCAGCATTCTCTTTTGAAACCACCACAACTAACTTACCTTCATTAGCTAAATACAATGGGTCTAAACCGAGAATTTCGCAAACTCCATTTACTTCTTCACGCACTGGAATAGATTCTTCAAATAGACGAATTCCCACATTTGAACTGAGGGCAAATTCATTTAATACTGTAGCTAAACCGCCACGTGTTGCATCTCGCATAGCATGAATTTGGGGACATGTATGGAGAATACTTTCTACTAAACTATGCAATGGTTGACAGTCACTTTCAATATTAGTTTCTAAAGCTAATTCCCCACGGGCAATTAAAATTGCTGCTCCATGATTGCCGATTTCACCATTAATTATTACTGCATCTCCAGGTTGAATATTATGGGCAGAAATACTAACTCCTCGTGGGATAATACCAATACCAGCAGTATTAATAAAGAGTTTATCGGCAGCACCACGGTGTACAACTTTTGTGTCACCAGTGACAATTTGAACACCAGCTTTTTTCGCAGCTGCTTTCATACTGGCTGCGACACGCCGCAAGGTTTCTACGGGCAGTCCTTCTTCTAAAATTACGCTACAAGTTAAATATAAAGGTTTAGCACCGCTGACAGCTAAATCATTAACTGTGCCGTTGATAGCTAATTCTCCTATGTCACTACCGGGAAAAAATAAGGGGTCTACGACATAGGAATCTGTAGTAAATGCAAGTCTGTCTCCTTGTTGTAAGAGACTGGCTAAATTGAAGCTGGCTTGGTCTTCTAATTGTGAGAGAATCGGGTTATCAAAGTTGCTGACAAAGATATCATCTATTAAATCACGCATGGCTTTACCACCGCTCCCATGTGCAAGAGTTATATGAGTATCTCGCACTTTCCCTTGGCGACGGCGGACTTGTTCCATTTTTTGAAACAAGGAATTTTGTGCTTGGTTAGTTGAGGATAAATTCATTTTAGAATAAATTTTAAAGAGTATTTCAAGGGGATGTTAGTCCAAAGAGAAGCCACAAGCGGGGAGAGGTTCTTGAGTTATAGTTACCTTCGGTTTTTCAGCAATTGTTCTTTTGGCAATAGTGGAGAGTCGTCCATATTTGTAATAGGCTGCACAAGCACCTTCAGAAGATACCATGCAAGTACCAATGGGTGTTTCTGGTGTGCAAGCTGTACCGAATACTTTGCACTCCCAAGGCTTTAAGACTCCTTTAAGGATTTCTCCACATTTACAAGCTTTCTGGTCGGCTACTTTGAGATTAGGAATGGTAAATTTAAGTTCGGCATCAAATTGGGCATATTCAGGTTTAATTTGTAATCCTGAATAGGGGATGTCACCCAAGCCACGCCAATCAAAACTATCTCGCGTAACAAAAACTTTGTTTATTGCTTGTAGCGCTACTGTGTTCCCGGTTTTTTGGACAATTCGGTTATATTGGTTTTCAACTTCACAACGATTTTCTACTAGCTGTTGCAATAGCATCCAAATCGATTGAAGAATATCTAAGGGTTCAAATCCGGAGACGACTATTGGCTTGTTATATTGTTGGGAAATAAATTCATAAGGGTCAGTGCCAATTACCATGCTGACATGGCCAGGGCCAACAAATCCATCCAGTTGCAAGTCGGGATTATCTAATAGTGCTTTAAGGGCGGGAACCACGAGGACGTGATTGCAAAACATACTAAAGTTGTGAATTTCTTCAGCTGCTGCTTGCAGGATGGTGAAGGCGGTGCTGGGGGCTGTGGTTTCAAAACCTAAGGCGAAGAAGACTACTTCTTTGTCGGGGTTATCTCTAGCAATTTGCAGGCTGTCTAAGGGAGAGTACACCATACGGATGTCTGCGCCTTGTGCCCTAGCTTGCAGTAAAGTGGTATTGGAACCAGGAACTCGCATCGCGTCGCCAAAGGTGGCAAAGATGACGTTATGATTTTGGGAGATTGCGATCGCATCATCTAATCTCCCTTTTGGCATAACGCATACTGGACAACCAGGCCCATGAATTAGTTCAATGGCTTCGGGTAAAATTTCTTCGATACCATATTTAAATATGGAATGGGTATGTCCGCCACATACTTCCATAATTTTGATGGGTTTTTCTAGCTGGTTGCATAATTTGGCAATTTCGCGGCGGATGGCTTCAGCTTTTTCAGGTTCGCGGAATTCGTCAACGTATTTCATAAGGATTGGGGAATAGTAAGTTTTATGTCAATACGGCTCAGTTAAGTATTTCTTTCTTTTCTCTGTGCCCTCTGCGCCTCTGCGGTTCGTTAAGTTAAGTACTAATCTCTATTTGTGCTGCTGCTAATTCTTGAAAAAGTTGTAATGTTTCCGCGGCTTCTTGTTCGTTAATTCGATTCATGGCAAAGCCAACATGCACCAGCACCCAATCCCCAATACAAGCTTCGAGGGGATGTTGTTCATCTACGATACAAGCAATATTTACTTCGCGCTTAACACCACCAATGTTAACTATGGCTAATTTATGGTTAACATTGGTAATTTCTATAATTTGTCCGGGAATTCCTAAGCACATTTTGATTTTTTAAGATAAACGTAGACGCGAAAGCGGCTTGCCGCAGGCTACCACTGAGGCGCAGAGAACGCAGAGAAAATTATTTGTGAGATAAAGTTTGTCAAATATTAACACTCATGTATTAATTGTGCGGCAGCAATAACTGCTTGTCCTAAAGATAGCCCACCGTCATTAGCTGGAACTAAGCTGTGAGTAAGTACTTTTATTTCCAAGGTTTGTAATTGTTTGGTAACTTGCTCTAACAATATACAATTTTGAAATACTCCTCCTGTTAAGACAACTTGATTAATCAGATTTTCTTGACAAAGATGTTTAACCATTTCCACAATCACATTAGCTAAACCTTTGTGAAATTTTGCAGCCATAACTGGTTTTGGAATCTGCTGCTGTAAGTCATCGAGTAAGGCTTGCCACATTGGGCGCGGGTCTATACAATAAATCCTATCCGAAAATATAAAATTAAAAGGATATTTTGGCGTTTCTTTATGATTATTTAAGCTGCTAACATCTACTATAGCTTCCATTGCGATCGCAGCTTGTCCTTCATAGCTACATTCATCTCTATAAATACCGATAGCTGCTGCCACTGCATCAAACAACCGCCCCACTGAGGAAGCTGGAGGTGAGTTAATCTCTTTATCCATAAGTTGATTAAGTAGCTTTAGTGGTTTTTTATTCAGAAATTTTACGATTTCTAAATCACTATATTGTTGTTGACAATCATTCCAAAGATTAGCAGATATTAATTGAGCATAGGTATTACGCCAAGGCTGATAAATTGCTTGTTCTCCACCTACCATTACTACTGGTTTAAATGTTGCTAATCGCTGAAATTTTCGGTAATCAGCTAAAAGAAATTCTCCGCCCCAGAGTGTACCATCATCACCGTAACCTAAACCATCTAAAGCAATGCCTAATACTGGAGGTGAATCTAGAGGAATACCATTTTCTGCCATGCAAGCGGCGATATGCGCGTGATGATGTTGGATTTGATGAATTTTGATTTGATTTGTATCTGCGAGTTCTTTCCCAAGTTTGCTGGATAAGTATTCTGGGTGTTTATCGATGGCAATTACTTCTGGTTGATGTTCAAATAAATTTAAGTATAAATTCAAAGTATCTTGGTAAGCATTGAAAGCTGCACCATTTTCTAAATCTCCCAGATATTGAGAAAGAATTGCTTTTCCTTCACGCAATAGGCAAAAGGTATTTTTTAACTCACTACCCATTGCTAAAATTTGCGGCACATTCTGAAATCCTAATGGTAAACTAATCGGTGCTGGTGCATATCCTCTGGCACGGCGAATTGTTTGGGCTTTGTCATCGATAACTCTCACCACCGAATCATCTACCCGATTAATAATCTCTCGATTGTGAAAGAGAAAATAATCAGCAATTTTCCCTAATTTTTCTCTTGCTTCGTGATTATCAATACATTGTGGTTCATCGGCAAGATTGCCACTTGTTAAAACAATTGGGCGATTCATTCGCCGCAGAATTAAATGATGTAAGGGCGTATAAGGTAGCATGAAACCGAGGGTATTTTGCCCCGATGCTATCGATGGTGCTACTACTTTTTTACCTGTCGCTTGTAGTAAAACAATTGGTGCAGCAGGACTTGTCAATAATTCTTTTTCTTTGGGGTTGACAGTGCAGTATTCTGCAATTATCTCAATATCTCGCGCCATTAAAGCAAAGGGTTTATGATAGCGCCTTTTGCGCTGACGCAGTTTTTGTACAGCAGTTTCCTGAGTTGCATCGCAAGCCAGATGAATACCACCTAACCCTTTAATTCCCACAATCTCACCTTTTTGCAACAAGGTACAAACAGCATCGACATCATCCATCATGGAGAACATGGAAGCAGTAACCGATTTACCATCGGCGCGTTCCAACCAAGCTGTGGGGCCGCAAGCATGACAAGCGACGGGTTGGGCGTGAAAACGGCGGTTTTTGACATCGTGGTATTCCTTTGCACATTCTGAACACATGGCAAACGCAGACATACTGGTATTGCATCTGTCGTAAGGAATGGCACGAATAATACTCAGGCGGGGGCCGCAATGAGTGCAGTTAGTAAAGGGGTAACGATAAAAGCGGCTAAAGGGGTCGAATATTTCTTGTTGACATTGCGGACAAGTAGCTGCATCAGGGGTAATTTCTGTTTTGATGGCATTACTGACACTAGTAGAAATCACAAAATTATCAAATTTTAATTCACCTTCATAAATAATTCTTGTTAGTTGATTAATTTTTGCCAACGGTGGACATTCTGTTTGCAATCTGGCAATAAATTTGGTTATTGCTTCCTCACTACCAGATACCCTAATTAAAACACCTTGGCCATCATTACAAACATCTCCCCGTAAACCACAGGCTTTAGCAAGACGATATACAGTAGGGCGAAATCCTACTCCTTGAACAGTGCCACGAACTCTAATTTCTTCAGTCGGCATAGTTAAACTGCCACAGCAAAACTCGGTTATTTCCAGAATCAGCTATTATCGCCGTATTGCCACAAATTTTTATGCCGTAACACCAATTTAAGCTATCTCGTTTCGGCAGTCCGAAATTACGATTTTCACCTTTACTTTGAAAACTTATTTGTCCTGCCAACCCATCTGCCATTACACCTTGCAGTGATAAAATTGATTCTGGTTTTCTCCATCCTAACAAACGTGAATTAGCAGTATCTGCAACTACTAACCAATCCTCAGCTACCCCCACACCATAAGGCATACTCAAACCACTAGCACTAGGATAATAAACTCCTTGATTCATCTCCACAAAATAAAAGTTTTGTTGCCCTAAAACCACTGCACAAGGGGTATTATTTTCTGTTGGTATTCCCTGCCAAATCATTACCCGATGATTACCTGCATCACTGACAACCAGATTTTCTCCCCAAAAGGTGATATCGTGACACCAACGCATACTCGCTGCGGTTGGAGAAGCACCGCCGTTTTCATTGCGAGATATCATATCCGGTTGTCCCAAAACTAAATCAGCAGGTTGACCATTTTCTGTTGGTAATTGATGCCAAATTAATACCCTTCGATTACCAGTGTCAGCAATAAATAGCCGTCCTTGATGATAGAAAACACCATAGGGCCAGTGCATTGTATTGGCTGATGCTGCTTGATTTCCTCGATTTGGTTCATTATCAGTAAAATTAACTTGCCCTAACACCAAATCCGCTGGAACATTGCTATCTTCAGGTAAGTTTTTCCAAATCAAAACCCGATGATTCCAAGCATCTGCTACAGCTAATCCTTTGCCGCAAGCACAAATCCCTGTTGGTACACTTAGGGTTGCCCTTCCCGGTGTACTTTTAGCATTTTGTCCCTCATAATAAAAGTCAGGTTGTCCAATTACCCAATCAGCTGGTTGACTATCTCTCGTGGGTAAATTCTGCCATCCCAATAATCGATGATGTCCCGTATCTGATACCCATAAGGGGCCAGTTTCTGATAACAAACAAGCAGCACGAGGCCCGAACATTGTTGTAGGACTGGGTGCTACAGGTATTACTAATTGTTGTGGTTCAATAATGTTGCCTAAAATTACCTCTGCACCTTGAGGTGATAGAGGTAAATATTGAGAAATTTCTGTTGCTTCTGGCGGTAATTGTAATATGGGATTAATTTTAATTGGGATATCCATGAACCGCAGATAGACGCTGATAATTATTTAAAAACATTAATCTTGATCAGCATGTAACAACAGTAACAATTTTGGATATGTTTTTATTTTTAATTAAGTTAAAGTCTTTAATAAACTTCCGTATTAATCAATCTGATAAAATTTTTGCTAACCTCCAGTGGCTTTTACTACACAGCGGTATTTGTCATGAGGGCGCGATGTACTGAAATGAGAAAGCAATCAGACATTTTGAGAAAGTAATATGCCTTTTTGCTTGCTAAGTCTACTGAAATGCTTGCTAAATCTACTGAAAGGCGAAAGCAATCAAGCATTTTAAGAAAGCAATATGCCTTTTTGCTTGCTGAATCTACCGAAATTAGAAAGTAATCAGACATTTTGAGAAAGCATTTAGCCATTTTGTTTTCTCAAAACACTAAAATGAATAACCGAATTACACAAATGAGAAAGAATTCAGGTATATTGAGAAAGCTTTTAGCCTTTTTGCTTGCACAAAACACTAAAATGAATGCGCAAAATACTGAAATGAAAAGGCAATGTAGCCCTTATTTCTAAATCGCCAAGTATATTTGATGAGATATTACCTTCACCTGATCATTTTTGCAGTTTCACAAAAACCTTATCCTCCTTAATCTGTACTGGATACGACTGAAGCGAAATATCAGGTGCAGTTAAGCATTCACCTGTCTCTAGCTTGTACTGGAATCCGTGGGAAGGACAGGTAATAATACCATTTTCAACCTTACCTTCTTCTAGGGGAGATCCTAAATGAGTGCAAGCATTACGGTAACATGTTACTGTAACACCTTGACGATATAAAATTAGTGAATTACCAGCAAGTTGTACTGCCAACACACTAAATTCAGGAACTTGATCAATAGTCGCCACTTTGATCCAAGTAGAAGTTATTTTTGAAGAAAAGGGACTGATTAAACCAGAATTTGCGTTATTAGCAGTAGGGTTGTTATTGACTGCAACTACTTTGGTAATTTCGGAACAATGGTTTTTGATTGCCTGTTCTACTCCCTGAGATAAAGTCAAAGTAGAAGCCGGACAACTACTGCAAGTTCCGATTAATCTAACTTCTACTGTATCTGGTGGCTTAATTGCCACTAGTTCTACATCCCCATTATGGCTTTTTAAACCTGGGCGAACTTCTTCAAGGGCTATCTGAATGCGTTGTGCTAATGGTGGTTTTGGTGGTTTTACTAGTTCGTGATACAGTAGTACTGCATACACTACTTCATCAGCAACAGCATAACGCAAAGCTGACATTGATTCTTGTTTTAGACTTTTAATCAAACTAGTCAATGCAGCTTTATGCAAAGCTTCAATTGCTCTTTTTAGACCTACTGCTACACACCGTTGGCTTTCATCCCACTCGGATATAATTGCCTCAAAGCGGTTAATTTCCTGAACTAATTCTTCAAGGTTAGTCATTTGGCACTTGTACTGGGCGTTCGCGTAGCGTCTCGTAGAGAAGCCGAGGTATTAGGCATTAATTATTCTCAAAGGACAATTTACTTCATTTTGAAATCTTTGAGGAGATATGGCATAATCATGCCTGTCACTAAGCTAGATAATATTATTGGGAAGTAGAAGGGAATTGGGGCTTGTGCGAGTAACACTAGTAGAAAGAAACCTACAGCAACACCAATAGTAGTTTGTTTGACAAAAAATATTGGGTCGCGTAGTAGCTTTCCTTTCAAAAATAACTTGACAGAAAACCACCCTATCTCTAACATGTTTTCTCCTAATAATTTGTCAATAAATTTAAGACAGCAAGCCCTAAGATAATAGCGGGAATTACACCGGCAGGAGCAAATAATGCACCAAGCATTGCTGAAAACTGATAGCCTATATCTTTTCCAGCTAACAGCATTCCACCAATTGCACCGCCGACCATAGACAAGGCTGTTGCTATGATTACCCACACGAATTCTGTTGCTATGTTCAGGTCACCATCTGCTAAACTTGTGAGAAAATTTATCACATTTGCATAGGTAAAAATATCTCTCATCCTGTTTTTTCCTCCTGATTAAAGTGAAGAGTGAAGAGTTATGAATCTAATTTAATTCATAACTTATAACTCTTAACCATTCATTTCTGCTTCCACATCTTGTAGCGCTTGGGCTACTACCTCTGCTTGTTCCATTTGTTGGGATTTCGTAAATATTTCTAAAGCGTCTTGATAGTAGATACGCGCTTGCAAAAGATTTTTAGGATTACCAGCTTCTGGTTTTTCCTGGTCGTCTGGTAAGTTGAAGAGGGCATTAGCTTTGTTAGAAATTGTGTTAGCGTACTCTAGAGGTGTATCTTTGGGATTGCGCACTTTTAGCGCTTCGTCATAAGCTGCGATCGCCCTTAAATTATTCTCCACAGCATGGGAACTCACTAAATATTGCAAAGCGTTACCTAAATTGTTTTGCAACATCGCATATTCTCTAGGATGGTCAATCAAATTAATATGCTTCAGCGCCACCTCAAATGATTGCACTGCTAACCCTTGACGCAAGTATTCCCGTTCCGATGCTAAGGGCATAGAAAGGTAAGCGATCGCAATATTGTTATATAAAATCGCGTATTCTTGGGGGTAATCGTCCCAAGTAAACACCCGCAACGCCTCATGATAAGCTTGGATGCTGTCGGTTATCCGTGCCAAATTGAACGGTACAAGCGACTGCAACACCAGCCCAAAATTCATTTGCGTCTCTGCTACTTCCTCTGGCGTTGCTAATTGTTGTAAAATCGGTAGCGCTTCTTCATAACCTGCTTTCGCTTGCAGCAGCAGTTGGTAATCAGCATCCGGTATTGCCTGTAACGTCCCTGCCATGCCCACTTGGGCCCTGGCTTTCAACAGGGGATATTCCTCACCACACATTTCATAGGCCCGGTAATATAACCCAACTGCATTTCGCAAGTCTTGGGCAGCTTTGGGCTTTTTTTGAAAGCCCTGTGCTATCTCGATCAGCATCTGGATTTTTTCCTCTGTTGAGGCTGACTCCGATGCAACAGCTGCGATCGCAGCCTTCACCGCTGAATCTGTAATGCTAGGGGTCATAACTCTGCCGTACTCTAGCCAATTGGGAATTGAGTCTGTCAACGCCCACGAATGATCAAGACACGCTTTCGCATCTGATCACGGGCCATACTGATTTACGCAGGCTTCGAGTCCTTTAGGCGGAATTCCCCTTTTTTGTCTGAGGCTAGGATTAGGGACTAGGAACTAGGGAAGAAATTTAATCCTCTATAGCCAATGTCCTATACTATGCCCAATAAAATACTATAAAACACCCTATTTCTAAAATTCTAGGGGGAAATTGCTAATATTAATGTCAGCTTTAAACACCTAATATTTTTAAAAGATTTTTTGTATCATCACCTAATACAATTCAAATATTCTTTATTGAATTGTTGACATACATATATGCACTATCTTACCAGCCAATTTTTGTATACTCCAAAGAGTCGCCACGGGATCGTCGAAGTGTAAAATATGTTCATCAACTGTAAAACTAGCTCCTTTGAAAACAGACAGTATCTTCTATCGCATCTTCCAAAGTCTTCCCAGCACTTTCTTTGAACTGATTAACCAACCGCCGCAACTAGTTAGTGCTTACCAATTTTCTTCAGTAGAAGTCAAACAATTGGCGTTTAGAATCGATGGTGTCTTCCTGCCAAATGCAGCAGAACTACCCATCTATTTTGCCGAAGTGCAATTTCAACCAGATAAAAAGTTCTACTCACGTTTATTTACTGAAATCTTTAACTATCTTGACAAAACCGAATTAACCAACAATTGGCGTGGTGTAGTCATCTTCCCTAACCGCAGCGTTGATACTGGAGATACCGAAAGATATACAGAATTACTCAACTCACAACGAGTAACTCGCGTTTATCTTGACGAATTAAGCTCAATTGAGGCATCATCAATCGGCATTGAGACAGTTAAACTGATCATCGAACCTGAATCAACGGCGACAACAAAAGCTCTAGAAATAGTCAACAGTGCCCGACAGCAAATTCCAGATGTCGCTACTATTAGGGAAATTATACAATTGATAGAGACGATATTAATCTACAAGTTGCCGCGATTGAGCCAGCAGGAGATCGGAAAAATGTTTGGAGCAAATGAGTTAAAGCAAACTAGATTTTACCAAGACGTTTTTGCAGAAGGTGAGCAAAAGGGGAAACAAGAAGGTAGACAAGAAGGTAGACAAGAAGGTAAGTTAGAAGCTAAGTTAGAAACCATACCCCAGTTATTAGGGTATGGTTTAAGTATTCAGCAGATAGCTCAAGTGTTAGGTTTGGACGAACAACTTGTTAGGCAAGCTGCACAACCGAAATCCTAAAACAGGAGGAGATCGGAAAAATGTTTGGAGCAAATGAGTTAAAGCAAACTAGATTTTACCAGGATGTTTTTGCAGAAGGTAAACAAGAAGGTAGACAAGAAGGTAAGTTAGAAACGATACCCCAGTTATTAACGCTGGGGTTGAGTATTGAGCAGATAGCTCAAGCGTTAGGTTTGGACGAACAAGTTGTTAGGCAAACTGTACAACCGAAATCTTAAAACAATAGGGTGCGCGAAGGCTTAACAGTGCGTTTAATAAAGACGATATTAATCTACAAGTTACCGCGATTGAGCCAGGAGGAGATCGGAAAAATGTTTGAATTAAATGACTTGAGACAAACTAGATTTTCCCAAGATGTTTTTGAAGAAGATAAAAAAGAAGGTAAGCAAGAAGTTTTTGAAGAAGGTAAAAAAGAAGGTAAGTTAGAAGTGATACCGCACTTATTAGCGTTTGGTTTCAGTATTGAGCAGATAGCTCAAGCGTTAGGTTTGGACGAACAACTTGTTAGGCAAGCTGCACAACAAAAATCCTAAAACAACTGATAAAAAGCTGACGGGGCATAAAACCTAGCGCCCCTATATTTTGCTATTTATAGCTCAGTTATTGCATGAAAATCTGACGGCTGAAAATACTCATCACCTCATGCAGATTAACAATTGATAGTAATTCTTATTAATAATTAGATAATATTAACGTGATAAATTCAGCATGTTTATGTTATTAACGTCAATAATCAAAAACCAAAGCAAGTTTTATTTATACTATTTTGCATTTATGAGATGTGTCACATATATAACAGATATAGCCCTTGAAAAGAATCTTGAGATAATTTAACTTCTTGTTAATGATTAATTCTTTTTTAATGAAAGTGAATTAAATAAATAAATATCTTAGAATTGAAAAATAAATATTGATAACCAGGTGAGGTTTTACAAGCATTATCACCTACATCATGCATGGTAAACAATAGAAAAACACCTAGCCGATGACTAACGTACTATGGCTACAAGGTGGTGCTTGTTCAGGCAACACCATGTCATTTCTCAACGCCGAAGAACCGACAGTCTGCGATTTAATTGCCGACTTTGGCATCAACTTACTTTGGCATCCATCCTTAGGATTGGAAATAGGCAACAACTTGCAAACAATGCTGTGGGATTGCATTTCTGGCACAATTCCTTTAGATATCTTGGTATTTGAGGGCAGTGTTGTCAACGCCCCCAACGGCACAGGTGAATGGAATCGGTTTGCTGATCGCGCCATGAAAGATTGGTTAGCAGACCTCGCCAAAGTTGCTCATTTTATCGTAGCTGTAGGCGACTGTGCCACATGGGGAGGAATTCCCGCCATGTCACCCAACCCCACCGAATCGGAAGGTTTGCAATTTCTCAAGCGTCAAGAAGGCGGCTTTTTAGGTAAAGACTTCTTGTCTAAAGCCGGATTACCTGTAATTAATATACCTGGATGTCCCTCCCATCCCGACTGGATTACGCAGATATTAGTTGCGATCGCTACTGGACGCATAGCAGACATTGCTTTCGACGAACTAAATCGTCCCCAAACCTTCTTCAACAGCTATACCCAAACAGGTTGTACCCGCAACGTCCACTTTGCCTACAAAGCATCAACCGCCGAATTTGGTCAGCGTAAAGGATGCCTATTTTATGACTTGGGTTGTCGCGGCCCCATGACCCATTCTTCCTGCAACCGCATCTTATGGAACCGCGTCTCTTCCAAAACTCGCGCCGGAATGCCTTGTTTAGGTTGCACCGAACCAGAATTTCCTTTCTTTGACCTCAAACCTGGAACCGTATTTAAAACCCAAACAGTAATGGGAGTTCCCAAAGAATTACCGCCAGGGGTGAACAAAAAAGACTACGCCTTACTCACAATGATTGCCAAAGATGCCGCACCACCTTGGGCAGAAGAAGACTTTTTTACAGTTTAGGGAATGGGGAATAGGGAATAGGGAATAGGGAATAGGTGAATTTCCCCCACTCCCCACTCCCCTTAACAATTAAAGGAGAAGAGAATGGGAATTCAATCATTAGACATTTCGCCCGTCGGTAGAGTTGAAGGCGATTTAGATGTCCGAGTTGACATTGATAATGGACGGGTAGTCAACGCTTGGACACATGCCGAACTTTTCCGAGGATTTGAAGTTATCCTCCGCGGTAAAGACCCCCAAGCCGGATTAATTGTCACACCTCGCATTTGCGGCATTTGCGGCGGTTCTCATCTGACTTGTGCATCTTGGGCATTAGATACAGCTTGGGAAACAGAAGTTCCTCGCAATGCAATTTTGGCGAGAAATCTCGGTCAAATTGTCGAAACAATCCAAAGCATCCCTCGCTATTTTTATGGTCTATTTGCTATTGACTTGACCAATAAAAAATACCGAAATAGCCGTTTCTATCAAGAAGCTGTGAGACGCTTTGCCGCTTTCACTGGCAAATCTTACGAACTAGGCATAACAATTTCTGCTAAACCCGTAGAAATTTATGCACTATTAGGCGGACAATGGCCCCATTCTAGCTACATGGTTCCCGGTGGCGTGATGTGCGCCCCCACTTTAACAGACATTACCCGCGCTTGGGCGATTCTAGAATATTTCCGCACCAATTGGTTAGAACCAGTGTGGTTGGGTTGTTCATTAGAACGCTATGAACAAATCGAGACTTATGACGACTTCAGGGATTGGCTGGATGAAAACCGAAATCATCGAGATTCCGACTTAGGTTTTTATTGGCGCATGGGTTTAGATATCGGTTTAGATAGATATGGTGCTGGTGTTGGTAAATATGTCACTTGGGGATATTTAGCCCATGAAGATAAATACCAAAAGCCGACTATCGAAGGACGAAATGCGGCGATGATCATGAAAAGTGGAGTGTATGATAGCTTCACACACACTCACACCTTAATGGATCAGTCATTTATCTGCGAGAATACAACTCACTCCTGGTACGATGAAGGGACAGCAGACATTCATCCTAGCGATCGCACCACTAAACCCACTGCGAATAATACAAAAGATTTCGATAACGCCTACTCTTGGTCGAGTGCAGTCCTGCACAAAGACTTCGGACGTTTGGAAGTTGGCCCCTTAGCGCGGCAATTAGTTGCAGGTGGCAAACATGGTGAATCTTGGCAGCACTACGACGGCTTTATCCTCGATGTATTCAAGCGGATGGGTGGCGCTAGTATTCATGTGCGTCAGCTTGCACGACTTCACGAAATTGTCAAGTTATATCGCCAAGCCGAACACTGTTTGCGCGAATTCAAATTAAACGACCCCTGGTATATCAAACCCAAAGAAAAAGATGGACGCGGTTGGGGTGCAACGGAAGCAGCACGCGGTTCCTTGTCTCACTGGGTAGAAGTGGAGGGCGGTAAGATTAAGAATTACCAAGTCATCGCCCCTGGTACATGGAATATTGGCCCTCGTGACGGTGAAGGAATCCGCGGCCCCATTGAAGAAGCTTTAATTGGCACACCCATTTACGATTCTAGTGACCCGGTGGAAGTTGGTCATGTGGCGCGATCGTTTGATTCATGTTTAGTGTGTACAGTTCACGCCCACGATGCTAAGACTGGTGAAGAGTTAGCGCGTTTTCGCACTGCTTAAAAGATGCTAATGGCTAATAGCTAATTATTATCTAATTAGTTATTAGCTCATTACTCATCACATTCAAAATAAGGAGTTGGAATATAATAGCATATGTAAATCTAAAATATTTATATGTGTTAATAAATAACTTTTAATTCAGCACTCAGCCCTCTCATATGTTTGCTCCAAGAAAGTATTAAATACTGCTTTACTCGTGTTGTAGATAAAACCGTTCAACGAGATCGACAATTAAATCACATGGGTCTTCTCCTCTTTCCTTAATAAAGAGCATTTCTTTCAGATGCTCCTTGGTGATAAAGAGAATAACCTTGCGACGGCGACTGTAAATATTATTTCGCTGGATATGAGCACCATCATTGGGAAGCTTGTTACACACCATTATTGCAAGCTTACCCATAGGCTCAGTCAAGTAGTTCTCAGTTTGAATAACCTCCTCATGACCAATATCTATTAATTCGTAATTTTTGAACTCAAAAAGCACCATTCTTGCTTCCAGTTCCCGAAGAAGCAAGCCCCATCCATGTTTTTCATCAAAATTACGATTTGGAAATACCGCATCTCGTCGATTTGTACCAGAGTAAGTTCGTGGCTGAATAATTGGCCTGACCAACGGCGGAACAAATAAAAATTCAATAATTTCTACACACAGTTTCTCAAACTCTCGCCAACCTTTTTTACCAGCAGGACAGTTATCAAGCCGATTGATGAAATCAGTAATTCGGCTCATCAAGCATGACCCATGCTGGCAGTAAAGTATTTGGAAACCAGATCGGTGTTCTGAAGGAGAAGCCGCTTTAACTCTGTTCCATCTACAACACGAATTGGGATACCGATTATTTTTGGAGCATCGCTTACCCAATCAAGAGCGACAGATGTAAGTTTTCCATTTGTAACAAGCAGTGCCTTATTAATTTTTGGATCGTTCTTCGCATAACTAACCAATTGCATAAGTGTTCGTAAGTCAGCACGAGAATGACGGTAAAATTTCGTTTCGACTGCGTAAACCTCACGAGTTTCAGCACCAAACGGATCTTTATGTCGAAATTCAACAACAGCATCAATGTGTGAATCACTTTGCTTACTATCCGATTGCAGATTGACAAAACCAAGTTTCTGAAGAAGTTCTACTACCAGTTGCTCGAAGGTTTGTGGAGACAATTTTTCAAAGTCAATCTTTTGAGTATATCTGAGTGCGCTTGCAAGCTTTTCCAAGTTTTCTTCTATTCCGCTTCTCATATCAAACCACTGATAACTAGCAAGTGATAGCGGAATATCACAATTTTCCAAAAGGACAGGTAAGAATGTGATATCTCGGCTTTGCAGTTCCTTCAGTACAGCTTCAGTTTCATTACTTAACCAATGAAAGTGTACCGAATGTTTGGACAGTAGAAGCAGGAGATAGGCACTTGCTGAAACAGCAACACGAATAGATTCAGCCCAATGCCCTCCTGGATAGAGTTCATAATCATCCAGCCATACATCAAGATTTCGTGATCGTAGCCTATCCACAATTGCTCTTGCAGCGGCTTTATCAGCACTTGCATAACTTAGAAAAATTTGTGGTTTTGTATCCAAGTTGCATTTAAGATTGGTCATCTTCGAGTCTTTTGCTAATAGGTATAAGAAAGCTACCTGTGCTAATTAACAGCTTAACTTAATGGTGGCTCCCCAACCTACATGTGTCCCAATCATTTTGAAAATTCGTATAAACTTAGTTTACAAACTTAGTATAATCGTATGGAAACCGTAGATATTTATCAAGCTAAAACGAATCTCTCAAAGCTGTTATCACGCGTAGAACTTGGAGAAGAAATCATTATTTCCAACCGAGGCATTCCGATCGCCAAGTTGGTTTTGTTTCGCTCCTCATCAAATCGACTCAATAGTTTAGGGCAAGATAAAGGGCGTTTTGTAGTGCCAGATGATTTCAATGCCCCTTTGCCAGAATAAATTTTAGGATTAAATTAGCTCTCAGCCGCAACCTAAAAGAACGATGACAAAAGTAGATGGGATTAGCGATCGCTCTCTTTTTAGGTCAGCGATGCCTACGGCTGGCTACGCCTACGCATTTGCTACTTCGGAGATTACATTTGCTATTTCAGCGTTCGCATTTGCTATTTCAGCGTTCGCATTTGTTACTTCGGCGTTCGCATTTGCTATTTCGGCGTTCGCATTTGTTACTTCGGCGATCGCATTTGCTATATCGGCGATCGCATTTGCTATTTCGGCGACTACATTTGCTATATCGGCGATCGCATTTGCTATTTCGGCGACTACATTTGCTATATCGGCGATCGCATTTGCTATTTCGGCGACTACATTTGCTATTTCAGCGATCGCTCCATCAACTCTTTTAACCTGTTAACACTCTCAGCACTGAAGCAACTGAGATTCATGCTTCACAGGGAGTCCAATGCCCAATTCTCAATGCCCAATGCCCTTTTATTCAAAACTCGTAGCGTAACACACTAAAACTTATAGAAACAGTGCGTTAGGCTGGCCTTAATTCACTTCAACAAAATAGAAATTTACAGGGTAAGCTTGTGTCTGATTTAGCGCTACACGAATATCTCCCTCGCGTTCCCGATGCAGCATTGCAAGAATACATAGAATGGTGTGTTTTAGAGCAAGCCAAAGCCGCAGAATGTAACTTTACTCCAGATAGAAGTAAGTTAAATAATTTGCCGCCAGCAGAATACGTCCCTAAACTTGTCGATCAGTTCATGAAAGTTAAACCAGACCCAATTAGAGCAGGTCTAGTAGCTGCGATCGCTGGTAAGGAAGCTGACAAACATGCTCTATCCGGTTTAGCGATCGCTGCCGATTTTGTATCTCTTTATGTCAAGTATTTAATTCCTAAAGAGGGAAGTACTAGAGAACAAGCTGAAGAACTCTTGACTAAAGCATCGCAACATCAGTCAGAGAAACTTACTGAAATTGCCAAGAAACATGGTGTAGATTTCTAGTTTCCTGCTGATAAATTATTTTCAGAGGCTTTGTCTGTATTATTAGTCAAAGCCTCTGTTTCAGTCACTACTGATTGTCTGATCTACAGCTTACTCGATACCAATACTCATACATTGGTTGATAGCCGAGTTTTTCATACAGGTTGCAAGCTGGAATATTTGCTTTCACTACTTGTATATAAGAAAAGTAAGCTCCTTTATCAATACCCCATTGAAGCAAACCCTGAATAATTGCTGTGGCATAGCCGCGCCGTCTTTGCATCGGACTCGTAACAAGGTCAAAAATGCCTAAATAACCGCTTTCTAAAACACCTATCCCACAGGCAACAATTTCTTCATCTTGCTTGAATGACACAAATAAGATTTCTGACTGTATTCCTGCCAAGAGCATCCGATGAGTACTTAATTGCTGCTCTTTTAAAGTTTTCAAATTATGGTAAGTAAGCAACCAATCATTCAAAGTCTCCTGATTTATAACAGATGTGTTATTAAGCGATCGCTCTGATAATCTTAGACCCATGACTAGGGATGGCTCAATTAGTTGATATCCCCTTGTGGCTAGCCGTTCATCTAATACCTCTGGGTTAGTGAATGAGAGCAAGCGGAAAATAGGGTTTTGTTTACGCGCTCGATATTAGGACTCGCAATAAGTAATCTTTTCTTCAATGTCTAAACCAATTTCATCCAGAACTGTCACTGAATTTGCTCGCTTGGTGTAGCCATCAGCAAAACGCATTAGCCAACCACGATGGTTGATAGTTTCAAAAGCAGGCCATGCTTTTAATGATATTTCTTCAACTACTCTCTGCATTTAGAACTGGCAAGAAATGTCTACCTATTTATTCAACCATTCTTAGTGGAATAGCACTAAGAAAAGCCTAAAAGCTTGTGTAGCCTTAATCTCATTTTATGCTCACTATTATCGGTTGCGGTAATCTCAATCGCAGTGACGACGCAGTAGGCGTAATCATTGCCCAACGCTTACAAAAATATCTAGCTGAAATCCCTCACCCTAATGTGCGAGTATATGACTGTGGCACCGCAGGGATGGAAGTAATGTTTCAAGCTAGAGGTAGTAAACAATTAGTAATTATTGATGCAAGTTCAACTGATTCTGAACCAGGTGCTGTGTTTAAAGTTCCAGGAAAAGAACTGGAAGCTTTGCCAGAACCTAGTTATAACTTGCACGATTTTCGTTGGGATAATGCTTTAGCCGCCGGACGGAAAATATTTCAGAATGACTTTCCCGAAGACGTGACAGTTTATTTAATTGAGGCAGCAAATCTGGCTTTTGGACTGGAGTTAAGTCCTGTTGTCAAACATTCTGCTGATTTGGTTTTTGAAGAGGTAGCTGCACTTATCAAACAGAATATTAACTAATCCAAAATCCAAAATCTAAAATCCAAAATTGAATCACGCCCAATCCCGATAAACAGAAAGTTCATCTACCCTCATTTCAAAAGGTACGCCTTGAATCTCTGGCGGACAAACACGGATTTTAGCACTGCTGACAACTCCGTAGAGTAATGTCCCCATTGGCACTATTTTTTGCAAAATACGCCAATTAGTAACTTGATCAGGACATTCAATTACCAATGTCAGAGCATTTGCATGGGTTGTGACATACCACCGACAATTAGATAGAAGATTTTGAATCGTGCGATCGCAAGCCTCATAAAAGTATCTACTAATAGAATCCTCTAGTTGCTGTCGCAGGATAATATCTGCCGATGTCGGTTGCATAGGATGTGAGTCATCACCATTACAGTAATACATCTTTCTAGGCATCTCTCTTTAGCTTCCTACTTATATTCCAATTACCATTCCATAAAGTACATCTTTATTTGTTTCTAATAATTCCTGGGTTTCATGATCATAATAAGCACCTATTCCACTACACTGAATTCCCAAATAATTACTAGTTAAATAAAGTCTCTGTCCTATAAAACCAGCTATTTGCATAGCAGTTTGATAATTTAAATAATCAGACACAAAAAATAAAGTTACAGCGCTATCTTTAGCAATAGCTTGATTAATGCATAAGTAACCTGTCTTTTCACTAAAATTACCCGTCTTAACCAGATACGTACCTTTATATAACCCAGATGTCATTCCCTCTACTCGATGCACCACTGAGTAAATTTCTATTTCCTCATAATTTTCTGTCGGTATTGATTGCTCAAGTTGCTGTACTATATATAAATAATCTTCTTGACAAATAGACTCTTTCCGGAAACGTCTAATAGAACGTCTATTCCAAACTGTTTGATAAAATTTATCCTTGTCAAAGTCAAATTGAGGATACTCTAATTTCTGCTGGCGACTTTTTTCTAGAGTAGTTGCTTGGTAGGTATCTTCAATAAATCGATTAGATTCAAAATAATCAGTACCGCAGACAAAAGGAACTTTCAGCCTTAAGCGTCTAATTTTCTTGTCTTGTAGTTCTCCTGACACCGCACAAGCAGTGATAAACTCTTTATTCTCAAATCCTAAATCTGAATTGAGAGTGAGTTTATCAAAGTCGAAAATTAGTTGTATATCTCGGTTGTGGAGAAAAGCTGAAGCTGCGAGAGGCTTCGCCACGCCAGAGGCGAACGCACCTAAATGGTGTCCGCTATCTAACAAGCAATATCTCATGCTCCTATTTTGATATTTCCAGCTAGACCTATAATAAACACAACTAATTAAAAAGATGAATCCGTTGATACTTTTACCCGGTATAATATAACTCTCTAACCCATCATCAATTAATTCACAGATGAGTGTTAGATAATTATTCTCAACTTCTAGATGATATATACCATCTACTATTCCCTCAATACCGCGAACCTGTACGTAAACTTCTGTGGGATATAAAGCGCCTGCTGATGGATTCACTCGCAGTTTTAATGGGCCATCTTTATACACTTTTTCCAGGGTTATTGTACTGGTTAACGAGATAAAAGAATGAACAGGATTATTGAGATTTAATTTCACTCTCCGATAAAATTTGGGATAAACTTTAAATGGAGATGGCTGTGTTGAGGCATCTACATAATTTGGATCAATTTGTACAGATAAGTAAGAATGCTTGGTAGCGTCATGATAAGCTTTCCCTGATATCTGACTTTGTGGCATTTTGAAGTATCCTTAAAACTTCGACGTTACTTGCAAAATCAATAGCTTTATAGTCGTCTAAGTTTTTTAAATCTAAGTTAGGATGATGCGGTAAAAGTAACTTGACGACTTCTGTCTTTCCGGCTGATGCTGCATACATTAAAACAGTTGCTCCGTTATCATTTTGGTTGTCAATGTTAATGTTCACAGCTAGCAGTAAATTAATTAAATCATAGTGATTACCAAAACAAGCAAACCACAAAGCATTATTGCGATCGCTATTTCGAGCATTAATATCCACACCAACATTAATCAGTTCTTTGACGACTGCATAAACTCCCTCTCTTGTAGCTTTCATCAAAGCTGTATCGTTATTTTCACCTGGCTGATTTAAATCCCCTGGATTATAGCCTTTTGCTATTAGCCATTGGCTTGTTGCTTCACTCAAATCTTGCCTACTTACTTGACTCATAATTGTTCTTTAAATGTCACAAATCTAATTTCTTTCCAAGCAAATTTATGCTTGGAAAACTTAATGGTGGGCATTACCCACCATTATTTAAAAATCCTATATGAGAAGCTGAACTTTAGAGAATGTTTTAAAAGTCCTTTAAGCGAAGAGGAAAACTTTCTAGATCCCTCTAAATCCTCCTTATAAAGGGGGACTTTGATCCGGTTCCCCCCTTTTTAAGCGGAGCCAGCGCAGTCTTAGGGTCTCCCCAAGTGGAGCAATTGGCGTGGGCTAGGAGCGAGCAATAAGTGCCTAAAATCACAGCCAACCACTTTTAAAACATCCTCTTAGTAGTTTACCAAAGCAACTTTGTTAGTTATTCAAAAGTTTGGTAAAACAAATAAATCTTTCCCCACTCCCTACTTTACACCCTCACCCAGCAATTTTGAGTTGGTCGAGTACTAAGTTAACTAGCAACAATTTAGCTTAGTTATATATTATCACTCTGATAAGTTTGAATTATGAATGGTTTCTAAAGATCCCCAGCTATATCTCAGAATAAATTTTGAAATATCCTAAAAATGCAATATATTTTACAATTTTATCTCCTGAAATAACTTAACAGCAGATAGCAAATAGAACTAAGAATTTAGAAAAATAGCCAATAATAATTAAGTTACCTAATTTCAAAAAAAACCGATTATTAGTCAGTCACAGATGTTACTAAATCCTAGCAATATCTAAAACATGAAACGCCTACCTTTTTAACTATCAATACCTGAAAATGCTCCAATTTGATATAATTTTTCTATTAAATCTTGTATCTAATGAAACAGAGATATGACGCTAATATTTCCTTTATATTCCTGATAGTTATTAAGAAATATCAAATATTTACCTTTTTCAACAAAAATTTGCTAGTTTATTTAAGTATAAGTAAAATACAGACAAAAAATGGAAATTAGCGCTCGTAATTCTTTCAAAGGTACTGTAAAAAAAGTTGTACATGGTTCAATTAATAGTGAGATAACTTTAGAACTAGCACCAGGAGTAGAGTTAGTCTCAATAATCACTAAATCATCTGCAGAAAAGCTGGGACTTGTAGAAGGTAAGCAGGCTTATGCTGTGATAAAATCATCAGATGTGATAGTTGCTATTGATTAAAAAATAGGCAAGTTGCCTTTTTTTGCGAGCAGATCTATCTCTATCTCTAGTACAAAATTGCATTCATATCTATAAATTGAGTGACCTCACTCCTGCAATTAACTAGGAAAGGAGTGAGGTCAATAGGATATTAAATAGATGTTAATTAATTCAATTATCAATAATGCGGACATAAATAGCGTGGACACTTTCTATATCTAGTATTAAAGATGTATTTTCTACTTTAATAAGTAATGAGGGAAAGTGTTGTTCTAAAGTAATGGTAGTTCCTGGGATTACCCCAATTGATATCAGGTTTTTCAATATTGTTTCATCCTGACTTTTACGGGAGTTGACGATTCCTCGCTCTCCCATTCTCAATAATTCTAATGAACAGCCAGTCACACTAAAGCGGGTAAACATTGGAATTATAAATTAGGAATTGTGAAGGGAAGAATGAAGTATATTTTCATCCTTCATCCTTCATTTTTTATTTAGTTGCTAAAGGCAGCAACCAAAGTAATAGTTTAGACGAGATAGGGTTCTTGATGTGTCTTAATTGTGCAATTAGAACGAGGATAAGTGACACAAAGTAGAGCGAATCCTTTAGAAATCTGCTCGTCATCTAGGAAGTTTTGATCTTCTTGATCAATTTCACCTTCAACGATCTTGCCAACACAACTAGAGCAAGAACCTGCTTGACAAGAAGCCGGCAGGTCAATATCGTTATCGTGTGCTGCGTCCAAGATGGTAGTCTCTTCGTCAACTTCAATTGTGGTGTCGAGGTCTTCTTTTTTGTTAATTAATCTAACTTGGTAGGTAGCCATTTTCCGATTCTCCTCAAATGTTATACAGTTGGTCTAATTTACGAAGTTTTTGAGCAACCTATCCTACTTTTTGCTTCCCTTCTTCTTACGGAGATACTAGGCTTAGTCAGCTTCTCTATAGGAGTAAGGGATGCAACACGAATTAGAAGTAACCTCAAGAGCGTCTATGGGAAACCTTTACAATTGACTATGCCAATTTTAGATTTTAGATTTTAGATTTTAGATTAAAGAATTGAAGAATTAAAAATTATTTCGGTTCATGCTCCGACATTTTGTGGGCGGAACAAATCCTTTTATCCAAAATTTCAAATCCTCAAGCCCCAACTCTTCTAGAGTGGTCTCTTTCAATCCAAAATCAGCAATCCAAAATCCAAAATTGCTTGACTTGGCCCTAACGGAATGATGTCAGCTGCAAGGTACACCAGTAGGCTTACTGTCGCCTGCTTTGAGGGACTTTCCACAACCACCGCATTTATCAGTTGCATTGGGGTTGGTGAACTTAAAACCGCTTTCCATCACTCCCTCAACGAAGTCAACCACAATTTCTTCTAATAACGGCGCACTTTTGGCATCAACGTAAACCAGCACTTTGCCTTGCTGGGTTACCAAATCATCTGGTTGGGGCTTGCTGGTGATATCCATTGCATATTCATGGCCACTGCAACCACCATCTTTTACAGAGATGCGGATACCTTTAGTTGCGCCATTAGCGTCGGGTGCAGAACCTCCGAGCAATGCCTGAAGATGAAATTCTGCTTTTTCTGATAAAGTAACGGTCATCAGGTCTCCTGATTTGTAGCGATTAGTTGTTCTGATTTCAGGTGTGGGTTGTACTTTATTGAAAAGTTTTGATCTGAGGAAGCCTCGGCTCAAACTTTTTGCTTTGTCAGTTGTCCTTTGTCCTTTGTTATTCACTAATGACTAATGACAAAAATCAACTATTTTGTGCAATACCCGTGGGTTCCATCGAATTGGATTGCGCGTGTCTCCAAGGCGCACTATTACCGCATACTGGACAAGAGCGATCACGGTGAGAACGGCGTTTAGCAAATTCCATCCGATTCAGATCGATTGTCAACAATTGCGACAATAGAGGCTGACTAAATCCGGTGATCAACTTGATTGCTTCCAGTGCCGTTAGACAAGCTAGTGTCCCAGAGACAGCGCCTAGAACTGAAAAGCCGCGCCGATCCCAATCAGGCTTTTCTGGAAACAGACAAGACAAACAAGGAGTCACACCAGGAATAATCGTCGTCAGGTAAGCCTCCATCCCATCCATTGCGGCTTCCACCATTGGCTTACGCCAGCGTACACAGGCTTCATTTAACAAATTGCGCTCTGTAAAATTGTGGGCGCAATCAAGAGCCATATCAACGGACTGCACTAACGAATCTACATTTTCTGGGGTGATGTAATCATGAACAGTTTCCACTTGGACATCAGGATTAATCGCGTCCAGAGTTTCTTTAGCTTTGAATACCCTTGGCTTACCTACCCAATCATCCGTCATGAGCACCTGACGATTCATATCATCCAGCCGCAAGTCACCACCCCGGACTAGGATTAGCCGCCCAACGCCTGCTACTGCTAAGTAAAGCGCTGCTGTACCCCCTAATCCCCCCACACCTGTAACCAGAACTGTCGCTGACTTCAGGCGCTTCTGTGCTGTTTCGCCAAAATTCGGCAGCATCATTTGGCGACGATAGCGTTCTAATTCGGTAGGCATCAGGTTAACCAATTTATACCTCCTAATCAGAAGTGATTTCTGTCAGTGTGACTACATTTTTCGGCTTGTCGTTAAACACCTTGAACAGCTTTTGTTCGTGGGGTGTTGATTCGATAAATACCTGATAGGCTTTCTGCAATGCCAAAGAATATTGATTTAATTTCTCTTCTTGACTCCAGTCAGAAGAATTATCATCAATTTCCTTGATATATTGAGAAAACTTTTTCAGAATATGTAGACGATTTACATTCACAACTTCTAAATCGTAGGGTAGGTTAAAGAATTTAAAAAATTCTTCTGCATCTACGAGGTGCTTGAATTCATCAATAGTTCCAGTCATTTAGCATTCTCCAATTTTTTCAGATGTTGCTTAAGTTCATCTAACTGGCGAAAGATTTCATAAGTTGCAGCTGCAACATCCATAAGTTGTTTGTAATCTGTTGGCAGACCTTCAGCTAAATCATGCAGATCCATTTTCATTTGACCTGCTTTGCTGTTAAGCCTTCTGATTTGTCCTTGTAGTTCCTCAATACTTGTTTCTTCTGCTTGCACAATCAGCCACTCCTTTTATGAAAGTTAGGAGTTAGAAGTTAGAAGTTATAAATTAGGAATTGTAAATTTTGCATCATCAGTTAAGAGTAAGATTAATTATTAACTCTTAACTCCTAACTCCTAACTCCTCACCCCTAACTTGTTAAAGTTTGCCAACTTCCGGAAAGCGATTCGCCAAATCAATGCCTTTTTTGACGTAGTTTTCTCCCTCTTCTGCTAATTTATCCAGCGAGTCAAAGCCAAAGCGTTGAGCATCTCGCAAGGTTTTCACAGCTAGCAAAAGACGACCAGAAAAAACTAGCGCCCAGCCAAATCCTTCATGGCTCAAATCAATCACAACTTGGGATATCAAACCTGTTTCCTGTTCAATCCCAGCAGCTACAGCTCGAAAAAATGCCATAATCCGAGCTTGAGTTATCGGATCAACTTCGCCCTCAATGGAGATTTCCCGTTTCTTTTGTTTGGTGACAATAAAGGGTTTTAGAATTAACTCATCCGACCAACTACGATAAACTCCATAACTGTCTTGACCACGGATTTGTTTAATTAATACCTTAAGGAAAGGTGAGTTCAAGACTTCAGTTGTAGCAGTTCCATTAACACTATTATTTGTGGTCATACTGTTGCTTCATTTTCAACTTCATCGGCAAAATTTGTGGGTTTTTGCTGTAAAGCTTTACGCAACCAAGGTGGAGGATTCCCTTTGAGGGTTTTTACTAGCTTATTTAGCACTTGACTAATTTCGTCTTCTTCCGATCGCGCCTTCACTGGGGTGACACCTTTCTTAATTAGCCGAGCCGCAGCGCTCCCACCAATTGCTAAAACATAAATAATTGTGCAGTCAGCTAATGCTTCAATTTTTGGTGCGAGTTTACCCTCATTATTCTCCTCTTTGATTTCATAATCAAATTTGAGAGCTTCTACAAAATGATATCCGTCATTTGAAATTTCATAAACATCAATTTGTTCTGACCCTCCAAAGTGAGTATTAATATGAACTCCATCACTTGTCGTAAAGGCAATCTTCATCGTGGTTTGTCCTTTGTCAGTTGTTAATTGTCAATTGTTAGTTGTCAGTTGCTAATGACTAGTGACTACTGACGAATGACTATTGTACAGACGCAATTAATCATTGTACAGATGCGATTAATCGCGTCTCTACTAATGATTCTTCTTGTTCTAAAAACAAGTTGCCGATGCCATACACAAGTTCCATCGTGCCTCGATAGCCAACCTTGGTAAATTGACCATTACCTAAGCGGTCATAAATGGGCAATCCTTGACGATAAAGAGGAATTGAGAGCCGTTTAGCGATCGCATTTACATTCGAGTTACCAATCAGCAAATCAGAACCGTCTACCAGGCTCTCAAAGTCTTCCAAATCACCAATTGTCACGCTTTTAACCGGGAGTTTTTCCAACAGAGGCGATCGCGTTGTTGTCACTGCCGCATGAATTTGCGCTCCCATCGATTGCAGGAAATGCACTGTTGACCACAGCAAATCAGGTTCAAGTGCTAGGGAAACTCGTTTTGCACCGAAGTAAAAGTGAGTGTCCAACATCGCATCTTGCAACTGACGGCGTTGGCGGCGATATTTTTTGGGTACGGTGTTACCACTCAGAATCGCTAATGCTTGTAGAAACTCATCTACAGGTTCTAATCCAGTCAGTTCGCCAAACACCTCATAAGGTGTGCCAAACCGTTTTGACAAAATTTTAGCCGCATCTCGCATACTTTCACCCAATGCCAGGGTGAAAGCAGAACTACCTACTTCTCGTAGCTGTTTTAAGGTAGTCCCACTGACTGTAACCGCGCTATAAGTATCCTCTAAGTGTCCATCTAGAGAAGCGCCAAGGTCAGGTACAAAGATTGGCACTAGTCCAAAGGCTGTGACTATCTCTTTGATTTCTTGTACATCCCCAGGTGTAAAGGCTGAACCAGCTAAAATCGTGACTTGTTCAGTTCTGACTCCACCTGGTTGAGGAATTTCCTTAACTATGCTTTCCACAGCAACAGCAAAGCCATCTTGTAACGCACCTTTAAAATCTGGGGTGGGTGCAAAAATGATCGCTAAATCATTCAATTCTGGGTGGCGATCGCGGATTGCTTTGAGAAAACCCTCGATGTCATCCCCTCTGGTTTCAGTTAATCCCGTGGTGCATAAACCAATAATTTCCGGGTTAGCCTTTTCCACCAGAGTTAGAATTGCTTGTTCCACATTCTCTTCGCCACCCAAGATAGTAGTGACTTCCGTCATCGCTGTTGTAGCCAGGGGAATCGCTTCCCGAAAATGTCGCACCAGCACAACTTTAGCGAAAGCAGTACAACCTTGAGAACCGTGGAATAAAGGCATCGTCCCTTTCAATCCCAAAAATGCTAAGGTTGCACCCAAAGCTTGACTTTGCTTGAGGGGATTGACTGTCAGTGATTTGTTAGAAACAGTGACGATCGCCATTACAATACCTCCTCATTTCACAGGGCGGACTTTCTCATTCCCTGGCTCTGCCGGGGAATGCTAACAGTGAGGCTCCGCCTCATCTGCTTTAAAAAGAAGGCAGAACCTTCCGGAATGCGTTCCCAGGCAAAGCCTGGGAGCGGGGTACAGCCACCATTAAACTGCCTCCTCGTCCCAAGGAGCGGGCTTACGTATTTGCTCCCAAATTGGGCTATACAGAGCTTCATACAGTTCCCGCGCCATCTCAATCATCCCTACATAACCTGCATAGGGATGGTGACGTTCTTGGTTGATATCAAGGAAAGGAATTCGAGCTTTCAGAGCGGTGTATTGGTTGCGACCACCAGCAATCAGCATATCTGCACGAGTGTCTTTAACCACTTGTAGCAATTCTTTAGCGTTGCCCTTCTCCAACATGATGCCATCGTTGCCAAGCAACTTCTTGATTTTGGCTTTATCTTCCTCAGTACTTTTTCTAGTACTGGTAGCAACAACTTCAATCCCCAAGTCCTTAGCCGCCGAGATAATCGACCAACTCTTGACACCACCAGTATACAATACGACCCGCTTATCTTTGAGTCGAGCGCGATAGGGAGCCAGTGCCAAATCTAGAGCAGCCGTTTCTTCTGCAATTAGCTTTTCTGTACGCTTTTGTAAATCAGCGTCGCCTAATTTAGCAGCGATATTTCGCAGACAACGATTCATATCATCGATGCCGTAGAAAGACTCTTCAATGTAAGGGATGTTGTAACGCTCCTCCATCTTTCTCGCCATGTTGAGCAACGCTCGTGAGCAGATCATGACGTTGAGCTTGGCACGGTGGGCGTAGCGAATTTCATTGTAGCGAGCATCGCCCGTAATCTTAGATAAAATACGGATGCCTAATTTTTCTAACAGTGGTGTTACTCCCCACATTTCCCCGGCGATATTGTATTCACCGATTAAGTTAATATCATAGGGCGTTGTCTGTTCCGGTTCTGCTGTGCCGACAACATATTCCAACAAAGATTCACCACCAAAACGGTTGCCGAGATTTTTACTGCCAATGAATCCTGGTGCAATGACGGGAATAACAGGAGTACCGATTTTTTCAGCTGCCGCTTTGCAGACAGCATCAATATCATCACCAATTAGGGCAGTAACACAGGTAGCGTAAACGAATACTGCTGCTGGTTGGTAACGCTCTTTGAGTTCCAGAATCGCTTTATAGAGCTTCTTTTCGCCACCGAAGATGACATCATTTTCACCCAAGTCAGTGGTAAAGCCCATTTTGTAGAGTTGAGGGCCAGAAGAAAGACTACCACGACTGCCCCAGGAATTACCAGCACAGGCGATCGGCCCGTGGACTAAATGAGCAGCATCTGCGATCGGCACTAGGGCAATCATTGCACCATCAAAGGCGCAGCCCCCTTGAGCTGCGCCAGGTTGTGCCTGTTGGGCGCATGACTTGTTTTTCTTTTCGGATTGTTTGTGCTCATTATGCTCGCATCCTGTCTCAGTGAGCAGCTCGTTGATTTTGCCTTGGGTGATTTTCATCTCTCTTTTCGTGTTCGATGGAAGTTTTCTTTGCCATTTGTCATATGAATAACTAATGACCAATGACTAATAATTAGCAAATGTATTTTTTGACATCCTCTCCACATATATCGGCGAGGTAAGATAGAGCACGGAAACGCAATCCTACAAATTCGTCATATAAAGGATTGAGTTTACACAGTGCTGGGATATCAAAAGACCGCCCAAATAATTTAATTTGTTGCTCAAAGGGACAACAACAAGGAATTGTTTGGCAAATTAGATGAGCGATGCGATTATTTGTAACCTCAATTCCATCCACTACACGGCGCAACGGATTGAGAAGATTGTTAAACTTCCCTGGTTTTTTATAGTTAGGTGGATGGTAATTAGGATGAGGATGAGTATGTTCGTGAGTGTGATTGATGGTTTCCATTTATAAATACCTTGGGTAAATGCTAGAAAGAAAAAGGCGGAAATAATTCATAATTACGAATTACGAATTACGAATTACGAATTATTTTCCGCCCTTAATTAACACGTTGTGTTTCTACGCAATTTCTAACGAATCAAGTCGTAGGAAATATCTGTCTTAGAAGGAATGTTGGTGTTGCGATCAATTTCTTCAAACAGGGTATTTACAGTCCAGTTGAGGAGGTTGATTATACCTTGGTAACCAATGGTGGCGTAGCGGTGTAAGTGGTGACGATCCATGATCGGGTAGCCGATTCTCACGAGGGGAATCTTGGTATCGCGCCACAGGTACTTACCGTAGGTGTTACCAACAAGGAAGTCTACAGGTTCAGTGAACATCAGAGAACGCATGTGCCACAGGTCTTTACCAGGCCAAAGAGTTGCATTCTTACCGAAGGGGCTAGAAGCGAGCAGTTCTTTCATTTCTGCTTCAAATACATCGTTGCTGTTGTGAACCAAGATATGCACAGGTTCAGCACCCATTTCTAGCATAAAGCCAACTACGCAGTATACTAAATCTGGTTCACCGTAGATAGCAAAGCGCTTGCCGTGAATCCATGAGTGGGAGTCAGTCATGGCATCAACTGCCCGACCGCGTTCAGTTTCCAATTCTTCGGGAATGGGTAGACCACTCAGTTCGCTGAGTTTCATCAAGAACTCATCAGTACCCTTAATACCCCAAGGACGGCACACTGCGGTTGGTTGCTTCCACTCTTTTTCAATGTACTCGCGGGTTTTGAGGGTAGAGTGTGCTTGCAGAGCGATCGTAGCTTTAGCATTAATTGAATCTGCTGCATCTTCTAGCTTTGTCGCAGTTGGATACATATCGAACTCACCTGTGTTTGGTGAATCCAGATAGTCGCTGTTGTCAGCTAGAAGGGTGTAGTCTAAGCCAAACAAGGAAGCAATCCGCTTGATTTCGCGATTGTTGCCTACGTAGGTGTCAAAACCTGGGATGAAGTTGATCTTACCATTGCTGGTTTCTTTCTTATGACCTGCTGTCAGGTTAGAAAGAATTCCCTTCATCATGTTGTCGTAACCAGTGATATGGGAGCCAACAAAGCTAGGGGTGTGAGCGTAGGGTACTGGGAAATCTTGAGGAACTGAACCAGCTTCCTTAGCGTTGTTGATGAAAGACTGCAAGTCATCACCAATTACTTCTGCCATACAGGTGGTGCAGACAGCAATCATTTTGGGCTTGTAGAGTTGGTAAGAGTTTGCCAACCCGTCAATCATGTTTTGCAGACCACCAAACACGGCTGCATCTTCAGTCATTGAAGAAGACACACCAGAGAATGGTTCTTTGTAGTGGCGGGTTAAGTGGGTGCGGAAGTAAGCAACGCAACCTTGAGAACCTTGAACAAAAGGTAGAGTACCTTCAAAACCAACAGCAGCAAAGATTGCTCCTAATGGTTGGCAGCCTTTAGCAGGGTTAACGGTTAAAGCTTCACGAGCGAAGTTCTTTTCACGATAATCCCAACCCTTCGTCCATTCTGCAACCCGTTCTACTTCTTCAGCTTCGTGACCATTTTCAAACTGCTTTTTGTTTTGAAATAGCTGTTTGTACTCCGGTTGGTGGAATAACTCTACGTGGTCTTGAATTTTTTCTGGATTCTGAGGCATTTCTGGATCTCCAAGCTTACTGAATTCTTTACTTATCGAGGAATGAGGATTTGAGGCGGTAGAGACGCGATTAATGCGGTACAGACGCGATTAATCGCGTCTCTACTAGGAATTGGGAATATGATTCAAAATTCAAAATGCAAAAACCAAAATTAATTTTCATTTTTAATTTTGAATTTTGGATTCCCAACTCCCCGCTGGGGTTTTAGCCCCAGGTTATTCCTACTTATCTCTCTATTCCATTTCCCTAGACGGCAGCTTTAGCTTCAACTTTAGCTACAGCTTCAGCTTTAGCTACAGCCTTCTTAGCATTAGCTTTTTCATTCCAAGGAGCGCCAATCAATCCCCAGGTTGGGCTGTTGAGTGCCAAGTCCATGTCGCGAGCGAAGATGGCAAAGCCATCGTAACCGTGATAAGGGCCGGAGTAATCCTTTTTGTGGTTCAATTCTTTTCAACAGCCTAATGTTTGCAGTAAGCAATGTCTGTGCTAAACATTGTTCATTGATAACACATTTATTTTTAGGCTAAATATAGGCTAAAAATATAGCGATGCATCATCAGGTTCAGGACTCACGCATCATCTAAATGTTGTCCTGAGCCAGGGTGTTTGTGTTCATCTCTGCAATCACAGCAACAAAGAGCGCATGATCAGAACGAAAGTACTACTGGAATTAGAGAAAGTTAATCTGCGTTTGAAGTCTGCAAAAGCAAAGGTGACAATTAGAGAATCGAATGGAAGTTTGCAGTTACGGGCGACGTTACCAATTAAACCAGGAGACAAAGATAGCAGCGGTACTGGAAAAAAGCAATACAATCTCAGCTTGAATATTCCTGCTAACTTGGATGGACTCAAGACAGCTGAGGAAGAAGCTTATGAATTAGGGAAGTTAATCGCTCGTAAAACTTTTGAATGGAATGATAAATATTTAGGAAATGAGGCAATTAGAAAAGATTTTAAAACCATAGGAGAATTACTCGAACAATTTGAAGAAGAGTATTTTAAAACTCATCAACGAACTACCAAAAGCGAACATACTTTTTTTTATTACTTTTCTCGAACTAAACGATTTACTAATGCTAAAGATTTAGCGATCGCAGAAAATCTCATAAGTTCAATTGAACAAATCGATAAGGAATGGGCTAAATATAATGCAGCTAGAGCCATAGCTGCATTTTGCTTGACATTTAACATCGAAATCAATTTATCTAAGTATTCCAAAATACCAGAGAATAATTCCCGAAATATACCGAGCGATGCGGAAATAGCTGAGGGAATCCTCAAGTTTGAAAATTATATTAATAGCAGAGGTAATCAAGTTAATCAAAACCTTCAAGATAGCTGGCAGCTTTGGCGTTGGACGTATGGAATGTTAGCAGTTTTTGGTTTACGGCCACGAGAACTTTTTATTAATCCTGATATTGATTGGTGGTTAAGTCAAGAAAATGCAGATTTGACATGGAAAGTTCATAAAGATTGTAAGACTGGGGAAAGAGAAGCATTACCATTATATAGGCAATGGATTTCGGACTTTGATTTGAGAAATCCTAAATATTTAGAGATGTTGGGGAGTGCGATCGCTAAAAAAGATAACACTAATCATGCGGAGATAACGGCGTTAACACAGCGAGTTAGTTGGTGGTTTCGCAAAATAGGATTGGATTTTAAACCCTATGATTTACGCCACGCTTGGGCAATTCGGGCACATATTTTGGGGATACCAATTAAAGCGGCGGCGGATAATTTGGGACATAGTGTGCAAGTTCACACGCAAACTTATCAGCGTTGGTTTTCGCTAGATATGCGGAAGTTGGCGATTAATCAGGCTTTGAATAAGAGGAATGAAGTTGAGTTGATTAGGGAGGAAAATGCTAATTTGAGGATGGAGAATGATAAATTGAGATTGGAGATTGAGAAGTTGAAAATGGAAATGGTTTATAAACAAAGTTAAATTTACTGATAAATTATACTAATTTTAGATAATTTGCTATGATTTAGGGGATAAAAATCATTGTTAATCACTAAATTGATGCAAAAATTATAATTTTATTGCCAGATTACTGCAAAAGTTAAAATGAACCAAAGAGTCCAATTCAATTATTTGTGGAAGGATGTTAGCAATCAAATGCTAGAAAAGTAATACTTCATAATTTCAAAAGTCATAAATTTACGGAACTTAATTTTGATAGTTCTAGATTACATGCGCTTGTGGGAAAAAACAGCGCTGGTAAAACAACCGTATTACAAGCCTTACATAATCTCAGTAGGCTTGCTGCTTCACCATTTAAAAGTATTTTCCAATATGAAAGATCACCTCAATTCATTACAACTATTGGGGAAAAAAATATTTCTGTTACTGCAAGTGGTTTTTGGGGATATACCAATCGGCAGAATTGGCAAGCTTCCTATAGTTGGAAGCAGGAAAACAATGATTTTTGGCATCCAACAGCATCATGGAACATAGATAGAAAACCTGGAGAATTGGGAGGATGGTCAACTTCTTTAAGTGAATCTCCATCTCCAATTCCTCAATCTCTGAGATATGCTGTTTACCTGAAGTTAGTTGAAAGTAATCTTGCTAAAGCAGCTTACAGTGAAGAAATTACGCCGAGGGTTGAGTTTGACGGTTCAGGATTAGCACCCACTTTAGATTTTTTGCGTAATGAAATTTTACTATTATTAGCAAAGTTGTTATACTACTATGTAGTATAAGTTTGACTAATCTATGTTTGTATGAAAATTGAACGTAAAATTTACAGAGACGGCAATTTACACCCTGAGGTATTTAATTGTTTAAAACTTCTTCCTGAGAGCCTTACCTATCATAAAGATCATACAGAACGGCATCCGTTCTCAATTTACAGTTTTTCAATACAGAGAGTAATGCTGGCTTTCAAAGCAGTTATAGATGAAGTAGATCAGGTTTATACAGCCTTGTTTGATGCTATTGGGCATCTAGACTATCGATTGAATAAGCTGCCTGATATACAAAAGGAATTACTACATGCTCTGCAATCTCATATTGATGATTGCTACCGTATTATTAAAATTCTTCATCCATCTATTCAAGTTCAGGAAAAATATGTAGAGAGTTGGCTGGAAAAGGTTAATCACCCCGCGTATAAGGAGCTTCGGAATGCAATCAATGACTACAGAGAATCATTTGCCCCTATTGTTAATAAGATAAAACACAGTGGCGGCCAATTACGTTCCATAATGATGTACTCAAGAGGACGTGGCGTTGTTGCACGTACTGTAGAGAAAAATATTCAATTCTTCCCTCCAAATGCTCGCATCGTCGGGTATTTCCTTGAAGGAATGCAACCTAATGGGCGCATAGGACCTGATTATGAAATTCATCATGATGGTAAAACTGCTATTTCCTTGAATCGTGACTTACGTTATCATTTTGCAAACCTATACCGGATTGGTCATCATTTGAGGAATGCCATTGCCAGAACTGTCCGTCACTTTCATGCAATAAAATTGCCTTGTCCTATCGCTGTTACCTTTACAACTGGTCAATATGACATAGAGTCAATTGCAGAACGAGTTAGTAAGCTGCCACCTCTGTTCTTTGAGAACGAGTTCTCTAAGGCAACTCCAGATATTAACTTCTACCGTAATAGTGGGAGCGCAGCGTTGACTCTGGAGACTCCTGGATCTCCTTATATAACTTGGTATGGGGAAGTAATGATCTATTTTGAAATACAAACAGATGGTGTTTCCACAGAATATCAAGTTCCCTACAGGTAGTACGAGCGCACCCCTCCCAAAGCATACGTTGTCACAAAGCACAACACATTCAACCCAGGCTGATTTACTTAAAAACAACGCTGCGATAAATTTCCGTCATCGATAATGCGATGAGTATCACGCAGCAAAGAGCTAAAATAGGTCAAAATGTTCCCACCGATGCAGCTGTATTTGAGCGTTCTTCCAGGTATGGGTACGATTTCTCCATCTCGATATTCGCTGCGTCCTTCCGCTTTTTCTGCGATCGCACGATATTCATCCAAGCTGTAGCGGCGCGAGATGGTAGAAATCATAGGTCGTAGGCGTTGGCGTAGCCCGCCAGAGGCATCGCATTGGCCATAAGACAACAATATTATTTTGTCACAGATTTGGTTGTGAGGTGATATCGTGCTGCGATGATTGATTTGGTGCATTGGGCTGCGCGACAACTGACCCTATAAGCTGGTTTTGAATTCATAAATCAAGTTTTGAACTTCTAAATCGAGTTTTGAACTTCTAAATCGAGTTTTGAACTTCTAAATCAAGTTTTGAACTTCTAAATCGAGTTTTGAACTTCTAAATCAAGTTTTGAACTTCTAAATCGAGTTTTGAACTTCTAAATCGAGTTTTGAACTTCTAAACCTATTAATCTCAACAAATTTCAGCAAATATACCTGCATTTATCTTGTGTACCATGCTCTAAAAGTTCTGTAGCTTTACTCAGGCTAGTGCATCCGTTTATTGCGTACTTTATGGTATATAAAGAATTCAGTGTAAAACACTATCAGAGTTCTCTATATTAAATTAATCCAAAAAGGAAAACTTTATGGCGCAACGGAGACGAAACTCGTTTGCACTGACTAAAGCTGAACGACGCATTGAAGGATTGCAGACGATTAACCTTGACTTAGACTTTGGCAATGGGTTGTCAATAACTACTTATAATACCATGATTCATGAGTTACGAGAGAAACTAGCTGCCCATAATCAAACACGAACAATGATGGATAAGACGCAGAATGCATTAGAAGAAGCAGAACGTGGGTTGAATACTTATTCTGAGCAGATGCTGCTGAGTGTTGCATCTCGCTATGGCAAAAATAGTGATGAGTACGGGATGGCTGGTGGAACACGCAAGTCAGATTATCGACGGAAAGCACGCGTGGTAGTTAACCAAATGATCAAGCTTGCGGAGTGATTGTCTAAATAAACATTGATTTGGCTCAATACAAGTAAGCTGTTACGCTTTGTTTAAGGTGAGGAGAAGAGCGAGGCTTTACTACAAGCGGCTTTTCTTCTCTACCAGAGGCTATATCCCTACTATCTGTTGAAGTGTTAGAGGTTATCTATTTACAATCTGCCCTTGAGAGTTTGGGCGACGCCGAATAGCCCGTCGTAGATATCGCTTTTTTCTACATTAATGGTTGTGAATTAATAAATATATTATATAGAAAGCCTGTTTGTGATGATTACTCACAAACAGACTTGACTTCTTCTAGACTTCTAATTAAGGTTGCTCCCAAAGCTCACGGATACGATCAGGGAGCAAGCCAGCAATTTCCTGAATCCGCTCTTGGGAAAGTTGGTCTTTGGTGGCAGAAAACACCGCTTTAACTGCTTGCTCTACCTCGACTGTTCCTGGGAGTCCTCCTTCATTAGCAACCCGCCTGAGAAATAAATCGGAATCAATTCCAAGGGGAGCCGGGCCTGTCAAAGGTTGACGGATTCGACTTAAAAATTTCACAATGGGATTGGTGTCTTTCCAGAGGTCAGACACTTCAAACTGGAGTGCTTTTTCATCAGTAGGTATAGCCTCTGTATGCAGTTCTGCCTCGACGCGATCGCTGGCTTCTGTGGTCATTACGTCGCGCATAACGCGAAACACAACTTCGGTAAAGTCTCTGGCATCATAGGGGTCTGCAAATCCGGCTTTGACCTGGACTTTTTCTAGAAACGAGCGATGTTCGTCGGGGATTACAGTTCGAGAATCTTCAATCTCCGTTGGGTCAACTTCTGGAACGTTTGTCGTAAATGATTCATCAGGCATTGTTTTTTCTTGTGCTTCTTAATATTGAGTGTTTATGTTTACTTTTATTAAGGTTGCACAAATCAAAAACCCTTAGTATCATCCAGAAGTTTGAGATGTCATCTATTCAAAAGTTAGAAATTCATCTGATCTGCTTATAGCAGCAAAGTCATGCTTAAGGGTAAATGATTTCCCTTCATTTAGTAGAGCAATACTCCTGGTGTTTTTGCCCGTAGTAGACATCGCCCATCTGTATCAAAAAACAGTCAGAATAGATAAGTTGGTATAAAATCAGCCGAAACAAAGATGGTAGAAACGACAAACATCGAAATTAACACCACAAAAGTTAAAGTACCTAACAATGGCTTAGAAATCGATGCTTACTTAGCTCAACCAGTACAAAAGGGAACCTTTGGTGCAGTTATAATTTTTCCAGAAATTTTTGGAATCAACAGTAATATTCGAGATATTACTGAACTAATAGCTAAACAAGGTTATGTAGTAATAGCACCCTCACTGTATCAACGTATTGCTCCCGATTTTCAGGCTGACTTTAGCCCAGAAGATGTTGGCTATAGCCCAGAAAGCTATCGGCTTGGCTTGCAATACTATCAACAAGTAAAATATCAGGAAATACTCAGCGATATTCAAGCTGCGATTACCTATCTAAAAACTTTACCCAATGTCAAAGATGATGCGATCGGGGCTATTGGTTTCTGTTTTGGCGGTCATGTTGCTTACATAGCTGCAACTTTACCCGATATCAAAGCAACAGCTTCGTTCTATGGTGGTGGGATTACTACTGCTAGTTATGGTGAAGACACTCCAACCATTAATCGTACCTCAGAAATTAAAGGTACTATTTATGCATTTTTTGGTACAAGAGATGCATTCATTTCACAAGAGGAAAACAAGCAAATTGAGGCAGAATTAAAGAAACATAACATAAATCATCGTGTATTCCGATACGACGCCGGACACGGATTCTTCGCTGGATTCTTCAAAGACCAATACCCATTCTTAGAGCAGAACCCAAGTTATAATCCCGAAGCTGCTCCTGATGCTTGGAAGCATGTTCTAGAACTGTTTCAAAATAACTTGTGATCTGATTTCAGGCTAATCAACCTTCCTTCAAAAATGTTCGTAGTCAGGACTTCAGTGCTGTTGTCCTGGCTTAAGCTGCAAAGAAGCGATTAGAGGTTTGCGCTCGATATGCCAGTAACGCTTCATAATTGTGTCATAATCTACTGCGCCTTGATCGTAGGTTTCAATCACCTGATTTATCTGCATAGGTTCCTTAACAAATAGGACTACTGATTTTAACTATCTTTTGAATTGGATAATATATTAATATTTAGATTTCAGATTATGTAATAAAATTTAGATAAATTGACCAAATAATTCGTAACTATTAATTATGAATTAATAATTAATTCCTTGAGTCCCAAGCCCCTTAATTTATTAATAAAAATAAATAAATAGTTATCATTATTCAAACTCCCATCTTCCCTACGGGACGCGTAAGCGTTCAGGTGTGGGGTAATAATTACGTTAGCGCAGCGGGGCGAAGCCCATTACGAATTAGAAATTACGAATGATTTTGACTTTTGTCTTGTGGTACTAGTATTAAGTTAAACCACTTCATGAACCTTTAGCTGGAGAGGAACCTGAATGATAAACTCTGTTCCTTCTCCAGCAGTTGAGAAGCACTCCAGTTTGCCGCCATGTTTTTCTGTGATAATTTGGTAGCTGATTGACATACCCATTCCGGTTCCTTTGCCAATGGGTTTGGTGGTGAAAAAGGGATCGAATATTCGTTGCTGAAATTCTTTGGAAATACCGACTCCGTTATCAGCGATCGCCACTTCTAACCACGTTGAATTAACTACTGATGTGCGAATCTTAATTCGACTAGGATTGTCCTGGATCTCTTGATAGGTACGCTTGGCATTATTTTCTTCTAAGGCATCAATCGCATTTACTAAAATATTCATAAACACCTGGTTGAGTTGTCCAGCATAGCATTCTACTAGGGGTGCAGTGCCGTAGTCTTTGCTCACCTCAATTTCCGGTTGTTCTGGTTTAGCTTTGAGGCGATGTTGCAAAATCATCAAGGTACTGTCGATGCCTTCATGAATATCGACGCTTTTAAATTCTGCTTCGTCGATGCGGGAGAAGTTCCGCAGCGACAGGACAATTTGGCGAATGCGATCGGTGCCGACTTTCATGGAAGACAACATTTTTGGTAAGTCTGACTGCAAAAACTCCAGATCCATGTCTTCAGCAGCAGTTTGAATTTCAGGGGTAGGGTTGGAATCATACTGCTGATACAACTGCACAAATGCTAATAAATCCTGGGTATATTCCTGCACATAGACAAGGTTGCCATGAATAAAGTTGACTGGATTATTAATTTCGTGTGCGACTCCAGCAACTAGTTGTCCCAGACTAGACATTTTTTCACTTTGAATAACTTGAGCTTGAGTGCGCTGCAATTCCCCTAATGCATTTTTGAGTTCAGTGGTGCGATTTTCTACCCGATCTTCTAGTTCTTCCTTGCTTTTCTCTAAGGCAGTAAACGATTCGTGCAGTTGTCCTGCCATGTGGTTAAAAGAGTTGGAAAGGGTATTAAGTTCTCGAATAACGCTAGTTTTTACTCTGTGATCTAAATTGCCAGATGCCATTGCCTCACTTGCCCAATTTAGGCGCAGAATCGGGCGTACAATCCAATGGGAGGTAAACACGCCCATCACCGAGGCAAAGACCAATGCACCAAAACAAAGTGCGATCGTAGTGCGCGTGTTGGCGTTAATTTGCTCCATAAATGTGTTTTCTGGCACAGTCACTACCATCAGCCAATTCAAGCCATACTTGTCACGCCAAGGTAAAACATCGACAAAATGCCGTTTTCCTTGCATCTCAAATTGAAAATCTGTGTCTTGGGTCATAGACCCAAACCCGGAGATTTGGAGGTGTTTGGCAATGTTCTGTATAATTGGGTCAGAACTGTCGATCGCCCGCAATCGCCGGATTTCTTGATTAACGAGGACAAAAGGCTTCTCTGTACCAGAACTGGCGATTAATGTGCCATCCCGCTCTAAAAGGAACACCTGCCCAGACTTACTAATATTTAAACTGCGTAAAAAATCGCTGAGTTTCAGCAGGTGAATATCCGTTGCAATCATTCCCAGCAAGCGATTTTGCGAATCATAGATCGGACGACTGGCAGAGGCGGTAATGTAGGGGCCCGTTGGAAAATTTGCAGTATAAATCTTTCCCCAAATAGGTTTACCAGCGGTGATGGGTTGGGTATACCAAGATTCACTAAAATTGTTCCAATCCCATCGAGTATTGACCTGAGTTCGATTACCTTGATTATCTGTGGCATAGGTGGAAATATTATTGGGAGGCTTGGCAGTCCAATCATCAATCGTGATTGTCTTGCCATCATAACGAGCGGCTCCCAGCCCCTCACCCGTTGTTAATCCAATACCAATATAAGTCAAGTCATAAGCTTGCATCTGATCCCAGAAATACTTGCCAAGGGTTTTGCGATCGCGCACATCTAAAATTCCCCTGCGGATGGCATTTGCATTGATTTGATTAAGGGTTTGCGGAATGGAAAGATAAGACTTCAGGTGTTCATCCACCACATCCCTGGTACGATCTATCAACTGTTCTGCTAGGTCGTTAACTGCTCTTTGTCCATTTTTAAAGGACAAATAACCCACTAAACTGACTGCTCCAAAAATTTGGATAACGAAGGGAACAACAAGAACAATCTGTAATGGGAACGCTTTACCTTTGCTGGGATATTGAGTCTTCATTGCTGGAAACTGGAAGTTGTGCTAATTTGATTTACTTTTATAGTTCCCAAGATGCCTACATACTCACCTTTGTTTAAATTTTTTTGTCAGTACCTTATGCAAATTTAGTGCAATCGCATTTACTTAAGAGGTTCCACAAACTGGTTTCTTCGCCGCTGATTTTGCCTTAACTTGTAAGGTGCGTTGTCGCAAAGCACGATAATATCACTTTGCATCTATGCAATTATTTGGGCTTGACAAAATTTTGAGTAATATAGTGCTTCTCAATTGAGTTGAATACAGACCTAACCCCCAACCCCTTCCCTACGAGGGAAGGGGAGTAAGATTTAAAAGAGAGGTCAGCCCCAACTCTTCTCTACGAGAGGCTGCACCAAGGAGACGCTGTTCGCGTTCGGGGAAGTCAAAAGTCAAAATTAATAATCCCCATAAATAAATTTAGGGGCTTGTATCATGAGTCTTTTTTGGTCAAAGTGTATTGCATACAAAGGAAAAGCGCTATAGGACACATCCTAAGTTGTCGCTGCTGCTTTATTTCCATTCTTGCTTTCCATACTGGCAACGAACTTAGGTTGCTCATCACTGGGGGTTGGCGACTCCCCTCGCAGTCCCTTACGGCGCTGGTTCTTAGGAACTCCTCCCGCCATGCCGTACTCTACACTGCTTTTGCCATATCGAGTCCCAACTGCCATTAGCATATGCTCTGTCATATCTCCTAACTCATCTTCTGTTTCCAGCATTTCACGGTACAATTTATCTAAGCTGGAAAGGGCACTGTTATATGCATTTTCTTTAGTTCGCATCGTTTCGATTAGGGTTGAGAAAGCAGGTAAGGTGAGTTTATTGCCTAAATCTAAACTCGGATCAATAGAGTTTATGCTAGCCGCACGACGCACTGCTTTCTCTAACACTAAGGAAGTTCTTTTTCTACGAGCCATGAGCTACACCTTGTAATATAGTACGGTTAATATTCTTTACCTTATAAAATTTCCGTATAGATTAGCCTGAGAGAATTCCGGCAAATCTGCAATGGTTTTTGCTACAAGCGCGCTCGCTGTCATGAATGCACGAACTACTGAAATGAGAAAGCAAACTGGGGTTTGAGAAAGTAAAAGCTGATTTTGCTTGCGGAAAACACCAAAATGAGAAAGCAAAAACACTATAGCAAAGCCTCAAAAAACAATCTCTTGTGGATTAAAGAAACGCTTGAACTAATTGGCAAAATTAAGCTTAAGATTCTTTACATTAAAAAACTTCTGTCTCAATTAAGGTAATATATGGGCAATTTCCGTAACCTAAACAATAAAAAAGATTACGCATGTCAGAAATTAAGAATAAAGTCGTTTTAATTACGGGTGCAAGCAGTGGCATCGGTGAAGCTAGCGCCCGCTTACTCGCTAGCAGAGGCGCACATGTCGTATTAGGTGCGCGTCGCACCGATCGCCTCGAAACTCTTGTGACGGCAATTGGCAACGAGGGCGGTTCAGCGCACTATAAGCAATTGGATGTCACGCAATGCAATGACATGGAGGAATTTGTCGGATTCGCTCAAAAGACGTTTGGTCGCATCGACGTAATTGTGAACAATGCAGGCGTCATGCCGCTTTCAAAACTGGAAGCCCTCAAGGTTGACGAATGGAATCGGATGATCGACGTAAACATTCGAGGTGTCCTGCATGGTATTGCTGCTGGATTGCCAATTATGAAAGAACAGGGATTTGGTCAGTTCATCAACATATCATCAATTGGTGGACATGCAGTAAGTCCCACCGCAGCCGTTTACTGTGCTACGAAGTTTGCAGTGGGTGCTATTTCCGAGGGACTGCGCCAAGAAGTCAGCGACATCCGGGTGACAGTGATTTCCCCTGGAGTAACGGAATCTGAACTGGCGGATAGTATTTCGGATAGCGAGGCGCGTCGGGGGATGCAGGATTTCCGGAAGATTGCTATTCCACCAGAGGCTATTGCTAGAGCGATCGCATTTGCGATCGAACAACCTAACGACGTTGATGTTAGCGAAATCATTGTGCGCCCCACCGCCAGCCCTTATTGATTTAAAGGATTGGATACTAGGTTCTTTAAAGAAAACTTATTTCATTTGCGATCGCCGGAGAATCAGCAAATTATGTTACGCTGTCAGAGCTATTTGCCAGATGATGAATAGACCTAAATTCCGAAAATTAAAACCATCTAATGCAGCTTTCTCTTTTTACTGATTCCATACATCCAGCTCTTGCACCAACAAATCTTACAAGCTCACGTCATCCTGTTCACAGATGGGTAAATTTCATCGCTGGATATTCACCTGAGTTCGTCTCAGCATGTATCTGAGAAGCTGGTTTATCTTCGGGAGATACAATTTTAGATCCGCAATGAAGATGAGTTTGTCTCGATGCTAGAATTGCATGAGTATGCTGCCAGCATAAACGTGTATTTAGTATTTAATGGTGTCACTTCGTTTGAAATAAATGGAAAGCAAAAATCAAATCATGCTAGATGAAGCAACTTTTGAACAGGAGGTTAGCGACCTGAAACGTAAAACTGATAGATAGCAACTAACTGGCTCGACAAATTTCTTGGCTCGATTGCCGATGAATCTACTTTTATTGAAAATTGTATTTTTTGATGGATGATTGCGGTTAAATAGCAGTATTTATAAGCTGCTAGATTATGATAAATTATGGATACTTTTTAAATCAGAAGAAATGTCTACAAAACTTATTCGATTAGATGATGGAACTCTTGTAGAAGTTGAAGTACCGGAGGAGCAGGCTCGGCAAATTTCGGGAGGATTTGCCGATAAAGTTGACGCAACCTTCGATAAAATCAAGCCAATTTTAGTCAAAACTTGCAAGCCTATTGCTGCTGCTTGGAAAGAGATCAATCAAGAAATGAATATTGAGCAAGCTGAAGTTCAAATAGGATTGAGCTTTGAAGGAGAAGGAAATCTGTATATTACAAAGTCCAAAGCAAGTGCTAATTTGACAATTAAGTTAGTTCTTAAACCAAATAGTGACGGAAACTTACAGGGTTAAGCTGAATGAGTTTTAATGCAGACAAATCGATTTTTTTATTAACAAGTAAGAACTCCGAAAATGAGAGTTTTGGTACTGGATTTGTAATTAAACAGGATTCACAGTCAACCTACATATTAACCTGCGCTCATGTAATAAGAGATGTAGGCGGAATCGATCAAGTAGAGGTTGGTACCTATTCAGTTAACATCGTCGCTCAAAGTCAAGATGGTTACGCTGATGATCTAGCTGTACTCAAAATCGACGCAGTCTTAGGTAACTCCATCCTCCCATTGGGAATATTTGGTAAAACTGGTTCAAGCTTTATGATATTTGGTTGCTGGTTGTATGACAAACGCAGCAAACAGTATAGGCTAGAACAAATCAAGGGATTTTTAGGAAAGCCAGTAAAGCTAAAATCAAGACATCAAGCAGGTTTTATTGATGCTTGGCAGCTAAAGATTGATGATGAGTCTACTTTACAGCCAGGTTTTAGTGGCTCACCCGTAATAGATAGCAAAAGTTATACCGTCATAGGCATTGTTAGTCATCTAGAAGGACAAGGACGTTCTGGTCAAGCAATATCCTTAGCTAGTTTAAAGAGGATTTGGGCAGAACTGCCGCCCGATTTGTTTAGGGAAAAATTATACGATTTATTAGCAGTTCGTGAGCTAATTAAAGCTGTCTTTATCGACGAAAAGCAATTTTCGTCATTTCTTACTAAGAATTTTGCATCTATTTCAAAAGAAACAATACCTTTTTTATTAAAGGTTCAACTATTGATTGATTATTGCCATTACCATAATCAGATAAGCGAATTGTTGAACCATATAAAAGTTATTTCTTCCAGTAAATATCGTAAATACATACCTTCAATAAATCAAGAATCTAATAGCTTTAGTTCCTACAGCCAGTCATCGAACATTTGCAAGTGCTTCCGTGGATTTATATTTAGAAGCAAGCAGGCAAAAGCTACAATACAAGTTAGGAGCCAATGTGAAATTGAACTTGTATTTGAAGACCTTTCCAAGTTTAAACCTGAAGTGAGAGAAGCAGCAATTGGAGCCTTGGCTGGTGTATTAAATATTTCTCGTGAAGAAATCAAGATTATAGAAATAAGAAAAGGTAGCGTAAAGCTTCGGATTGAAATACCTTCGACTGCCCTAGATCGTCTTATAGAACTCTACGAAACTAATCGAGCAATGATGCGCGATCTTGGAATTGTCTACTTAACTGAAATATTTGATGAGCATTTTGATGTAAGCAATATTCGATCACTCCTTAATGGCGGGTTCACTCGTGAGGAATTGCTTACTCTCTGCTATGACAACTTCAGGCCAGTTTCCGAACAGATTGACTCAAATACAGGAAAAACTGAAATTATTGATCGACTTTTAGAGTACATACGCCAGCAAATGCTGGTCTCTGATCTTCTAGATTTGGCTAGAGAGAGCAAGCCTGAAGCATATAATAAGTTTGGCTCATACTATAAAGTGCCTAGAAGACCATCTAGAGAGCGAGGACAACGCTCACCTTCACGTCAGTTAACTAGATGGGAAATTATATTAGCTGTTTTTTTGGGAGCAGGTGTAACAATTCTTGGAATTCTGGCCCTTTTATTTGTAGATATTATTGTGAGAAGTTTTGATTCTACAGGCATTCTATCGTTAATTGTTTGGTTAGGTTTTTTACCTCTAGGTGATTTTGTTGGAAGTGTAGTTCTAAGAGTTTTAAGGGATAGACGTGGAGAGCAAACGGGTCGTCTAGCTGTAATCTCTTATCTGATTGGTTGTGTAGCATTACCAGTCGGATTGTTCTCGATCATATTCTTGCTCATACTTATACTAGCAATTATCAATGCCCCCATAGACCCAATTGGATCATTGCAATTGATAGGACAGTTTATTATTACTACTTTACAAGTTGTTTTAAGATTTCTAAATCCTTTAAATAATTTATCTACGCCTATTGGAATTGCTGGAGGCAGTTATTTTGCATACCAACGTGCTAAATGAACAATGCATAATACAGGTAAGCAATCACGGCATCACAAAGCGTTAGTGTGGACGGAGCAGAGGTTATCGCTAGGAGTTGAAGGTTACTTGCCGCCACACAATTTCACCGTTAAGGCAAATTAAGGGGATCGCATCCCTCCTGTAATATGCGTCTTGCAACAACGCACCCTACTAACTAGTAACTTACAGCAATTTGATATCAAAACTGCCACAAAAGTCATAAACTTAAAAGATGTAAAAAAGAAGATTATTAAGAAATGGCAGCATATTCAATC
>NZ_JBALCN010000092.1:0-22251 GCF_036919615.1 Nostoc sp. | reverse complement strand
GATTTCAATCTTAAAAGGGCGGCTCATGGCTATTTTAATTTATCGAGTTTCTTTTCTCCATTATATGCAGCTTCATATAAAATTGGTATAAGTTGGAAGCAAGATTAGCGATCGCTCAACAACTTACCGATTTTGAATCTCGTGAATTAGTCGGTTTATAGTCACATCTGAACCGTAGTCTGATTATACAACTGCTAAGGAGGCTAAGTTACCCTTGTAGCCACTAATCTCAATCACGGCATCCGTGAGGGCAGAGAATCCATTAGTGTTATCGTTGAGTGCCAGAAAAGTCTGCTGATGATTGCCTGTACCAAGGGTAAAAGTTGCCGCACTTTTAGCCACAAAAGCAGTTGCAGTCAATATCTGTTGTACATCTGAGAGATTTAGACTCGCAACTTTGCCAAGTTGAACTAAATTAGCCGCGCTAACTGCATATAGCCCATCAATTTTATCTTGAGAAATGTTCAAGTCAGTTATTTGATCAAAGCCAGACAGCAGCGAATCACTCAGGCTGTTAAACACAAATTTATCAGCGCCACAACCGCCTGTGAGGGTATCACGTCCAGCACCACCATTGAGGATGTCATTACCATTACCACCAACTAGTTTGTCATTTCCGGCTAATCCAAAGAGTTTATCGTTGCCATTTTTGCCGAAAATTTGATCATTACCAGCCCCACCACTGAGTTCATCTGCACCGTTACCACCGTTTAAAGTAATCTTTGGCACATTTCCCTCTGTGGTGGTTTTGCTGATTAATTGACCATTGGTATCATACAGATAAGTGGCAACTGCATCAGTAATGCCATCACTGTTGTTGTCAATATCTGCGGAAATTAGTTTGCCATTGCGATCGTAGTTGAAAGTCGTAATTTCATCAGGGATGCCATCATTATTTTTGTCAGCTACCTGTGCAGTCTGTTTGCCGTTAGCGTCGTAACTGTAAGCGGTGACTTCATCAAAGATGCCATCATTATTTTTGTCAATTTTTTGTGATGTCAGCTTGCCGTTAAAATCGTAGCTGTAGATGCCAACAGCATCAATTACACCATCATTGTTGAAGTCATAGCTAGCGGATGTGCGTCCATAAGTATAAGTAGAGGTTGAGACAGAATCAACTTTGCCGTCGCCGTTGTTGTCTTGGCTAACAGATGTCTGGTTGCCCTTGGCATCATAAGTAAAGGATTCGACATAATCAACTTTGCCGTCGCCGTTGTTGTCTTGGCTAACAGATGTCTGGTTGCCCTTGGCATCATAAGTATAAGTTGTGACATCACCTTTGCCGTTGCCTTTGTAGTCATTGCTTATGGATGTCCGGTTGCCCTTGGCATCATAAGTAAAGGATTCGACATAATCAACTTTGCCGTCGCCGTTGTCGTCATTGCTTATGGATGTCTGGTTGCCCTTAGCATCATAAGTAAAGGTTTGGACAGAATCAACTTTGCCGTCGCCGTTGTTGTCAGTGCTTAAGGATGTCCGGTTGCCCTTGGCATCATAAGTATAAGTTGTGACAGAATCAACTTTGCCGTCGCCATTGAAGTCAAAGCTATCGGATGTCTGGTTGCCCTTGGCATTATAAGTATAGGTTTGAACAGAATCAACTTTGCCGTCGCCGTTGTAGTCAGTGCTTAAGGATGTCCGGTTGCCCTTGGCATCATAAGTATAGGTATCGACATACTCAACTTTGCCGTTGTAGTCACTGCTAAAGGATGTCCGGTTGCCCTTGGCATCATAAGTAGAGGTTTGGACAACATCAACTTTGCCGTCGCCGTTGGTGTCATAGCTGGTGGATGTCAAGTTGCCCTTGGCATCATAAGTAGAGGTTTGGACAGAATCAACTTTGCCGTCGCCGTTGGTGTCACTGCTAAAGGATGTCCGGTTGCCCTTGGCATCATAAGTAGAGGTTTGGACATAATCAACTTTGCCGTCGCCGTTGGTGTCACTGCTAAAGGATGTCTGGTTGCCCTTGGCATCATAAGTATAGGTATAGACAACATCAACTTTGCCGTCGCCGTTGGTGTCACTGCTAAAGAATGTCTCGTTGCCCTTGGCATTATAAGTATAGGTTTGGACAATATCAACTTTGCCGTCGCCGTTGGTGTCAATGCTATCGGATGTCAGATCATAGCGGTAGGTAATAACTGAGTCTATTATCCCATCACTGTTGTTGTCTGTCCTCTCAGATATCACTTTGCCATCGACATCGTAAGTGTAAGTTGTGGTTGATGTCATAAATTGGTGTTCCTTATCTGTTTGATTCCACTTGTGTACTGCTATGTGTTTTCATCACACATCGCTATGTTCTGCAAAATCTTTTTATCTACCAAGTCTGGGTAGTTAAATGTTTTTTTGCTACATTAGTCACAATGATGATATGATATGAATTTTTTTAAGTCAATCTTGTTAATGACATTATTTATATGACATACATCATTGCTAACTTAACCAACTTGGTATATTCATTCTCAGGGAAACGCAAAGTTTTTAAATTCCATTCGCTGGAAACTTATCCCCCACGGGTGGAGAGGCTTTGAAACCTAGTAGGGGCACACAATTACAGCTAGCTGTGCGCCCCTACGAATTGTCTGTACTCCACGCAATTTAAAACCGCTATATGTCTATTTAAGCGGACGTGATATGAGACAGCAGTTGAGCAATTTGCTGATTAATAATTGCGATATTAAAACGCTCACTAGCAATAATCCTGGCATTCTTGGCTATAGTTACAGTTATTTCCGTCTCTTGAAGACAGGTGATAATTACTTGTGCAAGTTCCTGGGGTTCTCCTGGTGTCACTAGAAAACCATTAAGTCCGTGTTCTACTAATTCCATTACACCTCCAGCTTTTGCTGCAACCACAGGTTTTCCACATAGCATCGCCTCAACAATTACTCTACCAAAGGGTTCTGGGGAAGTAGAGGTATGTGCCACTAAGTCACAAGCTGCCATTAACTGGGGAATATCTGAACGAAATCCTAAAAATTTGACGCGGTTTTCTAGTCCCAGTTGGGTAACTTGTTGGTGTAACTTTTGGACGTAATCTTGTTCACCAAACAATGCATCACCGACTAAAATTGCTGTCACCTCTGGCGGACATTTGGCAAGGGCATCAATTAAAATATGCTGACCTTTCCAAGGTGCAAGACGGCTAAAGTGTCCGACTACAAATTTTCCTGACAATCCTAATTCTTGCTGTAATTTATTAATGTCAGACTCATCAGGTTGATAAATTTTTGGATCAAAGCCATTATAGACAACTTCAATGATGTCTGAGCGTCCTCCGGCTTGCAAAAAGGCTGTTTTACTAACTTGAGAATTAGCAATTATTAATGATGCAAAACGATTAGCTAAGTTAACAGCAATGCGAAGATTCGTTTGGCTAAAATGTTCTTTGGAAAGAATATCATGTAAATGATAAACCAGAGGACGACGACTAAAAAAACTTGCTAATGCCCCTACAACTAATGCTTTTTGGGTATTAGCATAGATTAAATCGTATTCACGTGCTTTTTTAACTACCTTAGTAATCAAAGGTGCAAGTTGTCCCAGACTTTTTAATCCTTGTACCAAACTGCTTTCTTTGTGAACTTTTATTGCTTGAGTTGCGAGAACTTCTACTGGGATATGATTTTGCTGTAGTAAATCTTTAAATGGGCCATCTGCAAATAAACCTACCAAAGCGCGATGCCTATGGCGGGCAAAGCCAACGCCATATGGTTTAGCAATATCTATTAAACACAATTCTGCACCGCCTGGTTTACCACTTTGGTCTAGGAAAAGAATTCTCATAAAACCTCTAGTTTATTTAATTTGACTCACACAGCACCTTTAACATCTATTACAATCACTTGTTTAAGCTAATAAAATATTCCGTACTTGCTGGGCGATTTGATTCCAGTCGTAGTGTGTAGTTGCATATTGGCGACAGGCTGATCGTGAAGGTATGGGGATATTTCCCAAAAGCACTTGTTCTAATTTTTCAGCAATAGCTGAGGCTTCTGTTGAAGTAGTAATTAAATCGGGTGAAAACTCTGATAAAATTTCTGGCATTCCTCCAACTGGGGTACATAAAACAGGAGTACCACACGCTAGAGACTCGATTATTACTAATCCGAACCCTTCAAAAGATTGGCTAGGCATGACAGTTAATTCAGCAGCTTGGTAAGCTATGGGTAATTGCTCATCAGGGAGAAAACCTAAAAATTTAACGTTGTCGTCTAGTCCTAATTCTGTAGCTTGTTGTTGTAATGCAGCTTGGATGTGACCACGACCTGCGATCGCTAGCCAAACATCTGGTATTCTGGGCTTAATTATAGCCAGTGCCTGCAATAATTTGTCAATTCCGGTTCGATGTACTAAGCGGCGGGATGTAAATATGATCCGGCGATTACTAGGCCAGCCTAGCTTTGTACAAGCTTCCTGGGGTGATAAATTTGGTTGAAACCAGTTAATGTCAACTCCACCAGGAATAATATTAATTTTGCTCCACGGTACTTGATATTTATCATGTAAAATTTTACCAAATGCTTTGCTCAAAACAATGAAGCGATCGCAGCGATTATAAGTGTTTTGTTCTATTAACCAGTGTTTGATCAAAAGACTGAGATTTTTATTAACTACCTCTTGCTGACTTTCAGAAGCCCAAGGGCCATGAAAGTTAAAAGTAACTGGTACTCCCTTTGGTAAAATATCTAAAATAGGAAAGCTATATAATGCAAAGTGCAAATTAATAGCATCTGGTTTGCTTGTTCTTGTTTTTTTAAAGTTAGTGCGAATCGACCATAATCTTTGCCAAATAGCACTATCGACAGAAGCCAAGTTAGTCAGCTTAATCGGTGAATTTATTTCAGCCTCTGGTAGACCAACTCCACATAATTCTACCTGGTCTTTATTTGCTGCTAATTTATGAGTTAATTCATAAATATATCTTTCTAATCCTCCAGGATTTTTGGGAAACCAGCCTAATCCAAGAGTGAGAATAGATGCAGATGATGAAGCAAAACTTGTTTCTTGATTACCTTCCATCAATGTGTCTCCTATAAATGTATTAAAACAGTAGGGACAATTCATGAATTGCCCTAACAGCATGTTTGTTATATTCCAACCTGAATTACTAGAATTTACGAATACGCATTACAAATAAGAGTTTTTTATAGAACACCAATTTATAAACTATTTATATACAAACGTCAACAATGAATTCAAACCTGTGTTTTTATTAACTAAAGAACACTGACAATGATATATATGATTCATGCCAGTAAACAAGCTGAATAGTAGACAGACAAAGGAAAAAAACAATATCAACTAGTTTATGAATAAACACTTTTGTATTAATATTTACAATTTTGACTGTTGTCAAAGTAAATATTAATACATAGAAAAATATTGACTAAAATAATGTTATTTTGATAAAGCTTATGTGAATAAAATTTTTGAATCTAGATTGTTTGTTATTGATATTTAATCAGATGTCGTGTCCCTAAATAACTTGTATCTTATCCAGTTAAAAATAGTTAATTTTTGTACGGATTTTAGAAATAGTGATTGTATATAAATAATTAAAAGCTTAAAACTTATATGAGAAATAAATTACTGACGCAGTTAGTAAAACTTCGTCACCAGCTAAATCAGCACATCAAAAAATTATCTAAGATTAGATATTTACAAAGAAATAAAACTTTCAACTTTTTACTCAGTCTGACTGCTGGAGTAATTGTTACTACCATTGGAATTACAACAGACTGGGCGATAACTGGAACACCCACACTCACGTACAAAACATCGTGGATAGGTAATACTTTTGGCAGTGGAAATCTGCGGGTACAAAACAATATTGAGGCAATGTATGTTGCCCCTGATGGCACAGTTTATACCAATAGCCATTGGGATGAGGCGGGAATGGAGGCTGCCATATATAAAGATGGTAAAGTTATTGGTGCTATTGGGGATACTCACGGCTGGAGTCGTGGCGGTGGCAAAGCTGTAACAGCAAATAATAAATATATTTACATTGCCATGACTCAGGGTTCGAGGGGTAAAACAGATGAAGATTACCCACCTGAAGGAACAACTTGGCATTGCGTTAGACGCTATGACTTGTCGGGAAAACCTGCGCCGTTTCCTAATGGGCGTGGCTGGGATAAAAGTATGTTAATTACCAGCACTAAAAATGAAATCACTGGATTAGCAACTGTGGAAAGCGAGTTGTATGTGAGTGATTCTGCTGCTAATCAGATTCGTGTCTATGATCCTGATACGATGAAGGAACTCCGCAGCTTTAGCGTTGCTAATCCGGGAGCAATAACTATTGATCCACAAAAAAATCTCTGGATTATTCAAAGCAAAAATAGTAGTAATCCCGCTAAGATTCTCCATTATTCCCAGAGTGGAAAGCAATTGCCCCAAGAGATTGTAGATATTGTTGAACCAACAGCGATCGCAATTGATCATCAAGGTAAGTTGTTAGTGGCAGAAAATGGGCCGCGTCAACAAATATTGATTTATGATATCAAAGATCAGCCCGTGCCGGTGGGTAGTTTTGGCTCTAAAGGCGGTATCTATGCAGGAGTTGCTGGTGAAGTTCGAGATTTGAAACTTTACGGACTTACTGGAGTTGGTACAGATACTTCAGGAAATATCTATATAAATAGTGATGGTTTCAACAAATCAGGAACAGATTTGCGGAAATTTTCGCCATCGGGAAAACTAATCTGGCGATCGCTGGGATTGATATTCGTCGATAATGCAGATGCTGATCCTAAAACTAATGGTGTAGATTTATTCACCAAACAAGAACACTATCTGATGGACTACAGTAAGCCTGCTGGTAAGCAATGGACTTACAAAGCCTACACTTTAAATGGTTTCAAATATCCTCAAGATCCACGTCTGCATACATCACCAGATGGAACCTTTGTTCGCCGCATCCAAGGAAAGCCGTTTTTGTTCCTTACAGATATGTATAGCAGCTTTCTGCAAATATATCGTTTTAATCCAGCCACAGATGGCAAAATTGCCATCCCAGCCGGAATGTTTGTTGGTACCAATAGCGCAGATAAACCATTTCTCACCGGGAATTGGCCACCGCATCAACCAGAAAAAGGGGAATGGATCTGGCGCGATCGCAACGGTAATGGCAAATTTGAAAAGAACGAATATGATACCAGCAAAGATTATCCCTATATCGGCGGATGGTGGGTAGACAGCAAAGGAGATGTTTGGAAAGCTTTGCGAACCCAAGATGGCATTCGCCACTATCCTTTACAGGGAATAGATGCTAAAGGCAACCCCATCTACAACTATAGTTTGATGCAGAAGCAAACTACTCCCAAGATATTTAACGACTTGCGGCGGCTGGAATATTTCCCGGAAACAGATACTATGTATTTGTCAGGCTTCACAGTAGATCACCCTGCATTCGGTGACGATACTGGAGTTGTTGGTTCTGAAATTGCCCGTTTTGACAATTGGAATCAAGGTAATCGTACTCCCCGTTGGCGGATTGTAATTCCCTACGACACCACTGGCAAACATGAAGTGTCTACAGCTGCAATGAGTGTGGCGGGAGACAAAGTATTCGCCGTGACAGTTAAAACCGCAGAGGTATATGTTTACAATGCCAAGACGGGAGTGCAAATACAACAGTTAAAACCAGGCCCAGAAGTTGGTAGCGAAAGTGGCTGGATTGATATCCCCTACGGTATCCGCGCTTTTCGGCGTTCCAATGGTGAGTATCTGGTATTTGTGGAAGAAAATTGGAAAGGAAAAGTGATTATGTATCGGCTAGCGGGGTGAGCATTTATATTATATCTGCTTGATTAGTTATTAAATCCCTTAGCGTCAGTTTTACCCCACCCTAACCCTCCCCTTATAAAGGGGAGGGAACTAGAAATCTTGTTTTCCCCCGGAAGATTGGGGCTACGGTGTACACACAAGTCTGAAATAGCTGATTAACCAAGGTTTTACCCCACCCTAACCCTCCCCTTATAAAGGGGAGGGAACTAAATTTCCGGCTTCCCCCCTTTATAAGGGGGGATTGAGGGGGGTAATTCGACTTGTGTGTAAACCTTGATACTCGTGAATGAGTTTTTGAACTCCGTCAACGAGTCTTTGATACTCGTGAATGAGTCTTTGAACTCCGTCAACGAGTCTTTAATACTCGTGAACGAGTCTTTGAACTCCGTCAACGAGTCTTTAATACTCGTGAACGAGTCTTTGAACTCCGTTAACGAGTCTTTTATACTCGTGAATGAGTCTTTGAACTCCATTAATGAAAAATATCTAACCATTCTTGAATTGACAGGGGTGAGCGTGTAGTAAAATTTACTCACCTCTGTAAAGTGGAACATGGCTTTAGACAACTCCTGTCAAAATCTCCGAGGATGCAACTTCAAAGGTAGACAAGACCTTGCGGGTGCAAACTTTAGCTATGCCGACATCCGAGGCGCAAATTTCACCAACGCTAATTTAATAGGTGCGAACTTCAGCCATGCCAAAGCTGGACTGCAACGCCGTTGGGTAATTTTCCTAGTCCTTATCTCGTGGATGTTGTCGGGACTGTCAGGATTTTTTTGGGCTTTCGATGGTTACTTGGTGTCATTAATATTTGATTCCAGACTAGAAAATCGGATTGGCGGCTGGACTGTCCTAATCCTATTAATTGTCTTTTTCTTCTTCACAATTCGCCAAGGAGTAGTAGCTGGTTTAGGAGCCTTGGCCTTGGCTGTCGCCGTCGCCGGAGCCTTGGCCTTAGCCTTGGCCGGAGCCGTCGCCGTCGCCGTTGCCGTCGCCGGAGCCGTCGCCGTCGCCGTTGCCGTCGCCGGAGCCGGAGCCTTAGCTGAAGCCGGAGCCGGAGCCTTGATCGTCACCGGAGCCGTCGCCGTCGCCGGAGCCTTAGCTGAAGCCGGAGCCGGAGCCTTGGCCTTGTCCTTCGCCGTCGCTATCGCCGTCGCCTTCGCCGGAGCCAGAGCTGTCGCCGGAGCCGGAGCCGGAGCCGGAGCCGGAGCCGGAATGTTACTGAGCATTTACATCACTTGGCAAGCGATGAAAGGAAACGAAAAATATTCCCTAGTTCGTAATATAGCGATCGCCTTTGCAGCTACAGGAGGTACGAGCTTTCGTGGCGCTGATTTAACCAATGCTGATTTCACCCCAGCTAGGCTCAAAAGTACAGATTTGCGAAACACTATCCTTATATGTAGCCGTTGGCATCAAGCCAAAATGCTTGACCGTGTTCGTCCTGGCTCGACTTATCTGCAAACCTCACAAGTACGTCAACTGCTGGTTACAGGACAAGGACAGGACACAAACTTTGATGGCCAAAAGCTTCGGGGTATCAACTTACAAAAAGCTAACCTAACAGATGCCAGCTTTATTGGCGCTGATCTCAGTGAAGCGAATTTGCAAGATGCCGATTTGTCAAGAGCAAAGCTGAAGCAAACGCAACTAGACGGCACAGATTTAACAGGTGCAACACTCACAGGCGCGTACATTGAAGATTGGGGGATTACAAATACAACTAAATTGCATGGGGTGAGGTGTGAATATATCTTCATGCGCTTACCCACAAAAGAAAACCCCGATCCCCTCCGCAAACCTGATAATAAACAAGAGGTATTTGCAGATGGCGATTTTGCCGACTTTATCAAACCAATTTTTGACACCCTCGACCTTTACCATAATCAAGGTGTTGACCCTCGCGCCGTTGCCATAGCCTTCAAAAAACTCGCCGAAAATCATCCCGAAGCCGAGTTAGAAATCGTGGCAATGGAGAAACGCGGCGATGATAAAATCTTGCTCAGAGCCAAAACCGCCGCAGATAGTGATAAATCTCAACTGAGTACAGAATATTTTGATGATTATAATCAACTCAAAGCTTTATCCCAGAGTCAGCAATTATTGCTGGTAGAAAGAAGCGATCGCATTCGTAATTTAGAAATTATGGTAAATACTGCACTTGGGCAACCTAAATCTTATACACAAGGAAATACCATCATGTTTGATATCAGCGGCATCAGCATTCAAGGCAGCAGTAATGTCAGCGGTATCGCTGGGAATAGTTCTGTTGCTAATCTGGGAACCATCAGCGGTAATGTGAGTATTGCCCTCAATCAGTTACCTGATTCACCAGATGCCGAGAAACCGGGAATTAAAGAACTGTTGACGCAGTTGCAAGAAGCAATTTCAGAGTCGGCAGATTTGCCAGAAACAGACAAAGCTGATGCATTAATACAGATACAAGCAATAGCCGAAGCAGGTAAAAGTCCTCAAGAATCGACCAAGCAAAAAATGGCAAAAAATGCAATCACCATGTTGAAAGGGATATTTTCTGGCTTACCTGCAATCGCCTCGGTGGTAGAAGCGGGTAATAAATTATTGCCTGCGATCGCAAAACTATTCGGTTTGGGATAATTTAACGTCAGTTCAATAAACCTCTCCCTGTCTTGAACTAAAGTTCAAGTCTGTCCCTCTCCGAGTCGGAGAGGGACGGTTTTGTGTAGTAAAACCAGGGAGAGGTTTTTGATTGAACTACTTTCTTCATTCTTAGGTAGTTTTGGAATGTAGAGTTTAGTTTTTCCAAAATGTCTTTAACTGAAGAAATTCTTTCCCAATTACCCGGCAATGTTTTCGGAGGATTACGCCAAGGCGATCGCATCCTCACATCTGTGCGATAAAACACTGCACCTATCCCAACGTAAGTTAAAGAAAGTCAACAACCTTTATTTGTGGGGGAGGGATCAAGAGTGGAATATCTCTGGTAAAGAATTAGATGTGTTTGTGGAATTAAACTTGCTAACTGAGGAAGAATTAGCAAGTGCGATCGCCACTCAATATAACCCTAAACTATCTCTTGCTGCTTTTGACTTAAATGCATCGCAATTCCTTTTTCGTAGTAAGCTGCTTCATTAATAAAAATAGGATAAACAGTAAACTCTCCCTCATATAAAATATCTTTTCCTTCAAAAGTCAGAAACATTGGATCACCGGGATTCAGAGGTTCATAATCTCTAAACTGAAGCTGGGGGTGAATCATGGCTTGAATCTCTTGGCAATCGCCTCTAGGATAATCGATAGTCCCAATGTATTGATAGAGTGTAAGCGTACTGTTTATCTGCGGAATATTACCTTGGTTGCACCCTTCAAAATAGTCTAAAATTGCATAAATAAGCTGTTCTGTTTGCTGAAACAATTCGGCGTTTAAAATATTCTGAGCCACAGCACCAACTTCTATAACAAAACCCAATTCGCACAAAGAACGGAGAAAACCACCTTCTCTAGATTGTTGATTAACAAAAACCTTTACCATCGGATTGATAGAACTTAAATAAGCGCCTAACCGAAGTAAGAAAGGATGCAGATCACAAAAAATTAGACTTAATCCCATGTTGGCAGTTGTGCTGTGCAAATCGACAATTACATCTACAAAGGGTTGATTTTGCGGTTGCAGTATCTGTTGGATTGCTTTCGCCCGTGTATCTTCATAACTTGAGAGGTGGGAATTTTGTAAGCCTTGATTGGTGAAGCAGCGGTTTAAATCCTTGTCAATGTATCGTTTGCCTTCTTCAATAGCTTTGAGATTGCCAAGTAATGCCAGAGTTTCAAAACTTGTTCTCTTGATTAAATTTGGGTACTGCTGAAACTTTTTGACTAAATATACTCCTGTTAACTCATTACCGTGGTTTCCTCCAACAATCGCAACTCGTTCAATCTGACTCATAACAACCTCGCAATAGAAGCTTGTAGGGTAAGCATTATCATGCCCATCCTACTGTGGTCTATTTATATAAAACCCGCTATAAGAATCACAATAAATAAAATGCTACTATATGTCCAATATTTAGTTAGCAACTAAAGTATATATATTTAATATAGTAGCTAAAGCAATGATAGAACTTCGACATCTGCGCTACTTTATCGCTGTAGCTGAAGAATTAAACTTTAGCCGGGCAGCTGAACGTTTGCATATTGCTCAACCACCTTTAAGTCAACAAATTCAGGCGCTAGAAGCAGAACTAGGGCTACAACTATTTGAACGCAATAAAACGCCCACTACACTTAACTGCTGCTGGGCAAGTCTTTTTAACAGAAGCACGTTTAGTGTTTCCTCAGTTGGAACGAGCAATTACCTCTGCACAAAAAGTTAGCCGGGGTGAGATTGGACGCTTAGTGGTGGGGACTAATAGCTCCGTTGCTAACAGCGTTCTCCCAGATATTCTGCAAATTTTTCACCCTCTGTTTCCAGAGGTGATACTGGTGTTGCGTGAAGTAAGTTCTTTCGAGCAAGTAAAGCAATTGCGCGATCGCTACATCGATATTGCTTTTGAACGGTTGCCCAATAATAATTTAAATGATGGCGCTTTAAATTTTTTGCCGATTTTGCAAGAGCCTTTAGTCGTTGCTTTACCAGAAAAGCACCCTCTAGCAGCCCAATCCCAAATTCCACTCATTGCACTGGCAGACGAACCTTTTGTATTACCGCCAACCGACTTAGTACCATCATACAGTCAAATTATTAGCCTTTGTCAGCAGGTGGGTTTTTCCCCAAAAGTGGTACAAGAAGCAACTTGGATGGTGACTGTACTCAGCTCGGTTGCAGGTGGAGTCGGGGTAACATTGCTTCCTGCTAATGCCCAAAACCTACAGCGAAAGGGAGTTGTCTACAGACCAATTCAGGGAGAAAACTTAACTCTAGAACTAGCTGTGGTTTGGCGACGCGATGATTCATCTGTAGTTTTGCGTGAGTTTTTAGAGATCACAAAGACTGTAGCGCGAAACCAAAAATCCAACTAACTTTTGCTGGCTAAATCTTGTCAGAGAGGGACGCGATGTCTATGACGGGCTACGCCTACGCTCCATATTCGAGCCAAAATGTGATAACTGTTAAGCTGTTGGTTTGAGCAAAAAAGGGGAGGAAATTTATGGAGCATGACTTTCAAGCGATAGCTGAACTTTACAAAAACGCCCTCCTCAACGATGTACTCCCATTTTGGGAAAAATACTCCCTCGATTGGCAGCAAGGCGGCTATTTCACCTGCCTTGATCGCCACGGCAAAATTTATGATACAGACAAATTCATCTGGCTGCAAAACCGCCAGGTGTGGACTTTTTCTATGCTTTACAACCAGCTAGAAAAACGCGAAAACTGGTTAAAAATCGCCAGCAATGGCGCTAATTTTCTCGCCCAACATGGCAGAGATAGTGATGGTAACTGGTACTTTGCCCTCACCCGTGAAGGAAAACCACTGGTTGAACCTTACAATATCTTTTCTGATTGCTTTGCAGCGATGGCATTTAGTCAATATGCACTCGCTGGGGGCGAAGAATGGGCAAAGGATGTGGCAATGCAGGCTTACAACAACGTATTACGCCGCAAGGACAACCCGAAGGGCAAATATAATAAAACCTATCCTGGCACACGCCCGATGAAATCATTGGCTGTACCGATGATTTTAGCCAACCTGACTCTAGAAATGGAATGGTTGCTACCTAAGGAAACACTAGAGAATGTCCTTGCTGAGACAGTCCACGAAGTGATGACTGATTTTCTCGATCAAGAACGGGGACTAATGTACGAAAATGTTGCCCCTGACGGTTCCCACATAGATTGTTTTGAGGGACGGCTGATTAACCCAGGTCACGGTATCGAAGCTATGTGGTTTATCATGGACATCGCCCGTCGCCAAAACGACACCAAAACTATTAATCAAGCCGTTGATGTGGTGCTAAATATCCTGAATTTTGCTTGGGATAGTGAGTACGGCGGATTGTATTACTTTATGGATGCAGACGGTCATCCCCCACAGCAATTGGAATGGGATCAAAAGCTGTGGTGGGTTCACCTAGAGTCTTTGGTTGCATTAGCAATGGGCTATCGCCTGACTGGGCGTCAGGTTTGTTGGGAATGGTATCAAAAGATGCACGATTACGCCTGGTCACACTTTGCCGATTCCGAATACGGTGAGTGGTTTGGCTACCTGAATCGGCGTGGGGAAGTATTGTTGAACCTTAAAGGTGGCAAATGGAAAGGATGTTTTCACGTACCGCGGGCATTGTACCTTTGTTGGCAGCAGTTTGAGGCATTGTGATGCCTGCGGCGGTAAACAACACACTCAGTTTAACCTTTAGGGAAAACGCATCTTATTTTTTATGCTCAAACAACTATTTGACGGCGTAGACTATAGAACCGATCCACTTTGGATAGTCAAGTCATACTTTAATGCAATAGAGGGTATCTCTTTCCCTGATGCATTAAATTATCTTCTTGAAGGTACTGGTTATGGTAGTGAATATGCGATCTGTGAATTTCCTAGCGAAGATGAGGATGATATATTTGATGGGGTTCGCTTTTCCTTTCTGGATAAAGATGAAATAATAGTTTCTCAGGAGATATTCAAAAAATATCTCAAAATAGCGGCTGAAAGGTACATTGAACTTAATCCAGAAAGGGCAGATGAAGTTCAAAATATACTCAAAAAATTATCTGAATAGCACTGGCAAGTTAAGTGATTAAACGAGGTTTTTTACTGCGTTAATGAGATTTTAACTGCCAAGGTTGACGCTTCGCTTACTCACTTTCACCTTAAGTTAACACCAATGAGCAATGCTATGCCCCTACTGCGTGGTCTATTTACCTGAAAATTGCTGTAATCTCTGTTAATGTACAAGTAAAAGTAGAATCAGTGTCATTAGAAGGATGTCTTATGAATGTTGTGACACCTAAGCGATTTACGATCGCTGAATACCATCAATTGATTGAACTCGGATTTTTGACAGAGGCCAATCATATTGAATTAATTCGAGGAGAACTGATTCAAATGACAGCAAAGGGAACACCTCATACAGTTTGTAGTTCTATCCTGTGCCGTCAATTGGATCGGCTTCTAGGCGATCGAGCAGTTATCCGTGGACAAGATCCCATCACTCTTTCTAATCAGAGTGAGCCTGAGCCGGATGTTGTCATTGCACGAGGAAGAGATGAAGATTATCTCGCTCATTATCCCTATCCCAAAGATATTTTGTTAGTTATTGAAATTTCGGATAAAACAATAGATTATGATCAAACAACCAAGCTGTTTTTGTATGCAGAAGCCGGAATTTCTGATTACTGGATTGTGAATTTACCAGCTCGTCAACTTGAGCTTCATAGCCAGCCATATCAGAATGCTCAAAGTAAGTTTAGCTATCTCAGTAAGCAGATTTTTCTATCTAACCAGTCAGTGGCGATTCCTGGATTTGAAGATGCATTATTGGACTTGAGTCGGTTGTTTCCAGAGAGTGCTAGAGAATGATTTTGTTGGTGCGTAGGCATAGCCCGTCGTAGACATCGCTCGTCTTATAAAGCGAGTTAAGCTACTTATGCTTATTAGACAAACTAAACACAAAATGATTTAATTAAAGGTATTGCTCAAACAAAAAACTTTTAAAATGAGAAAACTGTCTGTGATTCTCCCTTTAGCTATCCTAGCTTTTGGCAGTGTAGTTGTTAAGAGCCAAGGAATCTCCTCACCCAATACTTACACTAAATCTGTTACCCGTGAAGTTTTAGCGAGTGGTTATCCTACTCAAGATCAAAAGCAGATTCTTGAGCTTGTCCGCTATACCATTGCACCAAGAGCAAAACTCCCTACTCATACTCATCCAGGAATGCAGATTGGACGAGTAGAGGCGGGAACTTTAACTTTTACTGTTGTAGAAGGAAAAGCTAAAGTAACGAAAGCTAACAACACAGAATTGATTCTTCAAAAAGGGAAAACTATACAGCTTACGGTTGGAGATTCTTTAGTTGAATATCCCGGAATAGTTCATTATGGAGAAAACCAAACAAACAAGCCGATTATTCTGTTAGCTGCTTCTCTATTTAATGCCAATCAACCAAAAGCTATTTTAATCAATCCTCAAAATAGATGAATTTGATGATAGATTTGTTTACTCATTAGTATTTGAAACAATACGCTTGGGTTAAGAAAATTTTTCCTTCTCTTTCTTCTCTCTGTGTCGCACCAGTTACTTCTCTTGTCGGAGACGCTCTTGCTAGCAAGATCCCCGTAAGGGTACAAATTAGGGAACCAGAAGGGTGCACTGGCTTCTCTGGGCCTCTGTGGTACACTGCGGAAAGTTGCTTCTCTACGTTCGCGCAGCGTGTCGCAGACAGACGCTCCGCGAATGCGGCTACGTTAAAAAAAATGACTTTTACAAAGACTGATAACCTTAGCCCAAGCGTATTAGTATTTGAAATAGCATCATACAGATGACGATATGAGTCGCCATTCTCAGCAAAGTAGCATCGATATGTCAAACTTTAATCGTGTTAACCCTCTCAAGTTAAATGTGGAAGAGCTTACCAACTTTGCAAAGTGTCATAAAAAACTGAAGATTTAAATAATATTCTAAAGAAGGTTTTTCAATCTGCTTATTCTTCTGGCTCAGTGTCTTCATTATTAATTACAGACTAAATTCTACTGCGCCATCCTCATCCACATCTGCATCATTACCCATAGCAGTAGGTTTAAATTTAGAGCCATGAATCAATTCACCAAATGCAGTTCCTGGATTTTGGTGAAGAACATTCAGCACACTCATAAAATCTCGCACAATTTCCCCTGGTGTGAGTAATACTTCTGCACCCAAGCGATTAATAATTTCTTGCACAAACTCATTCAACTCACGATTTGTCAAAGTCTGTTCATACCCAAAATTGAGTGCATGAATTTCAGCTAAACGTTGCAAAAGTGTCAAAATTTCTGCTTCACTCAACGGGTTCAATCGAATTACTGGGCCCAAATACTCCTGAACGCCAGATTGTGCAACAAAACGGCTTTCTTTTGTGCGTCTTTGCCAAGCTTGGTCTGCAAAAAGCCCTCGTTTGGGATCTTCTAAAAATTTAGTTGTTCCACCAACAACAATACCAAGATGTTCTGCTTTACATTGCATGGTATCGTTAAACATTGCGAGGAGTCGATTATAATTCTTTTCCCGCGTGATAGTAGTAGATATTTGATATAAATGTACGGCTTCATCAAGTATAATTAACAGTCCTTTATAGCCAATTTCAGCTACAAATTTAGCAAACAGTTTTATATAGTCATACCAACTATCATCATCAATAATCACGCGCACTCCTAAAGCTGCTTTTGCCTCAACTTTAGTAGTAAATTCTCCACGTAACCAGCGCATCGCCGCATTTTTTAAATTATCATCATCCAATCGGTAGCCACGCCAATAAGCGATTATAACGCTACCAAAATCAAATCCATGAACTAAGCCTTCAATATACTGAACTACTTCCCTAATTTTCGATTCAACTTGGTCATCAAAACCATCGTCATTCGGACGCGTTCCAGTTTCTTTAACCACTTCTTGTTGGATTTTATTAATCCATCCTTCTAAAATAGAAACTAAAGCACCACCATCAGGACGAGTTTTTGTAGCTAGGTGGCTCATTAATTCTCGATAGGTGGCTACACCTTCATGGTTGCTTCCAGCTAATCGCCGTTCCGGGGATAAATCAGCATCAGCTACTACAAAACCTTGCTCCATAGCCCGGTTACGAATTAATTGCAGTAAAAAACTTTTCCCAGAACCATAGTTACCAATTATGAAGCGAAATGCAGCTACACCTTCTGCAATATCATCGAGATTTTGTAATAGGCTTTTTAGTTCTTTTTCTCGACCTACTGCTATATATTCAACTCCCATTCTTGGTACTACCCCTGCACCAAGGGAATTGATTAAAGCAGTGGAGATTTTTTTCGAGATTTTGAGCTTTGCCATGTATTACACTTCACTTTATTCTAAACGCAGAAGCAGTCAGTAAGAAGGCACATATTCACCTTACTACTAATCTGACGATGGCAATAATAATTTAATTTGACGAAGCATGTCTAGCCATGAGGTCTTCATACATTGCAATCATTTTTTTGACATGCGTCATATGCTCAGGGTAAACTTCTGGACTTTCCGAATCTGTATTAATTATTAATTCACCAATAGTATCATTTGCCCGTTCATTTATAGAATCAATTAATAGATTCGGCATAGTGATGTTTGCTTCGGCAATTTTTTTTATAGCAGCCTTGGGATTATCTTGTTCGACTATAGCTTTTAATACTTGTAGTTCATACACTGGTATATTGTCTAAAAAATTAGTCCATTCTTCGGGTAGATTATCTGATATATCAACATCCGAATTGTCTATGATTGCTGGATTTTCAATTATTTCAGAAAAAGGAAACAATTCAATATTATCTTCTTGGGAATTATCAAACAATGGTTCTGGATTGAATGTTTCTATTTGTTGGAGTAATTCCCATACTTGATTTTGTAATGAGTCTCGTTCTTCTTGCAATAATGAAACTTGCCCTTGCAACTGCTGTAATTCTGCTTTTTGTTCTGCTAGTTGGGTTTGGGAAGAATTTAGGATAGCTTGGATATTTTCTCTTTCGGTTTTTGTCGCTAATAGCAATTGATTTTTTTGGTTTGTCTCAACTTCTAGCTCTTGAATTGCAATTCGGAGTTCGTATAGTTTTTCTTCTAATTGGGGTTTAAGTCTACCTAAAAGAGTTAAATTACTTTCTATTTCTTGTTTATTGTGCTGGAGTTTAGAAATTTGACTTTGCAAGTGGGTGATTTCAATGCGAGATCCATTACAATTCGACTCTAGACGGCGCTTTTCTGCTGTGAGGATGGAAAAAGCATTGTTCAATTCTGCTTGATTTTTATGCAAGTTATTAATTTCAGTTTGCAGGCTACCAATTTCGGTTTCTAACTGCTTTTTATGTCCGGCAAATGTTCTTAGTTCTCGATGTAAACTATCCCTTTGGTTACGACTTTCTGTTACTTGATTTTGCAGTTGTTGTGACTCAGCATATAATAAATTATGATGTTCTTCGATTTGATTGATTTCTCTGACAACACGAGCCTTCAATCCCTCCATATCTTTAATTCGCTTGCGGAGAGAACCTAAAACAAACATTTCATAATTTCGGCGTCGCTTATCTACAAATAATGCTGCTGCATAAATAGTAACAGCAGTAATTACACCTGTGAGAAAGGCTTTATTAAAATTCCAGTTTGGGACAAGGCTAAGTCCAAAACTCACACTAAAGGCAACTATCACTAGTATAAATCGATTGCTGATCATTACTGATTGCATATTGCTGGTTTTTAGCGTAGTTAAACTATCAGAATAAGTAGCTCTCATACTAATTTATAATTCGTAATTTGTAATGACGCTCTCTGCATTCGCACAGCGTGTCGCAGACAGATGCTACGCGTAGCTTGCTTCCCCATAGGGGTACACAGACTCGCTAACGCTGCACTAACGTAATTCGTAATTAGAACATACAGAGAACAATACTTACTAAAAAAGGGTTCCAATCTGTTGTTATGTTTGTTGAAACAAGACATTTTTCTCAACTTTGGTATAATAGTCGCTCTGAAATCTCTAGTTTTAGTTACTGGTGCATAACATTGTTCTCTAAGTTACAAAAAAGTGCAATCATCAATGAATTAATTTTAATGCTAGGTATTGGATGTATTGTTATTTGCATGGAAAAGTGTTAAATCTGCTTTTAAAAAATCAACAAACTGCCGTGCTGTACGTCCAGAACGACCATTATGGCGAGTTGCCCACTGTAATGCTTGATATTCCAAATCTTCTTGGGTAATATTAATTTCAGCTTGTGTGGCTAGATGTTGTACAATCTTTAAATAAGTTTTCTGATTGGCTGGTTCAAAAGTCAAGGTTAAACCAAAGCGATCGCTAAACGAAAGTTTCTCCTGCATCGTATCCCAAGCATGGATTTCCTCATTATCCTTAGGGGCAGGTCTATCCACAAAAAACTCCCGAATTAAGTGGCGGCGATTAGAAGTAGCGTAAACAACTACATTTTCAGGCCGCGCGGTTAAATTACCTTCTAAAACTACCTTAAGAGCTTTAAAAGCATCATCATCTTCTTCAAAAGAAAGATCATCGACAAAGATGATAAATTTTTGTGACACTCCCCGTAAATGTTCCACAATTTCTGGTAAATCTTTTAAATCAGATTTTGACACTTCCAACAAGCGGAGGCTGCGTTGGGCTTTGCCTTTGCCGGAGGCATCGCTATATTCATTCAACAAAGATTTCACTAAAGAAGATTTGCCAGAACCGCGACTACCGTAAAGTAATACGTGCAATGCCATCTCTCCTGATAATAAAAACTCTGTATTTTTTAGCAAAGCATCTCTTTGAGACTCGTAACCTACAAGCGCACTCAGCTTAACTGGATCAGAATACCGAATACCGATAAACTGCCCCGCTTGCCAGCGTAAAGCGCGATATTCTGCAAATAAACCAGAGCCATATTGCCGATAATAAGTCGCTAATCCTTCTACAGCATCACCCCAATTATCTAACTCTTGTAGATATGTAATGAACTTTGTCTCTACTCCTACCAATTCTTGATCTTTATACCACACTACTGGCGAAATTGGCATGTGAGCTATGCTTTGTATCCACTCACTCAAAGAAGCGCTGCTACATTCATAGAGGCTTTGCAATATTTGTAAATCATGCTGAACTGCTGCTACTAAAGCTGGGGGCAAATCTTGAAATTCTCGGACTTCAGCCAGCTTTGTAAAAGGATTTTTAGAGAAGAGAAGTTGAGTAATTAAATAGTCTTCCCAGTTTTGATTTCTAGCAGCCAAAGCATGGAAGTAACTGCCGTAGGCTTGGAGACAACTCCGTGCATCGGCGTCAGTGTAACGTATAGCTTGCAATAGTTCCAGAAATGCCATCCCCACTTCGCCTTGCAGAACAGACTGGTACAGTAAAAGTGACGCTGCTTGGCGCTGGAGATATTGAACTTTTGTATATGAAGAAGTGTTTGTCATTGGCATCGCTTGATTGTCCATCAATAAACTGTGTGGTATAGCTAAATAACTATGGTAAATTGTCTGCTGACCCTGGCAGTAAAGTCAAAGTCTACATAGGTTTTAACAATGAATTTAAGTATAATTGCTGCTTTTGCCTACGGCATATTAGCGATCGTTGGTGGCATTATTGGCTACATTCAGGCTAAAAGTAAGGTTTCACTCCTAAGCGGTAGCATTAGCGGTTTATTACTAATACTTGCCGCTTACTTCCAACTCCAAGGACAAACCTGGGGTTCGATTGTAGCAGTGTTAGTTACTGCTGTTTTAGTAGTCGTCTTTGGATTTCGACTGGCAAAAACACACAAGTTTATGCCTGCGGGATTAATGACGATTTTGGGTATCTTGGCATTGGCAATGATGGCAAATCAAATGGTGGCTTTAAGGTAGCATCAGTCTCCAAGCAATAACCATCAATGCGGTTCGGATCAGATCCCCCCGCCTGTGGCGATCCCCAAAGGGGGTAACTTCGTATTAACATATACCCCTCCTATTTTTCGCTCTGGAGGGGATTTTATTAACAATGACTAGATATAACACCACAGACTTAGGCTAAAGCACTATGACTCCTCAAGTCATTACCCCAGTATTGATGATTGAACCCTCGTCATGGCTACGCTCTGGCATCACCATCGAGAAAGTTGATAATGTTAACATTGCTAAGTTCACAGATGAGTTACATGCTCGTCTAGAAGAATTGCTTGAGAAAGGAAAAGCTGGATTGCTGACTCCTGAAGAAGAAACCGAATATGCTGGAATTGCTGAACTAGAGCGCATCCTGACTTTTGTTAACGCTAAACTGATTGCCAGTTGTGGGTGTTAAAGATGACACTTGGCAGTTTGTGCCTCTTTGACGTTTGAACTAGCGATCGCTCTTTTGAAAAAAATTTTTCGATTTACTGACATTAGCCTTTTCTAGCTGCTAAACGGGCATAATCTCCTAGCAATTGAGACTTTTGAGCCTCAGATTTGAAGTTAAAAAGCCACATTTCTACCAATCCAATGATGACACTTTTGCGCCATAGTGCTTTTCTCTGACATGTCCTCACTCTTTGCGATTGATCAAAATAAGCTTCTATAGAAATATCTGGCAATAACTGTAAATTCAAGTCACGCATCATTTTCTGCCGGAATTTTAGATGCGATCGCAATAGTTCTTCAGGAGTTACTCTCTGTTGAACAACAATTATCCCCCTTGGGCGGCGTAAAAAGGCATAGACAATAGCGAGATTAGGAGAATTATCTCTAATACCAATTTTATATGAAGCTGCATATAATGGAGAAAAGAAACTCGATAAATTAAAATAGCCATGAGCCGCCCTTTTAAGATTGAAATCG
>NZ_JBALCN010000091.1:0-174286 GCF_036919615.1 Nostoc sp. | reverse complement strand
GTGATTGATTTTTTTGTACAAGCTCTAATTGCTGCTTCTAATAATCATCTGTCTCGCCCTTCTTTGCTTCCCCAATATTAGACCTGAATCCTTACAAACTAAACTTTCCCCATCCACCTCATCTGTCTCTTCACTTTCATCAATGAGGTCTTGGTTTTTCTCCTCCAATTCGCGCATATACTGCCTGAGTATACCCCCAACAGCGATCGCTCTAGTTTTATGCAGCTGACGGGTTAACTCTAGAAACCATTCTCTATCACCTACCAAATCTGACTCTTTCACCTGATACTTGAGAATTTCTGGGAATGCTGACTCATCTGAGTCATTCTTTTTATGAAGTACTCCTGAAATCGGTCAGATCAAAAATTAGTATTTTCGTCAGGTGCTTCAAACTTGTAACCATAGCCCCGCACAGTTTTAATAAACTCCGGTATACTAGCATCAACTTCCATCTTCTTGCGAAGCTGACCAATATGCACATCAACCACCCGGCCATCTCCTACGTAGTCGCAACCCCAAATTTTTTGGATTAACTGTGGACGACTCCAAGCCTGATTAGGATGACTTGCCAAAAAATGTAAGATATTAAATTCCAGCGCTGTTAAGGCGAGAGGTTTATCGTTAAGTGTTACCTCCCGACCCTCTGGGTTAATTGCTAGCTGCTTGAAGAGAATACGTTGTGTTGGGGAAGGGTTGATGTAGCGTATCCGCCTCAAAAGAGCTTCTACTCTAACTTCAACTTCTGCAAGACTAAACGGTTTAGTCATAAAATCATCAGCACCTACGCTTAAGATTTTAATTTTATCAGCCTCGTCAGTCCTACTAGTCAGTATCAACACTAAAACATTAGTACGACTCTGCATTTCTTGGCAGAGGCTATAACCATTAACATCCGGCAAATTCCAATCCAGAATTACTAAAGCTGGGTTGAATTGCTCAAACAATGATAAGGCAGTCTTACCATCTGCTGCCGACTCTATTTGATATTTCCGACTTAAAAAACGATAGACGAGATTTCGGACGCCAAAGTCGTCATCGACGATCAGAATTTTGGGAGTAGTAGCGGTAACCATAACCATAATGCTGCCTATTGTAGATTGGGCGATTCGCTGTTGCGCCACTTTTGCTTTACGTGTTTCTGTTGAGAGTGTATTCACGCGCGTCTGTGCTGAGTACCATCCCTACTGTAGTACTTGTGTACAATTAATTTTCCATGAAGTTTATGAAAACTTCAGCCATCATAATGCTTCTAAAATGTAAAGCTATTGTATGATTTTTGTATACTTTTGAATTTTTATGGTACAATTTTAAACTTCATACTGAAGATGAGTGTAATTGAAGACCATCTCCATAACCGCAAATAGTCCAGAGAAACACCAAACGCCACAGCAATTACCACAACTTTGGAAGAGCAATGCACTCCCTGATTAATTAGGTATCAACAAAGGCTCACAAACTAAGCTATAAGCCAATCTAGATTCTAAACTCCTACTTATCCAACTGTACTCTAGCCAATGGGTATATCCTTTTGAAGAGGATCTACGAGAGTTTTCCCTGCGTGCATTTACATGTACTTACCCTCTTAAGCATATACTATACTACAAGTTTCAGCTTGAGATTATGACAAGCCAAAAACTGAGAGGATCACCAGAAGGCATCAAGGCAGCAAAAACAGTTTTAACAGACAAAACTTAGAGTTAGCATAAATTAGCAATGGCTTTAGACATTACACGTCAACCAGGTTGCAAATTTTTACAGGTGAGTCGGTTTTACGCTCTTGTTTTGTGCAAATTTGCCAACAGCTAGAGTTATCTTGACAAAAGGTTGCTGCTTTACCTGAAGATGTGGCATTTGAGGCAACTCCTAAGCGCAATTCAGGTCAAACGGCTGATTTTGTGCTAGATGGATTAGATGAAGTACAAGCACAAAAAGCAGATAAAATCACAATATAAATTCGCAGATTTACCCAAACTTTTTACAAAAATCAGTTTGTTATTAGCTGTAAATTGCTTTTTTGAACAAGAAAAAAGCCTGCAACTTATTGCTGACTATCTAGAACCCTTGCAAAATATTAATTCAGAGTTAACTCAATAGCAGCTAGATAACGAAGCAGTGATGAAAGCAATTGAGGTACAAAATGGGTTCTTGGTGGAATACGATGTCAAGAAATTGCTGGTAAATTGCCTCAATAGTGCAGCGAGAAATTCAAGAGACATTATTATGAGCGATCGCAAATATTGAAAAGGTACACAATTCCTGTACTAAAAGGTCATTTATAAAGTAAAAATAAAATTACTGTCGGGGAGCCTGTGCGTTGGACAGGTTTTGCGGCTTATTCGCTCTTAGTGTTTCCTTATATTTACTTTATAAATGGTCTTTAATGACTGAATATTTTTAATTCTTAAACTATTTTTTATTAATTAGATAGTAATTTTAATAAATTTAAATTTAATCATAAAGTGTCTTAATATATAAATTAAAAATATAAACTTTAAATATATTTAATTAAATTAATATACAAATTTACCTTCCAATAGTCGAAGTTGACTATATTTGCAATGGATTAAATGGTAGAAAATATTTTAATTAGCCACTCTATCTCAGGAGATATTTTGAGTAAATTCATCCTAGAGAAAGAGAAATTAAAGATGTTTAGTCCGGTAAATTGCTATTAATATCGCTAGTAAGGAATAGTTATGACTAACAATTTAGCCGGCGGCATCATTCCCCCACAGCCACCAATAGAAGCAGAATCTGATGCTCATGTCCTGAAGACTCGTCTAGAATGGGGCGAACCAGCTTTTACAATACTGGATGTGCGCGATCGCCCGACCTTCAACCAAGGTCACATTATGGGAGCGATGCCGATGCCAATAGATGAATTGGTGGAGCGTGCAGTATCTTCTTTGGATAAGAGCCGTGATATTTACCTTTACGGTGCTAATGAAGAAGAAACTGCCCAAGCCGCACAACAACTGCGTTCTAATGGATTTGAGCATGTCTCCCAACTCAAAGGTGGTCTTGCTGCATGGAAGGCGATCGGTGGGCCAACAGAAGGCATTGTTGAATCAAAAACTCCCCCAGGTGCAGATGACTACAATATCGTAGATCGGCTAAAAAATAACCAAGAGCTTCAGGAAAAGGGAGGCTCTACCCCAGCGGAAGCCATTAAAAAGGGAGCCAGTAACCTCAAAGAAGGCATTCAAGAGGGAGTCACTAATCTAAAGGAAAGTATTCAAGAGAAAGCCAGTGACGTCAAGGAGAAAGCCAGTGACGTCAAGCAAGATATTCAAGAGAAAGCCAGTGACGTCAAGGAGAAAGCCAGTGACGTCAAGCAAGACATTCAAGAGAAAGCCAGTGACGTCAAGCAAAACATTCAAGAGAAAACCAGTGACGTCAAGCAAGACATTCAAGAGAAAACCAGTGATGTCAAGCAAGACATTTAGTGAATCTATAACTCCTAAAAGTTCAGATGATTCCAATGTTGGCTCTTAGGCATAAAATAACTTAGCAAATCAGCAATAGACTTCTTGCAAAATCTCAATTTCTCGTGAGGAAATAAGTCTGAATTCACAGAGCACTCTGAGCTGCAGCTTTAGCCATTCCTTGTAGGGGTACGGGGAAGCAAGCTAGGTGATAGCGTCCAGGAGAAGGAGTTGCCCTTCGCCCTTGGCGTTGAATATAAAAAAAGGCATGTGAAAAGTTTGAAGAGTCAGGAGACAAAATATTCTGCCTCCAGAGGCTTGTCCTGTAGAAATATAACTTTTGCAAGAGGTTTACTGTTTTGTCAGTGTTCAAACAAATCTTTAAATTGCAATAAATCTAAGGAAACTATTGTTGGTAGAAATTCAAAACATTCTTGAGCAATTTCCCAACGTTCTTCTCGTTTAAGCATTTCTATTAGCTTCTGCTGCACACTAAGTAAGTAGCGCACATCATTGGCAGCATAACTCAGTTGAGCTTCAGATAAACTAGCGGCGTTACCCCAATCAGAACTTTGAGAGCTTTTATCCAGTTCCACTTGTTCTAACTCTTGCACCACATCTTTGAGTCCGTGGCGATTTGTGTAAGTACGGGCTAATTTACTAGCTATTTTGGTGCAAAAAACAGACTCAACCTGAATTCCCAGATTGGCTCGTAAAGTGGCAAGGTCAAACCGAGCAAAATGAAATACTTTTACAACATTTGCTGCTTCCAAGAGTTTTTTTAAGTTTGGAGCGTTAGCTTGTCCTTTGGCTATACGGATTGCAGTCACTTTCCCTTTGAGGTTGCACAGCTGGACAAGACACAACCGATCGCGCTGTGGCAATAATCCCATCGTTTCTGTATCAACTGCGATCGCTGTAGATTCTAAATACTGTCCAAGGGCTGCGTCACTGAGATCGCGATCGCTCACCTGAAAATCTTGTAATGTCATGAATTGTTCAAAAATAATAGCAGTGTCCAGCAGACAAAAGTATTGTCAGACACTATATTATTGTGCAAAAAAATCAGAAATTAAATTTACCTAGTGTGAAAGAAAAGTTGTGTTAGGTAGACTTCGCCTTGATTATTAGTAGCAACGCCAATTCCAGTCAGGTTATAATTTCCTTTAAGATTCTTTAAATGTCCCGGACTGTTGATCCAACCAGTAACAGCCTCGTCCACAGGTTTGCTATATCCCCGATTGAAAGCAACATTTTCCGCCGCACTGTTGTAGCGAATAGGGATAGCTTTGACTCGTTGTTCAAATCCCTGATGGCTAAACGGGGTTTTACCTCTAGCCATATTTTGACTATGAATTCTTGCCTGTCGAGTGATATTTGCATTTAAGGTCAACTTTGGCAGTCCTTTAGAAGCCCGATATCGATTAATTTGGTCAAAAACTGATTTTTCTAACTCCGTAGTTTTAAAAGTAGGAGTCGATATTGCAACCTGACTGGAAAAAAGCGACAACAGCTTATTACGGGTGGATGTATTCGTAGAAGGATAATTTGGGATCGGAACAGTCGTTAATCCACTAGCAAGGACAAGCGCACTTAAAGCGATGCCAAAAGCAGTTTGTCGGAACATGGAGAATTGCGTAATGTGTAGAGATATAAGACTTCTACTCTACCCTATTGTTCCGACGATATATACCACGATACTATTAAGGATTGATGAATTTCGGCAATCTGGCTAAATTTTTGTATAGGAAGTATAAACAATCTGAACAATTGTCAATACTTCAGTAGGTCAGCTTGATGAAATTACGGTTATTTTGGCTAGAGAATTTAAGATTTTCATGAATTACTAAAAAAATAATATAGTATCCAATAGACAAATGTCATTAAAACTACATTATTCAACATCTAGCAAAAGCTTTGCTAGCAGGCTGAAGTCTGGGGAATTTGAGAAAAAAACCTAAATTTTACCAAATCAGGACTTACGCATTCAAAACCTGAAACCTCGTTCGCGTAGCGTGCGCTTCGTGCACTCCCTCGTAACGCCCCGATAAATTGCGGGGGATCTTAAATAGCCAACTTTTTAAGGGGTAGGACTTACGCAAAATATCTCTGAAACTCTGATTTCTCCGTGTCGCGCCAGTTGCTTTAAGTCGGGGAACCCGCCCAACGCACTGGCTCCTCTGCGGTTCGTTATTCCGTAACTGGTGCGTAAGTCCTAAGGGGGTTGGGGGATCTCTTGTGCGTAAGTCCTACAAATCTATCAGCGAAGGAAAATCTGTGTGAAGTAGATTTCGCCTCTACTGTTCTTAGCGACACCAATCCCCGTCTTATCATAATTACCTCTGATATTGGCCAGATGCCCTGGACTTTTGAGCCAGCCTTGAACAGCTATTGTGGCAGGATCACTATATCCCTGGTTGTAAGCGACATTTTCACCAGCAGCTCTGTAAGGAATACCGATTGCTTTAACACGTTCTGGAAATCCTGTATGTCCAAAGGGAACTGTACCATTAGCCATGTTCTGACTGTGAATCCTGGCTTGATTATCGATGGCAGCATTACGAGTCAGCGCTGGTAGCCCTTGGGTAGCTCTGTAGTTATTAATTTGGTTGAAAACCGACTGTTCTAAAGTAGCAGTGTTGATGCTAGATGCTGCTAGATAAACAGTATCACTTAATACAAGTGAAGATTTTGATGTAAAAGTTGCATTTGTTACAGGAGTAGCGATCGCTCCACTACTGAGAATAATAGTGCCTAAAGCAACGCTGTAGATTGTTATTTTTATCATTTGCTGAAACTGAAGTTCCAGACAATCTAGCCAAGGTAGTATCAATGTGACAAATTGCCTATCAGTCTATATACCTCTGTTTATGGGGTTTTATGTTCAAAAACTACCAGTAAACATTTAAATGCACGATTTTACAAAAAAATTGTGTTATTTATAAAAAATTTACATGTACTATTAGTATGATTATTTATATACAGATAATTTGGATTTTCCCCAAAAATATCTACGTAATTTTAGCTAGGCTTATTCAAGAGTTTCTAATTCCTCTTGTATCACGTGCAACACCCATGCAAGATATTCTGCACGCCACTGTTCCTGCTCTTTAGTTACTTTGGCATCCGGCTCATAAGCTTCAATCTCAGTAGCTGATAAAATCCCTTTAATCTCTAAGAACTGTTTAATGGTGTCCAGCCCTCACACAACCGCTAATATCATTTCTTTGTGAAGCTGCGCCAAATTTTCTTGGCTTTTTATTTCTTTCTTTGTATCCTTCTCTACGAGACGCTACGCGTAGCTTGCTTCCCCGTAGGGGTATGCGTTCTTTTCTGCGAAACGCTGCGCGAATGCGGTTCGTTCCTCATATATGGCGAATCTTCATACAGAATCGGTATAACAATTTATCGATTTGCGGATTGTCTAAGTAAACAGATCGTTTACCCTTAGCTATTTTTGTCATCCTAATACCAATTCTCCAAAAATAAGACTACACATACAAAAGAAAGCCAGATAAAATCTGACTTTCTCAATTACAAATTACAAGTTACGAATTGGTATACTTCCTCTACTTATTTAGTTGCAGCAACTACAAACCAAGTGCTTTGGCGTGCCAACTCGTCGTGAGTGGGTTACGTTAGCATAGCGTGTTGGAATTGTTGATCCATTATTGCTTCTTCCCAAAAACTTTATGTATATTTACGCATAATTTAATGATTTTGCTACCGTTTGTACATCCTTATCACCACGTCCAGAGCAGTTAATTACAATCCGAGGACTGTCCGTTAGTTGAGGACATAGGGTTTCGAGGTAAGCGATCGCATGGGCTGTTTCCAATGCCGGGATAATCCCCTCCAATTTCGACAATCGCTGGAATGCTGCCAAAGCGTCTGCATCCGTCACACTATAGTATTCGGCGCGACCAGTATCCTTCATATAACTATGTTCTGGGCCCACACCGGGATAATCTAAACCCGCACTAATTGAATGTGCCTCAATAATTTGCCCATCCTCATCTTGCAGGAGATAGCTCATTGCTCCATGCAATACACCAACTCGTCCTTTTGTCAAGGTAGCTGCATGTTTTTCGGTATTGACACCTTCTCCTGCTGCCTCAACCCCAATAAGTCGTATAGAAGACTCATTGATAAACTCATAGAATAGGCCCATAGCATTGGAACCGCCACCCACACAAGCCAACAGAATATCAGGTAATACACCCCACTTTTCGATTGCTTGGGCGCGAGTTTCTTGGCCGATTACTGCATGAAAATCACGTACCATCATCGGGTAAGGATGGGGCCCTGCTACCGAACCCAGGATGTAGTGAGTCGTTTCCACATTTGTTACCCAATCGCGAATCGCCTCAGAAGTAGCATCTTTCAGGGTTCCCGTTCCCGCCTCCACCGGACGCACTTCTGCGCCCATCAGCCGCATTCTAAACACATTCAAAGCTTGGCGTTCCATGTCATGAACGCCCATGTAAATTACGCATTCCAGCCCAAAACGAGCGCAAACTGTGGCTGTGGCAACTCCATGCTGTCCAGCACCCGTTTCGGCAATAATCCGTTGCTTGCCCATGCGTTTCGCCAACAATATCTGACCAAGGGCATTATTAATTTTGTGAGAGCCAGTATGATTTAAATCCTCGCGTTTTAAGTAAATTTGCGGCCCTGTGCGATCGGGTCGGGCATAATGAGCAGTCAGGCGTTCAGCGAAATACAATGGTGTGGCACGTCCTACATAGTCCCGTAACAACTGCTGTAGTTCTGCTTGAAAACCAGGATCATTGCGGTATTGCTGATAAGCTGTTTCTAGTTCAGCAAGAGCAGGCATGAGCGTTTCAGGTACATACTTACCGCCAAAGCGTCCAAAGCGACCTAGCTGATCGGGAACTCGAGCAGTTGAACTTGGAGATAGGGGAGTGGTAGTCACGGGCTGATTTTGATGACGGGAATGACTTAATTATTATAGAAAGTCTGGGGCATATCTGGGGTATACCTGGGGACTGGGAACTAAATTCTTCGTTGAGACTCAATGCCCCATGCCCAATTACTTTGAATCCCTTGCAATGGATTTGTGATGTTAGCCTAGAAATTGATATCCCAGCAGAATGGTTGCGTAGAAGTTTCCACTGCCTTTGAAATCTTTCTTAAACATTCGTTTTATGTCTTCTTCCAATCCCAAATCTTCTGACAAAAGCTTTGTCTACCGCGAATTTGGCAACGACAACTTCGCCGCCACAGAAAGACCAATTTCAGAACTGCCCCCACAACAACAAAATCTCAAAGTACAAGCTTCCCGCAAAGGACGCAAAGGCAAAACCGTCACAGTGGTTAGCGGTTTTCAAGCCAAACCAGAAACCTTGGCAGATTTGGTGAAGCATTTGAAAACCCAGTGTGGCACAGGTGGGACAATTAAAGACAACGAAATTGAAATTCAGGGTGAACACAAGCAAAAAATTGTCGAGATATTGACCAAGCTAGGTTATAAAGCCAAAATTAGCGGTGGTTAATCTTGAGTGGAGTTTACCGCATCTAAACTGTGACCTAGATTGAGAGTGACAATGTTATCTTTGAGAGGTATAAATATACTTGAGCAGTGGTGAATCACTTCGCCGACAAGCTGTCTTTGTGAGATTAACAGGAGGTTCAAATGGATTTAGTTCGTCTTCTGTGTGCCATCTTCTTACCGCCTTTGGGAGTTTTTTTACAAGTAGGTTTTGGTATAGACTTTTGGATTAATATACTTTTGACGCTTTTCGGTTACATTCCTGGGATTATTCATGCAGTGTGGATAATTTATAAGAAATAATTCTTTGTAGTAATCTAATCTTTGACGGTGCGTTAGCCACAGGTAAAACGCACCCTTATATTCATAACTTTCATTGGACAAGAATCTAAAATTATTTAGAGATTTGACGTAAAATTTATAATACTGTGGCAAAAAAACAACTATTTATTTCACTTAAAATAAAAGTTGTGAAGACACGATTTATCACGTCTCCAATGTACATTTTTGTTTGTGTGGCGTTAAATACCGAATTGACTATCATTTTTTAACATAGTGTAGAGTCTAAACTCTAGAAGCAAGGGGCAGATGTGCAATTGCCATTGCACAGTTGAAACGTTCAAATCTTTGATCAACCCACTGCCTATATCTAGTACCCAGCCATGAACCATAGGCGCTTTTCGCTCATAGAGTGCCTGACGCATGACGGAAGTTTGGTAAAGATTTTTTACTCGCGCCACAACATTGATTTCTGCCAAACGATTCAGACGTTCTTCTCTTGTTGGCAAGGCATCAATTTCTTCTCGTTTGTGTAAATACAGTTCGCGAATCGGATTTACCCAGTTATCAAGAATTCCGATGGTTCTCCCTTCTAAAGCGGTCTTAATTCCTCCGCAATCGTAGTGACCACAAACAATAATGTGTTCCACTTCAAGATGTAAAATTGCATATTCTAAAACGGCTAAAAAGTTAATATCTGTAAGAGAAACTTGATTGGCAATATTACGATGTACAAAGAACTCTCCTTGTTCTGTACGGGTAAAGTTTGTTAAGGCTAGACGACTATCAGAACAACCGATGTATAGAAAAGGTGGTGTTTGTCCCCTAGATAGTTTTTGAAAGTAAGTTGGGTCTAGAGCCAGTTTTTCAGCAACCCAAGCCTGATTATTTCTGAATAGTTCATCAATGCTGTTATTTTTCATCTTTCATCAAATTCGAGAGAGAATCTCATCAATATTTTAGCGGATCTACACTTTCCTTTAAATCAATATGAACTTTTTCCAATCTGAAATTTTTATAAAAATGACATTTTTTTTATACAGCATTAATAGAATTATTGTATAAATTATAAAAAGCTTAGTAATTAGAGAAAAAATAACTATGTATAACTTGATAAAATAAGCTAAATAAAGTAAAATTTATATGAACTAAAATCTGAGCGTTGAGACTGGCGATTTCAAATCCTCATCTAGTATTTATAGATATTTTTGCAAAGCAGAGAAAGTTCTGTAACCAGAAACATTTTAAATCACACCCCAAACTGTGCATTTGAGTCAAGCAAGTGCGGCGGAACTTTTAAGTACTGGCCACTTCAATACACTTTCTGATAATGGTAAGCTCACTTAACAAAGATGCCAAATTTGAGGTTGAGATATTAAGTTATCAGCTTCAATCGGGGGCAACAACTTTGCTATCGTTATAATGGTTGATCGACCAACGGTGATCAATAGTTACAGAGGAAAACTCACAAATTTCTTCTAGTCGCTTTTGCTGCACAGCAGCTTTACGGAGAGTAATAATTAGCTGATTCACCTGATGCCGTAAATCTGGATTATCATTTACTGCTAACATAGTTTGTCTTTCTAAGAGTTGAAGTATAAGTTCGTAGTGAATAGGTGAAGGTAGAGGAATTTGCTCCATGAAGTTAAATTTTGATTTCATATTTGGAATTTTGTATTAATCAGATTTTCTATCTTGTCAATAAATTGTTACATATGAAAGAACTAATTGCTTATAGCTTTGATCCGAGTGGCGATGAAGATTTGGCAAAGATATTGATAATATCAGGCGGCAAACAGCTGCGTATCTACGCATAGTCTGCCTGATCGCCCAAAAATTGTGTGTATTTACCCCGTGCTAAGGGCGCTCAAAAGGGGTTTTTTTCAAAAATTCTTCGGCAAGATATGGGCGATCGCTGCGCCGGGATCTGGTTGTTTTACCAAAGATTCTCCAATCAGTACAGCAGATGCACCTGCTGTAAGTACCAAACTCAAATCTTCTGGGTTGTGTAGTCCTGACTCACTGACAACAAGGATGTTTTTCTCCTGCAATTGGCTACCCCTTGCAGCTAAAAGTTGGCAAGTAGTTTGCAGGTCAACAGAGAAATCTTCCAAATTGCGATTATTGATTCCTATTAAGGAGACCCTATCTAAGGCTAACACACGGTCAAGTTCTGCCAAACTATGGACTTCAATCAAGGCTGCCATTTTCAGTTTGTTAGCAATTTTCAGGAAGTATTTCAAATTTTGATCGTTCAGGATAGCTGCAATCAACAAAATAGCATCTGCACCCTGAACCCGCGCTAAGTACATTTGGTAAGGATAGATGATAAACTCTTTGCACAGTAAGGGCAAATCTACGGCAGCCCGAACTTTGGCTAAGTTGTCAAAACTACCTTGAAAGAATTTGACATCTGTCAGCACAGAAAGACAACTAGCTTTGGCTTGCTGATAAGATAGGGCGATCGCTACTGGGTCAAAATCTGCTCGTAAAACGCCTTTGCTCGGTGAAGCTTTTTTGACTTCGGCAATCAACGCTGGCTTTGTCTTACCTTGGCGTAAGGCGGCGACAAAATCACGGGTAGGTGGCGCAGTTAGTACCTGCTTGACTAATTCCTGCAAAGGAAGCCTTTCTCGCATTTGGTCAACTTCTACTTCTTTGTGCCAGACAATTTCTTCCAAGATGTTGTTTGGCGCTGCATCAGGCACAGCAGCCTGATAACGTAACATGGATACATTAATAGCTGGGCTAGGTGAACGGCGACGGATTTGCATAATTAGTGCTGAGTTAGGAATTATGAGTCATTCAATTTTGGATTTTGGATTTTGGATTTTAGATTTTAGATTTTAGATTTTAGATTCAATCCAAAATCCAAGTTGCGCTGTCAGCGTACCAAAGGTGCGACCAAAATCTAAAATTGACAGAGTGAGGAATTATTAACTCCTCACTCCTAACTTTTAGATGGCGATCGCTCGTTTATAAGCTTCGTCCAAGACTTCCGAAAGTGTTGGGTGGGCGTGAACTAGATGTGCGAGGCTTTGGACAGATTGACGGTTTGCGATCGCAGCTGACGCTTCATGAATTAAGTCTGAGGCGTGCAGTCCGAAAATGTGAACGCCCAAGACTTCTCCTGTGTCTTTGCGATATATCACCTTGGCAACACCATCGGCTTCATTTTCTGCCAATGCTTTGGAATTCCCTTTGAAGTAACTCCTACTTGCGGCGATTTCAAACCCTTCGGTTTGTCCCAATTCCTTAGCTGCGGTTTCCGTTAAGCCCACATAGCTAACTTCTGGGTGGGTAAACGCCGCTGCGGGGATGCTGCGATAGTCTACTATTCTTTCCCTCCCAACTATATTTTCTACCGCGATGATGCCTTGAGCAGAAGCCGCATGTGCCAACATTATCTTTCCATTAGCATCGCCAATTGCCCACAAATGCGGCACTACTTCACCAGCTGATAGCACTGCCATGCGATCGTCAACTGGGATAAAATTCCGCCGATCAACTTCCACACCCACAGACTCTAAACCGAGATTTTGGGTAGCCGGGATGCGTCCTGTAGCCACCAAGCAAGCATCTACCTCGATGACATCTACATCTTCTTTGGTTTTGAAATCTGCTAACTCAATCACCACAGGTGAACCTGGGATAACTTTTTTGGCGTATATTCCCACTTTGGTTTCAATATCGCGGGGAGTAATCAGCACCCGTTCGGCAAGTTTGGCAATATCACGGTCAAATCCTGGCATTAGCTGATCTAGGGCTTCAATCATGGTGATTTCACAACCCAAAGCTGAGTAAATATCAGAAAATTCCAAGCCGATGTAACCACTGCCAATAATCGCCACCCAGTCTGGTAACGACTCTAACTTGACACCTTGATCGCTAGTAAAGACAGTTTTGCCATCTACTTCAATCCCTGGAGGCACAAAAGGAATTGAACCAGGCGAAAGGATAACGTCTTTGGCTGTGATGGTTTTTTCACCACCATCTCCAGTGATAGAGACTTTTTGCACCCCAGCGATTTTTCCCCAACCCCTGATGATATCGACTCCTAGACGTTTGAGGCTGTTGGTTAAATCGCCTTGAATTTTCGAGACAAGATTGGTAGCATGATTGGCGATCGCTTGGCGATCAAATTCCACGCTCTCAACTTGAATTCCCATTGACTTGAGGTGGTGGGCATTGCGTAACTCCCGCACACGTCCAGATGCTGCCAGCAGCGCCTTAGAAGGAATACAGCCCCGATTAATACAGGTTCCTCCCATATCAGCAGCTTCAATAATCGCTGTTTTCAGACCACAACTTACGGCGTGTAAGGCTGCGCCATGTCCGCCTACACCAGCGCCGATAATTACTAAATCGTAATCAAATCCTTCACTCACGTTAGTTTCCCCGTGTGCTTCGCCTATTTATTCTCAACTTGACTGACAATCAGCGCAACCCCTTTAACAGTTATCAGTTATCAGTTATCAGTTATCAGTAAAAAATGAGGTGTTTATCCTTGGGTTTAAGTCCCCCACCAATTGGTGGTAGGCGTTGGTGGCGGGTTTAAAACCTACGCCGGTACGAAGACAGATTTCTGTTTACTGTTCACTGTTCACTGTTTTAAATCCCCTACCATCCGTCTGATAACTATTTACTGATTTAAAGTTCGGGTGTTGCTAACTCAAATTATGATTCACTCACTTCAGGCCAAAAGATGGACGTTTTCAGTAATTATAGTCAAATCTATATACTTATTTTTTTTTATACTCAAAACGAGTGGGGAGGTAGGGGAGTAGGGGAGTAAAGGAAAGTTAGAACTGGATTCATCCACCTCAGAACCTCAAAGCTTCCAATGCCCGGTTTGGCCCATACCTATAACTTTGAATTTCTTTACAGCGTGTTAGCCTAACACCTAAGCTGGATTTAGGATTTATCCAAAGGATTTACGCAGGCGATCGCTCGATGTCTATTCCCCAAATTAGTGAATTTACTATCCGCCGTCATGCCAACGCCAAATCTTTCCAGCGGGGCGAGGCATATTATGAGGCTGGTGCTGTCAATGCTGTTACCCAACGTGGTCATCTGCTTCAGGCAAATGTTGTCGGCACTCAAGCTAAACCTTATCATGTCAATCTGAGTTTCGATAGCAGTGGGTTAACCTCAGTCAACTGCACTTGTGCTTACGACTTTGAAGGGTGGTGCAAACACATTGTCGCGACGATGCTTGTCTGTGCGCGGAACTCAGAAAATATTGAGCAGCGCCCCACCTTAGAACAACTACTAAATCGCCTGGATCATATCCAAACCCAAAGGCTGCTGCAAGAATTGGTAACAGAATACCCACCACTAATTGAGGCGATTGACCACCATGTCACCTGGATGACTAATCCTGCTGTCCAGGAAAAAACCACAAAATCTGTGCGCCACAGTACTATTGATCCGGTTCCCTTTCGGGGGCAAGTCCGGCAGATTCTCCGGGATACCGTGCGCTACTTTGAGGAGGGGTACGAAGAAGACCCGATTGCCGAAGAATTGCTGAGTGTGGTGCAAACTGCGGTAGATTTTAGCGAACGGGGAGAGGGTGAAAATGCGATCGCTATTTTAGAAGCGATTACCTCTACCTGTGTGGAAAATTGGGATGATGTTGCAGAATACGGTGCTGAAAATGATGAAATTGTTGGGGAATTAAATAATGCTTGGTGTGAAGCAATTCTCAGTGTGGAACTCACCCCAGAAGAAAAAGTTGATATTCAAATAAATTTAGAAACCTGGCAAGATGAGTGGGATGCTGATTTTGGCATAGTTATGGAGGCTTTACGCCAAGGTTGGGATTATCCGCCGCTGGTACAAGTTCTCCAAGGTAATATCACCGAAAGGGGAGCTTGGGAAGAAGATGTGCCAGACTATGCAGATGATTTGGCATTAATTCGGCTGAAAATTCTTGAACGTCAGGAACGTTACCAAGAATACCTGTATTTAGCAGAAGCGGAAGGACAAACCCAGCAGTATCTCACAATGCTAGGGCGTTTGGGCAGGGTGGAAGAAGCAATTGATGCTGCTCAAACCCAGATGAACTCAATGGAAGAAGCCTTTGCCCTAGCGAAAACACTAAGCGTTCAGGGGGCATTACAGCAAGCACTAGATATAGCCCAGAGTGGATTAAATTTACCGGGTAATTGTCAATACGAATTGGGAATTTGGACAAGTGATTTGGCTCTGGAGTGGGGTAATAGTGAAGCTGCTTTATTAGCAATCAAGGCAGCTTTTCAAGTCAAGCCCTGCTTTGTTGACTACCAAAAGATGACAGAATTGGCTGGGGAAAACTGGGAAAGTCTCAAAACAGACCTGCTGAGAATTGTCCGTACTTATGGTGGTTGGGGAACAGAATCAGCCAAGGTGGATATATTTTTATATGAAGGACTAATTGATGATGCAATTGCGATCGTTAGTGAACTCAGTTCTTATTATTCAGAGTTGATTCACCGAGTCATGAATGCTGCTATCCCTCACAATCCTGATTGGGTGATTGCTAATGCTCGTCGCCGTGCCGAAAAGATTATGGATGCAGGTAAAGCCGAATACTACTACTATGCGGTTGAATGGTTGAAAAAAGTACGTAATGCCTACTTGGAATCTGGGAAGAAAGCTGACTGGTTAAGCTATCGGGAAAACTTGATGCAAACCCACGCTCGTAAACGTAAATTGATGGGAATGTTTAAGCAAAGAGGTATGGAGTAAACCATATACAAAATAGATTAGAGGCTGAAAAAGATGATGGGGGACGGTTAATTAAAAAGATTATGGCTCTAGAGGCAGTGGCAAAAGTTGCTTTGGCATTAGGTAGCTGCCGAAATAAGGTTATCAAGTCTATGAATCAGTGACTTGAGGTTGAGCTTGGCGATCGCTTGCCCGTTTTCTGGCGAAGTCGGTGAGCAAGCGGATGAGGTGCAGGGAAAGTATGGTCAGTCCATAAGGGCGGTTTGATGGCGAAGTATTCAACTAATGTGTTGAGTAAGCTGCTGTAGGCAGAATGCATTTCTACAAACTTTCGCCACGCCGATTCTGCATCCTTTAGCACAAAACCCGCCTGTGCTAAACTTGCCCGTGACTGCTCAAATTGTTCGCGATCAACTTCGAGTATGGCGGCTTCGGGAAGTTGAAACAACTGATGCAGATCCAGAATAATACGACAGCCCATTCGGTGCATCAAATACGCTCGACCGCTATGCTCAGTTTGCACGGTAGTAAGCAATAGCGTACAAGCGTCGAGCATTGCACCGAGTGTACTAATCCAGGAATCATCTTCCAGAGTCGAGCGAAAAAACGACAGAATTGGATACGCGCGATGGCTCTCTAAAATTTCCGCTGCCCAAACTTCCCAATCCCCAATGTCACCAGGCAGTTGGTCAAGAATCTTTAACCGAGCATAAGTTTCCAACAACGTCACCCCCGATGGAGGACTGCCAGCCCGTGCTTCGACAAGATTGACAAAAACTTCCCGATGCTGTAGCGAACTGTAGAGTGAGAATAAAAACGCGATCACAAGCGACATCACTGCCAATCCCGATCCTGCTGCCGCTAACACCACCACTCGCGCAATCCCTACAGCTACAAAATCGCCAAATCCAAGGGTGAACAGCGAGGTTCCCGCCACGTAAAGGGCACTACCAAAATCTCGAATCGCAGGTTGGATGGAGTCTTGCAGAGCATATAGGAGCAGCCCGTACCCAACGATCAATACAATCACCCAAACCGTGAGCAGCAGCATTAACGACAACGGCGCGAATATTCCCAATAAATACTCCTGCCGCTTGCCGGCGTGCAAACTCAATTGTCGCCACGGCAACCAGAATAATCTGATCAGCAGCGATGAAATTCTAAACGTGCGCGGTGAGCGACGAGGAACAATCACCACCTGAAACACATCAAACCAGACAATGACAATGATTAAGATACCGATACTCGCCTCAGATATCGCCATCATTTGATTGCCTTAGTTTGAACTTATCCTTTTGACAAAAATTGTAACCCATGCATGGCAAAAATTTTGAGGATTTTGACTCTATGGCTTTGATGCTAGAAACAATAGAATCCCAAATAAACGTTGTGGCTTAAATCCGGGATTTTGTCAAGTACTTTAGAGAACAGAAGATCACTATCAAAAAATTTCTCGGTGGCCTGCCAACTCTGCACTCCTTAAACGAAGAAATTATGGAAGATATTCCAAGAGGAGATATTGTCAGAATTAATGAGATAGTAATTAATTATTATTATTGAATAATGGACTTATTTGAACAAGATATTATAAAAATAACTGAAAATGATTATTCCAAAACTTCGGCTCTTTCAATAATCAACCATTTATAATATAAAACTACTAGAAAAAATTCTTCTCCCTTCAGGCGATCACATACTGCCATAAAGAAAAGAGAAAAAAGTGTCATCATAGGTAGATCGAACAGGAAAAGCGTTACAGAATTTCTGTCCGCTATTACCATTAATATTTTGCTATGTGAGGAAATATACGTCGGAGCGCCTAAAGCCCTCAAACCGTCAATTGACTTTTACGTAAAAAACGAAAAAATAATCTTCAAGGGAGAAGCTAACAATGCCTGGTAAGTTAACTGACAAAGTGGCAATTGTAACAGGGGCATCGTCTGGTATTGGCGAGGCTACAGCACTAGCGCTGGCATCAGTTGGCGCTACAGTAGTGATTACTGCCCGTCGGAGCGATCGTTTGCAAATCTTAGAAGCCCGTATTACTGCCACTGGTGGAAAAGCCTGATGTATGCGACTCACAAAGTTTTACCGTTGATGAAGGCACAAGGCATTGGGCATATCGTCAACATTTCATCAGTTGCAGGTCGAGTTGCAAACGCTGGAAGCGGTGTCTACAACGCCAGCAAATGGGCGGTTGGTGCATTTAGTGAAGCACTTCGCAAAGAGGTCTATCAAAACAACATCCGCGTCACGATTATTGAACCCGGGTTAGTGGCGACAGAGCTCCCACAGCACATTACGGATTCCACTGCACTAAAGCGGGCGAAAAACTTTTACGGTTCGGTCAAAAATCTAGAGAGTCAAGACATTGCCAATGCCATCGTCTATGCTGTCACACAGCCGTTACACGTTAACGTCAACGAAATCTTGATCCGCCCGACTGAACAAGAACGGTAATCGACATACTCTTAATCAGGCAATAATCAGTGCCCTGTTTAATTTTGCTGTAGATTCCGGCTACATTCAATCCAATCTAGCTAGTCGGTTAAGTCGGAGGAAACCGGAACCAGAACGTTTTGAACATCAAAACAGATGAAGTAATACGCTATCTCACGCCATCACAGCTAGATATTTTGTATGAATTGGTCAAAAAATTTAATGCCCGACTTGAGACGATAGTGAACAAGAAAAAACACTCTTCTGCAAAATAATGATGGTGGTTGAAGCGTTTAGGCATCGCCCAGTCACAACCTGGTATACAACAAACAGCAAAGCCAATGATAAAACTTGGTGTAATCAATTTAAGTTGACATCAATGAGCAATGCTGTGCCCGTAGGGCGTGGTCTATTTATCTGAAAATTGCTGTAATTTGCCATTGCAACACTTTCTTTGCTCTAAGAGGTCATTTATAAAGTAAAAATGAAATGACTGTAGAGGATGTTAGGCGCATATTTTGATATGCTTGATCACAAAAAACATGACTCTCGGCGATCATGCACCGCTATATAAAATGGTGCGTGCTCGCAAAGCTCTAGTACAGCGGGCGCGTAAATAAACCAACCATACCCTCCGGGAAGCCGCTCTGCGTCTACAAAATGGCGCAAGAGCAAGGAATATAATTCTTTTGAATGAGTGAATGAGTGACTTTTAACTTCCGCCTTGCGATACTAGGTCTATTTTTCCGGCAGCAACAGATAATTCCAACATATCTACTTGTTTATACAGCTCGAACACCATCGATACTTTAAAGTCTGCAATAACTAGATAATTTAGCTTTTAAATTGAGATTTGCCCAAGATATCAACTTTAGCGACAAAAGATGAAGTAAGATTCACATCTGAAGTAGTCGCCGTATAATCCTATAGTTTCTGACAAAAAATAGTCGAGTGCGATGATTGATAAATATCCTCAGAATCGTATAGTGTCTTGCTTACCGCTGAGTATGCTTCTATTACTCAGCAACATATCTTCTAGTCCACTGAAAGCTCAGGCTGTTGATACTACACAATTACCAACTAGTAATTTCATCCTGTCACAACGACAACTCCCACCACCACAGGATGTCCAACCACCCGCACCTTCCCCACTTCCCTCACCTGAACTGCCACAGCCACTCCCCCCACCAGCAGAACTATTTCCACCCTCTGTCCCAACTCCCACACTTGAGCAACCATTCCCTAGTAACTCTCCTCAAACTATTGTTGTTGAACGATTTGAAGTTGTTGGTAGCACAGTCTTCAGTGCCAAAGAGTTAGCCCAAGCCATTGCTGAATTTACCAAACGACCGATCTCACTGACTGAATTGTTTCAAGCACGTTCTAAAATCACTGATCTATACGTCAAAAATGGTTACATTACTTCTGGTGCTTTGATTCCACCCCAAACAATCCAATCCGGTGTTATAAAAATTCAGGTGGTCGAAGGTAAATTAGAAAATATCCAGGTAACTGGGACTCGGCGGTTGAATCCAAATTATGTCCGCAGCCGATTAGCAATAGCTACATCACCACCTCTGAATCGGCAGCGTCTACTAGAGGCGCTGCAACTTTTGCAACTTAATCCTTTGATTCAAAACGTGTCTGCTGAACTCTCGGCAGGATCGCGGACTGGTGAGAGTCTCTTAGAAGTCAAGATTAGCGAGGCTAAAACCTTTAGTAGCCAAATAGTTCTTGATAATGGGCGATCGCCTAGTGTTGGCAGTTTCCGCCGCCGATTACAATTGAGTGAAGCCAACTTATTGGGACTAGGAGATGCTCTGGGTGTAGCTTACACTAATACCGATGGTAGCAATTCCATTGATGCCAGCTATACATTACCACTCAATCCTAAGAACGGAACCCTCACCTTCTACTATGGCACTACGTGGAGTAATGTCATTGAACCTCCTTTCGACGTTTTAGATATCCAATCGGCTTCCCGCTATTACGAACTAACATTCCGCCAGCCCATAATTCAAACTCCCACACAAGAATTCGCCCTTGGGTTGACAGCCTCCCGACGGGAAAGTGAAGCCTCTTATATCGACATAGATCGACTCCCTTTCCCTGGTTTAGGTGCTGATGAACAGGGACGCACCAGGGTATCTGTGTTGCGATTTTTTCAAGAATGGACGAGTCGTAACAGCCGTGAAGTCATCGCCCTACGCTCTCAATTCAGTCTGGGCATAGATGTGTTGAATGCCACGATTAATCAAAATCCTCCCGATAGTCGTTTTTTTGCCTGGCAAGGGCAAGCGCAGTGGGCACGCCTTTTGGCTCCTGAAACCTTATTGTTATTACGTTTAAATACGCAACTAGCATCCAGAACACTTCTGCCTATAGAGCAATTTGGCTTAGGTGGGCAGGATAGCATTCGAGGCTACCGTCAAGATTACCTGCTGACGGATAATGGCACTTTTGTTTCTGCTGAAGTTCAAGTACCGATTCTGCGCTTACCCCAGATAAATAGCACGTTACAGGTTATCCCGTTTGTGGATTTTGGGGTTGGCTGGAATAGTTCTGATAGAGAGAATCCCGACCCTAATACTCTAGCTGCTGTTGGTCTGGGGTTGCGTTGGTCACAAGGCGATCGCTTCACTGTTCGTCTTGACTGGGGCATTCCTTTAGTATCTGTTAACTCAAATGAGAGAACATTACAAGAAAACGGTCTCTATTTTAGTTTATTCTATAATCCTTTTTAAAATTTAGGGGTTCATTCTGCTTTCCTTCTCTACTAGGACTTACGCACACTCGAGAATTGCCACCATTGAAGCTACTGGTGGGCGATTTCCAATCGTCAGGTATTTTTTGCCCAGTAGGATGTGCCCAATTAATTTAATTCCTACCTTGCTCCTATCTATTTTGCAAAATTACCGGAAGCACTACTCCTTGACTGATTAAAAAATAAAAATCATCCGGTTATTTATATAATTCGGAATTTACCCACCACTCAGAATAAAAATCCGCAAATATACCATGTGTTCTATTCAGTGTTTAATTTTATTCTGGGTATCCTAAGAAAGACAAGGTTGGATGATATGGACGAAAGGACAAAATTTATAACTTATGTATGAGTGGAGAAAACAGCTAGAACTTCTACCGCAAAAACTGAATTGTTCAATTAGCCATCTGATTCCAGAAGGTCAATCATGAAGATAATATCTGGTTTGCACCCTCATACCAATTTTGGGTTCACAGACAGTGACAACTTTGATTGAGCAAATTTTTCCATAAGTTCAGACTTTCAGGTTGAACTTATGGGAGTAGTATTTTTCAGACTAAGACATAAAGATATGAGAATTTGAGGAACAGCCATGCTAGGAAATGAGCGGGGAAAAATACGCCATTTATTGGTTATCCAAGACCTGGAAGGGCGACGAACTGTCCCCTTGCAAGAGACTACTTATTCTCTGGGGCGGCATTCCGCAAACACTATTGTCTTGGCTTCCCGATCAGTATCTATGCAACATGCGATTTTATTGCGAGTAACTGTTCCAGAGACTGACCAATACGGTTTCCAAATTATTGATGGCAACTACAAGGGTAAAGGAAGTACTAATGGCTTATTTGTGAATGGTACTAAATGTTTTTCTCATAATCTTAGAAATGGAGATATCATTGCCTTTGGTAGTAATCAAGCTCAAGCTAAATACTATGCTATTTCCAACATCTCAGAACAAGCATTTTCTGAATCTTGTGATGTTGAAGACTTATCTGGTTTCCTATCAGAGCAAGCCAGTCTTGCAAATCCTTTTCAAACCCTAGCTGTCGATCCCACCTTTGAAGCAGCTAGTGAGTCCGCCCTAGCTCGCCTAGCATCCTTTCCTGAACTTATCCCCAATCCAATTATTGAGATGGATCTCGAGGGAACAGTGACTTATCTCAATCCAGCCGCCGCTCTCAAGTTTCCCAAACTTCGGGAAGTTGGGACAAAACACCCGATCTTAACAGGACTCCTGAGTGCAGTTAACAATCTCGAAAAAAATTCTTTTGTGCGGGAGGTGGAAGTAGGCACAGAAGTTTTTGAACAATCCGTTCTCTACCTTCCTGAAAGTGATTTAATTAGAACTTTTATTGTTAGGGATATTACAGAGCAAAAGCAAGCTACAGCCGAACTGCGCCAGCGCGATCGCTTGTTACAGGCAGTTGCGGAAGCCGCCAATTATTTGTTAGGGGAAATGAATTATGAAACTGGTATTGATCGAGCTCTCGCTATATTGGGCGAAGCTGCTTTGGCAGATCGTGCCTATCTCTTTCAAAACCATCCGCATCCTGCTACAGGGGAAATAGCAGTCAGCCTGCGGTTTGAATGGACGCATTCCTCCATTGAATCTACCCACCACCATTGGCAGAATCAGCCTTATCAAGCTTCTCGATTAGCCCGTTGGTACGCTGTTCTCTCTAGCGGCCAGTCGATTAGCGGACTCACCCAAACATTTCCTGTCGCCGAACAAGAATTCCTGATTCGAGATCGCATTCAATCCCTTCTGTTGGTACCTCTCCGCTTGGAGAAGGAGTTCTGGGGTTACCTTGGCTTGGCAGACTGCACCTTTGAGCGTCATTGGTCAACGCACGAAGAATCTACCCTTTTGACGATGGCCGCCAGTATCATTGGTGCACGGCAGCGTCAGCAAGTAGAAGAAAAGATTCGCTATCAAGCCCTCCATGACGTGCTGACAGGGTTGCCCAATCGCCTACTATTTAATGAGCTGCTCAGTAAAACTCTGCCCAACGCTACTCGAAATGGCGAAAGTTTAGCTGTGATCTTCCTCGACTTGGATCGCTTCAAGGTTATTAATGATACTCTGGGGCACACTCTGGGAGACCAATTATTACAAAGCCTTGCTCAAAGATTAAAAGACTTACTCAGAGGCGGAGACACCATAGCTCGTTGGGGAGGCGATGAATTCACTATCTTACTTCCGCGAGTCAATGATATTGAAGAAGTAACCCTGGTGGCGTACAGAATCTTACAAGCTTTAGAGGATGCTTTCCATCTCCAAGGGCATGAACTTTATGTGACTGCCAGCCTCGGTATTGCATTGCTTGATAACAATAGTCCTGACGCCGAAACACTAATTCAGCACGCGGATGCCGCGTTATACTACGCCAAAGACAAAGGGCGGAATAACTACCAATTCTATAGTGTTTCCCTGAGCGCTAAAAATCCTGAACTCCTGACTTTAGAAAAGAGCTTGCGCTATGCCCTAGAACGCAAAGAATTTACCGTGTACTATCAGCCTCGTGTGGACATTGCCACAGAAGAAATTACTGGTATGGAGGCTCTGTTGCGTTGGCAGCACCCAGAGATGGGGTTAGTCGCACCCAGTGTCTTCATTCCCCTCGCTGAAGAAAGTGGATTAATTATCCCTATCGGCGAATGGGTGCTGCGGACAGCCTGTAGCCAAAATAAAACCTGGCAAGATACAGGATTGCCACCCATGACGATCGCTGTCAATCTTTCTCTTAAGCAGTTCCGCCAACCCAAATTGGTGGAGACTATAACCGAAGTTTTAGAACAAACGGGGTTAGAAGCCCGCTTTTTAGAATTAGAAATTACCGAAACCACAGCTATTGAGGATTTAGATTTTACCAGAACAGTGTTACAAAATCTACAGCAGATGGGTGTTTATATCTCCATTGATGACTTTGGTATAGGTCATTCCTCGCTCTCGCGCCTACAGCTTTTGCCACTCCACAATCTGAAAATAGATAAATCTTTTATTCAAGATTTGACGCAGGATGTAAAAGTAGCTCATATTATCAAGGCCATAGTTAGCTTGGGACAGAGCTTGGGATTAAAGTTGACAGCCGAAGGGGTAGAAAAAGAAGAGGAACTGGAGTTCTTAAAATCTATCAACTGTGACGATGTACAGGGCTTTTTCTTCTACCGGCCACTTTCTGCAAAGATTGCAACAGAAATCCTCGAAAGTAAACGACCAAAGCTCTAGCACAAGGATAAAACTGTTTGTACCAGTAACGATACAATAGCATTCATTATCCTGCTGCCAACCTTTTTCGTTCTATGCTGCCAGTCATCTATTCTGACGAATTTTTAGATCACAAGACTGGAAAATACCATCCCGAAAGACCAGAACGCTTGATAGCGATCGCTACTGCCCTAAAAACAGCTAAATTCGCAGATCAAATTGACTGGCGTCAACCTACACCAGCATCATCACAACCATCACTGATGTCTGTGTTAGTTAAAGCGCATAGCCCAGCCTACATCAAAAAACTTTGGCAAATCGCTTCTAGTGGCGGCGGCCCTTTGGATGGAGATACGCCAGTTTCCCCGCGCAGTTATGATGTGGCATTGTTGGCAGTCAGTGCCTGGTTAGATGGAGTTGAGGCTGTCCTCAAGTCAGCTAATCCGGCTTTTGTACTGGCGCGTCCCCCAGGACACCATGCAGAAAGTGATGCGGGGATGGGATTTTGCCTATTTTCTAATGCAGCGATCGCAGCTTTATTTGCCCTAGAACAACCTGAAATTAACCGCGTCGCCATCCTAGATTGGGATGTGCATCACGGTAATGGTACTCAGGCGATCGTCGAAACCCAAGCACGCATCGCCTACTGTTCCCTACATCAGTATCCATGCTATCCCGGTACTGGAAGATCGACAGAACGCGGCTTTCATAATAATGTATTAAATTTACCAGTACCCCCTGGTAGTGATATTGCAGTATATCAGCCACTATTTGAAAGACAGGTAGTACCGTTTTTAGCCAACTTTCAGGCAGATTTACTGATTGTGAGTGCTGGTTACGATGCTAATGCAGCAGATCCTTTGGCAAGTATCAATTTGCAGCCAGAAGACTACGCTTTATTTACTGATTATTGTTTAGGGGTAACTCGTAAAATTCTGTTTGGCTTAGAAGGTGGTTACGACTTTGAGACGCTTTCTCAATCAGTTGTAGCGACGATTGAACGCTGTTTACTTTAAGTGGAACCTGGGAATTCCTGATTGAGTAACTTTCGTATATGCACTGAGATCATAATAATCTTATTTGATTTATGGCTCAGATTCCTGGTTTTTTGGAGAAGTCGCAAATCTTCTTGTATATTTCATTTGGGTTTCACAACATAGTCTGCAAAAATAAGCAATTTGTGTATATTTATTGTCATGGTTATTTGTGACTTAGTTGACTAATTTTATAACCATCTTTACGTAAATTTAGGGTGATAAAACTTTTTTCTAAACTCAACCTAAGTAATTTCTTTTACAAATGCTCTCGATAATTCATCAAATCTTCAGAAATAAAAGGTTTGAACAGTGCTCTGAAAGAGCTAAAGTTTTGTTAAGATGCAATTGCTAGCAGTTTCTCACCGAAATTCACCTATCGGGGTGTGGAGAAATAAAAAGTACTAGCAGCACAAATTTCAAAAGGTGAAGCAATGACCACCTACATTTTTTTCGATGAAGCCCTACGGATGCTGACCAACGCCTATTTGATATCAGCAGTACTGTTAATAGCAGCTTCTGGTATAGGTTTGGCGGTAATAGAAACAATAGAAAAGACAGGAGAAGGCTAAGTTTACAGATGGCAGTATAGTTTTTGCTAAAAACCATTGGGTGCTGGTGTTCGCTGTGAATAAATCCTGGGAACACTAAAGTATGAAAGTCTCACAGCGTTGCAGTCTTACCTAGAAATCCACCAAACACACAGGTAACTGTAGCGCTATTGGGACTCATAACCAAGGAGCTACTACAATGGGTCTATTCGACGCTGTGTTGGGTACAGAAAGCCAAATCCAAACAGCACTCAATCCAGAGGAAGCTTTTGCTGTCATTATCTTAATGGCAACGGCTTCAGACGGTTATCTTTCTGTTGAGCAAGCAAATTCTATCACTTCTGTGCTGTCCCGGATGAAACTTTTTAAAACTTATCCCCAAGAGATGATGAACAGGCTGTTTAACAAAATCTTGGGCATTCTCCAGGGGGATGGTTTTAATAGTTTATTTAATGCAGCAAAACATTCTTTATCTCAAGACTTGCGGGAGGCAGCCTTTGCTGTAGCCACTGATTTAGTCTTAGCTGAAGGTATCATAGCTGAAGAAGAAAAAAACTTCTTAAATGATTTATATCAAGCTTTAGGTGTTTCTAATGAGATAGCTATCCAAATTGTACAAGTAATCTTAATTAAAAACCGGGGATAGGCGATAGAACATATGCCTAATTAAACTATATAAATAGCTGATAAACAAAGTGTGCCAAAGGAGTTAAGTTTCTTTGGCACTATTTTTGGTGTTATTGTGACTAGGCTTAGATTCGCAACTTTTTCGATAAGTCGCAAATCTTGTTGTTCAATGCAGTATTGTGTCATAATTCGATTTTCTAATTTTGAACTTTAAGTTGTAAATTACTTATGCATTGTTCTGCTACCCTAACCCAACTGGTTGAAGTTCTTTTGGCCAGTCCGATAAACTTATCTGAAACTGCTTTAACACAAGTAAGTAACGGTATCCAAACAGATAGCCGTACCCTGAAGCCGGGTGAAGTATTTCTAGCTTTGCGAGGTGATAAGTTTGATGGGCATGAATTTGTACCAACTGCGATCGCCAAGGGTGCAATAGGTGCAATTGTGGATTTTGAATACGAAAATCCCGGATTTCCTGTGTTACAGGTAAAAGACACCCTCAAGGCATATCAAAAAATTGGCAGATGGTGGCGCGATCGCTTTAACATTCCTGTAATTGGGGTTACAGGTTCTGTGGGCAAAACTACAACCAAAGAATTGATCGCCACAGTTTTAGCAACAAAGGGACGAGTTCACAAAACTTATGGAAATTACAACAACGAAATCGGTGTCCCAAAAACTCTCCTAGAACTTGGCGCAGAACATGACTACGCCGTGATTGAAATGGCGATGCGGGGTAGAGGACAAATTGCCGAACTGACGCAAATAGCGCGTCCAACAATTGGAGTGATTACCAATGTGGGGACGGCACATATTGAGTTACTGGGTTGCGAAGAAGCGATCGCTCAGGCAAAATGTGAATTATTAGCTGAAATGTCTGCTGATAGTGTGGCAATTCTCAACTACGACAATCCCCTATTAATGGCCACAGCGGCGAAAGTTTGGCACGGAGAAGTTTTGACTTACGGCTTTTCTGGCGGGGATATCCAAGGGCAGTTAATAGATCACCAGACTGTAGGAGTTGCAGGAATCCAACTGCCTTTACCTCTACCTGGGCGTCACAATGCGACTAATTTCTTGGCAGCTTTAGCGGTGGCAAAGGTGTTGGGGATCGATTGGGCAAGCCTTAAAACAGGTGTGGTGGTGGATATGCCCACAGGGCGATCGCAGCAGTTTACCTTGCCCAATGACGTGGTAATCTTAGATGAAACTTATAATGCTGCACCAGAAGCTGTAATAGCAGCGTTGCAATTATTAGTAGATACACCCGGAAAGCGGAAAATTGCTGTATTGGGTGCAATGAAAGAATTGGGAGAGCGATCGCAGCAGTTGCACCAGCGAGTCGGAGAAACAGTGCGAAAGTTGAATTTAGACGGCTTGTTGGTTTTGGTAGATGGACAAGATGCCGAAGCTATCGCCCTTAGTGCCGAAGGTATTCCATCGGAGTGCTTTGCCACTCATGCTGATTTGGTTGCTAGATTGAAGACATTTGTGCAAGCAGGCGATCGTTTATTGTTCAAAGCCGCCCATTCCGTGGGACTAGATCAGGTAGTCAATCAGTTACGTGCAGAATTTCCCAAATGATACTGCCAGAAACCTAACGTCTCATACTGCGAGACTTTGTAGAATCAGATTGGCCAATGGTTCATAAATAGGCCAGCGATCGTGAAGTTGTGCGTTATTTGACGTTTGGCCGACAAACAATGCAGCTGAAGTAAACAATCCTAACTCGTCTTTAATCTAAAATTTGGAGAGCGATGTTTAACAACAAGCCCTGACTCTCGTTCGCCTTTGGCGTCTCCTCTTCTCTACGAGACGCTGCGCGAAGGGAGAAGACTCGCTTTAAGCGTACTCCTTCTCCTTCTCCTGACGGAGAGGCTGCGCCAACGGGGAAGCAAGCTACGCGTAGCGTCTTTTGGAGTTGCCATGCCGTTGGCGCAGCCTCTGGTAGAGAAGGCTTTACACTACGCTATCTGGTTCAGGAATGACGCTCGTTCGCCTTTGGCGTCTTTCTTTGGAAGAAGACTCACTAATGCTGTGCTATCGCAATCGACACGGGAACCGCCAACTCTTGGAGAGGCTTCTGCTAATGTGCAGCGTCTGATAAAGAAGACTGCGACTCCCTCACTGATAGGCGTATACGCAGCGCTTTACTTATCAGAAGCTATGATCGCAGGGTTACAATTATTGGCAGACACACCCGAAAAACGTAAACTTGTCGTGTTAGGTGCTATGAAAAAATTGAAAGAATGATCGCACTAGTACCGCAAGGCGGAAGTCAAAAGTCAAAAGTCAAAAGTCAAAAGTATTACGGAATAGCCTTTTTAAGGTTTTTAAATGGTTGCTCTATTTACGCCGTGCTGTACTAGTTGCACCTGCAAGTTAGAGAAATAGTGCGATCAAGAGTTTAGATTTCAGGCGTTGTTGGAAAGACTAGGACTGTTACCGTAGCGTCTTTGAAAAAGAATTGCTGCCAAATTAGTCACCAAACAAGTAATTGCTAACCACAGCAAGATATAAGTAGGAGCCATCACCACCCCAATCATGAACCAAGTATATACGTGCAATATCATCACCGAAGCGAAAAAGCTGGCAATTCCAGCAGATTGCCACACTTGATATGATGGGCGACGTAACGCTACTAGGCTCATCGTTAAAATTGTGACAAGCAAGTTCGCTGGTACGAGAAATGTACAAATACTTACACAGTTGCCACGAGAGAACTCAACTAGGGTGTTAAAATCGAGCATTAATTTGTTGGGATAGTGTTAGCTTTTTAAGAATTTAATTTATTGTATTTTAAAATAAAAAAATCTATCTTAACATATGAGTGAGTAATCACATTGCAAACATAACATAAATTAAACTATTTAGCTGCGTTTTGATACTACCAATAGTTAGTTAATTATAAAGATTTTGGATAAGTAGGGTGGAAAACACCCACCCTAGCTCAATTAACCCGGTAAAATCACTGTATCGATAACGTGTACTACACCATTATCAGCTTCGATATCTGCTGCTAAAACTGTGGCATTTTTAACTTCAAAACCATCAGAAGAATCAATTTTAATCGGTGAACCTTCTACAGAATTAACCGTACCGAGTTGTGCCAAATCAGCTTTTAACAGCTTTCCTGGAACGACATGATACTTTAAAATCCGCGTTAGCTGGGGAATATTCTGTAATAGAGTTTGGATAGTTCCCGCTGGTAACTTAGCAAAAGCATCGTCATTTGGTGCAAAGACAGTGAACGGGCCAGGACTTTTTAATGTTTCTACTAAACCAGCAGCTTGTACAGCTGCCACCAGTGTTTTAAAAGACTCAGCCGTAACTGCAACATCAACAATATCAGCCATATATCTTACCTAAATCTCTGCAAAAGATTTTAAAGGATAATAAACCTATTTTAAGTTTTATTAAATAAAATAAATTTAAAATCAGGCGTTGAATAAACTACACGTAGACGCGTACTTCCTGTCAGACATCACCTGATGATGTTTCTAGGAAAATTCCTGTGTAGAACAAATGTCCGTCGCACGTATACCATTCTGGGAACTGGAGTAATGTAACTGTTATCGGTGGGTTGTGCTTTCTATGTTCTAATCAAGTGGGGTCAGGGGATATACACTACTTAGATTATGGGCAGATTATCAGCGATCGCTTCATTCAAACAATGCTCAATTATACTGTCAAGGTGATGTTTCATCTTACATCAAAAAAGGTAAGGGAAACTTAGATAGCGATGTGAATATTGCCAAGCTGGCTTTAGCTTTGGAGACTGATGCTGCGATCGCCTATACCCAAAAAATTGCTAAGTTGAAAACTCCAAAATTGATTACTGTGGGGGCGAGTATCGGCTCTACTAAGGCTGCCCATGCTGCGGCTATTCGTGCCACTTTCAAAGAAAGCTCTAGGAGTGAATCTCGAAATTATACCAACGTCTTTTGTTAGCATTGAAACTCGTGAAGCCTGGGTGTTGAAGGTATAGATAGGGACTGGGGACTGGGAAGATGGGGAAATCTCAATGTCCAATGCCCAATGCCCATTAATTTAATTATGATTTGCTTTCCAGTTTGCTAGATCACTTAAAGAGCGATCGCGGTAACGTCCGTAACGCTCCTGCTTACTTTTGATTTTCGCACCTAGTTCCGGAAAAATCCCAAAGTTGGGCGGCATTGGTTGGAAATGCTTCGGCGAAGCGGAACTAATAAATTCCAATAACGCACCCATCATTGTTGTTGGTGGTAAAATCAAAGGTTCTTTACCCAAAGCTAGCCGCGCGGCATTAATTCCTGCCAAGCAGCCACCCGCAGCCGCTGCGGTGTAGCCTTCAGTACCAATCAACTGTCCAGCTGCTAACAATGTCGGACGCTCTTTAAATTGCAGAGTTGGATGCATTAGCCCAGGAGCATTAATAAAAGTGTTGCGGTGCATCACTCCCAGCCGCACAAACTCCGCCTTTTCCAAACTGGGAATTAGCTGAAATATTCGCTTTTGCTCACCCCAGCGCAGGTTCGTTTGGAATCCTACCATATTCCACAGTTGACCGGCTTTATCTTCTTGTCGCAACTGCACCACAGCATAAGAACGTTCGCCTGTGCGAGTATCTGACAATCCCACTGGCTTTAGGGGGCCATAGCGCATGGTATCTTCCCCCCGCTGTGCTAGTTCTTCAATGGGTAAACAAGCTTCAAAAAATTTCGCTGTTTCCCGTTCAAAACCTTTGAGTTCTGTTTGTTCAGCTTTACAAAGTTCTTCTCGAAACTGCAAGTACTGCTCTTTATTCATTGGGCAGTTGAGATAAGCGGCTTCACCTTTGTCATAACGTGATGCCATAAAAGCAACGTCACGGTTAATCGATTCTCCCACAATAATCGGACTAGCCGCATCAAAAAAACTGAGGTATTCCATCCCGGTAAAGCGACGCAAATCTTCTGCCAAGTCGGGGCTGGTTAAAGGCCCAGTCGCCAAAACCACAATTCCTTCCGGAATCACAGACACTTCATCCCGGCGAAATTCAATTAAAGGATGGCTAGCTAAAGTTTGAGTCAAGTCTTGGCCAAATTGTCCTCTATCGACGGCTAGCGCCCCACCCGCAGGAACGGCGTGTTCATCAGCTTTAGAAATGACGATAGAGCCAAGTTGGCGTAATTCTTCGTGTAATAATCCAGCTGCGCGATCACTTCCCATTGCCCCAAAGGAATTACTACACACTAATTCTGCCAAATGTTCTGTATGATGAGCCGGACTGAAGCGTTTTGGACGCATTTCATGGAGAATTACTGGCACTCCAGCTTGGGCTATTTGCCACGCTGCTTCTGTCCCAGCGAGTCCACCTCCAATTACTTGTATCGGTTGTTGTTCCATAGTTAAATTTTTAGTTCCTATATCATAAGTATTCATCAGCATCACAGAAGTAAAATTAAATTAAAAGAGGTAAATTCATAACTACTTCTGTAATTCTATCGATAAATTCAGTTATTCCGTTTTAGTGACACAACTGGCAATGTGTTTATTTTGGCAGGTAATGAACTGTAAATCTTTGTATTTCGTGACAGAACTTGGAAATTTGTCAATAGACCTCTTGTAAAAATCCTTGAATCAACCCTCCCCGATGTATTGGGGAGGGCGCAAGATTTCAAGCTTCCCCCCAATATATCGGAGGGATTAAGGGGGGTCTATTCGACTTATGCAAGAGGTCTAATGAAACCTAATTTTGCAGAAATGTCCACAAAATAATTGAGGGCATATGTGCTAATCGGCAAGATATAGAAGCAGTGGTAATCCTATTTAGTCGCCGGACTCCTGACTCAGAAGCAATTATTTTGGAAGTGCATAAATTAGTTAATGGCAAGTATATATTGCAAGCAGGAAATCCGGTTTGGCTATCCGAAATTGGCTTAGGAATTGGCTGCGATCGCGGCAATTATTCCGGTGTAACCAGAGAATGGCTTTATTAGTATGATCAGTCAGGAAAACGCTATCCTACGCTGCAAGAGAAGATTCAACAAACTGAACAACGCGCTTAACGGTTAGCGGAGAAATTGCGTAGACGCGTAGCGGCTTGTCGTTATATCATGTCCGCCAAATTACCCATAATAAAAGAACCCCACCCCGCAAAAGCTACGCTTTAGCTCCCCTCCCCGCCTGCGGGGAGGGGTTGGGGGTGGGGTTCTTCGGGTTTAATAAGCAATCAAGCGGACATGATATTAGACATCGCTCGGCATAGATCCAGATAATCTTGATTAAATTTATGTGTGAATCGCGGCAATTATTCCGGTGTCATCAGAGAATGGCTTTCACTTAATTATGGCAACTGGATAATCAGGGTGTTCTGGATTGGGAATTAATCGCTGGTTTCTGCAATCTACCAGTAAATCTATCTGTTCTAAAACCACTTGACCAATTAATACTTCATTACCAACAACCAATGCTTCGACTACTGTTTCACGTCCTTGGCACTCAATTATTACAGGCTCAGTAACTCCGATTGTTTCTTCACTACCATTTGCATATTGAGCGACACGTTGACCTCTGATTCTTAACCCTAGCTGTTCTACTATTTGTGGTGGAATAACTAAGGATACTGCACCTGTATCTACTAATCCTTCTGTTTCACATTCTCGCAAAAGTCCCGGTGCTAGGAGTCCTCGACTGACTAAAGCTTCATCAATGGCATTTTTTAACTTTACTTTGGTACGAACTGAACCCATCATGAGCAAAACAAAAATTTATTATCTTCTATTGTGTATACTCTCAGCTTTTGCGCCAATTTGGACTCAACTCAAATTCTACTATGATGGAAACTTCCGATCGCGCACTTCTACAGCATAATCTTGCACAGCTTTGGTAATTGTCTCGCGCAAATTTGTGTAAACCTTGGCAAAGGGTGGCTGCTTCTCTGTAAGTCCGATTACATCTGAGGTAACTAAAACTTGTCCATCGCAGTGAGTTCCTGCACCGATACCAATTGTCGGAATGCTCAGTTTTTGGGTAATCTGCATTGCTAAATCTGCGGGGATATGCTCTAACACTAGAGAAAATACACCTGCTTGTTCGAGAGCGATCGCTTCATTTAAAATTCTTTCTCCGGTTTCCTGGCTCTTTCCCTGTTGTCGCAAACCAAGTTGATGTATTGATTGTGGTGTTAAACCTACATGACCCATTACCGGAATTCCGGCTTGTACTAAACGAGCAATAGTTTCTGCGATCGCTGGATAGCCACCCTCCAATTTTACCGCTTGAGCGCCCGTTTCCTTCAATACTCGCCCAGCAGAGTGCATTGCTTGCTGGAGACTTTCTTGATAAGTCAAAAATGGTAAATCTACAACCACTAATGCGCGTTTAACTCCTCGACGCACGGATTTGGCATGGTATATCATCTCATCCAAAGTTATTGGCAGTGTTGTTTCATACCCTAGAACTACTGCCATAGAGTCACCCACAAGGATTAAGTCTACACCAGCTGCGTCGAGGAGTTGAGCGATCGCATAATCCCAAGCGGTCAACGCCACAATTGAACGTCCCTGTTGTTTCCATTGAATTAATTGCTGGGTAGTGATTGCCATTGCCAATTTTAGATTTTGGATTTTGGATTTTGGATTGGGGATTAGGTATTGGTTATTAAGTATTGGGTATTAGGAATAAATTTTCCTAGTTCCCAGTCCCTAGTCCCCAGTCCCTAGTCCCTACTTAACGGCGCGACTGAAAGCAATATGGGGTTTTGCACTATTTGTTTTGGGCATTAACCAAGCTAGACCTTCACTAGTACCTATCCATAATTTATTGCCGATGTCAGGTGCAAGGGTAAGAACCCGACTAGAAGGAAGTCCAGCAACTTCTGGGTCTAAGACAGCTCCTGTATTTGGATTTAATCGTAACAAACCATTGTTAGTCCCGACCCAGACACTACCATCTTTAGCAAAACGTACTATTGTCACGTTACGCCCACGCAGGCGAGTCACAGATCGCAACACTGCACCAGTTTTTGGGTTAATAACTAGTAAATTATTCGGCATTCCTGCCCAAATTAATCCTTCTGGACTAATAGCTAAGGCTTGTACAGTTGTCCCTGGTAAATCGGCAATCCGCTTCATAATCGCAGCACTAGCAGTATTTACCCGCACCAATCCATCAAGGGTGCCAACCCACAGTTGACCTTCAGCATCTAAAGTCAGGGTGTTGGCACTGACACCAGGCAGATTTTTTAATGTTGTCATAATCAAGCCTTGATCGGGACTAATTAGCGCTAAACCGCTATCGGTTCCAGTCCACAAATAACCCCGCTTGTCAAGTAACAGTGACAATACCCGTTTAGAAGGTAAAAATAAATTCTGCGCGGTGGTTTCGTTAGTGCGGGGGTCTACTCGGATTAGTCCCTCATAACTTCCCACCCACAAGCGTCCTACTTTGTCTTGGGCTAAAGCACCAATGGCAACATTCGGTAAGCTAACACGAGAAATAATCTTGCCGGTTTTAGGATCAATCCGTGATAGTCCCCGCCAAGAACCGACCCAAAGATTGCCTGTAACATCTTTCAGTAAGTTACCAACCCGATAATCAATTTCTGGCGAATGTTCTTGGACTCCCCGCTCATCGGGCAAGGGTTTTACTCGCGGTGGCGGTGGGGAAGGTGGATAAGCAGGGGTTACATCAGATGAATTAATGTCAGGGGTTTTTTGTGCCCATCCCATACCTGGCAAAGCTATCAACCCCAGCAAAATATAAGTAATCAATAAACTAGTACGCTTGCAAAACAATACCACAGTGACATTTCCTTTGGAGACAGTACTCATAGCCGTTACCTAAACTGGCTTTGGGTTAACTCCAGTGTTCCCGTAGCTGGGATTTTTTAAACGTCATAGGCAATTTTTCTCAAATTCAATGGACATTGAGCATGGGGCATGGGGCATTGGGGAAAGAATTCTTATAACTCCTAACTCCCCACTCCTGAAAAGCTTCTTTACAGTTATTCATGACATTTTGTAAAGTACTTGTAACAAAATGTTAAAACTTTCTGTAATAACAAATTCATATAGTTAAGTTAAAAACTTTCAAAGAATAACTTATCAAATTCTTGATATATTGTGAGACAAGTTACAAATTACGTGGTGTGCAATTTTTTATCTTTAGTTGATCACTCTGCTAAATCTGTGTCAAGTAGATTCTTTTGCGGTATCTCTTCCATGAACGGGAAAGATAGAAGGAGTTTAGAGGCGGGAATGTGTGGCAGCCAGCCCAATCCCCTGAATACCCTGATTTGTCAGGGCATTATCTAAATGCTACCTGCAAAACGCCGAAGTTTTAATGAAATTGAGAAGGTTTAGTTGGGTGCGAAGAAGAGGTAAAAAAGAATTTTGATTCGTGGAAAGAGGGAACAGTAGAAGCGCTAGGTCGTGTACCCCTATAAAAGGAGAACACTGGTGAGGAGGGTTACAACTGCTACCAAAGTGTCCGTCGCAAAAAAACTGTTAACCTCTGCTAAAGGCAACCCCTAACAAAAATTTTTCCTGATCTTCCCGTCGCTCAAGGGAGGAACGAGCGGGGTGAGGGAAAGTGGCACAGAACGTGATTTGATAATTAAAAAGAGTGATTTCAGGGAAGGATAAAATATGTCTTACGCTCAAACGAAGACTCAGAGCAAATCTGGGTATAAAGCCGGTGTTCAAGATTACAGACTAACTTATTACACACCCGATTACACACCAAAAGATACCGATCTTCTCGCTGCGTTTCGCATGACACCCCAACCTGGTGTTCCTCCCGAAGAAGCAGGTGCGGCTGTAGCGGCTGAGTCTTCCACAGGTACTTGGACAACTGTGTGGACAGACTTGCTCACCGACCTCGATCGCTACAAAGGTCGTTGCTATGATATCGAACCAGTTCCCGGTGAAGACAACCAGTACATCTGTTACGTTGCCTATCCTCTGGACTTGTTTGAAGAAGGCTCTGTAACCAACGTCTTGACCTCAATTGTCGGTAACGTATTCGGTTTCAAAGCTCTACGGGCACTGCGTCTAGAAGACATCCGCTTTCCAGTCGCTTACATCAAGACCTTCCAAGGGCCTCCCCACGGTATCCAAGTTGAGCGCGACAAGTTAAACAAATACGGTCGTCCTTTGCTGGGTTGTACAATTAAGCCCAAATTGGGTCTTTCCGCTAAGAACTACGGACGCGCTGTATACGAGTGCTTACGCGGTGGTTTGGACTTCACCAAAGACGACGAAAATATCAACTCCGCACCATTCCAAAGATGGCGCGATCGCTTTTTGTTCGTAGCTGAAGCTATCAACAAAGCTCAAGCAGAAACTGGTGAAATTAAAGGTCACTACCTAAACGTCACCGCCCCCACCTGTGAAGAAATGCTGAAGCGGGCTGAGTACGCTAAAGAACTCAAAATGCCCATCATCATGCATGACTACCTGACCGCAGGTTTCACCGCCAACACCACATTGGCTCGTTGGTGCCGTGACAATGGTATCCTGCTACACATTCACCGTGCTATGCACGCTGTAATTGACCGTCAAAAGAACCACGGTATCCACTTCCGTGTATTGGCTAAAGCCCTACGTTTGTCTGGTGGTGATCACATCCACACCGGTACAGTAGTTGGTAAGTTAGAAGGTGAACGCGGCATCACAATGGGCTTCGTTGACCTGTTGCGTGAAAACTACATTGAGCAAGACAAGTCTCGTGGTATTTACTTTACCCAAGACTGGGCTTCTCTACCTGGAGTATTTGCAGTTGCTTCTGGTGGTATCCACGTATGGCACATGCCCGCGCTGGTAGAAATCTTTGGTGATGACTCTGTACTACAGTTCGGTGGTGGTACTCTGGGGCATCCTTGGGGTAACGCTCCTGGTGCAACCGCTAACCGCGTCGCCTTGGAAGCTGTTGTTCAAGCTCGTAACGAAGGCCGCAACTTGGCTCGTGAAGGTAACGATATCATCCGCGAAGCTGCCAAGTGGTCTCCTGAACTGGCTGTTGCTTGCGAACTGTGGAAAGAAATCAAGTTCGAGTTTGAAGCAATGGATACCGTCTGATCAAAAGTTAGGAGTTAGAAGTAGAGACGCGACACCAGTCGCTACAACGGGGGGAACCCCCGCAACGCGCTGGCTCATTAATCGCGTCTCTACAGGAGTTAAGAGTTAAGATTTGCATTAATTCATAACTCATAACTCATAACTCATAACTCTTCAGGGCTGGGGTCAAGCATGAATCTTAAGCAAATTGCGAAGGACACAGCCAAGACTCTCCAAAGCTACCTGACTTATCAGGCTCTAAGGACAGTACTGGCACAGCTAGGTGAAACGAATCCTCCATTAGAACTTTGGCTGCATAACTTTTCGTCTGGCAAAATTCAGAATGGTGAATCATACATTGAGCAACTGTTGCGAGAAAAACCAGATTTGGCTTTGCGAATCATGACTGTCAGGGAACACATTGCGGAAGAAATCATCGAATTTTTACCGGAAATGGTTCGTACTGGCATTCAGCAAGCCAACATGGAACAGCGTCGCCAGCATTTAGAACGCATTACACGATTAGACACATCTAACCCCAGTCTGCAACCAGAACAGCAAGCAACTTCAGATAGCCACAGTCAGCAACCAGAACAGCAAGCAACTTCAGATCCGAATTTGGATAACTTATCCAATTAGTTCGGTCAACCTAGTAGTAAAAAATCGCAACCCATTATCAAAAGCTATGCAAACTTTACCAAAAGAGCGTCGTTACGAAACCCTTTCTTATCTGCCCCCCCTGACTGATGCTCAAATTGCCAAACAGATCCAATACATTTTGAATCAAGGTTATATTCCAGCGATCGAGTTTAACGAAACTTCTGTGCCAACAGAATTATATTGGACAATGTGGAAGCTACCTTTGTTTGGTGCTAGATCCACTCAAGAAGTACTGAGCGAAGTTCAAGGATGCCGTTCTCAATTCAACACCAGCTATATCCGTGTTGTGGGTTTTGACAACATCAAGCAGTGCCAGATTCTCAGCTTTCTTGTTCACAAACCCAGCACCAACAGATACTAAAGTTAGCAAGCTTTAAGTAATTGGTTTATCCCCATAGGAGAGGTAGATAATTCTACCTCTCCTATTTACTAAATTTGTATTGAAACGCAGAGAGACGCAGAGGTTTACGCTCATCAATACTCTACAGAAAGTGTTTCCACAATACTAAAAGGTGCGCCAGAAATCACACCTAAGCGATCGCTGTTTGGTGAGCCAAGATAATATTCTGTGTTGAACAAATTACGGAAGTTCAGTTGCACTCGCCAGTTCTCCCGTCGGTAGAAAATTAAACTATCAAAGCGAACATAGCTAGGAATCTCGTAGGTGTTGGCAAGGTCGCCGGAGCGATCGCGCTGCATAATAAACCCTGTAACAACAGGAATTAGTTTCAAAGTCGTCTTGAGTTCATAGTGAATGCTCCTAAATTACTAAAAATTAAAATTCAAACCCGACTGTTCCCACCACTGTGAATGGTTTACTGGGATTAACCCGTGCACTGCTACCAGCATTTTCAAAATATTCAATGTCTAACAAATTCTTGAAATTCAGGGCTGTCCGCAATCTCCTTTGCTTGTAGAAGATGGCAGCATCGGTACGTAAATAACTCGGTAACTTAAAGGAGTTTGCTAAATATCCCTGGCGATCGCCCACATAATAAAGTCCCAAACTAAAGCCTAGACCCCGTAAATCCCCTTCTCGAATTTCGTAAGTTGTCCACAAGCTGGCGCTAAATTTAGGAATGTTCACCAAGCTATTGCCAACCCTAAAGTTATTGTCTGAAGTAATTTCAGAATCAGTATAAGCAGCACTAGTAGAAATATTCCATCCTGGTGATATCTCACCTGATAAATCGAATTCGATACCGCGAGAGCGTTGTTCGCCAGTTTGAATAGAAAATCGAGTATCTCTAGGATCGGGGGTTGAGACATTAGCGCGGGTCAGGTCGTAAAATGCTAGAACCGCAGAGACTTTATCGTTGAAGTCGGCTTTAACACCTACCTCGTATTGCGTACCACGTTCCGGCTCAAATAGGGTAGTGTCAAACGTGGTTCCAACTACCTGAGTAATCGAGCGACAAAGGCGATTTTCTTGGAATACCTGCTACTAACAAGAGCTGCTCAATCCGAGGGACTACAATTATTGAACTGCAACAGACCAATCACAGCCAAATTATTGCAAATGTTCTTAATTGAGCAATACCGCCAGGCATTGTCTTGAATCAACAGGTTAAGGGTTGCAAGTAGGCGGTTTTTTTGAGATGTTAGGTTTGATGCAAAGCGGTCCGAGGTTGGTTAGAGAATTAGGTCGGCTAATAAATCCTAATGGACCAGCCTTGTGTTCACCATTAAAGGGGGTAGGTTTGCGAACATCAAAGCCACACGCGGCAGCATCTTTAGGGTCGTTAAACCAAAACCCTATATGGAAAGTGTTAGTAGGTGGTAAGTTCACTTGCGGATCAAAACCGAAAATCTGATCTAGTAGGATAGTTTTAATTGTCACAAGTCCCGGCTCAACGTCAGATTGGTACCAAGCCAGACCAAAGTTCTTGAAATTTGGGTTTGGGGTACCAAATGCCTGCTGAGGGCTATTCTGTACAGTAAACAAGTCAAACTTCAAACCAGGCTTGAAACCTGTCAGGGTCAGAGTCAGATTGTCATTAAGATTGCCACGCTTAACGATGGCATTAACCCGAGGCGGGACTCCAGGATTGGCTGCCATGCAATTAATGAACTGCCTGTTAGGAAATAACTCAAAACGAGTTTCATCAGAACTTGATGAAGACTGTGCTGTGGCAAGTTGGCTGAACCCAAATACTAATAGCAACCCGACTGCAAACATGCGAAGAGGTATTAATGTTGGAAATTTTTGAGACATAAATTTAAACTCTCTTGTGAAATTTCAAGTTTTTTAAAACAGCATTAGCTCTTTCAACAGTTCAGTGTAAAACTGTTGGACATCAGATGTTTCCTCATTTGATGGATATTGGTTGCCGAGTGATTATATAGCTCAATGCCAATCTGTTTGTAGAACCAAAATCCACCTTGGCAGGTTTTCCTTCTAGTTCTTACAGCTATTTTCAAGTAATTGAACTATCTAAACTGCACCAATTGAATTCGCTCAGATGAGTCATTGTGAGCTATTTATTTGAAAATTACTGTAAGCAAATTGCTTGTTGAATACAATCTAAGTTAATTATTTGTAACTGTTTAGAGGGTTAACGAAGTGGTTTCTCCCACATTTTTGGTGAAAGAACTATCAATTATGCTGCTAGGGAGATTCAGGATGAGTATTATCGTGCTATAAGCCTAAGTAGTTTGGCAATTATACTGCCATAATTATTACCAAAGTATTTGGCTGCTGCTAGGGAGATTCAGGATGAGTATTATTGTGCCAAAGCCCTAAGTAGTTTGGCTGATAAACTTTCACAAATATAAAAAACTCAACTTTTTTCTCTCTGGCAAGATACTCTTTACGTCTTATCTCTTCACACTCGCCCAAGCTTACTCACTGATATAAAAGCATTAACTCTTGTTATCTTTGCTTTAGGTGGTCGAAAAGCGGTAAAAGATACAGCTGATGGTATCCAAGATGTGTCACGGTGGTGGCGCTAAAGAACAACATCTTTAGTTAGCGATCGCAAATTGAAAATAATCAGAATCTACTAAATATGCTAGTGTTTGGGAAATGGCAATTAAGCACAGCATTGGAAAACTCAACTTTGGTCTAGCTTTTGACGAATTTATCAAACAGCAAATAATTAGGAATGGTATTGAATTACTGCCAATAATCATAGACCATATTACTGTTGTTGCTACACTACCTTTACATCACCGTGACCCATTCGACCGAATTTTAATTACACAGTCGGTAGTTGAAAATATACCGTTACTGAGTGCTAATAAAATTTTTGATGCATATCCAATTGAGCGTTTATGGTAAGTAGCGCTCCTTTTATACCAAAAAATAAATGAACAGTTATCACTAAAAAAACTTAACATTACTTTAAGCAGTGCTAGGCAAAAATAATTTTATGGGTTACTACATCGCTCCCCGCTTTCTGGACAAACTGGCTGTCCACATCACCAAAAACTTTCTAAAGCTTCCTGGCGTGCGAGTTCCCGTGATTTTGGGTATTCATGGACGCAAAGGAGAAGGCAAAACATTTCAATGTCAATTAGTCTTCGAGAAAATGGGTATCGAGGTGACTAACATATCTGGTGGCGAATTGGAAAGTCCAGATGCAGGAGATCCAGCGCGGTTGATTCGGCTGCGCTATCGGGAAACAGCAGAACTGATTAAAGTACGCGGCAAAATGTGTGTACTGATGATTAACGATTTAGATGCCGGGGCTGGACGCTTTGATGAAGGCACTCAATATACTGTAAATACGCAGTTGGTGAATGCCACACTGATGAATATTGCTGATAATCCCACAGATGTCCAGCTACCTGGAAGCTATGATTCCACGCCTTTACATCGTGTGCCGATTATTGTCACAGGTAATGATTTTTCCACTCTCTATGCACCGTTAATTCGGGATGGACGGATGGAAAAATTTTATTGGGAACCAGACAGAGACGACAAGGTGGGAATTGTCAAGGGAATTTTTGAATCGGATGGACTATCACAGCGGGAAGTTGAACAGCTAGTTGATACTTTTGTCAATCAGTCCATTGACTTTTTTAGCGCTTTGCGATCGCGCATTTATGACGAACAAATCCGCAACTACATCCATCAAATAGGTTTTGAGCAGGTATCCTTGAGTGTGGTTAACAGCGTTGAAGGCCCACCAGAATTTAAAAAGCCAAATTTTAACCTGTCTCACTTAATCGAGTCTGGTAACTTCCTGGTTGGTGAACAAAAACGGGTAGAAAATTCCCATTTGGTTGATGATTACAATCGACTCAATCGAGGTAGAAATTCTCAATCTCCACTACCTGCTGTAGTAACACCAATTAGTCAGCCGTTAGGCAATGGCGCAACCCAAGAAGCAAAAACTAATAAATTCCAGAAACAGCAAGTATCGAGTCCACATTTAACCCTAGAGACACAAGAACAGATTCGGCAATTATTGTCTCAAGGTTACAAAATTAGTATTGAACACGTAGATGAGCGCCGTTTTGGCACAGGTTCTTGGCAAAGTTGTGTTCATAGCCACATTGATGCAGAGTTTGATGCAATCTCAAATTTGGAATCAACTCTGGCAGAATATAGTGGTGAGTATGTGCGATTGGTAGGTATTGATACAAAGGCAAAACGGCGGGTTTTGGAGACAATTATTCAGCGTCCGAATGGAAAAAATTAGGGATAGATAAATGAGAAAGGGACTTCCAAATAAAAAAATATCCCATCGCTTTTAGGGCAGGGGGCAGGGAGCAGGGGGAGAGAAAGTCGTTTTGATTCGGTGAAATTGGATAATTTATTTCTTGGAAGTCCCAAAGAGCGATCGCTTTTGTCAATTCTCAAACAACTAGAAAAAAATATGCTTCCTCAATTTGATAGTTGAATCCTAACTTTTTAACTACAAGTCATTGCTGAAGCGGAGTTAACTGTAGTTAAATCGCCAGTAAATACTGCTGTGTATTGATAAGGTGATGAACCAGAGCAAGTCATGGAATTTGTATTAGCGCGACGCGGAGTCCACCATGACTTTGCTTGTACAGTCAAATTTGTACCATTCCATGAAAGGTTTTGGACAACTAAAGAGTTAGTTTGTCCATTATCCGCCTTTTTGGCAGATAAAAATGTGGCATAGGAAACCTCGCCATTGGCTGGATTTATCTTGGCTATAACTGCGACTTTTGGCCCGCCTCCGCTACCATAACTAGACAACCAACGTCCAGTTGCAAAGCGGCGGAAATCATTACCAGTCTGACTACCAGTGGACGAGTAAACCCCATATAAAACATTCGCTCCATCCCAAAATAATCCATAACCTGTACCATCGTCATTTGTTGTTTCGTAATCACTACGACACCATGTTTTTATCCCATTAGTAAAACGGATTGTCACAGGGTTTTTGTTATTAGACGAGACTTGCTGATAACCAATGTAAATTGTGGTATTTCCATTACTTACTTTGGGGGCATTTTTAGCTTGGATTGTGGCTTCACTATCATTGCAACTGAATGTTACAGCATTACCGATAGATGAATTTACCGTTTGAGCAAAAACTGGAGGAGCTTCTTTTGTAATTACTAAATCAGCTAATAATACCACAGATAAAGAGAAACCTGCCAAATACTTCTGCAATTTTTGAGAATAAATCATGGTAGAAATTTGCTGAGAAATTGTAAGGGAAAACACTGTATTAATATAAACTCTCGTCAGAGTTTAAACAAGTTAAATTGTTTAAACTCCTAGATAGCAGCATTCTCAACAACATGCAAAATAAGATTAGACTACAAAATGCATAAAATAATATGCATGATATTGCCTGATATTAACTGTACATAATCGTTCCTGAGCAAAGAGCATCAGTTAATAGAAGAAATTGCGTAGGCAAAGCCTACCAAAGGTATCGCAGCAGTCAACAACAAATGGTTTAATGAGCAAGTAGCGTTTACTCATCTTGATGTCCCTTGCTAGAAGCATTTTTTGCCTCTGCTTTCTACCTTCTGCCGTGCTGTATTAGATAGTTTTATCATTTTCATCTAATACTTCTACTGCACTAACTTTCAAGCGGCTTAATCTGCTTTTGCGGATACGTTCGCTATCACGAATACCACCCGCCAACTCATATTCGCTGCTGTTTTTGCCATACTTAAAAGCAACGCCTCTCACTATTTTATCTGTAAGATTGCTCAAGGTTTTTTCCATCTCATCAATTTTAGTTTTAGAGGAGTCAATCATAGCTAGAGCAATGTTATAAGCATCAAGCATAGTGCGTAACTGCTCAATTGATTGAGTCAGATTTTGCAAATCGCAATTATCACCAAAATCCAGATTTGAATCAATTACTTTGAGTCCAGCGGATCTCAATTCAGCTTTTTCTAAAATACGGGATGTACGTTTTTGACGGGACATAGATATATTTGTTAAAGGGGGTTCTATAACACCAATTCAGTAATCCTAGAAGAACCTTTTTCCCAACCACTCTTTGTTGGCGTCAGCCTGCCATTAGGCAAGCAAATAGGAAAGTTTGACTCCCCCAATCCTTCAAGGGTTGGGGGCTGGGGGTTAGGTTTTTGATTACTAAATTGATGTTCTAGAGCTAGTTTGACTTAGTAAAGCTGTTTTCTGGTTCAGTAAAATTCGTGAATAATTTTATTTTTTAACAAGATAATACATAAATCTGAGTAATTTCTCTTAATTCAGATATAACACTTCTTGTTTAAAGGAGGTATAAGCTAAAGGTGTACAGCCATGCATCCCTACGAATTGCTGTACTTCATGCAATTGAAAACTGCTATATTGCACCTGGTTTTTTGGACGATTGTTTTAATGTTAGTGATGAATATCGGGATGTTGATGATGAATATTGCGATGTTGATGGTGAATATCGTGATGTTGATAATGAATGTCGCGATATTAGTGATGAATGTCACGATGTTGATGATGAATGTCACGATGTTGATGATGAATGTCACGATGTTGATGATGAATATCGTGATGTTGATGATGAATATCGTGATGTTGATGATGAATGTTATTATGCTTTGGTTTTTGTGGAAAAGCTTAATGGCTTCTGATGGAAGTGTGTTAATTTGATACCAATGCAGCAATGCTCATACGTGTCAACTTAAGCCCAAACCCTTTTAAAACCTCGTTAAGAGCCTCTGGCTGGAAATGCTCTTTAATTGTGGCTCTGCTGCAAGTCTTGAGGCGGCAGCCCCCCTGTTAGGCATTCCCAGTCAGAGACTTCTTTTCAAGACAATCTCTAAAAACTTGTTCTAAACAGGACTTACGCAAAATATCTCCGAAACTCTGATTTCTCCGTGTCCTCTGCGTTTCTGCGGTTCGTTATTCCGTAACTGGTGCATAGGTTCTAAGAAAATCGAACCACAGAGAAGCCAGTACGTTGGGCGGGAAGAGACTTGTTCGCGCAGCCTCTTCCCTTCTCCCAAAGGGCTACCGTGTATACACAAGTCGGCAGACCTCTCCCCAAACCCCTCTCCGACGCGGAGAGGGGCTTTGAAGATTGGCTCCCCTTCCCTCTCTTCGAGACGCTGCGCGAACGTAGGGAAGGGGCTGGGGATTAGGTCTGAGAGCGCTTTGAGCAAAATAAGTCACTTGTGTATACACCGTAGCTCCCAAAGGGAGAGGCTAGCGCCAAGGGAGAAGCAACTGGCGTGACGCAGAGTACACGGAGAGATAAGAGTTTGAGAGGTTTTTTGCGTAAGTCCGACTAAACTAACTTTTACCTTAGGTTGACACCAATGCAGCAATGCTGTGCCCCGTACTGCGTAGTCTATTTACCTGAAAAAGGCTGTAAGGAGAAAATTAGAGCAAGCCTTAATTATTTACATTTTTGCAGCAAAGAAATGCTGCTTCACCACGTCTAAACGTGAGCAATTCCAATAATCGACATGGGAGACAATCAAACCATCAGAGTTAATACCTAATTCACTCCAACCAGGAATGGAGATTCGTGGTTTCCAGGGGAGAGGAGTATTCCAACTGAGTGTCCACTCAGTTTTTATTGTGTCTCCTAAATGTTGAATATTATGTAAGTCCATTTTGGGATCTAAAAACACAGTATTAATGAAATTAATCATCTGTTTGTAGCGTTTAACGCCACGAAACTTATTCAGCGGGTCTTGAAAATAAACATCTGGAGCGTAAATGCTGTAAGTTTGATTTACTGGGAATCTTTGATAGTCTTCTTTGAGGATTTCAATGATATCCATGATCAATAGCTATATCTGTAAACTGGTTTAAAATGGAAATGTGGCGCGGATATAAATGCCGATTAAAAATTTAAATCAACCCTCATTCCATAAGCGTTCTAACTGACGCCGCCAAACAGCTAGAACTTCTTCTCGCGCTTCTGGGGTTTGATTTATTTCGCCCATTAATCCTTCTGCATAAAAGCGTTCTAAGCTTTGCATAGTAGCTTGCAGAGATTGTCCTTGTTGTTTTGCTGCCTGAATAATTTGCTGGATGCGGCTTTCAGTTAGTCGATTAAAGACATTATCTAATCCAGCCTGATAGAGAGATACAAGTCGGTTGATTGCATTGGACAAATCTGCACTCACTAAAGTGTCACTGTTATGTTGAAATACCCCCCAAATTACCCCTTCATACAAAGCGTAACGTACTTCTTGAGTATCATCAAAGTTGGCTTCTAGGAACTGTGCTAAAAATGGTTGCCCTGACTCTGCGGGGACAATAGGTAGTAAAACTCGCAGCCAAGTATTATCTTCAGAAAGCAGCACCAACAGCCGAAAAGTTGAAGTGTCTACTTGCCACGATCCAGGAGCGATCGCACTAATAGCTGCTGTGTCAAATAACTCTGTTAGCATATCCGCAATTTCTTCAGGTATCATAAGCCTTTATTTAGATATAACCTCTAGATTAGCGCAGAGGTGCATCAGCTTATTAACTAGTACTGTACATTCACAAATTAAATGTCGTTGTTCACAGATCAATGTCGTCTTTCACAGACTAATGTCGCTATTTCATCAATTAGTGTCGTTGTTCATTCTAGATAACCGTTAACAAATATTATGTCGCAACAGCTGCTGGTGGCGGTGATATTGCGATTAATGCCCGTTGCGGGGACGAGCAGTGATTACTAGTTGCGTAGATTTGCCCCTACAAGCAACACACAGAGTAACAGATAAATTATCTACTGCTTCTGTTACCAAATCTACTAATCAGATTGTGGAGGCTCAAGGATGGATTGTCGATGCTAACGGTGATATTATCCTTGTGGCTCAATCTGAGTAAAGTTCTTTAATTTCCTCTGCCATTTCCTGTAATCAATAATTTGTTACCCCAAGAGTAAGGCTACGGTGTACACACAAGTCGGAAAAACTTCATCCACCAAAGATTTGCGCTGCGTTACGCTGGCGTGACAAAGCTAAATTGTTGCAATCATGGCGATGCCTACGGCTGGCTACGCCTACGCATTTGTTATTTTGGTGATGCCTACGGCTGGCTACGCCTACGCATTTGTTATTTTGGCCAAGACGCGCTACTACGAAACTACTAGAAGAGTTGAAACCTATACTTTTCATACTTGTGTGTACACTGTAGAAGACTAAGGGGGAGAAATTCCGATTATCTAAGTATTTGTCAAGAAAAGTTATTAATTTTCACTACTCTTAGCAGAATAAAATTAGGCCAAAGGATTAAAGTGATCACCAAAGCGATGACACAGCCTAAAATACCCATTACTACAATTACTATACAAACTAAGCTTGATTCAACAATTGCTGTTTCTGTGGGGATGGGAATTGCGATCGCAGCTTTTTGGGCAAATTGCGCTTTTGCTCAAATTACCCCCGATACCACTCTACCGAATAATTCCACCATCAAACTAGAAGGGAACACCAGAATTATTGAAGGCGGAACCAAAGCGGGTGGCAATCTGTTCCACAGTTTTAGCGAGTTTTCTATTCCTACTGGTGGCACTGCTTTTTTTAACAATGCTCTTGATATTCAGAACATTATCAGCCGAGTAACAGGTAGAGCGGTGTCTAATATTGATGGGTTAATCCAAACTCACGGCACCCCTAACCGCACCCCTAACCTGTTTCTACTTAATCCCAATGGAATTATTTTTGGACGTAATGCCAGTTTAAGTGTCGGTTCTTTTTTGGCAACAACGGTCGATGCGATCGTGTTTCCTAATGGTGCTCAATTTAGTGCAACTAATCCCGGTGAAACGAGTAGCTTACTGACGATAGTAGGCGATCCGAGTGGTTTCCTGGCTTCTAAGCGGCAACCTGGGAGCATTCAAACCTTCGGTAGTTCCCTCACAGTTAAGGGAAGGCAGAGTTTGGTCTTACTCGGCGGAAATCTTAGCTTTGATTCTGAAAGCAGTAGTCCAGACGGTACATCAAGCGTTTTAGGTACCGCTGACATTCATGAAGGGCAAGTTGAACTGGGGAGTATCGCTGGGGCTGGCATTGTCCAACTCTCCAGAATGCCAACACCGGATAGTAACCTTCTGAGCCTAAGTTTTCCAGATCAGTTGGCACGGGGAGATGTATCATTCAGGCACGGAAGTACAATCAATGTTCTTGCTGAAAGTGGTGGCAATATCTCAATTTATGCACGAGATATCTGCATTTTGGAAGGCAGCCAACTTTTAGCTGGGATTGGGGGAGGGTTAAACGGAACGCAGGCAGGAGATATTAGGTTAAATGCAACGGGTGCAATTACCTTGAGCGGTCAATCCAGTGATGGGGAAAGTAGTCAGCTTTATGACGCGGTGAGTCCGCCGAATTCTGTTGGCAATTCTGTTGGCAATGCCGGAAACATTCTGATTACAGCCAGATCGCTCTCGGTCACCGATGGCGGCGAAATCAACAGCAGCACCTTTGGACAAGGCAATGGAGGCAATATCGTGATCGCCGCTCCAACGGTTTTCCTGGATGCAGGGTTTCAGGGGGGTGGGATTTTCAGTAATGCGAGCCCGGCTGTTAGTGGAGAAGGCGGGAGTATCTTTATTAAGACGAATACCCTTTCTCTCACGAACGGATCAACGCTAAATGTAGCTACCAGTGGACAAGGAAATGCAGGCAATATTTTCATTGATACGCGATCGCTCTCGGTTACCAGAGGTGCTCAAATTAGTGCTGGCAGCAATGGATTGAATGCCGGGAATGTAGCGATCAATGCCAGGGATACGGTTAAGGTGGATGGGTTTGGAGTGGATCAAAATGGGCAAGTGATAGTTCGTCCAGAAAATGGAGAACCTGCACTCAGTCAAATCATTAGTGGTGTAAGTGGCAGTGGGCAAGGGGGAGATATTCGCATCACCACCGGATCTTTATTCGTTACCAATGGTGGACAACTCACCGCCAACACCTTTGGGCAAGGGAACGCTGGAAATATTATCGTCAATGCCCGTGACTTTATTTCTCTCAGTGGAAGACTCGACCGAGGCTCTTTCCATGAGCCAAGCGGACTGCTTGCTAGAACTACAAATAGCGGACAGGGCGGCAACATCAACATCATCACTAGATCGCTCTCTGTTACCAATGGCGCTCAACTTGAAGCCTCAACTTTTGGACAGGGGAATGCGGGGAATATTCGCATCAATGCAAAAGATGCAGTAACTGTTTCTGGAACTAGTCAAGAAAGCGGAGATTCTAGTGGTTTATTTACATTTACTGATTTTACTTCCACTGGCATTGGTGGTGATATTACCGTAAACACCAATATGTTTCGCGTATCAGACGGCGCTTTACTGGATGCAAACACCGCAAATAATCAAAAAGGTGGCGATATTACGGTAAATGCAAACGTCTTTGAAGCACTCAACGGCGGACAACTCACCACCGCTACCTCAAGCAATGGAGGTGCAGGTAAAATAACTGTCAACGCTGATGATAAGATAACAATTAGTGGTATTGACCCTAGTTACAGCGATCGCATTACTAAATTTTCTGACAATGTGCTAAATATAGGCGCTAACAGTGGCTTATTTGTCAGTTCCACTGGTTCAGGAATCACAGGCGATATCGAAGTCAACTCACCCCAAATTACCTTAGATAACCAAGGCAAACTCAACGCTTCTTCTGCATCTGGTAACGGTGGTAATATCAACGCCAACAGCGACTTACTCTTACTCCGTCATGGCGCTCAAATTTCCACCAACGCAGGTACAGCCGAAAAAGGTGGCAATGGCGGTAACATTAATATCAACTCAAAATTTATTGTTGCAGTCCCCAACGAAAACAGCGATATCAGCGCTAACGCCTTCACAGGGATTGGTGGTAGAGTTGACATTACAACAGACGGGCTTTTCGGTATTGTGCCGCAAAAAAGCCCAACCGAAAAGAGCGATATTACAGCGAGTTCCCAATTGGGAGTGAGTGGGGAGGTAACTATCAAAACTCTGGATACTGACCCTAGTCACGGTTTAATTCAACTACCCTCTAACCTTGTGGATGTATCCCAACAAATCACCCAAGGTTGCACACCCAGAAGAGGAAAAAACGCCAATCGTTTTATTGCCACAGGACGCGGTGGATTACCCCAAAGCCCCAACGAGCCTCTGCGGGGACAAGCAGTGATTACAGGTTGGGTAGATTTGCCCCCACAAGCAACAGAGAGAGTAAGGGATAAATTAGCTGTGGAAATTCCAGATAAAAAACCTACTACATCTATTACCAAATCTACTAATCAGATTGTGGAGGCTCAAGGATGGATTGTCGATGCTAACGGTGATATTATCCTTGTGGCTCAATCTGGGCAAAGTTCTTCTATTAAGACTGCCATTTACTGTAATCAATGATTCCTTACCCCAATCTCAATGTTGGTAAAGTCCTGGTGGTTCCCTTTCGTCTCACAACTCAATTATCGGCGCTGTCATAAGCGGAGTTTATATTTCGAGCCTCACACCCTGATTCTGTGGTGAGAAACCAGAGCTGCATCACCATGTAGATTAATAAGGAAAACGTAATTCCAAAACATCAGAGCTTGGAGTCACCAAACAATCAGGGTTTGAGTCCTGTACATTATCAAATGGTGACAAGACCCTATCGGCACTTGAGCGCTATTTAGAAGTGACCGACGAACAGAAACGTCTGGCGATCGCGCTTGTTGATTTTTTGAGCGCCGCGCTCTGAAATTCTACCGTTGCTGGGATTAATATCTGGAACACACCACCAAAAAAAATCAGTACCTTCCCCAAAATGCCCAATTGGCGAAGGTATTGATTATTGAATAGCTTCTGTAGTCAGAAACCATCACTTATCGTTCCGCACGCGGAGAGTTCCAGTTGTTGGAATAATTATTAGGTGCAAACGTGTAACCGTAGAATGGGGGAGTAATTCCTGTTACTGGGTTGGGAACCCAAACCGAGAAAAAGTTTTGTACAGAACTACCGCAATATTGGGTTTCGTCAGCGTAGGGGATTGTAAAGTTTGGGGTGCTTCCAATACAAAAAGGATGGTTTCCTTGCCACTGATTACCTGAATCACTAGTGGCATAAAGGAAGTAGCGAGTGTTAGTGAGTGAGTTATTATAAACTTGTATGCACGAGCCAGGTGTTTGAGATAACTGGTATCGACCTTGGGTTGTCCAAATATAACCGTTGTAGTAGGCAACTGTGACATTAAGATTTTCACCCGATTCGTTGCAGACATACAAACCTAATGGTGATGTTTGGGCAGAAGCTTTTTGATTTGGTAGAGGTGCAAATGTCATACCAACAAATAAAGCTGTAATAGTTACAGTTTTTGTCCAGTAACTTAAAATTGATCTAAATAGCATTTTGAAATCACCTAAGTTAGTTGATAAATTGGTACAGTGTGCTCACGCCGCTTTACTTACGTAACATCTTCAGGGTCAATGCCGGCAATGCCAGCAATGCCAGCAATCAGCCAATAAGTCTTGCGTGAAATGGTCAATTTAACGTTGTTTTTGGAAAACCAGTTATACCCCAATCCGTAATTAGGATAATGTGGCAATATCCAAATCTAGGGTTTTACCAACCCACATTGCTTATTACGAAGCATTTTTCTGATTTATGCACATGAACAAAAAATTAAATAGATGATGTAAAGCGATGCCTACGGCGGTAAACTACGCACCTCGCCACCGATACAAAACCCACAGCTAGCTATAAGAGGATATCTGAAAAGTTTTTTTGTATACACCTAACCCTTGGAGATCCCCCTAAATCCCCCTTTTTAAGGGGGACTTTGAGACTCTTATTCCCCCTTTTTTAAGGGGGGTTAGGGGGGATCAACAAATATTTGATACTTCTCAGACATCCTCTAAGAAGTGCTACGCGGTAGTCAAACTTATTTAATCGTGGGTTTGAAACGACATCGGATGATGAAGGCGCTGGTGAGAGGCTGCCATTCGATCCAGAAACCTATGAGCAGCTAGAACAGCTTATTGAAAGCTTATTGAATATACAGGGCTGACGAAAGCAAAGCTGCTCAGGGCTTTAATTAAAGAAACAGCAAATTCACTGCAAAAATCGCAGTAAAATATTACTTTAATCTGAAGATTAAAATGGACTTTTCCCGTCCCAATCTCAATTAAAATGCTCCCAACTGCACAAAGTTTTTTCTTTCTTTGTATGAAATTACCCTGCCCTCCTCGCTTGCTCTTAGGGGGTTGGGGGTGGGGTTATTGTACCTCACTCAACCGATAACCGCTATAAAAATAGTGGTAAATATGTAGGGACACCATAGTAAGGGCAAGTTTTTATAATTCTTGATTACCCTGAATCAATTAATGATAAAAACTCGCCCATAACCAACAATAAATCAACAATCATTATTAAATTATTTGGGGTTTTTATGAAACGTCGCCAGTTGATAATTAACACAGGAATTGTTTGTGTTACCGGTTTATTATCTACTACATTACCATCACTAGTAAAGGCTCAAAATAAAAAACCTACCTTCTATACTGAAGGTCGATATCTTTATAATAAATTTGGTGAAAACGTAATTCTTAATGGAATAAATTTACCCATTTTGGATGACTGGAATTTTCCTCAAAGCGATAAGTTAGCAGAATTAGAAAAAACGGGAGCTAATGCGGTCAGAATTCAATGGTACAAAGATTATGGTCAACCTAATCGTCCTAGTTATTCGATTTCTGACTTGGATAATGTTCTCACTCGCTGTCGTAAAAGTCGAATTATTCCCATAGTCGTGTTAGCTGATTTGACCTGTAATAGCGATCCACAGTTGTTAAATACCCAGTTAATTCCTTGGTGGACGCAGAATGATGTGCTGAAGGTACTTAAAAAACATGAATCCTATCTAATTATTAATCCAGCCGGTGAATTGGGACTTTATCGGTGGACAGATAATCAACAAGCTGCTTTAAATAGTTTCAAGAATGCTTATAAAAGTGCGATTAGCAGTATTCGCCAATACTTACACCTACCAATTATGATTGACGCACCAGATTGTGGTACATCAATCGAAGTTTTTCCCTTGATTGGACAAGAATTAATTGATCATGATCCCGATCATAATCTATTATTTAGTGGTCATGCCTATTGGTCTGGCTATGATGGAATACCATATATTGACACCATCATTAATGCTAATCTCCCCCTGGTTTTTGGTGAAATTGCTAATAAGCAAGATGAAGATATTAATGGTGCAACTGAATATTGTTATTACGATCTAGATGGGACTACAGAAAATCACCCACCTCTCATAAATTTTGCCTATCAAAATTTATTATCAATTCTCCAACAGAAACAAATTGGTTGGATGGCTTGGTGTTGGTATAAAGATAATTGTACGAATCGTCAAATGACATTAAATGGCGATTTTGATAACCTAACACCCTATGGGAATGATTTAGTAAACAATCCGATTTATGGTTTAAAAGTGATTGCTAAAAGATCGCGGTAAAGTCTCAATACTTCTCGGTTAAGAATTAAACAGTATTGAGAATAAAAAAAGTGCGTGGTTGACGTTTAGTACCCGTTCCTCTGTAGATTGGATCAGCAGCGTTGTCGCTGATCTTATTTTAAAAACCTCACCAACTCTGAGGAAATGTTGCGGATTGTGCGGGACGAAGCATTCCCATTTATAAAGACTTTGGGTGCAAGTGCGGCAGAAATTGAAGCGCGAGATTCCCTTTCAGAAGATCACGCTGGGATTACTGAAGCGTTTACCCTGATTCTGGCAAATCCACTTCTGCTGCCTTACAAATTTGACCCCATCGCCACCGGAAAGGGCGGGTACGCCATCGCAGAAAGTTCATACACAATGCCCGTTAGTTAAAAAGCAGATATCAAGGGGATTCTAGCCAATGGTTGAGACTGGCTAAAATCAAAAGTTGGTAAGGCTTGTGGAAAAATTTTCGGTCTAATGATTCTCTTGTCTATGAAGCTCAAACCCAAATTTTATGCTAGAGATAGAATCAATTTTAAAAATTTATTATTACCTCAATTTTTAGGATTATCTATGTCATTTTAAAACCTTGCTTAGTTTTTATTAGGAAATAAGATGCGTTTGCCCTGAGGCAGAATAGGATGACGGGATAATTGCTAATTTGCTTTTACATTTAGGACTTACGCAAAATATCTCTGAAACTCTGATTTCTCCGTGTCGCGCCAGTTGCTTTAAGTCGGGGAACCCGCCCAACGCACTGGCTTCTCTGCGCCTCTGCGGTTCGTTATTCCGTAACTGGTGCGTAAGTCCTAACATTGATGAACTAAGCTTGAACAACACAGGTATCTTTTGGCATATCAACGGCGAGGTGTTGCCCTAGTAAAGACTATTTTGATTTTCGTGACGATTTAGGCGGTGTTCGGTGTGCGCCAAAATACTTCTCACTGCGATAGCGCAGCCACACCCGCAACACTTGCGGAATCTGCTCTTTTTGTTCCTTGCTCAGTGTATTGTAAAGGGCTAATGCGCGATCGCGCTCACCCCGACAGGCAGCGTTATTGTGAGCATCCCAAAAGCTGCGGGCTACCCGAATTCGCCGACAGACTTCTTTAATTAGCGCAACTCCTGTGAGTGGAGCGTCCTGCTTTGCCATACTCAGATGCGATAAATTTCTAATGCCATCGTAGCGAGTCAGACTCATTTTCACAATTGCAACCCAAACAAGTCAAATCCGTGAATCGATGATCGCTGGAAGTTCATCGATTACACCTGTAGCCAACAGAAGTCGGCGGGCTTCTAGCTCGGTGCCACTTTCCAAGGTCACTTCAAAACTCTCATCCCGCTTGGAAGCACAAACGACTTGCTCAGGCTGGAATTGAACGCTGTTGTAGGGAGCTAGTTGTTCTTGCCCGATGCGAAGAAGTTCGGTCGGACTGATATCATCGCGCGTGAATAAATTGTAAGCTTTATGGGACGGCACATTGCGCGGCGCACCCGAACCACAAACAAGAGTACGTTTGCGAGAACGTCCTAGAATCAAAGCGGCACTCAAACCAGCAGTACCGCCGCCGATGATAATAGCATCAAATTTGCTCATGTTTTTACTGCAAAAGTCATACTTCAAATCAGCAGCGCCCAAATATTTAGTAATTATTGATGGTAGATTCTACAAAATGTTTGAGAGCACCATTCATTTCATTGAATCCTTGGCGAACCTCCGATTGTTTTGCAGATTGGATCGAGATTGGCGATCGCTGCTTTTTCATCAGCAGCAGCTTCACTATATCGATTTATTCCAAGGTTTAGTTTCTGGCAAAAAGATTTTTTGCACACACTAAGACGAGCGGTAGCCCCAAGGACGCTTTGGCGATCGCTTCAGTCATCCAGTTTTGCCCCAGCAGATTAAAGATGGACGCAATCACTACTAAGACAAAGGTACGCTTGCAAAAATTCAGGAGGGAACAGTTCCAGCAGTTGCTTGTTCTCAACCCAAACTTCCTCCAATTTGAAGAACCCGCGATCGCTGATATATACCTGCCAGCCTGCTCACTGTACCACTTGCATAATGCGCTTTGTATCTGCTGCAACAGAAATCGCCGCATGAAATAGCGCATACGTTCGAGCGGTTGGATCATTGGCATCCAGTTATTGTGGCGCGGCTAGTTAAAATTGCACGACAAGAGTGTTTGCGTAGCGTCTTGTAGAGAAGGTTGGCAGCTTGCTTGCTAGAGAGATTTCCAGGTAGCAAGATGTGAGTCAACCCAGAAGCGCTATAGTCCCTTGTTTTTATCTTCATCTATGCAAATCTTATTGTTTATACTACTGTAAATTTATTTATTTACCGTAGTATATAAATAAATTGCCCAATAACAGGTAATAGTTGCACAGCAGCTTTTTAAACTAGGTGAGATTTTTAGTGTTTTAGGACAAAGCAGTGCAGAAAAGTACCTTAATTCGGAGTATAAATCAATTACAGGACTTACGCACGGGTCATGGAAAAACGAACCACTCAAGACACAGAGAAGCCAGTGCGTTGGGCGGGTTAAGAGACTTGTTCGCGCAGCGTCTCCGATAGGAGAACCAACTGGCGCGACACGGAGGAATAAGAGTTTGAGAGGTTTTTTGCGTAAGTCCTATGAATATACAACATCCAAAAATTAACCGCCGATTTTTCCTGACAGCCTTAACCTCATTTACCTCCTCCATACTCTTTGCCAGTTGTAGCGAACAACGAGCTCAAGTAACTTCTAATACAGCCCAGGCAACTGTACAAAAAGAAGTTATTCAAGTCGGGGTGACAGGAATCATATCTGAAGATATTTTGAAGTTTGTAAATACTAAACTAGCACCTCAGGAAAGATTAGAAGTAAAAGTTGTTACTTTTAATGACTGGATACAGCCGAATACAGCTTTAAGAGACAAAGTAATCGATGCTAATTTTTTTTAACATCGACTTTTCATGAATAATCCTGTCAAGAAACTCAAAATCAATTTAGTACCATTAAATCTAGTTTTTTTAAGCACACTCGGTTTTTTCTTAAAAAGCCTTAAATCGATGAATGAGCTTCCCTAAAATGCCACTGTCACAATTGCCAATGATGTAATAAATAATGACTGAGGACTGAGGTTACTGGCAAGTAATAGCTTAATAAAACTTAATAAAAATACTAAAGAATTTGTAACTCAAAGAGACATAGCTGAGAATTCCAAAAACTTGCGAATTAAGGAAGTAGAAAAAGTCCAAGTAGTTCGAGCTATTAATGATGTAGACTTGATTGTTTCTTTGGCTCAAACTGTTGCTCTAGCAGGAATAACACCGCAATCTATGGGACAGGAGACAGCTAAAGATAAAAAGTATGCCTTGGTATTAGTCACATTACAGGGTCAAGAAAATGAACCCAAAATTCAGAAGCTAAACAAGCTGCTTAAGATCCACAAGTGAGAGATTTTATTAACAAACAGTATTAAAGGCGAATAGTACCTGTATTTTAAAGACAGCGAAAGGATGAAGGATGAAAATTTTGTTACTTCGTCTTTCCGAAATTAGGAGTTACTAAACTTAAATTGTGACATTACTGGAGAATAAAGCAATGCTTTTTGGACAAACTGAAAAAGAATTATTTTGTGGAGAAATTTGGTCAATCTGGCAAAATAATAAATTACCAGATCATCTACAGTTATTAGTGGATCAAGAACTAGGAAAACGCGATATTTGGGAATTCCAGACCCAAGAGCCTGATAATAAGCCTATTCATCCAAGTCTTGATCAGGATTCTAGTCATTCAACAAGTATTTAACAAGAAAAGCAGTTCTTGCTGAGGGCATCCTCCTGCCTCCTGCCCTCAGCAAGAACTGCTGCGATGCCTACGGTGGTAAATTACGCTAACGAGCTTGCGGTTTAAGTCCCCTACCAAAATCTTCTCTGCCAGACGCTGCACGAATGATTTGGTGGCTTGAAATTTAGATGGGGCTTCAACACCATCTAAATTTCTACCTTCTGCCTCCTGCCTGCTTCACATTACTATTCCATACCTTGGTGCATCATAATGAGTTTTAAAGGGGACATTGTGACCACTGATAGCAATTTGCTGACGCAACGAAGTACCGTTTTAACTTTAGCGATCGCTTGTGGTTTAGCAGTGGCCAATGTCTACTACAATCAGCCGCTACTGGCTAATATGGGACGTAGCTTGAATATCTCTGTCCAGCAGGTAGGATTTATTCCCACTCTTACTCAAACTGGCTATGCAGTCGGGCTACTGTTGTTAGTTCCTTTGGGCGACAGGATGGAACGCCGATGGTTAATTGTCACTATGCTAGGTTTGCTGGCCTGTGCCTTGGTGGTGGAGGCTACAGCTCCCAATCTCGTCTGGTTATCTGTGTCGAGTTTTGTGCTGGGTTTCTGTAGCATAGTGGCACATCTAATTATTCCACTCGTCGCGCAACTGACACACCCCTCAGAGCGAGGGAAAGTCATTGGAACGCTACTCAGTGGTATGATCCTCAGCGTTCTCCTTGCCCGTTCAGTCAGTGGGATAATTGGGGAATATCTCGGTTGGCGAGCCGTATATGGCATCTCAGCAGGTGTGATGCTTGTCTTAGCTTTTGTTATCCAAGGGCGGATACCTATAAGCAAGCCTTCGTCTACACTGTCGTACCAGCAACTGATGCAGAGTCTGGTGCAACTCGTTCGTGAGCAGCCTGTATTACGTGAAGCGGCACTGAACATTGCACTAGTATTTGCAGCCTTTAATGCTATGTGGGTGACTCTAGTTTTTCTGCTGGAATCTCCTCCGTATAATTACGACAGTCGAGTTGCAGGTCTATTTGGCTTAGTTGGCTTAATTGGCGTTTTTACCACCCCCATTGTTGGACGGGTAGCAGACAAGCGCGGCCCCAGAATGTTAGTTGGAATAGCTGTTATTCTATCTCTATCAGCTTTTATCATCCTTTGGATAGCTGGTGCAACTCATTTGCTCGGTCTTATATTAGGGGTGCTTATTCTTGACTTGGGAATGCACACTGGTTACGTTTCAAACCAAATCCGCGTCTACAACTTAGTTCCAAATGCTGAGAGCCGTTTGAATACGGTGTACATGGTTACAAACTACACTGGCGGCGCACTCGGCTCTTTTCTTGGTACTTATACCTGGGGATTGTGGCAATGGAACGGTGTTTGTACCTTGGGATTCTTTTTATTGGCTGTGGCGTTTATCGCTCATTTCAGTGTACGTAAGAGAAAATCTCCAGCCGTTTAATGCCAATTCGAGTTCATGCTGCAAATCTATCCCCAATTTTTTTACCTAGCAAGAGAAGGAATCAATTCCAATGGCACATCTGTTTGAACCATTCAAGATTCGTGAAGTTACCTTTCGCAACCGCATCGCCGTTTCACCCATGTGTCAATATTCCAGTACAAATGGATATGCTAATGATTGGCACGTTATTCATCTGGCTTCTCGTGCAGTTGGCGGTGCAGGTATAGTGCTAACAGAAGCAGCAGCTGTAGAGCCGGGTGGGCGCATTAGCCCGCAAGATTTGGGAATCTGGTCAGATGCACACATAGAAACTTTGGCCAAAACTGTGGCATTGATTCATAACTTTGGAGCTGTTGCAGGTATTCAACTTGCTCATGCAGGCAGAAAGGCCAGCACTGCCAAACCGAGTAAAGGAGGGAAAGTCCTCGATGAATCTCAGGAAGGTTGGCGTCCCTTGGTTTCGAGTAGTGCGATCGCTTTTAGCAAAGATAGCCCAGTTCCAGAAGCCCTAAGTCTTCAAGGAATTCAACAAGTTATTGACGCCTTTGTCGAAGCTACCAAACGTTCTCTGCAAGCTGGTTTCAAGGTAGTGGAAATCCATGCTGCCCACGGTTACTTACTGCACCAGTTTCTCTCACCCCTTTCTAACCAACGGCAAGATGATTATGGTGGCAGCTTTGAAAATCGGACTCGTCTCCTCAGAGAAGTAGTTCTAGCAGTCCGAGAGGTTTGGCCGCAGACAAATCCCCTCTGGGTACGCATCTCCGCCACCGATTGGGTAGACAATGGCTGGGACATTGAGCAAAGTATCGCTTTAAGTGACAAACTTAAGTCTCTAGGAGTTGATCTGATCGATAGTTCATCGGGCGGTATTATACCGGGCATTAATATACCAGTTAAACCTGGTTATCAGACTGAGTTTGCCGAACGCATCCGCCGTGAAGCAGATATTCATACAGGAGCCGTGGGCTTAATTACATCCCCTGAGCAAGCTGACCAAATTATTCGCACAGAAGCAGCCGATATAGTACTGTTGGGACGTGAACTACTCCGCAATCCTTACTGGCCGCATCTGGCAGCCAAACAACTGGGACACGAGAAACTCTGGCCTGTTCAATACGACCGAGCTTGGCTGTGATGTCACCTGTGCTTATCTAATTTCCAGAAAAAATGTCATAGGATTGGGAAAGATTATAGCAAGTTCTGCGGCAATTCTCGGTTTAGGTTTAATAGTTTTTTTCGCTCAACCAATTTAGAGATTTGTCTATTATTCATGTTTATTATTGGCATGAATAATACTCTAAGCTTCTATTAATGACTTTAGGCAATCTATTCTTCTTGATGAAGATAAAAGAGGTAGGGTCACTAGTATGTTTACAACTGGTTTTTTAGAAATCCTACCTTTTGGCAATTTATTTTCTGGGGCATTAACAGGTCATCTGGGTGTTACCAATGCTTTATTTGGCGGGATTTGTTGCATTTTAGGAGCATATTTATTTAGTAGACAACTACCCCAAATAATAAAGATAGTGCATCCAATTTATGCAGAGTTGGGCTTACTTCCACAGTCAAATAAAGGCTAAACCCGCTTTGATTGGATGTTGTCTAAAAGCGATGTCTACGCCGGGCTATTCGGCGTCGCTTAATTCTCTCAACTCAACCTTTCAACAACAACTGTCTTTGATACTTCATCAAAACCCAAGTTTAACTACGTTTCATACCCCATTTTTGCACTGTTCTGATTTCAATTAATCGAAAAATATAATCGACAGCTAAACCCAAAATTGCAATCACTACTAATCCGGCAAATACGCGATCGGTTTGCAGGAAGTAGCGACTGTTATTAATCTGCCATCCCAAACCGCTAGTAGCACCCCCTGAACCAAACACTAACTCAGATGCAATCACAGTGCGCCAACCAAAAGCCCAAGCAGTTCTCAAGCCTGTTAAGATGTGAGGCAATGCAGCAGGGAGCATAATTTCTCGAATCAGTCTGAAACCATCTAGACCGAGGTTTTTCCCCACCATCAGAACCGTTGGGTTGATGGTACTGAGTCCCATTTCTGTATTTAGGGCAATAGGCCAAGTTGTAGCATGGGCAGTAACTACGATCATAGAAACAGAAGTGAACCCAAACCAAATGATCACTAGGGGTAAAATAGCGATCGCAGGTAAGGGATTCAGCATCGAACTCATCACAATTAGCAAATCTTGACCAAAACGAGAAACTTTAGCGAAAGCTGCTAAAGCCGTACCCAGAATCACACCCAAGACCATACCAATACATAACACGGATAAAGTACTGAGTGTTGCTTGCAGCAGTTTTTGACTCAATAAGTCCTGCCACAGTACTTCTAGGACTGCTATTGGGCCAGGAATCAGTAAGGCGGGAACTTGGGTAATCCATACATACAATTGCCAAAAAATCAATAGACCGCAAAAAATTGCTCCGCGCCTGAAAGTACTACTGGCTTTGAGTGAAGTGTATAACTTCTCAAATTTATTAGAATTTGCTGTTGTTCGAGTCACAAATTTCATACTCGAAAAGCCTCACGACGGGAATCATTGACGAGTAAACTTTCTAAATAGGCAGCAACTTCGACAAACTTTTTAGTGTTGATGTCATTAATCTCTGCGGTATCAACAATTTCTTTGACAGTTCCCGGTACTGCTGTCATCACTAAAACTCGATGTCCCAGGTAAACAGCTTCTTGTATGGAATGGGTGATTAAAATGATTGTCAACCCGGTATTTTGCCAAATTGTATTGAGTTCGTATTGCAGTTGAGTCCGCGTCAGCGCATCCAAAGTGGCAAAAGGCTCATCCATCAGGATAACTTGAGGTTTTACAGCCAAAGCGCGGGCGATCGCTACCCGTTGTTTCATCCCTCCTGATAACTGATGAGGATACTTATTGATAGCTGCTGAGACTCCCACTAAGTCGAGATATTTTACAGCTTCAGCAATGGCGGCTTTCCCAGCAGCTTTACCTGTAGTCTCAAGGGCATAAACAACATTTTGCACCACAGTCTGCCAAGGTAGGAGTTGTTCAAAATCCTGAAAAACAACGATCCTATCTGGGCCGGGAACAGAGATGCTTTTACCTGCCATCAGTAATTCTCCGCTACTGATAGACTCAAAACCAGCGATCGCCTTTAACAGCGTACTCTTTCCACAACCCGATGGCCCAATAATTACAAACTTTTCTCCTGGTTTGACAGCAAAGCTAACATTTTCCACAGCCAGAAATTTATTCTTACCTTCGCTGTAGCTAATATGGACATTTTTTGCTAGTATTAACGATTCTAAATTAACCATCAATTTAATCTCCCCCAGCACCTTTAAGCGGCGGTAAAATCAATTCATCAATCGATTTTGGCTGCTTATTTAACATGCCGATTTCATGCATAAATGCTGCACACTTAAGGAAGGCTCTTGGCTCAATTCCGTATGCCACTGCCTTATTCGTGAGCCACTTTTTATATTGCTCCTGTGAAACTTTTCCACTATCCATTTTTGAGAGGATTCTGGCCGCTTCATCAGGTTTTTCATTCACGAGTTTAGTAGCATCCGCAATTGCAGTATACAAAGCTTTACCAAACTCAGGGTATTGATTGTATAATTTTTCAGTCATAAATACACTTGCTATGCTAGTTTTACCAAAGATATCAGAGCTTTTAATAATTACCCTACCACCTTTTTCAACTTCCTGAAATTCAAAAGGTGGTGTTGTAAAATGTGCATCAATTTGACCAGTTAACAGAGACTGTAACCCTAGAGGGTGAGCAATCACTTGCAGGTTTTGATCAAGTGCTGTGGGATTTCCTAAGTCTTTTTGTGCTACCTTCCGCAGTACAATTGCCTGTACCCCATCTAAAGATGGTAAACCAATTTTCATTCCTGGCTTGAAATCTTTGAGACTTTTGATATTGGGATTTTTCGTTATTAGCCAAAACTCACTATAGTTAAGAGAAGCTAATATTTTCCAGCCCACACCTTTATCCCAACCTACGAGAAACGCTCCAGGTCCACTTGCACCAACTTGTATTTGATTAGCGATAATTCCATCCCTAATAGCTGCACCATTCGATAATTCTTGCCATTGAAATTGTGTCTGGGGAAATTCTTTTTCTAAAATTTGCTGCTGCTTGACGATAAGTAGATTAGCGTAATTAATTCCAGGTTGATAGGCAATTGTTATTTTTTCTGGTACTTGTGAAGCAGTTTTATTACCAGAAGCACAAGCGACAAATAGAAACGTTAATAGTGCTAATCCAATCAAGAAAACCCACGTTTCAAATCTCTTGAATCTCATCATTTTCTGCCTTTTGGAATAGATTTATGTGATTTTCTAAATTAAACGAAAGTATCACACAGCTAGCAGCAAAAAACAAGGTCTTTTCAAGCTAGACCCCCACGGACGGTTCACCCACAACGAGGGCATGAAAATTTATTCCCCCACTCTTCATCTTGCACTGTTGTAGAAGATAGTATTTTGGGTATACGTGCAGGTGTGGCCGCTAAAATGAGAGTTTTAGGGTATACCAATCAGAGTCAGGCTACTCTACTAGAGTCATTTGGAGTAACTGTCTTTGACTGTATGTGCCAACTGCCTTGTTTATTGTCACACCATTAGTTTATAGATTGGGTAATGTCAGAAAATCTAACTCAGATCACTTAACTGAGTTGCCAAAAATAACTCACATTGGATAAACAGAGAATTTTGAGGTTTACATCAGGAGTAATGTAATGTCATCATCTACAAAAAGACCTATTGCCACCTATACACGAATGGCAGATGGAACAAAAGAGGATTATCTGCTATTACAGGAACACTCTAAACCTCACTTGAATCAGGTTGCTGATCGCGCACTGACACTTTTAGTTGGCTTACAAGAGAGTTATCCAGGAAATCTGATTGATCGTTATCAGCATTCGCTACAAACGGCAACACGGGCTTTTCGGGATGAGGCCCAAGAAGAGGTCGTGGTGGCTGCATTACTTCACGATATTGGAGATTTATTAGCACCTGTAAATCACGCCCAGCTAGCAGCAGCCATCCTCAAACCTTATGTGAGTCCAGCTACCCATTGGATAATTGAACATCATGGAATTTTCCAAGGCTATTATTTCTGGCATCATACAGGAGGCGATCGCCATGCGCGAGAAAAGTTTCGAGGTCATCCTTACTTTGACCGCACTGCCGAGTTCTGCCATAAGTGGGATCAAGAATCATTTGATCCAAACTATGATACTTTGCCGCTGACTTTCTTTGAGCCGATGGTACACCAGATCTTTGCTCGTGAACCTTGGGGTCAGCATACAAAACAGGAATTTTAAAAGTATCGGAGTGCAGGAGTCAAACATGATTCGACCATGCCAACAAGACACTTATTCTGTTGGTTCACGCCGATTCTCCCATCAAAGGCGTGGCTGACCTGAAGGGTAAGACTGTGATAGTATCCTCAGCGCGGGGCAGTGTCTCGCAGTACCAGCTCTACGGTGCGCTCGAAGAGGTTGGTCTTAAACGCAGTGATGTAACGGTCAAGTTCGTGCTGCCGACCGATGCAGCTGCGGCTTTCTCATCCAGGAGTATCGAGGTGTGGGCGACCTTCGATCCCTACTTCTACGTGGCGCAGCAAAATGGCGGGCGGGTGCTGCGCGACGGTCAGGGCATCAATAGTGGATTGTCGTTAATCACTGCCAGCGACGAGGCCCTGGCCGATCCGGGGAAGCGGGCGGCGATCGCTGATTTTTTGAAGCGGTTGAACAAAGCCAGCGACTGGGCGATCGCCAATCCAGACGCCTATGCTCAGGTTTACGCGAAACTGTCGCGCTTACCACTGAACACCTCGAAATCTATTACCCAGCGCTCCCCGCGAGAACTACGCCCAGTCAGCGATGACGATATCCGCGCATTGCAAACCGTGGCTGATCGTTCCTACCAAGACGAAATCCTGCCTGTACGGATCGAGTGCGTTCCATCGCCGACCAAAGTATCTGGACAAAATGACGCGTTTAGTCAAACATCTTACTTAGGCATCCAGTAATATTCCACATTAGGTTGACCGTTGATTTTGTTTGTTGATAGCTTACCCACTTTAAAACCGTGGTGTTCGTAAAATGCACAAGCTCGCATATTCGCTTGTAATGTGTCAAGCCCTAGACCTTGGGGACACATTGCTTTAGCTTTATCAAGTAATGCTGAACTGATACCCTGATTTTGGTACGTCGTATCTACAAACAGCTGGCTCAACCATTGTTCTTCTTTAATGACTACGAGAAAACCTACAATCTGATTTTCAACTTCAGCCAGCCAAACATCCCCGCGTGCAGCAAGGTCATCACGAAATCGAACTTTCCATGCGAAATACGGTTGTGGATGTTGAATGTCAGGAAATGTCTGATGCCAAGTTCGATACCACAGATGAACGGTGTCTTCTAAATCATTTAATTGATAAGGACGAATCGTTACCATGATATGGCGAGTTAGTTTTAAAGTACTACTTTAATGTTTGCAGATAGTTTAATTACACTGATTTCAATCAAGATGGTTTAGGTGCAATTATCTATGAGGTTGCATAGAACAAGGGGCTTAAGCCCCTTGTTTCACCAAGCCTGACGCCCAAAAAGTAATTAGAAGTGCAGCTGTTGAGTTTATTGAAAATGTTCAAAATTTCCTGAAGTTTTAGCCATGCCTTCAAATGACTGGAATTTCGACTAAGCAATGCAAAAATACTTAGTCTTCTTTATTTAGTGGGCATAGTAATTTCCCAAATTCCTTGATTTCCACCATATTCCAGAACATAAATCTTATTGCCGATAATCTCATCATCAATGGGATTACTAAAACCTTTGACAATGCGCGTGGCGTTAAGTTTATAGTTGGTAGTTCCTACTTTAGTTAACTTTAAATGTAGTAGGTCTTGACCGGCATCTTTAAAAGGGCCTGCTAGTGTTTCGCCAGTGGGGTCGCCTGGTGTCCAACTCAACATGAATCCATCTTTCTTGAATTCTGGACTCATTACTCCTTGTGTATCAAAAACTAAGCCCAAGGGAGAACGGTGTGATGTAAAACTGCTCACACTTTGCCCCAGAACACTGGCGTCTTTGACTTTGCCATCTACAGGATCACGGTAACTGTCTGCGTCCGGGCCAAAATTAGGAATTGGTTCAATTAAGTTTACAGGCCGAACAGGAAAGGTTGGATCGTTACGAAAGTAGCCCTTTTGAACTGCACCAAATATTGGGTTTAACAAACGGTCTTTGGCAGGATTATAATTGGGGAATTGTTGTGGATTGTCTGTCCCACCAATCCGCCAGGGAAAGCCGTAATTACCACCTAGACGTAGCCAATTTAATTCTTCTGACATGTCGCGATCGGGGCCATTTTCTGTGCCAAATAAATCCCCATTGGGTGCAAAAGCCATATCGAAAGTATTACGTGTTCCTTCTGCAAAAATATAGCCAGCTGTCTTTAAGGTTGTTCGATTGTTTGCAAGAAAGAGATTATTGCCATTACTAGGAAGACGGAGTATACAGGCGGTTAATCCTACTTCGCGAGTATTGGGATATTGACCATTAGCAGACTGAACCTCACCGTGATCGGTACGAGAACCGCTATTCACATAGATAAAGTTACCATCCGGGCTAACAACCACGCCGTTGAAGCGATGGTCATAGGCTGTTTTGCTTTTCGGATAGCCTGCACTCTCAGCTAAGATAGACCAGATGCGCCCTTTTGTACTCGAATTAATAACGCCTTTAACAATAATTGCTTTGGTCTGGTTATTCACAAGGTCTGCATTGCCAACCAAATAAATTGTACCGTTAGGACCAATGGCCATACCTTCAGTCTCAGCTAGATTATGATTACTAGAGTTGTACACCAGTGTTTTAGTAGAGGAGCCTAAATTGACTTGATAAATCTCACCATTTTGTTTGAGGTAATAAAGGGTATTGTTTCGTGGATCTTTTGCAATCCGAACAGAAGGAGAGACAGATAACGTATTGATAACATTGCGAATCTTAATATCAGAACGCAGGGCTTGAGGTGCAGCATTTACTCCAGTAGTGCCATGATTTAACATAACTATTGTAAATAACAGAATTTTGACAGCGGAAAAGCACCTTTTTAGAGCTAAATTACCGATAAATCTGCGTTGTTCTTGGTTGGATGATTTAGTGCTATTCATTATTTTGTTCATAAAATAGTTAGATGATTTTGTTGCTAAAATCTTCTTGATGAGGGAAAATTTTAGAAATTGCGGAGTGAAATGAGCAATGGGTAATAACTTGTAATCGGCTAAAGAAAGACACAATAACGTGTTTTTCTAGCCAGCAGTTAAACCTCAGTCAAAGAACTGTTTATAAGTTCAATGTGTATTACTTAAAACTGTAAGTTTAAATGCAGTTATATTGATTAACCTAATTAATACCAATATTATTTAGAGAATACTAATTATTAATTTGGTTAGTTGACTATGCAAATGGTAAGTAATTGGTCAAAATTCCTTTATTTTAATTATTTATTTTCCTTATATTTTGTCATTTTCAGCTCACCTGTATTATTTAATTATCATGAGCAAAAGATTACGTCAAATTCTTTACCAAATCTTAAAAATGTAAAATTTGTGATTTTTAATACTATCAGAAATTTTTATTAACTTTCATTAAGTCTTTTTTCAGACATGCTGCTTTTTTTAGTAGCGATTAGAAGATTTTTCAGCTTAATACGGTATTTTCATTAAGTTAGGTTTCAATATGATTTTTTTGATTGCAAAAAAAATACTTTTACATTATATAAATGCATTTAAAAATAGATAAGTTAAATTTATATATTATCTAGAGCATTTTTGAGCTTAATAACACTTAAGCTTTACAGAAATTTTATATACTTCCTTTAAGTATTAAAGCTTATTATAGAAAGAGATGCCCCAAAAAGCATGGTGCTAAATTCAAGTTAAACCCTGTCGCAGATGGCAAAAAAAATATTTTTTTCCTCCTGCCCTCTGCCTTTCCTCTTCATACCCACACCAAAATTCAGCTTGCTTGCGATCGCTGTTCTCTACACTACTGGGAAATGGTGTTAATAATAGGATTGGGTTGAAAAATCGTCCTATTCCTTTCCCCTCAAAGTATTAATTCCTTTTCCCATCTCAAAATCAGCGAACCTACAGTATAGTAGGCGACATAAGCGTAATTAAATAGAAAAATGGGTGGTTTAAAATCGCTAATTGAGAAAGGGCGAATTTGGATCAAGCTTTCAAGTAAAGAACGCTCACTCTTTCTGCAAGCCCTAGTTCTACTGCCTTTGGTCGCTCTATTGTTGCGGCTATGTGGACTCCAATGCACGCAAGCAGCTTTGATGCTGTGGACTGAACCTATGTCATTTGAACCGTCAAAAGTACAAGTTCCCCTAATTAGCGCTACAGCTAAAATGGTTCAGAGTGCTGCTCGATATAGTAAATTGTGGACGAATTGCCTGAAAAAATCCCTAGTGCTGTGGTATTTGCTACGCTGTCAGGGGATTGCAGCCCAATTACAGATTGGAGTGCGACTGGAGCAAGGACAGTTCCTTGCTCATGCTTGGGTAGAATATCGGGGATTTGTGGTAGGAGATTACCAACAGGTGCGGCAGCATTACACTCCACTTGACCGCCTCAATACCGAACTCAATTGCTACATTTCGTTGCTTTAAATTTCGGTCTGTGCTAAAACCTGACCAAATAGAGGCCGCTAATTTAAAAAGGGTGTGTTAGAGCAGGTTCTACCATAAGACGTGCGACAGCACGACCCGACATTTAGATTGCTCAATTCCGAACTCAATCACCATGTCTTCTACCAATGACCTTACAATTACTCCCACAAGAGTCTATCAAATATAAAACTGCCAGCCCAATTGCAAATCTGCGCCCCGAAATTAATTTACTGCTGTGCTGTACCCGCATCGACATTGACACGTCCACAGCTTCCCAAATTCACAAGCTACTGCAAACAGACCTCGACTGGAATTATCTTCTGCAAAAAGCCTATCAGCACGGAGTTTTCCTCCTCTTGTACCAAAGCCTTCAGAAAACTCACCCAGAACTAATACCTCAAAATATCTCTGATCAACTACACACCTATTGTCAAATAAAAACGGCTCGTAACCTATTTCTTGCCAAACAACTCTGCCAAATTCTCGACCTACTTGGCACTGATAACATCAGCGCCATTCCCTTTAAAGGCCCCACCCTCGCGACATTAGCCTACGGCAATCTGGCACTACGAGAATTCAGCGACTTAGATATCTTAGTTCGCAAAGATGACTATCTGAGAGCTAAAGAGTTATTGATTCGTCAAGGATATCGGCACAAATATTTTCCCGAAGATGAAGTAGCCTGGTCTCAAGCTCAACTAATTCGGGATGATGGCAAAGTGGGAATTGATTTGCACTACGACATGGTGACAAAAGATTCTTTTTTCCCACTGGATTCCACACCTTTTTGGCAGCGTTTAGAGCCTCTATCGATCGCAGGTCAAACAGTTGCTACCCTACAACCAGAGGATGCGGTATTAGTTGCTTATATTCACGGAAGTAAAGAAGATTGGCGATCGCTCAAACGAGTCTGCGACCTTGCAGAACTAATTCGCGCTTATCCGCAGCTGAATTGGGAGCAAATCCTTGAGCCAGTTGAGCGTTTGGGCAATAAGCGAGGATTTTTGTTGGCTCTGCTTCTAGCTTGTAATCACTTAAGCCTACCACTGCCAGAGGTAGTGTCCCAAAAATTCAAAGTTCCACCCCAATTGCGATTTCTTGCAGAACAACTTTACGAGCAGCTTGTTTGTGATGCTGAGTTGGAAAACCAGCTAACCCCCTGTGATGGACTTAGCTTCTTTATTGGCGGACTCAGCTTAGTTCGGATAGCGAATACAGACAGCTTCACGGTGAGAGTGCAATACTGCCTGGATATAGCTTTTCGCCTAAATGAAAGAGACCGGGCATTTTTTTTACTCCCAGATTTTCTCTATTTCCTTTATTATCCGCTACGGTGGTTCCGATTGATTAAAACCTACAAATTTGGAAAAGATAAAATTCTTAACTTGTCGAAACTACTGAGATGCAGTTAAGATGCTGTCAAAATCTTTTCCTTCATGGTGCTTAACTAGAATGACTCAAATAATTTCTCCTTTGTCGCCCCAACTTACCATCCCTGCTAATGTCCTGACTCAAGAGCTAGGGGGTGAAGTGGTTTTAGTGAATCTCGAAAATGAGGCTTACTACAGCTTGAACAATGTGGGTAGCCGAATGTGGCAACTCTTGATTGAGCAAGGAAATGTCGAAACAGCAACACAACAATTGTTGCAGACCTTTGCAGTAGATGAGGCGACACTGCGTCAAGATGTAGCTGAGTTAGTAGATGAACTGGTACAAGAGGGTTTGCTGGCAATGCCATCCACTCAAGAGAGCGTGGTATAAATAATGAGTGGCATTGTAGGTTTGATTAAGAGTAACAACGAACCGATCAATCTGTCCCTACTGCACCAAATGACTGACTTCATGGCGTTTCGCGGCCCTGATGCCCAGGCAGTTTGGCACAAAGGTAAAGTAGGGTTGGGACATACCCTGTTAAGAACAACTTTTGAGCAGGAACATGAGCAGCAACCATTTACCCTAGATGATCAAGTGTGGATAGTTGCTGATGCGCGGTTAGATGGTCGGAAAGATTTGCTTGCAGCTTTACGGGCAAAGGGTCGAGAAATTGCTGAGGATGCGCCGGATATAGAACTGGTTTTACACACCTATCTAATTTGGGATATTGGTTGTGTAGACCACTTAATGGGAGATTTCGTTTTCATTATTTGGGATGAAAGACAGCAACGCCTGTTTTGTGGACGTGACCAGTTTGGTATCCTACCGTTTTACTACGCGCAGGTTAACAATACTCTAGTTTGCAGTAACACCCTCAACTGTATTCGCTTGCATCCACAGATATCAGCGAAGTTGAACGAGCAAGCAGTGGGGGATCATTTGCTGTTTGGTATGAATATGGAGTTTAAGACCACTATTTATGCCGATATTCAGCGTCTTTCTCCTGCACATACATTAATTTGGTCGGATGGGAGAGTGCGAATACAGAGGTACTGGCAACTACAACGTTGTCTGCCATTAATTCGTTATCAGCGTCCAGAAGAGTATGTCGAACATTTTTACCAACTGTTTGAGCAAGCAATAAGTGATCGCGTGCGGACTGACAAACTCTCGACACATTTGAGTGGGGGGATGGACTCAACCAGCATAGCGACGGTAGCACAAAAGATTCTGACTACTAAGGGGAAGCCGTTTGACTTTCAGGCGTTTACCCTAAGTTCTGAACAAGAACAACAGGAAGATAGTTATGCGGGTTTAGTAGCAAAGGAAATTGGGATTCCACACAATTTTGTAGCTACTGATGGTTATGTGCGTGCAGTTCCGTCGATGCAAGCACAAATGTGTTTACCCGAACCGTGTCATAGTATTCCTAATCGTGACCCTTATATGGAACTCACAAAACTATGTGCTGCTCACGGACGGGTTGTATTGACCGGGTTTGGCGGCGACTCAGCTTTGTACTGTGGCGAATTTTATTGGTTGGAATGGTTAAAGCACGGTTTAATTGGGCAGTGGTTAGCAGTGCAACTCCATTATCTTTCTGTATACCGTCGCCGTCCTGCTTTTTATTTCCGTCAAGGATGGCGGTATTGGAGGAAGATTGCTCAAGCCGTACCACCATCTCCGACTTGGATTAATCCGGCTTTTGTTAAGCGACTGGATTTACAGGCTCGCTGGGAAAAGATTAATTCAGATGCGTTAGACCAAATTTCCCGCTATGGGATGGGGAATTCTGCTTACTGGTCAAATTTATTCGCTTGGGCAGATCCGGGCTATAGTTCAATTCAGCTTAAGCAGTATTTTCCTTTTTTTGATTTGCGGTTAGTTAATTATCTAATAGCTATCCCCCCCGTGCCTTGGTTAGTTAAGAAGGAAATATTGCGGCAGGCGATGCAAAAACGTTTACCAGAAGCAGTTCGCAACCGTCACAAAAAGGTGTTTGATGCTCCTCAAGCTTACTCACAAGTCATGCAAGAGATGGCAGGAGGATGGATTAGCGATTTGTTGAGTAAAACACCAATTGTACCTGAGTATGTTAATAGTTATGAGTTATTGGCATTGTTAGAAAAACCGGAAGATATAACTACAGCAAATTTCTTTTTAATTGAAAGGACTTTAGCACTTGCCTATTGGTTGAGAACTCAAAAATCAGAAAATATTTTGTCTCATAAAAACGCTGTGCTGAGATGAAATTAAGGAACAGTATCCTAGTTTCTTTAAGTAATATCTTTATAATATACTGTTAAAGGAAAAAAGCCTATCTCAGGACAGGCTTTTAGTGAGAATTTCTAAAAATTAGAATCCCACTAAAATAGTGTGTACAAAGCCATATTACTAAATTATTTATGTTTTATTTAGATAAATTAATTAATCTGCCTAATGAGACTTAGATAAAAAACACCCAGAAAAAAGCATGAAATCTATATACAGAGAGACTTTGAATCGTTAGACTTAATTTCTTGATATATCCGGGTTTGGCCCATTTTTGAGCATTTGGGGTATTTTTCTTACCCTGCACGGGTTTGAGGCTTGTTTCTTCCGAAAAAATGTTTAAGTCCCGCTAAAAAGTATTTCCAATTTTTTTGTGGCAAGATATTTATATTTTATTAATCAAAAAAAGGTAGACATTTTTTAAGTAGATAAGTTATAAACGAACTAGCTAATTTCTATTACATACACATGAGGAAGTAAAAAGTGAAACAGTTTGAAAATAAGGATAATCGCCTAGCTTACGAACATCCTAAGCTACGCAAGCATGGAACAATCCATGATATGACTCTTACCACGTCTAGTAGTGGCACTAATGATAGTGCCTATTATGCAAATGTAGTCGTCTCGTAATCTCACAACGACAATTGGATTGTGGACTATCTAGATCTGGGTGATAAACCTCAATAACAATTATTTAGTAGAGGTGTATTATGAGCAGAATTGACCCACGGCTTAAATTTTTGCAGCAGCAAAGTTAGAAAAATCTAGTTGAATTAGAGGTTAGTGTGTTGATGATTCAAATTCTATTAAAACAATGAGAGGAGAAGACTATCATGACCATCAACTTAGTGGAGAATTGCAAGTACACTATGAGAAAAGAAGGGCCGATGGTAATAGTTGGGATGTTATTGATATTAATTGTCCCGTTACAGTTAATCTTAGTGAAGGAAAAGCTGAAAAAGCTTCAAATATTCCACGATATTGTTCCCTGTATTTTATTATGAAAATAGTCTGAAAACTGTGAAGACTAAAAAAACAGATGAACACACCAGTACTGGACGTGAGGTATTTTACTACCAAGTTTACGGCTTAACTCTACGCACCAACCAACCTCTTTCCGATTTATCTCCCCTAAGCGACGTAACTGATGTAGATGCTATCTCCATTCACCTAGCCAGAACTTGGGAAGAAAGTGCCATGCCTGTTCCCTCATCTGCTTGGCAACCTAGCTTAAAGCATTCACGACTCCAAACAGCAACCTTAGAAGAAGGGACATATTTGCTGCTGTCATTCATTGAGGATGAGCAGGCTTACGCTGAATTTGTTATTAACCCCAGTGGGGAAAATATCTGGATAACTGTAGGTGAAGGGGCTGACCAAAGATTTGTAACCTGGCTCTTACTGGGTATTGTACTAGGATGCGTCTTGCGAATCAGAGGAATTACTTGCCTGCACGCTAATGTAGTCACTGTGGGGCAAAAAGCAATTGCCATCCTTGGTGCTAAAGGCGCGGGTAAGTCTACAATAACCGCAGCTTTACTACAACGGGGAGCTAAACTTCTTGCAGATGATGTTGCGGTATTGGTAGAGCAAAACAACACCTTCTTTGTTCAGCCTGGATATCCTGGTTTACGTTTACATGAAGACGTAGCCACTCAATTGTACGGCTCTTACAAACACTTACAAAGTGCTACGCCAAAACCAGACCTTTGGCCAACCAAGCGCTATCTTTCTTTAGTAGAACGCCAAGAATTATTTTCTCAAACTCTATTCCCTTTAACTGCTATCTATATACTAGGAGACCGCAGTTCTGATAGGCAATCAGTTTCTATCGAGACACTTTCATCTGTAACAGGTCTTCTTGACTTAATGCAAAACACTTATGTTAGTTGGATGTTAAGCAAAACAGATATGAAAAATGAGTTTAGAGTATTGAGTTGTCTGGCGCGTACAGTGCCTTTACGGAAGATTCACCGACCCAATAATTTAGCTAAATTGCCTCAACTTTGTGAAGCCATACTTGCTGATGCTAATTCTTATCTTTTAAATTTATCTTTAATATAAGATATGGAAATTAAGGCAGAACAAATAATTCCAATCTACGAAAAAGCTCTAACAAATAAGCCAAACAATCTTTTAATTTACAGTCAGTTAATAGAACTTTATTACTTTCAAAGTAACTTAGAAGCAGTCATTGAAACTTATCAAAAAGCTCTGCGAATTAAGCCAGAGTTTGAAGTATTTAACGATGCTATTAAAAGGTTGTTACTGGCTCAAACTCATGAACAAAGTAATGAGAGTGAATTATATAAGTGGCTGATTACCGATACAGAATCAGTGACTCATCACCCTGATGCCATTAATCTTATTTGCAATGACAAACTAGATGGAATCTTGATTAAGCAAGTTTTTTCAATAGAAGAAATGGATAATGCCAAGAAACGAATTGAAAAAATAAAATATAGAACTAAGACTACAACATCGTGGGAAACTATTGGTGCGTCAGTAACTAGCGTAAAAGGAGAGCTAGATCATTATTTCGAGCAGTCGTTTAGTTTTAGCTTACAATTGAAAGATATTTTTGAATATAATCTGGAATCAAGAGTATTTTCAATTCTCAATAAACTATCCAAAACTCATACATTAGAGCTAGCTAAAGCCAACTCTGGAAAAGCATTTATTCCAGCACAAATTAGAATACTTCATCCTAATGGTGGTGGCTATAAAGCCCATACCGAACATGAGCTTTTTGAATTTCATCAGCTTTATGAGCATTTAAAGCCAATTGTCAAACAGTTTGATATATTTAGTTATTTTTTGGTTATTGATAAGCCAGAAGTTGGTGGAGAACTGATTTTATATGATTGTTTAAGTGAGCAAACAACATCTGTAATGAAGCAAAATTTTTACACTGATAAGTTAGATGCATATTTAGAAAAATTCAGGAAACAAATTATTAATTCTGATATCGGGGATATGGTAATTTTTAATGCAGGCAGAATATGGCATAAAGTTGCTGATTTTGATGGAGAAAAGCAACGGATTACTGTAGGAGGATTCTTAGCTTGCTGCCAAGAAAATCAAAAAATATTTTGTTTGACTTAATATTTATTAAATAATATATAGTTCATAATAAGAAGTTTTTCAGTGAAGCCAACTCTAGCAGACTCATTCAACATTATTCTTCCTTATTTAGCGACAGATATTGCTGTGCCTACAGCTTTATCTCACTTACAAAAACTAGCAAAACTATCAGCCCCTATTCCCAGAGCAGGTTTTGAAATTCGTCTAAATAAAGAAAATTGGCAGGTTGACTTACAACAAGGAATTTTTTATCAAGATAACGAACCCAAAATTTTAGTTAACTATCTTTCTACTTTTGCTTCATATAACTACGAATTTAAACAACCAGTTTGGAACCAGATTCGTCAATTTTGCGAAGTTTGGAGTAACCCAACTGACTGTATTAAAAATATCAACGAAATTTGGCTAGAATTTGATAATACTGATTCAGCAATTGAACAACTAATTCCTTCTATCTTTATAGCTTTAAAAAACTGCAATTCGTTAGAAGCAAAAAAAGCTTTTAATATTGTTAAATCTACATTAGAATTGCTCTGTCAGCCAATTCCTGATTCACTATATAGTAATTTATATCGTTGTTTTACAGCTTGTGTAACGCCTGCTTATATCAGTCACGTTGGTATAATGTTGTCACGTCAAGTAGAAGCCTTACGAATTAATGTAAGTAAGCTTCCTATATACCAAATAGGTAGTTACTTACAACAGATAGGCTATATTCAAGAAACCAATGAAATTGAAAAATTGGTTAATAAGTTACTAGATACTTTCGATCATGTAAGATTGTGTTTAGACGTTGGCACAAAGATTTACCCTCAGATTGGTCTAGAATGTTTCTTTGAGCAACAATCTGGATTAGAACCAAGATGGTCGCCTTTTTTAGATGATTTGGTAGCCAAAGGATTATGCACACCCAAAAAACGAGATGCACTAATAGCTTGGGTTGGTTATACAACCCCCAGGAACAGCAAGGAACCTTGGGCTAGTCATTTAATCGCTGAGTCTTTATTGCAACCACCAGAAAGTTTAAGCATTTTAGACCGGAGATTAAGCCATATTAAACTTACTTATAAACCTGAATGTTCCTTGGAAGCTAAGGCATATATTGGATTTGTACATCAATGGCTAAAAAATAAATCTATCGAAAACAATTGTCAATCTCAAACTTTAATAAATTTCCAAAATGGAAATCTTCCAAAAACATCAGACGAATTAAGCCATAATCAATTAAACCAAGTTATTGATGCAGCTATTCGGTTTCTTCTTAATTCTGCCAATCAAAAAGGTTGGTGGTGTGATTTTGATATTGACTCACGCAAGAAAAGAAGTGACGAGTGGGTTACTGCTTATGTAGGTACTGTTTTAGCGTCACTGTCAAATGAAAAGGCGCAACAAGCTGCACATCATGTATGGCGCTTATTGCTTAGTCGTCATCAGTCATCACCAGGATGGGGATACAATGGTTTTGCTCCACCAGATGCAGACAGTACAGCTTGGACGTTACGGCTTGCTACAGCTTTAGGTGAAAAATCTCAAAGGATACAAACAGCCTTTGATTTTATCGCCCAGCACATATCATTAAGCGGTGGAGTAGTTTGTTATTTAGAGAAAGAACTCGCCTTTGATACTAATGCAAATTCAGCATCTTTTAAAGGTTGGTGTGGCATTCATACTTGTGTTACTGCTGCTGTTGCTGGTTTAGAACAGATAAAAGCATCTTCGGTTGAGTTTTTAAGAAATACTCAACTAGAAAATGGTAGTTGGAAAGCTTATTGGTGGTATGACCATGAATATGCGACGGCTTTAGCTGCTGAAGCTTTAGCAATGGATGACTATCAGCGTCATTCTCAGCAAGTGCAATTAGCAATTGATTGGGCTGCAAGTAGAATTAACTCCAATGGCGCAGTCTATTCTCGTCAATATGGAGATGATTCTGCTTTTGCTACCGCTTGGTGTGTACGAACTCTCGATTTAGCTAAGGAAAAACAATATTTATCTACTAAGTTAAATCAAGCAGTTAATTGGTTAATTAATACCCAAAAAGCAGATGGATCTTGGGCTTCATCGGCTTTGATGCGATTTCCTGATCCTGCTGATATTTTAGAGCCAGATAGTTCTTCTAGCCCTGTTATTCCAGATGACAAAAGAATTTTTACAACAGCTACGGTTTTAGCAGCTTTATCAAGGGTGCAGCTTGCAGGAAAGTTTGATCGCATGAGAATTCCTGATTAGCGATCGCTCTCATGCCATTGTTCCTCTATCATTTAACAAATAGCATCATCCATAACTCTTCTAGTTTCCATGCAGTGACAAAATTAAAATTATTATTTATTTACTTATTTATACACTCCTATTATTACAACTTTACCTCTGTTTGCATGAATCCGTAACGGAGCGATCGCATTACCCAATCGTGTCTAAAAGCTGTTTGTAAATCCGCTTCAGTATAATCAAATCCTGCATCTCTACCAATTTGTACCAATTCTTCTCCACTTACCGGATATCCTAATATCCGAATTTGATTTTTCAGATTCTCATCTTGTCTCACTGCTTGAATAAATTGTGATGCTGCTTGTATAGACATACTCTATATAATTCTTCTAATTTACTCTACTTAATGAATGTACTCTTGATTAAATTTGCCTCTAAACTCCGCAAACTTTTACCGCAACTTGCTTACATACCACAAACCCTAAAACTGGTATGGACAGCCGCCGGATACTGGACAGTTACGTGGACAGTTCTCCTGATATTACTGGGAGTTTTACCCGTAGCACAAGTATATCTTTTCAAAACAGCGATTGATAGTTTTGTTGCTGTTCTGGGTGCGGGTATTCACTCAACAAATCTCTGGGCTTCTTTAACTATAATTGCCCTACTTGTCGCACTACTACTATTAATGGGTATACTGGGCAACCTCAACAACTGGGTACGTACCATCCAAGCCGAATTGATTGAAGATTATATCAGTTCCCTTATCCATGAAAAAGCCATTTCTCTAGACTTAGCTTTTTTCGAGAGTTCCAATTATTATGATCGCCTACATCGCGCTCATTTAGAAGCTAGAAATCACCCCATTTCTTTACTAGAAAATCTGGGAGAATTCATCAGAAGTCTTCTTACACTCTTGTCAATGGGAATTATTCTATTTTCATTTGGAATTTGGTTACCTCTAGGACTCCTCCTAAGTACCCTTCCCCCTTTTTATCTTGTCGTTAAATTCAATAAAATAGAAAATCAGTGGCGACTGCAAAATACTTCTGCCCAACGATATGCCGATTACTACAGTACCCTGCTAACGTCCCGCGATTCTGCCGCCGAAATACGCTTATTTGAATTAGGAATGCATTTTAAAACCTCCTACGAAGCTATCCGTAAACGCCTACGTCAGGAACGAATGCAATTAATGCGTCAGCGTACTTTCGCTCAATTAATTGCCAGTTTGATTTCCTTATTCATGGTTGGCATCGCTTTAAGTTGGATAGTTTGGCAAATGGCTCAAGGAAAGCTCACTTTAGGCGATTTAGCTCTATTATTTCAAGCCCTCTGGATTAGCCAAGGTCTGTTGCAAACTCTTATAACAAATATCAATAATAGTTATCAAAATCTGTTATTTATCAAAGACTTATTTGAATTTCTATCACTGCAACCGCAAGTTACTAACCCGGACGTTTCCATTACTCCTCCCTCAGTCCTGCAAAAAGGAATAAGTTTTGAACAAGTTACCTTTCGCTATCCTGAGAGTCAGCAACTCGCTTTAGATCAATTTACCCTTTTTATACCTGCTGGACAAATAGTAGCGATCGTCGGTGAAAATGGAGGTGGAAAAAGTACCCTTGTCAAGCTGTTGTGTCGTTTTTATGATCCTGAATTCGGTCGAATTACCTTGGATGGAATTGATTTGCGTGACTTTTCATTAGCAGAACTGCATCGTTTAATAACCGTCCTATTTCAATTCCCTATTCACTATCACGATACAGCTGCTAACAATATTGCTTTAAGTGCTTTAGCCTTTCAACCTACTAGTATAGAGATTGAAACCGCAGCACAGGGTGCAGGTGCAGATATTCCCATTCAACGATTACCATTCGGCTACGATACTTTACTCGGCAAATGGTTTGGGGGAGCAGAACTCAGTGGAGGAGAATGGCAGCGTGTGGCACTTGCACGGGCATTTTTACGCCAAGCTCCTATTATTATTCTGGATGAACCCACCAGCGCGATGGACTCTTGGGCTGAAGCTGACTGGTTAGCCCGGTTTCGCAACCTAGCAGAGCAACGAACAGCAATTATAATTACCCATCGCTTTACCACTGCTATGCAGGCTGATATTATTCACGTCGTTACAAATGGTCAGGTAATTGAATCGGGGACTCATGCGGAATTGTTAGCTCAAGGCAGTTTTTATGCACAATCATGGCAAGCGCAGATGAGAAATTGCATGATATTGGGGTAGATTAAATAACCAGGGCGGGCAAGATGCCATTGGTGTCAAGTAACCTTGAGGCGTTGCATCGGTGTTGTTAACGAACGGCTTTCACCAAGCCCATAGAACGCTGATGCTCGACTAACCTTCGTAATGTGTTGCAATAATCGGTTTTGCGTAGGCGTAGCCCGCCGTAGGCATCGTGCACGATTAAAAAATACAAACTGCGGAAAACCATTTTTATTGAAATTCGTTCTAAAGGCATTAAGATAATTGCACTTTTGTCAAGAGGGTTGAAAGTAGCTACCGGATGAAAAACCACTGCCGAATTAAAACGACCCACCAGCAGAAAGTATTGATATTCGTTTACTTTTATCTTATAAACTAATTGTGCTTTGAAGCGTCAGGCATAATTGCCTCTTGAAGATTTACGCCGCTGAGGTCAGCTAACCTAAGGTCAGCTCCTCTAAGGTTAGCTCCTCTGAGATTCGCTCCTGCCAAATTCGCGCCTCTAAGGTTAGTCCAACTCAAATTAGCTTGACTCAAATCAGCTTCACTTAAGTTAGCCCGTAGCAGGTAAGCACCACTAAGGTGAGCTTTGTTCAGATTAGCTTTGTAAAGGTCAGTTTTATAAAGATAAGCCCCCAACATTTCCGCCTCGTATAAACTTGCCTCGCTGAGGTCAGCCGCAATCAAGTTAGCTTCAGTGAGGTTGGCAAAAGAGAGATTAGTCCGGATTAACTTCGCTGCACCTAAATCGGCATCTCTCAAGTTAGCGCCTCTTAAGTCAGTTCCAATTAGATTAGCATGAGCGATCGCGGCGCCTCTAAGATTCGCCTCACTCAAGTCAGAGCCAATCAAATTGGCATGACTCAAATCTGCCTGCGTAAGTATAGCACCACTCAAGTTAGCAACACTTAAGTTAGCATCACTCAGGTTAGCTTCAACGAGAAAGGCTTTATAAAGGTTGGCACTACTGAGGTCAGCACCACTGAGGTTTGCTCGCACGAGTAAAGCATTACCTAAATCCACCTTGCTCAAATTTACCCTCTGGAGGTTTGCGCCTCTGAGGTTATCCCCTTGGAGGTTTGCAGCGCTCAGGTCTGGTTCAATCTCAGGATTTTTCTTTCTCCACTCAATCCATGTAACTGCACCTGCTTTCAGGAAAGCTAGATGCTCTCGATTTGCCATTTTCTCTTTCTTACTCCTTACGCCCACCCAGAGGATTTGCCCGACCAGCTACACTTTCAATTGCCGCTAACGCTCCTGCCGCACCTGCTAGAATATCTTGTTCTTGTCCACCTAAGTAAAGCCGTCCAAAACTACCTACAGCTAGAACCTCAAGAATGTTAATCGACGCCGCTTTCTCAGCTTCATTCGCAGCCAGTGCGGCGTAAGCAGCAGGCTCAACTTCTAATACATACAGCGTTTGCCCTGCTAGTAGTAGCTGTCCGCGGCGTGTGCGATTAATCAGTTGTGTTTGGTAAGCATCGATGTTGCGGATAATCTGGCTAGAAATAACCCGCGGTTTGAGACATTCCTCTCTTCGGACTCCCAATGCCGCCAAAATGGCTTGACCAGCAGCCCGCGTTTCGCCTTGGGAGCCAGAATGAACTTCCAATAGTCCGTACAGTCGTTCAACTATCTGTACTCCCGGACGGACAGAGGCAGATTTCAGGGCAATATCCGTAATTTTATTAATTTCGATACCAGGAGAGATTTCAATCCACAGTGATGTATCCCCTGGTAATGGTAAGAAGCCTTGGGCTACTGTTCCCATATATGCTGCATGTTGAGGTTGCAGGCTGTCGAGAAATACGAAACTGCGTAGCTCTATTCCCAAGATTTTGCTCTCCAGTCATAAGGGTAAAAGTTATCTATTGCAAGATATGAGCGCCTAACTTGGGGCATTTTTGCCACAAGACAAGGATGGAAAAACACAAAGTAGAAAAATTTTGCTGTCGATAAATCTTACACCTGAGAAGTATTCTGGCAGTAAAAACCGCCTTGACAATTGTACAAGCTTTATTACGCACAAATCGCTGCCTGCAATCCTTAAATCGAGCAATGCTTGGCTTCCTTTACTGATAAATTTAATAGACATCTGGTGGAAAAGAATGTAAAGACGCGTTAGCGTAGCGGGACGAAGTCCAATTTCGCGTCTCTACAAGGGTTCTGGATAACGCATATTTAATTTCTGGAGATGTCTAATGTTACAAAAAAGCTTTTAGCTAAACTGAAGCGGAAAAAGTTCACTGGACTTGTGCCGATATCTTCAAAATGCTGCCAAAAGCGCAGCCAATCAAACTGACAGTACTAGGATTTACACATTGACAAAGTAGGCAATAAGTGTTGTAAGTGGAAATAAGAGGCTATTTGCTAATTAACTTTGACTGGTAAAGTAATCACAAACTCAGTCCTTTGCCTGAGATTGGGTTAACTGCGTAGCTTGCCGCCGTAGGGATCGCTCTACCATGTTTTTCTACCACAATAGACTTAGCGATGTCTGACGACAAGCCGCTTTGCGTCTACGCTAATCCTAATCCGGTACGTTTGCCCACAGTTTTGGTCGTAATCTAAGGATATTATTACTGTCGAAATCCAGTCATTAAATTAAAAAAAGTCATCATCCTCATGTTCAGACAAAAAATCAAGAGAAATTTGCCTGTTGGGGGGAGTTTGGTTAGAAGTATTGGGTGGTTGGAAGTATAAGAGTTGCACTCCTTGCTCTCGAAGCTGTTGTGATTCGGCATAAACATTGTAAAGTAAATCAATCAGATACCAGCAGCAATTGGAACTATCTATTACTTTTGCTAAGGCATTATCTATACGTTCGGCATAACCCTTCTCTACTTCATTTTGTAGATCAATCAATAACTCTGATTTTGGGTCTTCTAGCAACAGCCGCTCAAACTCAGCTTCAATTCTTGCAATTTCTGGGTTTTCATATACTCGCATTGCTGACTGAATTGGCTGTGACACTTTTAACAGAGAAAACTGTGAAATTGGCTCAGTTGAATCAATTTGTTCTTCGTAAAATACATGGGTTTCATCTAAACTATTAGCTCCTTCGCAATTATTCCAACCAGAAAGGAAGATCTGACCAGTTGCATCAGCTTCCAGCAAGATTCCACAAATGTCACGAACTACCCGAAAATGAAAAGCATCACGCCTCAACTGCATTGCTAACGCTGATAGTCGGGGGCAAGTAGCACCTTCTACCCGCGCACAAAATAACTCGTTTGGCCAAGTTTTTACAATTGTCCATCCGTCTGAACCGCTGAACAAGCTGATGATCCATAAACGCGGTCGTTCCCAAGCAGGAAGATAACGCAGTTGTTCTGAGTTAATTGTGATCTCAGGCAGCTGAGTAAGACGACAGCAACCTTCTTCCTGCTCCAAGAGGTGAGTCATTACATCTGCGATTGCAGCAAGATTATCTGATCGAATACAAGTGGTAAAATTCCAGTATCTCTCAAACATTTTTAGTTGTATCTAGTTTGATAGTCTGACTTAGCTCATTAACAACAGAATTGAATTTACATCTAGATATTTCAGGCTATTTGCAGACTAACAATCACAGAAATCTTAACAGAATTAATTACACAATGTCATTGCGAATGGAGCGTAAAGCCTTCTCTACGAGAGGCTGCGCCAACGGCATAGCTTCGCTTAACGCGGTAGCGTCATTATAGAGAAGCGGAATGAAGCAATCGCAAGGGCTGAGATTGCTTCTCTACGAGACGCTGCGCGAACGCTTCTCTTTGAGAGGCTTTTCTACGAGACGCTGCGCTAACGCCAACGTTCGCAATGACTGTAAATATTTTTGTCCATCTACTTACCAAGGTGAGCATCTCAGTTTTGCAAAAGAATCTCTTAAAGAATCCGAAAAGCAGCAACTTCAGTTTGGAGATGTCTAGTATACACCTACCAAAATGAGATGCACTCATTGCTAAGTTATGGTAAATGCAAATTTAAAACTGAGATTTAAACCCGTTTCTCACAGTTGGGTTGCTCTACATCCACAGCCTAAAGGGGTAATTCAATTTATTGCAGGGGCTTTCTTTGGTACTTTTGGCCCCATGCTTTTCTATCGCTATCTGCTTCAATCTCTATTCGAGCAGGGATATACGATTATTCTTCTGCCGTTTAATTTTAGTTTTAACCATTATGTAGAAGCGGGTTTTCTCATGAGAGAGCAGTATGAAATTCTGCCAGAGCTTGTAAGGATGGCAAGTGTTGCAGGATATGATTATGAAGCTTATCTAGATGATAAAAACTTTTCTTGGATTGGACATAGCCTTGGCTGTAAATATATCTCCCTGTTAGAAGGATTTACTGCTTTGCCAGATGATCCTCAAGATAGGCAAAAGTTTATTCGGAATCTGCTATCTCATACTTCGGATGAGTCACAGATAGAAAGTGTCATTGCAGATATTAACATTCTCGTTGAAGAGCTGAAAGGAAAAATTGTAGAAGTTCAAAACCTAATTTGCACTTATGTAGGTCGAAAAATTAAAATTAACAGTGTCTTTATTAAGGGGCAAGTTTCTATCCTCTTAGCACCTGATATTAGCGATACAGCTAGCGCAATTCGTCCGCAATTTTTAGCGGATCTCATCGATAATCTTGGTTGGGGTGTAAAACCAACCCCTGAAGAAACCAAGAACTTAATCAAGGATAGTGGACTATTTAATATCATGGGTTTAGTCTGTTTTCAGTCTGATAATATTGCAAAATTAACCTGTGAATGGTTTAGGAAAACTCTAAAAAAACCACCCCAAGAGTTTCTGAAATTTTTAGAGGGCGGACATTTAAAACCTTTAGGTATTCAACTAGGCAAGTATGTGATTAATCTTTTTGATAAACCTTTGATTGAATCAGCTCCAGAGCGAAAGAGAGGCTTTGAGCATTATGTAATTCAATTGCTTGAGGAACTGAAAAAAGAATCACCTAAGAAAAGTACTGAAAGTTCCAAAATCATTAAGTCAATAATATTAGGTTCGCATAAGTAGTTATGCTAACCACAGCCAATAACCCCACCCCGCCCTTGCGGTTTCCCAAGCTGAATTCTTAACGGCAGTTTCGCCTGATGCCTTTATTGTATTTTGCTGAAGTCGATTTCAATACAATACGCTTGGGTTAAGGATAATTGTAGGTTGAGTTGTAGCTTGCTTGTATTGTAGGGGTACGTAGTAAAACCCAACAAAGTCCCAAAAATGTTAGGTTACCCTTCGGGATCTTGCTACGTCCCTCAAACGCCACTTGCTTCAACTCTTGGAACCCCCGCAACGCAGTGGCTCCACAACCTACGTAGGTTAAGGTTTTTGGCTTTGACCCAAGCGTATTGGATTTCAATAAGCATTCAAGCATATTGCTTTCTCAAAATGCTTGAATGCTTTCTCATTTCGGTAGATTCAGCAAGCAAAAAGGCATATTGCTTTCTCAAAAGGCTTGAATGCTTTCTCATTTCGGTAGATTTAGCAAGCAAAAAGGCAGATTGTTTTCTCAATTTGCCTTTTTGCTTTTTCAAATGAGTAATTTACGCACTAATAATAGTTATCGCTGTCTAGCACAAGCCATTAGTCATTGAGCATGGAGTAAAAGTCATACTCCCTTTTCTTTATGCCTAACGCTCTTTCATAACAATCCCAACTCTTCTGGAAAACCTAGCATGATGTTTAAATTTTGGATTGCGGCTCCCGATGCGCCCTTACCCAAGTTGTCAAGACGAGCAACTAGCAACGCTTCTTTGGTAGTGTCATTGGCGAATACAAAAACCTGAACAATATTGGTGCCGTTGATTGCGTAGGCGTAGCCCGTCGTAGACATCGCATCCAGAAATGTTCCGTCTCTCAGCAGAGTAGAATCTTGGAATGGAGCAACCTGCACGAACTTTTCACTTTGGTAGTAGTCAGCAACTGCTTGATAAATCACCTCACCTGATGGTGGATTATCCAAAATCCCTAATGGCAAAGGCACCTGCACTAGCATCCCCTGCTCAAAATCTCCCACTGCCGGTACGAACAGCGGTGGCGATGCTAACCCGGAATACTGATGCATTTCCTTAACGTGCTTATGCCCAAACTGCAAACCATAGATGCCATAGGCATAGAGCGACTCTGCTCCAGCTTGCTGTTCGTGGAAGGTATGGTACTGTTTAATCAGATTCTTTCCGCCACCAGAGTAACCTGATACTGCATTAACGGTGATGGGAAAATTACTCTTCAGAAGTCCCTTGGCAATTAACGGACGGATACAGGCTAAAAATCCTGTAGGATAACAGCCTGGATTGCTGACAAACTGGGCGCTGGCGATTTTCTCTCGCTGTTCTGGATTTAGTTCAGGAAAGCCATATACCCAGTTTTTAGCTGTGCGATGGGCACTACTAGCATCAAGGATCTTAACCGTACTACTATTGACTAAGCTAACAGCTTCGCGGGCTGCGTCATCAGGCAGGCAGAGAATCACAACATCGACGGCATTGATTAGTTTGGCTCGCTCAGTTGCATCCCGATGTTTAGATGCCTCAATGCTAACTAACTCAATGTCATCCCGTTGGTTGAGGCGTGAGTAAATCTGTAAGCCTGTGGTTCCCGATTCCCCATCAATAAAAACTTTAGGTTTAGTAATCATGCGTCCAGCATCCTGATCTGTAAGTAGTATTTTTTGGATTTAAAGGATAATAATCCTTTAATAGCAAGGGTTTGAGCGTTTGATAATTGAGGCTATTTTTGAATCAATATCCTTATGCAGTAAGGATTATACAAATTACGTGCGTTTGCCCTGGTATTCTCCCTTAGTTTTTTTCAAAAATAAAATCGGATTCCTAGAGCAAAGCTAAAAATAAAATTAAAATTTTTTGTGTTGCTCACGACATCTAAAAAATAATAAGTATGTTATGTTACAAAACGAAATCATAAATGATCTGATTTTCAGCAATTAACTTAAGTGTGAATACAGCCGTTGCGATATAGGCAGCCAGAGGATTTCTGAATTCTTTCTGACCAAGACTATACCAAAATTCCTGCTGAGTTCTCACTAAAATCTGGTTTAAATAACGAATTTATAGTACCTGATGTCACAAATTAATTGTGATATCACGTATTACAAAATCCGTTAGGTCAATACTATTGTAGCTGTTTTCAATTGTATGGAATACATATCTGTTGAGGAGTGCAAAGTCTTGTGCCCCATAGCATATTGCATCTATACGAAAATCGCTATACCCAGTCTGAGGGATGATTCATAAAAGTAAATCTCCAGCCTGATTAAAACGAATAATCGACTATATCCACAGTGAAACCACGTTCTGTAAAGCAGTTCCCGTACCACTTCCCTACGGAACGCTCCGCGAACGTGGAAGCAAGCTATGTGTAGGGTCTCGTTCACCAGAAGGGTAGGCTGGAGATTTATTTCGGGTTCGTGTCTGAGCAAATTTTTGTAGGAGTTAAGTGAACAAAATGAATCTGTGCAAACAACCTCAAAGCAAGAATAGAGTATTGATTTTAACTTCCCTGGCTGTGTTGGCGTCTTCGTTAGTATTGCCCTTGCAACAAGCCTTTGCAGGAACATTAACGACTGTTGTAAATTTCAATGGTACTAATGGAGGGACTCCAAAGGCAGGTGTGTTTGCAGGGAGCGATGGCAATCTTTATGGAACAACTTCCACAGGTGGTTCGCAAAGTAAAGGAACAGCATTCAAATTAACTGGTTCTACTTTTAGTACTCTGACCACACTAGTTAACTTCACTGGAACCAATGGAACTAACCCAGTTGCTAGATTATTCCAGGCAACTGATGGCAATCTATATGGTGCAACCTTTGTAGGTGGTACAAATAACGCCGGTACGTTGTTTAAGTTACCAAAAACAACTTTTACAACCCTGACAACCCTTTTGAATTTCAATGGCATTAATGGAGCCAACCCAGCAGGTCGATTGATTTCAGGTAGCGATGGTAGCTTGTGGGGGACAACTTCTGCCGGTGGGGTCAACAGTAAAGGAACTGTATTCAAGATTCCGCTGACTGGTGGTGTCCCCACTGTCTTAGTTAACTTTAACGGTACTAATGGAGCAACTCCATTAGCAAGGTTGCAATTAGCTAGTGACAAAAACTACTATGGCACCGCCTCAGCAGGTGGAGCAACTAATAAAGGTGTGGCATTCAAGTTAACTCCCGCAGGAGTAATAACTTCATATAGCTTTAGTGGCGCTAATGGGCAAAATCCCCGGTCTGGATTAACTGAATCTGGTGGATTTCTCTATGGCACAACTTATCTGGGTGGAACCAGTAATAAAGGAGCTATATTCAAGGTTCCGCTCGGTGGCGGTACACCGGTTTTAGTTGCCAGTTTTAATGGCACTAATGGGGCCAACCCCACAGCTGCAGTCACAAAAGGAAGCGATGGTAACTTCTACGGGACAACTTCTACAGGTGGTGCAAATAATAAAGGAGCCATCTATCGATTGGCTGGAGGAACCCTCACTTTGTTATTTAGTTTTAATGGCACGAATGGGGCAACGCCAGAGTCTACCCTAATTCAACTTGCTAGTAGTGCATTTTACGGTACCACCTCTACTGGTGGTGCTTCTGGACAAGGAAGCGTGTTTAAATTTATACCATAACCTCAAATACATCTACATGCCAAATTAGGACTTACGCAAAAAACCTCTCAAACTCTTATTCCTCCGTGTCGCACCAGTTGCTTCTCCTAAAGGGAGATGCTGCGCGAACAAGTCTCTTGACTGCAAGGGCGCACTGGCTTCTCTGCGTCCTTTGTGGTTCGATTTTCCGTTGCTTGTGCGTAAGTCCTACAAATAAATAAGCTGTTCCCCAAATAGCCTTGCATATATTGGGCGCTCGTGTCGCCCACCCCATAAGAAATGTACAATTTCAGATTATGCAAACTAGATGTGGTTGAGCTTAGTAGAACCTAAATTTGAAAAATGTAGATTTTTCCACTTTCAGATAGTCATGCTTACTGACTATCTGAGAAGTGGAAAAGACATTCGCAGACAACCAAATATCTTCATAATCAAGCAAAACAATTAACTTCAACTCGTTTTTGGTGAAGGGTTACTCCGTCCAAGCGAGAGTGCGTTTCACTGCCTTTTGCCAAGTAGCAAAATTGGACAATGGGTCATTGCTCCCCGGCTCAAACACACGTTCAATTTGCCGTTGCTGCACCAATGCTTCATAGCTCTCCCAAAATCCTACAGTTAAACCTGCTGCAAATGCTGCACCCTGAACGGTCGTATCGCGCATTATCGGACGTTCAACTGGAATACCTAGCACATCAGCCTGGAACTGCATTAGGAAATTATTCTCGCAAGCACCACCATCTACACTTAATCGACCAACTGGAGTACTGCTAGATGCATTTATCGCCTGTACCACCTCCAGAACTTGATAAGTGATCGCTTCCAGTACGGCGCGAACCAGATGCTCTGGTTGTACACTGGCGGTAATGCCGAAAAAGGCTCCCCTAGCACTCATATCCCAGTAAGGTGCGCCCAGTCCACTAAATGCAGGCACAAAGTATACTCCGCCATTATCTTTTACCTGATTGGCCATCGCTTCAGTTTCAGCAGCAGTTTTAATCAGCTTCAGGTGATCGCGCAACCATTGAATACAAGTACCACTAGTAAACATACTGCCTTCAAGAGCATAACCTACATCTAAAGTTTCCTTTGGCTTGCCTTGTGTCCATGCCACTGTAGAAATGAGTTGATGCGGCGATCGCACAATTTGATCACCTGTATGAGCAACTAAAAAGCTACCAGTACCGTAGGTGCATTTCATCAAACCGGGGCGATCGCAGCCATGACCAAAGAGAGCAGCGTGCTGATCCCCTAAGATGGCAGTGATCGGAATTTCTGCACCCAACAGAGTAGCATCAGTAACTCCAAATACTCCTAAACTAGGCTGAATCTGGGGCAAAATATCAGCCGGAATCTGAAACAAATCCAGTAAAATCTCATCCCACTTACAGGTTTTGAGATTCATCAACATTGTCCGGCTGGCGTTGCTGTGGTCAGTAGCATGGATTTTCCCACCCGTGAGGTTCCACAGCACCCAGCTATCAATAGTGCCTGCCAAGACATTGTTCAGGTCAATATCAGTAAATTGGTCTAATAGCCACCTGAGCTTGGTAGCAGAAAAGTAGGCATCGATAATCAATCCGGTGCGATCGGAAATTTCTTCAGCATAGCCTTGCTGTTGCAACTGGTAGCAAAGGGGAGCAGTGCGGCGATCTTGCCAGACGATCGCTCTATGGAGTGGTTTACCAGTATTTTTGTCCCAAATCAAACAGGTTTCACGCTGTACAGTTAGTCCCAGGGCTACAACTGCTGATGGAGCAATCTGGGCATTTCCAATTGCAGTTTGCATCACCCAACAGGTATCCTGCCAGATTTGTTCAGGGTCATGTTCTAACCATCCGGGCTGAGGATAATACTGAGTTAGTTCTTTGTATGCCTGCCCAACAATCTTGCCGTCTGCGTTAAACACAAAGGCGCGGTTGCCTGTTGTACCTAAGTCCAGTGCTAAGATGTAGCCTGATGATGGAGTTGTCTTGCCAAGTGTGTGCATAGCCGCTTTGATATGCTGCAATCGCGATTTTAGCAATACACGTCAAATCAGATATACATTATTTTGGGTACATTTTGAATTCCCTGTTTGCATAGCGTTGCGCTTACTTTGCTGTGTCCGCCTCAAATCCCATATCCTTCACAACGTTGCAGGATGCTGTGCATTTTAATTATCTGTAAGTAGATCGGCACAAAAAATTATTATATAAATGGTACGATCGAGGGAATATTACACACAACTTCATACTAGTTTTAGTATTATATTTCGGTGACAACGTATAAAGTGTCGCTTTATTCAAGGCTGATCACGAGACTAAGGTTTTATAGTTCGCATATAAAAAGTAATAGTAAAAGTTAAAACCATCGAAATACAACAAAACTTGAATATGTTCGTAATAGAGCAACGCAAGTTGGATTGAGCAGTTTTGTGATTTACTTAGTAGGTTCAGCGTACTAGATATTTGTCAACTCTTTACTTGAGGAATTTGTCTGGCGTTGGTTTGTCTATCACAAATGTGAAATGTTGGTATTGAGTCCTTTTGCTGTAGTACTGTCTGCACTGTTTTTTACGATTCATCACATTGTTGGTTTGGCTAGCTTACTTCGACTGGCGTGCGACAATATTATGCCCATTGGGCGTGTTCCTAGCAGGGGCGATTTGGTCATGGTGCTACTTAACTTATTGCTCAATTTGGCCTGGATACATCAGCCACATTTTTGCAGATATAGCAATTTTCCTGATTGGCTGGCAACTTATCTTTGCTTAACAAAGATGTAATCAATCTACAGCGAAGTAATTAATCGAAATCTCTCAAGATAATGTGTTTTTTTAAGTCAAAACTGATTATACCTTGTTCTTGTAATTTGCCCATCAATCGTGTAATTGTTACTCTGGTAGTGCAGCAGGCGCTAGCAATATCTTCGTGAGTGAAGCGAACACTTAGGCGAGTTCCCTCCGGAACAGCTTCACCGACTTCTCGTTTCAAAAGTTGTAATAAATGGTGCAAGCGTTCTTGTACCCGTCGTCTTCCAGAAATGACTAAAAAAGATTCTGTTTGGTGTAACCGCTGATTAATTTTTGGTAAAAGTGTATGGCTCAGGGTTGGGGAAGCTGCTATCTCTGCCACGTAAATTGATACCAATTCAACATCAGAGAGGGCTGTTGCTTGGTAAATGTTTAGAGATGTTAAACTAGAGCCAAAAACCATTCCTGCTGTTGCCAATCCGATCAGCACTTCTTCACCCGTTTCACAATAGGTACTGAGTTTGACCAAACCCTGACAAACATACCAAATTACTAGTGGGTTGAGGGGAATAGTTTCTCCTTTACAATGCTTATCCAGGGGACGATCATAGAAGAGGTCGTGGTCATTTTTGACTAACACTGATTCTAAGTGCTGGCGCTCAGTAATATCACGTAGCAGCCAGCGCAGAGAGATTGCCTTATCCTGGTGATTGCGAACAACTGCCACTGTCAAAGCTGCATCAAAAAACTCGCCATAACGTTGTTGGAAGCGTACCAGTAACTCTTTAACTTTGTCTGATTGGGATAGCTGGATGAGTTCGCTGCGAACTTGCTGACGTTCTTGTAAAGGGACGAAGTTAATCATTGGTTTGCCCACCAGAAATTGCTTTGAAACATTTAGCAATTTAGCTGCGGTATGGTTAGCTTCTTGGATGATTCCTTCTGTATTAGTCACTAAATAGGCGTCTGGCGCAAACTCGAATAAATCTTGGTAGTGTTGGCGTTCTGCTTCTAGCCAATTCCGTGTTTGTACTAGTTCCTCATTTTGCTGATACAGTTCCTCTGCTGCTAACTGTACTATCTTTGAGGTGTTATAGAGTTCATTAAAAGCTTGCGGCAGCAGTTCCTGTGAAATCCAAGGTAATACACTAGCAGTTTCGTATAAATCTGCTAAACGCTTGTGCAATGCTTCTGCGCGTTGAATAAATTTTTCTATGTTCACCTTAAATTCCCGCTACTTGCTTGCAGAGGTTGAGCAAAAAAATCTACTAGGTAAATCCTTGGAAAAATTGCAGCATTCCTAATTTCGCTGAGTAATAAATTTAACTGGTTGTAAACTGCAATTGTTATTCAATTGAATTTATAAATAAAAGTACATTTATTTTAGCTTTTCGCCAATTTATGTTCTCTAGGACTACGGATAGACCAGTTTTTTAAATGACATGTGTCGCATTCAACCTAGATGCTCAAAGTAGATTGAATCTATAAAATTACAAAGTCTCCATTGATAATTTTAGCCACCCAGATACTTTTTTTTAAAAAAGCTTACAGCATTTTGCTAAGTATTACTTCTACCTTTGGTGGGAAAATTCGGTAAATTCAACTAATAGGATCGCCAAATCTACTGACCTAAGATTATGCTAATTTGTGACTAAACTAATCAGCCAGTCAAAATTATGACTAGCAAAGAAATTAAATAATATACCACAGTCGGAAAACCCTGGATCTCAACCTTAATTTCTGACTATTGTTAACCCGCTTTGTCATTCCCCCAATGAATAATTTAGTGCTAATGATAATTGTTTCCATTATTACCCAGAGTAACTGATCAGATGTTCGCCAGCTTCCATCACAAGAATCAAGCCACTACTACCAAAGATATAGAATCTAAGTTAAGTTTGTTTGTGCCCATAAATACGTTCCCTATTAATAAATTTTATAACAAGATTCCCAACTTCTTTAAGAAGTCATGAATCTGAGCTTTTCGATTTTCAAATTCATTATGGAACTATCTAGCACAGGCAAGAGTAAAACTACTGAGGACAAGCAATAGTCGAACTACTACATCTAGAATTGCAAAATAGATATTAATAAACTCAAGAAATTTGTATAGAAAAACACATATAAAATTAATAATTAACCGCCTCTTTAGTTAGAGGATAAATGAAGTAGTAAGTTGGTGTAATGTAACAATGCGTAACAGCTTATCAACGCGCAAGTTATAAGGAGTGATAGGTGAGGTTCAATACTATAAAATCTCGTCACTCCTTTTTACTACTTCAGTTTATTAGCTTAACGGATGCCATCATTATCAATAGCGCTATAGCTGTCGCTAGGGAAAAGCCCCAACCAAGGGTCAGAACTAGGAGTTAAAAATAGTTGGGCGTATACTTGTTCATTCAGCGCTTCCACACTCCTTGTTTGCTTACCTTGCATAAACCATTGATGAATTTGGCTGTGTAGCATATATTCATTTCTGACTGTATCTAAAGCCATTGTGGCTTCAAATTTTTTCACTATTATCGGCAAATTATCTTCCTGAGTGTTGGCAGACTGAGACTTTTTAGCTCTGATTAGAGAGATGCTGTTCTGGTCTAGCTTGACATCTGCGGCATAGAGTTGAGCGATTTTGTTCCAAACTTTCTGGTCAGTAATTTCAGCTAAAGCGTTTTGATTCCGTTCGGCATCAGACTGGAGAGCAGTCAACATTGGCGTTTCAACTCTCATCTTAGAAACTGCTAAAGAGCTTGCTATTTCTGCTGTAGGTGGCTGACTGGGATTGCTCGGAATTTTCACCAACTTAGGGGGAGACTGGATACCCAAACGGGATAAATCTGCAACCCATTGGGCTTGGATAGAATTCAGGCGATCGCTGTGGTATTTTCTTAAAAAAGACTCGCGATCGCTTGGTGTAAGTTTGCTATAATTTTTTACGGCTACTTCAGCCTGCTGTAGCTGATGCAAAAATGCTTTGGGACTATATAGCCCTGGAATTGCATCGATTGGACGACCCGATTCATCCAATATATAGTGAATACTATTGCCTGTAATCGTTCGCTCTAACTTGCGTCCGTCGCCAAAATCAATTGTTACTTTCGGTACAGGGCGGACTGATTGCCAGTGCAAAATGAAGCGGTCTTGAAGTAGTTTAGAAATTTCAACATTCGGATACAGCGCAACCCTGAAGAACCTACTATTAGCACAACTCAAATCTTGATCCAGCCTGCCCAGCAACCGCAGAGATAAAATGGGTTTACCACTAGTTCTGGCAGCAGCTTTGGCTTGTTCTATGTCAGTGTACCAGTATAGACGAGAGGCATAACAGTCCCGTTGTTGGCAGAGTTCGTCTAAAGCTACTCGGAGTGCAGGGGAAAGTAGAACTGCACCTGAAGAATCGGTCTTTATCGTATTGGCATGAGATTTTAAAAATACTTGTAACCCGCTTGGACCCTGTTTCCGAAGCACAGAAACTTCTTGAGATAGCTTGGAGATTTCAGCTACAGGAGTTTGAGCATCAGCTGTCTGCAAAAAACTAAAGCTGACTAGCATGAGTGTGAAAGGATATTTGAAGGTTCTAAATTTCATATATTTTCATAAAAATAGGGGATCGGGTGTCGCCATTACTAATTAGAGAAGTCTAGTTTAACTTGTAAAAATGAACAGATGCTCTGAAAGTTTCAGGTGTGATAGTAAACTTTAAAATATCGACATATAGCAGTTTTAAATTGCGTGAAGTACAGCAAGTCGTAGGGGCGCGCAGCAGTAAATCACGGCGTAAATAAACATACCATTCAAAATGGCGCAAAAGCCCAGAATACAACTCTTTGGAGCTAGTCTTGGGGCAGTTTTTGTCACACTTTCGGGTCTTGGAAGATCCATGTGGGAAACAGGGTTAGGAACATGCTTTTATCAGTATAATAGCGATCGCAATTGACCAATGCGGCGGGAAACTGAAAATACGGTGTCTGATGCTAAAAAAAAACTTGCTCCAAGCCCATAGCCGCAAACTATATCTGGAAAAATCTGCAAGACCCCTCTTATGGGTTCCTATCAATGATAATTTTAAGCATTGGGAACCCTTAAAAATCAAAGTTTATGAACGCAGCCGACGAGAAAATGATTGTTCGCGAGTATTTCAATTCCACAGGGTTTGACCGTTGGAAGCGAATCTACGGCGATGGCGAAGTCAACAAAATCCAACTAGACATCCGCAATGGACACCAGCAAACCGTGGATACAGTTCTCGGCTGGCTGAAGGCTGATAACAATTTACCAGAGCTATCAATCTGCGATGCTGGGTGTGGTGTTGGTAGTCTCAGCATCCCCCTAGCAGTAGATGGTGCCAAAGTCTATGCCACCGATATTTCAGAAAAAATGGTGGAAGAAGGCAAGCATAGAGCCAAGCAAACTTTGCAAAATGCCGAAAATCCCACTTTTGCCGTACAAGATTTAGAATCGTTAAGTGGTAGTTACCATACTGTTATTTGCTTGGATGTTCTTATCCACTACCCCCAAGAAAAAGCCGATGAGATGATTTCTCACCTCTGTTCTTTGGCACAGTCGCGGATAATTCTCAGTTTTGCGCCGAAGACCTGCGCCCTGAGTATACTCAAGAAAATTGGCAGTTTCTTTCCCGGGCCAAGTAAAGCGACTCGTGCATATTTACATCGTGAGGCTGATGTGGTGAAAATTTTGGAAAGTAATGGCTTTTCTTTGCAACGAAAGGCGATGACGAAGACTCGCTTTTATTTTTCTCGCCTACTTGAAGCTACACGTAAGTGAAGTTAAAATCGCAGCAAGATGAATACTATATCCTTTGCTGCGATTTGACAATCTCAAGGTTTAACACTGGTAGGTATTGCAGTTGGCATCCAGTTCTGCTTTTTATCTTGGCGACGCCGAATAGCCTGTCAGAGACATTGCTCTGATTGGGAGCATGAATAATTATTATAAAAGAAGCGATCGCACTCCAAAATCCCTTTGCGAAAGTCAAGTTAAAATCGCTAACAAAGTGTAAATCCAAAGTGGAACTATGAAAACTGCTGAAAAATTGGCTGCCGGTTGGCTACTGACACTCGGATTCATGTTTTTAACGTTATCAGCAACAGCGACATTGGAAAAATTTGCTACACGTAAGGTGTACACACCAGTCAAAGATGGCTATGATTTTACCGCACCAAATGCTACTTATGAAGATGATAATGCTGCTGTTGGTGGTCTAATTTTTGGCGTTCCTACTTTAACACTGGGTACATGGTTAGCATTGGGATTGTACCGTCAAAGCAGACAGGAGAAAAAGGCGCTTAATGAACAAGTTAGCGATCGCCTGCAATCTATTTTTTATGAGATGCTACAAGAAAATCATGGGCGCGTAACTGTTTTAGGCTTTGCCATGCAGTCACAACTACCCGCAACCCATGCTAGGCAATATTTAGATGAAAAAGCTAAAGACTTCAATGCAAACTTTAAGGTGAACGAAGAAGGGGCTGTATCATATCATTTTGATGTCTAATTGATATCTAATGGCCCGTTAAATTCCAGATCAACTTACGGCTAGGTCTAATGACGCAGATTTTTTTGAGTGTAGCTGCCATTTTAGGCGGTTTGTCAGTTGCTGCTGGTGCTTTTGCTTCCCATGCCTTGCGAGAAAAAATTAGTGAGCAATCGCTAGAAATTTTTGAAACTGGCGCTCGTTACCAAATGTATCATGCTCTAGCACTTTTTATAGTAGCACTGCTAATTAGTCGCACCGAATTTCCTCATCCCACTCTCCTAGCCAGTGGATGGCTGTTTATCATTGGCATTGCTATTTTCTCAGGTAGCTTGTACGCCCTTAGCTTAACCGATATTAAATCCTTAGGAGCGATCACCCCACTAGGCGGCGTAGCCTTGATTGCTGGTTGGGGTACTTTAGCTTTTGCCGCTTGGAATTTGAAGTTGTAAAAAAGTTAGAAATGAGGAGTTAGGAGTTAAGAGTTTTTAACTTCTAACTCCATTTATTGGAGACTCAATCACCTCTTTTTTACAGCAGATTTTATAGGAATAGACCATAGTAGGGTGGGCATTACAATGTCCACCCTACAAGCCACAAATGACGAACTCAATTCCCTCCTTAAAAAGCAGGAAAAGGGAGGGTCAAGTATAAAAAGTAATAAAGCAACAAGAATATTTTTCAACAAATAGAATTGCCAAATTTATAAAACTTTTTTCTTTAGAGAATCTTTTGTATAAATCAGAACACTCACTGATAGTCCAGAGTTATCAACCCCGCGAAATGACCTCTGGGGTAGTAAATGCAGATGGCTTTGGTGTGGGTTGGTATCATATTCAAAAAGATACTGACCCTTTTATCTATAAAAATACCCTGCCTATTTGGAATGATATAAACCTACCCAGCCTCAGCCGTTACGTTGAATCAAAGTCTGTACTTGCTTATGTCGGCAGTGCTACACCAGGAGAAGCCGAGGTATATTCGCGATTTGTGGGTAAGCGGCTACCCACATAAGCTGAACGGGAAAAAGCAGTCAGTTAGGATGCACAAACTAATAATTACCGCACCTCTCCTTGGGGAGATGAAGAACTAACTGCCCAACGCTTTGATTGCGTAGGCGTAGCCCGTTGTAGACATCGCCTAATTTGTAAGACAACGGCAGTAGATGCCTACCCTACTGGGTAAAGTGCCTATGGTTTGTTTGTACTGATTAAATAACAAATTAGTGATAAATAGCACTTAAGCGCTTACTTGCTATCATTTCAATGGAAAAATGCTTAAAAATAGCTCTAAAGCTTGAGCAATACAGCTCAGGCATGATTTTATTATCTATGACTATGTGTTTCACTGATTGGGGTAAAGATTTGCTATTAAAAGCAACCTATTACACCAAGCATACGGAGGTTTAATGTCGATATCTAAAGCTGTTAACAGCAATGTTACTTCTCAAAACAGCGTTGAAAAACGCTTGCAGATAGAGCGTTTGGTAGGAGCAACTCAAATAGTTGCACCTAGTGCTGGGAGTGATGTGGTTAAGGGATTAACTCAAACACTCAAATCTCTACCCCCCTGTTACTTTTATGATGACCGTGGTTCTAATCTGTTTGAGCAAATCTGTGATTTACCAGAATATTACCTCACACGCACAGAAACAACGATTTTAGAGGAATATGCTCACGAAATTGCCAAGATAACTGGCCCTTGTGAATTGGTAGAACTTGGCAGTGGCAGTTCTAGTAAAACCCGCATTTTACTAGATGCCTACCAGCAGCTAGGCTATCCTCTGCACTACCTACCAATTGATGTGTGTGCAGGGATGTTGGAAAGTAGTGTCAAGCAGCTATTAGAAGATTATCCCTCACTGCAAGTTTATGCACTAGCGGGAACTTATGAATTAGCCCTTGCACAACTCCTACTGACGCAATTACCCAGTAGGATGATTTGTTTTATTGGTAGCAGTTTAGGTAATCTGACACCTAATGAGTGTGATGTCTTCTTCTCTCAAATTACAGAAGCCCTACAAGTAGGTGAGTATTTCTTGTTGGGGATAGATTTACGAAAGCCGAAACAGATTTTGGAGCCAGCTTACAACGACAGCCAGGGAGTGACAGCAGCATTTAACCTCAATATGCTGGAACATTTAAATCAGCGGTTTGAGGGGAATTTTGATACCACCCAGTTTGAACACTGGGCATTTTACAATGAAAGTGAGCATCAAATAGAAATGCATTTACGCAGCCTGCGATCGCAAATTATAGAATTACGCGCTCTTAACCTCAAGGTGAATTTTGCACTAGATGAGACTATCCTCACTGAAATTTCTCGCAAATTTGACCTTACTATTATCAAGCAGCAACTTACCGCACAGGGTTTATTACCTCTTCATGTGTGGACAGATCCAAATCAATGGTTTGGTTTACTGCTCTGTCAGCTGCAAGCATAAAGCAAATCAGGGTATGCCTCACATATATAGGGGTTCTCAGTTGAGTCCAATATAGACCTTACAAAAACAGCCCCAACACTTGTAGCGTTGGGGAGTAACCATCAAACCTCTCTCCTTTTAGAAGAAAGGTTTGGAGAGCGAAAAGTTGGAGCGGAGGTTTCTGACGCTCGCAGACTCGCTCTAAGCGAACGCGAACAGCGTCTCTAAGAGTTGCCATGCTGTTGGCGAACGCGAACAGCATCTCCGTTCGCGCAGCGTCTCCGATAGGAGAAGGATAAGAGAAGGCTTTACGCTATCCGTAGACGCTTTGCAGCTTGCTACAGCGAAAAGTTGGAGCGACAAGAACCACCGATGCCTGCGGCAACGCCAAAGGTGAACTGAACTTTTCAAGACAGGCATCAAAGCTTTTCAAGAGAGAGGTGATAAGTTTATTGCATACAAGCAAGAACCGCTATAGATGATATTCGTCACATTCCAACAAGAGAGAACAATTAGAATCTCTCTTGCTGGAGTAGTATTTTCACTAGGTAAAGTTGGAGATTATGTATTAATGCAACTCACTATCAACCCAAGCAAGTAAACTAAATATTTAGCTGCTAGTTATTGCTGCATAGAAGGTCTGGGAAAAATTCTGCTGAATATAGGAACGCGTGGCTGAGGCTTAGTTGCAGTTATATTGGCATTAGGAGCAGAAGAGTTATTAGCTGCCTCAGAGAGGATACGTGGTTTGCTAGCAGTAGAATTGGCAAAATCACTTAATTGGATAGTGGAAGGTAAATTTGAAAATATAGAAGTAATATTATCAGTATTTTGGCTGTTGGATTTTACCGGAGTTTCAGCTTGAGATGGAGTAACGATGAAAGCTGAACTTGTTACTATTACCAGTATGAGCAGATTAGAAATATATTGTTGCATGGGGATTTGTTAAATTGGTTAGTAAATGTTTAAAGCTTAAAGAAGCTGTGTTTTTTCTCAGTTTGAAATAAAACCGTGATTTTACCAGATAAATTACTGCATTTATGTCAAATAAAACTTGATAATAGCGATTTTCAGATAAATAGACTACTAGTGTATGCTTCACATTTGAACACAGCTTAGTACATCGATTCACTCACAAAAACCTAACCATATCAGTTATATTGACTAGAAACTAAGGGTAAACTAAACTTCTGTCTTCTCAAACCAGAGCGGTTATTCTAGGATTATGGAATCAGTTTTATAGAGAGTCTGTAAATAGATACACCTGAAATAATTGAAGTTTTGTCATCAACTAAGCCAGCAGAACTATTAATAATTTAGTTGTATTTATCTTGTTATTGAAAGAGAAATTTTACGGAAGTTTTTGAAGAACCTGATTTTCAGTAAATCAGCTATTAATTCTTATATTTGATAAACTGCAACAAACAATATATAAAGTTTTTATAAAACTCACGTTTTATGAAGTTACTTTCATAAAAAATACGTATATCCTGTTCAATATTATGGAAATACTGAAAAAATTGTTTGCTTACAGCAGCCTTAAATTATTTATGAAATTCTCGATTCGATAATCTTCACAATTCAAATAGGATTGCTAGATGAGCTTTATCCATAGACATCCGAAAGCAGCGTCCCGTTCCGATCACAGGGTAAGCGCAAGAAAAAAGGTACTGTAATGTACTAAGTACATGTCACTGCAAAAAGGGGTCGAAAATAAAAATTGTCATGTCACTGGACACGTTTGATTACAAAAAGCGAATTCCGTAATTGTTTGATGGTGGGCTGTACTAAGGAAAATTAAAGTAATCCCTACTGAAATTTCAGAGGTTTCGATGACTAAAGGTTTCGCTTCTGCCTACAAATCCAAGCCCAACCCAGTAAAGACCACATCGTTCCAAGTAGACGGAGACTTGGAGCTAGTCTTGGGGCAGTTTCTGTCACACTTTCGGGTCTTGGAAGATCCACGTGGGAAACGGCACAGGTGATTCCGATTGATTGCAAACGCGTCAAAGGGTCTTACGACTAGCAGAAGCAACAGTCAGCCTTGCATGTAGTGAGTGCTTGGGCTAGTAAGCCAGCAGCAGCAATGGGCTGGACTCAAAACCTTGGTGATGGTAGTGAGGGTTCGGCACTTATGGAACAAAACAACTTGTCAGGTGCAGTTTTACCTTAGTTCTCTGCCATGCAATGCCCAACGTATTGGTCGTGCCATTGGGCAGCATTGGAGTATTGAGAACCAACTTCATTGGGTCTTGGATGTCACTTTTGGGGAGAATTTAGCCCAATAATCTCAATGCTTGTAATAACTCTTCTATGAATGTTTTTATCTCTGATAACAGGCAGAAATAACAAGAAACCTCCACGGAAGTTTCATTTTTCTCCAAAGACAGCAAAACTTCTTCATGCAACAAGAGAAATTTGCTCATTATATTGTTAATTTTTGTAAAATTGAAGTCTTCAAGACTAGAAACCTGATATTTAGATAGCTAAACTAACAAACAGTGCATCTGTACTGTTAATTATTAAAAGTAGGTGTGGCACTATAGCTTGAATGATCCCAGTACAACTTGTTCTCAAAAACTTTCTTAGTTACCGTGATGCAACTTTAGATTTTCGCGGTTTGCATACGGCTTGTATTTCGGGTTCCAATGGTGCGGGGAAATCTTCACTTCTGGAAGCAATCACTTGGGCAATTTGGGGTGAAAGCCGCGCCACCGCTGAAGATGATGTCATCTATTCTGGCGCAAAAGAAGTTCGGGTTGATTTTACTTTCCAAAGTAACCAGCAAAAATATCGGGTGATTCGTACCCGAATTCGGGGAGGTAGTAGCGTTCTTGAATTTCAAATAGAAATACCATCTGGGTTTCGCTCACTTACTGGTAAAGGGGTGAGAGCAACCCAGGATTTGATTTTAGAACATATCAAGCTCGATTATGATACTTTTATTAATTCTGCCTACTTACGTCAAGGTCGTGCAGATGAATTCATGCTTAAGCGCCCCACGGAACGCAAAGAAATTTTAGCGGAGTTGTTAAAACTCAATCAGTACGATGATTTGGAAGAACGGGCAAAGGAATCTTCTCGTCAGTTCAAAGCACAGGCACTAGAGTTAGAGCGTTCTTTGGAGTCGATAAAAATTCAGCTGCAACAACGCGAGACAACTGAAGCGCAAAGAATCGAGTTAGAAGCCGAACTCAACCAACTGCAACAGGTGCAAGCCTTTGATAATATTCAGTTACAAAGTTTGCAAGTTATCCAGCACCAGCGCCAAAATTGGGAACAGCAACTCAGCTTTGGGAAGCAGCAATACCAAAATCTTACCCAAGATTGCGATCGCCTGCAACAAGAACAATCAGCTATTGGCTCTCAGCTATCAGATTTAGAAAAAATATTACACCAAGAAGCTGAGATTAAAGCTGGATACGCCCAATATCAAAGTCTCCAATCTCAAGAAGAAGCCTTTGCTGCAAAATTTGAAGAATACACCCGCGCTGGGCAGACTCGCCAACAAAAGCAACAACAGCTTACCAAACAAATTCACGAAATCGAACGGCAACTGCAACAAGCCCAAGCCCAAATCGAAGCTTTACATCAACAAGAGCGAGAAATTCAGCAAACTCTCACCAAATCAGGTGAAGTAGAAGCTGCTTTGTCACAACTAACCGCAGCCCGCCACCATGTTGCTCGCTTGGATCAGCTGCAAATGCAAGTTACTCCCTTGTTGCAACAACGAGCAACTTTACAAAGCCAACTCGATCGCACTCATGCTGGTTTAGTAGCACGACTCGAACAACTCCAAAATACTGAGAACCAATTGCAACGCCAGCAGCGACGCCAACCGCAACTGCAACAAGCGGTGATGGATGTGGGAATCCAGATTGAGGAATTGGAGAAAAAGCGAGTTTATTTGCAACGAGTGCAAGAAAAAGGGCAAGAAAGGCGTCACTTTATCGAACGTCTACAAGCTCACCAACGGGACTATGAAAAACTGCTAGGAGAATTAGAGCAAAAATTGCAAATGCTCCAAAACCCTGAAGCACTTTGTCCATTATGTGAGCGTCCCCTGGATGAACATCACTGGAGTCGGGTGGTGGAAAAAACCCAGGCTGAGATAGAGGATACTCAAGGGCAGTTTTGGGTAGTGCGGGAACAAATGGCTGTGTCTGACAGAGAAATTCAGGTATTGAGGCAGGAATATCGGGAAATATCCCAACAGTTAGCGAGTTACGATGGTTTACGTGAACAACGGGGACAGTTGGCAGCACAGTTAGAAGCTACAACTGATGTCCAACAACAGTTACAACAAATTGCTGGCGAAAAACAGCATTTAGAGCGATCGCTCCAAGGTGGTGATTACGCTCCCGATAAACAAGCCGAACTCCGGCAGCTAGAACAATATCTACAACAAGTTAATTATAATGAACAAGACCATGCCCTCGCCCGGAGCGAAGTTGAGCGGTGGCGATGGGCAGAAATTAAACTCCAGCAGATTAAAGATGCGACTAAGCGACAAGCGCAACTATTAGCCCGAAAACCAGAATTACAATCCCAAATTGCTCAATTACAAACCCGAATCCAGCAAGATCAGACTGATTCTGAATGTGCTAAACAAATCGCCACTCTTGAGCGTCACATTGCCGAAATTGGCTACAGTTCTGAGCAGCACAACAATCTGCGGATGGCTGTCCGCCAAGCTCAATCTTGGCATTTGCGGTATCAACAATTACTCTCAGCCCAGCAGCAGTATCCCCAACTCCAGACGAGATTGCAAGAGTTACAGGAATCCAGAAACGCCAGAGTCACGGAGCGGCAAAAACTCGGCGGACAAATTGAAAGTATTATCCAGCAACTACAAGCAACAGCTAACCCATCTGCCCAAATTCCAGCTCTAGAGCAGCAGTTAGCAATCCGCAGACGGCAACTCGATGAGCAAATAGCCAAGTTAGGGCGTTTAGAACAGCTGGCGCATCAACTGGAAACGCTGCAAATTCAGTATGAACAACAGCAGCAGCAACTACAATCTTGCAAGCATGAATATCATGTTTATCAGGAATTAGCGCAAGCTTTTGGTAAAAATGGTATCCAAGCACTGATGATTGAGAATGTGTTACCGCAACTGGAAGCTGAAACAAATCAACTACTTTCGCGGTTGAGTGGTAATCAGTTTCATGTACAATTTATCACTCAAAAAGCTGGGCGCAGTGCTAAGTCAACAAAGAAAAATGCCAAGTTGATAGACACTTTGGATATTTTAATCGCCGATTCTAGAGGAACGCGATCTTATGAAACTTACTCTGGTGGAGAAGCCTTTAGAATTAACTTTGCCATCCGTCTAGCCTTGGCGAAATTATTAGCGCAACGGGCGGGGGCGGCGTTGCAATTACTGATTGTAGATGAAGGTTTTGGTACACAGGATGCTGAAGGATGCGATCGCTTGATTGCCGCGATTAATGCGATCTCTTCCGATTTTGCCTGCATTCTCACTGTCACCCATATGCCCCACCTCAAAGAAGCTTTCCAAGCCAGGATTGAAGTCAATAAAACTCAGGAAGGTTCGCAATTGAGTTTGTCAATTTAATTGTATTTTACCCGGGCATCAAGACCATAGGAGCGCAGCTTTTTTGATAACGTTTCTGCTTGTGTGCGATCGCTAAATGCTCCAGCATTCACATAATCCCCTAGATTGGATTGCTCCGCAACAGCACTGGGTATATATTGTTGGACTTTAATTAGAGTATCATTACTGGAAATTGGAATTATTACTCTGTAAGGATTATTAGCAACTAATGTGTTGCCATTGGTAACAGGTATTACATAGTCATTATTCGGAGGTAATGCATAGCGATTAGTATCAGCTAACATATAACCATTAGTCTCAGCATTGCTTACAGTTGAGCTATTCAACCCTAATGCTTGCCAAGTTTGCCAATCTACATTTCCAGTAGAATTCAATCGGGAAGATTGCTGGAATGCAATCACAGATTGTCTGGTGTAATCGTTGAAAAAGCCATCAGGATTGGTATTAGAGAAACCCAACCGTCCCAAACGCTCTTGAACTAATCTGACATTTTCTCCTTGATCGCCTACAGTTAGATAATTTCTGCCTGGTTGTTGAGTAGGATATCCACCGGAGGTTCTACGCACTGACTCCAAGACTTGGGCATTGGCAATGCCATTAACAGGTAGGCGATAATTTCGCTGGTATTGAATGACAGCTTTTTTAGTAATTGGGCCAATATTCCCAGTGGGATTAGTATTAAAATAACCTAGCTGCCGCAAACGCACTTGTAGTTCTCTCACTTGTTGAGTAGAGAGACTTGATCTGATTGGAGTCGGAGAGTAACCCAGTAGTGTGTTCCAAGTTTGTCGATTTACAATCCCGTTAGCAGCTATGCGATAATTTCGCTGGAATCTAATTACAGCATCTCTGGTCATTGGGCCAAAATTCCCATTGGGATTAGCATTCAAATAGTCTAACTGTCGTAGACGCTGTTGCAACCTGGTCACGGCTGCACCTGTTTTGCCTTGAGAGAGAACAGGATATTGACCACTTGGCGGCAATGCGCCACTAGTATTCCTACTAAAAGTTCTACCTTGACAGGCTCGTTGCAAGGCTCGTTGAGTATTACCACCCACAACCCCATCAGCAGGTATTCTATTGGCTTGCTGGAATTTGATCACAGCATTTTGAGTCAAGTTAGCAAACTTGCCACTCACCGGGCCATTAAAGTAGCCTAACTTTTTTAAACACCTCTGGCTACTGGTAACTCCAGTCCCATTACTTCCTATTTTCTGAAGTGCTAAAGCTTGCCCAGCTATACTCAGAAGCCCCATAGTCAGTGCCACAAAAAAAAGACGCATCGTTGCACCGCTAGATAACTTTTTCCAATTCAAAAATTTGAAATTAGCTACGGTAGGAACAACCTTGACGCTTTCGGATGCCTCGTAGACTGAGGCAAGCTTGGTTAAATAGCTATTTACCCCTGTTTTCACTTGCTTATTTCAAGTTATGACTATACAAAATTATACCATTTGCTCTGTATTATATTTGTTTTTAGTATGATTCCTGACAATAAATTCTGCACGCTGATATGAAATACAAGCTTTTGTAGAGGGAATAATAAGCAACGTAAAGCTTTGGAGGCTTGTTTTCTATTTGCCTGACAAAATTTTTGCTATACCTATTTGGGTTTGGAGCATGAACAACGCAGACAAATAGTGGGTTTAGTCTTCCATTGAATCGCAGATAATATTCAACCTCATGCTCCACGGTATCTACGATATTCGCTTAGTCCTATTTTCCGTTGCCATTGCCATACTTACGGCTTACACCACACTTGATCTAGCTATAAGAGTCACAGACGCTAAATCGCAGCAAAGGTGGCCCTGGCTGCTAGGGGGAGCGATCGCAATGGGAATCGGTATTTGGGCAATGCATTTTATTGCTATGCTGGCGTTCAGTCTGCCGATTTCCATTAACTATGACTGGTTGACAGTTTTGATTTCGGTGCTACCTGCAATTTTGGCCTCTGGATTAGCCCTGTACCTAGTTAGCCAGCCAGAATTTGGTATTTTGCGATTATTGAGTGGTAGCGTCCTTATGGGGGTAGGGATTAGTGCAATGCACTACATCGGTATGGCTGCGATTCGTTTACCAGCCAAGATGTCTTATGACTTGAGTGTGGTTGCACTCTCGATTGCGATCGCTATTCTCATCTCACTGGCTGCCCTCTGGGTAGGGTTTAACCTCAGAGCTAATAGTACGGTAACAGGAAGCTTTTTGAGGATTGGCAGTGCAATTATCATGGGTGTTGCCATTCCCTCAATGCACTACACAGGGATGATGGCTACCCATTTTTCAGTCGTCGAATTGGTCAAGTTTTCCGCAGTTGATACTGCTGCAACCTATTGGATGGCTGCGATTATTGGCTTATTCACATTACTCCTTCTAGGATGGACGTTGCTCACATCTTTTTTCAACGAACAATTGAGTGTTCAACTAGTCAAAACAGCTGATCTTAAAGAAAACGAAGAACGTCTCAAACAAGCCTTACAAAACCAAGAAGCGCTGGCTACTTTAGCTGAGTCTCGGTCTGAAGAATTAGAGATAGCTATGTTGGCACTTCAAAAAGCTCAATTGCAATTTCTTCAAGCAGAAAAAATGTCGTCTTTGGGACAAATAGTAGCGGGAGTTGCTCATGAGATTAATAATCCGGCTAACTTCATTTATGGAAACCTGTTTCATACAGAAATTTATCTGCGGGAACTCTTAGAATTAATCAACATCTATCAGCAACATTATCCGGAACCAGTGCTTGCGGTTCAAGCAAAAGTAGAGTCTATTGATTTACCATTTTTGCTAGAAGATTTACCCAAACTACTCGAATCAATGCAAGCTGGAGCCAAGCGGATTAAACATATTGTGGAATCCCTACGTAACTTCTCTCGTCTAGACGAGGCACAATTGAAAGCTGTGGATATCCACGAAGGGCTTAATTCGACACTGCTGATTCTTCAGAACCGTATTAGTTATGCGCCCAACAATCGACCCGAAATTATTGTAACTAAAGAATATGGTAATTTACCCCTAATCAATTGCTATCCTGGACAGTTAAACCAAGTACTTTTCAATATTATTGCAAATGCCATTGATGTGTTAGAAGAAAAGATAATTAGCTTAAAATTACCGTCCAGTTTTACACCTTTAATTCGGATTAAAACAGCTGTTCATCAAGTCGGTTGGGTCAATATTCAAATTTTTGATAATGGTTCTGGCATCAGTGAAGACATGCAAAATAAAATATATGATCCATTCTTCACAACTAAATCAGTTGGACAAGGAACTGGATTAGGATTATCAATTAGCTTTCAGATCGTTGTTCAAACACATGGTGGTAGACTCAATTGTATTTCTGCTAAGGGACAAGGAACTACTTTTCAAATTGAGCTTCCAATTGATACATTAATACATACTTCCTCTTTTTTGGAAAAGCAATCTCAATTAGACCCAGAAAAAATTATTGAGTAAACACATTTGATTTTCTGATTTTTTAAGCTATTGTTCATTAACTTTTTCAGTATTACCTGCTTTTACCCAACCTTCTTGTTCGCTACCTTCCAAACGGATCTTTTGCCAGGCTTTATCCTCGCTTTCTGACAAGATAATAATTTTTTGATTAAAGCCAACCCCACCAATCTTTTCAGCTTCTTGATTTGGTTGTGATCGCAAACTCAAGCCTTCAGCCCAATTAACACGCCCTCGGTAAGCTCCCGATGGCAATGGTTTTGGTGATGGTGTAGCCTTTGGTGATTCTGTAGAAGTAGAAGTTGAGCTTGAAGACGATTTAGTCTGAGTCCCAGGTTTAAGGCTGGGTTTACCTCCTCCAGGCTCAGTTGCTTTTGGAGCTTGGGCTTTCACCGAGGGGCTATCGTTGGAAAAAACGGGTTTGGCAGGGGCTAGTCCAGTGCGATTCATGAAATAGAGTGCAACTGCAACACCGCCACCAACTAACACAGCGATCGCTAAGAAAAACCCAAGTATAAACTTTGTGAAGCCAGACAACATAGTTAAAACCTGATTATTAAGAGTCAAACAATTTTGGATTTTAGATTTGCGCTAGCGTAGTGTAAAGCCTGCGGCATGGCTTCGCTTAGAACGAATCCGCAAGCGTTTGGGGTTTCCCCCAAGTAGAGCAAGTGGCTCTCAAGGGAAGCCAGTCACATGCGTATTTTCCCACGGCAGTCGCTCATGGGGGAATCCCCTCTCTACCAGACGCTCCGCGTTGGCGCTAGCCTCTTACGAGTGGGAGAAGATCGCGCTGCCTCCCCGTTGAAGGGAGTGGCGTTGAACTGGCTCTCAAGAGTTACAAGTAGAGAAGCAAGTAACCCATGTGGATAAGAATCAATAGTCCATAATAATTCATCATTAACTATTAACTATGGACTTTTGACTAACTGATTATTGTAGCTACTACTGAATGCGTTCACGTAGTGCGCCGGAGGCGTTCGCTCAAAGGACTGTGTTTAGATGCTAAACGCGCTCTCCCAGCAGCAGCCCATTCTTGGAGTTGCTGAATTTGCTCTACAGCAGTTCGCGCCAAGGGTATGATCTGACTGGCTGCTTCTAAAATATCGTCGGTAGCAAAGTCGCGGTTTTGGCTAAATCCAATATGCATCGCTTCAATTAAAGTTTGCTCAATCTCTGCCCCAGAAAAATCAGGCGTTTCATATGCTAGCCTGTCGATGTCATAACTTTTTAAGTTATGTGGGCGCAATCGGGACAAATGAACATCATAAATTGCTTTTCTCTCTTCTTGGGTGGGCAATCCCACAAAGAAAATTTCATCAAATCGCCCCTTACGGAGCATTTCCGGCGGTAAAGCTTGGATGTCGTTGGCGGTGGCGACGACAAACACGGGTGAGGTTTTTTCGGCTAGCCAGTTAATAAAACTGCCAAACACACGGCTGGCTGTTCCGGCATCACCTTTGCTACCAATTCCGGCAAAGGCTTTATCTATTTCATCAATCCACAAAATACAGGGAGCGAGGGCTTCAGCCACTTGAATCATTTGGCGAGTCCGAGATTCTGATTCACCCACCAAACCACCAAATAACCTTCCCACATCCAAACGTAGCAAGGGTAAATGCCAGTGATGAGCGATCGCTTTTGCCGTTAACGATTTACCAGTTCCCTGAATACCCACCAACATTAAACCACGGGGGTGCGGTAATCCGTACTGTCGCGCCTTATCAGTAAATGAACCTCCCCGGCGGATCAGCCAGTCTTTAAGGTTATCCAGTCCGCCAATATCAGAAATTTGCTCAGTGGCGGGGTAGAAGTCCAGGATTTGGGTTTGGCGGATAGTTTGACGCTTTTCCTCCAAAACCAGATCCACGTCTTCTGGTTGCAATTCACCGTGGGTAGCGATCGCTTTTGCCAAAACCCGGCGAATCCGTTCCATCGAAAGTCCTTGACAAGAGCGCACTAAATCATCTAAAACTTTGCCAGAAAGGGAGTTACTAGTACTTTGCAGTAAGCGTTCTACCTCAGTTTTAATTTCTGGAGCGGCGGGTAAGGGAAACTCGACGACTGTCAGCACTTCAGTTAAGTCGTCAGGGATGGCGATACGCGGCGACAATAATACAAGATTTTTTGGTTGCGACTTCAGGAGTCGGGACAGGTTGCGGAGTTTGCGGGCGATCGCTACATCATCTAAAAAGCGATGATAGTCTCGGAGAATCAAAACTGCTGGCGCAGAGGCTGGTAATTTTTCGATGAATTCCAAAGCTTGCAACGGGTTACGTCGCCCAAACCCAACATCATTGGGATTTCCCTGGTAGCCATCGACAAAATCCCAAGTATACACTGGGCGATTACCTTGGTTGGTTGCTTCTTCCCGGATAGCTGCTTCTACCCGCTCTTCCTCATAGGTGGGAATATAAATCAAAGGGTAGCGGGCGCGTAGCAGCAGTTTAAACTCGTCACGGAAGTTCATATGTGGCTGTGGTTATTAGTTATTCTCTCATTGTTCTGGTTTGTATCGCTTCTAACAACTAAAAAACCAACATCTACCAAGTTCATAGCGGTTGCCGGTGCGATCGCTGTATGTGAGATATTCCTCAAGGGTGAGCGATCGCTCTTTTGTGGTGATCATGATTAAATAATTAGTATAAAAATAACTACTGAGTTTTATTTAAGGAATTTTCTAATTCTTGAGCCAGTTCAGACAAAAAATTAGGTTGATTCTCAACTAGCCATTCTGTAAGCTTTTTAGAGTGTTTAGTCTTTCTAAATTCCAATTTATTCTCACATAATTCTTTAAATAAACTTGAAAGTATATTTGCACCGTGAATCTTAGATAACCAATTATTCTCTGAAACTTCTTCTCTTTTTCCACCTTGAAGCAGATAGGATTTTTCCTGTTTAATTTTGTCAAGATATTCCTGAACTTGAGTAATACTGATAGGTGTTTCTAGCCATGTAGCTTCTTCATTAATTACCACTGATATAACTTCAGAATAAAGTAGATAATTTTCATACATGGGTAGGCGTAAAAAAGTCACACCTCTCTTTTTTAGTTCTTGAATCTTTGTTTCTGTCTTACTTTCTCTATCAAATATAAATCCAATGGCTGGTGGAAATAGAGTTGCTCTCGTTGTGAGTTTTTTATAAATATCAAAAACAAGGTCAGACCGTTTTCCATCCAAAAGAGCATCAGTGCTATTGACAGATAAAATTTTAATACCCATTAATGTTGTTCTTGCAACTTTCTCCAATATCAGTGGAAAACATATCTCCTCAGTTTGTCCTTCCACCCAAAGAATACTATCAGCACCGAAAACGTCGGATAACCTGACTCCAAGTTCAGCTAAAATTTCGTTTTGTGACTCTATCTCTTTTGGATTTATTACTGATGTAGTTGTTTCACAATCTTGATATTGAAGCTTGATAATAGTAGATGGATTCGCAGATGCGATAATTTCTGGCGAATGAGTGGCAATAAAATATTGGTGCTGCGGAAATTGTTTAATAGTTTCTATAAATTTTTTAGCTGCGCCTGGATGTAAAAAAGATTGTGGTTCATCAATAATCAATGTTCTATGTTCTTCAGAAGAAACTAGAATATACAAAATGGCTAGTACTTGACTAACTCCACTTCCACAGGATGAAAGAGGAAGTGATAAATCATTTCTGTGAAGATTATCTGTATTCCAAACCAGGATTTCAACATTTGTATCATCTCTCATTACAACAGATACCCATTTTATTTCCGGTAAAATATCTGAAACTAATTTATTGAACTGAGCAAACATTCCGGGAATTTTACCCTGCAATATAAAGAGTACTTCCGCAAGATTAGAAGCATTTGATTTTAGGTTTATATCAGCTTTATTTTCATATTTGCAAATTCCAATATTTAGACGTTCAGCCTGAAATCTATAAATACTATTTTGAAATTTCTCAAATAATTTGTAACCTATACTTTCTTGACTTTTTCCACTATAATTAACAAAAGGTTCTTCCACAATGCCGTCATCATCCGAATAAGTAGTCTCTTCAAGAATTATATTGTCACTATCATCAGATTTAATTTTATAAAAGACTTTCTTAAAAGCTTGTTTATATGTTTCAAAATTAAGTAATTTTATTAAACTTTTCTTATCCATTTTCATATTAGGCTGCAAAGATAAACTTGTCTGTATAAAATCAGGATTTTCTAAAAAATCTTTAAATTTTCTAACAGCATATCTCACAGATTCGTCAATAGCGCTCATATATTGATCATAATAGTCACTTGGATTATCTTCATATTTCTCAGCAAAAAAATAATAGTTTTTAGTTGCTGCTCTAGGAATTCCAACAAAAGATAAACTTTTGATAAAACTTCGTAACTCTTCTTTTTCAATATGCAAAGTAATTTCTATTTTCGATTCTTCTTGTATACTCGAAAGCTTATTTGGTAAAGTCTTTAAACTTCTGTGAGGATGATTTTCAAAATCTAGCTTTAGTATCTCAAGTAAAGATGTTTTTCCTGCATTATTTCGCCCAACAATAATATTAACACCTGGTGAAAATTCCATTAGGACAGAGTCGAGATATGACTTATAGTTAAATACTTGTAGCTTCTTGATAAACATTTTGTATTATTTATTGATTTAGTTAATTCTATTATTGGCAATTTCACTTATTTTTCCAAGTAAAACCGAAGAAACCCGGTCTCTTAGAGAAGCCGGGTTTCTATGGAAATGTCATAGATTAGCCTAGTAAACTACTGCATAAGTTGTAAGACTTAAAGTGAACAAGTGATGCGGCGTAACGCACCTTACTGTCCCGGAAGTTGCTTTTTCAGTGCTTCCAGAGAAGCCCAACGATTATCAACTGGAGTTTCAGGACTATCAGAACTATCAACAGTACTACTTACAGAAATACCTGGACAATTGCGATCGCATAACTGGCGCTGAGGTATTGCCAAGCACATCTGCTCATACAGCCATTCGTTGGCATAAAAATAACCATCAGGCGGTAGAGTTTCAAGCAAATCTTCCATAACCACTTCCCTTTCTAAAGGCAAGTCATTTAGCTGATTTGCAGTTTCGTCTAACCAGATGATTTCTTTCGTATCAAGCCCTAAACGTCGATTGTATTGCTGCAAACAGCGGTTGCAAGTACAAGTAATAATTGTTTCTGCCTGACCGGACACTTCCAAGTAATTGCCATGATGCTGCACGCGCACATAACCGCGAACTGGTGTCAAGGTTTCCAGACCAGGCAGAAATTCCTTAACCTGAACTTCCTCTGTCCGCTCCGGGGCTTGGGTTAGCTGCGGAATATAAATTGCGTCCATAGGATTTGTGAGACATCCTCACGAAAATTTATCTTCTTTATCAGTAATTATACTGATGTTGCATCTTTATTCTATCTCTTAGGAACAAGAGAAATTTTGAAATTATATGGTTATGAGTTTTCAATTAACTCCAAACTTTACCAATTTTAGATTTTGGTCGCACCTTTGGTGCGCTGGAAGCGCAACTTGGATTTTGGATTGAATAAAAATCTAAAATCTAAAATCCAAAATTGAACGACTCTTAACTCCTAACTTCTTCCAACGAAGCTGGACGGACAACCAAATGACGTTGCGGCTCTTTACCACGACTGAAAGTTTCCAAATCTCCAAATTCCTTCAAAAAGGTATGAACTTGACGCCGTTCAGCAGAACTAAGGGATTTGATTTCCACTTCTCTACCAGAAAAGCGCACTTCATCGGCTGCTGCTTCTGCTAATGCGCGAATTTCGGCTTCTCTTTTGACCCGGTAGCCATTCAACTCAATAGTGTAAGAGGCTTGTTCCTCAGGGAGTTGGCTTAGGTTTAAAACCGAATTTGCTAGATACTGAATCGCATCTAGCACAGAACCATCGGCACCAATTAATACCTGGATTTGTTCTGACGTCAAGTTGGTTTGCTCAATTGTCAACCAGTAGTTATCTGGTTCTGGGGAATCGCTGTCTTGAGATTGGGCAGTTTCTAAATGACCCTGAATCTCAGCTGGTATTCCAGTGAGTTCCAGCAGTGTTTTTAACCACTGCTGACCTCGCTGCATCAGAATGTTGCTCATGATCCCCCTGTCGCCTTTTTCTTAGAACTTTTCGGTTCAAATGGCAATGCCTTTTGTTCTGTGACTACTGCTTCTTTCTCCTGGGTTTCTACGATTTTTTGCAGTTCTTCTGATAGAGGTTCGCGGGAGAGAAGATAAGTTTGTGCGGTTTGGAAAATATTACCAATCACCATATACATCAGCACCCCAGCTGGTAGAGGGAAGAACAAAAACATCCCAGAAAAAATGACTGGGGTGATTTTGTTAACTGTATCCTGCTGCGGATTGCCACCGCTGGAATTTTGCCCGGACAGCATTTGGCTAACATAAAGGCTGATCCCAAAGAAGACAATCATGGCGACGATATCCCAGTGGATTGTGCCATCTGGATCAGTTGCGCCAACTCTGCCTAAAGCATCAATGAATAGAAAGCCTTTTTCTGCTGCTAGTCCAGGAATTGTTCCTTGAATGCTAACTTCTCCGGGTTGCAAGGCTTCTACATTGCCCTGGGCATCAATTTTTATCCTATCTTCCCCTTTGGTGATTTTCCAATCAGGAATCAGCTTATTTTCTGGGTGTTCTGCTAAGAGCACCTGAAATGGTTTGCCCTGAATAGTCTGATATTGGATCTTAGTTTGTTCTCCCACCGTTAGTTTGTTACCACTGGGAAGGATTGCAGCTACTTTAACGTGTTCCCCATCCGCAACGTAAATATTTTGAGGAGCAGTAGCAAAGGCTTGCGGTTGAATTTGTTCGATTTGTTCTGCGGGAAAGATTTGCAGGTTAACGCTGTAGTTTGCACTTGCAAAAGGCGAACCCCGCAAAGTGGCGAACAGCGCTAACAAGACTGGCATTTGCACTAGTAGTGGAAAACAGCCTGCCAATGGGTTGCCAAATTCTTTTTGGACATTGACCATTTCTTCCTGCTGCTTTTGCGGTTCATCCTTATAGCGCTCTTTGATTTCTGCCATCCGCTTTTGCATTAGAGGTTGTACAATTCGCATTTTCCGCATGTTGCGAATTGAGCCAGCACTCAGGGGATAGAGCGCAAAGCGGACTATCAGTGTCAAAGCAACGATCGCTAATCCGTAGCTAGGCACAATACCATAGAAAAAATCTATGATTGGCAGCATCACGTTGTTCGAGAGAAAGCCGATACCAAAATCCATTATTCTGAATTCAACCTGAGGTACTGTAAACTGACTGAATCTAATTTATCTAAATCATGATTTGTCGGCGACTATCCTTCACTACGGATAGCCGCACATTCCAATAGAGTATCGGGCATTGAGCATGGTGTATTGGTTCATCTCCCTCATCTCCCTCATCTCCCCCTGCTCCCATCACTTGTTGGCAGCGGCGCTATATTCGGGATTTTTCGCAGCAATTCTTTCGTTAATATAATCATAGACTTCCCGAAATTTGGGAATTGCACGCAATTCGAGACGACTCCCATTTTTTAGGGTTAGCACCATATCTCCCCATAAGCCAATGCCACGGGGGATTGTGACGACTTTGACAATTTCTGAGTAAATTATGTCAGTGCGATCGCGCCCCTGCCAACCTCCCGTCACGGTAATTCGGCGATCGGTAATGCGGAAACGCAGCCACAATGCCCTGACAATTGCCCCGACTGTTAATGGTATCCCTACAATGGTTAGCCCAATCAGCAGGTTGATAATTAAATCCCCAATATGGGGGCCACCTTCATAATATACGTCTTCACGAATTCCCATCTAACACCTCAGCTTGTGCCAACAACTGCTCTAATTCTTGCAGAAATTGTGGGCTTACGCACTTGGATTCTGCTGCTGTGGGTTTGACAATAAATACTAGCCGCCATCCTGGTGATAATTTGGGCAACAAGTTGTGCAAAGCAGCAATAATTTGCCGTTTGATTCGGTTGCGAACTACCGCCCTTTTGCTGACTTTTGTACTTATGGAAATGCCAATCCGGGTGCTGGCAAGATGTGCTGAGTCAGTTGCTTGTGTAGTCTGGGTGGCAGTGTTCAAAGAAGGTTTTGTTGAACATAACGGCTTTAAGGCTCTCAATGTTAAATAAGAGCCATGACGCCGAATCCCTTCCCGGAAGACTGCCTGGAAATCCCTTCGGGATTTTAACCGATTTGCTTTGGGCAAAGCCACAGATGCTCTTTTAGCTTGATCTACTCTAAACGCTCAGACGGTGACGCCCTTTTCTTCTCCTAGCGCTAATCACATTTCTGCCGTCTGGTGTCCGCATTCTGGCGCGAAAACCAGAGGTTCTTTTTCTCTTACGGCTAGTACCGCCCAATGTTCTTTTCATACTGTTCTCCTCTTAGGTGATTTTTATAAAAAACTCACAATCTCTAATTGTATCACTTTATTAGGGAATTGGGGATTAGGCAATTCAATTTTGGATTGACAATAGCGTAGCATTAGCGAGTCAGACGCTAGCGGACTCGCTCTCCTACTCGCTATCGAGCGGATGATTGGATTAAATTTCAATTCTTTAATCCAAAATCGTTCGACTGAGTTTAGCCTGAGCGGCGTCGAAGGGCGTAGCCGTACTCTTTCTCTACGTTCGCGCAGCGTGTCGCAGACAGACGCTCCGCGAACAAAGAAGCAAGCTACGCGTAGCGTTCCGCAGGAAAGTCTAAAATCTAAAATTCTTACTCCCTACTCCCGATACTTAAGTAATGCTCAAAATCCATGTTCCCATATAGCGCAATAGTGGGACATCGCCAGGAGAGAGCACTTGACAGTTAAAATAGTAAACTCCGCCGAAGGCTGGGTTTTTCACGTTAGATAAGACTACCTCAACTGCGCTACCTGCTGGCACCGGGTCTTGGGGAAAAATATTAATTAGCTTACCTTCTTTGTCCCACTTCACCTCAGAAAGCGGAACTGCTTTGCCTTTAACTCGGACTTCAATTTTTTTCTGGTCAAAAGTTCCTTTGTAATAATTAGGGTAGGTAATGGCAAATTGACCAACTGCCAATTTCATTCTTTTGGCTGGAATCCTCAATATGTATCGATCCCAACCATTAGCTTGTCCACCAAAATCTAACCGATAAGGCAGTTGATTTTCGCTTTTGACGCCGCTAAACAACGTAAATCCTGGTAAGCTATCTGCCCAAGTCAGGGCTGGAAATCCAGTCACTAAACAGCTAGTCACGGCTAAAGCGGAAAGTAAACGTCGCATAATTAGGCTTCCTCTACCAAAATATAAATCTGTTATCTAAATAACCGTGTGTTAGTATTCGTTACTAAAGTTTACTACTCACTTCCTGACAATTGACGTTCAGTAACAACGAAAAGTGCCATCCTCCCTGAGGTTTGGGCGACAGAAAAATTACTTAGTTATAAATTTGACATATATTCGATTTATTTCATTACCCTTACAGAGTGCTGATTTGATGACTTGGTTGGTCAAATTTTGAACTAAATAGAAACACAGTCAGGATTGGATTGTGTTTCCAAATATGTATAAGTGTATCTAAATTTGATAATTTTGTGATAAAAATTGAGGCGTACCATCAGCGATCGCCAGTTAACTTGGGCTAAATTGATTAAAATGAGTTGAATCAAAGTCGTAATCATTAAAATTTGATTTGGAAATTATAAAGCTTTCAAAATTGGGTCAATATTACTCTATAAGAAAGGAATACCAAAATTTCTCAATCCCGAAAATAAGCTGAAGATAAAGATGCAAAATTTGGGAATCAATCTAGGATGTGCAATACGTAACCCTGTTTGCAACTATCTGAAAATATGACATCTGCGAGCGGCAAAGTCAGGCTTTGCCTGGACAGCTAAGAGTGGGAGAGGAAAGTTTCAAGGTTCAATCTACAAGTAAAAGTCATAGCTGATGTTCCTGCCTAAGTACTATAGAGTGCGGGATATCCCTCATCTAGACAATCGCTTACTTGGTAAAGATTAGGTATTTATCTTCAGGAGATTTCATGAGAATAGCAGTTGCTAAAGAAATTGAAGTTTGTGAACGTCGTGTGGCATTAATTCCTGACACCGTTGCTCGATTGGTAAAACAAGGTTTGGAAGTCTGGGTAGAAGCGGGTGCAGGAGAGCGATCTTTTTTCAATGATTCTGACTATGAAGCAGCAGGAGCCACAATAATCAGCGATACTGCCAAATTATGGGGCGAAACAGATATTCTGCTGAAAGTCAGCCCACCGCAAGAGCGAGAAGATGGACGCTCAGAAATTGACTTGTTAAAGGAAGGGGCTGTATTACTCAGTTTCCTCAATCCTTTAGGAAATCCTGTTGTGGCGCAGCAACTAGCAAATCGGAAAGTCACAGCCTTGAGTATGGAAATGATTCCCCGTACTACCAGGGCGCAAAGTATGGATGCTTTGTCCTCGCAAGCTTCATTAGCAGGTTATAAGGCAGTATTAATTGCCGCAGCGGCATTACCGAAATATTTTCCGATGTTAACCACAGCCGCAGGCACGATCGCTCCAGCGAAAGTATTTATTATGGGCGCTGGTGTTGCCGGATTGCAAGCGATCGCCACTGCTAGACGTTTGGGAGCAGTGGTAGAAGCCTTTGATATTCGTCCCGCCGTTAAAGAAGAAGTGCAAAGCTTAGGGGCAAAATTTGTTGAAGTCAAATTAGAGGAAGAAACCGTCGCCGCAGGTGGTTACGCCAAGGAAATTTCTGAGGCTAGCAAACAACGTACCCAAGAAGTTGTCGCCGAACACGTCAAAAATTCTGATGTGGTGATTACCACTGCCCAAGTTCCTGGGAGACAAGCACCACGGCTAGTTACAGAAGAAATGGTGGCACAAATGAAACCAGGTTCAGTGATTGTGGATTTAGCTGCTGATCAGGGTGGTAACTGCGCCTGCACCGAACCCGGTAAAGATATTGTATGGAACGGCGTGACAATTATCGGCCCGATCAATCTCCCATCATCGATGCCAATTCATGCCAGCCAATTGTATGCCAAGAACGTAACTTCCTTGATGCAACTGCTAATTAAAGACAAAGCTTTGCAGGTTGACTTTAGCGACGACATCGTTGATGCAGCTTGCGTTACCCACGCTGGTGAAATTCGCAATCAACGAGTGCGGGATGCACTACAAGCATTGAGCAGCGTTGGAGCAGGTTAGTAGCTAAATATACCATAAGGAGTTTTGATTTCATGACAGAGGCATTACTTGCTGCTTTGTTTGTATTTGTTTTGGCATCTTTTATCGGCTTTGAAGTCATCAACAAAATACCACCGACTCTACACACGCCCTTGATGTCAGGCTCAAACGCGATTTCTGGCATTTCGGTACTTGGGGCAATAGTAGCTTCAGGTGCTAGAGAAACGAGTGTGTCAGTGATTCTCGGTTTAATTGCTGTGGTATTGGCAACTGTCAACGTTATAGGTGGCTTCCTAGTTACAGACAGAATGCTGCAAATGTTCAAGAAAAAGGAGATTAAGGCGTGAGCGACTTTTTACCAACTGGCATTCAGCTGACATATTTAGTCGCTGCATCCTTATTCATTCTCGGCTTGAAAAAGCTGGGATCACCTGCTACAGCAAGGAACGGTAATCTCGTTGCCTCTGTGGGGATGCTGCTGGCGATCGCAGCGACAATGCTGGATCAGCATGTGTTGAACTACGAGATGATATTGTTGGGCTTGGCGATTGGATCGGGAATTGGGGCGATCGTTGCCTACAAAGTCCAAATGACCGAAATGCCCCAAATGGTGGGTTTACTCAACGGCTTGGGCGGTGCGGCTTCGGCATTAGTAGCTGTTGCCGAATTCTGGCGGTTGTTAGATAGTTCTCAGCCGATACCCTTAGATGTCAACATTTCCATACTATTGGACGTGTTAATCGGTGGTATTACCTTCACAGGTAGTTTTCTAGCCTTTGCCAAATTGCAAGGTTTAATCAGCGGTTCCCCGATTACATTTCCTTTCCAGCAACCATTTAACCTCTTACTTCTAGGTGCTTATTTAGTAGGCAGTGCCTATTTAATCATTACACCAGATAGCTTACCCATATTCTTAGGAGTGGTAGCTGTTTCCTTAGTGCTGGGCGTGATGTTCGTCATCCCCATTGGTGGCGGCGATATGCCAGTGGTAATCTCGCTGTTGAACTCGTTGTCGGGTGTGGCGGCGGCGGCGGCGGGGTTCGTGGTGATGAACAATATGTTAATCATCGCTGGGGCTTTGGTAGGAGCATCTGGCTTAATCCTCACCGAGATTATGTGTAAGGCGATGAACCGCTCCTTATTTAGTGTGCTGTTCAGCGCTTTTGGGACAGGATCTACTTCTGGTGGTGCTGCTGCTAGTGGTGGTGCAACTGATCAAAGCGTCCGCAGCATCGATCCCGAAGAAGGGGCGATGATGTTGGGTTATGCCCGTTCTGTAGTAATTGTGCCTGGTTATGGGATGGCAGTTGCCCAAGCGCAACATAGCGTCCGGGAATTGTCAGATCAGCTAGAACGGATGGGCGTTGATGTCAAGTACGCTATTCACCCTGTTGCTGGGAGAATGCCGGGGCATATGAATGTATTACTGGCGGAGGCAAATGTGCCTTATACGCAGTTATACGACATGGAAGATATTAATCCCCAATTTGAGCAAGCGGATGTAGCTTTAGTAATTGGGGCAAATGATGTGGTCAATCCGGCGGCGCGGAGTGATACAAATAGCCCGATTTATGGTATGCCAATTTTGGAAGTAGATCGAGCGAAGCAAACAATTGTAATTAAGCGCGGGATGAGTACGGGTTTTGCCGGTGTAGAAAATGAGTTGTTCTACAAAGATAAAACGACGATGCTTTTTGGTAGTGCGAAGGATATGGTGGCGAAGTTGGTTTCGGAAGTGAAGCAACTTTAACGAACCGTAGAGGCGCAGAGAGCGCGGAGTAAGAAAAGAATTAGAGAGTTAGCTTGCCTTGGGGGTGTGATGCTTCTGTGGCAAGTTTTTTTGTTGGTAAAACTTTGGATATTAAATAGTTTTTTGGCTGGTGTAAGTATGAAAAAATTTACAATACTAAGGCTTTTAAAACTTTATACAAATAGGTTAAGGTAGAGTTTGTGAAAATTAAATGTATTAAATATGACGTTATCAATGGATAGGAATACACAAAAAGAAGAATTTAGTTATGCCTATATTCGAGCAGTTGCTTCGGTTGCGGGATATTCAGTTGAAAATAAGCAAAGAGCTATGGATAATGCTGGAGTTGATATAACTATTGAAGTTCCTGGAGAAATAGGTGAAATATTATTTCCTAAATTTGATGCACAAGTAAAATGTACTTCTTCCCAAGATGTTTTCCATAGTAATTATATTAAATTTCCTCTCGAAGTTAAAAATTATCATAAATTAAGGCATGAGAAACCATTAACACCCCAGCTATTAATTGTTGTTTTAGTTCCTACTGATATTAATGGATGGATAAACATATCTGAACAAGAAACCCTAATGAAAAGATGTGGATACTGGATTTCTCTTAAAGGAAGACCAAAAACTGAAAATACTACTAAAATTACAATAGATATACCCCGTGAAAATATATTGACTCCATTTGCTCTTACTTCGATTATGAGCAAAATAGCGCGGAGAGAGGAGTTATGAATTTAGCTAAAGGATATCTTACTGCATTAGACTCAATAGAACCAAGTTCTGTTATTGAATATCTTGTCACTAATGGCTGGGAGGAAGAAGAAAAAATTGATAGTAGGGCATCTATTTATGCAAAAAGAAAAAATAATAAGAAATTTTCTATTTTATTGCCTTTAGATACTGAGCTTCCCGATTTTTATGACCGTATATATGAAGTTTTTAAAACTCTAGAATTTTTTGAACAAAGACCATTATCAGAAATCATTAATGTAGTTAGAAATTCTAGAGATATAGCAATAGAAAAAAAACGGGAAATTTTAACGTTAAAATTTAAATTTTTGTATCAAGAACATCAAAAACAAATACCAGCAAAAAAAATGGGTATTGTTTTAAATTCTCTCCAAGAATTATTTGATGCTGTTGGTCAATCTGAATCAGGAAAAGTTTCAGAAAATGGAAGAATTCAAAAAGAAATTATCGAAAAAACAGAACTTTCTGTGTTTGAAACTTTTCAAGGTTCTTTTGGGATAAAATTAGCTTTAGCTCCACATCCGCAACAATTAAACTTTCTTGAAAGACCATTAGGAGAAAGAGTTACTGAAACTTTTATTCAACTTGTAAAGTTCAGTAATACTGTTGACAAAGGAATGTTAAAAGAATATTTGCTTAAGCTTAAAAGAAGATCAGCTTCTAAATATCGCAAGTTTTTGATGACTTTAATCAACTCAGAAGCTAATTTTTATTTTGATTGGGGTTCAGTTAATCCAGAAAAAGGTGGTAAAGCAGTATTAAACTTTGATAATGTAATCCAAACTATAGATTTTATCAATAAAATGGAAGTTGAAGAGCCAGCCGAGTATACCGTAAATGGGCAGTTAATTGCAGCTAATAAAAATACAAGTAATCTGGAAATAGAAACTTTTCGAGATAAAACAAGATATATAGGTAAAGCCAATAATAATGTGGTAAGTAATAAAGAAATAGAATTAACTATAGGAAGATTCTACACTGCTAAAATTCAAGAAATATCTTCGATAAATCCTACAACAGCAGAAGAAAAAACTGAATATACAATTATCGATTTATTATATTGGAACCCCTGATTGAAATGAATAACCTTTTAATCAGGCTTTGCAGTGCTTGCAGAATTTCTATAGTTTCGATATAAATTCATTAAACCTCTGATATTACTCATAGTAATAAAATTACTTGCGTTTACAGTGTGCGATCGCCTCTTCTCTTCTGACTCTGTGTTCTCTGTGTCCTCTGCGGTTCGTTAAAAAAGCGATCACCTGCAAAATCCCCATAGTGCCATCGCTCTCTTCATCTTCTGTGTCCTCTGCGCCTCTGTGGTTCGTTCAAAAAAGCGATCCCTGTAAAATCTCCAGCGTGCGTGGGCGAAGCCCGCCAAAGGCATCGCTCTCTTCTCTTCTGACTCTGTGGTTCGTTAAAAAAGCGTAGGCGTTCGCGTAGCGTTCCGCAGGAAAGCCCGCCGTTCGCGTAGCGTCTCGTAGAGAAGGCATCACCTCTTTTTTCTCTCCTTCCTCCGCGTGAGATAGAAAAGCGATAGCCAAAACTGCCAAAATGCGATCGCTACGGTAAGCTACACTAACAATTAATCAACTTAACTTATATCGGTAATCGCCTTATCCGGAAAGTTTCATTATTGACAGAAATAATTGCCCCTAGTTCTAAATCTGCCTGACATTCCCTTAAAACTTCTGTCAAACGCTCATTAATTGTGTTGTAATTTTCATTTCCTAATCTAAACAAAATTACACTGGGTAAATTATCCCCACTAGTGGCTAAAAGTTGGGCAAAATCCAAGTCTACAGTTAATAAAATCCTCCCTTCTGTACAAGCTTTCACTAAAATCTGATCATCTGGTAGTTTTTGCAATCCTTCATCGCGCAAATGTACCACATCATAACCAGCACTACGCAACCAAGACACAGTGCGTAGAGAAATTCCTATATCAGCTAAAAATTTCATTTTACTGAATTAAGCGGTTTTGAAGGGATAAACCCGTTCTTGAGTTAACCAAGCTGCGTAAAGTAAAGATTGACGAATATCCTCTGGTTCTAAATCAGGATATTCTTCTAAAATCTCTTCTACAGATTTGCCATTAGCTACCAAATTAACCACCAATGAAACTGGAATCCGCATCCCACGAATACACGCTTGTCCCGCCATAATGCGAGGATTAAATGTAATTCTTTCCAGACCTAACATAAATTATTTTTTGTAATATCTTCTAGTTTCTCATAAATTGCCTGAGCATAGAGGCGATACTACAGTTGTCCCTACAGTTGGATCTAAGTTAGCTAGCCAGACTTCACCTCTGTACATAAGTGCCTGAGTTGTAAAAGTCTTCATCTGGATAATCGTAAAAGTCTTCTCCCTCTAAGTCCGAGAATATATTTAACTCACTACCAGGTGTATAATCTGCAATAGCTGTGATTGCGGCTAATGTTAATTGGCGTTTTTGCTGATCTTTGGTAAGTGAATGTTTTTCTTGAAGAACCAATTGCAGGACTTATTCAGCTACCTTTAGGCGATCGCTTATGCTCAGGCTTGGGAGTGCTTAAAGAATTTCTTTAATTTCCATATTAATTCATAGAGCAACTTATATTACTAATGGTAGTGAAATTATGATCAGCGATCGCCTGTAAAAATCTCCACAGTGCGTAGACGTTCGCGTAGTGTTCCGCAGGAAAGCCCGCCAAAGGCATCGTCTTTTTTTTCTTTCTTTGTGTCTTTGTGGTTCGTTAATAAATAATTTGGTAACTGAGATAAAACAGTTGTAAGACGTGAAAACGTAGTGATGTGATTATACAAAACACCCCACTTCACATTAGCCTCAGCCAAAGTGAAATGAGGTGCTTTTATTATCCGTAATTAAACAGATTTTAAAATTAATCCAATGACTTGCCAGCTTTACTTAAAAGCTTACCCAATCTTTGAATTGGCCCCTTAAATCCCCTTGGGGCTTCAGTTGCAGCTTGTTGAGTTTGTTCGCCCAGTTTCGTCAGCACCTCGGCAAAGTCAGCACCTTTAGCAGTTTTGCGCTTCAAGAGTTGCTTAAGTTCTTTAAGTCCATTAGCAACTTCTTGGAGATTCTCGTTTTCAGACTTATGCAATAAGGTATACCATGTATCAATCGCACCTTGCGCCGCCTCAGGTTCAATTTTAGTCAAGTCTCCTTCAAGGGTTTCTATTACTGATTCTATGTGTTCAATCTGCTCGCGGTCTTCCGCCTTACCTAGTGAAACACCTATATCGCGAAGTTGCTTACCCAACTTCTGTAACGGAGTTTTTAGTTCCTTATCAGTATCAGAAGCAACATTAGCTGTTTGCTCACCAATTTCAGTTAGCACTTCACCAATTTCATGACCTGTGGCCTTACCACTTTTTACCAGTTGCTTGAGTTGCTTGAGGTTATCGGTAATTTCTTTGATTTCTGGCTCTTTAGCTTTGTGTAAATAAGTATACCACTCATCGATTAAGCCAGTAGCAGTTTCGCTATCAAGAGCAGTCAAGTCTCCTTCTAGTGCAGAAAGAAGTGAATCTAAATCCAAGTTATCAGCTTTATCAGCTTTTTTAGCTGCTGTGCTTTCTTTCTTGGCAGCAGTCTCCCCTTGTTTACTGTCGGATTTTTGTTGAGAACTCATGATGTAATTTCCGTAACAAAATTAAATAAATGTACATGTATCACTTTATAAAGACTCTGCGGAATTGCCCTCATTCTTAGGTAAGACTTACGCACTATGTAAATCTATCTATAATTGTGTATATTAATAGGAATCAAACCTTTCATACCTTTAGTGAAAGCCCAACAACAAGTAGCATTCATTTTTTCTGTAAACTTTCCTACAGAGTAACTGTTCTCGAAGCTAGGCGCTGATTGTAGCATAGGTGTAAAAGTGCTGATAAATATTTCTACTTTTGAGCGAAATATAAAAAATTCTCGTCGTCTAACAGTGCTGTGTTGGGCTTGGAGTTCTTCTAGCTAACTCACCGTTTGCTGGGAATTTGGATACAGAACTCAGAGCCGTTACCAGGTTCAGAAACACACTTGATATTACCACCGTGTTTTTCCACAATAATTTGGTAGCTAATAGATAACCCCAAACCAGTACCTTGTCCAGGTTGTTTGGTGGTAAAAAAAGGTTCAAAAATGCGCGATCGCATATTCTCTGAAATCCCACAACCATTGTCAGCAATCCAGATAAGAATAATATTCCCTTCTATCACTTCTGTACGAATCAAAATTTTAGGATTGTCAATTATTTTTCCACTAGTTGCTGAGTTTTCCAGTGCATCGATCGCATTGTTGAGAATATTCATAAACACCTGATTTATCTGGGCTGCATAGCAGACTAACGGGGGCAATTCACCATATTGCTTAACTACCTCAATAGCAAAAGAATTAATCTGTGATTGCAGTCGATGTTGTAAAATTAGCAAAGTACTGTCGATGCCTTCATGAAGGTCAACAGGCTTCATTCCTGTTTCGTCAAGTCGAGAAAAACTTCTTAACGACAAGACTAATTGAGAAATCCGATCTGCTCCTATCTTCATTGAAGTAAGGATTTTGGGCAAGTCATCACTAATGAAATCTAAATCCAGTGCTGCTGCTTGCTTTTGAATTTCTCCTGTTGCCTTAGGATACTGTTTCTGATAGAGGTGCAGTATTTTAAATAAATTTTCGGCATGTTCAGTAACATAAGTGATGTTGCCGTAAATGAAACTAATCGGGTTGTTAATTTCATGTGATACACCAGCAACTAACTGCCCTAAGCCTGCCATTTTTTCACTTTGAATTAACTGGCTCTGAGTGTGCTGTAATTCTTTAAGAGTCTGGGTGAGTTCTTCTTTTTGACGTTGAGTCTGTTCGAGTAATTCCGCTTGCTGAAGTCCTACCCCTAACTGAGTACCAATCTGCATCAGCAAATCTACCTCATCCTCTTGCCAATCACGGGGTTTGATATTTTGATAAGCTGCTAGTAATCCCCAAAGTTTTTCACCTTGAAAAATCGGCACAATCATATATGCCCTAGCCCCCATTAGCTCGATTAGGGCAATATAAGGAATACAATAATCGCTGCTGTAAATATCCTTAATAACAAGAGTTTTACCATTAGCAAAGTCTCCTACTTGGTTTTTTTGTAAGTAATTATCTGAGGCAGCTACGCCCGTCGTAGACATCGCAGGTACAATTTCCCTTACTGATGTCCAATTTTGGGCTAATGACTCAGCAACAAATTCGCCACTCCAATCAGCGCGGAATCGATAGATTGTGACTCGATCAACTTCCAATAGCCGCCGGACTTCTTCTGTACTGGTGGCAAAGATGGTATCAATATCAAGAGATTGGCGAATTTTCTCCACCGTTGCGGCTAAAGCCTTCTCTCTTTCGGCTGCTTTCCGTTCTCGTGCAGCAGCTTGAGCCAGTTTTTGGGCCTGCACCTGCATCTGTTTCAAGGACTCAGCTTGCTGTAATGCTACCCCCAACTGAACGCCAACTTGCGCCAATAAGTTGATTTCCTCATCTTGCCAATAACGAGGCTGGGAGTTTTGATAAGCTACTAGCAATCCCCACAACTTTTCGCCCTGAGAAATTGGCACAAAAACTTCATTACGTGCATACTTACCCGCTTGCTTTCCTTGCACAACAACGCCTTCTGTTACAGGCTGTGGCTTAACCATTGGTGTCCAGCCATCAACAATGGAATCAGCGACAAATTCGCCACTCCAATCAGGATAGAAGCGATAAATTGCGACTCGTTCCACTTCTAATAGCCGTCGGACTTCTTGAGTAGTGGTTTTAAATATGGCTTCAATTTCCAGAGACTGACGAATTTTTTCTACGGTGTTTGCCAACGCCCTTTGCCTTTCAGCAGCTTTGCTGATCTCTGCTGCTTGGATCTGCATTTGTTGGATAAATTCTGCTTGCTGCAAAGCCACACCTAGTTGGGTGCCCACTTGGGTAAGCAAGTAAACCTCATCTTTTTGCCAATCACGGGTTTGGGCGTTCTGGTACACTGCTAGCATGCCCCAGAGCTTCTGACCGTGGTAAATGGCAATGATCGCATAAGCTCTTGCTTGATATATTTCTAAGATTTTAATGTAGCAGTCGCTAAAGCCTGCATTGTAAATATCATTACAAATTCGGTAAACTTCACACTGACTGAAGCTACCACCCTCTGTATCTTGTAAGTAGGTATCAGCGACTGGGGGTTTAGCTAAATCTTTGGTGCTACATTCGCTTACGTTTTCTTTCAATTCCGGCCGTTGCAACTGCTGCTCCATGAGGGAGCTCCAACCCTCTGCCACTGATTCAAACACGAATTCACCACTCCAATCAGGATTGAAGCGATAAATAGCCACGCGATCAGCATTTAGTAGCTGCCTAAGTTCTGCGGTGCTTGTGTGGAAAATGCTTTTCAAGTCTAGAAATTGACGAATTTTCTCAATGGTTATGGCTATGGTTTTCTGCCATTGAGCTGCTTTTTCTCTGGCTTTTGCTTGTGCTAGTTGTGCTGATTGTAGTTTTACTTGTTCCAGGTACTCTGCTTGCTGCAAGCCAACTGCCAGATGTTCAGCAATTAATTGCACAAACTCAATTTCTGATGCTTCCCATTCGCGAGGACTACTACACTGGTGAATACACAGCAATCCCCATAAATCTTTACCTTTGAGCAAGGGGGCAGCTATATTGGCACGTACTTGAAATCTTTCTAGCATCTGGACGTGACAATCACTGACATTAGCTTGATATATATCAGCCATTGCTTTAATCCGACCTTGCTGATAGAGTCCTGCAAACTCCGCAGCAAAGCAGTGGTCACGCAGTTTGGCTGCTAGTACTGAACCCCATTCTGCTCCCACATCTTCATAGATAAATTCCCCTTCCCATCCCAATTCGGGATAAAAGCGAAACACACTAACCCGATCGGTTTTCAGAAGCTGACGTACTTCAGTGACTGTAATTTTGAAGATGGCGTCTATGTCTAGAGACTCGCGAATACGGGCAATAACTCCAGACAAGGCTTTTTGTTGCTCATTCTGACGCAGGGAGAATGTCATATCTGAATGAGATTCTTGCTGTTCTGAATTTGGTGGTATGGGTTGAGTAGTAGAGGAGTTTTCCATTCCCAGTGGGACTTTAAATATTGAAAGTCTTCTATCTCATGATTCCCTTTGCGATCGCAAAGGTAACAGTTATTTCCTTTAAATGCCAAAAAAAACAGTGTAGGGACACGATAATATCGTGTCCCTACAAAAAAACATTTTTCAACCATAAGCGAACTATCGCCGTTTGGGAGTGGCGCTGCGGGTGGTGCGTTTCTCTTCATCTCGACGGCGGCGATCGCGCCAATCTGCTAGGGTTAAATAACCAATACCACCAGTGACTACTACGAGCAGCACTACAGCAAATAAAGCCAAAATACTCAAGAATGGACTTTCTACCATGCCTCTACAGTCCGTTACGTCCCCAGACTACCATTGCAATTGACCAAGTGAACACAACTAACAGTGCTACCCAACCTAGTGTCAAAATCTCCATAGTCCCACTTTTCAAATAATTACCAAAGGTTTCTAATATTTATCATACTGGTAAAGGGCAGGCTGAGATTTTTTTATCAATGAGATTGTAGTTTTGCAGGCGATGTCTACGACGGGCGTAGCTGCCTCAAACCAGACACTATCTTTTATTAATACACTAAAACTTTACGTAATAATAAAAACTAATATAAAAAAGTAGCGATCGCGCTTTTCCACTTGATGGTTTGGGAATACTAGGGTTATTGGTATATATTTCAAATCCAGCAACCCCTAGTATTATGCCGACATTTTTCAACTATCCTTTCCACTCTAACGGTTTTATTCCCCATGGACATTGTTATCTCTGGCAAACTGGATTAGTTTGGCTCCACATTATTTCTGATGCCACGATCGCTCTTGCCTATTATTCTATTCCCTTCTTACTAATTTACTTTATTTCCAAGCGCAAAGACGTTCCTTTCAATGGAGTCTTTCTATTATTTGGTGCTTTTATCATTGTCTGCGGTACTGGACACTTGATGGAAATTTGGACGCTTTGGCATCCAGACTATTGGATTGCAGGTGGTTTAAAAGCTTTAACTGCCATTATTTCAATATATACGGCATTTGCATTATTTTTTCTCATGCCTCAAGCTCTGACACTACCCAGCCCAGCCCAGTTAGAAGCTATCAATCGAGTGCTTTCAACTGAAATTGTCGAGCGTAAGCGCATCGAGAAACAACTACGCTTTGCAGAAGAAGTCGCTCAAAACTCCAGCCAAGCCAAGAGTGAATTTCTCGCCAATATGAGTCATGAACTACGCACACCCCTCAACGGTATCCTGGGCTTTACACAAATCCTCCAACGCACAGAATCTTTGACCGAGAAAGGACGCAAAGGAGTTGGCATTATTTATCAATGTGGTTCCCATTTACTAACTCTAATTAATGATGTTCTGGATCTCTCCAAGATAGAAGCCCGCAAACTAGAATTACATCCTGTTGATTTCTACTTGCCTGCCTTTATAGATAGCGTGACTGAAATTTGCCGCATCCGGGCAGAACAAAAGGTGATCGCATTTCACATCGAACTTGATCCTGATTTGCCAACGGGCATTCATGCTGATGAAAAACGCTTGCGGCAAGTACTGATTAACTTGCTTGGTAATGCCATTAAATTTACTCATCAAGGCAGTGTCACCTTCAAAGTTCAAGTCGTTGGCCAAGAATCAAATGCCAATGGACAGACTAACTACAAAATTCGCTTTCAAGTAATAGATACTGGCACGGGTATAAGCCCTGAACAAGCCGAGAAAATCTTCCAGCCCTTTGAGCAAGTGGGAAATCAAAAACAACAATCTGAAGGTACAGGCTTGGGATTAGCAATCAGCCAAAAAATTGTTTTGTTGATTGGTGGTCAAATTCAGGTGGAAAGTGAATTTGGCAAAGGTAGTACTTTTTGGTTTGAAGCAAAATTACCAGAATCTAAAGACTGGGCAAAGGTTTCCAGAGTGGTTGAGCAGGGAACCATTATTGGTTATCAAGGACAAAGGCGCACCATTTTGATTGCAGATGACAGATGGGAAAACCGATCAGTAATTGTAAATTTACTAGAGCCAGTTGGGTTTACTGTTGTAGAAGCTAGTCAGGGCGAGGAAGGATGGGAACAGGCTCTCACCCACAAACCAGACTTGATTATCACTGACCTAGTGATGCCTATATTGGATGGATTTGAGTTGATCAATCGTTTGCGTGAGTCTAAGCAATTTAAAGAGATTGCGATCATCGCTTCCTCAGCCAGTGTGTTTGCAATCGACCAGCACAAGAGTATTGATGTTGGTGCAGATGTATTTCTCCCAAAACCTGTAGAAGCGGAAACGTTGCTGGAAATGTTACGACAATTTTTGCAATTAGAATGGATTTTTGACGGTAAGCTAGACGCAATAAAAAAAACTTATACAGGTGGTTTGGATAAAGCAAATGAGATGATTTCTCCTGCCAAAGAGGTTTTACAACAGTTACTCGAACTGGCACAAGACGGGGATATTCAAAGTATTTTAGAAATAACTCAGCAACTTTCTGTAGCTGATGAGCAGTTAGGCACTTTTGCCCAGCAAATCATCCAGCTTGCTAGTAATTTTCAACTCAAACGTTTGGAAACTTATATTCAACAATATCTCAATTAATTGGAGTTAAATTTAACTTTTAAATTCATCATGAGCAAACCCCAAAATAATGGATTTATTTTGATTGTGGATGATAATCCGACAAATTTATCTGTCCTGTGTGAAGCGCTCAATAGTGAGGGTTTTCGTTTCCGTGTTGCAGTCGATGGAGAAAGTGCGATCGCCCAAGCTGAACGCAATCAACCAGAGCTGATTTTGCTGGATGTACAAATGCCGGGTATTGACGGATTTGAAACTTGTTGTCGCCTCAAAGCCAATCCTGTTACCCAAAACATTCCAATTATTTTCACCACTGCCTTAGCGGATACGGAGAGCAAAACTAAGGGATTTTCCCTTGGTGCAGTAGACTATATACCCAAACCGTTTGCACAAGAGGAAGTCATTGCTAGAGTGCGTGTGCATTTACAACTCAAACAATTGACTGAATCTTTGGAACAACAAGTCAGCGATCGCACCAAGGCTTTGCAAAAAGCCCAAGTCAAGCTAGTGCAGCAAGAGAAACTATCAACACTCGGAGAGTTAGTCGCTGGTATTGGTCATGAAATCAACAACCCCATCAACTTTATTTCCAGCAATATTTCACCCTTGCAAGGATACATTGCAGCAGTAACTGAGTTGCTCCTACTGTATGAACAAGAGTATCCAAACCCAACAGCCAAAATTACCACTGCTATTGAAGACTTGGATCTAAACTTCGTTCTCGAAGATATGGCAAAAATCTTGAACTCACTCCAGCTAGGGAGTGAACGAATTAAGAACCTTTCTAATTCACTCCGCAACTTCTGTCGCTCGGATAGGGATACTAAAATATTTGCTGATTTGCACCAAGGACTAGATAGTACATTAATGATTTTGCAACACCGGATCAAGGCGAATGGCGATCGTCCCGGCATTGAAATTATTAAAAGTTATGGAGTATTACCAGAGGTGAACTGCTATATTGGGCAGATGAATCAAGTATTTATGAACATTCTGGCAAACGCAGTTGATGCCCTTGATGAAGCTATAACCCAAGGCAAAATGATCAATCTAATTCCTCAGATTCAAGTTGCAACAGAAATAGATTCTGAACAATTGGTTGTAATTCGGATTGCTGACAATGGGATTGGTATTCCTGAACGGCTTAAAAAACGCTTGTTTGAGCCGTTGTTTACCACAAAAACTGTTGGAAAAGGCACTGGACTTGGCTTGTCAATCGCCTATGAAATAGTTGTAGAGAAACACAACGGCGTATTAGAAGTGAATTCTCAATCTGGTGTGGGAACCGAGTTTATCATCAAAATTGCCACATGAAAGCAGCATTTAATTAATTACAAAACTGCTCTAGCATTTATCATACTGAAGACTTCAAATCTTCCTTCTAGCATTTTTTTGTGTTCAAATTTATATTTCGGACAGGTCTAATAAGCGACTGGGCATCGGCTGATTGTTTTGCTGAAGATCATCGAATGGAAAGTTCGCAATTATTACGAACATTGAGCCAGAACCGCACTAGGAATTCTCAAATTAGACGATAGCCTCTATCCGTAACCGTTCAATATCCCTGATGGGCGGCGCACCAAACATGCGAGCATATTCGCGACTGAACTGCGAACTGCTCTCATATCCAACCTGATAGGCAGTCTGGGTCGCATCGACATCCTCGGCAAGCATCATCTGACGTGCGCTCAAGAGTCTCAACTGTTTTTGATATTGCAGTGGACTCATCGAAGTGACTGCCTTGAAGTGGCGGTGGAACGATGAAGCAGACATATTCGCCTGATCTGCCAAATCCTCAACCCGCAGTGGCTTTGCAAAATCAGCTTTGAGCCGTTTGATTGCCTCAGTGATGCGCTGCATGTTGCTGCCAGAGGTGGCAATCTGACGAACCGCTTCGCCTTGTTCCCCCATGAGCAGACGGTAATAGATTTCGCGGATGATCATTGGTGCCAGGAAGGGGATATCCTGCGGTGTCTCTAAAAGCTTTGTCAGTCGGATGGCGCAATCAATCAACGGTGGTTCGGCATCGCTGATGAACCAGCCTCTCACTGATTCTTTCTTACTTATACCTAAGTTCGTTTGAGCAATGATCTCACAGAGTTGGGCAGAGTCTAACTTCAGCTTAAATCCTAGATAAGGCTGATTGGGGGTTGCTTCTACTACACATCCACTCAGCGGTAAATCTACCGACACAACCAGATACTGAGCGACGCCGTAGCGATAGGCTTCCTCCTTCAGCAACACTTCTTTTTTGCCCTGCACCACAATGGCGAGCAGCGGTTCGCTGACCCCCTGTATTGCGGCTGGAGGATCGCATTCTCGCATGAAGACTAAAGGATTGATCGCGGTTGCATGGGTACCGTTTCCCTTGCCGTCAGTATACCGATTCACTAATGCCGCTAGTTCTTCACATTTGTTGATCGCTACCTCGTGGCTCAGTGTCTCACTCGTCATGCTGGATTCCTGACTGATTTAACCCTTCTCCTGCACTCATTATAGGAAATTTTTTCCCTGGCTAACGCCTGGCTTGAGAGGATTAGGCAATCATCTGCGAGGTTTGTGTATTCATCCAAAAGCTGATTAAGCCTACTATGAACCTATATTGCAAGATAAGACTAAAAATCGAAAGTTAGACCAGGAGAACTTTAATGAAAACACGTCAACTTGGCAGAGAACTGGTAGTTTCAGAACTAGGGCTAGGCTGCATGGGCATGTCTGAGTTCTATGCAGGGCGCGATGAGCAAGAATCGATCGCCACAATTCACCGCGCTTTAGAACTCGGTGTGACGCTGCTGGATACGGCTGATATGTACGGTCCGTTCACAAATGAACAATTGGTGGGCAGAGCAATCTGCGATCGTCGAGATCAGGTTGTGCTAGCCACAAAATTTGCTAATGTCCGTGGCACTGATGGTCAGTTTTTGGGCGTGAGCGGCAAACCAGAATATGTGCATCAAGCGTGTGATGCTTCATTGCAACGCTTGGGAGTTGATGTAATTGACCTTTACTATCAACATCGGGTTGATCCATCGGTGCCAATCGAAGAGACCATCGGGGCAATGGCAGAACTGGTGCAACAGGGCAAAGTCCGCTATCTTGGGATGTCCGAAGCGGCTCCTGCCACGATTCGACGGGCACATGCAGTTCACCCGATTACTGCCCTGCAAACGGAATACTCCCTGTGGAGCCGTGACCCAGAAGATGAGATTTTGCCGACTGTGCGCGAGTTAGGCATTGGCTACGTGGCTTACAGCCCGCTCGGTCGTGGATTTCTCTCTGGGCAGTTCACCAGCCCAGAAGATTTCGCCCAAGATGACTATCGCAGAAATTCACCACGATTTCAGGGCGAAAATTTCTACAAGAATCTGCAACTGGTAGAACAAGTCAAAGCGATCGCTTCAGAAAAAGGCCTGACACCTGGTCAACTTGCCTTGGCGTGGCTACTGGCTCAGGGCAATGACATTGTGCCGATTCCGGGTACGAAACGGCAAAGCTACCTGGAAGAAAACATTGCCGCAACTGATATTACGCTGACTTCTGAAGAGTTGAGCCGGATTGAAGCAGTTGCTCCCAAAGGAATCGCCGCTGGGTCTCGCTACGCTGAACAGCAAATGAAAGCACTCAATCATTAAAGCCTTTCCACCTCTAATCGCTTGAAAAAGTGCGATCAAAACTGATTTCAGGGGCAGTACAGTGCTAGATAATCTAGAGCTTAACAACTTCATCGCCTTGCAAACAGCTCTGGGTAGCGTGGGTCTTCCCGATGATATCGGTGGGGCGTTAGCCATTGGTGTCAACTTAAGCCAAAACCCTTTTCAAACCTCGTTTCCAGCCAGAGGCTGGAAATGCTGTTCATTAGCGGCTCTGCCGTGAGTAAGGAAGGTGCAGCCTAAGAGTAGGCATTCCCAGGCGGAGACTTTTTCTCGAGACAGTCTCTAAAAGCTAGCTCTAGACTGCTTTTAACGTTAAGTTGACACCAATGACAACAACTGTAAGCCCTTACAGCTTTAATAGATATTGGTTCAAAAAAGCATTCACCTCATTAGCGCATAATCCAACATGAACTATTTTGCCTACATTTGTAAGAATATTTAATCCTTGACCATTATTGTCGGCATCTGGATCAAGTATGGATACATATATCTCATGTATGCGAAAATCTTTGGCGACGGCTATTGCACAAGAGAGTGTACGTCCTTGAAAAAATTGGTGAAGTGGATCTTTATTTGAGGAAATTATTAATTACTTTTTCAATGATGTACATAGAGAGGCTTAGAAGATGGATAAAAATTATTTAGTACAGCAATACAATAACTATAAAACACTTTTTCTTCAGGGCAGTCAAGAATACGATGCTAAAAGTAAAACTATATTTCATGAATACATCAATAAATTTGATATCCAAGGTAAAAGAGTTCTAGATATGGGGTGTGCTGATGGTTTAGACTTGCTGATTCTCCAAAAGCAAGGGGCTGATGTATTTGGAATTGATTCATCAGCGGAAATGATACAGGAAGCTCAGAAATTATTTTCTCCTGAAAATTTTTATACCTGTGATTTTACGCAAACATCTTTCCCCGATCATTATTTTGATATTGTTGTTAGCAAATGGGCATTTCAAACAGCAATTGATATTCAGAGTATTTATCAAGAAATTATTAGGATAACCAATGATAATGCTAGATTATTTTTTTTGGTAACTCATCCAATTCGTCAGTTCATTGAGAAAAGAGTTAGCCCTAAAGACTACTATCAACAAGAGATAGTAAAATCAGTTTTGTTTGATGGCACTTTAGTTGTAGAGGAACCATCGCATACTTTTCAAGAATATTTTTCACCTATTTTTCTTAGTCGATTCCAAGTTTTGGAATATGCAGAAATTAATGATACAGGAACAGAGAGAATAAATGGTGATGTTTAGCCTTCATTTTTCATTATTCACAGCGCAAAAAAATAGTAGATTAACGTGAGCTTCCAACGAACGGCATTCGTTATGCCTTAAGAGAAACAATCTAGTACAGCACGGCGTAAATAAGCAGACCATTGAAAAATCCTAAAGAGCTTATTCCATAATACTTTTGACTTTTGACCCTTCAACTTCCGCCTTGCGGTGCAGTTTCCTAGTAATTCGACGGATGGAAAAAGGTACAAAAAAAGCTGAGACTGTATTTAGACAAAAATACTTTTGATGTCTCAGTGGTTCATTAACGTAGTCACTTGGGCTACCGATTTATTTGCCTTTAGGACTTTTACCAGACCAACGCCTGTTTTTGCAACACAACCCGCAATTCATTTCAAATACCTACAGTGCTTGGTTTATAGCTTTTTTGTTACTTAACTTCACTCTTGATAATTTTAAGTTACTTATCTTCAATATTTTGATTAACTTCTATTACTTTTAACGCGATCGCAAAGTTCTCAATTTTTCAACTCAATCACTTAAACTACTACTATCTCTAACAAAGGGGTGATCTTAATGGTAACAGTTCTTAATAAAGAATCAACAGACTTCCTCGCTGTGGCTACTGCCCTAGCAGAAAAATTTGCTCAGACAGCAGTATTGCGAGATGCCAAGGGGGGAACCCCCACTGACGAACTTAAACAATTGCGTGAGAGTGGACTGTTAAAGCTGGTATTGCCGAAAGAATATGGTGGGTTTGGGGAAACTTGGCCTAATGCCTTAAAAGTGGTGCGAGAAATTGCCAAAACAGATGGTTCTCTAGGACAACTATTGGGTTATCACTATTTCAATACAGCAGTTCCTCTATTGTTTGGTACAGTAGAACAGTACGCTCACTACTCATCAGAAAGTGTGCGTCACAATTGGTTTTCGGGAGATGCTGCAAATCCGCGAGATCCCGATTTAATCGTGACACCAGATGGAGAAAACTTTCGTCTCAATGGTCTAAAGAACTTTGCCACAGGTACAAAAGCCTCAGATGTAGTGGTAATTGCAGGAATACGTCAAGACTTGGGTAACTTAGTGTTTGCAATTATCCCTAGCGATCGCCAGGGTGTACAAATCAACGATGATTGGAATTATATCGGGCAGCGTCAAACCGATAGTGGCAGCGTCGCCTTTAGCAACGTTTTAATATCTAGAGACGAGATTTTAGGAAATCCTGACTCTAATGAGCATCCTAGCCCGTTTGCTACACTTATTACTCCCCTTGGTCAATTAGTTTTTGTCAATTTATATTTAGGAATTGCTCTCGGAGCCTTTGCAGAAGCCAAGCAATACACTCTGACACAAACTCGACCCTGGATACTTTCATCCGCAGAAACAGCTGCTCAAGACGCTTACATTATTGAACAATACGGCAATCTCTGGGTTGACTTAGCTGCCACAATTAGCCACGCTGACCATGTAGCATCGGTGTTGCAAACAGCTTGGGAGAAAGGAGAACATCTGACTGCAACGGAACGTGGAGAAGTAGCGGTTAGTGTCGCAACAGCTAAAGTTTTGAGTACCAGAGTAGCACTAGATGTCACCAGCAAGATTTTTGAGGTCACAGGCGCACGTTCTGCTGCCAACAAATATCGTTTTGACCGCTACTGGCGAAATATTCGCACACATACCTTGCATGATCCCGTTGCTTACAAAGTTTATGAAGTTGGTAATTGGGTACTGAATAAACAAATACCAACATTCACCCTTTATACCTAAATAAAATTTAATCCGCTTGGGTTAAGGCTAAAACTCTTTGTCAAAGTCAATTTTTTTAACGTAGACGCATTCACGGTGAAGCAGCGCTCTTACAGGGAGTTTCCACGCCACTTGCTTCACTTGGAGAGACCCCAAGTGAAGCAAGTGGCTCCCCATGAGCGACTGCCGTCGCAAAGAGCAGGAATAAATGCTTAACTGAACTGTATTGAAATAAAACTGACTAAAAAACAGGCGATCGCCCCTTCGCAGGCGGGTACGCTGGATCACGATTGGGCGACTGAAGCGACGAGCACGAAAGCAGTTTTAGGGTTGCCAATTATCTTAGTGAGTGCATAACAACTCTTGGTCAGAAACCAATTTTGGCAATAAATCCACAGTCTTATCATGCACATTGATCCAACTTCTAACTTGCTTCGCCCAATTTGTAGCGATGAATTCCCGAAGTTATGTGAGAATCACCTGCCGAAGTTTATTCATTTTCCACCTATCCCAATATCAATTGTGGTTCAAATAGATCAGGACTTACGCACAGGTAACGAAAAATCGAACCACAGAGAACGCAGAGGATACGGAGGAATAAGAGTTTAAGAGGTTTTTTGCGTAAGTCCTATAGATGAAAAAGGCTGTAAACATTGCGCCTATGTAGTATAGTTAATACAATAAACCTACACAACTAATTGTGTAAGCTATAAAAAAATACGTATAAATAATTACAAAAATTATTTATCAATCTTTATTACCTAATATGAAAACTAAAACATCCCACTATTATCTGATAGTTGATCTGGAGGCTACGTGCTGTGACAGTGGGACTATTCCCCGTCACGAAATGGAAATCATCGAAATTGGTGCGGTGATGCTTAATCGAACAACCTGGGAAATTGATTCAGAGTTTCAGCAATTCATTCAACCTGTAAGACATCCGCAGCTGACAAGTTTTTGCACCGAATTGACTAGTATTCGGCAGCAAGATGTTGACGAAGCACCAAAATTTATAGAGGCAATTTCTCGCTTCCAAGAATGGATTTATTCATTTGCCAATCATATTTTTTGTTCTTGGGGCAATTACGACAAAAAGCAATTTATTCAAGATTGCACCTTTCATAATTTCTCTTATCCTTTTATTTCAGAACACATAAATATCAAAGAGAAATTTTCAGAATATCTTGGCGTTTCTAAAAAATTCGGCATGGCACAGGCTCTCAATGAGTTGGGGATAGAATTAAAAGGCACACACCATCGTGGCATTGATGATGCCCACAACATTGCAGCTATCTACAGACAGATTAAAACCAAAAAACTAAGCTGAATCCCTAGAGACTGCTGCTAGAGCAACTGCTCCTGTGGCAGTTATGGTTGTTGGGATGTTCCTGGCCACTCTATTTTTAGTTATCCTTATCAACCGTATTTTGATTACGGATTAAATAAGCTTTGATTTATCACATCTCATTATTTGTATCTCTGATTTGGTTCTCAATATCTCTAAAACCATAGGCTATATTATTAGATATTTCTGTCTGATTGCCGATAAGATGGTTAAAGTCTCTCTTATCATTTAAAGCTGTAGCTTTGTTTGAGGTTGGGTCTAAATACCTTTATGTAACATAATTACGAATTACGGATTTTTAAAGATTGGTGTTTGTAACGGACTATGCATAGTAGAACAATTAGCAATACAAGCGCTTTGATCATTGATGGCTCCACTACCTTCTTCACTTCCGTAGGAGTTTTAAGAGTAACATGACATGGAATCTCAATGATCTGTGTGTGATCAGAACCATTACCACTGGGAGTCAGATCGCATTCACCTTTGCTGGTGAGAGACAAAGGTGTAGGTGTATTTCCTGAAGAAACAGATGTTTGAGCTGAAGAACTATCCCCGTTTAGTAGTAGAAGCAGAATTAAACCAAGACCCCCAATTCCGATTATCGGCCAGAGTGGAAAGGAATTAGAACTGTCTTGTACCAAAACATCTCCCATAGCGTCAGGGAAAGTATCGAGTCCCATAGCTTCTCCCTCCAACGCTATTGGATTGTCACTTAGTAAAATATTTCCTGGGACATATTCTCCCAAGAGCTGATTCAATTCCTGTGGGATCGCGTTATTAGGGCGTCCGAGTTCCCCACCATCTTCGGAGTATGGAAAGGATAGTACTTCAAAAATCCTTTGTTGGAGTTGGTTCCGATCTCCAGAACTCAAGGCATCCAAGCCTGTAGAGATTTTATCTAAATAAAAATTAGTCATCTCTGACGACAGACCAAGAGACTGAATCTGCTCCTTAATGTTGGAAATTTTTGAGGCCTCCTCAAACAGTAGTCGTCCGTATGACAATTTCAAGTCTAGTAATCCATTACGGAGGCTGACCGAGTTATTGACTCCTGAGTATGGTGACCAGTAGAACTGCTTGGTTACAAGTCCAAGTCCTTCTACTGGATTGCGACCAAAAGGTTGTCCAAGAAGGTATTGAGATCCATCCATGATTGCGGGGGATTGGTTTCTCCAAAATGAGGCAAAAGGCACAGCAGAGAGATTCGGATTGTTACCGTAAAAACTAGCGAAATTCTGAAAGTTTTTCTCCCCACCTGCCGCTCTGATCAGGAGGTTTTGATAGCTCGTCCCGTTATTTAACTCCAGTAATCGTTGGATTACCGATCCAGTTTTATTGCAGGTCAGACCAAATCCCACATTACATGCAGGAATTACTCGCATCTGGCTGAGATTTTGGTTATTGATTTGGTACTGGAGATACTCATACTCCAGTCCTTGTTGGATACCATAGCGTCCAATATTGAGCTGTGCAGAAGCAGACTGACACGTAGTGAGTACTACTGCAACAGATGAGAATGCGATAGTCGCAAAGCGAACCGCCTTCTCTACGTTCGCGCAGCGTGTCGCAGACAGACGCTCTGCGAACAGCATCACAATTCTTTGAACAATTGATTTGGGCAAGATGCACCTTTACTAAACGACAGCTTTTTTATTTGGGCATGAGGCATTGCTTATTTCTCTCCATCCCCCACTCGCCAGTTACCAGTTCAACTCTTAGGTAAATAAATGTTGATTGTGATTCCGGTACCTTTGAGACTTCCTGATGAGAGTGTGTGATATAAGACCAATGCCCGGTTTGGTTGGTCGAAAAGAAACCCACGACGCGTGGGTTTGATCTTCCCTTGCTTTACTAAGGAAACGAAGGCTTCTAAATACCTACGTATACCTTGACGGTTCTCTTGACTAGTATTCATATGACGCTCAATCAGCATCATAAAGAAGTCCAAGCTACGATTTTCCTGCCCCTGAATCAGACTGCCCTCATCTAGGAAAGAACTTGCTATGAGCCTGCCATCAACTTGTTTAACTTTAAACAGAGTAAAGTAACGCCCTTCTTTTTTAGGATCGTTCGCATAACAGACCCAAGAACCCTCTTGATTCTGTGTAAAACCCTGTTCAGCAAGGTAAGAAAGCAAAGAATTACTTGCCTTGGTTTGTGGTGGAGGTAATAAATCCTCAATCGGATCTAAAGAGCAAATCCTCTGCATTGTTTTCCGTTGAGAAGCAGCAGGAGCCTCCTGGGTATAGACACGTAGAAGCTTGTCATCAGACATTGCCATGCTAGACATCGCAGCCAATGCAGATATTTGGAGAACGATCACTCCAAACAAACGAACAATGATATTCATGTTTTTCCTATTACTCTTTTACGTTGTTAATAATCGAGTCGTTACTAAATCAGGATTAATCTAGCAGTCCTAAATCATTTGTTAAATTTAAGAGTTTGCCTCATTTGTCGAGCGTAGGCTAAGTTTTCACCAATTAAATAGGACTTTTATATAGCTAACTAAGCACAAAGAGAATCAATATCTAAATAAAACACACAAAAATAATGTATTCTTGACAAGATAAATTGGGCTTTTTGATATTTTTACATATACAAAAAACAATTGACGTCAGGTCAAATTTTTTTATTTACTCTTGTCTAATTTTTTATCATTATCAGAGGGTTTGATACCTTTATAGCTGGCTATCATGATTCCTAAAAAAGGGCTTTGTTAGCTATTTAGTACCTTATATAAGCAGACTTACAAAAGCTCTGTGCTTTGCACATTAGCGCTTTTGCTGATTTCCTGGGTGGGTTGAATAATTTTTTGTTTTTTGGAGGTAGCACACCTAAATAGCTGTTTCAGAATGGTAAAAATTTGATGTATAAAATAATGTCTCCTAACAGTAAAATAATATTACCATGAGCTTGAGACATGCAACAGTATTGTGGACAGTTGTCAAAGTTGTACACAGTAAATTGTAACCACCTCTTGATTAAATTTCATGGCAAATAGCTGAGAGTCAAAGTCAATCTATTTACACATCACTAGTATTTGAGAACCTAATACTGTTGTTCTTAAATTAATAGCTTAATGTTTTAACTACGTATTAAGTATAAAAATATACTATAAGTGCTAAACTAAGTTGCTAGTTATGCTGCCGAGCGATCGCATCAAACAAAGTTAAATTAGATTACTAAATATTTATCAAATATTTTTTAAAAAAGCGTATCAAAAAATACAGTTGTTCAGACAACAATCAGATGTATAGGTATCCATCACAGAGCGATACCTTCTATACGAGACGCTCCGCGTAGCTTGTTTCTCCATAGGGGTACGCTAACGCAGAACTTTTCGGTCTACTGACTAGTGGAAGCGTTGGCGCAGCCCGCCGCAGGCATCGCTCGATATGGCGGTTACTTGGAACATCAACGTAATACTCTCATTGGTATCCATATGGCGAGGTTGTTTAAAATTGCACGACAAGAGTGTTAGTGTAGAGTCTTCTAGAGAGGGTTGGCAGTGATCTTGAGAGACTTAACGGGAAAAGTCAGCTTGAATAACCACTACCAATCACTTTTCCTACTACTCATTTGCAGCAAACTGAATTATGGGATGCGATCGCAAAAATTGAATATCAAAGCTTTCTCTGCTTGATGGCTTGAGCCGGATTACCTGCATAAATAGTCATCGGCTCTAGTGATCTGCCGGTAACGCCACCTAAAGTCAGTATTGCTCCCCGACCAACAGTGACTCCTGGGCCAATTACAGACTTGGCAGCAATCCAACTACTCTCTTGAATATGGATTGGAGCATCAATCAATTTAAAATCAGGATGATTCCAGTCATGATTTCCTGTGCAGAGATAAACTCCTTGAGATAGACAAACATGGCTTTCAATGGTGACAGGAGCAAGGTTATCTATCCATGCATCTTCTCCAATCCAAACAAAATCACCAATGTTTAACCGCCACGGATACTTGATCCGCACTCCAGGTTTAATGCGGACACCTTGACCGATTTTAGCTCCAAAACTGTGGAGTACCGAAAGCTTAAAAGCTGAAAATGGTAGCCAATAACTTTCGACTAAGGGTGACCCAACGAAATACCAAAGAAGTTGCTTCCAGTATGGTGCGCCTGGAGTGTAATTGCCGACTGTGTATTGATCTAGACGCATGGGGTGGGTAAACAAGATTAGGTTAAAGGCTGGCTCCTGTATGACCTGTGACAATCCAAAGGAGGGAGCGAACAATATCACGAATAATATGCAGCAGGGATTCTTGAGTTCGGTTCGATGGTACGGCGAAAGGAGTGAAGGCAATGCCTTGACTACCAAGGACAAGGGTAGCGATCGCCTTGGCTCTGGGCATGTGATAATCTGAAGTAATTAGAAATAGGTGTTGTATCTGCTGTTGCTGGAAAACTTTTACTAAGGTAGTAAAGTTAGTCACAGTATCTGTAGCACGATAATCAAGGTAAACCCGGCTATCCGCAATCCCTGCGTCTTGAAAAATTGCCCGTGATTTGTTGGGAGGGCTGCCAGAAGAAACCCAAATTTTTAGGGTTGGATGAAATTTAGCAAACTGGGCAGCGAATTCTTCTCTGTCTTCGCCACCACCAAGCACCAGGATAGCTTGGGGTTGGGGTGCTTGGTGATGGGCGATCGCTAACCGTACTGGAATGAACAGTAACATTACCAGAATCAATGCTACTAGAGCTAAAAAACCATTTTTTTTACATTTACGACCATCAGAAGATTTTACCAAATATACTGATTTCTTCTGTCGTTTAGCCCTCAATGTTATCAAAGTATAAAAAATACTTAGTTGCTGATGAAAGTAGCAAATCCTGGTATTAAGTATACAACTTTAATAATTCAAGTTTAGAGGAAAATCAATATGTATAAGTTTGAACGAATATTTGAAGTTTATTTTTTATAAATAAAGGGCTTTTTAATTTATCGCTTTGTAAGATGATATTTCTCAACTTTTGTTCTGGTTGTACTCGGAAGGAGGTAACGTGAAAGTAATTATATAACGTAATAATTAGATTTTAAATTTCTCAGCTTCTATGAGTCGAATGCTCAAAAGTATTTCTGCCAGAACGCGCTGAAAAGCGTAGTACCAACCATGCCAACCATCTAGAATACCGCCTTTGATAATTAGGCAATAAAATAAAATTATAAAAGGTGCAAAAATTTTTTGTCTGCGGATGCGATCGCCTAAACTAAGTTCACTAGTAGGAGTCTCTATTAATTTTTTTACTTCCAATACCGTATAACGATCCTGTGCCCATAACCAACGATTTAGGGGTTTGCGATCGTCGTGGTGAATATAGGTAGAAAGTGTTGCCGAGTTACCTAACTGTTGCAAAAGTTGTGTATGTCCATCATCTATATACCTAACTTTACTTTTACGAAAAAGCACTTGACGGGGTGGAAGTATACTACTACGCATTGGTTGACCAAACACACAATACTTGAATCTGGCGAAATAGCCATCAATATTGCCATCAACTGGCAGAGCAGCAATTTCAGAAATTAACTCATCAGTGACTATATAGTCTGCATCTAGAGATAGCACCCACGGCGACTGAACTTGCTCTAAACCATAATTCCACTGCCTAGTATGGGTATCAAATTCCCGCTGCAATAAATGAACTTGTCGATAGGAGTTAAGAATTTCTAGAGTTTTATCAGTACTATAGCTATCAATAACTATAATTTTCCCTGCCCAAGTGAGTTGCTGGAGTGTGCGTTTAATATTTGGGGCTTCATTATAGGTGATAATAAGAGGAGTAATCTGCTTTAGCATATAAAAAGTAAATCTATCAAAATCAAATCAATTTTTTACTAAAGTACTAGAACAAAGCATAGACTTCCAAAGATAGGGAAATCTTCCTGCAAAATTAAACTTGATGCTTGTATAATTCTCTGTTTAGAGTAAAGTAGTCATAGTTGCTACAGAAAAAAACTTTATGTGACCGCTATCCCAGAGAGTATTGAAGTGCTTATCCATTTTTCCTGAAACAGCAAGCATGATATTTTTGAAATAGCCGTGATAAGGGGTAGTAATAATTAAATGACCATTTTGCTTCAGGCATTGTTTGGCATTTACAACTAATTCTTTAGGATCAAATAAATGTTCAATTACCTCAGCAGCAATAACAATATCAAACTTTTCTCCTATTTCTGCTTAGGGTAGATTGTATATAGTGCCTTGAATAAAGTGGCAGTCTGGAAAAGTTTGGCTAGCAAATTTAACACCAGACTCTAATTCTTCAATACCAACAACTTCATAGCCATGCTGTGCAATTAAGTTACTCAAACTGCCATTACCACAGCCAATATCTAAAATACGAAGCTTTTGTTGAGTTTCAAGACGGTCAGTATATTCTGATATCATCTCCATAAGAGGCTTTATGAGATAAATATGATTGTGTGATTGATTGCCAGATTGGTATTGGTATTCATATTGGTTACTAATCTTTGAATCCATATGTTTAATCACTTATTATTTATTATTCATGTTGGCTGATAGCAGCAACAGTCTGACTTTCAATAATGTCTGTATAAACCGAGATCAGTTTTGATGCAATCTGATCCCATGTGTAATTTTCACATATCAATTGACGAGCGCAATCGCCCATATTTTTCGCTTGTATGGGATCTTGCAAAAGTCCAATTAAGGCATTACCTATTTGATCAGCATTAATGTCAACTACACTAGCTGCTTTCGCCTCCGCAGCTTCTGGAAAATTACAGCCAGTCGTGATCAAACAGGGTAAACCCGCAGCCATACCCTCCAATACAGACATACTAAATCCTTCAGAATAGGAAGGAGCAACATAGATGTTTGCGGCTGCTAAAGCTGCATATTTAATAACACCTGTGAGCATTCCAGTAAAGGTGACAGCATTCTTACAGCCTGCTTTGCTAAAATAACTTTCAGCAGTGGGTAAAAATCCTGTATTATCTGGGCCAGCAACAATTAGGTGAGTTTCAGGAAATTTTTCGTGTGCTTTAGCAAAAGCAGTGGCTAATAAATCTAATCCTTTTTTTGGATCAATGCGACCTAGAAATATAATTAGTATTTTATTGCGAGTATTGGGAAACTGTTCATAAAAAAGCTCCGCGCTAGGTAGAGATTCAAAATTTGTCCTATTGATACCATTAGGAACAAAAACTAAAGGCGTTTTTAAATTAAGTGTGTTTATGTGTCTAGCTTCAGTAGAAGCTATCATTTGAATAGCATTAGCTTTTTGTAATGATCGGTTTTCAAACAAAGTGAAGTAAATTTTTTTCTTCCAACCTTTATAAGCTAATGCCCAAGGTTCCATCATTCCGTGGGGAGTTGCAATATATGGAACTATGCGAAATTGACAAGCCAGATGAGCAGCTAGAATTGGATAAGAAAAAATGGCATTAGTGTGTACTATGTCATAGTCAGATACATTTTGAAATAACCATTTCGTCATTAACCAAGTAAACTTGTAATCTAAAAAATTCAAATAAGGAAAATACTGTACTCTATAATTGTTTTCCGTAATCCATTTATTTAAAGGTACATCTAGAATTGTAGAACCATTAGCATTAGTAGCTACTATATCAACGCTAACACCTAATTTACCAACTGATTCTGCTAAATCAAGAACAACTTTTGTAGAACCACCATAGACATTTCCTAATGCAGGGATAACCATTAAAATTTTCATTGTTATTTTTTGCCATTTTCATGAACTGCTAAAGCATATTCAACTGCTTGCATTAGTCCTTGAGCAAAATAGTCAGGAGAGAATTTTTGAATATGCTCTAAAGCAGCTTCGCCTATTTTCTGTAAGTCAATATCTGCTGAACTCATTTTCAGCATTAACTCAGTTAGCTGTTGAGGATTCTCAGGATCAAAGCCAAAACCATTGACTCCTTCAATAATTAAATCTTCATAACAGCCACATCTATTGGAAACTAATACTGGTAAAGCTGCTGCCATTGCTTCATTGACTACCAAACCCCATTGTTCTTGAATACTGGCATGGATGAAGCAACCTGCATGGGCAAAGTAAAGCAGCATTTCATCTTGTTGAAGAAAGCCAGGAAGATGAATATGCTTTTTTAAGCCAACTTCGAGAATTTGTTGTTCAATATTTAGCCGCATCTGTCCTTCACCACATATAACCAAATCCCAGGCACTCTCACCCATTATCTGATGATAAATTGCATAAGATGAGATCAAAAATGAAAGATTTTTTTTGGGAATGAAGCGATTAACTGCTAAAAAGTAAGGATTATTGACTGGTCTAGGAAGAGATTTAATTATATTCGGATGAAAGGCATCATTTCCTACTACATCATATCCTACAAATGTTGCTTCTATAGGCATACCTAATTTAACTAAATATCTTTTATGTGGTTGTCCTCCTACCAGAGCAGATTTATATTTTGTAACAATAATACTTTTTAATGCCTCTCGCCACCAAGAACGAGGGGCATCATTTTCAGTAGTTTCTGATAGGAGAATAGCAGGCTTACGATGCCATAAACACCAAGCTAGTGCGAAAAGCATTGCAGGTCTAAAATAACCAGCAATTGCAATAACACTAGGATTTACTTCTTTAAGGATAGAATTGAGCTTTTGTACTAATTGAAAATTATTAGTTTTTTCAAAAGCTTGCTCTTGAATCACTGAAATTAATGAAAAATGTAAATTATCAACTTTTATTTGCCAAGGATATTCGTTTTCAGAACGTGCTAATTCTATAGCCACTATCTGGTTTTGAAGTTTATGGGTGCAATCGACTAATCCCTTGACTCTAGCAATGTGATAAGGTCCATAGTTAGAAAATAAAATTCCAATGGTAATATCCATAATTTATAAAGTATTATTTCCTACTTGTGAGTTTGTGGCAAATATTTATACTGGGTTCTAGAATAATAAACTGTTAAACTTACAAAAATAAATTGAAATATTGCTTCTTGCAGAAATCTTCCTATGCCGTGCGTTAATCCCAGCATTGCTGGACTAACTAGACCTATATAAAGTAAGCTACTAAAAACACTTTTTTGATAAACAGCAGATATCCAAAGATTTTTAAACAAGTATGCAATCAGAGCAAAAGAAAAGCAGCCTAAGTAGCCAAATTCTGTAAATGAATCTCCAACGCCAGTAGTCGTAGTGCCATTGGGAATTGTATAACCATATAAATTTTCTAATTTCTCCCTTGTTATTAAATGGAATTGTAAAGACTGTTTAAAGTCATAACCTAGAATTTGCCCAGGGACATATTGAAATACGATGCTATCCCACCAACCACTTCCATATCCATATAAACCTGTCTTTTCGGTCGCATCAGCTAATAATGCAGCATTCCTCAATTCCAATATGTCACCTGTTTGCTGTGTTTCAAATGCTCTTTGAGAAGCAAATGATATTTCTTTCCAATTCACGCTAAAAACTAAATCCCAAAAATGACTCCGTAACGTACCAACTACAGGAATGAGAAAAGCTAGAAGCACTACAGCTGTGATAACTGCCAATCTTGGGGGTACATAGCGCAAAACCAGCCAGAATGAAAGACCTACAATAACTATGAATGTCATTGTGGATTGCCGCCGTCCCATAAAAATTGGTTGCACTACAGGCCAACCAGCAATAATTGTTAAAATGATATTAAGAACTTTGGGACGCTTTAATGTTTGTAAAAGAAAAATCCCGAAAGCTATGTTGATAACTTGAGCTAGAAAGATATATATAGTAGCTGGTCCTGTCCATGTGCCACTATCACTTCTTTGGATAGTTGTAATAGACAGTAAAAAATTAAACAAGTAGCCCTGAAGCATAAGGGCTATTCCTGCTCTAAATAACTTACGTTCGTCGATAATTATGTTGAATTTTTTCAATAATTTTGTATTGGGTTTCATTGTATAGCCTATCCAACAGGCGGCAGCACAGAGGCATGACATCAATAAAACCCTTTCTAGTGCGTCTTGACTCACTAGACCCGGATTGTTAATTAATGCAAATACTTGCGGCAGAAGAAACGAAATAAACATACTGCCCATGAAGAATGGATATTGATAAACTCGCTCAACACGAATTACTCCCCAACCTAATAAGCATATGCAAATAATAATTAGTAAATCTCGATATATTTCAACCATAAAAAATAAACTTGAGAGTGTATAGCAATCTTAGTACAAGATTTCACAAATTCGTAGTGTTATAGAGTGCCTCTGTCCCTTGCCATTAGCTCACTCAATTGGTAACGGATTTAGAAAATGCTGTACTTAGTTGATTTATGAAAACCCCGATCTGGAAAAACCTCTTCACGAAAGTGAATTTATAAGTGTTCATAAAAGTCAAGCTTGTGCGCTGGTATTGTATACAAGATAGTCATGAAACCTTTATAAATTTGAACAAGTTTTTTTATACAATTGAGCTAATGTTGAGGTATTTTTTTCCCAATCATGGTTTTGTCTGAGAAGAGATTGAGCATTTTGATGACGGAGATGCCAGGTCTCTGGATGCTTAATTGTCTCAATGATTGCCTGAGCCATGACTTGCAGGTCTCTATTTGGAATGATATACCCAGTATCAGGACTAAGTAACTCATTCACTCCACCCATACAAGCAAACCCGACTACAGGGACTTGGCAAGCCATCGCTTCAGCAATTACTAGACCAAATGGTTCGTAATGGGAAGTCAAACAGAAAACATCTAATGCGTGATAGGCTTTAACAGTCTTCTCAAGTATTCCAGTAAAAACTACACGTTCCGAAATTCTCAAAGTTGCAGCCAAGTGTTTTAATTGTTCTCCATCTGAACCACTACCAACTACCAATGCCCAAAAATTTGACGGTAAAAGGCTGATGACCTTAAGAAAATCATCAGTTCCTTTCATTTCACAATGAAGACGGCCAACAAAACCAACAACAAAAACATCATTGGGTAATCCAAACTGCTTTCGGGCAATTGTTCTTTCAGTATGTGTAGAAGGATAGAAGAGATGGGTGTCAACACCGTTATAAAGAACATGGGTTTGATTAGGTAGATAGCCACCCTGTTGAATCTGGCTGTTGCGAGTATCTTCGGTAATGCAAATCAAGATATCTGTAGACTGACGTTGCACCCTCTCAGCAAAACTACCTCGTGTCAGTAGTAAGGTTTTATTTGTTGCTCCCAGATGGGCATGAGCAATTTTAATTATGCTGGGATGAGAAAAGGTCAACAAATGACACCAGAGTAGACCGTCATGATGATGAATTACGTCAGGCTGGAATTTATGAATAAAGCTAACTAAACGGCCAAATTTAAAAAATTCTCGTGAATTGGTAATACCCAAATAATGAGCGCGATCGCCCAATTCGTTCCCAAAGTATCCAGGCTGTCCATAGAGAAAGAGGCAATGGGCTTCTACTTCATAACTTGGTAGGCGCTTAACATATTCAACAGCAACCCGAACTGCACCACCTGTGGCGGGGTCATCTTGCTGACAGATGTGTACAACTTTTAGGCACTTTGAGGAGCTAACCATCCTTTTTCCTCCAGTAGGTGGTAAAGTTTTTGTGCCTGTAGTTGCCAAGTATGGGCTTTGGCAATTTCTAAACGCTGATGCGATCGCCAATCTGGGTTTGCTAAAGCAAATCTAACATTTGTGGCAAAATGCTCTGGATTTTTTGAAATGAGTATCAGGTCACTCCATTGATTTACTTCAGGGACGACATCGTTAGCCACAATCGGCAGTGAAGTACCCATGTAGTCCCAGAGTTTCATAGGACAAGCATTTAAGTTAAAATCACATTGGGAATATGGCATTAAAAGTACATCAAATGATTGTAAATATTCACCCACTAAATGGTGAGGGACGGAACCGAGAAAGTGAACATTGGGCAAGCATCGAACTTTGTTTACACCCTTCCACCATTCGTTAGAACCATCACTTGGTTGAGGAATAAGACCACCTAAAATAATCGTTATATCCGGTATTTGTTCAGCTATCTGGGCGAGATAATTGAAATCAAAACGATAGATTAAAGTACCGATATATCCAGCAATTGGACGGGAATAATCTTGTAGTTGTTTAGGTAGGGGATTAGGACGAGAAACTGGTTGTTCAACGATGAAATTTGGAGAGCAACCATGAGGAATATGAACAATGTGATCCGCTTGAGATGAACATTGCTGTCTTAACAAGCTAGCTCTGTAGTGAGCAACGCATAACGTCATATCTGCTTGAGCGATCGCCAATTTTTCAACTGCTATAGTTTGCAACTCACGACCAGGCCAATAGTCGTGGTAATTGTCCATGCTGTAATAAATTGAGTATCCTTTTAGTTCATTTAGTAAGCTGTAATAGTAAGGATAGTTGAATACAAAAATTAGAGAATTGTTACCCTGAAACTGCCGAATTAAGTAAGTAAAGAAGCGACGGGTTAGAGGCCAGTAATGAAACAACCAGCCTGGAGGACAGCAAAGTTGCTGTTCCCATATACCTTCAGAAATTAGTTGAGGTTGAATATCGATAAAGTAGCGACCATATCGTTTTTTAAAGGTACGGAAATCAACTGGTCGCAATAAGAGCACATCTGCAAATTCATGACAGGCAGAAAACATTTGCTCTGTCCAATAGAAATTTGCGTCTAGAACAGCTAATTTTAGTCTTCTGGATTGCAAACCAGAGACTGTCATCAATGTTTTGAACCTCTGACTGAAAATATTGTGAGATTATTTGGATGAGCAAACTGATTTCCTAAATTCTTAAACTCAAAAACTGCTTTTCTTGTTCCAGCAAAGCATTCTTGATCTGTATCATGCATGGCTAATATTCCACCTTTAATCAATAGAGATGACCAAGTCTCAATATCAAATGCAGTATTTACATAGTCATGCAACGCATCAATAAAAACAAGACTTACAGGATTATAATTCCAGGTTCTAGCTGCTTCACCAGAAGTTTTACGTTCGTGTGTAACGTTTGATAAACCATCAGTATTTTTTGAAAAAAATCTGTAGTCTTCTTCCCAGCCACCATAACCAATATAAGGATCTACTGCAATTACCCTGCGGGATGTCGCTTTTGCTATAACTTGAGTAGTTACTCCACGATAGGAACCTACCTCAACAACAACAGTATCTTTTAAATGCTCAGTTGCAGATAAAGCAGCTAAGAGATGCTGCATTTGAATAGGGGTTACAGATGTGTTTGAGTAATCAACATCAGGAGCTTGTGGAAGATTCGGAATAATTTTTTTTGGGAGTGTGTATTTTTGAAAATTGAGTTTAGCCTCTTTTTCAAGAAGTCTTGCCTGAAGTGTAAAAACTAGTCTTGGAGGATACCATTTAGGATATTTTTTGATAAAAAATGGATCTTTTTTCATTACTTATCTTTTATCTGAGTTCTGTAAACAGCATAGCAAGCTATAGGATTTATATTTGACTTGAAAAAGTTAGAGCATTCCAAAGTTTGACTGGCATAGGTTGGAGCTTCAGTATACTTAACAAGACTAAAACAGGATTTTTATTAGGGTTTATGAGCCATCACACAGAGACGATTACCTCTTAGTGGGAAAACTTGTTGTATGAAATGGCGTAAAGCAGGAAAGAACTGAAGACCCTCCAAGCCAGAAACTGTTCGCATCATTATGTTGTCAAAGCCAGCATTTTTGAGAGCTTTATTCATTGGTTTAGGAGCTAGATAACGAACATGTCCAAACTGATTAGCGCCTGAATCAACCCACATATACTGCTCTGTTTTCACCCAGGAACGTAAATTTGCAAATGAAGATAAATTGGGTGTAGTTAACAGTAAATAACCTTTCGGTTGCAAGGCATCAAAACATTGCTGTATAAAGAAATCTGTATCTAGGATATGTTCAATTACTTCACCTGCTAAGACAACATCAAAATGCTTCTGAGGGACTGACCAATATTGAGAAATATCGCAGTCAATAAAGTTAAATTCTTGTGGCAAATTTGGGTGGCGTTCGAAATCAAGACCCCATTTTTCAACTTCTGGAGGAAGAAGCGCACTAAAGCCACCACTACTACAACCTATATCAAGGGAGCACGAAATAGAAATAATATCTTGCAGCCAATTGTGCAGCAAAGTTATACGATCATTATCAAAACCAGGGGAGTTCTGTGCTGCTGAGTATAATGAACGGTTCTCTTCAGTAGTATCTAGTAGCATAATGCGTTTGGTGTAACTAGTAATTTAGACAGTAGGCATTCTGTTTTGAACTTAAGTGATCCTGCCTTTGATTGATGCCATTTATGGCCATCCCAAGTCAGTTGATGCAAGCTAAACTTTTGAGAAAATTTATCTATAAAGTCACCAATTTCATTAGAACGACATTCTAAAATAACAAAATCAACTGCTCCAACACTAAATAATTCTATGGCTCCTTCTAAAACTTTTTGTTCATGACCTTCTGTATCAATTTTAAGTAAAGATATGCGTTGGATACCTTGCTCTTGTGTCCATTGATCAAGGGTAACTGTAGAAACTATTTGTTTATTTTCAACCTTATCTAGATGATGAAACTCATCTTCAATAGCATGATATGTACTGTATTGATGAATACTTAAAACCGCCTCTCCATTAACTGAGCTAGCTGCCACATTATATGCCAAACAGTTGAAGCCATGATTTTTAATAACATCACAATTCGCCTTGAGATATTCAAAATTTTTAGCTTCTGGCTCCAAACAAAAAATTTTTCCTTTCTTCCCTACAGCAGATGCTGCATATGCAGAAAAATAACCAATATTAGCACCTATATCTACTACGGTATCACCATTTTTAACGAGCTTACTAATAGCATTACTAATATGTTGCTCGTGTGACTTTGTTAGATACCTGAAGAAGTGGGCATCTGGAGGTAAAGAGATATAAAAATCAGAGTTATAACTAATCTTGATTTTTCTATTAGATCTGAAAAGGAATACATCAAGCTTTGCAAGGGTATATTCCCCTCTTCCTTTAGTAAGATTTAAAATAGTTTGGTATAAAGGTATTAAAGCTTTATATGGGTACATTAGTTTTAACCTTTCAATGAGGAAGTTATGAGATTCTTGATATTAGACATTTTGGAGATTTTTTAAGAAAAAAATGGATCAGTTTTTATAATTCATCTACTAATTACTAATCCCATTAAACAGCTTGAAATACTGATAATAACCGTTCGGCATATGTGTCCCAAGTGTAATTTTTCGCACGTTCTCTAGCAGCTACCGCCATGCGATCACGCAGTTCTCGATTTTCAACAAGTTCCTCAATTCTGTCGGCTAATGAGTCTGCATCACTTTCTAAAACTATAAATCCTTCAATCCCATCTCTAATAACTGAGCCAGCTGCTTCAGTAGTAATTACTGGTAATCCTGCTGCTAAAGCTTCGTACACAACCGATGCCGAACCTTCCGCTAAACTAGGAAGAACAAAAATATCTCCCAATGCATACTCTTGCTGAATTTCAGTTCTGGGTACTCGACCTAAAAAGTGTAACTTTTGAGTTATTTCAGAATTACGAATTACATCAGAAACCCCACCTGCAATTCTAAATTCATAATTACGGTGACTGAGTTTTTGAGAAGCCATTCCTAAAATATGAATCCCTTTACGAAGTTCGGCAGTACCTACAAATAATATACGTCCTTGGGTTGGATAATTATGGATATCAAACCAATTATTTTTGACAGTGTAAGGTACTATATGACATTTTTCAAGTGGCACATTAAATTCCTTTAATCCTTCTAGTACAAAGTATGAAGGAACAATAAATATATCTGTAAATTTACAAACATTATTAGCATAATCATAATCTTGGTCAATAATTTTTGATGGAGTAATAGACTCTAAAAATGGATATTTTTGCCTTTCATTCTGAACAATTTTATGAGTAAGAAAAGAAATATACAATTCAGTGATTACTTTAAGTCCCTGTTGTTTGGAAGATTCAATGAAATTAGAGCCTTCACCAAACATAGAATAAATGTGTGTAGCCTGCCCGAAACCCCTATCAATCATAGCCTGACCAAACTCTTGGTTAAATATAGTCAGTGCTTGATGTTGCTTGACTTGGTTATTTCCAGCTAGCTTTTGTCGAGCTAAGTAACGAAGAGTAGCCAAATCAAATGTATGTACTTTTCTCTTTAACTCAGATGGAACACGACGACTCAAAAAACGACTTAACAAACCCTTTTTAAGAGAGTGAGGGCAGAAACTATCAAGTACTGCTCCCAGACCAGAGTCTGCACAAAGGTCAGTATAGAGTGCTTCTAGTAGTCCAGCTTTCTCTATAATAGCTGGTACTACATAATTTCGTCTTGCTCCAGTTTGAATGCTAATAAATTTCTTCACTTGATATAACCCTTAATTATTACTATTAATCTTTACTTTGTAAATCTTTAATATAGATATAAAAGTATCTTTTTTTACTTAGTTATTTTAGATGAAGACATACATATAAAATTCTTATTAAAGAACTTACTCACTGACTAAAGAAATAAGACAACCAGGTTTTTTTTAAAATTGAATATGAATAACGTTCAAGGTAAAAATTTTGTAACTTCTCTTGATTGATTTGTCCTTGTGATAATAGATACACCATTTGTTTAACTCCAGATATAAATACATCTGGTTTCGTAGGAACTACTAACACATTTGGATTATTAACTCCATAATCTGGAATTCCCCCAACTCCATAGGCAATAAATGGTACACCACACGCCATTGACTCTAAAAGCACTAGAGGTGCGCCCTCAGCCCCAATAGTAGGTAGTAAAGTCAGGTCAAAACTGCTAAGAAGGTCTACATAGGCTTGACCTTCAGGATAACGACCAAAGCATTTGACGCGATCGCCTATTTTTTGCGAAGCAATATATTCTCGAATCAGTGGTTCTTCCGGTCCACTACCGTGAATATGTAACTCACCTAAAATGTCTTTGAGTAAATCCCATTGTTGCACCAACCAAAAAGCTTGCTTATGGGGTGCTAAACGACTAAAGAAGCCAGCTTTAGCTTTACCCAATTCCACCTTTTTAGATACAACCAGAGGGAGAGATGCACTTAACTCTAATGGTTCTGGCATGGCGGGTATTGCTAAGACTGCTTTCTTCCAGCCAAAAAATTTCGCAAAAGTTTTGGCTACAGTAGGTGATTGTCCTATAACTTCATCAAAGCACCACCGTACAATCCAGCGAGAATCATGCCATCCATTAGGAACACCAGACATGACTTCATGAAATATTCTCTTTGTTTTTACTCCAGATAAAAGAGGTGGAACAAAAAGATTCCAACCTGTACCTACTGCTAAATAAACATCTGGGGAAAAATTTTTAATTATAGCTGTAGTCTCTAATATTCTTCGCCATCTTGAAGGATTGCAGAAGATTACCTGTATATTAGAACTTGTTGGTTTGTGTAAATCTTGTACATCAGCAATTGAGTCTCGATGATAGCCGAGAGAAAGAACCAAAACTTCTATTCCTTCTTCTACTAATGCTTTAGATAGCCATCTCAAATGACTCTGAATACCACCCTTTCCTCTAAGAGACCCAGCAAGTAAAATTTTCATATTTTCTAACAAAATTTAATATGTTAATAATATATTTACGTTGGATGCTAATAATATATTTACGTTGGATGGTTTTTTGGTTTTTACTTTTACTTATAAAATTGCTTTTAAAGTTTTTTTTTCAACTAAGAGAAAGAAAAACCATGCTACTAATACTGCTAGTGAAGATGCACTAAGTGCAGGAATCAAGGTTATAAATCTTTCTCCCAAAGGAGCTACAGAGATTTTAATAAATAATAAAACAGGTCGATGTATCGCGTATAGTGAGTAAGAAAAAAGACCAATTTTAGTAAATAAACTTCCTAGTTTACAACTCCAAAATTTATTTCCTTGAGGTTTTATGCTCCAATACAATAAACCACCTAATGGTAATGTAGAGGTAAAAGCTACTAGGTTAGAAAGTTCAAATAAAGATGCTATGAGAACAATAATTACTCCTAAAGCAGCGATTAGCCAATATCTTTTAGGGAGTGCAGTACGTCCTGCTTCTACTTCTGCCAGATAAAATCCAAAAGTCCAAGTAAACAAAAAAGGTAAAAAAATAGGATTACCAGAGCCACGATAAGGAAGTAAATCCGATAAATTCAGTAAAAAGTCACCAGATATATATATTAGACTAATTGTAAATGTCAGAGCTAAAGTCTTTACCGCTCCATATTTACGAGAGATATAGAAAAGTATTGGATAGACTATATAAAAGTGTATTTCCAGAGCTAAAGTCCAGAAAACTGTGTTACTTCCAAAATATGGTGCTGCTAGCCCTGGCAGAGCTAATAAGCTCATAATAAAAGTAAATAATGAGTTGCTCTGTCCAGAATCAACCTCCGATGGATAATGTGTTTTTATATAAGCATCAACTAAAGCGGTAATTAACAAAGCAGCTATGTAAGTTGGGTATATTCTCCAGATACGTCGGATTGCATACTGTTTGAGATTTAAGCTGGTTTTAGGGTCAGAGATTAACTGCTGTGCGCCTCGTCGGTGGATGCAGTAACCACTAATTATAAAAAATAGATTTACAGCTAGACCACCGAAGTATAAAGGAGCTGTAGCATAGCCTAACCAAGAATTAATATTTATACTCAAACCATATTGCTTCCATATCTCCCCCAAACCAACCCAAAACATAGGTCGAGCATGGTAGAAAACAACTGTAAGGGCAGCTAAACCTCTTAAAGCATCAATTGAGTTTAAGCGTGCTTGGTAAAACAGGTTAGTAGATGTCATAGAAATTTTTGATTTCAAGTTGATTGAATAATTTGCTCTTTAACAGATACTTGAGATTTATACAAAGACCAATACTCACTATGAAGTGCTAGTAGTTCTTCATGCGTTCCTTGCTCTGCAACTCTACCGTTATACATAACAATAATCTTGTCCGCTTTCTCAATTGTAGAAAGGCGGTGAGCAATTACAATTACAGTGCGATCGCGGCTTACTTCTTCAATTGCTCTCTGAACAATCCTCTCAGAATTTGAATCTAATGCACTAGTTGCTTCATCCAGAATTAAGATGTCTGGATCGCGCAAAATTGCCCTAGCGATCGCTATTCTCTGCCTTTGTCCACCAGATAACCTTGCACCCCGATCTCCCACAATAGTATCAAAACCTTCTGGCAATTCCTGAATAAACTCATAAGCATAAGCTTTTTTTGCAGCTTCAATAATTTCTAACTTCGTTGCATCTGGACAACCATAAGCAATATTTTCCCGAATTGAAGTATGAAACAAGAATGTTTCCTGACTTACCATTGCAATCGCGTTTCGCCAAGAAGCAATTTGATATTCTCGTAAGTCAATTCCATCAATTTTGATCCTGCCAGAATCAGGATCATGAAATCTCATTACTAAATCAGCTAGGGTTGATTTGCCACTACCTGATGAACCAATAAGGGCGGTTATTGTGCCTTTTTTAACTGGAAAACTTATATTTTTCAGGGTAGGTTCTGAATTAGCAGCAAAAGTAAAACTAACATTTTCAAAATTTATTCCAGATGTCAAACCTCTGTATGGTTTCTGACCATCTGGTAAATGTAGTTCATCTGTAGATGACAAAAAATCATGAATTACTTCTAAACTACCTGATAGTAATGCTAGTTGAGAGCGTAAACTATTAAGATGATTAATTCGCGGTATTATTCGCAATAATGTATACGTATAGGTTAACAATAAGGGTAACCCCCCACCTCCTGTGGCAGAAACTACGCTTGAACCTACACCAAGAAGCAACAACAGTAGGATAATTCCTGCTGTTTCAGTCAGGGGAACTATTGCTGAATTATATTTAAAAGCTCCTAATTCTGCCACATAGCGGTTTGTTAGATATTTATCAGCACGCTCTAGCTCCCTGAATTCAGACTTAAACGATTTAATTACTCGAATTCCACTCAGCAACTCTGTAATAAATGAAGAAAATTCGTCAATAGAGTTAGCTGCTTTGCGTCCATAAATTCTAACAGAATTGAGCACTGCTTTGAACAGCAAAGATATTACTAATAAACTTATTACACTAATTATTGTTAATTCAGGTGATAAACCAATAAGTACAACTAAAAGTATAAAAATCATCAGCATTTCTCTAATGATTTCTATCACTTGAGAAGATAAAATTTCACTGCGTTGGGCTTGTTCATTTACGAAACTTAATAAAGTACCTATATTTGATCGATTATAAAATGATACTTCTAATTTTAAAAAGCGTTCAATGCAAACTTTACGAAGTAAAAATCCAACTTTGAGTTGTAAATTATTAATATTAATATTTGAAAAATATAAAAATATGTTTTTAATAATTGTTAAGCTCAGTAGAGTGACGAACAATATTAGCAAATGCCAACTTTTGGGAAAAGTGGCATATAGTTCAACTATATTTTTAATAATTATTGGTATTTGACTGATATTAAATAAACCACCCCCTAATTCTTGAAGAATTAGCATCACAAAAGGAGTAGAAATTCCCTCTAAAATAGAGGTAAACAATGCTAATATTAAAGAGTTAATTGCCAGATATCGTTGAGCAATAATTAATTTTATAAGTATACTGATAGCTTTATTTTGCAGCATTGCTAGTTAGCGATATTTTATTATGATAAAGTTTAGAAAAGTTTTACTTTGTCTGCTATAAAGAATTAGATAGATTGTGCTTAAAGTGTGAAATTTTTGAGTTATCAGTGTTACCAGACTGCCAGTAAAATGGATGACAAAAAACATCTGTAAAACTAGCTATTTCATATTTATTTTTAAGTGTAACTTTGGATTTATTTTACAAATTAAACTCGTAAGTGCTCCAACGAGCTAAACGTTTGTAAAGAAAGAATAGTAAACTCATTTAGCAATACCAGTAATATAAGTTATTAAATCTTGGAAATTTGCTTTAATCAACTTGTTTTGCTTCCACCATCATCCGCACCACATCCTTCATCTTATATTTCGCCTGCCATCCCAGCTTATTCTTCGCTTTAGCTGGATTACCCCTACCCACTGCCAAATCTGTAGGTCGTAGTAGGCTATTATCTATCACAACATGTTCACGCCAATCTAAATTCACAGATGCAAATGCTGCTGCTACAAATTCCTCTAAAAGAAATCTTACTCGTAGAGAGATGATTATATGTTTGCCAAGCTTACTATGCTTACACTTATCTTTTATAAGAGCGATCGCTCGACTATATTTCATGATCGCTTCATTCGCAATTCCAGATAAAATAACTCTTTACAACAGCCTATTAACCAACAACATATTTATATGCCTGTATAGTTTTAGTTACTGTTTTATCCCAGCTAAACTTTTGAGCTTGCTCTAAACCTTTGGCTATTAAACGCTCTCTTTCTGCTGGATGTTCAAGCAAGAACAATAATCTCTCAGTTAAATCTGATACTGAGGTAGGGTCAAACAACAAACCTGCATCACCAACTACCTCTGGAATACTAGAATTATTTGAAGCAATAACTGGTGCTTGACATATCATTGCTTCCAAAGGCGGAATACCAAAACCTTCATATAACGAGGGATATACAAAGGCAATACAATTTCGATATAGTTTAGCTAAGTGGGAATCACTTGCATAACCAAAGTTCTGAATATGTTTATCTAACTCCATTTCTGCAATCTTGCTTTGCTCAATTTTATCAAATGGTGAGCCAACTACACAAAGCATGATATCTGGCACTTTAGAAACAGCTTTTGAAAAAGCAATCAATAAATTGTTAAAGTTTTTGTAAGCTGCTCGTCCTCCTATATAAAGATAGAACGGACGAGAGGGGATAAGCTCATATCCATTGCCAAAATTGGGACTAAAATCTGTTGCTAAATGAGTTACTAAAACTCTCTCTTCAGGTAATGTGTATCGTTCCAGCAGGTCTCTTTTTGTACTTTCGGAAATGCATAAAATTATATCTGCTGCTAATATAGCCCGACATTTTATTTCTGCCATCTGTCCATGTCGATCGATTACATCAGCAAAAATTTCGTGAATCATGTCATAAACAGTCAAAACAACAGGACAAGGTTTTTTTTCAAATTTTTGCTGAGTGAGCAAGGAGTAATAGGTGGGATGGAAAACTTGATAGTTATTAAGTGCTTCGACGGATTTAAAGTAATATGGTTCTAGCCAATAATACAATCGTCTGGGACGAAATCCAAATCGCTTATAAGAAAATAACTTTAAATTTGGGTGATATAGCTGGTGATTTTTACGTGAACGAATACTCGTTAGGATTGGTTGAAAATCTTTTGGTAATCTGTTAATGATATTGTCAAAGTAACGGTTAATACCGCCTACTTTTTGCATAGCATAGATTTCACCATCATATATAATACGCATATATAGAACTCTTGTTTGATATTGATACTGCTAGCAGTTTGTATTGTATAAATCTGTTAACTATTTAAAATACCCATTGTTAAATTTGAACTACAGAACTTAGTCTTTCGGTAGCTCTGAGACCTACATCTTCGCTATTGTCAGGATCTACAGCAACAACATCATGCCCTATGGAAGTAAAGGCAAAAGAAGCAATGCCATTTCCACAATCTAGATCGAGTATTTTAAATTTCTTGGATGAATCACTTAGTTGTAAAGTATTTTTAACCTCTGTAAATTCATCACTATATGCAAAACGCTGTGCAGCTATGAGATTGTCTACATCAAGGTAGCTGAGTTTAACCAACTCAGCATATTCTGCTTGACTCTGCATCCAGTTAACAGATTCTTCATACGTGTACATAAGCATAATCACTTCAATTACAAGGGGTGTAAATTAGATGTTTTAGATGTTTTTTGCTAATCATCTTTATTTTTTGCTGAGACTTTAACCAAAAATTACTAGCTTCTTTGAGAGTATTGCGACCATAGATGAGGAACTACAAAGCAATCCTAGTCATTGCGATCGCTTGTTTTCGGAATGCTCCTTCACATTTATGAATGATTTAGGATTGCGATAGTTTAGCCTCCACCATCATTTGCACAACCTGCTTCATCTTGAATTTCGCCTGCCATCCAAGCTTGTCCTTCGCTTTAACTGGATTACCTCTACCCACTGCCAAATCTGTAGGTCGCAGCAGGCTATTATCTATTACAACATGGTGACGCCAATCTAAATTCACAGATGCAAATGCTGCTGCTACAAATTCCTCTAATGAACCGCTCTCTCCTGTAGCAATTACATAATCATCCGGCTGTTCCTGTTGCAGCATCAAATACATCGCCTCAACATATTCCGGTGCCCAACCCCAGTCACGCTGAATCTGCATATTTCCCAAATAAAGCTGATCGGTGCTACCTTGAGCAATGCGACAAGCAGCCGCAACAATCTTTTGAGTCACAAATCTTTCTGGTCGCAAGGGAGATTCATGATTAAATAAAATTCCAGAACAGGCAAACAAACCGTAAGCTTCTCGGTAGTTAGCAACTTCCCAAAAAGCAGCAGCTTTAGCCACAGCATAGGGGCTTCTGGGTCGGAATGGCGTTGTTTCATTAGCGGCAGTTTGGCCAGTATCCCCAAAACATTCACTAGAACCAGCGTTATACAGTTTGATTGGCACACCCAAAAAGCGAATAGCTTCTAATAAATTTAGAGTACCAGTAGTGATACTTTCTAAAGTTTCTACTGGTTGTTCAAAAGACAAACCAACTGAACTTTGTCCTGCCAAATTATAGATTTCATCTGGCTGGATTTTTGTCAGCACTTGCAATACACTCCGAAAGTCATTCAGAGCCATTGACTCTAACTTTACTTGGTCACAGATAGCTAAGTAAACCAAATTTCGGAAAGAGGAAATCTGGGCATCTCGCGAACTACCACAGACGCGATAGCCTTGATTAAGAAGTAACTGTGCCAGGTAAGCTCCATCCTGACCCGATATTCCACAAATGAGAGCTTTCTTCATCGGGTTATCTTAGTTAATCTAAATTGTTTGCAGTGTTTCAGGAAGAGAGAAAACTTGAATTTGAAATTCATCTTTAGAGGATATTTGAAAAGTGTAGCTGAGGTATTCAAAACTTTAGATCCTCCTAAATCCTCCTTAAAAAAGAGGACTTTGAGAAGGTTTTCCCCCCTTAAAAAGGGTGACTAGGAGGGATATCGATACAACGGTAAACTTTTCAAACAATTGTTAAGGTTTAACTCACAAACTGGAAACCATTCAGACCTTGATAACCAACTTGTCTGGCGCTCCTACGAGTAAACTCTCCAACAGAAGGGTTCCCCAGAGAATCAATCACTCCTGTTACTTGCTGCCATAGTTCTTGTGGTGCTATTGAAATTTCATAAGTACGATCATCACACTTACGAATGTGATACCAAGTTGTTTGCTGACACTCTTCACACCAAAAAGCTTCTAACCATTCCCCTTCTATAAGCACTGCAGTTTGGTTAGCTACTAACATCAACGCATTCCGCCGACTCATCCCTCGTTGCTGTAATTGACCTGCTTGGTCAGCAAACATTTTATATTTCTGACTGACGCTATCGATATAGCAGCTATGAATGGGACAATAAATAGCCCGTCGTTTGGAACGTTTCCGATTTTGGTCACACCTTCTCTGCAATTTCACCTCCTATATAGACAAAAACTATGAGCAAGGAAGGCTATGTTGGAGGGACTGAGATCAATAAGACCATCGAAGCCCAACTCCGAAAAAATCCAGCAAAAATATTCAATTAACTTCAATATGCTTACGCTTACTTTATCTCGCTTTCAGACATGGTTCTGATCTCATCAGATAATAGTGCCTGCTGCAAAACATGTAAGTATTGTTGAGAGATAACTTTCGGTGTAAAGTGCGATGAGCGCAAATACTGACGACCTGCTTTGCCCATCTGCTCTCCTGTTTGTCGATCTCGACTCAAAAAGCGAATAAATTGCGCTAGACCTTGACCATCTCCATTGTCAAATGTCCCACCACAGTTGGCTTCAGACATCAGTTCTCTGAGATATGAAGTCTGTGAGCAAATTACTGCTATTGGTCGCCCAGATGCCAAAGCTGAATAAAATTTGCTGGGAACAACTAAACCGTCTGTAGTTGCATCTACACTCACTAGTGATAGATCGCAAGCTGTTAAAGAATAGGGTAACACTTGCTGATCTTGATAAGGTAAAAACGTAAAATTGTTTAGCCCTAACTGATTTACTTCCGTGATTAATTCTTCGCGTTTAGCACCACCACCAATACAGACAAACTGAATTGGCTCATCTTGTAGTTGCTTTGCAGCTTCCAAGATAGTGTCGATGTCATGGCAGCGACCCATATTGCCAGAATATAGTACGGTAAATTTGTTAACTAAGTTATACTTCCAAGCAAACCAGTTTTCTCGCTTGGCAATCGGCACGATCTCTTCTGGGTTAGCCCAACTGTGAATTATAGAAATTTTATCAGCTACTTCGGGACAATGTGCTACTACCTGTTGTTTCATCGCCGGACTAAGTACTATAATCCCCTTAGCCTTTAACCAAACCTGTTTGTTGATCCCACGCCACAAGCGTACTAGCCAGTTACCTTTTGAAATTACGCCTAGTGCGATCGCAATATCAGGATATAGGTCATAGAGTACACACACATAGGGCAATCGGAACAATAAATAAACCAAATATCCTATAACTGGCAAAAATGGAGGAGCTGTAGTTAATAGTAATATATTGTTGCGACGCCAAGCTTTCAGAAGATAAAGAGTAGCACGTAAGGTATATAGTACCCCATTAACAGCTTTACCACGAATCCTTCCCGGCCAGAGTTGGGCTGTACGCGATCGCTGAATTCTGATTTGGTCAGCCCATTCAACTGCTGGGGCTGTATGAGAGCTAAATGCATATCCTGGCTGACTTGTAAAGACTTCAATATCCACCCCTTGCTTCCCTAACTGTTTCACTAGTTCTTCAAGCAACTGCCCTGTAGCAGCATAATCTGGGGGAAAAAATTGGGTGACTACAGATAATTTAATTGATTTTTGAGCTTTTACAGAAGGTTTATTCCTTGCATCTAACTCAGTAGAAATAGATTGCAATAAGTTTTGATTAATCCATTCATTAAGTTCATTAAGTCTCATCAGCTATGTTCCTAGTCTAGAGTAGAAAAATGCTTGTTTATTCACTCAATGTTTGAAAGTTCAAGCTATATATTAAAGTCTCCCTGAGCAGAACAAATTAAAGCAAAAAATCTAATCTATCGTCAGGACTGAGATGCTTTACCAAGAAAGAATAAAGGTATAAGTCGTCAGAAGAAAGCCCTGAATTTTGTACGACTGGCGGATGAGTAAAGCGGTTTAAGACCTCCACTAAATTTACAAATTCAGTGGTCAACTTTCGTAGTGGCGAGGTTTGAATCCCCCACTGATAGCACAGCTCTTCTCTTCGAGTCTGCGTACCCCTGCCGGGAAGCAAGCTAGCAAGAGCGTCTTGATTCTGACTTTTGAATTCTTCTTCAATTTGGGGCACTACGTACGGGAGCAACGCGAAAAAGTGAGAACCAACAAATATTGTCACGTTGTCACTTTAAAAACTTTTCCAAGCTATAGCATCAGTAAAAACACTAAAAAAACGGTGATTTTGCCCAGTTTCTTATCAATAAACCAATTTTATTGATAAGAAAAATCAAATCTCACGAAATCGTGTTGCTCCCATCTGCACCCTGTAGCAAGGCTTTTCTGCGAGAAACTACTTGAATGACAACACTAAACTATTTACGTATAATTACATAAAAATTTTTGCTATCTGTACCTTCGCTTTTAGGCTTTGTTTGATTTTTTACGTGTAACATCTGTTGCACAACACGCTATCATGTTTAAATTATGAAGACCAAAACTTCATCAATCTTTTATAAAAACTTAATATCTTAATAGATATTGTAGCAAAATCTTTATAAAATCAATATTTTTAGGACTTATGCACTGGAGAAACTAGCTAGTACATATATACCAATACAACGAATATAGGGCGTTTCAGGCTTTTCTCAATCATCCTTTGATAAGTAGTCCAGGCAAAGCTAAACCCTGCAATCGCTTAAAAAACGTCGAAAAATCAAATTTGAATAGCTGAAACTCGTATCTGATATTTGGTATTTTCTGTCAATGTTTAAATTCTATTGTTATACTTTGGGTGAGCAAAGACCAAAGGTTATATTTTTACAAAATCTTTACGTACTAAGTTTAAGGATAAATACTGAGATTTCATCAAAGATAATATCAATTAAATATTATGTTTGGTATATATTATTGCTTATATCCAAACTACCTAACTGAAACTTTCAAAAGCCTTTCTACTGCTCCTGTTCAGTGTATTACCAAGTATTAAACATATGATCGAGAATTATCCTTCTCAAAACTCAAGTTCTAATCGCAGTAATAACTCTCTGCCTCCATTTCCTCAAAATCAACCTGTTCCCTGGGCTGAAGAACAAGAAGACGACTGGAGCTTTCAAGAATTTCTAAGTATTTTACGGCGACGCTGGCTACTCATGACAAGTGTAACGATTGCTGTAATGACACTTGTAGTGATTAACTTGGTGGTAAACCGGAAGCCCCCAGAATATGAAGGCAGTTTTCAACTGCTGGTAGAACCTGTAGAACCTGTAAATAATGACAGCAAAGTTATGGATGTTGTCAAAGACTTCAACGCACAAAAGTCTAATCTAGATTATGAAAGCCAAATTCAGGTTCTTAAGAGTCCTGAACTGATGAAAAGCACTCTTAAACAGTTGCAAGCCTCCTATCCAGAAATCGACTATCATTCTCTTCTCGAATCTCTGAAGATTTATCGGTTACAAGAAACCAAGATTATAGAAGTTCGGTATGAAAGCAGCAATCCAAAGCAGACTCAAGTTGTACTAGAGCGAATAGCAGAAAATTACTTAGACTATAGTCAAGTAAAGAGACAAACCCAGTTACGTCAGGGGGTTCAGTTTATTGAAAAACAACTGCCATTTATACAAAATCGAGTCGATCAGATCCAAAAAGAATTGCAACTTTTTCAACAAAAATACAATTTTAACGACCCAGAATCCCAAGTCACGCAAATTGCTTCACAAACTGTTGAATTCTATCAACAAAAACAAGTAATTGATCTACAGTTAGCCCAAGCTCGTGCTAATTTGGCTATCCTACAAGGAAAAAATGGATTAACAATAACGCTGAATAATTCTATCCAACAAGGAGAAAATGGATTAACGACAACGCTGAATAATTCTATCCAACAAGGAAAAAATGGATTAACGACAACGCTGAATGATGCTCCTTTATATCAACAGTTGATTACTCAAATACGCGCACTTGATGTTCAGATTGCTACAGAATCAACTAGTTTGCAAGAAGAGAATCCAATCATCCAAACATTGAAAGAGAAACGAGCTAGTCTTTTACCTTTGCTACATCAAGAAGAAAAGCACTTATTGGATGTAAAGTTTGCCGAAGTTGCAGCACAGTTTCAAACCTTAGAAGTACAAAACCAAGAACTTGCCAAAATAGAACAAAAACTTGTACAAAAACGTAAGCAACTACCAGTTTTAGCACGGCAATACGTTGATTTACAGCGTAAATTACAGATCGCTACTGAAAGTTTAAATCGGTTTTTATCAACCCGTGAAAATATCCAAATTCAAATATCGCAATCGGATATTGGCTGGCAATTACTCCAAGTACCAACTACCCCAGATATTCCTATTTATTCTTTTTCTACTCAACGCAATTTTATACTGGGATTAGTTGCAAGTATCCTCTCAGGAATTGGTATTGTTTTACTGGTAGAAAAGCTAGATAATACCTATCATACTGTTGATGAACTGAAAAAAAAGCTCAAACAGCCATTGTTAGGAAATATTCCTTTTGAAAAGCAAGTTGAAACTAAGAAAAACTCCACTTTTAATCAAAAAAATCCCTTAGCAAATATACAAAATTCTTCTTCTCAGGGAATTGCTGGGTTGGCTGTTTTACCAGATCAAGAGTATGCTTACTCTTCTACCAACTTTTCAGAAGCATTACGGGTACTTTATAGCAATATTCAACTACTCAGTTCTGATCGCCCAATTCGTTCCATAGTTATTAGTTCAGCTATGGCTGGTGATGGGAAGTCTACGGTTGCCCTCCATCTAGCTCAAATAGCTACAGCAATGGGGCAACGAGTGCTACTTGTAGATGCTGATCTCCGTAAACCCACAATTCATGACCGATCAGCTTTAAATAATCTATGGGGATTAAGTAATTTAATTTCTACAAACTTGCCAGTGGGAGAAGTAATACGAAAAGTACCTTCCATGAGCCAATTATCTGTAATCACCGCTGGTCCAATACCACCCGATCCCACAAAGTTGCTCTCATCTCAAAAAATGAAGCAACTAATGGCAGATTTCCATAACAGTTTTGACTTAGTGATTTATGATGTCCCTCCCTTGGTGGGATTAGCCGATGCTAGCCTGATAATACCCCACACTGATGGGCTTTTGATAGTAGTTAGGATGGAGAAAACAAATTCCTCAATGCTAAAAGTAGCTTTAGATAACCTGAAAATTTCTCGGTTGAATATATTAGGCATAGTTGGTAATGCTCAGAAAAGTAAAATCAATAGTTATTATTATTAGGAAATAAATAGTCGCCTCAGCACTATCACTAGTAACTATAACCAAAGTGCGTTGGCGCAGCCCGCCGCAAGCATCGCTTTTCTCTAAAATACTGCCTGGTAGACCCCAGGAGTTAAAGACGGGAAGCCGCGAATTCCAGGCAATCGAATGACGGTTGGCGATAATGCTGTTAGCTCTGATCGGGGACGCGTTCTGGCAAGCGCTTCTGAGCAAAACGCAGTGGAGAGTTCGTGTAGCGTTCTGCTTAGAATGAATCTCACCAGATGTTTCGCTCCGCTCAACAAAGTCTAATGATCATAAAGGCGATCGCCTTCTGCTCGAGCCAGAGCTAGGGCAAAAATTTTCGTTACGTCTTTCAAACAGGTGGCAAGCAGTTTGTGCAAGAACCACGAAATCAGGTGGTTGAGCAGTTAACCAAAGATTTGATTGATAAACTGCTGCTCTCAAAGATTTCCTTAGCTGGCGATCGCTAAAGTGATTGGAGCTTCACAGCGGTGGCTTCAAATCTATAGGACTAGTATTTGATTTTTGATAAAACCCCCTACATCTGGATTCTTTAAGAAAAGCTTGACTTGCCTTATCTATCCTTGTATTATATCTCCTAGTATTTTAATTAGCTCCTTTAAATCGATAAATTTACCGTAGTTTGCAAAACTAGTTTAACTTTAGGAGTTTCTTCAATACCTGTTTAATAAACAAAAATAGTATATATAAAAAGTATAATTTTGTTTTTTGAACATAAAAAATGCATATTTAACTCTAGGATTTTGTAAGATTCTGAGAGTCTTTTGAATTAAGATTAAGCAGCGATCGCGAATATTTTGAATAACTAATTTATAACCGTTATCTTCTTTGATATCGCAGTAAATTTAGTTCTAATTTGAATTGGAGCAAAGCGACCATGACTGAACCACCTATGGAATTTTGGATTCCGGTCTATGGAAACTGGGGACTATTAAATCAACCTGAAAATCTATTTGATGCCAGTTATGCCAGGATGCGATCGCTCTTAATTTAAGTGGAACGAATAGGTTTTTCATCTACTTTCCTTGCACAACACACCATTAATTGTTACGACCAAGATTTTGACCAACTAGAAACCTGGACAGCAGCAGCGCTAGCGAAGCCACTAAAAAAATTGTGGTTATTGCAGCAATTATGCCCTAGAGACAACTAGCAAGATTTTTGAAGTGATAGGCACTCGTGCTGCTGCCAAAAAATATGGCTTTGATCGCTTCTGGTGCAACGTCCGTACCCATATTTACAAAGTCCACGAAGTGGACAACTGGGTACTCAACGAACAAATCCCAGTTTTCACTTTGTATACCTAAAGCTTTAATTCTGAGTCCTGAATAAAAAATACTACTATCTATCATCCTGTCCCCAATCCTCCATGACAAAACAACTCCATCTAGCCGGATTTCTGATTGCCTCTCACCTAACTCATAGTCATCCTGCATGGCGACACCCTCTCAATGACTTGAACTTTTTGCGACCGGAGTTTTACCAAAATCTAGGTCGAATTCTAGAACGAGGCAAGTTTGACTATGTGTTCTTTGCAGATGGATTGATGATTCCTAGTCGTTATGGTGCAGGTATTGCAGACACCTTGCGCTATGGCTCTCAAGGTGCTGCTTTTCTTGACCCTGCTTTTGTTGTGGCCACGATGGCAGTTGCAACGGAATACATCGGATTGGGCATTACCCGTTCCACCACCGACTCGACTCCTTTTGATTTGGCTCGTGCTTTTGGATCATTAGATCATCTTTCACGGGGGCGTATCGCTTGGAATGTGGTGACATCCCACAATACAGCTGAGGCGAAAAACTTTGGTTTTGAAGAACATTTAGAACATGAAACTCGTTATGACAGAGCAGATGAGTTTGTCGAAGTCGCCTATAAACTCTGGGATAGCTGGCAAGAAGACGCATTGGTTTTAAATAAAGAAACAGGCTTCTTTGCAGACCCCACCAAAGTTAGACATATTAACCATCAAGGGCGGTGGTTCAAGTCGAAGGGGCCATTGACAGTGCCGCGATCGCCCCAAGGTCGTCCGGTAATTATGCAAGCTGGCTCGTCTAATCGGGGTAAGGAATTTGCAGCTCGTTGGGCAGAAATTCTCTTTGAAATTGACCCTACGCCAGAAGGTCGCAAAGCCTACTACGATGATGTGAAGTCACGGGCTGTGAAATATGGGCGAAATCCCGATGATATCAAGATATTTCCAGCGGTAATTCCCTTTATTGGTGAAACAGAAGCGATTGCAAAAGAGAAACAAGCCTTTCACAATGAACTAGTTGACCCCATTGCAGGACTGGTTACTCTCTCCAGCCATATGGACTATGACTTTTCCCAACTTCCCTTGGATGAGCCAGTCAAAGATGTGCAAGTCGGTGGGATCAGAGGACTTTTTGAACTGGCTATGAGATTAAGCAAAAAAGAAGGTTTGATCCTCAGAGATATCGGGAGGCTTTACGCTGAAGGCATATTGCTCCCTCATCTGGTGGGAACACCCACTCAAATTGCCGATCAGCTAGAAGAAAGCTTTAAAAATGGAGAAGCGGATGGCTTCATTATTTCAGCAGCTTATCTTCCTGGTGCATTTGAGGAGTTTGTTGATTTTGTCGTGCCAGAGTTGCAGCGCCGGGGTTTATTCCGTAAAGAGTATACAGGCAAGACCCTGCGCGATCATCTCTTACTGGGGAAAGCTAGCCTAACACCTCCTGTCAAGCAGCCTGAAGTAGTGGGTATATAAAAACTACTGATAAAAATGTCCCGTCTAACGGGAAAGCAAGTTTTGAGGGTGCGGTAAACCCGTCTGCCCTACTCTTCTGCTGACAGAGACGCATTGCTTGGGTTAAGAGCTGCTTGAGCGCGATCGCGTCTAGCAATAGCCCCTAAAACAGCTTGTTTTAGCCGTTCATTTGTTTTTATCTTGTACCTTACCTTATCGCTCTCCTGCTGCCCAATGCCGTCAATCGTTAATTGTGTGTCATCGTGAATCCGTTTCCATAGCTAGAATTGTTTGCAATCGTCCCTCTTGTTCAGGACTTACGCACAGATAACGGAAAATCGTAGACGCATTCGCGGAGCGTCTGTCTGCGACACGCTGCGCGAACGTAGAGAAGCGGCTTGCCGCAGGCTACCACAGAGAACGCAGAAAAGCCAGTGCGCCCTTGCGGTTAAGAGACTTGTACCCCTCCGGGGAAGCAAGCTACGCTCTTAGCGTTCCCGTAGGGTAGCAACTGGTGCGACACGGAGGAATAAGAGTTTGAGAGGTTTTTTGCGTAAGTCCTATTGTTAATCATTTGTTACTTTTGGGCTGAATCTATCTTCCCTAGTTCTTCTCGATTACACTCTAACTTAGGAACTATCGAAGCAAAAGTGAATTAAAGGTTGTCGCAGCTTCAACTTACGCTGATTTTCCGTAAGGTAATGTACCAAGCTCGACTTTATCCAAATGCTGAGGTCGTGTCCCAATGATTCTTGGCGTGTCGATTAAATATAATAACGAACTTCTTTAATTCGTCAATGAACTTCTTTCACTTGTCAAAACCAAAAGCCCCTGCTATATCGCTTCGTTCATCTGATCCTATCCACAAACGAAATCATGGCGGCTTCATTTCAGTAATCGACATAAAAACTACTTTGCTTGGGTTTGCCTCTTTGTTGGTACTCACCGCAGCTATCTCTTCCCGGATCGCCTCAGCCCAGCAAGCGTCCAACCCTCAAAAGACTGACACTGGTAAGTCGATCAGCGAAAAACTTGTTGCCAACTTCCGACCCAAGCCTGATGAGGTGGTACAGCCCACGGTTCTCCCCGAAATCGGCAAATGGATGCTCAATCCGGATTTCACACCGGCTGACTGGTTAGGTGAAATCTACCAGGGGAAGACCCTGAGGGAGCCGATCAATATCATCATTGTCGATCCAGTGGCAAATTCGCCCGAAGAAGCCAAGAATCGACTGATCGCGGCTTGTACGGCAGCGGGTTATCCCAGTCGTGAAGGGCACTCAAGTGGGTATTGGGGATACATCGACGAGCAACTTCAGGCACAAATCCCGCAAACTCAAGATCATGCTTTTTCAAACGAGCCATATATCTTCAACAATAATCATGGCAGGATATTCGGAGCTTATCGTTACAAAGGGGCGTATGTTTTCATCGGCGCATTCAGCCGTGAGAAAGTGATGCCATTTTCAAAAATTAAGCACCAGTTCGTCTCCTTCAATCAGGCGCGGGATGATTTTGCTAAGAATATTAATATAAAAACACAGTACCAGATAAACGGGTATCTGAACTTAGATAATGCGATCGTGAATAACCCAAAGCTCACGACCGGCGATTATGACGGGATGGCTGTCTTGCTGAAGGCAAAAAAGTAGCTCTTTGTGAAAGCGGTAGATTCAAAGCGATAATGCCTTGCAGATTCTCGTTCATCCATTTTCAATCTTCAATTACTGAAACGTAAGAACTGGATCATAAAACTTAATACCCTTGATAATCGAAATCATCCTTTAGTAACGGCTCTGCTGCTAACTGGAACACTTGCTGTAGCAGGTTTAGCCAGGATACTGCAAACGAACACTCAAACTTATCCAATTATACTGAGTTTTGACTGGAGCAATTGCTAGCTCTCCTGCTGGTATCCAGACTCGACGCCAAATTGGATGAGCAGCAAAAAGAAAAATTAAAATCTATCTAAGACGTTTCACCAAGCCTCTCAATAATGCACGCACTTTAAGAGGAATCCCCAGAGAGATATTTGAAGCGACTGATACCATTTCACGAAAAAAATGATAGAAATAATTAAGGAATAAATATGAACGAGCGAAAATGCCTGGAGTCACCAAAGTAGAAATATTTGAGTCA
>NZ_JBALCN010000090.1:0-20960 GCF_036919615.1 Nostoc sp. | reverse complement strand
CAAGATGAATTTACCCGTAGGCAAGCGGCATCAAGTTTAGGGAAAATAGCTGAAGATAATCCCACTGCGATCGCGGCATTAGTGGAGTTAATTCGGGATTCTCAAGATGAATTTACCCGTAGGCAAGCGGCATCAAGTTTAGGGAAAATAGCTGAAGATAATCCCACTGCGATCGCGGCATTAGTGGAGTTAATTCGTGATTCTCAATCTGAATATACCCGTAGGGAAGCGGCATCAGTTTTAGGGAAAATTTTAACAAAATCTGACAAGATGACGGCAGTTGTCACCGCTTTGAAAAATGACTTATCAGATGAGGCTTACAAAGTTATCTGGCACTGCACCCAAACTATGACTTATCCAGCCTTTTATCAAGCTTGGCATAGTGACTCATTCCCACTTCAAAATTGAAAAACTCAACTTACTGATATTCATTCCATCTTTTTATTCAGTGCTATTTAAAGCTGGATTAATGAGATTAACTGAGGGATTGAAAAAGCGATCGCATTCTCTCAAATTCTCTCAAATTGGGTGCGATGTCTACGACGGGCTTTGCCTACGGTTTTTATAAGTAGTCCAATCAAAAATCTGAATATCTGTAATCCAGTCTTAAGTATAATTATTTTATAACTTTCAGTACGTTTACAACCCCATGATCAAACCCGCCGATGTCAGCACCAAACGCTTAATCAGCCTTGCACCTGATAACTGGGTAAAATGGGTAACGCAAATTCCTGATATTGTTGCTGGCGAAATTCTCAACTCAGAATTTCAGTGGATAAGTCGAGAAAGTGATGTTTTAATCCGTGTCGAAAGTCCCCAACAGGGAAAATTTCTCGTTCTTAACGAATTACAACTCCGCTATAAACCAGAAATGCCGCGCAGGATGCGTGCATACACAGCACTTGCAGAAGAAAAATATAATTTGCCAACGTATCCAGTACTAATTAATATTCTCAAGGCAAGTGACGCTGAAATACCTACAAGCTACGCATTAAATATTGCTGGTTTACATGCTATTCAAGATTACCGTGTCATTAACCTGTGGGAAGTTGATGTAAACATTGCCTTTGCACAACCATTACCATCACTACTTCCATTTGTACCTATCCTCAAAGGAGGTGATAACGAGTCTACAATTCGGGAAGCCTTGCAAATCTTACGTGCAGATGAACAATTGAATCAACTAGAAACAGTATTAGGATTTTTTGCTACGTTTGTATTAGATAGTGCAATAGTTCAGCAAATTTTGAGGTGGGATATGGCACTTTTAGAGCAGTCGCCTTGGTATCAAGAAATTTTTAGCAAAGGGGAAGAACGAAGAGAAGCACGCGGAGAACTGCGAGGAAGAAAGGAAGAGTTATATTCAGGGATTGAATTGGCATTAGAAATTAAGTTTGGCAATCAAGGTTTAGAATTGATGCCGATAATCTCTCAAATTACGGATTTGCAGAAATTAAAAGCAATTCAGCAGGGAATTAAAGCTGTAAATACAGTCAATGAATTACAGCAAGTTTTGTCAACAAACTTGACATGAAACACCAAAAACATAACCCCTCTCCGCCACCGGAAAGGGGTTAATCACTGCCGAAACTCAGCACTATATTGTACAGACGCGATGAATCGCGTCTCGATTCAGCAATCTCTAATAAGCATCTTGCAACTCGTAGAAATCAGGCGAGATGTAATCTTTCCGCAAAGGCCAACCTACCCAATCTTCCGGCATCAAAATCCGTTTGAGATTTGGGTGTCCTTGGTAGATAATGCCCAACATATCGTAAGACTCGCGCTCCTGCCAATCTGCCGTCTTCCAAATCCAGTACACAGAAGGGACTACGGGATTTTCCCGTGGTAAGAACACCTTTAAGCGTACTTCTTCGGGGCGATCGCTATTATCACCGACTTTAATCAAGTGATACACACTCACTAATTCCTGTCCTGGGCCAAGGTCAACACCGCCTTGAAACTGGAGATAATTAAACCCATAGGCATAAAGGGCTGTAGCAGTAGGAAGCAAGAAATCTGGCTCCACCTTAATTATCTCTACACCATTCTTGTCTGGTGCTAAAAACTCATGGTCAAAATCATTTTCCGTCAACCACTGAGAAACTTTACCGGCTTGTACCAATGACTCTGCTTTGGCTGCTGGTACTGGTTTAGACTCTTCTTCGTCTTCTGCTACTGGTTGAGATTCTTCAGCCACGGGTTTAGATTCTTCTTCAGGCACGGTTTTGTTCCTCCTTTTGCGCCTTTGCTGTTTGCAGTGCAGGTGGTATCGGCATACCGATCGCTTCCGTCAATTCCTTCGGTGGTACAGAGCGAGTTTCTGACTGCAAATACTTACCAGTTAAGATTTCCTCTACTGGCTTCAAATTATGAGTCGTGCTGTAGTAGCGGTGGGTTTGCTTAATTTTATACCGCTCTTGCATCGATTCATTGGAGATTTTCTTCCGTAGCTTAATGATTGCGTCGATAATTGCTTCTGGACGGGGAGGACAACCAGGCAAGTACACATCCACAGGAATCAGTTTATCAACTCCGCGCACTGCTGTGGGGGAATCAACGCTGAACATCCCGCCAGTAATTGTGCAAGCTCCCATTGCAATTACATACTTCGGCTCTGGCATTTGTTCATAAAGACGTACCAGTTGGGGGGCCATCTTCATCGTAATAGTCCCTGCCGTAATAATTAAATCGGCTTGGCGGGGGCTAGAACGGGGAATTAATCCAAAACGGTCAAAGTCAAATCGGGAACCAATTAAAGCTGCAAACTCAATAAAACAGCAAGCAGTACCAAACAGCAACGGCCACAGACTAGAAAGCCGCGCCCAGTCGTAGAGATCATCAACCGTCGTCAAAATGACGTTTTCTGAAAGGTCTTGAGTGATTGTACTCCGCTCAATGGGGTTGATGATTCGCTCTTTGTCCTGAGTTGTTAAGTTAGAATTCAAGACCATTCCAAAGCTCCTTTACGCCATGCGTAAACTAAGGCGACTACAAGAATTGCAATAAAGACTAGCGCTTCAATAAATGCTAATAGTCCCAAACGGTGGAAAGCTACCGCCCAAGGATACAAGAATACAGTCTCCACATCAAAGATGACGAAGACTAGAGCAAACATGTAGTAGCGGATATTGAACTGAATCCAGGCTCCCCCAATCGGTTCCATGCCAGATTCATAAGTGGTGCGCCGTTCTGGACTGTAACCACTGGGTCGTAAGAGCTTGGATGCTGAGAGCGCTAAGGCAGGTACTAGGCTACAGATTATGAAGAAGCCTAGAAGGTACTCGTAACCGCTGAGGACAAACACAATGAGTATCTACCGCTTATGGAGTATTTTAAGCAGGGAGTGGGGAGTGGGGATGAGGGAGCAGGGGGAGATTAGGGAGACTAGGGAGACAAGGGGGACAAGGGCGAACTATTGAATAAGTCTCTCCCTTGTCTTCCCTCTCTTCCTTGTCTCCCTTGTCTCTTCTCCATGCCCAATGCCCTGTTTGGCCAATGCCAATGCCCAATGCCCAATCCCATTGAATTACGTTACTTTCTTTTACATTATATCTGTTTGATTTTTCTGAAATCTGGGAAACAGACGCACTTCAGGTATTTGATTCGCTTTTGCTAGTGATAGAAAAGTCTAACAGTTATGTCATAATTTTTAACGTATATTTAAGATTTCTCCTCTGTGAGTCCTTAGCCATGAGCGAACCAGCTGTTGAGACTACGGTGTTAGATTGCTACGAGTGTCGCGCCTGCGGTTATGTTTACGAACCTGAGAAGGGAGACGACAAGGATGATATTCCTTCAGGGACATCCTTTGCAGAACTGCCCATAAATTGGCGCTGTCCAGTTTGTGCTGCTAAGAAAACCGCTTTTGCCAACATTGGCCCTGCGGGTACTGCATCCGGCTTCAAAGAAAATCTCGGTTACGGTTTAGGTGTCAATAACCTAACGCCAGCCCAAAAGAATATCCTAATTTTTGGCGCTTTGGCTCTTGGCTTCTTGTTTTTTATCAGTCTCTACGGCTTACAATGACAGCCGTTAAGCAATTTAAAATTCAAAATCTACGCATTCAAAATGAAAAACCCAGGATTACCCAGCATTTTGACTGCTAACTCTATGCAAGTTAAATGTGGAACGGCTGATCTCGGAAATAGGGAACAGGTGACAGGTGAGAGGAACAGTGAGCTATTGTGTAATTAAAATCACATAAATGTGTCGTTTTACCAGTTCTGTAGAGCGGCCATAGTATAAGGTAAACCTTTTAGACAACACCTACAGAAATTTAGAAACAAATAAGAAATACTGATGCATTCAATTGTGAAAAGTTGGCAACGAATAGCTGCCTTGTTGATAGTAGTCCTGATGTGCATAGGTTGTAGCAAAATCCCCTCTGTTAGCTACAACCCCTGGAAAATCATTTCTGTGCCAACAGACTCGAATCTATTGGATATTGCTTTTACTAATAACCCTGAGCATGGCTACTTAGTGGGTAGCAACGCCACCCTGTTGGAAACCAATGACGGTGGTAATACCTGGAAACCAATAATACTGCAACTAGATGAGCAGAAGTATCGCTTTGACTCAGTAAGTTTTGTCGGTAAAGAAGGCTGGATTGCCGGAGAGCCTGGACTGTTGCTGCACACTATTGATGCAGGTGGTTCTTGGTTGCGTATTCCCCTGAGTGAAAAGCTACCAGGTAGCCCGATCGCAATTAAGGCACTGGCAGACAAGACAGCTGAAATGGCTACTGGTGTCGGAGCCATATATAAGACCACAGATGGCGGCAAAAACTGGAAAGCGCAGGTGGAATCAGCAGTCGGTGTGGTGCGTAACTTGGAACGTTCTGCCGATGGTAAATATGTTGCCGTTTCCGCTAAGGGTAACTTCTATTCGACTTGGGAACCAGGGCAAAATGCTTGGGTACCCCATAACCGTAATAGTTCTCGGCGGGTAGAAAACATGGGTTTTGCTGATGGTGGGCAGTTGTGGATGCTAGCTAGGGGAGGTCAAATTCAGTTTAGTGACCCCACAAAACCAGAAGAATGGCAAAAGGCAAAATATCCAGAGTTATCCACCAGTTGGGGTTTACTGGATTTGGCATATCGCACACCCAATGAAATTTGGATAGGTGGCGGTAGTGGTAATTTGCTACGGAGTCCTGACGGTGGCAAAACCTGGGAAAAAGACCGTGCAGTGGAAGAAGTTGCTGCTAATTTGTACAAGATTGTTTTCTTAGAGCCAGAACGGGGATTTATAATTGGCGATCGCGGCGTTTTGCTCAAATATCTACCAAACCCGGAAACAATTTCCCCCGCAGAGGCGGCTTAGTGAGTAAAAGGGAGTAAGGAGTAGAAAAGAAGCAGGGGGCAGGGGGCAAGGGGGAGGATAAAAAATTACTTTTCCCCTCTGCTCCCTGCTTCCTGCCCCTTTGCCTCTTGCCAATACCCAATTTCTGAGAAGAACGTTGCAACTTGTAACTCTTTCTTAACTTTGTAGGATAATAAACTCAATAACACTCTATGTGAAGGTAGGGATACTAAATGTCAGGTACCACTGGAGAACGTCCGTTTTCGGACATCATTACTAGCGTTCGTTACTGGGTAATTCACAGCATCACCATCCCAGCATTGTTTATTGCAGGTTGGCTATTTGTGCAAACTGGGCTGGCTTATGATGCTTTTGGCACACCTCGTCCCAATGAGTATTTCACACCAGCACGGCAGGAAGTGCCAATTGTGAAGAACCGTTTTGAAGCTAAAAAACAAGTTGAACAATTTATCGAAAAGTAGTTTGAGATCATGACAAGCAGCAACAACATCAATCAACCAGTTACCTATCCAATTTTTACCGTTAGATGGCTGGCAGTTCACACTTTAGGTGTACCAACTGTATTCTTTTTAGGTGCGATCGCCGCAATGCAATTTATTCACCGTTAGGAGCAATTATGGTAGAAAGATCCCCCAATCCCAATAATCAGCCGGTTGAACTAAACCGGACTTCTTTATACCTGGGATTACTAATGATTTTCGTTCTGGGTATTCTGTTTTCTAGTTACTTCTTTAACTAATTAGAAGTACTGTTGTTAATCTTGGTTTATGAAAGTGTGTTGATTTGTTGTTAAGGGAGGAGAGAAGCTGTGTCTGGAAGCGGGAGAATTCCCCTGTGGGTCGTCGCTACGATCGCAGGTTTAGGTATAATTACAGTCCTGGGCATTTTCTTTTATGGTGCCTATGCCGGACTTGGTTCTTCGATTTAACTTAGTTTGAACCGAATACTATAAGTTAGAATTTTCTAGCATTTGTAGAGAAATCAACGTTAAAAAACCGCCTGTCTCATAAAGACAGGCGTTATTAATTTTGGTCAATAGTCTAGAAACGTATCCGACAGAATTGATAACTCTCGCTTGTCCGAAAACTTGACTAATGAACGCCACTTGCTTCTCCCTTTGGGAGAAGAGGAGCCACTACGCCCTGGTGACAAGAGTTGTAACAAGTGGCGTGAGACGCTCTTGCTAGATGGCTTTTGAGCAGGGGTACAACTCTGGAAACCAGAGCAACGCAGTGGCTCCTAATGACTACATCAGTTAAATATCGCTGATATCGTCGCTTTCAATGTATATAAATAGAAACGCGAAGACCACACCTGGCAAAACCCAACCAATTATGGGAATGAAGATAGAAGGCAAGTACGAAGTACTAGCCAAGATAGAAGGCAAAAAAGAAGCTGCCATAGTAAAAGTTCCTATTAAATAACACTACAATTCAAAATGAGCTTACTGCAAATTCTGCCAATATTTTTGAAATTCTAAAGATTTTTAACACAGCCCATATTCGGAGATGAGGAACAAGACACGAAGAGATGGGGATATCTGACTGTTCACGTTATAGGGAGAAATCCTCATTTGTTCCCCGCTCATTATAGATTCGGACATATTGATAAAGCCAGTGCTGACCGAATATTATATGATCCGGTATACAATCTATTTTCTGAGGGGTCATGCTTAAAACTGCTGAAATTCATTTGCAATAAACATTTTGGCAGTTTTTGACTTTTGAATGAGTGAATGAGTGACTTCCCCGTACCCCTCCGGGGAAGCAAGCTACGCGTAGCGTCTCCTAGAGTTGGGGCTGACTCCTCTTTTCTCTGGCTTTGTGAGAAATCCGCGCCAAGAAGAGATCCGCCAACCCTTTTAAAAAGTGGGCTTTTAAGATTCCCCCTTTTTACAGGAGGGTTAGGGAGGAGTGCGCTTCGCGCACGCTACGCGAACGAGGTTTCAGGTTTTCAATGCGTAAGTCCTGATTCAATAAAACATCGGTAATGCGTTCGCCTCTGGCGTTGGCGAAGCCATCGCTCTATGATCCGGTAAGTATCGTCTAGGCAAAGACATGGCACTCATAACAGATTGACGGATGACGGAATTACTCAATGGCATCCGGCATTCTTGGCATTAGGACGAACATGAAGAGAATGTGCTACTAAATACCGTGGATTTTGTAAAAGGTATAAACCAAAGCCGAAGCCAGAGAAACGCTACCACTGGGGAAGCAATCTGCTACCAAAAGTAGTGAAGCATAAACACAAAAATAAATCATCCCCTGGTAATTATGAAATTACCTTGGGATGATTGGGAAGTTGCTGATTCGGAAGTCATCAAGATAGTCCTTAAGTTTGTAATGGCTAACTGCTACGACCCCTATTTAGCTATGGAGTTATTCACGTAATTACGAATTCACCTCGGGTAATCGACGCCGTGCCAGGAAATCGAAACCGATGTCGCTTTTTTGTGCATCAATTTAAAGAGGCGAATCGAACGCTACAAGGTGTGGAAAAAGGCTTTTGACATGAGGAACGGTCTGTGGTAAATTCAGACGGATAGTTTGACCTGGTAAAATCGCTCTCTAAAAATAGAAGCGAGAAGCCTTAGAAGCCTTTGGTTAGCGAGAAGCCTTAATCAAAAGGTTCCAAAATGTGATCACGTTAAGCGGCAGTGCGGATTGAGCCTTGTGTTGTGGCCCCCGACTTCCTTGATCATCATTGATAACTCCGCCTCTCAAAATGTACTCCTCTGATTCGGAGAGTTCAGAGAACATTTCCTCGGGACTCGGACTCAAAGACTGCTGAGTATTTACAGTTTTGGCGGATACACTCAAAGGCTTTTGTTTTTGGTTGAACATCTTCATTTTTTCCTTCAAAGTTTTCAGGATTACGCGAAGACTTAACACATTAGCTCAAGATAGTCATTGCGAGCGCGAGTTGCGAGCGCCTAATCTAAAGCAATCCCAGCCTTGATGAGATTGCTTTTATTCTTCAGTCCACGAACGCAACGCAACGCTTTGAAATATCATCCTAATCTATAGGACTCATATTTGATTTTTGAAATATACATGGTGTGCGTTATGCCACTGTCTAATGCACCATCTAATGGTTCTAGTGCGTTACCCTAGGCAATAATACACCCTACACAGGAGATTTTTCAAAAATCAAATCGGATTCCCTTATCCCTCTTTTGTCACTTTCCGGGAGGACGATTGCTAGAAGCCTTATGAGGCAATCAATACAAGCTATACTATTAGAAAAAAATGGGTCTTGTATTTGTTATTAGAAAAGAATCGCGCGATCGCTTGCTATACAAAAGCTCTAGAATTCAAAAATGGCAAATGTTTTCGGAGAGTGACAGAAGAGGGTTATGTTTTTCACCCTAGATTAACAGTACTAACATGAGACTCCAAACATTTCCGAATCCGTCTTAAAAATTAACATCATGACTCCAAACATTTCAGACAATATTTTCTATTAACAAAGGTTAAAATCAAATATCGCTCAGGGGTGGGAATTAGAACGCCCAAAAATTCATCTGATCACTCCCAATGCAGAGGTGAACAGAGGCAACATTCGGTTCAGCTAAAACATCGGTGATGCGATCGCCTCTGGCGTTGGCGAAGCCATCGCTCTATGATTCGGTAAGTATGGTCTAGGCGAAGATAGATTATGACGCAAACAATTTCCATCAACGACTCTGGGCGCTTGCAACTCACACCGCTAGAAATCCCATCCCGTCTGCTCTTGGGGCCTGGACCCTCCAATGCCCATCCTACAGTTCTCCAGGCGATGAATACTTCACCCGTTGGGCATCTTGACCCAGCTTTTCTCGCACTCATGGATGAAATTCAGTCGTTGCTACGCTACGTATGGCAAACTGAAAACCCACTTACCATTGCAGTCAGCGGTACGGGAACAGCCGCAATGGAAGCAACCATCGCCAATGCCGTTGAACCCGGTGATGTGGTTTTAATTGGTGTAGCTGGTTACTTTGGTAATCGCCTTGTGGATATGGCTGGACGTTATGATGCCGATGTGCGAACCATTACCAAACCTTGGGGACAAGTTTTCAACCTCGATGAACTCCAAACTGCCTTAAAAACTCATCGTCCAACTATTTTAGCTCTAGTTCATGCTGAAACCTCCACTGGCGCACGTCAACCATTGGAAGGGGTCGCTGATTTGTGTCGTGAATTTGGGACTTTGTTACTAGTGGATTCAGTCACAAGTTTGGGTGGTGTCCCCTTGTTTTTGGATGCTTGGGGAGTTGACTTAGCTTATAGTTGTAGCCAAAAAGGGTTGGGTTGCCCACCTGGTGCTTCGCCTTTTACAATGAGTCCGCGTGCAGTTGAGAAATTGCAACAGCGCCAAACAAAGGTTGCAAACTGGTATTTGGATATGTTGTTGCTAGGCAAGTATTGGGGATCTGAACGCACCTATCATCATACAGCACCAATTAATTTATACTATGCATTGCGGGAAGCACTACGTTTGCTTGCAGAAGAGGGGTTAGCAAACTCCTGGCAGCGTCATCAAAAGAACGTAGAATATCTCTGGCAAGGGTTAGAGAACTTAGGACTGAGTATGCACGTTGAGCAGGAGTATCGACTACCAACGCTTACCACTGTCTGCATTCCAACAGGGGTAGATGGTAAAGCGATCGCTCGGCAGTTACTCAATGAACATAATATTGAAATTGGCGGTGGTCTTGGCGAACTCGCTGGTAAAGTTTGGCGCGTGGGATTGATGGGCTTTAATAGTCGTAAGGAAAGTGTTGACCAACTTTTAGCAGCACTACGGCAGGTTTTACCTAAGTAGTTTTGGCGTAATTTGGTGCGTTAACTGTCTTCGTAACGCACCTGAGACAAAAGGCGTAGGCGTAGCCTGCCGTAGGCATCGTCCTAACATTGTTTAAGAATTAAAAGAAAGCTGATACTTCACATTTACTTGCTCTTTTTACTTATGCCAAAAAGTAGAGAAAGGGCAGGTTAATTTTTGCAAATCGATACAATTGCATTGTAAACCAATGCAATGCCAATGTAAATCAATACAATAGCAATGTAAGTCAATACAATGACAATGTAAGTCAATACAATGCCAATGTAAGCCGATACAATAGCAATGTAAGTCAATGCAATCGCATTGCAGGTCGATACATTAACAATTCAAGAGATTGGGTTAAGATGGCACGGCAATACAAAGTCCGACTCGTTCACATTTTGTGAAAAACATCGGGAGAATATATCTGTTGAGTATTCCTCACGAACTTCACTGCGACAAAAAACCAACAAACAGCAGAGGCAAGAGTATTAGGAGAGACACAATCAAGACGAGGGTTGCCGGCTCGATTTTAATGTGATTCTTCTGTGGATCGCGCATTTGGCACTCTCTCGAACAATAAGTATATTAACTTAGTCTAAAGAATGTTTACTTCTTTTTCCAAGCCCAATGAGGTTTAGAAGTGTAAACTTTTTAGCTATTCCAGCCCATTCAACTTGCAGATTTTTGACCTTAGTAACTTTATCGCCCCATCTGCTTATTTCTTCCAAGGTAGTTTAGTCCCCATTTCAGTCAATGCAGAAAGGATGAGATAGAGGACGAGTAACCCAGCACCCGCAAAGAAAGCCAGTAAATCGTTATCCATAAATGCTGTTAGCTAAAACTTCGCTAATCATAGCGGAATCACCTAATCTTTAGCGTTTTTCTGAGCCTGCAATCTTTGGTCTTCTGGGTGCAAACTGTACCAGCCATACCAGTGACGAACTGCTAGCCAAATGGCTGAAAGCAAACCCGCTAAACTGTCGTTTAACTACCATTAGCCAACATTTTTAGTTGGGCACCTAATGGCCTGGTGATCCGAGAAATGATCGATTATCGATCTAGTGATATGTTTTTCAATTTCGATCCAAACAATTCCGCCGGAATTAATCTGATTCGACAAGTGTACGATTCTGCGATCGCTCAAGATTTTGCTTCTTCTACCCTGATATATCAGAGAAACGATAACACACTTAGACCCAGTTTTTACCGAGGCAGCCGCTACGGATATATCACAGAACACTTTCTTGATCGCCGCCACCAGTATAGAACTCAGCAACGCACTGTGTCACAGCTAACATTAGTGCCTCTGGGCCAACTAGAAAACGAAATTCAACGCGATAAAAAAACCTAAAATTATTTCCTCAACTTCGATAGTGTGGACTATTTCGAGGTCACATGGCGGCTGATTGCTGTATAATTTGTCTATTCTTGCTTCTGAGTTGCGGCTGAGTCTAATGCATAAGCTAACTTCATTCATTCCTAACTAAACAATGATGGCACGCATATACCTCGCTATCCTTGAACGGGTTTTCCTTACAAATACTGTTCATATAAACAAGCAAAATTATGAAACTTTTTAAATTAGTAAGCACGTTCCTGTTAACAGGAGCATTTGTAAGCGCTCAAACTATTATCAGCATAACTTTTTCACAGCCTGCTGCCTCACAGTCCACTAATCGCAGTAAAGCGATTGAAGTACCATTTAAAATTTGCAACTCATCCGAAACATGGGTGCGTCCTACTAAAGCAGAACAAATGAAGTTTCTGTCGTCGATGAACGCAAGATATAATGATCTGACTAAGAACCCTGAGCGTTATGAAAGATGGTTTAGCTATAATATTTATTCGTTTACAACTTTTGGTGGTAGTTCGTTTTTTGATTATCATTATCTTGCGGGTTTATGGACACCCAGCGGTAATCATGAATGGCAATGTGGTGAATTCTCAAGGAATAAAATTAACACTGGAGAGATAGCTGAAGTCTGGGTTTTGCTGTACAGAGTAATAAGTATTAAGTGGGTAGGCAATCACTATCTTATGGTAGTTAAGCCTACAAAAAAAGGTCTTCAATATATTCAATTATCTAGACAAGAGCATCAGGATTCACTTCCATTAAAAGTCGTTACTGAAGACGGTAGTGAGATAAAAGTGTTACCCTTATCACCCAAAAGGTCGTATTATTAGGACTTAGGCATCGTACATAAGTACTATACGCAATTTAAGAAACCTCTTGCATAAATGCTTAAATTATCATATTGAGCGGAGTGATACATCTAGCGAGATTCTTCTCTCCACCGCGTTCTGCTCAGAATGACATACCTGATTTTGGGACTTTTACAAGAGGTCTAAGTGTTTCAGCTATGTTTAGCATCTAGCGATGTCTACGACGGGCTACGTCTACGGAAATAAGCGAATAAATAAGGGTTATGCGAAGCGCCCGAAACGAACAAATACCGTTAAACATATTATGGCTAATTTGTACAGTGCGTAAGTCCTAATTTAATCTCATCAGGTTCAATACTACTGGCAAAATTAGCCGGAGCAAAGTTAGCAATTGCTGTGAGGCGGAAGTTAGATAGCATCTGTCCTGCTGCACTATAAACCCAGCGAGGCCCGCCTCTAGCTTGATAGGTGACTCGAAAGGTAGTTTGTTCCCCTAGTTGCAACTGGAAGGGAAAGCCATAGTCTCCCGGATTGGTTTGTTGTAACCTAGTACCGTCACGTTCGATTTTATAGCTAGCAAGCAGTGTATAACCGTTGGGTGGCGGTGCTTCAAAGAAAAAATTATTAATATCCTTGAGTTGGTTAACTACTTTATAATCGCCAGTATAATTTGCCCGATAAATTGAGCTACGACCTGGAACATCTACACTTTGGTCAAGCTTGACTTGAATTTGCGAACCAGCCAACGTCAAGAAGCGGTTGATGTCTCGTGTCTCATTTACCTTGGCAACGGATAATGTATAGGAATCTGATTTGATTGCGTGAAAAAATCTAAGTACCAGCTTTGGTGCGTTAGGATGGAGTCCGTAACGCACCAAAGCATAAAGGACGGTGCCGTACTTTTAAGGACTATTATTCGAGAGAAATCTTCTCTTCATTCTCTTGCTTGGTTGTAGTTAGAAGAATTACTCTTTACCCCGAACTATTTAGGGAATACGAATTAGCAATGATCGCCAACTGGGCGCGGTTCCTGCAATCGAGCCGACTCAGCAAATGTGTCACATGAGTCTTCACTGTGCCTTCAGTGATAAATAACTGCTCGGCGATCTCTCGATTTTTGTCTCCATTAGCAATCAACTGCAAAACCTGCTGCTCTCGCCGCGTCAGTATCTCCAATTTTGGCGAAGCGGTTGGTTTAGCGATGCCCAAAGAATTTTTCATCAGCTTGTCCAACAGCCCGGGAGCCAATTGAGCATAGCCAAGACACGCCAGCCGAATTGCTTGCACTAGCTCATCTATGGGCATGTCTTTCAGCAGATAGCCTTTCGCACCTGCCTGGATCGACTCGGCAACATACTGGTCATCGTCAAACGTGCTAAGTATGAGCACTTTCACACTGGGAAATTGTTCGCAGATCGTTCGTGTTGCGGCTCTCCCATCCATTAATGGCATTCGCACATCCATTAGCACCAAATCAGGCTGGAGGGCTGCGACCTGCTCGATCGCCATCTCGCCATTACTGGCAATCCCCACTACCTGCAAATCTGACCACAATTCCAACATCGTTTTCAGCCCTTGGCAAATCAGGCTTTGATCATCCACTATTAACATACGAATCATAAATCAACTAGCTAGACGACATTTCGGACACACTTAGTTGTCAAAGGTACTTCCACCCCAATTTGACAGCCCTTTCCTGGTTCTGTCTCCGGGGTGAATGTGCCCCCTAGTGCAGCGATTCGCTCCTGCATTCCTTGCAGTCCAAATCCTGTCCCAATGGAGCTACCTGATCAAACCCACATCCATTGTCTACAACCCTCAGCCGCAGGATTTCGGATTTTGAGACTCACGCCCTGGCTTAATTAGCAACGAAATTAATCAGGGTTTCAGCCGTCGTTTTGAGGACTGACAATCATCACCAAAGAGCGCTCACTCAACAAGTCCACCCAGAACGAAAGTTCTTCAAAGGCAGATGAAAAGCTGATTTTGGGAGATTAGACCTCTTGCAAAAGTCAGGGATGGTGAAACTGATGGTTTTTTTCCAGGCGATCGCGTTTTTGCAAAAGCTGTAGTGTTTACATCACCAGAAAAAGGAGTTTGATATGCTCAAGCAAATCGGATGTCATTTCTGACTCTATCTTGCGCGTCAATTGGATTTCTTCACTTTGGTTTGTCGCTGGAGACTCACTGGAAGTCTGCAATCTTTCAATGCAGAGCAAATCTTAATCTAATGGTAGTCATAACAAGCCTAAATGAACAACTGAACTGAGTAAAAAAAGGGAAAATAGAAGTAAAATCAAAAACCCGGTCATCATGACCGGGTTTTTGAGCGGAAACAATGGGGCTATATTCCCCGAAGGTTTGTTATAGAGGTTCAGTATAATATCGATGCTCTGATATGTACTACCACCCCGACGTTATCGATTCCGGAAAATTCGCGAATAATTTTTGAGTTGTCTTTCTTTATCTTCCAAAATACGGCAATCGACTGGTAGCGTGAGCATGTAGGATTGAGAAATATTAATTTTCTGACTTTTGCTGATGAATAATGAATTTGGTAGCTGGCAAGAGTGGCTAACAGTATTCGCCTATCTAGGTTTCACGGTCTTTATTATCTGGCGCGTGTTTACCGCCGAGAAGAGTTAAAAAAGCTGCATATCATCTCACCAGGGTCTTTTTGCTCAAAAGGCAAAACAGTCTCACCTTGTTGAAGCTTGACTCGTTTACGACAATTGTAGACCTCGGTCGGTCTTTTTACTCCATCCACACTAACGGCTGCTCTGTATTCCCAATAATTTTTAGCACTTCGGTTGATACTGAGAATGCAAATCTGGTGGCGTAGGTGTAGCCCGTTGTAGACATCATAATTGCGGCATACAGATGCAAAAGCCGGATCTACCACAGTTAAAGATAGTATTAATAGCAACACAAATGCTATGTATTTAATCCTGTTCATAAAAAATTATTTAACATTACATTATTTAGAGCAGTAGCAGAAAAGCTCACAATACCATAGGTGCTATGTTTCGCTAAAGTTTACTAAGCTAAGTTGAACCATGCTCAAACACCTCCTCAACTTTGAGGGTAAACATCTAGTGCGTCCGTTCATGTACCATACCCTAATATCAATTCGTAATACCTTACGGGAAGCCGCACTTCCTGCGTCTACATAATAGAGAAAGCCAGATTACATCTGGCTGGGTTTCCACCATTTGTATCTGTAGTCTGATTTTAGAGAATTGATATAACATATGTGCAAAAAAAGTCAGTTTTAAGGACGATAAAATTGCGATTAAAAACAAATTTTGAGCACTCTGCGATTGTACGCTGTTTTGCGGCAGTACTGCTTTTCGGTCAAGTGTGGCTACATTTACTCCAAGGAAAAACGTACTACCGCAAGATTCTGCAACATATGGTGACTGCTGGGCCAGGTTCTATCTCTCCAGTTCTCCTTGTCAGCTGTTTTGCAGGAATGATTTTTACTATTCAGATAACCAGGGAATTAGCCCGATTTGGGGCTATCAATGCTGTGGGAGGTGCTTTTGCCTTAGCTTTTTGTAGAGAATTGGCTCCAATTTTGACCGCTAGTATTATGGCGGGACAAGTCGGTTCTGCTTTTGCAGCAGAAATAGGTGCAATGCAAGTCACAGAGCAAATTGATGCACTTTATATGCTCAAAACTGATCCAATCGATTATCTAGTACTTCCTAGAGTAATTGCTTGTAGTTTAATGGTGCCTATGATGACGATTTTGGGTTTAGTAACTGGCATTATCGGCGGAGTTTTTGCTGCCTCATACTTTTACAAAATCATTCCAGAAACATTTTTAGAATCAGTCAGAAATTTTTTAGAACCGTCAGATTTGTTTATTATTTTGCTAAAAGGGTTTATTTTTGGAGTGCTGGTTGCTGTCATTGGCTGTAGTTGGGGGTTAACTACTAAGGGGGGAGCCAAGGAAGTAGGAGAATCAGCAACAAAAGCAGTTGTTACTAGTTGGGTAGCAATTTTTATCATGGATTTTTTCCTCTCTTTACTGCTGTTTGAACAACTTACATTTTGAACCCAAGCAAGAATTGAAGAAGATTCTCGACTTGTTAAAACAGTCGAGAATTTGAGGCAAAAATAAATCTTTAGGTAAGCAATATCGGTTCTGAAGCAACATCGATAGCGTCCCTTGCGCGTCTGCTAAAGAAGCGTAAAGCCTTCTCTAGCAGACGCTTCGTCAACGGCATGGCTTCTCTACCAGACGCTACGCGTAGCTTGCTTCCCCGTTCGCGTTAGCGTCTTTGTTGGCGCAGCCTCTCCGTCAGAAGAAGGAGAAGGGGTACGCTTAGAGCGAGTCTTCTTCCTTCGCTTAGAGTGGGTCATGAGCGTCACAGCCCGCCACAGGCATCGCTATCTTTTTTAGGTATACTTCATGACGTTAGCGGGATTTGAGAATATATTAACTTGCAGATTAGCGCACCCAAAGCTAAACCTGTCAATGAAAAGATAGACGCAGTTGAAAAGGCTAGCCCTTCCCTAAGACCCGCTCTTTGAAAGTCTATCCTGACTAATATAGTCGCTGAAATGATGAGTAAGGTATCAAGAAATACCCCAAACCAGGCAATCATAATAAAAAACAAGAAAGCTCCTAAGACCGCAACGCCGAAAGACCTGGTATTTGATTTAAGCAAAATACTGAAGTAATATGTCATTTTCGGCCAAGGAGCGGTCAATGTTACTATTAAAAGCAAGATAGCAACTACAGTTACCAGCCACACTAACAGAGAAGCATGTGTTTCAGATATTACCCAGCCCAAAGTACTGTAACTAAGCAGTACTAGCGCCAGGGACACCCAAGGAACTCTTTTCAAAATTGACATGGGTTGATATTCCTAGTACAGGGTCAAGGTATTATTCCATTACTGAATGTTATAACTCACCGTTCGCACCCATAGGATTTGACTAAGAAGAATTATCCACCAAGCCGCTATAAATATCAGGTAACAGAGTGAGCAAACTAATAATTTTTTGCTGTAAGTGAATTCCTTACCAGGCGAGGGAACTGAAGAAAGTGATCCTATTATTAATTAAGGCAGATTCTTATAACTATTGACTAATAGCTAAACAATCATTTTCTGCCCACCAAGCGTAGATCGGCGTGTTGCGGTCTGGTAAACTGCCAAAAGTATTAGCTTGTAGCACATTTATGCTAATGCCATTTGTTAATTCCACAACATAATTAACGTGTGTGCCCAAATACATAACATTGACAAGCCGTCCTTCAAAGCAGTTAGCTGGCAAATTGGGTGGATAAAGCGAAAGCTGTATTTTTTCTGGGCGCACGCACACGATCACAGCTTGTGATAATTCAGATGGTGTATCTTCAGCGCGGCTAATGACAATTGAGAGTCCCGTTTTTGTCGAAATATTAACATTAGAAGAGTCTACCGCTACGATTTCACCGCTGAATAAATTAGTATCGCCAATAAAATCAGCAACAAAAGATGTGCAGGGACGTTCGTAAATTTGGCTGGGAGTGCCAACTTGTTCAATTTTGCCTTGGTTCATCACGGCAATGCGATCGCTCAAAGACAATGCTTCTTCTTGGTCGTGTGTCACCATCACAAAGGTCAATCCTAAGTCTTTGTGTAAATTTGATAACTCAACCTGCATTTCCTTACGTAGTTTTAAATCTAACGCCCCTAAAGGTTCATCCAGCAGTACGACGGTGGGACGGTTGACTAGGGCCCTTGCTAAAGCAACTCGCTGCTGTTGACCACCAGAAAGTTGATTGGGAAAGCGCGATCGCAAACTTTCCATTTTTACGAGTTTTAAAGCTTCTTGAACTCTAGCTTCAATTTGCGATTTGCGTATTTTTTTTAACCTCAGTCCGAAGGCGATGTTATCCCAGACATTCAGGTGGTTAAATAGAGCGTAACTTTGAAATACAGTATTGACGGGTCGGCGGTAAGGCGGCACATTAGTCATAGACTGACCCTGAATCAATACCTTGCCAGCGTCAGCGATTTCAAACCCAGCAATTAAGCGCAGTGTTGTTGTTTTACCACAACCGGAGGGGCCTAAAATACTAAAAAATTCTCCTTGCCTGACATCCAAGTCGATTCCATTTACTGCTGGTTCTTGATTAAAAAACTTGAAGACATTACGCAGTTCAACATCAAGTGGCTGAAAAGTTGTTATCCCCCTCTGATTCTGCATGACAATTTGAGCCATAATCCTTAGTAGAATGCCGTGATCTTACGTGATGTCAGTAGTCTATTGGGCAGACTAGATTTAACACTTTGGTTTATTGTATCCGCCAAAAACAATTGTTCAAGAATATACTCGCCTGATTCTTTCATACCCATTACGGGGAATGAATTTATAGTTACTATATATACTTATCCAAGTATTTTTCCATTCTTTGATTCAGCCAACATGCATTAAAATTGCAGATTAGCAATTGCTAAAAGGCTTGCTAGGATTGCATTTATTCATTTTGAATTTTTAATTGTTTATGTCTTTATTCTCGTCGCTTGGCAGCAAAAAAGATACACGCACTGTTGGACGTGGTTTTCAATCAATATTTTTAATCGTATTTACCCTATTAATCACCACTGGTATTGGGGCGCGTTTGGCATATTTGCAAATTGTTGAAGGGCCAAAACTCCGGGAACGAGCCGAAGCAAACCGAATTCGGATGATTCTCAAACAACCGGAACGCGGCAATATTTTTGACCGAAATGGCAAACTTTTAGCTAGTACTCGCTATCCTAGCTCTGTATATTTGTGGCCGATGGCACATACGAAGCCTTCCTGGTCAGTAGTCGGCCCGCGTCTAGCGCAAATTCTCAACATTCCCCAAGATGAGATGGAAAAGAAATTAGAACAAGCAGGTGCTAATTCTTCTTCACTCATCCGAGTTGCTCGTGATCTAAATGAAGCACAAATCACGGCATTAAAGGAGTATAAAAATGAACTCCCAGAAGTGGAAATCAATACAGATTCTGTGCGTTATTATCCCCACGGCAAGGAATTGGCACATGTACTAGGTTATACGCGGGAGTTGACCGCCGACCAGTTAAAAGACAAGAAGCAGTCAGGTTATCGGCTAGGAGATGTAATCGGTCAGATGGGGGTGGAAAAGGCTTATGAGAAAATACTGCGGGGCGAATGGGGCGGTCAGCGGGTGGAAGTAGATGGTGCGGGTAGACCAATCCGGGTTTTGGGGGAGAAACAGGCAAAAGCTGGTAACGATTTGCACCTGACCATAGATTTAGATGTGCAAAAGGCAGCCGAAAAAGCTTTGGGAAATCACCGAGGTGCGATCGCCGTAATTGATCCGAATAACGGTGCTGTTTTAGCACTGGTATCTTACCCCACGTTTGACCCAAATATCTTCTCCAAACAAAAACTCTCCCAGAAAGATTGGGAAAGCGTTCAAGGTAAAGATCATCCCTTAATCAATCGTGCCCTGAGTGCCTTTCCACCCGCCAGTACTTTCAAAATTGTCACTACGACAGCTGGACTAGAATCAGGTCAATTTTCTCCTGACTCAGTATTACAGACCTTTGGTTCCCTGACTGTTGGGGGGGTGACTTTTGGTGAGTGGAACCACGCCGGATTCGGGCCATTAGGATTTCCCAGAGCGATCGCTATGAGTAGTGATACTTTCTTCTATCAAGTTGGTAGAAAAGTCGGTGGCCCAACTTTAATCGAATGGAGTCGCAAATACGGATTTGGTCAAAAAACTGGCATTGAATTTTCCAACGAAGAATCAAAAGGCTTGGTTCCAGATGAAACATGGAAGCAGAAAGTTTTGAAAACGCCTTGGACTGTAGGCGATACCATTAATATGTCAATTGGTCAAGGCGCTTTACAAGTAACACCCCTACAATCGGCGATTATGTTTTCTGTCCCTGCTAATGGTGGGTATCGAGTTCAGCCACATTTGCTCAAAGACAACGAAGAAGCAAAAAGTTGGCGATCATCGTTAAATATGAAGCCGGAAACTATCAAAGTTCTCCGCGAGGGACTGCGGAAGGTGGTGAGTGAGGGTACAGGTAAGCGCTTAGATGTGCCGACAATTGCCCCAGCGTCTGGGAAGAGTGGCACTGCTGAAGCTGGTGGTGGTCGCCCAAATCATACTTGGTTTGGTGCTTATGCCCCTAGTAATAAGCCGGAAATTGTGGTTGTCGCCTTTGGGGAAAATACTGGCGAGCATGGTGGTACTGTTTGTGGACCGATGGTTTTACAAGTGCTAGAAGCTTATTTTCAGCATAAGTATCCTGGTAAGTATAAAAAACCTCAGCCTGAGCCATCAGAAGCTAAAACTCAGAATTCAGGACATGTGACTGGAGACTAGTACCGCAAGGCGGAAGTCAAAAGTCAAAAGTCAAAAGTCAAAATTAACAACCTCATAAATAAATTTAGGCGATGCACTGAGCGGCTTGCCCTGAGCGGTGTCGAAGGCGTCTTCGCCTAAAGGTATTTCCCTGACTAAGAAAGCCATGAAGCAAGTCGAGTCTAGATTGCAGCGAAATCCACTTCTGCCCAAATGGGATATCTTGATTCAACCACTTTATACCAATTTTATATGAAGCTGCATATAATGGAGAAAAGAAACTCGATAAATTAAAATAGCCATGAGCCGCCCTTTTAAGATTGAAATCGCA
>NZ_JBALCN010000089.1:0-13122 GCF_036919615.1 Nostoc sp. | reverse complement strand
TTGATTTCTTTGCCAGTGCTGGTATCCCACAGTTTCACTGTGTTGTCAGCACTGGCTGAAGCTAGCAGCTTGCCATCCGGGCTGAAGCTGACGCCTTTAACAAAGTTTGTATGCCCAGTCAGGGTTTTGATTTCTTTGCCAGTGCTGGTATCCCACAGTTTCACCGTCTTGTCAGCACTGGCTGAAGCTAGCATCTTGCCATCCGGGCTGAAACTGACGCCATAAACAAAATCTGTATGCCCAGTCAGGGTTTTGATTTCTTTGCCAGTGCTGGTATCCCACAGTTTCACTGTGTTGTCAGCACTGGCTGAAGCTAGCAGCTTGCCATCCGGGCTGAAGCTGATGCCATAAACAAAGTTTGCATGTCCTCCCAAGGTATTAGGTACAGCAGTGTTATCAACCGTATTTAATAATACCATTTTTACCTGTGTGTGGGTATTCGCATCTAACCAGGGTTGACCTTGGATTTTTACAGCAGCTTTGATGCTGGATATGAGAGCTTTGGGTCGATCTAAAGTCAAAAGCCCATCGGAACTTTGGGCAAAGGCATTAATTTGATTGATTTCAGCATTCCGCCAGCCTATAACCGCTAGCCCAGCTAAACCCAAAGCGATTCCTAAACCACCAACCAACACTGAAATAGTCAGTCGTCTTCTGCGTTGCTCCTGCTTTTTCTCCCAATCCCGCAGTGCTACACTAGCTTGGATAAACTTTTGCTCCCTTTGGCTAAGATCCTCTCGGCGTTGTTTCAGCTTTTCTTCCGCATCCGCCAACGCAGCACCCCGCAACAGCGCCCCTTGATCCGGTTGTGTTTGTTCCGATTGATACATCGCCACCCGTAACCGTTCTTGCCAAGTGCGAAAGCTACGGTCTGTGTCCATCCATTGCTGTAGTTCGCCCCAATTGCGAATTAGTGCCTCATGGACAACTTCTACTGTTTCTTGGTTGGCAGCATTTTGACTGGTGACCACTAATCGCGCATCACGAGCAGCCAGTTTTTGTACCAAAGACCATTTGTCCTCACCCAATTCTGCTTTAGTTGCCAATCGTCGCGTATCCTCAGTTCCTTCTCCCGGACGTACTAATTGGATGAAAATTCGCCGCATCTGTTCCTGTTCAATCACACTCAACTGGCGATAAGTATAATCTGCATGACGAGCTAGGGCACCTTGTACTTCACCAATTTCCTCATAAACTGCATGAGTTAACTGTTTACCTGTTCGTCGTTTCCACAACTCGGTCAAAGCAAACTCTAGCAGAGGTAAATTTCCTGGTTCATTTTTTATGTCATCTAGAACGCGTTTTACCAGTCCATCTTGAAATGTCACCCCCAACTTTTCAGGTGGCTTGACAATTATCTGGGAAATTTCGGAGCGGTTCATCGACCTGATTTTGACATCAGCGTTTCGTAACACATCTCCAAATTGAGGATAGGAGAGGGCATTTCCTAAGAAATCCGCTCGTAAGGTAGCAACTAGTACATTAGTATTGCTAAAACCAGATGGGAAACCGGCTAATAAGATGTCTAGAAAGCGATGGCGAATTTTCTGGTCACTACACAGTGTATAAAGTTCTTCAAATTGGTCTGCAATTAACAGCACCCGATGATTAGGATGCCGACGCTGAATATGGGAAAATATATCAGGAAGAGTCACCTTGTCATCGTGAAAATACTTAGCTAATGCTCGTGCTTGGGCTATCTGGACAGTAGCATCACCAGATGTATATAGAGGAACTAAGGACTCAGCTAAAGCTTGAATTGGGTCAGAACCCGGACGGAAGTGAGTAAATAGCCAGTGACCTGCTTGTTGCAGCTTCGGTACTAATCCCGCCAACACAACTGAAGATTTCCCACTTCCTGATGCACCCAACACGGGTATAAAATTCCGATTTTGAGTTGCCTCAAACAGTTCTTCGACGAATACTTCACGCCCAAAGAAAAACTCTGTGTCATCGGGCCCAAAGTGAAACAAACCGCGATAAGGACACGGAATCTTTTTATCATCCGCGTCGGCAGACTCAACAGTTACTACCTTCGCATCTTCACGGTAGTAGTAGTTGGTGATTGTGATCATAGCGCGATCGCCCTGAACCCCAACACTACCATCCCCGGAAATAACGGTGCTACTGTTTATATCCTGTCCAACTTTGATGCTTCGATCTTCATTTTGAAATCTGCTGTTACTCATTTGTGCCTCACAAGCAATTAAAAAGCGTTAAATTCCCAAACCAACTATACTCAGTAAGTTGTGCCAATTTTTACCTAACCAAGCCACTGTGTTAGTTAAGTGGGGTTTGAGTTTTTCAATCACAGACGCAAACCCCTCAGCTTTTTTGGCATAGTCAAAAGCTCGCTCTAATGCCTTACCTACCTCGTTTTTATCTGGTTGTGGTTTGTTTAATTCTTCTTCAGCATCAGCAACAGCATTGTCAATTTTACGAAGGTCTGAGCTTGACAAATTTACCAATATCTCACGTAGGGCGTTGAGTTCCCCTCGCATATCAACACTTGACGGTGCAGGTAAACTCACTGTTTGATACTGTACTGAGGTAATATTGTGATCACCTGTTGTGATGGCACTACCAGTGACACTACCACCAACAGAAACTGAGCGATTTTGTCTGCCCTGGCGATCGGCTTCGCTGCGCCGCAGGCGATCGCTACTCATATCCTTATTGAAAGTTAGAGATTTTACAGGCATTGGCTGAGGTGTATTAGCTAGTAGTTTCGAGTCAGAACTACGCCGCCTAATTTTGATGACTGGGGTTTCTGATTCTGCAATCCCCTCTAAATCAATGGCAGCACAGCCGAGTTCAAAACAAACCTCATAAGGTTTGCCAGCACCCAAGGCATCATAAAAGCCAACAGCAAACTTAATTGCCGCTTGATCCCCAATTGCCTGATTCATCCCCATTACACAATCAATATGTTGGTGAATTGCTACGGCTTGGTTTTGACTGTAACAGGCGTTGAGCAAAACACAATCAACATCTTCTTGAAACGATTTAAATAGCCTTGCTAGGGATTCTGTGCTGACCAGTTGAATTTGCCCAGAGTTATTTTCCAGCACTAAACCAGTACTGCCTGAACCATGTCCAGAAAAATGAACAATTGTCGGCTGGTGGTCTAATAGTGCACGACGCAAGTCTTCAACTCGTATCGCCCATGAGGTAACGATTTCAAAACAAGAGCGATTATTGGCTCTTTTTAACGCCGCTTGGATTTCCCGTACTTCTTCATCCAAGCGCAACTTATTTGTATCTTTGGGATTAGCTGATACGATTAAGATTTTTTTCACCATGATTATAAGTTGTGGGAAATATACTAGTATCCAAGCCTTAATACAGGCGGAGCATACTATTTTTCGTAATTTTGAAATAATTACACTAATTAAAATTTTTTATCTTGTAATAGTTAATCGTGCAAACATATTGAGATAATCCCGCCAGAATGCACGATTACGTTCCTATTTACATTAACGGTGAGCTTTGCCATTTATTCGATCAAAACGGTGAAGCCATTCCCAAAGTTAATCGTCATCACCTAACCCAAAATGAATCCTATGAACAGCAATATCAGCACAGGCTCAGCAATCAAGCTGAATGAAGCATCTTTGTCTGGTTTAACAAATAACGTTCGCGTACCCAATTACGATCGCCATCAAATTACTAACGGTATTGTCCATATCGGTGTGGGTGGTTTCCATCGAGCACATCAGGCTTTATACCTCGATAATTACTTTCATCAAAATCCCGGTAGTGAATGGGGAATTTGCGGGGTTGGGCTACTGGAATTCGACAAGCGGATGCGGGATGCACTGAACTCACAAGATTGTTTGTATACCTTAGTTGAAAAGTCACCATCAGGCGTTGGCGCAGCCTCTCCCCAGGAGAATCGCGCTCGTGTGATTGGGGCAATTACCAAATATCTGTTTGCCCCAGATAACTGCCAAGCAGTGATTGACACCTTAGCAGATCCCAAATGCCGCATTGTCACCCTCACCATTACTGAAGGAGGCTACTACTATATTGAAGGCAGCGGTGAATTTGATGCCAATCACTCGACGATTCAGTACGATTTGCAGCATCCTGATCAGCCAATTGGAGTATATGGTTTTTTGACAGCAGCCCTTAATCGCCGCCGTCAACAGGGAATAGCACCATTTACCGTGTTGTCCTGCGACAATTTGCAAGGTAACGGCAACATTGCCCGCAAAATGTTAACCGCATTTGCCCAAATGCGCTCTCCAGAGTTAGGACGTTGGGTGGCTGAACAGGTAGCCTTTCCTAACTGCATGGTCGATCGCATTACCCCCGCCACAACCCCAGCAGATATCAAAATGGTGGCGGAGCAGTTTAACATTGATGATGCCTTTCCAGTTGTTGCCGAACCGTTCCTTCAGTGGGTAATCGAAGACAATTTCTGTGCAGGTAGACCCGATTGGGAATCAGTTGGCGTGCAGATGACTAGCGATGTTCATCCCTACGAGATGATAAAAATCCGGCTGCTCAACGCCAGTCATTTGTTGATTGGCTATCTCGGCACTTTGGCCGGCTACACTTACGTTCATGAGGTTATGGCCGATCCATTAGTTCGGCAAGCCGTTGATAATTTGATGGCAGAGGTTGCGCCCACACTCCAACCTGTACCAGGGATTGATTTGGACGATTACAAAAAAACCTTAATTGAACGCTTTGCCAATCCTAAGATTCGTGACCAACTGCCGCGCCTTTGCCTCAATAGCTCCGCCAAAATACCAAAATTTGTTTTAGGCTCAGTCCGTGACGCGCTACGCAAAAATGTGGCGATTGATTACATGAGCTTAACGGTTGCTGCTTGGTTGCGTTACCTGAATGGACTCGATGACCAAGGTAAGGCCATTCCCATTGATGACCCAATAGCAGATACTTTGACTCAACTAGCTCATTCTAGTGGTTCCAATGCCAAACCATTGCTCAACCTGACTGAGATTTTTGGCGATTTATCGCTGTCGCCTTTTGCCGATGCAGTTGCAAACCATTTACGCAAATTGCATGAGTTTGGAGCTAAAGGAACATTAGCCCGATTCTTAGAGAAAATTTAATCAGATGAAAACTGCGAATTTCCAAGGCGGAAATAAAACTTCCGCCTAGTACTTACGCATTGACAAAAGCAAAAATTTATGCTTTACTGCGTCTTTTTCTATACGCAGGTATAGAACCATCAGAAAGCCACTGAAAGAAAGCGCAGTCAATGGTGCTCGGCTGAAGCTGGTAGTGATGGGCTACAGTTACTAGAGAGTGAGTTTAATCATCAGGTATCAGAAAATTATCAGGAGCAAATGATGGCAGGCAAATTAGATGCAAAGGTAGCAATTATTACAGGTGCATCTTCAGGAATAGGGGCGGCGACAGCGATCGCTCTTGCAGAAGAAGGCGCACAGGTGGCGATCGCGGCTCGTCGAATCGAGCAATTGAACGAAGTTGCACAAAAAATTGAAGCGGTTGGGGGAAAGGCTTTACCGATTGTCACGGATGTCAGTGATGAAACCCAAGTGAATGATCTAGTGCAAAAGGTCAACACAACTTTGGGACGAATCGATATTCTTGTGAATAATGCAGGCATTGGAGGATTGGGAACAATTGAGGATGGCGATCCAGCAGAATGGCGGCGACAGTTCGACCTCAACGTTTTGGGATTGCTGTATGCGACTCATGCGGTTTTGCCTATTTTTAAAGCACAGGGCGTTGGGCATGTGGTCAATCTTTCATCCGTTGCCGGACGGACTGTACGGGCGGGTATAGGTGTGTACAGTGCCACCAAATGGGGCGTGAATGCGATCTCAGAAGCTCTGCGGCAGGAAGTTCACAAACACAATATTCGTGTCACGATTATTGAACCCGGTCTGGTTGCCACCGAATTTATCGACAACATAACTGATCCGGCTGCGAAACAAGCGCTGGAAGCCCGGTTCAAAGCCGTTACTCCGCTGCAACCAGAAGATATTGCACGGGCGATCGCCTATGCCGTTACCCAACCACCTCACGTCAACGTGAATGAAATTTTGATCCGACCAACGCAACAGGAATAGGACTTACACAAAATTATAAAAAACGAACCACATAGACGTAAAGCGGCTTCTCGCAGGATAGGACACATAGACGCGCCAGCGGCTTCCCGCAGGGTAGGAAACACGGTTTTAGAGAGTTTTTGCCTAAGTTTTATCGGGTTGATAATTTAGGAGGGGCATATTGACTGACATCGTAGTTGGCTTAGACTTGGGTACAGGAGGAGTACGAGCGATCGCAGTTGACTTACAAGGGCAAATTATCGCTCAGACAACCAGAAGCTATCGCCTGTTAACTCCACAACCTGCCTGGACGGAACAGAACTCGTCGGATTGGGTCGAAGCAAGTTTGGATGCTCTCTTCGATGTTACTCAACAGCTAAACGGACACCGGGTGATGTCTGGCGACAAGCCGCTGCGCGTCTACGCCCTCGGTTTGTCTGGACAAATGCATGGCATGGTTCCTCTCGACAGGGAAGGCAAAGCGATTAGACCGGCAATTTTGTGGAATGACCAGCGCACAGGTAAAGCTGTTGTTGAGATTGAAGCCACGATTCCCCGTCAGGAGTTGATCCAGCGCACTGGAAATCCGGCAATTACAGGGTTTCAACTCCCAAAGCTCCTATGGTTGCGGACTGAAGAACCACAAGCCTATGCTCGACTGTGGCAGATTCTTTTGCCCAAAGATTATCTGGGATATGTGCTAACAGGCGAACCAGTAACAGAACCATCTGATGCATCTGGTGTCGGGTGTCTGAATCTGACGAATCGGGAATGGGATACAGATATTCTCCATGCTCTCGATATCAACCCAAGGTTGTTCCCCCCAATAATCGAATCTACCGCGATCGCTGGACGGTTAAAATCAGAAATAGCTACCCGTGTAGGATTACCTGTGGGATTACCTGTGGTCGCAGGCGGAGGTGATAATGCCGCAGCAGCCATCGGTTTGGGCATCTCATCAAACAACCTGAACCGAGGTAGTTTGAGTATTGGGACATCGGGAGTTATCTTTGCACCGTGCAATCGCCCAATTCCCGATCCAGAAGGTCAGGTGCATTTGTTCTGTCATGTGGATGGCGGCTATCATCTGTTGGGAGTGACGCTGGCAGCAGGTGGTTCTCTGCGTTGGTATCGAGATACATTTGCACCGCATATATCCTACACCGATCTGATCGATATGGCAGAGCGATCGCAGCCTGGTGCCCGTGGTCTTCTATTTCTGCCCCACCTCTCAGGAGAGCGCAGTCCCCACCTCGATCCAGATACTCGCGGTGCTTTAGTGAATTTGTCATTAGCTCATACGCAAGCAGATATAACTCGTGCTGTTTTAGAGGGAGTTGCATTTAGCTTACGGTCAGCCTTAGAAGTCATCAGTGCGATCGCTCCCGTTGATCAACTCTTAGCAACGGGTGGAGGCGCACGCTCTCACATCTGGTTACGAATTTTGGCAGATGTTTTGCAAACAGAACTCATTGCTCCCAAAGCTGAAGAAGGAGCTGCTTACGGAGCAGCTATTTTGGCAATGGTGGGAATTGGTGTTTACCCCAATTTAGAAGCTGCACTCAATATCTACGCGCAGGATCGAAATGTGGTACAGCCGCAGGCAAATCCTTTGTATGAAGCCGGGTTTAAGCGCTACAAGCTACTTTACGATACCTTGAAAGCTGTTCGTTCATAAAACACCATTGCTAAAAGTAGGATTAATCTACCTGTGGTAAGTAGGTCGGCATGAAAAAAACTATGTAACCCACATTTTGCAAGAGTAAATGTACTCAAATTTTTTCCCTGTCAATTCGCTACGAACTTATGCAAAGCTGTACTAAGAATCAAGAATGAGCAGCACAAGATCCAGGAGTCAGCGCAGAACTGTTGGGTATCGCAGTTGGTGCTTGAGCAACTAAAACCACGTTACCATTGTCATCTACTACCCATCCTTGGGCTTCCACAAGTTGAATAGGTTGATTGAGAGAATTAACTTTCTGTGGACTATCTTCTGTGTACCTTGGCTGCTGAATAACCGCTCTGTTTTGCAAACCCTCAGCACGATTACTACCTTCCGGCTCCAGTGTTATCCAAGGAACCAACACTGCATCAGCCGTTAATGGTTCTGTGGGGCTAGATGCTACTCCTCCACGTCCTGTTACAGTAAATGAACTCTTTGCTAGTTTTGCACCACTATTACAGCTAGCAACAATTTTTCTGGAAGCATCAACCACCTTTTCCGGCAGTTCCACTAATCCTTTACTAGGGTCAACATCTGGGGAGTTAATTTGTACTGTGCCATTGAGTCCAAACTGGGAACTTGCGGTAATATCACTTTGGAGTGTATTGGATTTTTGACTCTGAATCCCAAATATACCTGTGGTAGTTATATCAACTTTACCGCCGTTCCCTTTGTATGCATTAGCAGTGATATCGCTATTTTCACTATTGACGGCGACGATGAAGCCTGATGGAACCTTAATCGTAATATTACCGCCATCTCCAAATGTCTGGGCGATGCCTGCATTAGTGGATATTTGACTGTTGTGGCGCAGCAGTAATAAGTCTTGTACCTGTAGCGTAATATTACCGCCTCGACCGAACTCACTTGTAGCTGTGAGTTTTCCTCCGTTATCCAACAGGATGGACTGAGCGCTTAAATTTAGATTGCCTGCTTTTCCTAGATTGGGTACACCCCCTTCGTAAATATATGACTTTAAAAGTTCACTGCTCACATTGATTACAGCCCCATCCCGGACAATCAATTGCTTTGTAGTGACGGTGACTTCTCCAGCATCTCCCGAACCTAAAGTTCTGGCCAACAATCTGCTGGGATCTGTTGCTGAAGTTCCAATGAGCTCTACAGACTCGGAAGCGTTCACCGTTAAATTCCCTCCTACTCCTGTAGCTGGTCTAAATAGCCGCTGTGAAGGAAATTCATTATCCTGTAAAATTCCGCTAGACTCTGTTGATGCTTCTGCCCCATCTTGGATACGCAACCTGTTAGTGTTGATTGTAATATCACCTGCCTTTCCAGCACCAAAAGTTGCTGTAGCTAATGTAGTTCTTCCAGTATTATTACCAACTAATTCTACGGACTCAGAGGCATTCACGATCAAATTTCCCCCCATACCCTGGCCTATAGTAGAAGTGAGTACTTGTGCGCCATCCCGAACAATTAATTTCCTACTGGTAATCATTAAGTCTTCGCCATTTTTGTCACCTGTAGTTTGCGTTAATAATAAAACACCATTACCAGCTAGTTCCACAGTGTTGCCTTGCACCTGGATAATACCGCCACCCTCACCACTCGTATTTACAACAGATGAAATATTAGAACCGTCAACAGTTCGTTGGAGTAGTTGAATGTTCTGGAAATCCTTGACTCTTTCATATCCCAAAACCCAACCTTGGTTCGTTGAGTTCAAAGTGACCAAACTATTGCTAGCGACACTTCCTAGTTCAATTTTTCCCGACTCTGCTGTTAAATTTCCACCCTCGAGCGTTATATCACCGCCTACCAATGCCAATGTTTTGCCTGGCTGCACTTTTAGACCTACAGGGTAACTTGCACCATCTGAACTTGCTTGGGATTGATTGCGGATGGGAGCCGCAGTTGCTCCGAATTGTAAGCCAGTGGGCACACTTACTGTTAGCAGGGGTATGGTTTGGGGGTTTATAGCACTAAACTTAGTCCCATCGGCAAAATTTATACTACTTGCTGTACTCGCTACAAATGAACCACCAATGTTTAAAGAAGCATTGGGACCAAACACAATCCCGTTGGGATTAATCAGAAACAGGTTGGCTGTACCCTGAGTTTTAAGGGTGCCATAAATATTAGAAGCATTATTACCCGTTACCCGGCTAATAATATTCTGAACACTGTCAGCATTTTTAAACTCAGCCGTACTCCCTTCAGGTACAGAAAACTCCTTAAAACTGTGGAACAAATTACTTTTTACTTGGGTTCCACCTTCAATAATTTTGAGCTTGTCCTGTGTTGTAACGCGAGAATTTTCAGTTAAAGTACTATCCGGGGTAATTTCTGCAATAGCGGAGTTTGCAGAGAAGGCTATTAAACTACCTATTGCAACTCCTAGACTTTTCAACCAGACCCAAAGGTTACTCATAATAGATATTACTCTTTTTTTACGTGAGTTCGACGGCATTGAAAACGGCACAAAAAAAGCTGAGACTGGTATTTAGAACAAAAATACCTATAGTGTCTCAGCGATGGAATCAATTGTATCTCGGCTAGATGTGACCCAAATTTTTTGTGATGTGGACGATTTTTGTAAACAGTGCAAAAGTATTTGGCAGCAACTACCGCAGCTACTATTAATCATGGGAGAGCGACACAGTAAGTCAAGGATGCACATAAGTGAAATGATGACGATTGTAATAGCGTTTCATGCTACTCAAACCCTTATACGCATAACTTGCACTTATGTGTATCTTGCCTCAATTCTCCTACTCCCTTATATATCAATCACAACAACGTTGATGCAGAACACACCAGATGCAATCCAGTTCGACGATCTCCTGCTCTGGAATCGCTTCTAAAGAATCCTTATCACTAAATTCAATTTTAGTTAGGTCAATACTACATTGAAACTTAAATTTTAAAGCTCCTTTCTCTACTATACCGTAATCCTCCGTTAGCTTATTGAAGTTAGAGTTATTCAGAATCTCACTCATTTCTAGCTTTATCTGATCTTTTAACTGCTTTAGCGTTTGAGTATCCATGACTGTTTGTTTTTATTGCAGAGATATTTATGAAATTATATTGTATTATCAAAGAACTCCATAAGACTAATTAAGAAAAATATCTATATAATCATTTACAGCGAAAATTTGGCTTTTGTGTGTGGCATAATCTAGAACCCAATCGCTCAAACAGCTTTCCTTTTCTGCTCTGACGTGACCTCGCTTATAACGCTGCAACGTCAAGGGGTCGCTGTGACCAAAAATTTCTTGAATAGTTCTTAAAGGTATCCCAGTACTAGACATCTGCGTCAGTGCCTGTGCTTTCTACCAAGATCATGGTCTATTTGATGATTTTACAGGCATTGTATTGAAGAAAAGTGAAGGAAAACGCATTGCTCAGGCACTAGGCAGGAACAAAGCTGCGATTTTACGCAATCACGGAATATTGACCGTGGGACATAGTGTGGATGAAGCAGCTTGGTGGTATATCAGATTAGAGGATACTGCTAAGGCACAATTACTAGCAGAAGCCGTAGGAAAACCTGTCCTGATTGACAACCACATCACCTTAAAGATACAACAACGTGGTGGTACTCACCAAGCAGGCTGGGGTGGATTCCAGTATTTGTGGGATGAAATTACTCACGATCAACCAGACTTGTTTGATCGATTAGGTATTGGGCATTGCTTATCCTCCTTGTCTTTTTCATCCCCTTTCTCCATCCCCACTCCCAACTTTTTCAGAAGAATTAATTATGCCAGTTGATTTTATTGGATTGATCCGGACAAAATCGGCTTCGGAATTAAATAGTGCATCAGGTACTCTAGGTGATGACATCATTGATCCAGCTTATGTTCGTGAATTTGCCAAAGCCCATGAACAAGGAGGCTTTGACAAAGTATTGATTGGCTATAGTTCTAGTAGTCCTGATGATTTGACTGTTGCCAGTTTCGCTGCTTCAGCAACAGAGCGATTGGGCTTTTTGATTGCTTATCGTCCGGGTTTTGTGGCACCAACTCTGGCAGATCGCAAGGCAGCTACCCTTGACCATTTTACCAACGGTCGTATAGCATACATATCATTACTGGTGGCAGCGCTGCTGACCAGCAAAAAGATGGTGACTGGCTAGATCATGACAGCCGCTACCGCCGCACCGATGAATATTTAGAAATCGTTCGTCGCATCTGGATAAGCGACACTCCCTTTGATTACGAAGGCGAATTTTACAGTGTCAAGGAATGCTTTCTCTGCAATTAAACCGTTGCAAAAGCCCTACATCCCGCTTTACTTTGGTGGTGCATCTGGCCCAGCCGTACAGGTAGGAGCCAAACACAGTAATGTCTACGCCTTGTGGGGTGAGCCAATTGCCGTAGTTAAAGAACGAATAGCAGAGGTACGTGCTGCGTTACCATCCGGTCGTTCTGTTAGCTTCAGCGTCTCCCTGCGACCTATTCTTGGTGCTACAGAACAACAGGCTTGGGAGAAAGCACATAGCATTTTAGTGCGAATTCAAGAGTTGAGAGGAGGGGCGAAAATATCAGCCCCAGCTAGACCCCAGGCGGTAGGATCACAACGTCTGCTGGATTTTGCAGCCAAAAATGAGGTTTACGATAAGCGTCTATGGACACCGATCGCAGCAGCTACTGGTTCGGCAGGCAACACCACAGCTCTAGTAGGTACACCAGAACAAGTGGCAGAGGACTTAGTTGATTACTACGATGCAGGTGTGACTACCTTGTTGATCCGGGGTTTTGATCCCCTAGAGGATGCGATCGCTTATGGCCAGCAAATGTAGATGACCGAAAACCAGTACCAGATATGACTAATGACTTGATTGGTAACGCCAGTTGCTTCTCCTATCGAAGACGCTGCGCGAACAAGTCGGCAGAGCCGCCCAACGGACTGGCTCAACTTTTTGGTGACAGAGGATACATCTCTCAAAAATTATTTGAGGAGTTATATGAGTCAGGGTTGCAATTAGTCACAAAATCTAAAAAGAAAATGAAAAATCGCTTGGTAAAACTGATTGATAAAATTCTGTTAGGCAAACGTGCTGTGATTGAGTCCGTTAATGACCATCTGAAAAATATATGTCAAATAGAACACTCTCGCCATCGGAGTCCATTTAACTTTTTGGTTAACTTGATGGCAGGGCTGACAGCTTATACCTATTTGCCCAAAAAACCATCTATTGACATTTACCCAAAAGACTTACCTGCACTGCCTCCTGCTATTTTTTAGTTCTGTCGAACTCACGTTAAAATAAGTTCTTCTATTGTTTAAGGAATAGGTTTGTGGAATAACAAAAGCCTCCTCAAATAATCATGAGGAGGCATTTTGTGAAATAAAGCTCCCTGGCATCGAGCTATTTTTGCGTAG
>NZ_JBALCN010000088.1:0-210928 GCF_036919615.1 Nostoc sp. | reverse complement strand
GCTGATGCCCCTAATATTGTTGAGATTGCCAAAGTTTGTTAACTGTTTGCCCTGAATGTCCCACAAACGAGCCGTCTCGTCATCTAATTTCGTGAGCAGACGCTGCCCATCGGGGCTGAAGCTAATGTCCCTAATATTGTTGAGATTGCCAAAGTTTGTTAACTGTTTGCCTTGAATATCCCATAAACTAACAATGGAATAATCAATAGCTTGATTCGAGCCTGTTAAAATAGCAGTTCCATCGTATCTATCCTGAAACTTTAGCAGGGGATGCTTTTGTATCGCTTTGATTTCCACCTTATCAGTTGGATTCGTTTTGCAGACTTTGATTTCATAGTGATATTTTTTATCTTCTCCGACAAATTCTTTGGGTTGACTGGTAAAGTAAGGACACTCTTTCTTGGGTATGACTGACCACAAAGCGATCCCAGTCACCATAACGAGTGTTGCTCCTAATGCCAAGCGAGTAGGAAGAGAAATGTTTTGCCACAGAGCAATGATAGGGTATTTGGGTAATTCTGCTTTAAGATTTACAGGCGACAATTTAACCGTTGCTAGGATAGCTTTATCTTCGTCTATCACTCGCGTAACCTCTTCAGCCATCACCTCTTCAAAGTGATAATTAAACAGCAGCTTATCTTCCGCCGATTTGATCCAGAGAGTACAGCACAGTTGCGCCAAAGCCTCCCGATTAGGAAGACCAAATCCAGACTGCAAAGCCTGTAACACAAGCTGATACTCATTCATTCCCAAGGGTAAACCTGCCTGACGTAGCCTGGTAAACAGTTCTATCAAGGGCAATTCATCGGTTGTCATGCCTCACCCTTACCCCCCATACGAGCCAGGTAACGGCGATGATCGTCCCAACTTTTCAACAATACACCAGGGTAAGGTAATTTGCCCTCCAACTTTTGCAGTGCTTCATCTTCATGATGATGATGAAGAATATTGAACCAATCAATCAGTTCACTCGTACTAACTTTTTTCCCTGAATTCCCTTTATCTTTCTTCATTTCCTCCCGAAGTTGTTCAAAACGATCTACCGCTTTTTTTGCTAAACTTTCTGAAGTGGTCGGAAAAAATTGCTGGATAATTTCTACTAATCTTTCATTACTAGGAAACTCTATATAGTGAAATAAGCAACGACGCAAGAAAGCATCTGGTAAATCTTTCTCATCATTACTGGTAATAAAAATAATCGGTTTAACTTTAGCTTGTAATGTCTCACCTGTTTCTTCTACTTGAAATCGAGACTCATCTAGTTCTAAAAGTAGGTCATTGGGAAAATCAATATCTGCCTTATCAATTTCATCAATCAAGATTACTGTTCGTTTTTCGTTCTTAAAGGCTCGACCAATTGGTCCCAATTTCACATAAGTTGTAGGATTGCTAATCCGATAAATATCTTCATCTTTAATCATTTTTCCAGCCGCGAGTTGAGCATCACGCAAACGCCCGACTGTATCATAGGTATAAAGACCATCTTTAGCACGACTAGTTGACTTAATATACCAAGTTTCAAATGGCAAACCTAACTCATAGGCTACCGCATAGGCAAGCCTTGTTTTACCACATCCTGGCTCACCTTTAAGTAATAATGGACGTTCTAGCTGAATCATCAGCTTAATAACTTCGATTAACTCGTCGTTAGGTAGATAGGGGTACAGCAGTCTTCCAGATTTATCCTTTTCCCCTAGTTTTGGTTGTACTTTGCCAGTATATTCCAGCCCTTGATTCATTATAGTTTCAACCATTTCTCTGACTCCTCGTACCAATCGCAGCCGCAGTGTATACAAATTGTTTCCAGGACACGCTCAGGAATACCATTGTCGCTGTTGGCTAAAATTTCTTGAACCATATTATCAACCTGAGCGGTGAGTACAGGAGGCAGATTGTTATACTCTGCTTCCATCCAATCCATTAAATCATTATCAGAGAATTCAGTAATTATCGGCGTTCTAAGGAGAGTTTGAGATTCCCCGTTAGAATTCATTTTTTCAGCAAAGGCTTTCCAACTTCCGACATAACCTCCATAGTCAATCAAAAACATTAATAACTTAAATTTGCTGGCTTCAGATGATTGCTCTTGAACTTTACTGATCAATGGCAACCAGAAGTTGTCGATTAGCTCAGAGAAAGTAGTCTCTGGCATGGTTTCCACCTCATGGAAGACTAATAGAAGATTCTGGGTCTGTAAGCATTGACAAACTTGTTCAGCAATTTCTGAGGGCGTGTACTGTTTTCCTCTTAAGCCAACGCGACCAGCGACATCACGCCATAATGCACTCACATCATTTCGGCGAACTTTACGACTGACATTGACTGGTACAATCTTGCCAGTTAGCAAATAGGGAACATACTGAATCACTAAACGATTTAATAACCAGCGTTGCCCATAATCTGGTAAACCATGAATTAAGAAAGCAGCAACAGACTCAACCTCAATCAATCTACGAAATAGTCGAACTTGCGAACGGTAGCCTAACCTCAGTAAGGTACGATACAGTTCCTCACCATTGGAGGGTAAGGTTTTCTCCAGTTTTTGAAGCTGCTGCCCAATTTGTTCTCGTTCTGCCTCAGCTTCCTCAATCTGCTTTTTCAGCCGGAAACGCTCTCTAGGACTTAGATCATCTGTTCTCTCACTATTACGTAAGAACTGTATCTCCTCTGTCAGAAGATTGTAGTCTTTTTGTAGTTCACTGTAGCTACGTTGCAGATTTCTATCATCAGTCATTTCTCTCTCTAAGCAATTGCTGTCCTTTTGTTGCCTAAGTTATTACTACCGTTTTTGAAGTCTGTTTTCCACATTTGTTATTTTCTCACTTAGTTGCTGTCGTTCTACATTGAGTTGTTCTATCTGCTTTTTTAGCCGGAAACGCTCTTTAGGACTTAGATCGTCTGTTCTTTCAGACTGTTGGAGAAACTGGATTTCTTCAATCAGAGAGTCGTACTGATTTTGCACTTCATTGCATTCCATTTCCAGACGGCGACGTTCTCCAGGTGTCAATCCTGTTGATTCTTGCGTCTTAACTGTGGCTGATACAGTTGTAGAATTTGACTGGGCAGGAGTGGCACTCAGTTCCTCAATAGCTTTTCGGATGCCTTGAGCGACAATTCTAAATGCTTCATCGCGGTTATCCCAAGTCGTCACAGGTTTAGCATTGGTCGGTAATGCCTGAAGCTTGCCAAAAGAAGCTTCTTGCCAGTAATCTACTGGACGAAGAATGACTGGAATGACAACGGCTTCTCCAGCTTGATGGCGTTCCATCGCCCGTTTCACCTCGATATCGAAGCAATAGTCTGAGGCAAGAAAATCTGGACTGATAAGCAGCAAAATCACTTGAGCCGAATCAAGATGGGTATCAATTACGCTTCCCCATTCACTTCCAGCAACAATCTGACGGTCATGCCAAGCTGAAATTATCCCTTGTCTCTCTAACAACTTGAGTTGTTTGGCAAGTTCATTACGCAGCTTTTCATCTTCGTGAGCGTAAGAGAAGAAAACTTCAATAGACGCAGTGGATGATACGGACATAACTTCTTTTTTAAGGTGAGTTTGACGAGGTGAATTGACTGTGGTAGCTGATTAAAGGGTCAATTCAAAAAATAGGCGATCGCTTACAGATTATGGTTATGGTGCATCTACAGTCTCGTTTGAATATCACAGAAATATTTTGTGACCTTAATTATGCCCACATGAAGTCCAAAATCACTATGCTTTCTGCATTTGAGCATAGGCTTCATAGACACCCTTCACGTTGTACCAGTTGAGAAAAATTCGGGCAATTTCTAAAGCCAATTGCGGTTTACCTAAATTAATTAACCATTGCAAAAATGGAGCCATTGTTCGTTCATTTAACGCACCATTGAGCGAAAGAATTCCCCAAAGTAAGCGATGCAGCCAAGTCATTTGAATCATCATTCGCACTTCCCAGGTAGGATGCTTTTGATAAAACAAAACTCCCATACGTCCGCGTTGAATCTCTTGGTCAATCAATCGGGGAATTTGCTCTAATTTAAATGGTGGATGCCAGTGATAGCCAACCGCTTCTGGACATTTAATTAGTGTCAAACTTAGTTTTTTCAGCCTCACACCCAATTCTAAATCTTCCCAGCCATAAAGTTGAAAGCTGGTGTCAAAAAGTCCCGCTTTCTCTAGCCAATGTTTGGGAATCGCTACATTTCCAGTAGCAAAAAAAGCTGCTGAAAAATCTGTTACTTTGTAGGGTTCAGCAGTTGGATTGTTGAAATTACAAGTATTAATAACTGCACCGTAAGTGAAAAAGCGATCGCTCCTTAATTTCTCCTGTCCCTGCACTAACGCATCCGCGTGAGCTTGCAAGAAATTATCCAGCACTACTAAATCGCTGTCAATAAAGATAATTGTATCTCCCAGTGCCTGTTCTACCCCCAAATTCCGAGCCGCAGCTGGCCCAGCATGGTCTTGCTGAAACCATCGCACATGGCGAAACTCCTCTTTGTGTTCTGCCAACCAATCCAATGTGCCATCAGTAGAACCATCATCCACTAAGACAATCTCGTAACCAGAAACTGCACTTGGCTTACTCAACTCCTGCACCTCCAATGCACGGAGGCACTTTTCTAAAATCGGTTGGCGATTATAAGTCGGTATCACAACGCTGAAAAACACACTCTCACCCACAACACTACCCATCTCCAGGATAGGACAGATGCGACGCTGACACTGTTCCTTATCTGATTCTGGTTACGGAAATGGTAAATCTGTCGATGATGCAAGATTTCCTGGGCACTGAAGAATAAGTATATAAATTTACCATGTCAAAATACTGAAAATATACATTATCTGTATATGGATGATTTTGCTTTGACAGTTACAGATATTTATGATTAAAGCCATATTACTTTTTTCAAGACTCTTTTTTCGTAAAGAATACCAGTTGATAAATTCTAATTAATCAAGATATAACCTGTTGTTAATTTTTATTGATTATATTTTAAGACTAATTTAGAAAATTTCATGCATATAGGTAACTTTAATAGCAAATAATCTATTTTTTATAGCAAGTTATCTAATATTCAAAATATAGGAAATTTTACGTAAATACTAATGCCTTTTATGTCAATAGTAGAGCTTGTTTGTACTAAACTTTTCTGATTAAAATAGAGGAATTTTTATGTCTACATTTAGCCAGAGACAACTTTTAATATTTTTGCAGGCAGTGCTGGTGCTGCTGTGTTGGGAGATAAAATCCTGGATGGTGTTACCAGCATTGCGGAAGCAAAAACTAAGCTACTAAGCTTTACACCAGTGCGCTTACCTCATCCTCTACCAATTTATAAATACCAAAAGAATTTCTTGCCAACAGGAATCGGTCAGGGAAAAGTAGAAAAGGCATCTGCGGATGTTAAATTAAGTAGCTACAACGTCATTGATGATCTGGTAGTGCCGCCGGAGTACGAACGTTATGTAATTGTAAGTTGGGGCGATCGCGTGTTTCCCAACAAGGATGATTATTTCGGCTACAACTGCGATTACACTGGTTTTGTTCCCATTGGTAGAACCAACGATGTCGGCTATTTATGGGTTAATCACGAATACGTCAGTTTCCCTTTTTCTGTCTTAGCACCAGGAACTCCCTCTGATGTGAAAGCATCATCCGACGCATTTAGGCAGGTGATTGGGTGGGCTTTACCCTCCATTAAAAATATTGAAGTTGAAGGGGAATTTTTATATAACCAAGGCGGCTCAATCATTCGCGTCTCTCGCCGTAACGCCAAGAAGCATTTTGCTGTAGTCAGCAATGATGCAAAAAATCGCCGCATTCATGGTCTTTCTGGGTTGGGAATTAATAGCCAACGGAATGATAACTACAAAAATATTACTTCTTGGGGAAGCCGCAGCCACCAGCAAGGTGATCAAAATTATTTAACCAGTACTGGCCCAGCTGCAACTGAAGTATTTAACCTTAGTTCCGATAAACTTGGTAACAAAATTATTGGTACTGCCTACAACTGTTCTGGTGGTACAACTCCTTGGGGAACGATTTTATCTGCTGAAGAAAACTTCCAAAGTAGTGTCACAGAAACAGTTAAGCCTGATGGTACTCAGACAGATTACACCAAGGATACTATAGGTAAGACTTTTGGTTTAGTTGGGGAAAAATACGGCTGGATTGTCGAAATTGACCTTGTAAATCCGAATTTCCGCCCTCGCAAACATACTTCGTTAGGTCGTTTCCGCCATGAAAATGTCGCCATCCGCGCCGAAGCAGGTAAAAAATTAGTTGCCTACATGGGTGATGACAGACGAGGTGGACATACCTGGAAATTTGTCAGTAAAGGTACTATTTCCTCACCAACTAGTAAAGCTAACAGTTGCTTGTGGGAAAGTGGTACTTTGTATGTTGCCCATTACAACGCAGACAAAACAGGTCGATGGATACCGTTACTCTTAACTACTGCTACCAATCCCATTCCACCATCAGTTATTTCTTCTCAAGAAGGTAACGTGTTGGAGGAAAAAGTGAAATTTTTACCACTACCAAAACGCAATGGCGTTGCAGGTCAAACTGAATCCGGTGGTATCTTTAAATGCGATCGCACCAACGAAGCGACAGCACTACCTAATTATCAGAATAAGAAGCTATCTGACTTCTATCCCACCCAAGGCGCTGTTCTCAGTGATGCTTTCTTAGCAGCAAACTTGGCCGGGGGAACACCTACAGCCCGTCCAGAAGATTTAGAAGTACATCCCTTCACCAAAGAGGTGTTTATCTCTTATACCGATGGTGCGCCCGGAAGCGACGGTTATCCAGATTCGCGGATTTTCCAAGTTGCTAAGGTAAGTACCGATGTCAATGCCACACAGCAGTCAGGCGGACTATACAAGATTATTGAAGATAGTGCCGATGGTACAGGTTTAAGCTTCCGCTGGGAAAGATTTGCCCAAGGTGGAGAAGCCGGATCGGTTAATGGTGCTGGTTTTGCTAATGTCGATAACCAAGTGTTCGACAATCAAGGTAATGTTTGGGGGGTGACGGATATGTCTACCGGCACTCACAACGGTTTTGACATCGGTGCAGCTGGTACTGCAACCACCATAGATCACAAAATTAATGGTGATGTTTCCAAGTTTACAGGAGTTTTTGGTAATAACTGGCTGTTTTTTATCCCCACCAGTGGTGTAAATGCGGGACATGTAGTGCCGTTTGCCCATGGGCCAGTGCGTTGCGAAATGACTGGGCCAACTTTTGTGGGAGATACGTTGATTCTTTCAGTACAGCATCCTGGTGAAGATTGTCCGATTAATGATGGCACGATTTTGAGTCGTAGCATTGAATTACTGGATTTGAATGGTACAACATTCAATCAGACTCGCACTGTACCTCGTGGTAGTAGTTGGCCCAGTAACATCAATGGTCAACCTACAGGTGTCCCTCGTCCATCTGTAATTGCTATCCAGCGTCAGAATCGGACTGGCAATTTTGTTTAGCATTTTCTGTGCGTGTAAAGAAATTAGATGACAACTTCTTTACATTGGAATTCTATATAAAATTGCAATCACAGATGCACATAGATAAATTATCTGTGTGCATGATTTGTATAATCACCAAGCTAAATCGTTTCGTTGAAAGCTGGTTACAACTTTAAAGACTGACTAACTACAGCATTTCATTAATTCGTAGCAAATTAAATTTGGCAATACCTTGCAATGCCAATGCATCTCAATACAATGTTAATGCATCTTGATACAATGTTAAGGCATCGGCCGCATTGTTAATGCGTCCCCCTGCAATGCCAATGCATCCCGATACAATGTTAATGCGTCCCCTTGCAATCCCAATGCATTCCCTGCATTAAAATACGCTTTTACGCAAATTCGCTTCCTATTTGCAGCAGCTTATGTTGATATTCAAAGCTCTGTAGTCAAGACTTATTGAAAAATATTAGGACTTACGCATTGACAGAGAAGTAAAATAATAATTATTTGAAATTGGTGTCATCTATAGCGATTTGCAGTTGAGTCCAATATAGACCTAACCCCCAACCCCTTCCCTACAAGGGAAGGGAAGTAAGACTCAAAGCCTCTCTCCTCGTAGGAGAGAGGTTTGGAGAGAGGTCAAAACTGTACTGCACTCAAGCGAGAACCGCTATACTCACAGGGATCGGACAATAAGTTGCGCTCATTTTTCCATTGATGGATGATAAGCAGTATCAGCAAATAAACCACCCTCGGATATGACACCTGCTACAAATTCTTCGAGCGAACCCCCAAAGCTGCAACGCAATACGCTGCAATTGCGCCATGCAGTCGTTATGGCAGTCGCTGCGATGTCTCCGGTGGGAGCCATCTTTTTTAATAGCATTCCACAAGCGGGACTCGTCGGTGCAGCGATGCCGTTGTGCTACATCATTGGTTTTGGGGTGGCTCTGCTAGTTGCTGATCAAATCAGCATACTTGCAGCCGAGTTCCCCGCGAGTGGCTCGTTGTATACCTTTGTGACTCAAGGATTGGGAGTGCGCTGGGGCTTTCTCGCTGGCTGGTTGAGTTTAATTTCCTTTGGTGCAGCTATTGCCTTTGTCTTTCTAGTAATGAGTGCGAATTTTCAAGATTTGTTGCTGCACTGGTTTGGCGTACACCTAAACTGGAAATTATGGTACTGCTTGTTCGCTTTGATCGTGGGAGCAGTGTGTTATCGCGGCATTCGCTTCTCGCTGCAATTGGATCTGACGCTATTGATGTTTGAACTCGGCGTTTGTCTATTGCTTGCGCTTATCGTGTTTATCCAAGCTGGCAAAACCGGACAACTGACACTAGTACCCTTCACGCTGACGGGGCTACCACAGCACAGCAATCTGGTTGTCGGTGTGATTTTGTCCATCCTCAGTTTCGTCGGGTTTGAATCTGCAACTACGTTGGGTGAAGAAGTTCAAAACCCCCGAAAGTCAATTCCGAAAGCGACGGTGATCACCCTAGTTTTAGTCGGCGTGTTCTATGTGCTAATGTCATATGTGGCAACGCTGGGATATGGCATCCATAACATGGCAGCCTTTGCCAAAGATGCTGCCCCCTTCGATACGATCGCCCGTCATATTTGGGGCAATGGGTTCGCCTTATTGATTGATTTTGCCGGAATTATGGCAGGATATGGCTGTGCCGTTGCCTTTCTCAATGGTGCTGCTCGGATTGTCTATGCCATCAGTCGCGAAGAACTATTTCCCCGTTGGTTAGCGCACATTCATCCCACCTATCGCACACCGACAAATGCCATTTTTGCGTTGAGTGGCAGTTCTGCGTTTGTGGGGCTGGGGTTGGGAATGCTGTGGACACCGATTCAGGCGTTTGCCTTTCTGGGAACAGTCATAACGCTAGCTGCCCTAGCAATCTATGCATTGACTAGTTTGGCGTGTTTTCGATATTTCTCGACAAAACGCCGCACTCAGTTGGAGCGAAACTCTACGAATCGCTTTAGTTGGTTGCGTTATACTCTGCTACCTTGGCTCTCGATCATCGCGATTAGTAGTGTTCTAGTTGGCAACCTTTATCCCCCTCCACCAGCACCGCTTCACTTAGCACCAGTTGTCGTCTTGATTTGGCTATTGCTGGGCATCGGAGTGTTAAGGTTGCTGCAAATTCACAAACCCGAAGCTATTCGTCGGGCAGGTAGACTATTTGTCGTTGATGAAGCTGAAACCCTCATTTAGAACAATGTAGTACAGCCCCTTAATAGGAAGTAGGGAATTAGCTGCATGATCAACTTTTTGTCAATGCGTAAGTCCTATTTATATACAAGCGATCGCTCTATTTGCAAACTTCGATTAGAGTTAACCACAAATTAACCTATACAGATTGTGCTGTCTGAGTTTGCTGACAATCTGCCTATAGGTTGTTGCATCAAGAAAATATACATGCATTAGTTTAGATATAATAATGACTCATTGTTTGTTTTCCTAATTGGAGAAATTAATGGGTCGCGCCAAAAAGGTTGTCCTAGCATATTCTGGCGGAGTAGATACCTCAGTTTGCATCCCCTACCTCAAAAAGGAGTGGGGTGTGGAAGAGGTGATTACCCTAGCAGCAGATTTAGGTCAGGGAGATGAATTAGAGCCAATTCGAGAAAAAGCTCTGAAATCGGGTGCAAGTGAATCCCTAGTGGCGGATGTCAAAGACAGCTTCGTTAAAGATTACGCCTTTGGAGCGATTCAAGCCAACGCTCTTTATGAAAATCGTTATCCTCTAGGAACTGCCCTTGCCCGTCCACTGATCGCTAAGGTATTAGTAGAAACCGCTGAAAAATATGGTGCTGATGCGATCGCTCACGGTTGTACCGGCAAAGGTAACGATCAGGTTCGCTTTGATGTCTCTGTCACCGCCCTGAACCCCAACCTAAAGATTCTCGCACCAGCCAGAGAATGGGGAATGAGCCGTGAAGAAACGATCGCCTATGGTGAAAAGTTTGGTATCCCTTCACCAGTCAAAAAATCCTCTCCCTACAGCATTGACAAGAATTTGCTCGGTCGTAGCATTGAAGCTGGTTTACTCGAAGATCCCTCATTTGAGCCACCAGAAGAAATTTATGAGATGACCAAAGCGATCGCTGACACTCCCAACGAGCCAGAGTACATCGAAATTGGTTTCCACGGTGGTATTCCCACAACCCTGAATGGCATAGCTAAAAAACCAGTTGAACTAATTGAACAACTTAATCAGGTGGTAGGAAATCACGGCATCGGACGGATCGATATGATTGAAAACCGTCTGGTGGGAATCAAATCGCGGGAAATCTACGAATCACCCGCGATGTTAGTCATAATTCAGGCACATAGGGATTTAGAAAGCTTGACTTTAACAGCAGATGTCACCCATTACAAACGTGGGATTGAAGAAACTTACAGCCAAATCGTTTACAACGGTTTGTGGTACAGTCCACTCAAAGTTGCACTGGATGCCTTTATTCACAAGACACAAGAACGAGTCTCTGGAACTGTGCGAGTGAAGTTGTTCAAGGGCAACTCTACGATAGTTGGGCGTTCAAGTAATAATTCCCTCTATACTCCCGATTTAGCAACTTACGGAGCCGAAGACCAATTTGACCACAAAGCCGCTGAAGGCTTTATCTACGTTTGGGGACTACCAACTCGCATTTGGTCGCAGCAAAATAAAAGTTAGGAGTACAGACGCGATTAATCGCGTCTGTACAGGAGTTAGAAGTAGAGATGCGATTAATCGCGTTTGTACAGGAGTTAGGAGTTAAAAATGCAAAATACAAGAAGTAAAAGTTAAAAGAAATAACTTTTCACTTTATTTCTCACTCCTCACTCCTCACTCCTCACTCCTCACTTCTCACTCTCAGTCTTCACTACTCATTTCCTTGACTTGACGAGACTCTAGCCACAGAGGGACAAAAATTAAGGCAGCAAGGATCAGTAACGCTGCGATCGCAAATTGACCCACCCAAGCAACCAATTGTTCTAAAGAGACAATTTTGCCAGCAAAGAAAGCTAATGTCACCATCAAACTAGCCCAAGCAACTGCTCCTAACAAGTTGTATAAAAAGAATTTTCCAAAGGGCATTTCGGCTATACCAGCTAGTGGTGCAGCAAAAACTCGTAACAATGCCAAAAAACGTCCAAAAAATACCGCTTTAGCAGAATTTTGACTAAATTGCTCTTTAATATTCAGCAGCCGCACTTCTGAAATCCGAAGTATGCTACCAACTTTTACTAGAAAAGGCCAACCGCTAACTCTACCAATCCAATAGCCACAAGTGCCACCAATTACAGCACCCATAATTGCATCACCGAGAACCAGCCAGAAATTTAGTTCATCGCTGCCAGCTAGAAACCCACCTACTAAGGTTACGGTTTCACCAGGAAGGGGAATGCCTAAATTTTCTAGCAAAATTCCCAAAAAAATTGCCCAATACCCGTATCTGTGGGCGACTTCTTGGATATTTTCTAGTGAAATCAGTTCTAAAGACATCCCATACCGCCGTCTTTACAAATTTTTACTTTTATTATATCTTTGCTTGTTTCTGCGCGGAGTGTCAATCAAACCGCTACATAAAGTCATTAAGTCATTAATTTAATTCTGAATAATCCATAGCTTCAAGTCTATGGTAACTATTAATTTTTGAATATTAACTATGCAATTTTTAGAAATAGGTAGCACAAATTCATATTTTTTCTAAAAACATTAAAATATTTATAAAATATTTATAAATATCCAGTTAAATTATGAAAATCTTGTAAAAGATACGGTTGATACCGAAATTCTTAAGCGCTTATGCCTATATTGATAAAAGTTATCACAAATTATACGACATGAATACTGAAATAATTACTCTCAACTGCACAACTGCAATTGCCCAAATATCTGCGTAAAACAGTTATTTTGCCGTTGAAAGAAAAGAGGTATTGATGTCTTTTTTCAATTTTTTGTCAAGTGTTCCAACTACCCTGTTAAATTTATGACTCTCACACAAGAACTTCAAGTGATTTTGTTTAAACCCCAAGGAAGTATAGATTTGGAAGGCGGTAAGACTTTGAGTGAACAGATGTCTGGAGTCGTGCCCCAAGCTGATCAACTCTGGGTTATCGACCTAGCAGAAGTTAATTTTATGGACAGTTCTGGGTTAGTTCCCTTAGTGAAAGGGCTGAAAGCTGCACGTCAGAGTGGTTGCCGCTTGGTTTTATGCAACGTGCAAGCTCCTGTACGGTTAATTTTAGAACTTACCCAACTAGATTCAGTGTTTGAAATTTTTCACGCTTATGAAGATATTTTTACTACAGTCAAAGATAACAGTCTGGTGTTAGCTGGCTAGCTAATAAATCTACCTATAGATGGATGGTACAGTCAAGCAATATTTGCATTTTTTCATATTCTTGAATATATCCTCACATCGTCAAAAATAACAGTCTGGTGCTAGCAGGCTGATTTTCTATTTTGTCTAGAGTAGGACTTACGCAAAAAACCTCTCAAACTCTTATTCCTCCGTGTCGCGCCAGTTGCTTCTCCTATCGGAGACGCTGCGCGAACAAGTCTCTTAACCCGCCCAACGCACTGGCTTCTCTGCGTCCTCTGTGGTTCGATTTTCCGTTACCTGTGCGTAAGTCCTGTAAAGAAGAAGGTTGAGGAAAACTCATGGCTTTGAGCTAGGTAATATCAATGGCAGATGAATGAATCTGCTTGTTGTCAGCCAATCTATCTAAGCCAGTAAAGTAGTAACCCAAGTTGCAGGTTATTTAATTCTGGTGCTTGGTAACCGCTAATTCAGGCGATGCCTGCGGTTCTTGCTAGCCTAGGCGCACAACAAGTTGACGGTAGCGCTAGGCACTACCGCGACTCAGACTCAATCAAAAGTACAAACGTTAAATCAAGTTACAAGATCAAGATCACATTTAACTCATTAAAAAGTAAAAAGATAATCCCCATAAATAAATTTAGTAGCTCTCAAACCGTTTTCTTTGTTTTTCTTTATGAGTGCCCAACGGGAAAGCCACTTGACGGCAGTTGCAACTCCTGCGGGGAGACGCTGCGCGTAGCTTGCTTCTCTGTAGGAGTACAAGTCTCTTAACCGCAAGGGCGCACTAGCTTCTCTGCGGACTCTGTGGTAGCCTGCGGCAAGCGCTTCTCTACGTTCGCGCAGCGTGTCGCAGACAGACGCTACGCGAATGCCTCTACGATTTTCCGTTACCTGGGCGTAAGTCCTGATTTACCCTCATCACCCGCTCATAATCCCCACCTGACTAGGAGTTGTTCGTGCAGCGTCTCGTAGAGAGGTGGGGACTTCCGCGATATCGTTAAATGTCTCACTATTTAATAATGAGTGCCAGTTTTACGATGGTTGATGGCAGTAACAGCATCAGGCTTGAGTAATTTACCTTCATCTACAGTTGCATACACAACCCAGTGATCGCCACATTCTAGACGTTGCTTGACTGAGCATTCCAAATATGCCAATGCATCGGTAAGGACGGTACAGCCATTATCTGCAACTGCTGTACTAAAGTTGGCAAATCGATCTTCCCCAGGCGCGAAAGATTTACGGAAATGTTTCATGTAATCTTGATGATTGCCTTCAGGTAGGATATTTAAGGCAAACTTACCACCTGGATACATCAAAGATTCGATCGCTCGGTCTTTGGCAATAGCAACGGTGAGTCCGGGTGGGTTGAAGGTGGCTTGAGAAACCCAAGCGCCTAACATTGCGGTAGATACTTCTCCAAGTTTCGCTGTAACCACGCAGACGGAACCAACAATCCGACCAACAGCCTGTTCCACTGGAGTAGCAGCTTGTTGTGGTAAGCGTACCTTTTTAGCCTTTTTCAATGCTTGGGCAAAGTCTGTGCCTAGTTCTTCACAGAACTTGAGAGTGACATCATCAGGTTTAAACTTGACCTTCAGGGTATCAAAGCCAAAGCGATATCCTGCATCCCGGAGTTTACCTTCTATTAAGTCAAATGCTTCGCCACTCCAGCCATAAGAACCAAATACCCCAGCGAGTTTGCTGTTGTCACCGCTTGATAACACAATCCCTAAAGCAGTATGAATGGGAGTTGGTGCATGACCACCGATGGTGGGAGAACCAATGATAAAACCGTCTGATTGTGCTAAGTTAGTCCGAATTTCATCAGGAGTGGCAAACTCGCAGTTAATCGATTTGACTGCGACTCCACCTTTGGTCAGTCCCAGAGCGATCGCTTGTGCTAAAGTCGCCGTATTCCCGTAAGCTGAAGCATAAAGTAGAGCAACGGAAATCTCGCGCTCGTTGTGAGCACGACTCCATTCTCCATAAGCTTTGGTAAGTTCAATTAAACTGGTGCGTACTAAAGGTCCGTGACCCACAGCATACATTCTCACCTGCAAATCTGATATTTTCTCCAAGGCTAATTGCACATGACGAGCTTGGGGAGCCATCAGGCAGTTAAAGTAGTAACGCTGGTCTTCTTTGAGCGCTTCCCAGTTATCATCAAACACTTCATCAGCACAGAGATGAGTTGCAAATAACTTATCTGTGTAAAGAATTTGGGTTTGCTGGTCGTAGGTACAAAGTCCTTCTGGCCAACGTGGACTGGGAATAGGGAAGAATTTTAAAACATGACCTTTGCCCAAATCCAGAGTTTCTTTCCCCCGCATCACCAAGACTTTTAAATCATGGTCTAGGAAAGCAGCACGCAAATTGTTCGCACCGGGAAGAGAACAGACAAAGGTTACCTGTGGTGCCAGTTCTAAAATTGCTTTGAGGGTTGCAACTCGGTTGGGATTAAAATGACCCAGGATTATATAATCCAAACGTCGTAAATCTAAAGTCTGCCGCAATGCCTCTAAATAAATTTCGGTGAAGCTTTCTGGGGGTGGATCAATAAGTGCGGTTTTATCAGCTTCAATTAAATAGCAATTGGAGGTACTACCTCTTTCAAGTGCATATTCAATTTCAAACCGCAGACGTGACCAACTACGTGCTCTGAGAGCTTTAGTATTTGTAGCAATTGGTAGAACTTGTACGTCGCGTGGCTTGGAATTGGTCATAGCTATTGGATAAAGTTGGGGATATTAGGATATAGGGCACACGGCATAGGGTATAAATCATCGGAAACAGGGGATAGTTTTCTTTTCTATCCCCTGTCACCTGTTATTTCTTCCCTCTTTCTTAGTAGTAATTACCTACTTTGCGATGACGAATGGCTGTCAGTCCATCGTTTTTGGAAACACGACCTTCTTGGACGGTGCAGTATAAAATCCAATGGTCGCTGCATTCCATGCTGCTCTGTATTTCACATTCCATATATGCCAGAGCATCAGTTAGAATTGGAGAACCGTTTTTCGCGGTTTGAGTTTTCACTCCAGCAAATCGGTCAGCACCAGGATGCAAGCGCTTGAGAAAGTGCTTTTTCAATTCTTGATAATTGCCTTCTTCCAAAACGTTGAGGACGAAGCGATCGCCTACTTGCATTAAGGAATCAATGGCGCGGTCTTTGGCAACAGCAATTGTCAATCCTAAGGGTTGCAAACTCGCTTGCGTTACCCAGGACGCTAGCATTGCACTTGACACATTTTCTTTTTTAGTCGTGACTATATACAGTCCACTACTAATCCGACCCAGCGCCTTTTCCATGTCGACATCGAGGGACTTGATTTGCTTGATGTTGCGATCGCGCACCAGCAATTGTCCTAAGTCTTTACCCGCTTCTTCACACAACTGGAATGTTGATGCGGTGGGAGCGTCTTTAATCCGAATAGCTGGGAAAGCTTCTTTGATGCCAGAGTCAAGAAATTTTCTACGGAGTGTATCAATAGGTTCATCATCCCCACCATAACATTCAAACAGCCCAACCATTTGCTTATTCTTGGCGACAGCTAGCAGCGAACTAATACTAGCTTGAGCGGCGGCGCTTGTAGTCGGGGGCATACCAATAATGATGCTAACTGCTCTCCCAGCTAGTTCTTGGATTTCTTGGCTCTGGGCAGTACTCAGATCCAGGACTTCTATCCCAACCCCAGTTTTCAGTATACCTTCGGCAATTGCATGACCAATGCGCTCACTATACCCGTAATCTGAGACAAAAAACATGCCAACTGTTGTTTCTGCTTTAGCTTGTTTTTGGCTCCAATTTTCGTAGCACCCGGTCAGAACATCTAGATGGTGGTATAATAACGGACCATGACCGTTGGCGATAATATTAATCTTCCCTAATTCGCTCATCCGCTTCATGGCATTCACCAAAGAACGAGCGTTAGGGCCCATCAAGCAGTCGTAGTAAAATCTAAAGTCAGCTTCGATCGCTTCTAAATCTTCGTCGAAGGTGCGATCATCACAAAAGTGCATCCCAAAAGCATCACAGGTGTAAAGGGTTTGGGTTTTGCGGTCAAAGCTAAAGATTGTATCCGGCCAGTGCAGGTTAGGCGCACTCACGAATTCGATTTCGTGTCCTTTGCCGATATCTACGCGATCGCCAGTTTTCACAACCCGCTTGGAAAAAGGATCGTGGACTAACCCTTCCAGAAACTGAAGCGCAACTTTTGAGGCTAAAACGGTGGCTCTAGGAGCTAACTGAAGGACATCTTCCACCAAGCCGCTATGGTCTGGCTCTGTGTGGCTGACAATTATGTAATCAATTGTTTTGGGGTTAACAAGACCTTTTAGAGTCTCTAAATACAGCTCACGAAACTTCTGGTGAGAAGTATCAATCAAAACTGTTTGTTCACCCCTAATTAGATATGAATTGTAAGTTGTACCGTTTTGCAGTCCAAATTCGATATCGAAGCGATCGCGATCCCAATCAAGAGAGCGAATCGCCGTTGTGTTAGGGGCAATTTCTACAGTTTGTATAGTTAGCCGATGTTGAACGTTCTCTGCGATCGCTACCATTATTCGTCTCCGAGCGCAAATTAACAGGTTTTTCTTCTGCCCCCATTGTCCCTATTATTCTTTTTTTTAGTTGTAATGAATATCAGTTTATGGAAAATTTAACTTGTATCAATTATTGCTGTTTATTAGCAAAAAATATGACTTCATAAATATCCTAAATATTAATTTGTTCTTAATATTTTACTGAAGATTTAATTTTGCTATTTTTCTAATTTTATCCTAATTAAAAATATTATGTTCATCATATTAATTTGACAATAACAACTTAAAAAAATATCACACATCCATGACTATTATACTAACCTTTATTTTTCAGAATTATGAATGCTAAAGACATACCAGAATTTACAAAGTGACTTTGTAATTGTGGTGCAGAATGTTGGGTGATCGCAACATAAATGTCTTAAGAGAATAGATTTAGATGTCAATCATAAAATGTTAGTTTTTTTTAGTATCCTCTCTTATAACTAAGTATAAAAGTAGGAAAAGTGGGAAAAGTAGGAAAGGTAAGATAAATTTTTTCTACGTTTTTAATCTGTATCAAATAAGCTGTTAACACTGTTTTTTCCAATGGGTATTGAATATATTTTTGTCTCAACCAAGAATCTGGTTACGTCAAATATAAACTTTCTGTAAAGTTGAGAAAATAGATATTTTTTTGGAGATAATCAAGGCAAATTTCCAGAGACGAGTTGAATAAAAAGGAACTAGGTCTGTATATCTTTTTATGCTCATCCAAATGGAAACTAGCGGAAAAATAATTTTTAAAGTTTCGGTAAATCTCCGTAACTATACGAATAATCTCAGAAATTTAATGATACAGTCCTTTATAATCGACTTTCGATATTAATCAGGACAACGCCAACAAATTCTTATTGTCATAGCTACAAGCTACAGCTTCTGCTATCGAATAAATTTGCCTATACAGGCTAATGGTGTCATTTCTGATGTACCTAACTTTTTTTGAAAATTCATTGTCGATAATAAATTGCAAACTTTGATAGTGTTCTCAAGCCAATACTTTTCGCGTAGCAGCCTTCTAGACGCAGGCATCCTTAATACTTGTAGTTCAGCTTTTAGAATGTGTTACTAAATACGCAAGTAATTAAGTGTATAGGCGTGAATAGACACAAAAATGGCAAAAATTGACTGTGTAAAAGGTTATTGTTTATGGGATGCCGATTAAAAGTCTTTCTAACTGAAGATGAAAAGCTGACTTTAGAAGAGTTAAGAAAAGCCAAAGATGTTCCTCAACGTACAAAGGATCGTGCTCAAGTTTTACTGCTGAATGCTCGCGGCTTAAAAAATGAGCATATTGCTAAAGGCTTAAGCTGGGCGATTTCAACAGTCCGTCAAACCCTTCATCGTTGGGAAAAGATGGGTTTAGCAGGTCTGTGGGATGCTCCTGGTCGAGGGGGAAAACCCCGATATTCAGAATCAGATTTGGTTTATCTAGAAAATTGTTTAGCTCAAGAGTCACAAACTTATAACTCTAAACAATTAGCAAAAAAACTGGCATCTGAGCGTCAAGTAAACTTGAGTGCCGATCGATTACGACGGGTACTTAAAAAAAGGGGAAGGAGGTTTGGAAGCGCACACAAACAACCCCAAGAACAGAATAATTAGCTGATTGACAAGTAATAAAACAAAATCCACCTAAACATTAAACTGTTTGGTGGATTTGTTACTTATTCTTAGTGGATCCGAGCAGAGTCGAACTGCTGTCCAAATTGGGTATTGACCCCCCGCTCATTCACAGGTTTAGCCTTTCTGATCCTCAAGGCGGGAATCGTTCATTATCCCGAACGTAGGATGCTCTGATTTAATCTTAGCCAGCAAGCCAACCAGAGAACGCTTACTAGAGCATCCGTTGGGGTTTGGTCTTCAGTCCTTAACGGAGTCAAACTAAAGACGCTCGAACCTATAAGAGGTGTTTAGGCTGCTACTAGAGCATCCTTACGAGCAAAGTTAACGATGTTATTCGCATTTACTTTTTGTTTGAGCCTTTGATTTCCGAGAGGAGACTCACTCTCGACCTGAATCACAGAGCAGCGTTCGCCAACCTGTCGAAACCGTGACGGACCCATGCGCTTCCTACTTCAATTATAATACGTAATTCTTGAAATGTGTTGCTAACAAAAATTTTTGGTTTATGCCAGTACTGCTGAGAAACACAAGGTATCTTTATATGAAGTTAGTTTTAGACTATCAGTGTAATTGGCACACAGGCTGATGTCTTTGTAGCCGTTTTCCCGTAAACACATAATAAATTCGTCGCGTCCAAACCAATGTAGGGACAAATTTTGTAGCTCTGTGGCAACGAGTTTGCTGTCTTTCCACTTCTGGTAACGAATTACAGTTGTGTTAAGTTGATTGAGCCAGTCTATCCGAGATGTGGATTGCAAGAGGATTATTGATCCATCAGGGCAGTCAATTAGTGGTAGCTGTTTAACAATGTTTTCTGTTTTAAAATCTTCGATAGGCAACTCTAAATCAATAAAGATTCGCCCTTGTGGTTCTAGATGTCGAGCAAAAGCTTGTAGAGCAGACACAGCAGCAGTTCGCTTTTCTAGCAGCATAAATGAGCCGAAGGAAACTGCGATTGCACTGATTTACCAGGAATGTCAAGATTTTCTACACAACCTTGATGCAGAACCGAATTTAAATTCCTATCAGCACAGTGCTTTCGACAAGCAGCCAGCATATCTGGTAAACTATCAATACCCTCAACATTAATACTAGCTTCTAGCAGTGGAATAAGTAGTCGTCCCGTCCCAACCATCGCCTCCAAAATTCTACCACCAATTGACGAAAGGTGTTTGATGTAGTATTAAACATCTGGGTAATCTCGATCAATGGGCTTGGTTATTTCATAAACCTCAGTAGATAATGGCCCATATACCGTCAATGTCATTTAGTTAAAAGTCCCAAATACGAAAAATAGCCAATTGCCAACCTTAAAATAATTAGCAATTAGCTATTATCGTAACTAACAATTAGCTATACCCTAAGTTAGTGCTTCAGCACCACCAACAACCTCAAGGAGTTCTTGAGTAATTGCCGCTTGTCGGGCTTTGTTGTAAGACAGCGTCAGGTTGTTAATCAGTTCACCGGCATTCTCGCTAGCATTACTCATGGCTGTCATCCGCGCTGCTAGTTCACTAGCCGCAGATTCTTGCAGCGCCCGCAATAGCTGGTTACTTAGATACAGGGGCAACAAAGAATCGAGAATCTGCACTGGATCTTGCTCGAAAATCATGTCAGGAGCCAACGGGCGGACTTGCTTAGTCACTTTCTCCCGTTCTACTTCAAATTTACCGCCACGGGTTGTCAAGCGGAAGATTTCATCATCGGCTACTTCTAGACCTTGCGGATCGAGGGGCAGTAAGGTTTGCACTACAGGACGGGAGCTAACCAAGGAAAGGAATCTGGTATAGATTAACTCGATGCGGTCTACTTTTTCTGAAAGGAACAAGGAAAGTAGTTGATCGGCAATCTGATTGGCTTCTGCAGCGGTGGGAATTTGCTCTAAGCCGCTGTAAGTAGCATCAATGGGCTGATCACGGCGTTGAAAGTACTGCGTAGCTTTGCGTCCGACGATCACAAATGTATAGTCTAAACCTTCTGCCTTAATTTCCTTGGCGCGGTTTTCTGCACGACGAATGACGTTACTATTGTAGCCGCCGCATAGACCGCGATCGCCAGAGATGACCAACAGTCCGACTGACTTAACTTGGCGTTTTTTCAGTAGTGGTAGGTTTGCTTCTTCAAAGCGCAGACGGCTTTGCAAACCATATAATACTTGTGCCAAGCGATCGGCAAAGGGGCGAGTCGCTAGTACTTGTTCTTGCGCCCGACGCACTCTAGCTGCCGCAACTAGGCGCATGGCTTCTGTGATTTTTTTGGTGTTTTTGACCGACTGAATGCGATCGCGTATTGCTTTTAGGTTGGCCATATTCTTGAGTTAGGAGTTAGGAGTTAGGAGCAAAGCCGGAGATGCTTCGCCTCCGGTTAGGAGTTAAGAGCTAAGAGTGTTTCATTAACTTTTAACTCTTAACTCTTCACTCCTAACTTTAATTACGCTGCTGCTTTGAAGGTCTTCTTGTATTCGGTGAGTGCTTCCTTCAAGGCAGTTTCTTCTGCGTCACCTAGTGCTTTGGAGGCTTGTACTCCTTGTGCATACTGAGTTTTCCCAGTCTTTAAGTACTCACGCAGACCTTGGGTAAAGCTAGTGACTTTTTCTACAGGCACATCATCTAAATACCCATTAATACCAGCATACAAAATTGCCACTTGCTCGTATACCGAAAGTGGCGAATTTTGTGGCTGCTTGAGTAGTTCGCGCAACCGCTGACCCCGTGCCAACTGGTCTTGAGTGGCTTTATCTAAGTCGGAAGCAAATTGAGCGAAGGCTTGCAGGTCGTCAAATTGGGCTAGTTCCAATTTAATCTTACCGGCAACTTTTTTCATTGCCTTAGTTTGAGCCGCAGAACCCACGCGGGATACAGAAATACCAGGGTTTACAGCAGGACGGATACCAGCGTTAAACAAGTCAGAAGACAGGAATATCTGACCATCGGTAATGGAAATTACGTTAGTGGGGATGTATGCCGAAACGTCACCAGCTTGGGTTTCGATAATTGGTAGGGCGGTCATACTGCCTTTACCTAATTCGTCACTTAACTTTGCGGCTCTTTCTAACAAACGAGAGTGAATGTAGAATACATCTCCAGGGTAGGCTTCGCGTCCGGGGGGACGACGCAACAGTAGGGACATTTGCCGATAAGCTTGGGCTTGCTTGGATAGATCATCGTAAATTACCAGGGTAGCTTTGCCTTTGTACATAAAGTACTCAGCAATAGTTGCGCCTGTGTAAGGAGCTAGGTATTGCAGGGTTGCTGGGTCACTGGCGCTAGCAAAGACAACGACGGTGTAATCCATCGCGCCTTTTTCTTGCAATGTCTGCACCACGTTAGCAACTGTGGAAGCCTTTTGACCGATCGCAACGTAGACACAAACTACATCTTCTTCTTTTTGGTTGATGATCGTGTCAATCGCGATCGCAGTTTTGCCAGTTTGACGGTCACCAATAATCAATTCCCGCTGACCACGACCGATGGGAATCATTGAGTCAATAGCTGTAATACCCGTTTGCATGGGTTCGTGTACAGATCGACGAGCGATGATACCTGGTGCTGGAGATTCAATCAAACGGCTTTCTGAGGACTTGATGTCTCCCTTACCATCGATGGGGCGACCCAAGCCGTCTACGACTCGTCCAATTAAGGCATCTCCAACGGGTACTTGGGCAATTCTACCAGTGGCAGTTACAGAGCTACCTTCTTGAATTTCCAGACCTTCACCCATAAGCACCGCGCCTACGTTGTCTTCTTCCAAATTCTGGGCGATGCCTACTGTACCGTCTTCAAATTCTAAAAGTTCCCCAGCCATAGCCTTTTCCAGACCATAAATCCGGGCAATACCGTCACCTACTTGCAGGACGGTACCAACATTAGCAACTTTGACTTCTTGGTCATATTGCTCGATTTGTTGTTGGATTATGCTGCTAATTTCGTCAGGTCTAATTGATATACTCATGTGTCTATCTTTTTTGCTTTCGATACGGAAAAATTAATTTAGTTAGGAGTTAAGAGTTAGGAGTGATGAGTTAAAAATGCAAAAATTGCAAGTTAAAAGTCAAAATAAATTACTATTTACTTAACTCCTAACTTCTAACTCCTAACTCCTAACTTACTAACTACTGGTTAAGCGCAATGAAAGGCGGCGCAACTGACCCCGGATACTGGCGTCAATTACCTGCGAGCCTACTTTAATGATCACACCACCAATTAACTCGCTGTCTACCTTGGTTTCTAGTTCTACCTGGCGAGCATTCGTGATGGCGATCACCTTTTGGATGATTGCCTGCTGTTGAGCTTCTGTGAGGGGAACGGCTGAAACTACTTCCGCTAATACGGTTTGATTCAGCTGCCGCAACAGCGTCAGATACTGTTGAAAAATTGATTCCAAGAATGCAATACGGCGTTTATCTACCAGTATCAGCAAAAAATTGCGTAAGTAGGGGTTAGCGCCTTCACCGAGTATTTGTTTGATCAGAGCTTTTTTATTCTCAGACTGAATAAACGGGTTGCTGAAGAAGTTGTGTAGCTGTTTGTCTCCTCTAAGCAGGCCCAGGAAAGTACGCGCATCTTCCCCGAACTCTTCTGTCAAATTTTTCGATTGCGCTATTGACAAAAGTGCCTGTGCGTAAGGTTGGGCTACTTCGGCTGCCGCTACCTGACTTGTCATACATTGCCTCCCAGTTGTGCGATGCTGCGATCAATTAAACTTTGTTGAGCATCGCCAGCAATTCCGCCTTTGAGTTGCGATTCGACTTTTTGCAATGCTAGTGTAGCAACTCGTTGCCGCAGTTGGGCGATCGCTCGCTCTGTTTCGGTGTTTAAATCCTCTGCTGCTGTTTGTTTCAAGCGTTCTACGTCTTGCACTGCTTTCGCTAACAGGGCTTCTTTAGCCTTGATGGCGTTTTCTTCAGCAGATTTGCGGATGCGTTGGGCCTCTGCCTGAGCTTGGGTCAACTGCTCTTGCGCTTGCGATAGCGCCTTCTGTGCCTCTTTTAAGCGCCCTTCTGCTTCCTGAATTGTAGTGGCAATATTGGATTGTCGCTCGTTCAGGATATTGCTTAAAACTTTACGTCCGAAGTAGAATAGTATGCCAACCAGAATCGCTAGATTGATCAGATTGGTTTCAAAAATGTCTAGGTTTAGACCGAAACCACCTTCGGCTGCGCCTTCTGCCAATTCAGAGTGAACAGCGTTCGCTTCTGCGGCAAGTAATAAGAATGTCCCCATGATACTCATCTACAAGTGCGCTGCTCGCTTGCTAATACGTTGTATTTTCCTTTAGGGAAATAAAGTATCTTTCCTCGAAGGGAAAAAAGTGCCTTTTTTTGACACTTAATTAAGCGCTCTGGGACTAGCGCCCAGTTGCGCGTATGCTTTCACAGAACCAGGAAAAGTTAGTTTATCTAACTGGAGTTGGTCCCAATAGTTTTTCTAGAATCTGCCTGCTTAGGGCATCAACTCGTTGATCTAAGGTACGCATAGCTTCCTGCTTTTGTTGCTCTATTTCAACAGAAGCTTGTTCTCGTTGAGACTGAGCTTCTTGTTGCGCCTCAGCGATTTTTTGAGCAGTAATTTTCTTAGCTTCCACCTGAGCTGCTTCTACGGTAGCTTGCGATTGTCTGCGAGCTTCTGCGAGCTGCTGCTCATATTCGGTGGCTAAACGTTCAGCTTTCGCCAAGCGTTCCCGCGCGTCAAGGGTATTAGTTCGGATATAATTATCGCGATCATCTAGTACCTTGGTCAGTGGCTTATAGAAAATTACATTCAACAAAGCTGCCAATAGCAGGAATTGCAATGCCATGAAGGGCAAGGTAGCATCGAAATCAAACATTTCTCTCCTCTTTGGCTGGAGTAGCAGTTTTCATGGCTAGCAACATCATCCAACCTTTGATATTTTAGAGACCCATAGCCAACAAGGGTCAAGTAATTTTGGATTTGAGATTGACGATAGCGTAGCGTCTTTTAGATTTTAGAGCAGGCATCGCTCAGGGGCATGTACCGAAAACTCTTGATAACCCAAAATCCAAAATCCAAAATTGGTAGTAAACTCAAACATTAGAACTATTAAGATACCCAAAACATTTTGATTGCAGAGGCGTGATGGTTCACGTCTCCACACTCACAAAACTTTAAGGTATTAGCCGAAGGGATTAGCAAATAGCAATACCAGGGCAATGACTAGACCATAGATAGTCAAGGATTCCATGAAAGCCAAGGTTAATAGCAGAGTACCGCGAATTTTTCCTTCTGCTTCTGGTTGACGGGCAATACCTTCTACAGCTTGTCCAGCAGCATTTCCTTGACCAATACCAGGGCCAATTGCAGCTAAACCAATCGCTAAAGCAGCAGCGAGAACTGAAGCAGCCTGCACTAATGGATCCATGTTGATTTTCCTTGCTTTGATTACAAAACTAACAAACATTACGTTAACGATTAGAAACGTGTTTTTCACGCTGCACCGAGTTCTTACCAATCGCGCTTTGCGATGTTTTGAGCGAACATGCTCTTGGAACTGTGCTATCAACTGAGAAGTTTAATGCTCCTCATGCTCTTCTCCACCATGTCCCTCCATGGCCTCATGAATGTATGCTCCAGCTAGGGTAGCAAAAACCAGGGCTTGAATGGCACTGGTAAACAAACCTAACGCCATTACGGGTAGAGGTACAAATAGAGGAACTAGCAGAACCAGCACCGCTACTACCAATTCATCCGCCAATATATTGCCAAATAGACGGAAGCTTAGGGAGAGGGGCTTGGTGAAATCTTCAAGAATTGCGATCGGCAATAAAATAGGTGTTGGCTCTATATATTTCTTAAAGTAGCCCAAACCCCGTTTGCTAAAACCTGCGTAAAAGTACGCTAAAGAGGTCAGCAGTGCCAATGCAACAGTGGTATTGATGTCATTGGTAGGAGCTGCCAATTCGCCTGAAGGTAGCTTGATGAGCTTCCAGGGAATTAAAGCACCTGACCAGTTCGATACGAAAATAAACAAGAACAATGTGCCAATAAATGGCACCCAAGGGCGGTACTCTTTCTCACCAAGTTGGTTTTTTGCCAAATCTCGGATAAATTCTAGAGCATATTCCATCAAATTTTGGATGCCCTTGGGAATTCTTTGTGCGTTGCGAGTAGCAGCGATTGAAGCCACTACTAAAATGCTAATCACAAACCATGAGGTGAGAAAAACTTGCCCATGAATTTTAAGATTGCCCAACTGCCAGTAGAAATGATGACCTACTTCTAATTCGGCGAGGGGAAAAGAATTAAGGGCGTTTAAGACACTAAGCATTTGCATTCTTCAAGCATTTTCCCCAACGAGCGAGGATGGGATTACTATCTTTGTGAGCCTGACTTTTTAAGAATCAGGAATGAACGCAATTTGCACCATATAGACGAGGAGCGTGGCTTTGTAAGTTAGAAATCCCAAAAATATGGGCAGAATCTGTAGCTCACGCCATTGAGTTGCCACGACGATCACTCCCATAAATAGAGCAAAACGAGTTTTGCTCAAACTGGTTTTTTCACTACCGAGCTGCTCAACGTCTCTAGCCAGCATTTTTAAGTAAACCACACCTGTACACGCCCCAATTAAATAATTAAGAGCAATGTTCAAGGAATAAAAAATCCACACAGAGATAAAAATAACCCCCGTCAAGACAAGCGTGATTACCAACAACCGCTGGAAGAGTTGATAGAACTCTTGCATGGAGTTATCTGTTTCTGTATCTTTAGAAACAGTTTTAGCATCTTGTTGCGTTGTCGGAGTGGGCGCAATTGATTCGTCTGACAAGCTCACAAGACTTGAAACCAGTACAGCTAAACATGATGACTGCACATTCAGTCAGATGAATCATATCACGATCCGGTAACAATACTTTAGGAAAAAACAATTAACTTCTTGTCAACGTTAGACATTCAGTAAAATTGCGCTCCCAGAAGTGAGAGAGCGGCTGATGATGTGAGGGAGTGAGGGGGTGAATAATCAAAAATCGCTGCCTAGAAATTCCAAATTTCTGACAATTCCAGCTTTTTTGGGGGATTATTATCCTCTAATGTCGTTACATAGCATCTTGATGTTTGAATTAAGTCAGCGTCAATAAAATCAACTGGTGCTTGAAGAGTGGATGGGCTTACCGCAAATCAGAAATCGTAGAGTCGCGGCTTGTCATTAAACATCGCACCACTGCTGAATTCCATAAAACTCCAACTTTTGAGATGTACAATACCCCGTTTGTTAGGCACTTTCCTAATCTACATTGATTCTGCCAAAAGTGGTGAACGGCGATCGCTGTTCACCACGAGTATAAATTCATGAATTTAAAGTGTCAGTATGAAAATACAATACAATTAAGCAGGTGTCAACAAAATCAGCTGCTGCTGTCCAAGCGTTCTTACCCCATCCAATCCCAGTTGCACACCTGCTAAAATCTCTGCAACTGTTGAATTAGCATTACATCTTTGCATAAACTCAAACTCTGCAACTGATAAATTAACAATCTGGTAATCGTAATTAAAGAAACATTGACTGGGAAATCCTTCAATACAAGGATTAAGTTCGGGAATCGCTGCCAATAGGGCGTTATCGTCTGACCAGTCGGCCTTGATTAAGGGAGGACGACCCAGGAAAAACTCATAATGAGTTACTTCTGGGTCTAGTAATTCTATCAGGCGGTAAAGCTGGCGAGCGCTCAACTCTTTTGCCCGTTCTACTAACTCTGGTGCTTTGCCTAAAAGTCTCTCCAAATTCCAGAAACTCGGATTCGAGAAACCAATAAACTCCAATCTGGAAGCATCAATTAATTCAAACAGCGTCTGAATGTTATAGTCAATTTCCTGGGGATGAACGTACATATCGGCAAAGTATTCATCCTTGTTGTTTTCTAGTGACCAACGCTGCTTATCGTATTTGACAATTCGGTTATTTTCTGGTAGAGAAGCGAATATTTTTCGTCCGACTTGGACACCATCGCGATAGTCGCCTTTTTTGTCACCTTGAAGAAGTGCGATCGCTTTTTGCATGAGTTGAATTTCCCAGCGCCCCAACTCTCCATACACAAAAATGTGCATCAAGCCGCCTGGGGCTAACTTCTTCGCTAAAGCTTGAATACCCCGAATGGGATCGGGGGTATGATGCAAAACGCCAACACAGTTAATTAAATCAAACTCACCCGGTAACTGTTCCACGTCAAACAAGCTGAGGTGATGAAATTCAACGCGGTTAGCCCCTGAACGCTGACAACGTTCTTTGGCCACAGCTAAAGCGCCAGTACTGAGGTCAATTCCCACAACAGAAGCTTGGGGATTGAGGTGAACCAAGTACTCTGTACCCACACCAGTACCGCAACCTGCATCTAAAATCCGAATATCTTGCTTTTGGGGTTTTTGACCTGTGCAGAAATTATGAGCGGCTAGCCAATTCCAGCGCCAATTGTAGCCTGGAGGTGGTTCATCCAACAGGGCTTCCGGCGGAAAGGGGTAGGTATTGTAGAGTTTGGCAACAGCAGCGCTAACAGTTTGGGAATCGGACATGTTAAGTAAATCTTGGGGGAATTCTGAGTTTATCGAATATTTGTTACTCATAGCCAAGAAGTTTTACCACCCGTTTACAAGAAGTTGAGTTAAACTGGTTTGTTGTATAAATTTTACATCCAGTGTTAACAAATGGTTGCTTATCAAATGTCAGCATTAATGAATAAACCCATTCATAAGATTCTCTTTGGAAGTCTGGGAACTGGCAAAAGTCACAGAATTGTTTCCGAGATTATCCTTAACTACTTAAGTATAGATGAATCTACTCATCCGGAAAACATTATCAAAACAGTTTTTCACCCAGAATATACCTATGGGGATTTTATGGGTAAATTAGTACCAATCACGATGAGATCAGGGAAAGTAGAATACAACTATTATGAAGGACATTTTTTAAAAGCACTATCTCGATCTTATAAAAATATTAAGGAAGCCTATGATAAAGAGGGTAAACAACTTAATCAACCAGAAAATGTTGCTCTTGTTATTGATGAAATTAATAGAGGTAATTCCTCAGCTATATTTGGTACTGCTTTTCAACTTTTAGATAGAAATGAAGATGGTTGGTCAAGTTATGGAATTAATCTAACCGATATCGAATTTTGAAAGTTATTAGAATTGATAGGAACAAAGTTTGGTTACGATGAAAGAGAAAATATCAATGAGTACAAATTACAACCTTACGATGGAGTTGCTAAATTAGAGACATTACAAAAGAAAATTGAATTTTTAAGGTTTGATTTAGTAAATAGGATTATTAGAATTCCGCCTAATCTTTCTATCCTGGCTACCATGAATACTTCTGATAACTCCATTTATTTCATGGACAGTGCATTCAAACGTCGTTGGGATTGGGAATTTGTGAACTGGGATGAGAGTAAGCCTAATACGGCGACGTATGGAAAAGGAGGAATCTTAGATGAAAATGAATGGAAAAAGCTTATTAAAAACCTAAATAACTTTATTAAAAGCCATCATGCGTCGATTCGAGGAATCGAAGACAAGCAAATCGGCTATTATTTCATCAAACAGCCTGTAACTGCTGAACAAATACAGAATAAACTAATGTTCTTTTTGTGGGACAGTGTTTTTAATTGTGATCAAAAGCCACTCGTGGAACTGCTGAAGGTAACAAAAGATAATCTTGGACTTGGGTGTCACAATTGAAATTTGAAACACTAACCTCTATGTTTAACGTTCCATGTTTGACTTTTCCAGCCTTAATATAATCAAAAATACTAACGATTTTTTCATTGGTATTCGTAAGTCTAAGTCTAAATTGGAAGATAGCTTCGAGTTTTGTCTGCCCAATGGCTTTGATAATTTCCCAGAGGGTGACTTCGACGCAGTACGAAATCTATTTTTCAAAATGTATCGCACCTTTCGGAAGTTTGAGGCCGATAATTTAGACAACAAACGATTCAACATAAATAAACCTGATTTTCAACAACAGCAGGATCAGACGACTCTTTCATCTGGTGGAGTCAAGATGCAAACAGAGGAAGGAGATGTTTGTATACTTTACAGTAAGATTAAAATGATTGAGTGAGTTCTGGAAGCCTACGATGAACTTGCGATAAACTCAGTTCAAAAGAAAGTTAGACGTAGTGAAGACATCGAATATTATCAAATTTACAAGTATCTAGATCGCGCTATTTATTTAAAAGACAATCTAAATAATGATGTAATCTATGTTGAGGCGATGGATCTGCCACGTTCGACGGTACGCTATGAAAGCACTGACCTTGTAAATCTGTATTGCTATATTCTAGATGAGATTATAGAGCAGTTAAATAGCGATGTGCCAGATAACATTAAAGCACGCAGTCAAGATATCCGCTTTCTTGCCCAACGCTTTAAGGAGGATTATCTCACTAGTAACCAATCTATTTTTGGCAAAGATACCTTTGAAGAGACTATTAGTATTCTCAAAGAAGCGCTAGATAACATAGATAAAAATACTTACTACAAGGATGCTGACTATTGGGGAATTTACGAAGCTATTGAAACATTCCTCTACGGTGAGATAAATCCTGAGCAAGGTGATGGTGAATTCTGGGGAGTGCATGGGTTTTCCCTGATTTGGGAGGATATGTGTAACACCTATTTCTTTAAAGAACACTGCGAGGAAATTTGCTATGCGGATACGGATATACCTTTGAAAGGCTATCAGAACTCAAAAAGAGAAGGAGAAGATCAAAATCGAGTCGGAAACTGCAAAGTTAATGGTGGAACTACATACTGGAATCAATGGGTTTACTGCAAAACCTTGAGAATTTCCAAGAATTCAGGGAAAGTTGCAGAAAAAGCAGAAAAATTTGAATGGGACGAACTGTTTTGTATTGAATTTGATTTAAATGATAGAATCGTCAATTTATCCTCTAGACACAATGAGATTGAGAAACCAAGTAAAATTAAAATACTACGTCGTTTTATCCGTCCTGATTTAGTTTTAGAAGCTAAGGCTACAACAGTAGACTATAACTTTAAGGAGGGTAAAACTATAAAAATAATTGATTATAAAAATGTACCACTGGAGTTTTACAAGAATAAACTACTGCCTCCAAAGTCAGCCAAAAAATATAGAGATGATCTAGTTAAGCAACTTACATATGAATATGCTCTACAGAAAACACATAATATTTCTGCAAATGAGTTTTTTATTCCCTATTATTATGACGTAGTACCATCTGAGCCATTGGGAGAATTAGAACCAGAGCTAAACTTTAAAGGTATAACAGTCTTTAGGGCAAACTTCTCTTTAATACAAACTATTTATCTAGAAGATAATTTATGAATTTTGAGCAAAATATAATTGGAACTCGTTCAGGAGATGGAGAGTTTGAGAGCGCTTACGTTCCGTTTATTTCATTTGCTAACAATGGGCAAAAGAAGGCTATAGAGAATTATATATTTATGCAAGTAGATGAATTTTTCCAAAAAATATATTCTGGTGGTGTCATCCGAACTCAATTATCGTATTCAAAACTTATTACAGAAGAAGATTTTAAAGATTTCAACAAAGTAAAAATCAGCTATTTTTATGAAAACTTATTCCATGACTTAGAACGAGGCTCTGATGGTAAATTAGAATTAAAAATTAAATGGAGCATCACTTTTGATGAAAGATGCACTCCGATTAAACTAGCAAATCTTCCTCCAAATTACGGTGGCTATGGATATAAACTGTCTTCTAAAGACGTAAAAAATTGCCTGCCTCGAAAATACGGTATTATAGAAATTAATAGAATCCCAGTATTTTACTATATTTACTTTACACTTAAAGAAATATTAGATGTGGCTAAATAAATACACACATCTTGAAATTGCATTTAAATCATCCTTGGTTAATATATTCATTGTGGAATGGACAAGACACCATCTTACAAGAAATTAATGAATATCAAAGTAAAATGATTTACAACCAATCAGAGTTTAATTTACGCTGTGAATGGGGCCCACAAGGAGTTGCTCAACTTGCTCCTATCAGTGATGTGGTTGTGATAGTTGACGTTCTCTCTTTTTCTACCTGCGTAGAAATTGCCACCAACAATGGCGCTATAATTTTTCCCTATGCGATGAGAGATGAATCAGTGTAAGGATTCAGGTCTAAAATTGCGGAAGTAAAGAAGGGCGAGATTGAGAATTAATAGAGTCAGCCAGTAGTGCTTGTGCAAAAAAGACAATTACAGATTTATCTTGACGGCGACAAGTCTGCACCACCGTCAACAAATTGGCAGTATGTTGAAACCGCTGCATCGAACGGGAACCACCACTGACCTTACGTTTTGTCACAGCCAAACGCAGCGATCGTTCAGCTAAGTTGTTATCCGGAGGAACTTCAGGGTTATTCAGGAAATACCACCATTGAGAGGCTTTATCGCGCAAAGAGCGTAAAAGGTTTCCTGCTGTAGCCCCAGCCAAGTTAATCCAGTGATTGAGCGTTTGTTGTAATTTAGGTTTGAATTGATTGACCCAATCGTTGTAACTGGCGCAGTCAAGAGTTTCAAACCATCGCGCATAATTGCTAAAAGCTTCATCAATTAAATCAACAAATGCTTCACCAATAGCTTTGTTGTGAAGACCGGGAAGTTGAATTAATTTTTTGAAGTGACGACGTAGATGAGCCAAACATTTCTGTTGAGCAACAGCTTGATAGCCATTGTAAACGCTGAAATCATCGCTGCTAAGTACCCCTTTATACTCAGTCCCTAAAATTGTTTCTAATTCATTTCTATAACGAGTATCAGCCGCAGTAAACAGACAGAACTCGGAATTGGCAACTACCCACAACCATTCTTTAAATCCTTTAACTGACCAAGGTGTTTCGTCTACATGAATGTTAGGTTGTGTCTGTTTTACCCAATTACTTAACTCGCTAATGCTCGGTTCAATCGCTGTTTGTACTCGTTCATTGGTTGTGACTAACGTTCCTAGCCCAATTTCAATTTGCCCCAGTTCCCACAACATTTCTTGCTGTTTTTCATAGGGTAGATGTCCGTAATTTCCCATCCATGCTAGAAATGCTTGCAGGGATAGTCCTAAATCTTGCCCTGGTATTATCTCTACTGGCCAGTTAGCACTCTTTATTGCCCCACAATGTTGACATTGGCAACTGTGACGTTGATACTCGACAATTTCAATCGGGCGTTCCACTAGCTGTGCTACTTGCTGTGTTTCTACTCGGACTGGGTAATCTCTAAATTCGGTTCGACCACAGCATGAACATTGGTCTGGTCGCAATATTTCATATCTGTCTACTCGACCAAATCCCTTTCGGGTTTTTCCTGTATGTCCTGGCTGCCCCCCTGGTTGACGTTTCGGTTTTTCTCCTAAAGCTGGTTTTTCTTGGTTGTGCGTTTCGGATTTTTTGAGTAGGTCACCTGATGGCGGTTTTGATGAGGTTTTGCTATCTAAGTCTCTACTGACACGTAGTTTCTCTATTTCAAGTTTTAGTTCTTCGATTGTTTTGTGTAATTGCTCAATCATGATCGCCTGCCTGATGATGATTTCTACCAGTTCATCCTTCGGCAACTGGTTTAGCTTGTCTCTATCTTGTTCTACTGGCAGGTTTTTGTTCATTATTGCGATACTCTATCCTTTAGATCCCTTTTGTCAATCCCTTACCACCTGAATCCTTACGAATCAGTTATAGATTATGCCAAGTCAGTACGAGCAGAGTTGGCAAGTCATAGACAACGTTGGACTACTACTGGATATTCTCTTTCGCCAAAATCGGTGGCTCAAATTCCTGCTGGAACTAAACTAGTTTTACCTTTACCTAATGGTTCTTTTTTAACTTTACATACAGGGAATACACCAACTTTGGCTGGTTGCTTGCGAAATTGCCAAGCTGTAGCGCAGTTTGCTCAAAAGTATGGCGATAATAAAATTGCTGTGATTCCTGCTGGTGAGAGGTGGAAAGAGGATGGTAGCCTACGACCTGCATTTGAAGATTTAATTGGTGCTGGCGCAATTCTTAGTTATTTACATGGCAGTTTATCACCAGAAGCTGAAGTAGCTGTGGCAACATTTCAAGCTTTCCAAGAGGATTTACTGAGATACTTGAAAAAATGCAGTTCTGGTAAAGAGTTGATTGAAAAAGGCTTTGAGTCAGATGTTGAAATGTCTGCCGCCTACAACGTTAGTGATTGCGTGCCTTTGTTTGCTGATAATGCTTATGTAAATTCTAAACTACACACTTAATCAAATGTCGCACTGATTGGTTTGGCAATATTTGACATTATCTATAAATCCCTGCAACTTATTCAAGGGAATTATCTGAAATGATGACCCACCCTGTACCTCAGCAGCGATGTAAGCAAACTTTTGCCCGCGATAAAACTGGTCACGTCCAACTTTGGTGACATACCGAGACTTCTGGAAGTCATTGGCAATATTGGAATTATAAATATTTTGTAACAATTTCACTGCATTGGCATTTTTTGTGGTGAATTTGAGGCTTGAGTCATCACTCACAGTTATTCCTTCTTTAGTCACTGTCCCATTTTGAGAAGTGACATCAGTATAAAAGTATAATTTTCCATTTGTACCTTCGTAGCCGTGGGCTTCGCTGTTGTATCTCAGAGTTGGTAGTTGAGGTCTGGTCTTTGCCCACTTAACAACGGTGTTGATATTTTGTTCTGGAAGCGCATTTGCTGGAGTGACAGCCAAAATAACTGCGATCGCACATAGGGTAGTATTGAATAAATAGTTAAATTTAGAACTTTTGAGTATAGTATTTTCCTGTTAAAAAATACTAATAGCTAAAACTAAAACCACCACACTTTGATAATTATTTCCAGAATGGCGTTATTTATGAAGCTAAAGTCATTAGTAGCAAAAATAACTTAATATTTGCAAATGACTACTGTCCACTGACGTTGCTAAAGGGAATTTGGTTTCAACAGAAATTTTGCACCAGTTGCAATAATCGGAGGCTGGGCATAGTCTACCGATACCAAAAACCTCGATTTTGATATTTGTGGGACTGCACACCCTACTACTTAGTTACAAAACTTAGATTTATATCTCAGGCAAACAAGAGTATCCATTCTCTAGATACATTCAAGATACAGGTTCTACACACTTCTTAATAAACCAGCCTTGAGAACGCAAAACGTTCTAATCTAAAAGCTAACTGGGTTAATTTACTGGCAGTTTTGCAGGCAGTACTCTCAAGTTCATAAAGCACAGACACACCAATGTGTCAAGCCTCAAAGCGACCCAGACTTAACACATAAACGATTATGATGGGAGTTTTACAAATCCGATGAGTGTTAAGGCGAGTGGTGGAAGCTCAGTTGCGCGTCCGCAACTATATCAAACCCTAGCTGTAGCGACAATTACCCAAGCCGAGCAGCAAGACCGCTTTTTGGGAAGTGGTGAACTAAATGAACTGGCAAGCTATTTTGCATCTGGTGCAAAGCGTCTAGAAATTTCCCAGACGCTTACGGAAAATGCCGAGATTATCGTATCTCGCGCTGCCAACCGGATTTTTGTCGGTGGTTCGCCAATGGCTTTTTTAGAAAAGCCTAGAGAGATAGAAATAGTACCTGTTAGTGCTGGTGCTAATGTTCAACAAGGGATGCAACTGGGAACCGTAACCTACGTTGAAAGTCGTGGTGGGTTCCTAGAAAATTTACGCTCAATCTTTAACTCATCCCCCAGTGGACCGACACCTCCAGGTTTCAGACCAATTAACATTGCCCGTTATGGTCCGAGCAACATGGCCAAGAGCTTGCGGGATTTATCCTGGTTCTTGCGTTACGCTACTTATGCGATCGTTGCTGGCGACCCCAACATCATAGCGGTGAATACACGGGGTTTGCGGGAAATAATTGAAAATGCCTGCTCTGGTGAAGCAACGCTAGTAGCTTTGCAGGAAATCAAAGCCGGGTCACTTTCCTTTTTCCGCAATGATACTGAGGCTACAGAGATTGTGTCTCAGTACATGGATGTTTTGCTAACAGAATTCAAAGCAGCCACACCTTCAAATAAACTGCGCCAACGCCCCTCTAGTGACCAGCAAGGGTTGGAACTACCGCAAATTTACTTTAATGCGGCAGAACGGCGTCCCAAGTTTGTGATGAAAACTGGGTTGTCAGCTAGTGAAAAAAATGAGGTAATCAAAGCTGCATATCGGCAAATCTTTGAGCGCGACATTACCCGTGCTTACAGCTTGTCGATATCTGACCTAGAATCCAAGGTAAAAAATGGCGACATCTCCATGAAGGGGTTTGTCCGTCGTCTAGCTAAATCTCCCCTTTACCAAAAACAGTTTTACCAGCCTTTTATTAACAGCCGAGTCATCGAACTAGCTTTCCGTCACATTCTGGGACGGGGCCCAAGTAGCCGCGAAGAAGTACAAAAATACTTCTCGATTATTTCTAACGGTGGTCTACCAGCTTTGGTAGATGCTTTAGTAGATTCTGCTGAATACAGCGACTATTTTGGCGAAGAAACAGTACCTTACCTCCGGGGTCTGGGTCAAGAAGCACAAGAATGTCGCAACTGGGGACCGCAGCAAGACCTGTTTAACTACAGTGCGCCTTTCCGCAAGATACCTCAGTTCATTACCACATTTGCTGCTTACGAACAACCGCTACCAGATCAACATCCCTACGGTTCTGGGAATGACCCCTTGGAAATTCAGTTTGGGGCGATTTTCCCGAAAGAAACTCGCAACCCCAGCACCAGTCCAGCTCCTTTTGGCAAGGATACCAAGCGCATTCTGATTCACCAAGGGGCAGGGATTAATAACCAAAATAGCAATCCCAAGGCGCGGGGTGAAGCTCCTGGTACCCTTGGGCCTAAGGTGTTCAAATTAGATCAACTGCCTGGTACTGTTGGTAGAAAGGCTGCCAAAAATTCTAGCGTCAGATTCTCCGAAAGCTCCACGCAAGCAGTGATTAGAGCTGCTTACCTGCAAGTTTTCGGTCGGGATGTCTACGAAGGTCAGCGCCCGAAGGTATTGGAAATCAAGCTGGAAAACGGCGACATCTCTGTACGGGAGTTTATCCGTGCTCTGGCTAAGTCGGATGTATTCCGTAATCTGTACTGGTCATCGCTATATGTTTGTAAAGCGATTGAGTATATTCACCGCCGCTTGTTGGGTCGTCCGACCTATGGTCGTCAAGAAATCAACAAGTACTTTGACATCGCTGCTAAACAAGGCTTTTACGCGGTGGTTGACGCCATTATTAACAGCGTAGAATACAGCGAAGCATTTGGTGAAGATACAATTCCTTACGAACGGTATCTGACTCCTGGTGGTGTAGCAGGGCGACAATTGCGCGTTGGTAGCATTCGTGATGATGTTGCTGCGAAAATTCAGAAGGAAGTAACGCCAAGCTTTGTGACACTGGGTACAGTCACAGAAAAGCGTTCAGAACCAGATATTCAGTTCCGGATTAATCAAGGCGTTAGTAAGCAGCGCGAACAAACCAAAATCTTCAAGCTGGTGGCAAATACCAGTGACAAAGTTGCAGTGAAAACTTTGATTAGCGCTGCGTATCGTCAGATATTTGAGCGGGATATTGCACCCTATATCGCCAAAAACGAATTTACAAAATGGGAAAGCAAGCTGGGGAACGGCGAAATTAGTGTGAAGGAATTTATTGAAGGTTTGGGTTACTCTAACCTCTACCTGAAAGAGTTCTACACACCCTACCCCAACACCAAAGTGATTGAGTTGGGAACCAAACACTTCTTGGGACGTGCGCCACTAGACCAAGCAGAAATCCGCAAGTATAACCAGATTTTGGCTACTCAAGGTATTCGTGCTTTTATCGGTGCCCTAGTAGATAGTGTGGAATATAACCAGGTATTTGGTGAAGATACGGTGCCTTACCGTCGCTTCCCAACCCTACCTGCGGCAAACTTCCCGAATACCGAGAAGCTGTACAACCAGCTTACTAAGCAAAATGATGACGTAGTTGTACCAAGTTTTAAGCCAGTACAAGCCCGTATTGGAGTTAGTAATGATACACCGCTTTCGATACAGGCGAGTGCAGATATAGCAGCGCAAACAAATGGTATAAACCAGAGCAAGCCCTCATTTGCTGAACTGGGTCGTTCCTACAACGATGGTAGCGGACAATCTGTGGAACTGGGTCTGCGTAAACATGCACGCATTTACCATCTAACGGAAAGCACCAACCAAGCCGAAAGGCAACAGGCAATCAACGCCATTTACTGTCAAGTGTTGGATGTTAGCGGTGAAGTGCCTGATAATTTCCGCCGTACCGACCTAGACAGCAAACTCCAAAATGGTGAAATTTCCGTCCGGGAGTTTGTGCGTGAACTAGCCAGTTCCCAAATTTATCGCCAGCGCTTCCACATACCTTATCCTCATGCCAAGGTAATTGAGTTCCTCTTCCGTCACCTGTTGGGGCGTACACCCACAACTCAGGAAGAAATTCGCCAGTATAACAAGCTGCTAGCTGATAGTGGTTTGTCGGCTGCTGTAGAAGCAATAGTCGAAAGCCCAGAATATAGCCGCTACTTCGGTGAAGATGTTGTGCCTTACAACCGCTTCCCATCTCTGCCAACAGGTAACTACCTCGGCAGTGTAGCGGTTGATTAGGGAGTAGGGAGTAGGGAATAGGGTACAGATTATTGCCTGTTCCCTGTCCCCTATCGCCTTCGTAACCTTTCGTAATACTGCTCTGAGATTGCAGCTAAAAGAGTAAATTCTGAAAAGCAATATTACAAAGTGTTAAGAGCAGTCATAAATGCTCAACAGAATGCCGGAAAATGTTTTGCGGAAGGTAACTGAGTTTAAAAGCTTGTGTACTTATGTTGACTCAAGCAAACTCGTAATTTATTAGCCGTAGCAGTTATTAAACTGTTGTGTCTAAAAGGACGATAAAACAAACTCAGTGAACCAAATTTAAAGTCGCACCAGTTTAATCAAATCCTGGTTTCATTCGTATTGGAGGAATCCATTAATGAGTATCGTCACGAAAGCCATCGTGAATGCTGATGCAGAAGCCCGCTATCTCAGCCCTGGCGAATTGGATCGGATCAAATCCTTTGTTGCAAGTGGTGAGCGCCGTGTGCGGATTGCTCAAATTTTGACAGAAAATCGTGAACGGCTGGTTAAGCAAGCTGGCGATCAACTGTTCCAAAAGCGTCCTGATGTTGTGTCTCCAGGTGGTAACGCCTACGGTCAAGAATTGACTGCTACTTGTCTGCGTGACCTAGATTACTACCTCCGCCTCGTTACCTACGGTATCGTTGCTGGTGATGTTACCCCCATCGAAGAAATTGGCGTTATCGGCGCCCGTGAACTGTACAAGTCCTTGGGAACTCCTATCGATGGTGTTGCTGAAGGTATCCGTGGGTTGAAGAATGTCTCTGCTAGCCTGCTGTCTGGTGAAGACGCTGCTGAAGCTGGTAATTACTTCGACTACCTAGTTGGCGCCCTACTGTAGGGTGAAGCTGTTTACCTACTCAAACAGAAGTATTGCAATACGGTTGGAAATAAGGAATTAACAACATGGCTCAAGACGCAATTACCGCTGTCATAAACTCCGCAGACGTTCAAGGTAAGTACCTAGACTCTTCTGCTTTAGAGAAGCTAAAAAGCTATTTCTCCACTGGCGAACTGCGGGTACGTGCTGCTAGCACCATCAGCGCCAACGCTGCTGCGATCGTCAAAGAAGCTGTAGCAAAATCTTTGCTGTACTCTGATATCACTCGTCCCGGCGGCAACATGTACACCACCCGCCGTTATGCTGCTTGCATCCGTGATTTGGACTACTACCTCCGCTATGCTACCTACGCTATGTTAGCTGGCGATCCTTCCATTTTGGATGAGCGTGTACTAAATGGCTTAAAGGAAACCTACAACTCTTTAGGAGTTCCCGTTGGTGCTACCGTGCAAGCTATCCAAGCAATCAAGGAAGTAACCGCTAGCTTGGTTGGTTCTGACGCTGGTAAGGAAATGGGTGTTTACTTAGACTATATCTCTTCTGGCTTAAGCTAAGAACTAGTTTGCGCTTAAGAATTTAGGTGCGGCTTTATTAAGGTCTGGAAATCAATCGTGAGTGCTAGAACGTTATATTGCTTATCTTGGTAAATTATCAGTGATGAGTGTTGGTGGTCTAGTATTGATGTTTGATTTCCAGCCTTTGAATAATTAAAAGATTTGCACTCAAGATTTTGAGATAAAAAAAGTTTTCACAAATTATACAGGAGATTTTCAAAAGATGGCCCGTTTGTTTAAAATTACTGCTCTAGTTCCCAGCCAAAGTCGAGTTCGTACCCAACGCGAACTGCAAAATACTTACTTCACTAAGCTAGTTCCCTATGAGAATTGGTTCCGCGAACAGCAGCGTATTCAAAAAGCTGGCGGCAAAATCATCAAGGTACAATTGGTAACTGGTAAACAAGGCGTTAATGCTGGCTTGTCGTAATTCTGTAAATAGAAGGTTATTTTAGAGAATTGGTAAGAGGTCAGCAAAGACCTCTTTTTTGTTGCTTAGATTTTTGAAAGTTAGAAAATGCGATCGCTCACTGGTGATTCTGCTAACAATCCTTGTATCATCATATCTCTTAAAAGCCAAGTAATTAATCAGATTAAGTCATTGAGTTATGGTAAAAAATTGCCATAATCACCACTGACGATTAGCCACGATTAAAGCCTCTGCTGTTAAACTGTCCAAGGGCTTCGAGAAAAAATTTCCCTGGCCATATTCACATTTCATTGCTCTCAGGAGTGCTAATTGTTCTGCTGTTTCCAAGCCTTCTGCTGTGACAGTTACACCTATTTTTTTAGACAGGGTGACAATTGTCTCAACAATATCTAAATTTCCTTCACCAACACTCCTTCCACTAACGAAGGAGCGGTCAATCTTCAACTCATGAATCGGAAAGTGATGAAGGCGACCTAATGAAGAATAGCCTGTACCAAAGTCATCAATTGCCAACTTAATTCCTAAATTTCTTAGTAGATTTAACGTAGTGGTGACATTCTCGCCGTTTTCCATAATTACGCTTTCTGTGATCTCCAATTTCAAACTCTGTATATCTAAACTAGTCTCCTGTAAGACTTGATTGATGTGCAGCAGTGGCTTTTGTTGACTGAACCAAGAACTACAAAGATTGACGCTAATGGTCAAGGCTTGCTCACCCAACTTCCCTGATTTTGGAGGGAATCGGTCTTGCCACTGCTGTGTCTGGCGGCAAGCTTCACGCATCACCCACTCATCAATTAAAATACTCAGCCCAGTTTCTTGAGCAGTTGGCAGAAAATCTTCTGGAAAAATAATACCCCGTTCTGGATGCTGCCACCGCACCAGTGCTTCAAAACCAGTTATCCTCCCGGTAGTGAGTGACACAATTGGTTGATAATGAATCCGAAACTCTTGACGTTCAATAGCTCGTCGCAAAGCCGTCTCCAACTGCAAGTGTGCCATTACCTGAATATGCATATCAGTATTAAACATCTGGTAGCGCACCTTGTCTTGTGCCTTAGCTCGGTACATTGCAATGTCGGCGTTACGCAGAAGGTCTTCTGGTTGGTTATAATCTGTCATGCTCAAGGCAATACCAATACTGACTGTGGTAAACACTTCTTGCCCATCTAAAACTACGGGAATTGCCAGTTTTTCTTGTATCTGTTCAGTCATGCGTACTACGTGGTTGACATCCTGAATTCCTCCCAACAGGATTGTGAACTCGTCTCCTCCCACTCTTGCAGCTACATCTATAGAGCGCAAGCATTCCTTTAATTTTTGAGCAATAGTCAGCAGTACTTGGTCACCAAATGTGTGTCCCAAGCTGTCGTTGATAAATTTGAAGCGATCTAAGTCTAGAAACAGCACGGCAAATAAATAATCTGAATGCCGCTTTGAATAATCGATCGCATTTCTGAGGCTATTCATAAAGAAAGTGCGGTTTGGCAACCCCGTTAATGCATCGTGAAATGCCAAATGTAGCAGTTGTGATTCTGCTCGCTTACGCTCTGTAACTTCAATTAGCAATTCCTGATTTATTTTCGCTAGTTCTGCTGTTCGTTCTCTGACACGAGTTTCTAGCTGATCATGAGCTATTCGTAACGCCTCTTCTGCTTGCTCTAGTTTCTGATTCTTTTGTGAAAGTTTTTGAATGTAAGTTGCGATCGTTTGAATGAGGTTATTGAAGGATATTGACAATAGACCGATTTCATCTGATGTGGTGACCGGAACTCGCAAAGTAAAATCTGATGAAGAACTAACAAGTTGAGCAACCTGAGTTACAGCTTCAATCGGCCGAGCGATTGCTCGACTGGTAGAGAAAGCTAAGACAGCAGCGAACAAGACTGAGAGTACCATACTGATAGGAATAATCTGGTTTCGCAAGTCTTCTGCTTCTGTCAAGGCGTACATTGCTTTATTCTCTTCCTCTCCAGCGCTTTTAATAAAAGTTGTGAGATCGTAAGCAGAGCTAGCAATTGCAGCAAATTCGGGGCCACCTGTAAAGTCTGTAATTAGTTTCTTAGCTGCATCACTTGATTGTGGCTGTAACATCTGCGGCTTCACCTGGTTGAGCACGACTTCAAGCTGTTGGTAGAATTTTTCCACCACCTGATAATCTTTGAACAACAAACGATCCAAGTTTTTTGTAGCTGTGGTTTGTGGTGATCGCTGGAGTTCGTTGATCAGCTGCTTAATTTTTTCTACTCGCTCAGATAATTCCAACTTGTGTTGCTCAAACTCTTTCGGCTTTTTGAGTAAAGGTACAAACTCTTTGGTAGGTAGAGTCCAAAGCATGGCTAGTTGCAAGTCACTCAATAGCTGACCTTGTTGATTAGCATTGTCTTGACTGGTACTCGCTTGTTGCTGGTAGTGATTGCCAAGAGTCAATCCAGCGATCGTTCCTCCTACAGCAATGCTTAGAGCTACAACATAGCCGCCAATAATTTTATTTCTCAAACTCAAACGACGCAGGATGTCTAATATCCTGTTTGAACGAGTTTCTAATGGGATAAATCGACAGATGAGATTGGGTTGACTCTTCACAAGATTTTAGCTTTTAGAGTAGAGAATTCTGCTACAGTTATATAAATCAAAGAAAGTAGCCTTCATTCTTGTACTCTAACCCCTACAGCAGGGCGCAAATAAACCAACCATTTAAAATGAGTGAAAACCTTATTTGGTAAGCTTTCTTAATTTTGAATTCTACGTAGCGGTACTACGGTTAGGTGTTCTATCAAGCCCTTCGGAAGAGTCTAAAAGTTTATTGCAACAAAGGTTTTAGATTAGCTGGGATTTTATAAGAGCTACTCTAAATATTACTTACTACCACTACAGTGATGAAACAGAGCTAATTAACTCTCAACAGTGTTGATAACAGAAGGCAGTAGAAGTTCTGGTGAACTCATCCACCAGCGAATAATTCTTTCTTCTTTGACGCTGCACTGTACGGCACCCCCCACTGCTGTTAGATATGTAATAACCTCTGGCAAAAGCTGACGAATTATTTTGCGTGTTCCTTGGGCAGTAAAGATTTCTACTTCCCCAAATAATTTTTCCATATAGACTGAGTAGAATCCCATATCTCGCAAGGAATTAATTAATCTTGGGTCTGACTGCTCCCGTGATAAAGTAATGTGCAGCTCATCTTGACGAAATGTTCCAGGTGCTAAAGATGCCAACTTAAGCTTAAAAGGAATTTGGATTTCTGGATTGAAAGATTTTTCCTCAATTTCTACATCAACAGGAATATATTCCGCCTCAATGTACCCTTCTATAGCTTCAGAATTATCCTGTAAGTAGCTGACAATACCAGCAAAAGTTTCTCTAACTTTTGACGCATATTTAGTTTTTAGTGTCAAGTGCTTTTTTGGAGGACGATGAGCAAGTCCTTCGGGATGACCTGAGAAGTCGGAATTCCAAAAGTTCTGAGTCTCGATCAGAAATTTTTCAAAAGGAGTTGAAAGCGTCTGAGCATCTATATGAATGTGAAACTCACCTACTAATGCTGGACGAGTAGCTTTACGCACAATTGTGTTTGTCGGGGTTTGGCTGTAATTCGTCATATTCACGCAAGCTTTTTAAATAGTTCAATCAACAATAGCCCTGACAAAGTTAAGCCACTACCGTAATATTACTGAAACTTTATCTAGGCTTTTTATGAGAAATTTTCTGGATGCGTGACAAATTAAAAATTTTTCAGTTTGTCAAAAGTCAAATCAAGGAAAGCAAGAAGTATTGTGTTGTCAAATTTGGTAGTAGTCTGAGAAAAATATCCTTTGTATAAATTAGCGATCGCTAGAACCACCCCAGTCAAGGCGACTAGGAATTAGATTAACAGTTGCTAGCTGAGTGTATTCAAGTTGACCATTATCAAATGTATCGTTATCAAAGCTACTTAAGAGTTATAAGTTATGATTTATGAGTTTTATTACTAACTCCTAACTTCTAACTTTTTACCTGTACTGATCGTGAATCTACGCCGCCTGATTCCAATTTTTGATAGTTCAGTCTCTAACTGGGCATTAGAAGCGCGGTTGTTGCGCTGGTTAACGTTGATTTGGCTGTTCGTCGGCTTGATCATGCTATTTTCAGCATCCTATCCCGTCGCAGATGCCCGTCATAATGATGGATTGTACTACTTTAAACGTCAACTGCTTTGGGTCTTAGTTTCCTTAATCGGATTCAATATTATTGTTAATTTCCCGTTGCAGAAAATTTTGGGACTATCCCATTGGTTTTTGTTGTTGTTTTTGGCCTTAATTTTCATTACACTAATTCCAGGATTGGGAAAAAAGGCTTTTGACGCAGCGCGTTGGATTTCGATCGGGCCAGTTCCGATTCAACCTTCAGAATTAATTAAACCCTTTTTGGTGCTGCAAAGTGCGCGACTTTTTGGTCAGTGGGAACGAATTAGTTGGCGGGTTCGCTTGGCTTGGTTGGGTATTTTCGGTCTGGTACTTTTAGGAATTCTTGCCCAACCTAACTTGAGTACAACAGCACTTTGCGGCATGACAATTTGGCTAATTGCCCTAGCAGCTGGGTTACCTTACAAGTACCTGGGAGGAACAGCAATTGGCGGAGTGATGTTGGCAATACTCAGTATTAGTATTAAAGAATATCAGCGTAAGCGGGTAATGTCATTCCTCAATCCGTGGGCTGATGCTACAGGAGATGGCTACCAGTTGGTGCAAAGTCTACTAGCCGTAGGTTCTGGTAGAACTTGGGGTTCTGGATTTGGGCTTTCTCAACAAAAGCTATTTTATTTACCAATTCAAGACACCGATTTTATTTTTGCGGTGTTCGCTGAAGAGTTTGGCTTTGTTGGCAGTATGGTGTTATTAGCGCTTTTAGCTACATTCGCCACTCTCGGATTAATCGTGGCGCTGAAGGCGAAAAATATAGTGCATCGATTGGTAGCGATCGGTGTGACGATTTTGATGGTAGGACAATCATTGCTCCACATCGGTGTTGCTACAGGTTCTCTACCAACTACTGGCTTACCTTTGCCCATGTTTAGTTATGGTGGTAATTCCATGATTGCCAGCTTAATAGCTGCTGCGTTGTTGATTCGGGTAGCACGCGAAAGTAATGAAGCTGAGGTAGTACCGTTGCGAAAACCCCTGTTTGAAAATGGGCGCAGACGTCGAGCTTTTCACAAAAATAGGAATTGAGCTAATATCTATAAAATTTTGGGGATAAACTTGGAACTCTTGTACAGGCAATTCTAGACTTAAATGTGTCGGTCTGTTGTCTGGCTAGATTTTCAGGTGCAGCACAAGTCTGCACTGTTGTGCTAATTGCGGTGAAAAAATCTTCACCATCAGGTTGATAGTACCGACAAATCCCGGAAATTGTGGCGAGTGGCGATCGCTCGAATTTGACTGACATTCAATCTGATCACAATGCGTTTGCCATATAGAAGAGTTCTGCGTTAGCGTACCCTTCGGGAAGCAAGCTACGGGGAGCCTCTCGTAGAGAAGGTATCGCCACCGGAAAGGGCGGGTACGCCATCGCAGTCATTATCTTTGGTTACGATTTCTGAATTTTTTCCTTTTAAGCGCCATCTGTTGGAGCCGTTCAATTTCACTTAGAACATCTTCAGGCTTGGTTTCCATTTCTAAGTCTGCAAGGTCACTATCTTGATCATTTTCAATGCCCATTTGATCTTGAATAGCATCGAGCATTTGTAATACTCGTGTAACTTCATGCTCCGTTAGTAGTCCAATTTGTAAATTTAAGTTGGTGCGATACTCACTTTCTTCACTCAGTTGGTTCTGGCTGATCAACACAAATGTTGAGAGAAAAATTGCTTCCAGAGATACAATCATTGTCAACAATCCATATGGAAATGGATCAAAAGGATGCACACCTAATTTGCCAGTGTTCACAATAATCCAACCACCAAACCAGACGATATGAACATAAACAAAAACTATATGCCCAGAAAAAGAGGTAATAACGTCGGCAATTCGGTCTTGCAAGTTTCGCTTATTAGCAGCCTTGACCCGAAGACGGATGATAGTCCGAATGTTCCGTTCTATGACTTTAGATAATAACGGGTTGTGTTCTTCATCGTCTAAGTATTCTTTCTCCTCTTCGTTCATCCCACTTGGCTGCATAATTTGATGTCCTCTTGTTAATAGCATCTTGAAAAATTAGATCAACTAGCATACTTTGCTTGATTAAACTCAAGATGCAAGAAGTCGGTTTGTATTATAAACTCAAAGTTTGAAATCACTGTGCCAAAGCTATTGCATTTTTGTGCCAAGAAGTAAGCACCCTTCTTTGTGGCAGAAACTTAATCAATTACAACAGAAAACTTCTACAGAAGTTATCGGTATGTAGATTATCTGCTCCAAAGCGTATTGGTAGATACTGCCCACATTTGTCTTATGAAAATAACACGTACAATAGATTCAATCGAGACAGAAAATTATGACGAAAGACGACTCCCAAACTACCCCAGCTAAAATTAGGCTTTTTAAAGAATGGGGAGAAACTTCACAATTCATTAACGCAGAGTTAGACAAAAAGGGCAATTTAATAATTATTGGGTAAGACGTGGGCAAAGCAGCGATGCCTACGGTGGTAAACTACACACATTAGGGCGATGAAGACTAGAAATTTTGGGTTACTGTAGCGAAAGAAGATAAGGATAAAGTTCTACTTGCATTACTAAAAATAGTATACAGCGGCAATCCAGCAGCAGTTGATGAGTTTTGTTGGTTTCTGTCACTCACAGGACTTACGCACGGGTCATGGAAGAACGAACCACAGAGACACAGAGTACACGGAGGATTAAGAGTTTAAGAGGTTTTTTGCGTAAGTCCTAACTCAGAGGGGAATTCGCTTCAAGTTTGAGACATGGACTGAAATCACGCTGCATTGAGTTCACTCGTATATTGATAGTTAGATTGGTGTTTTGATCAACTGGATCTATTGCTTAATTTTGGATTTTAGATGTCTCTGAAATCTGTCTTGGAAAGTTCTGAGCAGATAGCGCAGTTTAGCGAGTCCGCATTCGCGCAGCGTCTCGTAGAGAGCGTCGGAAACCTCCGCTCAGACTTTCCGCAAAATCCAAAATCTAGAACTTTTACAGTTGCCGCACTAATGGCTGACCATCTTTGACTTCACCAATTAAAACTAAATCGACACAGTTAACAAAGATACCATTTTCCAGGACGCCGGGAATGTTATTCAATGTCTTTTCTAGGCTGACTGGATCTTCAATAGAGTCAAATCTGACATCTAAAACAAAATTGCCTTGATCAGTGATCACTGGGCCAGCTTTTTTTACACCCATGCGGAGTTCTGGTTTGCCACCAAGTTTTTTGATGGCATTGGTCACAGGAGTAATTGCCATTGGAATCACTTCCACGGGCACAGCGAAAGTAGAACCTAAGCGGTCTACTAACTTACCACTATCTACTACGACAATAAACTGTTCTGCCAGGTAGTCTACGACTTTTTCGCGGGTATGTGCTGCACCACCGCCTTTAATCAAATTCTTCTGCGGATCGACTTCATCTGCTCCATCAATGGCAATATCAATGTGGTCAATAGCATCCAAGGTGGCAAGAGGGACGCCGTACTGCTTCGCCAGCACTTCTGACTGAAACGAGGTGGGTATACCAATGATATCTTTGAGTTCACCAGACTTGAGGCGATCGCCCAAAAACTGAATTGTATATGCTGTAGTTGACCCCGTACCCAACCCCACAATGGAACCCGACTTTACCAGGGTGGCGGCGGCTTTGCCAACTTCTTGCTTCATCAACGTTACGGGATCTGTTGCTGTCATTCCCAAAATCTGCTCCATAAAACTTATATAAAATGAACATAACCTAAGTTACATACATTTTTCTGTTTACTTTCAGCTTCATAAAAGACCGTCAGCGACACTTTCTCGACAGGTATTTTCGGTTGAGCCAAGCGAAAGAAAGATACTTTTTCAAGTTTAAAGATGCATTGAAATTTCTATCTTTAATCAGACTACAGTTTTTACACTCAAAAGCTTGTGAATAATTTTTGCTAGTAGAAATGGAACACCAAGGTGTCATTTGTAAGACATTTTGGTGTTCCATAGTGAAAATTATGAGACATTAAGCGGGATACACCGGGATACGATTACTCAGTTCTGGAAAACGCTGCTTAACGTAAGCACAAAGCTGGTTATAGCTTTTGCTTTGGAGTTTGTCCAAGTCTTTATAAGGGTCAAGTCCCTGACTCTTGGCGTGTTCTATGGTTATTGCCATAAGGATTTTACAAGCCTTAGCCTCAGTTTCAATCTTTTGGTGTGCCTCAGCCTCAGCCTTTTTTTGGCGTAGAGCCTCAGCCTGGTCTTGCTGGATATAGCGGCTGAACTGGAGAAATTCGACGGATTTGTTGAGAAACTCGCACCCGTCTTCTCGGTTAATCACCATAGATAAAAATGCTAACGGGTCTAGTTGAGGCTGAGGCTTATCTGAGTTAGGATTATTCGGTGGAGAGATCATAAAAGTTTTTTCCTGAAACTAGATTGACGGTCAACAGGCAGTGCGCCTGACCGTTAATGGATGGACAACCAAATTACAAACGTTTGAAATAAGACAACGCTGCTGGACTGGTACTCCAGCTAGCGTTTTTTCATGGTTTTACAATCTGGTTGCGGATATTCTAGCAAGCTCTATGATAGACTGTCAAACAGTAAGCGTATTACTTCAATTGCGATAAGTAACTTACTGCTTATTAATAGATATCTTAGCAGATTTATGTCTCATTTAGTTCTGCCTCTTCAGGAAATAGGGGAAATATTCCAAGGAATTACACTTAGCCGTTATGCAGACGATAACGGTAGACCAGAGCGCGTTGTTAGCTTGTCTGATCTTGAGTACCTATACATTGAACGTAACCCTAGTGTGGTTCAGTTACGCTTATCTAACCTTGAGCGGTATCGAATAAAAACTGGTGATGTAGTAATTTCCAACCGAGGTACGCTCCTGAAAGCATCAGTAGTTACAGATAAATTAGAAGGTAGCTTGGCGAGCAATAACGTGGTTGTTATCCGCCCCCGCCCCATAGTAGAACAAATTGATCCTGTGTATTTGGCAGTTCTGATGCGTTCAAAATGGCTAGAACAGCAACTAGCCACTTTGTACTTGCAATCTTCTACCATTCAGTTGATTCCAATTTCTCAATTACGCAGTCTCAAGATTCCATTACCTAATCTGGAGACTCAAAATAAGTTAGCTAAACTTTTTTTAGCTACTGAAAGAGCTAACCGCATTACCTTGGAAATTTTAGACACACGAAATAATTTATCACAATTTACTCTTTTTCAAACTTTGGAAGGACAGCAATGATTACGTTAAAAAATTTAGAAGACAGACTTTGGTCTGCTGCTGTTATTTTACAAAATGTTTTTAGTCCTAGTGATTGTATTAACTGTTTTTTCAGAATTTTGCTTATCAAGCGTTTATCTGATTTATCTGAGGAACAAGTATATAAATCAGATAAACGCTTTTTTATACCTGCTATTTCGCAGTGGAATTATTTGCAGCAAATAACTGTAAATCTTGGCAATGTATTTAATGAAGCTGGTATGTCTCTTGAAACCTACAACATAAACCTAAAAGAACTACAAGGGATTTTTATTAGTTATGACTTTCAAAATATAAGCAGTCGAATTAGTTTGAGAGAGCAAGATAAAGTACTAAGTGAGTTAATTTTACATTTATCGTATATCAAACTCCAGAATAGCTATTTTGCGGAAACAGACTTATTGGGAAGGGTTTGTGAATCCCTAATAGAAAAGTTTGGAGATAATCTTGGAATAGAATATGTAGGATTCCATACTCCGCAGAAGGTAGCACAACTATTAGTGCGTCTGCTTGAACTAGAACCAGGAATGAGTATTTGTGATCCTTTTTGTGGATTGGGAGGTATGTTAATTGAATGTATTAAGCAAATTAAATATTTGGGAAGTCAGCAAAATGATTTACTGCTTTATGGACAAGATATAGACCAGAATACTTTTAGCCTTGCCAAAATTAATTTACTTTTACACGATATTTTTTATTTTGACATCCGCTTGGGAGATACTATCGATGAACCACAACTAGTTGAAAACGATAAATTAATGCTTTTTGACAGGGTAATTTCTAATCCCCCGTTTAGGGTGAGTAACTGGGGTTATGAGCTAGCTAAAAGGGATGTTTATGGCCGCTTTCGCTATGGAATTCCCCCTAGAGGCAGTAGTGAGTTTGCTTTTATTCAGCACATACTAGCCACACTTAAAAACACTGGCAAGGCTGGGGTATTAGTTCCACTGGGAGTTTTATTTCGTGGAGGCGCAGAAAGTGAGATTCGCACAAGGATTATTGGATCTGACTTAATTGAAGCAGTAATTGGTCTTGCACCCAACCTACTTTATCGTATTGGTATGCCTATGGCTATTTTAATTTTTAATCGGGATAAACAAGAAAACCGTAGAAATAAAGTTTTGTTCATTGATGCGAGTAATGAATATCAAAAGAGCCGTAATCAAAATTATCTGCGTGAAGAAGATATCACTCATATCATTACAGCTTACCAAGCCTTTGAAGATGAAGAGGGATATGCTAAAGTCGTGGCTGTGGAAGAACTAGCTGCTAATAAATATATTCTCAATATCAACCGCTATGTTCTAACCCCCAAAGATGAAAAGGACAAAATTGATATTGAGGCGGAGATTATCAAGCTGCGCGAATTAGAGGCTCAACGTACTGAAGCCGAGATGAGTATGAATAAATACTTGCGGGAATTAGGAATAGAATTAAGTGACTGAGTAGAGGCGATCGCAAAATAAATTAGCTTGAAAAATAAGGTCACCATACTTGCACTCACCTTGAAAGGGCTAACTGCACACACTACTCAAAACTTTTTCAAGTCAGCCTCACGCTTGACTTGATACTGTGGCAGTCTAAATACATAACCCACAACTAGCAGATATGCAACATTGACCAACCTAAATTCGTCACTAACTGAGTTAGAGGTTATTAAAAACACCAAATTTTGCGTTAACCTCAGTAACGTGGTTTTTTAAATTCATTTAGCAGCTAAAAGTGGTTATCATAATGCGTCAGCTTTCAATTACTCTATCTTTAGTAGCACTACTACAAAGCTTGCCAGCAATTGCTCAGGCTTCAGTGCCAGAACCCACTTCTGCAATCCCGTCTGATTCCATTCAACAGGTAACTGCTGTCAAATGGATGACAAACTTTCCCGATGGCAAGTTTTATCCAGAAAGGTTAGTGAGTCGGGCAGAATTAGCGTCGATTATGGTCAAAGCATTTCGGCTAAATAAAAGACAAGCTGTTAGTAAAGAAAATTTGGCTATTCCAGATGTGACTCGTTCTCATTGGGCATTTAATGATATACAGACAGTCTTAAAAACTGACATTATGAAAGGCTATCGGGGCAATGAATTTTTCCCTAACCAAAAGGTGACAAGGGCAGAAGCTCTGGCTATTTTCGCCCAGGCTTATGGTGTATTTCAGTTTCCTGATGATGCTGTTAATGAGACTCTTGCTTCATATCCAGACGAAAAGTCTATCCCAGCTTGGGCTAGGAAAGCGATCGCTACAGTAGTTACTGAGGGATTTCTGAACACAGATGCTCAAGGCAATATTTCCCCATTAAAACCCATGACCCGTGGGGATATGGCTTATGTATTGAGTAAATATTTGCAACGACAACAGCAACACCCCGAAACACCAGAAGTTCCGATTATTCCAAATAGTCCACAATCACCTTAGCTGAATTTTATTCAGTTAAGTGACGTGCTTAAAATCAGTTTTGACCCGGACTTCTATACTTGTCTCGAATCTGGTGAAGATATAAGGAATTAGACTGTGTTGGTTGCTGCAACACATAATTCCCATAATTAGATTGTGGTGGTTGCGTCGGCTGCTGCAACCCATAATTCCCATAAGTAGACTGTGGTAGTTGCGTCGGCTGCTGCAAGCCATAATTACCAGATCCTACAGGGTTTGTGGGGGTGACAACGCTCTGATGGCTAGAGTAAGGTGCAATATTATTTGGCGTGGCAGAAGTGACAGGGGGCGTCACTGGTGCTACATTCGGCACTACCTGACCACTATTTAAATTATTGTAGGGATTTTGCGTCGTACCCGTTGATGTATAACCTGTACCAGTAGTTAACCCATTACTAGGCAATACCTGACCGTTATTTAAATTACTGTCGGAATTTTGCGGTAAGTTTGTACCCCTTGACGTGTAGCCTGTCCCAGCAGTTAATCCAGTACTTGGTAGAGAATTCTGACTGGGTAAGCTGTTGCTCGGTGGCGTTAGCGTTGCTCCTGGGTCAGAGACTCGGCCCAAGGCATTTGTCTGAGTTGCATTACCATTGAAGCTAGACAATTTCTGGTTTGTCGATTGGTTGAGCGCCCCTTGCAGAGAGCTGAGAGAGAGAGAATTTTGATTTTTGTTGGTTTGATTAGTTAATCCAATACCCAGGCTAGAGGATGTTTGTTCCCCCTCTGTTGGTTCAGACGCCGCATTTAAGGTGTTGAGACCAAGAAATGGGTTATTACTATTAACCGTTCCAGTTCGCAATAAATTTTCTGTTTGTACAACAAAGGGATTTTTCACGGCTGGGGAGGTGTCGCCATTAACGCCTAAACCAGGATTTAATTTGGTATCACTAGCAGACTTTTGCTTGTTAATTACATCTTCTAACGAGCCTTTGCTCTTTTTTCCTTTAGTGTTTTCCTTAGGGGTATTTGCCGTTAATGAGACAGTTCCTTGCTCAAAATCATTAAATAAAACTGGCAAGTTATCAATATCCGCTGCAATAGCTCTGTTTTCTTCTGATAAGGAGGAATCAGCAGGCTTTTGTGAAGTGACTTCGTTTTTTTGCTTATAAACAAAAATATCTGGGTTTGACCAGTATTCCCAGGTTACTAGCCCTACTACAGATAAAAAAATTGCAGTTACCCAAAAACCAGGTCGCCCTAGATTCCATAACCTGGCTTTGAGATAGCGTAAGTAGGCGGGAGGATAATGACGATGTGGCATGGGATTGGTAATTGAAATTTACTCGAAATCGGGAAAACTTGAGGAAAGCTGAAGGCGTTGCTGTTCAATGCTTTTACTTTCCTCAACTAGAAATATCTCAATTTAAGTTTGAATGGTGATTTCATCCTAACTTCTCCATTAGTTATTAGTCATTACCAATAGACATGTAGTGGTCAAAAATTTACTTTTTAGCGGCTGGAGTCCTTTGAGAAGATTTTCTAGAAAGTTATGGCAATTTATGGTTAGTTTTTGGGTATCGGTCACATTGGATAACATCAGGAGTTGACAACTGGTCTAATTTATTGTTGTAGCTGGACAAAAGTTCAACTTTTTTACTTTCTAGTTAGCATAACTGTGCACTCTAATGCTTCGATACGCCTCTGAGGGCGCACTGCTGCACCGTACTATTAACCAGGAGACTACAGCAATGATGAAAGCTGAAGATATCATGACCAAAGATGTAGTTACCATTCGCGGTTCGGCAACTGTTGCTGAAGCTGTGGGGGTAATGAAGGAAAAAACCTTGCGGGCACTGGTTGTGGATCGTCGTTATGACAATGATGCTTATGGCATTGTCACAGAAACGGATATTGTCTATAAGGTAACAGCCTACGGTAAAGACCCAAAGCAAGTACGGGTTTATGAAATTATGAGCAAGCCCTGCATTGTGGTCAATCCTGATTTGGGTGTGGAATACGTAGCGCGGTTATTTGCTAACACTGGTATTCATCGAGCACCTGTGATTCAAGGCAAGCTGTTGGGTATCATCTCAATTACCGACATTTTGACCAAAAGCGACTTTGTGGAAGTGCCAAAAGCGCTACAGCTGGAGGAGAGAATTCAAAAAGCCATTGAGCAGGCTCGGTCTATTTGCACCGGACAAGGTGCTTATTCTAAAGCCTGTGCATCTGCCTGGGATGAGGTAGAAGAACTCCAGGCAGAAGCAGCTTATCAGAAAGCTGAGGGTATGGTATCAGCCAAAGTTTCTTTTGAAGAATACTGTAAGGAAAATCCAGCTGCACCGGAATGTCGAAATTATCATCCGTAATTGAACGTGAGTTCGATGGCTGGAATTTGACCTTTCTCCAAACCTCTCTCTGACTCGGTTACGGTGTACACACAAGTCTTTCTGGACGCAATTTACAGTTTATCGAATAGCTTAAGAAAACCTCACCCTGGTTCTGCTACGCTTTCACCTGTCCGTCTCCTTGGTAAAGAGAGGAATTAAAGTTAGGACGGGGTGAGGTTTTTGTTTTGGGTAAAATTGGATGACTTGTGTGTTGATGGTAGCACTTCCTCAATTTACCGTTTGGCAACTCGGATCAATAAGAATAGACCTATTCCCAAAAAAAGAAAGTTGGGCAACCAAGCCCCCATAAAGGGAGAGAGGACACCTGCTTGCGCGATCGCACCACTAATAAAGAAAATTAAGTAGTATGAAAAAATTACTACGACACTAATCCCAAAGCTGGTGCCTCTTCCAGTTCGCTGAGGTATGCTTCCCATAGCTGCACCTACCAAGCCAAAAACTACGCATACAAAAGGTAAGGAGATTTTTTGTTGAATCCGCACTTCGAGTTTACGAATTTTTTGGCGATCGCCACCGAGAAGTTCCACTTGTAGTTGCTCTAGTGCTTCAGAAATATTCATCTCACCATAGTCCCGGCTTTTTTCTGCCAGACTTAATGGTGTGCGCGGTAGTTGCAGTTGTTGGTGTTCAAATCTGACAATGTTGCGATAAGAGCGATCGGCAGCAACAAAATAGATCGTGCCGTTGTAAAAATCCCAGACATTTTGAGAAGCATTCCACTGGGCAGATTCTGATACCACAATTTGATTTAGACCTTTTGTTGAGCGGTCTATAATCGTCAAACCTTTCATCCGCTTACCATCAAACTGGTCGGCGTAAAACAAGCGTGTCAAAATCCGATTCTTAGAGCCATCTGGCTCGGCAGCATCTTGGTATTCAGGATAGAAAATATTTTGCTGTTTCAAAATTGGCTTGTCTGATTTCAGGGCTTTATCCAGAGTCATTGCCGCTTGGTAATTTGCTGCTGGTGCAATTTGTTCGTTAAACACAAATGTCATTCCTGTAACCACAAGACTCAACATCACAGCAGTTAGCACCATACGATAGACGCTGACCCCACAACCACGCAGGGCAATTAGTTCACTCTCGCTAGAAAGACGACTGTAGGTCATCAAAGTAGCCAGCAACGTAGACATGGGGAAGGCTAAAACGATAAAGTTGGGAAATTTTAACAAAAAAACTTGAATCGCAATGTCTATAGGTAGCCCAGATTCTACAATTTTTCTGATGAGATCAAATACAGCATCAATGGTGACACCAAGTGATGAAAAAGCTCCGACACCAAAGAAAAACGGCGCTAACAATTCACTGGCAAGATAGCGATCCATGATCGTAAAAGGCAGCAGCGAATGGAGGCTGTAGAAAGACGTGAGCTTCTTTGATATCATAAGCAACTTTAAAGGATGTTTTAAAAGTATTAGCCGAATATAATTTGCTACTACACAAGCTTTCGTCCATCTACGTGGACTAATACAAAATCAAGGGTTTACTAACCTGCGGAGGCAGGTTTTGTCTGTATAGGCGCAACTTCTAGTCGCCCAGGTGAGTAATAATTAGATTTGATAAACATCTTCTTAAAAGTTAAAAAGTGGCAACCCTAGTCAAGCTAAAGTATATATTTAGGAGCAAAATTAAATTCTCAATAACTGAGAAAGCAAAATGAAATTAATTAAGAAATTTATGCTTAAGAATAAACAATAAAAATATCCTTTGAAAATATTAACTAAATAATTGTTAATTTAGACTTGAAAATTATCTCCTAAATAATATTGCCGCACGAGGGGGTTGCTGTAGAGTTCGTCAGCAGCACCAAAAGCGAGGATTTGTCCCTCACGCATGATGTAGGCACGATCTGTGATGGCGAGGGTTTCACGGACATTATGATCTGTAATTAAGATTCCCATACCGCGATCGCGCAGTTGTGCGACAATTTGCTGAATTTCTGAAACTGCGATCGGATCAACTCCCGCAAACGGTTCATCCAAAAGTAAAAATTTTGGCCCTTCTTGTCCAGCAGCTAAAGACCTTGCTAATTCCGTCCGCCGTCGCTCACCCCCAGAAAGTAGAATTCCTTTGCTATTGGCTAATTTTTCCAACCGAAACTCCCGCAGTAAAGTTTTGAGTCGCCTTGACCACTCCCATCGTGGCACATTAGTTTGCTCTAGCACTAACAGAATATTATCCTCTACCGAAAGTTGGCGGAAAACACTGGGTTCTTGTGCTAGATAGCCAATACCCAGTCGTGCCCTTTTGTGCATTGGCATTCCCGTAACGTCCAGATTACCTAGCCAGACTTTTCCTTGATTGGGTTTTTCTAAACCTGTGGCAATGTAAAAGGTCGTCGTTTTACCAGCCCCATTGGGGCCTAGTAAACCAACAACTTCGCCCTGAGCAACAGAAAGATTGACACGATTGACAATTACTCGCTTGCCGTAAGATTTGTGAATATTCTCTAAAACAATTTTCATTGTTCGCGCCCTTTCTTGATGGTAGATACTAATTAGAACGCTTAAATGCTGGTGTCTGTGGGGCAGGTTTCGCAGTTTGTCCATCATTATCTGATTCCTGCACCATGTAGATGGACTCTACCTGACGGTTAGATTGGGGTAAGGCAACAAATCGCCCTTGGTCAATTAAATAGGTTACCTTCTCCGCCCGGATACTGTTACCGCCCTGTTGCAAAATATAGACGTTGCCACTGAAATCAATTCGGCGTTCTTTACTAAAGTACTGTGCTTGGGCAGATGTTGCCTGAATCTGGCGAGCAGGATACAACATTTGCACGTTACCGCGAGCGGTGATTACTTGATTTTTAGCGTCATATTCTTGCACATCAGCGCGGATAGTGAGGGGACGATTTCCTCCAGATGTTTGTGCAGTAGCGGTTTGCAGTTGGGTAGGGAAGACAAAAGCGCCCAAGAGTGCAACTGGCAGCATTAAAGCTAATCCAAAGCGACGCATCTGTGATATTGGCAATTGAGAGCAGGGCATCATAGAAATTTGGGATTCAGGATTTCAGCTTGTATTCTAATTATCTCAAGTACTTTATCCAGAGATGAAATATCCAATCTGGAGTGATTTCCGATAATTACTGGCTGAAATAGTGACGCTACCTCTAACCTTAAGGTTTCAGGTAATTGCTATGAAATGCACTACAGGTGAATATATTGGAACTCGATTTGGAACTCCGAACTACTAGCTTAGAACTCGAAACTCAAAACTCAGAACTCCATGCTCAAAACTTGGAATGCCGAAATCTACGCTCAAACATCCAAGCTCAAAATGCAGTTATTCAAAAAATTAGGTATTCTGCTGATTATTCCCGTGACTTTTAGCACCTACTAACCGTTATTATGGCGATTTTCACTTGAATGAGGTACACAGGTAGGGACACAATATTGTTCATGCGTGTCAACTTTAGCCAAAACCGCTTTAAAACCTCGTTCCCAGTCAGAGACTTATCGTACAAAAACGGGAACAAGGTAATGTCTCAAAGCATTCTCGCTTACTAGTTTTCACGTTCAGTTGACACCAATGAATATTGTTGTGCCTCTACGAGGATCTGCACTCTACTCGATTGCAAACCGTCATAGAACACCAATTCAGTAATCTTTAAATGAGAAAAAGCACAAAGGGGATCAGAGGGATAAGGAACAAAAGAAAGACAAGGAAGCAATTTTTCTCCTCAATCTTCCTTGTCTGGCTTCACTTGCTTAAACTTTACTAATCAGTAGTTAGCACAATTTTAGGCAAAGATAAGACTTGATTTTCACCCAAGTCGCCAGATGTAATTAAGTCTTGCCCTATTTGTTGTAATGTCGTCAACAACCCTGCGCTCTGACTCAATAGCTCATCTACGTCAACGCCGCCGTAAGTAGATGGGTAACGGCGTAGGCGATTGCTACCTTCTCCAAGTAGAATTACTGCACCTCGCCAGTTACGATTCTCCAAATGATACAGTGCCACAGCAATCTGGAGAATGCCTTGATAAAAGGTTTTTTCTGGTTCGCTGGCTTCAATCCACAGAGCCTCTAAAGTATCATGACAGGCATAGAACTGACCAGAATTGAACTGTTCTACGCCTTGCCAAAACTCTTGGGGTATGGTTTCGCTCATCCCATACTGTCTCGTACTTCTTTAATTGTTTCAAGAGAGATTTCTTGTTTTTCTCCAGCAAACTCGTTGTCAGTGGTGAGGAACAACATGCAATGGCACTCTTTGCGTTCTCTCATTGGCACACAGGGACAGTTCCAATATGTGGCGTGAACTTCAGCCTCTTTATCTTCGTAATGACGACAGGGACATAAAGGCGCACCTAGTTCGTCTTTATGTTTGGCTAGTCCCTCAATCACAACTGCGGTAACAGAAGGTTCAGAACAGAAGTATGTTCCAGTCCGCTTGGCGTATTGTTCGGAAAAATGCCGCATTGCCTCTAGGCTTTTATCGCTGGATTTTGTGTTAGCTTCTGATGAGATCATGGGGATCGGCGACTCATAATTTAAATATTTCTTTGCATTGTACCTCAGCCTCATGTGGGGATTACTGGGTGTGTTTCCCCAACCTTACCTGCTCAAATTGTTTTACCTTTGCTCAAAGGCTGATATGTCTGGTGTGCTGGGATCAGACAAAATTTAGGAAATCACAGAAGCTTAACTTCTAAGCTAATTAGAATTCAAGTTGCATCTGAAGGCAGAATTTAAAAGTCAACAGGTTAATTTATTTTCACCAATAAACGACGATATGACGCGTCTAAGGGAAGACGCCAAGTAGAGGTAGGCTTTATTCATATAGCCCTTCTCTGGTATGGTTTTTTGACTAAGGTATTGATTAATACGAATGTAATGTTTTTTGCAGTTGGGGTTGCAGTGGGCGATCGCTTTGCAAAATTATACCAGGGTGTTCCCAATTAATTATCTCTTGTTCTGGTGGTAATGAAATAGTTGACCACAAAACCCAGCGACTACCTTGAGGAAGAGTAGCAAGGCTCAGGGGGTTTTGAGTCAGCCAAATTAAAGGGTAGCTTTTAGGAACTACTGAACTGGCATCTTCTAGGGCTGTGGTTGCTGCTAAGGTTTCTAAAACAAAACGCTCGCCTTTAATTAAACTTGTTGATGCTGTCCATAGTTGCACCTGTAATTGCTGTTGCTGTGCGTAAAAGTACAGCGATGCTGCGGCAATTACTGCTTGTTCAAAGTTTTCTTCTTCCCAATTGCTAGCGCTGTCAAGGGCAATAACTATTTCTTGTCCACCTGTGACCATTTCTAACTCCCGCACCCTTAATTCGCCATAGCGGGCGCTAGTCCGCCAGTGAATCAGACGGGTGGGATCTCCGATGCGGTAGGGACGGAGCGATCGCACCAGCCCCGTTGTGGCTGTCTGCAAGGGTCTACCACGAGAATCGCCTCTTTTGCTCTCTTCTTGTCCCATTTCGTCTACTAGGGGGCAGGTAGCCAAGGGTAACACTGCGGGATAGACGATCGCCATTGCAGCACAGTCACGCTGACGGCGACACCAGAACAATCCCAAAGGCGCACCAGAAGCTAGTTCGACTGTATGCCAGCGATAAACGCCCCGGCGCTGGGTAGGGTGGTAATATACCCAACGGTAACTACCTTGGCTAGGAATTGTTTCGATTGCCTTTTGTATTGGTTTCCCTAAGACAAAGGGTAATATATCCTCGACTTGCAATAAGCTTACAGGCTGCTGTGTCTGATTGCAGATTTCTAATTCCACCGTTAGATCGTCACCTGCTGACACAGGTTGCATGGGACGGCGGGTGATAGATAGACCTGTGAGCGATCGCGGTGGTAAGATGGCTGCTACACCCAAAAGGGCAAAACTGATGCCGCTAATGGCGTACAGCCAACCAGCCATCGTATTGATCCCTGCGCCAAAAAAACAAATAGCGGTTGCTGCTAGCACCCAACCACCGTATGTAGGGGTACAAGCGCGAGTTTCTAACCAATTGGTGATGGGTTTGATGATTTTCATGTTTCTTTTTTAACTCAACACCACCCGAAATTCACAGTGGATCAGGGGTTTGCAATAGAATAATTTAACTATTGGTGTAAATTGAAACCTTGGTTTTTATTTATGAAGTGATGACATTGGCTTTGAAAATAAGCGATCGCACCTTCATGATTAGCTCAATTGCGACGCTGAATAGCCCGCGCTTCTCTACGAGACGCTCTTGCTAGCTTGCTTAAGAGCACGGGTATAATATAAAACTTTGGATACGCTCAGTACAAGTCAGTGACCATCGTAGACATCCCATTTTATGAGAATGTGGCAATAGGCGATCGCTCTTGGGTTGGGCAGTGATGGAATTGATGGGCGATGTCTACGACGGGCTATGACGCTCGTTCGCGTAGCGTGTCGCAGACAAGACTCGCTAACGCTTCTCTACGAGACGCTGCGCGAACGCTATCGGCGTCGCACAGGTTGCTCAAATGGGCATTTTGATCTGGTTCCATCTTTAACTCTGTAAGAGCCAGGACTGCTATGTATTATTAAGATATGGAATGGAGGTGGAAGATTCATTGATGCAGTTAATCAGTCGGGAGCATATTGAAATCTCTTCTGATGTGCGGAGTGGGAAGCCCCGGATTGCTGATACCCGCATTGCTGTAGAGGATGTGGCGATGATGCATTTAAAGCTAGGATATTCCTTGGTAGAGATTGCTGGTAAGTATGATTTGTCACTGGCATCTGTTTATGCAGCAATGGCTTATTACTTTGATCACCGAGACGAGATTGATTGCCGTACAGCAGAAGAGGATGAATTGGTTGAGGTGCTAAAGCGAAATAATCCCTCGCGTTTGCAAGAGAAACTCAGACAGTTGAGGAATGAGTGAACGAATTAGCTTTCATCTGGATGAAAATGTCGATCCTGTAATCACTCTTGGTTTGCGCCGTTATGGAATTGATGTCACAACAACCAATGATGTGGAATTACGTACTCAAAGCGATGAAATCCAGTTAAGGTTTATTCAGGAAACACAGCGAGTACTGTTCACCCAAGATGCAGATTTTTTGATTATTGCAAGTTCTAGGCTTGATCATCCTGGTATTACTTATTGCAAGAAAGGAACTCGTTCAATTGGTGAAATCATTCAAACCTTGGTTTTGATTTATGAGGTGATGACACTTGAAGAGATAGTGGGACGTGTCGAGTTTGTGTGAAATGAAAGCAGCACCAAGAGGCGATCGCACTGTAAATCTCTACTGCTAATTGGCGATCGCTTCGCACCGATAACCTCTTATACCAATTCACGAAAACCCTGATACAGATAGATTTCTTGTAGGGGCATGGCAATGCCATGCCCTTACCAACGTATTTGTATCATTATTACAGTGAAATCATATTAACGGAGTATTCACTAATAGCCGCAGCAGACTGTAATATATTTACACAATAAGTTCTGGACTAATGTTCTTTTCAACATAAGCAATGCCTTTAGGGAGAAGTATACAAAAACCCTTTTCATAATGGATGAGAGCTTGGTCATCTAATGCTTTGAGGATTTCCGTTCGGTATCTGCTGGTATTTGTATATCGAATCCACTTAAGTAAATCTAAATCACTGACTTTATTTGGCTGTTTGTAATATAAAATTAGTAAAGTTTTTTGCTCAGTTTTAAGCTTTGTATTTTGTACTCTTATAAAGCTGCCAACTTCTACTATTACAGGTAATTTAGTCTCATTGATACTTTCAACAATTTTTCTTGCTTCATCAATGCTGTTGATATGATAGTTGCGTATTAGTTCAATTAAAATCCAGTCTGCGGAATGGGATACAAATAAAGAATCAGAGTAGTTGGAATTAACTTCACCACCAACATGAGCTACATTTCTCTTATTTCTAATATCAAGAAGCACCCTTGTAAGCTGAGGAATAAAAAAGCGAATACCTTCAGGTAAGCTTGTGTTGTTAGTAATACGGGTTATTATCTTTTTAGTATCTAACTGCTTTCCAAATGCTGTATAGTTACCTATGTCTAAAAACTCAATTAAACGTAGAATACACTCACTAAAACGTGCAGCATTTAATTCGGCAGGCTGAAATTTTCCTAGAAAAAACTGTTGCTTGATATTTTGATATTCATCAAGCAAGGCAATAATTACATCTTTTGGTAAATTTGTAGATAAAGCTGATTCAATTTGGGATCTTTGAACACTCATGTTTCCTGTTGATTGTGAACACTGCTCTGACTAAGCCACGCTTCTACAACGCTTTCAGCATCAGGTGTAAGATAATATAAACCTTCAGAGGTTCGGCTGAAATATTTACTATAATCTTTCATGTTAGCCAAAGCTTTTGTAAAATTGCTTTGATTGACCGAAACCGTTTTATATTTCTTAACCAGGTATTCGTATGCCAATCCTGGTTTCACCGAATCCTCAGTCTTCAATTCTTTGGTAATATCATATAAAGCAAGAAGAGCATAATTAACAGCAGTGCTTAACGTTTTAATATTAAAGCCATCAAACCTTGATTGCATTTCAATCCACTGAGCAATTCTTTGACTGTCATCTTTTGTCTTACGAGAACCTTTACTTGAATTTTTTCGAGTTGAATTCCAATACTCAATACCTTTTAAATCTGAGTCTTGCATTTCTGCAATTAATTTATTGACTTCAGCCTGTCCACCAGGATTCAGTTTAAAAGTTCCATCTGACTTTACGAAAGAGCGGTTTGCAAGATCATTCAGGTAATTTCCATAGTTTTTATCGTAAATACCATTGACTTTGGCAGCTTGATTTAGATGCTCTTTTGGAACTGTTTCGTGAAAGAGTAGGTTATAAGCCCAAACATAAAATAGGCTAAATCTCTGTTGTTGAAGCTTTTTATTTTTACCTTTGTAATCAGGAGTCTTTGAAACTAGAAAACCTTGTGCATCTTTATCAAAGTAGCTTAAAGGGGAGTTGGCTTCTGAGAAACTTTGAACAATATTATCAATCGTCTTTTCTTGGCTATATTCGTCTTGGTTATGAGCAATTTCTTCTTCCACTACCTGAAAAGGAGGTAATATTGGTTGCTGTTCAGGAAATGAGGTACGCTTCGGAACCTTAACAGGAGTTAAAGGAACATAACCACCTAAAACAGATGCAACTTTATCAATTGCAGTGTCAGTGAAAGACAGATTTAGCTTCCTTGAGTAATTGTTGTCTGACTGTTCCTCTTCTAGAGAAAAATTATTCATAGGAGTAGGATTAGGCTGAAAATCGTCAATTAAAGTGCCGCACTTGAGGCACTTGCTTTTACCTCTAAGCAAATAACCGTTACAATTTATACACTTTACTTGCCGTTCACAGCTAACGCAAAAGTTATATGCCTCATCAATTGGATTATCGCAATATCGGCAGTTTGGCACAGTTTGCTCTTCCTAATGTTTCTCTAAATACTTGAATTGCTAGTATAGCTGAGAGATACTTTTCTTACAACGATCACAGATGTAAGCAATATCCTTCCAAATAACAAAATAAAAAAGCCCGCTCATACGGGCTTTTTAAATCAATTAAAGTCGAGTTATTGCTTTACTTACCGTTTCGCCAACTTCTTCGACATCTTCCGCAGACGAATCGATTGGGGTGTAACTTCCACCAATTCATCGGAGCCAATATATTCCAAAGCACGCTCTAGGCTCATGTCTATCGGTGCTTGCAGTTGCACTAATTCATCGCTACCAGCAGCACGGTGATTGGTTAACTGCTTGGTCTTACAGATATTCAGTTCCAAATCTTGGGGACGATTGTGTTCTCCCACAATCATGCCTCTGTAAACCCTTGTGCCAGGAGTAATAAAGAATGCTCCTCTATCTTCGGCGTTTCTCATGGCGTAGAAGGTAGAAACACCCTCTTCAAATGAGATTAAAACGCCTTTGTTCCGGGCTTCAATATCACCACTCAATTGACGGTAGTCTAAAAAGCTGTGGTTCATGATGCCTTCACCGCGAGTCATCCGCATGAATTCACCCCGGAAACCAATCAATCCACGGGCGGGAATGACAAACTCTAGTTGGGTGCGATCGCCATTACCTGGTTGCATATCTTGCATTTCGCCTTTGCGTTGTCCCAGGCGTTCAATACAGCTACCCACACCATCAACAGGAATGTCTAACACCAAGAGTTCATAAGGTTCGCAAGGTTGTCCGTTAACTTCGCGGTAAATTACCTGTGGCTGAGATACCTGAAACTCGAAGCCTTCCCGGCGCATAGTTTCAATTAAGATACCCAAGTGGAGTTCTCCACGACCGGAAACGAGGAATTTATCGGGAGAATCGGTTTCTTCAACACGCAAAGCAACGTTGGTTTCAAGCTCGCGGAATAGGCGATCGCGCACTTGTCTTGATGTCACCAACTTGCCTTCTTGACCAGCAAAGGGCGAATCATTCACACAGAAGGTCATTTGCAAGGTTGGTTCATCCACTTTAATTAGTGGTAAAGCTTGCGGTTCATTGGGGTCTGTAATCGTTTCCCCAATATAAGCATCAGCGAAACCAGCCACCGCGACAATATAACCTGCGGTTGCTTCTTCCAGGTCTACGCGCTTCAGCCCTTCAAAGCCCATTAGTTTGCTAATTTTACCTTTGACAATGGTACCATCTTCTGTTACTAAAGCTGCTTGTTGTCCTGAGCGGATAGTACCGTTGTGAATTCTGCCAATAACAATCCGTCCCAAATATTCAGAATAATCTAGGGTTGTGACTTGCAATTGCAGAGGCTTAGTGCTGTCGCCCACTGGTGAGGGAACGTGTTGCAGAATCGCGTTAAAAAGAGGTTGCATATCTACCGATTCTGCTTCCAAGCTTTCTTTGGCAAAACCTGCCATACCGGAGGCAAACAGATAGGTAAAATCACACTGGTCTTCATCTGCCCCTAATTCCAAGAACAGATCCAATACTTTATCGACAGCAACGTGGGGGTCAGCTTGACCACGGTCGATTTTGTTGATCACAACGATGGGGCGCAGACCCTTTTCTAAAGCTTTTTTCAGGACAAAGCGTGTTTGGGGCATCGGGCCTTCGTTGGCATCGACAATTAGAAGACATCCGTCAACCATGCCGAGTACCCGTTCAACTTCGCCACCAAAGTCAGCGTGTCCAGGAGTATCAACAATATTAATTAGTGTTTCTTTGTAGCGAACCGCCGTATTTTTGGAGAGGATAGTAATACCCCGTTCCCGTTCTAGGGCGTTGGAGTCCATAACGCAATCCGGAACGTCTTCGCCTTCGCGGAAAATGCCGGATTGTTTGAGGAGTGCGTCAACCAGGGTAGTTTTACCGTGGTCAACGTGGGCGATAATGGCGACGTTGCGAATTGGGAGCGTCATAGAAACTTTTGGTGAACTTTAGAGGGGGTTTTGAGATTTACATTTGAATGCTAGGATTTTTTAACAGAATTAGGTATGATTAGCAAAACTCTGTGAAGAACCTTTAACAATTCTAGCGTAATCGTCACAATTGCGGTGAGGTTTGTCAAGGCTGCGTTGCGATCGCCTGAGTACACGTCACCGTAAAAGCGGTTCGGAAATATTGAAACTTGATGTTGGGTTTCACTACCCTTCTCCTGTCGGAGACGCTACGCGAACGGGAAGGTATCCTTTGGCTGTTTACGTTCTACCCAACCTGCGAATGATTAAATTTCATCCCCTTTTTGTGCTGTCTCGACCAAACTAGAAATAAAGGATGAAGACAAGTAGGGGAAACAGCGGGAGAATTAACCGTAAAGGTTGATGTAGTGGACTAGCAGATTGATTTTTAATAGTAAAAATGTACTAATTTAAGAAATTTCAACTAAAATAGTAAGTGTAAGTTACTGTTAAAAATAGCTAAGATGGTTAACCAGTCTTAATTTGCGAGTCTGATTATGATTGATTGTCTAAATGTGGCTCGCTACTTCATCATCAGAGCTTACGAAGACAGTATAGAAGCAGAAATAACCAATATGAAGGTTCAAAAGCTTCTGTATTACGCGCAAAGCTTACATTTGGCGATGTATGATGGGCGATTGTTTGAAGAAGAAATACAAGCATGGCGCTATGGCCCTGTTTGTCCTCCGGCTTACAGATTTTACAGTGAATTTGAAGCTAAACAATTACCTATTCCTAGTTAAGAATTACTGTTAGAGATGCCTGAGGATAAGAGACAGCTTCTAGAAGAAGTATGGGAATATTTTGGTGGCTACCATGCTTATCAACTTAGTGGTATAACCCACTTGGAGTTTCCTTGGAAAAAAGCGCGTAAAGGTTTGCTACCTGAAGCTAGCTCAACTAAGCCAATTCTTCTTGAAGACTTGAAAGCATTAGGACATCAGAAACTAGACCAAATAGAGCGTGACCATCCTGCCTATCAATTTGTAATGCAGGAAATTTTAAAGGACGATTGTACTTCGGAATCATCAACTCGTATTCGGAAAGGAGAAGTGCGTGACTGGCTCAACTCCCTTCTCGATTTAAAAATTCGATAATTTCAACCGTCATTTCAAAAAACTCGCAAAAGCTTACAGGTCAGATTTGGTTGAGTGTGTCACAGAAGTTTTGGAAGATTTAATTGAGGATCAATATCCCATCAATTCTCGTAACGAACCTTTACCTATAAAGATTGAATTAGCTGAAGGATGGTCATTTCACGAGCTAGAGTTTAAGGTATCCAAAGGCGCTTCGGGACAACTTAGATTAATGTATTTAGTCAATACAACTGATTGTGTAATCAAGCTTGTGTGGATTTATAGCCATGAACAATTTTAAAAACGCCCTACTGAGGTAAATTTAAAGAAGGTTCTTCAGGAAATCTTAGATTATTAATAATATTTGATTTTTTTGATTTTAGTAGCTAAATGTAAATAAATTAAAGTTTGTAGTAAAAACTTTAGTCCTGATAATTGTTGTTTTAAGTGATGAATCACTCAGTACGAACTATGATTTTATTTTATGCTTAATTATACCTACCTACTTAAAATATACGGTTCTATAAAACTAGCATTAAAATGTTATCCGCCTGGGGATATAATCCAGATTTAAATGTTATCTATCTAAAAGTATAATCACATAATTTGTAACTAAAAGTATTGTTTTTCTACCCATAGTTATGAGAGCGATCGCTCAAAAGAAAGAGGGAATATCCCTAACCTCTATGTCAAAGTTATATCAGTTAAGAATTATGAACACTGCCAAGGAGAACACGGATGGTAGCTACTTTAGATGATACGAAACGCAATGCTATTGCTCTGAAATTGGCAGACCTGAAAGCACTCCAACAATTGGTCATCGAAAAAGAGCAACTCTTTTTGAAAGAAGGACTCGATGCCGAAATTGCTGATCGCATCCGAAATTTTATCAATGATGATGAAAAAAATCTTGGCGTTTTGGAAACCATAATTGGTCAGTATGGCATTCAGGCTGAACCAAGAAATATTGTGAGAGAATTCATTGAAAAATCGAGAGAATTGTTCAAAAGTTCTGAGTTAAGCCTGTATGACAAAGTATCTCAGCATGAATTGCTGAAACATCAACTAGTAACTACTGGCTTGATAATTCACAAGGCTGCTCAAAAAGTTGGTGCTGATGTTTTACTAGCGATCGCACCTTTGAATACCGTTAATTTTGAGAACCGCGCTCACCAAGAACAACTCAAAGGTATTTTAGAAATTCTCGGTGTCCGCGAACTCACTGGACAAGATGCAGATCAAGGAATTTGGGCCCGTGTTCAAGACGCTTTGGCCGCAGTAAGTGGTGTGGTAGGTAGTGCTGTTACCCAAAGCAGCGACAAAAAGGATATAAATATCCAAGATGTTATCCGCCTCGATCATGGCAAGGTAAATACTCTATTTACCGAACTCCTGCAAAGCGACAATCCACAGAAGATCCAAGAGTACTTTGGTCAAATTTATAAGGATCTAACTGCTCACGCCGAAGCTGAAGAGGAAGTCGTATATCCAAAAGTACGTCCTTTCTACGGCCAAGATAACACCCAAGAATTGTATGACGAACAAGCACAGATGAAGCGGGTGTTAGATCAAATTAAGGCTATCAGCCCATCTTCATCTGAATTCAAAGATCAAGTTAGACAGCTTATGGAAGTTGTTGGCGATCATATTCGTCAAGAAGAAAGCACAATGTTTGCTGCCATCCGCAACAACTTGAGCACTGAACAAAGCAAGCAACTGGCTACTGAATTCAAAGCTGCTAAGACCCGAATTCAACAAAAGCTAGGTGTTGTAAATGAAGCGAATCTGTAGGACGCTTTCGAGCTTTTTATATCCGCAAAAAAAGGTTAATTAAACAAAAACTCCCAGCGCTGAACTGCTGGGAGTTTTTGTTTAAGAATTCTGCTGACAATATTTATAAGCCGTATAGGCCATAGTCACAACCCCGGTAACAATGGCAGATTCATCAACTTCAAATTCGGGATGGTGTAATGGGTGGTTAATGATTCTTTCTTTGTAGCCTACACCCAAGCGAAACATCGAACCGGGGGCGTGTTCCAAATACATAGAAAAATCTTCAGAACCAAGGGAGGGTTCGGGTAATACTTGGACGCGATCACTACTCCAAGCTTCTTCTGCGGCTGATTGCAACAATTGCGTCAGGGTGTAATCATTTTGGACGCTGGGTACGCCCTGGCAATAGTTGATTTCATACTTTGCTCCGTAAGTATGGCAAATATTAGATACAATGTTTTCAATCCAGTTCGGGAGATCGGCACGAGTTTCAGGATGGAGCGATCGCACAGTTCCTAATAACTGCACTTTATCCGCAATTACATTCGGCGCTTTGCCACCATTAATCTTCCCTATGCTCAATACTAAAGGACGCAAGGCATTTTGTGTTCGGCTGATGGCTTGTTGCAGTGCAGTAATCACTTGGCAAGCAATCCAAATTGCATCAATCGCCTCATGAGGACGCGCCCCGTGCCCAGATTCTCCCATAATCAGAATCTCTAAATTATCAGAGGCGGCTGTCAATGCTCCGTAACGCACGCCAATAGATCCTGCGGGTATAGAAGGGAAAACATGAACCCCTAATACAGCCGAGACGTTTTCCATCGCCCCATCTTTCATCATCCAGTTTGCCCCTTGAGCAATTTCCTCGGCTGGCTGAAATAAAAACCGCACTTTACCACCCAACTCCTCTCCCACTTGAGACAGCACCATCGCTGTTCCTAACCCGACGGTGGTGTGGACATCGTGACCACAAGCGTGCATAACACCTTCTGCGCGAGAAGCATATTCCAAATTGGTGCCCTCTTGAATTGGCAAGGCATCCATATCTGTGCGAATTGCCAATAAACGGTCATTTTGGTTAGTGCCTTGCAGTTCTCCAATGACGCCCGTTTTGCCAACTCCCTCTTGTACGTGCAGACCACTGGAAGACAAAACACCAGCTACGAAGGCTGCTGTTTGGTACTCCTGACCGCTGAGTTCTGGGTGAGAGTGAATGTGGCGGCGAATTTCAATTAAGCGAGGCGCTAATTTTGCTGCTAAGTCTTTAATACGGGTGAGCATCGATTTAATTAATCTATAGGCTTTTTTCCCATGATAAAGAAATGTTAACAAACAAAATGCTCTTTGCCATACAAGGATAGGTCAAGCCAGAGGCAGGGGAGCAGAGGAAGAATAACTAATGCCGAATACAACTTTTGGAGAAGCTGCACCCTAAGCGTAGCTATGCCGCAGGCTTTACGGCTTACCTCGACTTCTCTACCAGACGCTCTTGCTAGCTTGCTTCCCCAGAGGGGTACGCTCAGGACAAGCTCAGTACAAGTGCCCCAATTCAAAACTGGTTATTTTGAATAACAGGTTGTGCCTCGAGTATTTTCGGGTTTGAACTCGTTACATTCTCTGGGATTTTGACGCTCTAACGACCAGCCATAGGGTTTGTCGGAGGTGACGACACCATTGGCCAGAGTTGTTAGTCGGAAGTTAGCTCCCCGAAAATTGGTAAATTGCAATTTGGCATTTTTTAAGTTTGTTGCTTCCAAATTGGCGCTGATGAAACCGGCATAAGACAGATCGGCATTTTCCAGAGATGCTGATTTCAAATTTGCTCCTGTTAAGGAAGCACCACTGAGATTCGCTGAATTCAGAATCGCACCTTCTAAATTTGCACCAGTGAGATCGGCATTCGTAAGATCAGCTTGAGATAATGTAGCACTGCTCAAGTCAGCCCCTCGCAAATTTGCTCCAGTTAAATTGAGTTGAGTTAGGTCAGCACCACTCAAATTACACCGGGGACAGGCACTTGTTGCCTTCAACTGATCCAAGTCTAGCTGATTTGATGCAAGGACTTGCTCTGCAAACCCAAAACAAGCTAACAGGGCGACGGTAGCAACAATCTTAAGTTTCATATTTTACAGATATTTACAAAAATGACAATTTACGCACATTGCGTGCTGTCATACTTAATAATATGCTTCCCTAAAGAACAAGACGGATGAAGCATTGATTAAGAAGCTGTGAAAATAGTATAAATTCTAATGCTAAGACCACTCAAACTGAAAGATAGATTATAGAATCGAATCGTAAGCAAGTATACCGAACCTTTTATAGACTACCACTTATGTGATCCCCCTAGCTCGATGAAAAACACGACTAGGGGGATCTTGTTTTTAGGTATTGGGCATGGGGCACTTGTACTGAGCGACTTGTACCGAGCGTACCCCTCCGGGGAAGCAAGCTACGCGCAGCATCTCGTAGAGAAGTCGAGGTAAGTCGCAGTATTGGGCATTGATTATTTCTTTCTCATTTCGCTCATCTCCCTCATCCTCGCCTGCCCCTCTGCCCCCTGCTCTTTGCTCCCTGCCTTCTTCACCGCCACCCTAAAAGGCGCAATCCAGGGACAATTAGGTAGTAACTAACTCCTAACCAAAAGCTGGTAAAAAAGCCCACAGAACCAAAAAAAATCAGAGGTAACTGTAATTCTGACCAGGCTGGTTGACTAGAAAATTGGAAGATCGGAGGTGCTAACTTCAAAAGAATCAAAAATGCATAGGCGATCGCACTGCCAAAGGCAGCGAACACAGCATACACTATGTGATGGCTGCGAAGACCTAAACTCAAGGTGAGTAGGCAAACTGCCACTAAAATCACTGCCATTAAGCCCTCGCCGCTGTCTTTTGGTGTGATTAATTGCAAAATCATCCAGCCGAAGCCATAGCTAATCATGCCCATCAGAGACGCCACTAAAAAGCGCCGCCGTTGACGAAAACACCCGGATACTGTCAATCCCCAAGCGGTTCCCCAGCCTGCTGCCACGAACACCAAAATATCTGCCCCAAAGATGGGTTGAGTATTTGGCACTAATTCGTTTAGCTGACTCAAAATCAATTCCACAACCTGACGACCCAAGCTTGTGTGATAGGCCAAAATAAAACCAGCGATCGTACCAAAACAAGCACCGATACTACTCAGGATCATCGCCCAAATCGTCGCCAAACAAGCTTGGAAAATTTTGATGATCGCCTTAGCAATGAAAATAACGGTTTTAGTTACAGCTTGGCTAAAGTTAGCTAAAGCCTGTTCAACAGCTTGTGTTAGCAGTGTAAATTTGTGGAACGCTTGCCTTGAGGCTTGCTTAACGTTGTCTCGCTGTTGGGCAAATAATCCTGGCAATGGTAATGGTTGAGAAATCTTCGCCAACCGTTTTTGAATCATAGTTGCATTTGCGGGACGCGATCGCACATCCTCCTGCACCATTTCATCCAGCAAAGAAGCTAGTTGCGGGTTGACATTTACCGCAGTTCGCCAATGCAATTTCCCAGTTTGCTGATCTTCCAACTCTCGCGGGTATTTGCCTGTTAATAGTTCAATTATTGTTCGACCAAGGGCATAAAAATCGGCACTTGGCCCGACAATACCTCCAGTCACTTGTTCCGGTGGACTATAGCCAGAAGAAAATAATCGGGTGGAACTAGACTGAGAACGCAGCTTAGAGGCGCTAAATTGTTTTGCCCCTCCAAAATCAATTAGTACAACGCGATCGCCCTCTGTTTCCCCTTGAGGCGGGGTTACAGTTGGCAAAGAGGTGCCCAACATTAAATTAGAAGGTTTAATATCCCGGTGAATAATCTGGCGTTTGTGTAATTCCTGTAAAATCTGTACAGCTTGGGCAAACCAGTTTAAAACCAAATCCTCTGGACACCCTTGGGGAAACTTTTTTAATATCTCCTCTAAAGTCCGCCCATTGATTTTTTCCATTACCAGACAAGGCAGTTGGTGCGGTTTGGGATTGAACAGTTTTACGTGAAAATACCCATCGGCATCAACTGTGGGGACACCCGGATGCTGCAAGCTAGATAAAACCGCCGCCTCTTGAGTAAATAATTCCAATGCCTTTGGTGAATCTTCTACCAACACCTTCAACACTTTCTCTGTTTGAGTTTTTTCATCCCAAACCGTGTAAATTTGAGCAAATCCTCCCGATCCCAACGGGTAAAGTGGAACATAGCGGTCTAACAACTCTAGCGGTGCGCCACAGCTGTTGCAAAATTTGTTTCCCCAAGGCTGAGGATAAGGACGTTGACAATCAGGATTTATGCAGTGAACCGCACTCTGAGTGATGTGGGACACAACCGCTACAATACAAAGGCTGACTTGATTTTAGCGTTGATTGAGAAAATACCATTCTGACTTTTTGATTACTCGTGCTGATTTCCATAAAGAAAACCCTCATAAAATCTATGAGGGCATTCGTTTATATCTATGTCAGTCCTTAATTACGAAAACTTCTCTTACTCTGCCTGTGCTTGGCAACTTCTTTGCGCTTGCGTTTTTCTAGGGGCGTTTCAAAATGACGATGCTTTCTCATGTCTGGAAAAATTCCAGCCTTGGAAACTTCTCGCTTAAATCGTCGTAAGGCTGACTCAATGTGTTCATTGTCACCTACAATTACTTGGGTCATTATTTCTCCTACTAAGTTGACTTCATCAATAGCTATGCAGGCAGTAACATTGCAAAAAAAAGACAGACTCCTTGTCTGACCTTAAGACTCTGGGTAAATTTTTTTGTTTCCAAGGTTAATAGCGGGAGCGTCCGCCGCCGCCACCGCCGTATCCTCCTCGGTTACCACCAAACGAACCTCGATCACCTCTATCTTCCTTGGGTTTAGCCTTATTCACTTTCAGATCACGACCCATCCACTCAGCACCATCGAGAGCTTCAATGGCAGCTGTTTCTTCAGCTTCAGTTCCCATTTCCACAAAAGCAAAGCCTCGCGGACGACCTGTTTCACGGTCAGTAGGTACTTGAACTCGCTTTACAGTACCGTATTCTGCAAAAATACCGCTTAAATCCTCTTGTGTAACGTCATAAGAGAGGTTACCTACATAAATTGACATCGATTCTCTCCAAAATCATCACTGTGTAGAGATTTTAATTTCTCTGAGAAGCCTGTAAATACTAAAAGGAAAAAGCCTTTCAATACTAAAATCAAAGACATCGCTGAATTAACTCTCCTAATCTTAGGATGACATAGGAGCCAACTCTCTGCATCCAGTAGATAGTTAACAGATAGTTTACCAGTGATGCGATCGCACCTAAGCGAGATCGTCCGCCTCCACCTACCCTAAGTACAGCCCACCGCAAAGAAGGGTTGGAAATGCAAGAAGATAAATTCTGTAGGGTGATATAGGAAATCAGGCATACAGGGGCGCATCTTTAATATCCGAATTGAACGTTTGACTGCATTAACCATGAAGCATTACTCCAAAATTTTAATATGAAAGTCAAAGTCAGGCAACAAATAAAAGCTGTGCCGACTTGTACTTCTTTGGAAAACCCGCTCTTGAGCAACTGTGGGAGCGAGTCTTCTCCCTTGGCACTAGTACGCCACGGCGTAAATAGAGCAACCATTTAAAATCCCTAAAAAGCCCATTCCATAATATTTTTCAATGAGTGAATGAGTGACTTCCGCCTTGCGGTACTAGCCTCTAGCAAAGGGAGAACTACGGTGTACATACAAATTCTAAAAACCTTGCTTGATGAGGCTTTCCTCGTTTACAGGCTCTGTATGGGAACCAGAGAACAATGGTCAATCGAGCTTTTTTAGACTTGTGTTTGTACCATAGTAGCGCCTTGTAGGCAAGGGCGGTTTCCGCCAATGCCAAGGGCTGAACTTCTCTGAATCAAGGACGCTGTACCAACGATGATTTAGAATTCTTTTACATTTTGGCTATGTCAAGTTACTTATTATCACTTTTCCTAGCTGTTTCCAATTCAGCTGCGATCGCCAAATGCAGATCGAGTTTGGCAGCGTGTTGAAAAGAATGCACTACCTGATCATGATTGAAAGCGTAAATTAAATTTAATCCCTATTTACCGAACCTTCTCCCTTGTTAAATCTGTGTTTTACCTGATATTTTTAGGCATTTTGACAATACCGGCTCCAAAATATTTTCTCAAGCTATCACTGATTTTTTCATAGGATCAATTGCCTGGTACAATTCCAAAAGTACTGTAGGTTGGGAAGATAAAGAGCGTCCCGATATTGTTCCAGAAATTGATCACTAATAATTTTTTGTCTACCTATCCCTACTTTTATTTTTCAGCAGCTACAGGTAGATGTATAGTAAATTTACTACCCTGCCCTGGTTCAGATATGACATCGATTGTACCTTGATGTGCTTCGATAATACAGCGAGATAGATATAGTCCCAAACCACTACCAGAACGCTGGTGTTTACCTTGGCGAAATCGCTCGAATAATATTGCCTGGTCTTGTTTAGAAATTCCCGGCCCTGTATCTTGGATATCAATAGTCACGGCTACCGGAGTGAGATAGCAGTGAATATCTACAGAACCTTTGTCTGTAAATTTGATGGCATTGCCGATGATATTTGTCAAAACTCGCCGCAGTTCGACGCGATCGCCCATGACGGTGCTTGCAGTTTCACCTATATCAATGTTTACAGCTAATCCTTTTTCTTCAGCTAAGGGAGTTAATTCTTGGGTAACTTCACTAACTAATTCCTGAATATTACAGGGAAATATCTTTAAGGTTTTACAGCCCGCTTCATGACGATAAACTTCTAGCAAGGTATTTACCATTTCTAGCAGGTCTTGATTACTGCCAATCATGGTATCAATTATTTCTTGCAATTGTGGCGAAACTTCACAAAACCTGCCTGACAACAATAATTTTAAGACGCGGTTGGAGGCTACCAGTGGTATACGTAAATCATGAGTAAAACGGGAGACAAAATCTGCCCGGAGGTTAGCCATCTGATCTCGTTCGTCTATACTATGCTTGAGACGCAGGAGCGATCGCACTCGTGCATGTAGTTCATCAGGATCGAATGGTTTACGAATGAAGTCATCTGCACCAGCATCGAGTCCTTCAACAACGCTAGACTCATAGTGAGCCGTGAGCAGCAGAATGGGGATAAATGGCAACGCCTGATTCCGTCGGATGCGTCGAGTAAATTCATAACCATCTATCTCCGGCATCATCACATCTAAGAGAATTAAATCTGGCGGTGACTGCTCAACCATAGCCAGAGCAATTTTGCTATCTTCCACCAAGTCAATCTCATAGTTTTTATCTTCTAGGACTGCTTCTAAGACCAGTAAATTGTCAAAAACATCATCGACAACGAGAATTTTATCTTTTTTGACAGTTTTAGTTAAAGACATGGCTAAATAAAAAAAAGAAGTGCTTGGCTATCCCTAGCAAATCTAGTAATAGCTTACTTTACCAACGCTAAGAGTATTAATGAGTCACATTTTCCTTTAAAGTTTACTGAATTAAATATCTTAAGTTTTATAAGTAATTACACTTAGATTTTTCAAAAGTATCTTAATTAAATAACATTGTTTATCAAGTATCTTAGCCGTCTGATTATCCAACCAATATCTATATTTGGGTGCTAGGGTGAGGTAGTCTAGTCCATTTTGTGTAGATCATCTTAGCCACTACGAGGGCAACTATTTAATAGTCACCCACTCTTGCTTGCTAGCGGATTTTGAATGAAAGATTTTTACCATAAAACATCTATCCTCAGGTGAATGTATAAAAATATTTTTTGATTGAATTATCTTGTCATATCGAAATTGCTTTAGAAAAACTTATAATATCAAGTTATTTATGTCTAATGGTGGATGAAGTTCAAGCAACAATACCAAATACATTGTTTTTTGTATAAGATCCCGAATACAAGAACGAGATTATTTTAATCTGTACTTTAGATAAATAACAGTAAAGTTAAGCAACTATGAGTGAAATCAAGATCCTCGTGATTGAAGATCACAACCTTACGAGAATCGGTTTACGGGCTGCGTTGCAAACCCAGCCAGAGTTAAACATTGTTGGTGAAGCAGCCAATGCAGCCGACGGCATCAACCTTCTGAAAAGTCTTAAGCCTGATGTTGCTACTATTGACATTGGTTTGCCTGATATGGATGGTATTGAGCTAACACGGACATTTAGGCAATATCAAGCAGAGAATGAAGATTATACAACAAAGCTGCTAATTTTAACAATGCAGAATAGTGAACAGGCAGTTTTAGCAGCTTTTGCAGCAGGTGCAGATTCTTATTGCATGAAGGATATCGAAACTGAGAAACTAGTGGAGGCTGTGCAAACAACCTATGCAGGTAGTTCATGGATCGATCCAGCGATCGCAGATCTTATACTACAGCAAATACGTCAAGATTTTCCCGATGGTAGCAGAGGGGCATCTGGAAAAAGAGTCTTGATTGAAGGTATTGACCCAGATGTTGAGAAAAGTATAGTCAGTTATCCTTTAACTCATCGGGAGATGGATGTTTTAGAGTTGATTGTCGCTGGGTGTGACAATGCAGAAATTGCTAAAAGGCTCTATCTAACAGTCGGTACTGTAAAAACTCATGTTCGAGGTATTCTCAATAAACTCTGTGTTGCTGACCGTACACAGGCTGCTGTCCGTGCTTTGCGGGCTGGATTAATACCGTGAGTGTACTTATTGGTAATCGTTTTTCGGTCAAATCAGTTACTTGGGACAAAGATTTATGAAGAAATTGTTACACAGGTTAGTAAAATGACATAATTGACAAACAAATAAGTATTTTTTCTCATATACATGATAGCGGATCAATTTCCCTGGCTTACCGCGATTGTCTTGCTGCCACTCGTTGCTGCCTTGCTCATCCCTGTGCTGCCTGATAAAGATGGCAAGCGCGTGCGGTGGTATGCACTGGGTGTAGGTATGACAGACTTTGCCTTGATGTGCTACGCCTTTTGGAAGCATTACGATGCCAGCAGTGCTAGTTTTCAACTCGTGGAGAATTATGCCTGGGTACCTCAGTTAGGTTTGAACTGGGCGGTATCAGTCGATGGACTTTCAGTACCACTTGTGCTTCTAGCAGGATTTGTCACCACACTCTCGATTTTTTCGGCCTGGCAAGTTTCACACCGACCCCGCCTCTTCTATTTTTTGATGCTGGTGCTGTATTCCGCACAGGTTGGGGTGTTTGTTGCCAAAGACTTGCTGCTATTTTTCATTATGTGGGAAGTAGAGCTGATTCCCGTCTACCTACTAGTCTGCATTTGGGGTGGGCAAAGGCGTCGTTATGCGGCTACGAAATTTTTGTTGTATACCGCAGCGGCTTCTATATTTATTTTGGTGGCAGCCCTGGCAATGGGGCTATACGGCGGCGGTAACATGACATTTGACATAACCGCCCTCGCCAAGAAGGAATATCCCCTTGGTCTACAACTGCTACTTTATGCAGGGTTGCTGATTGCATTTGGTGTCAAGCTTGCTGTTTTCCCGATGCATACTTGGTTGCCTGATGCTCACAGCGAAGCATCCTCTCCTGTGTCAATGATTCTGGCTGGTGTATTGCTGAAGATGGGCGGATATGGACTAATTCGCCTGAATCTTGAACTACTCCCCGATGCACACATTTACTTTGCGCCCGTTTTAGCCATTCTGGGTGTTGTCAACATTATCTATGGTGCATTAAATTCCTTTGCTCAGACCAATATGAAGCGGCGTTTGGCTTATTCGTCGATTTCTCACATGGGGTTTGTACTACTTGGGATTGCGTCCTTCACTGATTTGGGAATCAACGGCGCGATGTTGCAAATGATTTCACATGGTTTGATTGCATCGGTGCTGTTCTTCTTAGCAGGCGTTACTTACGATCGCAGCCATACAATGGTGATGAAAGATATGGGCGGTATTGGTCAAGCCATGCCCAAAGTCTTTGCCCTGTTTACAATCGGAGCAATGGCATCCCTGGCACTTCCCGGTATGAGCGGCTTTGCTGGCGAACTCTCGGTATTTGTTGGTCTGACAAGCAGTGATGTTTACAGCTCAACTTTCTGCACCGTCACGGTTTTTCTCGCCGCAGTTGGAGTCATCCTCACACCTATTTATCTACTTTCCATGCTGCGAGAGGTATTTTATGGTCAAGGTGCAGCACTCATCTGCGACATTAATAATGCAGGCTCGGAAAATCAAGAAGATGACGGAACAGTTTGTTTTGGTACAGACTGCCTCGTGCCAGAGGATGCAGTCTACGACGATGCTAGACCGCGTGAGGTATTTATCGCTGCCTGTTTTCTACTGATGATTATTGGTATTGGTTTCTATCCCAAGATGGCGATGCAGATGTACGACGTGAAGACTGTTGCAGTCAATGCTAATCTTCGCCAGTCTTATGCCATAGTCTCGCAAACAAATCCCCAGATTTATGCTAATGGATTCTTGGTTCCGCAAATTTCAGAGGTTGAGATAGCGCCCGTTTTGGGAACTTTGAAGTAAGCTTTTTGACCAATAGACTTGTGAAAAAGAGCCAAAGCTAAATATATTTCTGAGGAATAATAGAGCATTGATAGCCGCTCACTATGGGTAGGCTATCAATGCTCTATTATTCTCAGGATGCCCAAGATGTTTTTTCTGGAAAAGATCCTTTTTTCCAATGTTGCCAAACCTTTACTGCTGCTCGTTGAAAAAATGCCTGCGAGTTTTGCTCTGGGGTTTCTTGAAGTTCCTTAATTTCTCCACTCAATTTATCTATCCATAAAGAACCGAGACGATCTTCATGTAGGCCAAAGCGGTAAGTAACGCCGGTCTCATCCTCCTTTTCTTTTAGAATCAATACATAAAAAGCCATAATAGATTAATGTGGTCTTTAAAAGTTGGATACTTTAGTTTTAACGTATTTGAGTTCTGCTCATGTTACTGAGGGACTCCAGAAACGACCAGAGCATTCAGTAGCGTCATGATCTGTACGGTAGTCAGTATGGAAAATGCCTTCAAACCTCAACTCAAAGTATTCATGTTCTAGTAATCTCAAATCTTCAGAGTTAAAATTACCTCCCTGTAACCTAATCCAGGCATCTGCTATATCTGGATCAGGACTAAAGCGGTTAAATCCGAGATCGTAATCCAACTGGTGTTCATCATAAAATAAATGTTTTTTGATCCGTTGAATGCGAAACTCCGCCCATCCGGTGTTATGTGCAATCTCTGCTACATCGTCAGCATCACGAATAGCATTATACGCCTCAGGAGCATACTCAAGAAAGCGCTTTAAATATTCCATTTATTAAATTAGTTAATATAAATAGTCAATAATATATAATCGAGTAATAACATTATTTTTCAATCATTAGGTAAAAAAATATATTAATAAAATGTAAACACTCAGATGGGTATGCAAACTACCACATCATTAATAAACAAATCAACCCTTTACATGGGATGCTGGTTGATGATTAGTGAGTTTTGCCAATGTCTGTTGTTTCTGCTATAACTGTTACCGTTCCCGCCACAACTGCGAATTTGGGGCCTGGTTTTGATTGCATCGGTGCAGCTTTAAAGCTGTACAACGAGTTCAAGTTCACTCGCCTAGAAGAGGGTGGGCTAACTATTCATGTCACTGGTACGGAAGCTGAACGAGTCCAAACTGATCAGAGCAATCTCCTCTACCAAGCGTTTGTCAAGTTCTATCAACATATAGAGCAGACACCGCCAACTGTGAAAATAGAGATTAAGTTAGGTGTCCCATTGGCAAGGGGTTTGGGTAGTTCGGCGACAGCAATTGTTGGTGGGTTGGTTGCTGCTAATCAACTTGAGGGTGCTACTATGAGTCAGTCGCAGGTGATGGAGTTAGCGATCGCAATGGAAGGACATCCTGATAATGTAGTTCCAGCTTTGTTGGGAGGATGTCGTCTGGCTGCTACCAGTGGCGCAGCTTGGGAAATTTGTGATGTTCCCTGGCATCAAGATGTTGTACTAGTTGTGGCTATTCCTAATTTTGAACTTTCCACTTCAAAAGCGCGGGGCGTTCTCCCAACTCAGGTGAGTCGTGCGGATGCGATTTTCAATACGGCACATTTGGGGTTATTGTTGCGCGGCTTGGAAACTGGTAACAGACAATGGTTAAAGACAGCTTTGCAAGATAAGTTGCATCAGCCCTATCGCAAACCTTTGATTCCTGGTTACGATGCTGTCAACATCGCAGCTGTTAGTGCTGGTGCTTATGGTATGGTGATTAGTGGTGCGGGGCCGACACTGTTAGCTTTGGCGGATAAGTTAGACTCAGAGGCTGTGGAGGCGGCGATGTTAGCTGCTTGGCAAGAAGAAGGAATTACAGCCGAGGTGCGATCGCTTTCTCTCGATACCCAAGGCGCAAAAAGCTTTTAAAAAATCAGATGACTATTTTACTCAGCACTTAAAACTCGATTTATGGAGCAAATTCAGGATGAAATGGCGGCGCTTAACTCTCAAATTCAGATTCTCCTAGAAGAACGCGCTGCACTCACTATTAATAATGTAATCTCTGCCGAGAATGATTCACCCCAGGCAATGGTTGAAGCGTACCGCCGTCAAGCCAGGGAAAATGCTCAATTATCAGTTGAACTCCAAGGCATAGATGCGGCGATCGCAGCCCTAGAAGTCCAGATAAAACAAAAACAAGGTAAGTTAGTGCGTTGGCAAGTTGAATCAAAACAACTTACCCAACAGCAGCAGCTAGAAGAAGCTAAAGAAGTCGCTCAGGTTCATGCTCAACGCATTAATCAACTAGCAGGTGAATTGGCGGCAGAAGTCCGATTTCTGAAGGCTTGTGCCAATCAACTCAGTCCAATGTATTGGCAGATTTATTACAAGCCCTTCATTACTGGGTTCAAGACAATCTCCGTTCCCTATGTCCGCTCTGATGGGGAAGTGTGGACAATTGTCAACCGGATTGTTTAATGCTTGGGGCTAAAACGTTAAGCTAAAACACATCTAATTTGCATATAGCAATCCTAAATCAGCTGTGAAAACTATTGAACCGCCAAGGCGCAGCGTCTCGTAGAGAAAAGCGCTTTTCCTTCTCTACGAGACGCTGCACCAACGGAATGCTATGCGAACGCGTTGGCGGAGCCTCCCCAAGAATTGCGTCTCGTTGGCAAATCAATCATTTTTATTTATCAAATTTAAAAATAAAAGTAATTGCTTCTATCCTAGAAGGTCTTTAAAGTGGAGTTAGTCGGTCAACAATAAGTTGATTGTAAAGTTTTTCTTAGCAGTAGCTTAGGGAAACGAAATCAAAGACTTTGTATGTTTAAATATGAGTTTAAAATATTACACCTGTGGTAATCTCTAACAAATCAGAATACGCACTTCTAGCCCTGTTAGAGTTGGCAACCTGCTACCCTAACGGTGATGCCCTGCAAATTCGAGAGATAGCAGCATTGCAAGACATACCGAACCGCTATTTGGAACAGCTCTTGGCAACATTAAGGCGTGGAGGTTTAATTAAGAGTATACGCGGAGCCAAAGGTGGCTATGTTTTGGCACGAGACCCTAGTAAAATTACAGTGTTTGATGCTTTTAGCTGCATGGAAGGGTCAGATATTGTTGTCTCTAATTGTGAGCCGACTCCCAATACGGTAGAAGGTGAGCTAATTCAGGAAGTCTGGCAGGAAGCACGCCAGGCTGCTAACTCTGTGTTGGAAAAATATACACTCCAAGACCTTTGTGAGCGAAGATCAATCCGCAAGCACAAGGAACTGATGTATTACATTTAGGAAGGATGAAGTGGGAGAATTTTTATCTTTAGTATGAAAGTTATAATGAGATAACCTGTGAGGCTGTTATATGCCTGAAGCCAATTCTCAACAACCTATAAATCATGCTGCTACTCTTGTGGAGAGTTATGCAACAGGAAAACGGGACTTTAGTAAAGCAGAACTGGGTAATGCTGATTTGCAAGGCATTAACTTAAAAGGATCTGACCTCAGCTATGCTGACTTGAGTGAGGCTAACCTGAGTAGCGCTAATTTGAAAGGAGCTGACCTGAGCTTTGCTGATCTAAGTCAAGCTAATCTCAAGGATACTGATCTTAGGGGAGCATTATTGATGTCAGCGAATCTGCGCCAAGCTGAACTCAAAGGAGCGAACCTGAAAAAAGCAGATTACGATCACAGCACCCATTTTCCTGATGATTTCGACCCAGTGAAAGCGGGTATGCAGATTAAATTTGTAAATTATTAATTTAAGTTGAATGATCGTACTTGCCTGAAGATAGAAGATTTTTCTTCCAAAAGATGTTGTATTTTGGTAAGAAAGCCTATCTATGAGGTTGACAATGGAGGCAAAAAGTGAAACCTTCTACCGACGCGCACCGCTAATTAGTGCTGGTATTTGTCTTGGTGTGGGTCTTGGAGGATTTCTGGATGGAATTTTGCTGCATCAACTCCTCCAGTGGCATCATATGCTCAGTAGCATTCGACCTCTGACAAACACGGCGAATATAGATTTGAACATGGTATGGGATGGATTATTTCATGCCTTGGATTGGGTATTCACCGTGGTAGGACTTATATTGCTATGGCGTGCAGGAGGGCGTGATGATGTTCCTTGGTCATCACAAACCTTTATTGGGTCAATACTGATTGGAACTGGGTTGTTTGACTTTGTTGAAGGTTTAATTGACCACCAAATTCTCGGTATCCATCATGTGAAACCAGGCCCAAATCAGTTAATTTGGGATCTAGGATTTCTTGCATTCGGTGCGCTACTTATTGTTATCGGCTCGATAGTGATAAAAAAAGAGTCAGTAGTCAAGAGTCAATAGTCATGGGGCATGGGGCATTGGGCAATTCAATTTTGGATAATAGAATTGAGGAGAGCGTAGCGTAAAGCCTGCGGCATGGCTTCTCTACGAGAGTCTGCGTCCCTTGCGCGTCTCGTAGAGAGCGTCTTTTAGATTAAATTTCAATTCTTTAATCCAAAATCTAAAATCTAAAATTCTTACTTCCCTGCCTCCTCTGCTCCCCCCACTCTCCACTCCCTACCTATGCCTACAGATACTTTTGAAAAAACTAGTTGGAGTTGGCAGTTGTCTCAATTCCAACAACAAGCGGGAGAATGGTGGGAATACCAGTTTTACCGCTTTCAACAGGCAATGCCCGAATTGCCTACTGGATGGTCGATTAGTCCTTGGCTAGGCCAGTTGCTGAAATTCCTGTTTTGGCTGGTAATAGCCTTATTGATAGCTTGGGTGGGTTGGCGATTATGGAGAGAATTCAGTCCTTATGTATATTCTTGGCTGAATAGAAGTGGCAATCTCACTGATTTTCGCGGAAAAAATCGCTCTAGTGAGTCATCCATAGCCCTTTTGTTAGAGCGATCGCAAGAATTTTATCATCAGGGGAACTACCGTGAGGCTTGCCGTTGTGTTTATTTAGCGATGTTGCAGCAGTTGCATCAAAACACCATCGCACCCCACAAACTCAGCCGTACAGATGGAGAATATCTGCAATTGCTGCGATCATCTGTGACTCCCATACAGCCTTATGAAACTTTAATTACCACTCACGAGCAATTATGTTTTGGTAATGCTGAGATTTTGCCTGACAATTATGAACAGTGTCGGCAAGCTTATCGGGAAATTTCCCCAGAATGAATTTGAGACGTTGCATTGCAACGTCTCAAACAATATTCTATTTGGTGAGAATCGCGTAGACGTTCTACGGCTTGTCGTTAGACATCGCCTTTTCTACAGCTTCCAAGGCAGTGTTTACTTCCGCCTCTGTGACAATCAGCGGTGGCACAAACCGGACTACTTTTGGCCCGGCTGGTACGAGCAATACACCCTCGTTGATGGCAGCATTGACGACATCGGCTGCGGTTAACCCAATGTCGGCTTGCAACTCCAAACCGTTGATTAAACCCCATCCCCGAACTTCGCCAACCTGCTGAGGATATTTTGCTGCGATCGCCCTCAATCCAGATCGCAATTGTTCACCCCTGTCTTGGACATTCTGCAAAATATTTTCCCGCTCTAATGTCTGGCAAACACTGAGTGCTACACCACACACAAAAGGATTTCCGCCAAAAGTACTGGCGTGTTCCCCTGGTTGAAAAACATCGCAGAATTTCTTGCTCATCATTGCGCCGATGGGGATACCGCCACCTAAGCCTTTGGCACTGGTGAAGATATCCGGTTCAACGCCGAGATGTTCATAACTCCATAATTTGCCACTACGCCCCATACCAACTTGCACTTCATCAAAAATCAATAAAATGCCAGTTTCGTCGCAAATCTGCCGGAGCTTTTTGAAATAGGCAACATCTCCTGGACGCACACCGCCTTCTCCCTGCAATGGCTCAATCAGAATTGCTGCTACCCGATAATCGCCTTCATCCAACTCGCTAATTGCCACTTCCACAGCGTTAATATCGTTGTAATTTACGTAGTGGAACCCAGGAACCAAGGGATCAAAGTACTTTTGATACTTCGGTTGTCCGGTAGCGGTAATCATCGCCAAAGTCCGTCCGTGGAAACTGGCATTGGCGGTTAGAATAATCGGTTTTTCAATGTCTAATACTGTATGGGCATATTTGCGCGCCAGTTTAATTGCGGCTTCGTTAGCTTCAGCTCCAGAGTTGCAGAAAAATACGCGATCGGCACAGGAATGATCAACAATCCATTTTGCCAATTCACCTTGCTCAGGAATGTAGTACAAATTAGAGACATGGTGCAGCTTCTGGATTTGGCGTGTCACCGCTTCTACCATAGCTGGGTGGGCGTGTCCTAAAGTACAAGTGGCAATTCCAGCTACAAAGTCCAGATATTCTCGCCCCTGTGTATCCCAAACCCGGCATCCAGCGCCCCGTTCTAGGGCTAAAGGAAACCGGGCGTAGGTAGACATGACAGCTTCATTAAAGCTATCTGCATCAAAGGGACTGGATGCTGACCCTGAATCTGGGGGGATGGTGGCTTGGTCAACGAGAGTTTGTAGGCTCACTACCGCTCCTCCTGAAAGTTTTTCATTATATAGTTATTTACTAGTTTCCTAGAAATCCCTAAAAAATACTTTTTATTTAGTACAACTTGTACTTCCTTTTAGGCTAACGCTTATATAACCTCAAACGCTTGGCGGTGGTGAAAAAAAACTTTGTACTCAACACTTGAGTAATAGGTAGTTTGCGTAGGTGCAGCCCGTCGTAGGCATCGCAAGTTTTGGGTAGAGTCCAGTCCAGGGGTTTTTTCACTGATGTTCAAGCCTGACTCGTCGCTAGTCTGCGGTTTTGATGGCGCTAAGACACATGAGGAAATTCCCCTTGCTGTGTGCGGGAAAACTCCAACGGAGCTAAGTATAGCATTTCATTAATTCGTAGCAAATTAAATTTGGCAATCCCTTGCAATGCCAATGTATCGGGATGCATTGTTAATGCGTCCCCTTGCAATGCCAATGCGTCGGCGGCATTGTTAATGCATCCCCTTACAATGCCAATACATGCCGATACAATGTTAATGCGTCGGGATGCATTAAAAACGCTACGCTTTTCGGAAAACTGTACTAAGAGAGTTGGAAGTTATTGAGGGTGATCTATACGAATGATGAATTATATCAAGTCTGGGTAATTAGTTATGATTCCCACAGTCGTTGTACCCCACACGTCAGATGCTTCACTTGGGGAGACTTTTAGTCAGCGCTGGCTCTCCTTAATCCCCTAAGAGCCTGCTCTTAAAGGAGACAAAGCTACGCTTTGACTCTTTGGGGTTCTTCAGGTTTAATAAGTAATCAAGCGGACATGATATTAGTTATGATGCCTTAAATCTGTGATTGGAATTATTTTTCTGTGATTTTCAGTTCATCAATATTCCAAAAAGTTTGCCCCAAGGCAGAAAACTTGATGGGATTGACACGTTCACGCACCGCCTCAAACGAGATTGGATTCACAAGGCAGAATATGGGCAACTGTTCTGCAACGATTTGCTGAAATCTGTCATAAATCGCCTTACGCTTGCTCTGATCTAGTTCTTTAAATCCGGCGCGGAAAAGACTGTCAATTTCTTTCTCCCATTCAGAAACTACCCATCCTTGCAATGGGGGTTTTCCTGGTAGAGCACCTTGGTTAAACTGATGAAATGAGCCTTGACTAGTCCAAAATAAAGATAGAAGATTAGGTTCAACATCTGCACCGGGAACACCAAACGCACCGACATAACAATCCCAATCTCGACGAGAGAGTAGCTTTTGCAATACTATGTTAAAACTGACTACCTGCATATCTGCTTTGATACCAATTTGACTGAGGTCTTGTTGGATTTGAACTGCGGCATCGATTCTTGATTGCTCTTCTGATTTCACTAAAAGATTGAATTGTACCCGATTTCCATCTTGGTCTAACAGTTCTTTTTGGGAGTTGTACTTAAAACCAGCCTCTAACAACATCTGCCTAGCTCTCTGGGGATTATAATCATAAACTTTTAACCCTGCTGCTGGGGACAAGTAATAGGGACTTTGAACAGCAATTGGCGAATGTTGTATTTCACCTAAACCGCGATAGATATTAGTTTTAATTCGGTTGCGATCAATGGCATAGGCAACTGCTTGCCTAAAAACTAAGTTATTAAACCACCGAGATTTGATCGGGTCTATAAAAGGCTTACCTTTGGAATTAATAGCTCGGTTGAGATTAAAACCCATAAGGCTAAAACCCTCAGTCGGCCCACCATTGTAAATAATGAATTTTCCTCGCTTTTCCTCTTTCTTGAGTAACCCAAATACTGCTGGTGTCACATTCAAAGTATCCAGTTCCCCTGAGCGAAATCTCACTAACTGATTTTCTGTAGAAGAAATAATTTGCCAGACAATTCGTTGAATATAAGGCTGAGGATTTCTTTGAACATCTTTGCGCCAGTAATAGGGGTTGCGTCGTAAAATTACCCGTTCAGCAGGAGTATAGCTTTCTATTTGGTAAGGCCCATTGCAGATGATTTTTTGCGGATCGGTATTGGTTCCCCACATTGAGAGAAACTGAGGATTACCATTGGCATCATTGGATAGTACAGAAGCACGCAAGGCATGAGCTGGCAAAATTGCTAGTTTTTCAGCGTATCTCAAAAAAGGGGCAAAAGGTTCCACAAAAGTAAACTCAACTCGCAGATCATCTAGTTTCTGCACTGACGGGAAAGTTTCTGTGTTGCCAATACGCAAAAAATCTCTATATAAAGTGGGAATTTTTTTATTCAGATAAATGTCTCGATAGGTAAAGACTACATCATCTGCTGTGAGAGGTTCACCATCTGACCATTTCAACCCTGTTTTTAAGGTAAAAATAATTCGCTTTTGATCAGCAGATATTGACCAAGATTCTGCCAGTGCCGGCTCCAACTTAGTAGTTATAACATTCTCATCGATCAATCCCTTGTAAATTAAAGAAAAAACACTGTATGGAGAATCATTAATCGCAAAGTTAAAAGTAGTCGGGTCATTTAGCGAAACTAGAACTAATTGAGCTACCTGAGATGCTTTGCTTTTCATCTGTGTCGGGTGACAGCTTGTAAGCAAGAAACAACAACATAGCAGCAAACCAATTACCAAATTCAGAGGTCGAACAACAGCAGCAATCATCTCCAGTTATCTACCTTGCAGCTACTATCTACACAGTACAGTATGGTGATTCATCAGTACTAGAACAATGCCAGTAGCCCGAAAAATTCTGCGTTAGCGTACCCCTACGGGGATCTTACTACGCAAAGCGTCTTGTAGAGATATCACCTACGGTGCGTGCTCCGCGCTATCGCTCTGGTGACCTTTGATAGCTGATTGTTACCAAAAAAACCGTATTTTTTAATACAGTTTTTTTGATAATTCCCTTAGACTTGTATGATCAGTAAAATTAATAAATTAATGGAAGAAGCAATACCAACACTCTCTCCAAAATATGCTTCTGGACATTAGAGCCTCATGTAAAGTTAAAGATGAATATTTTTAAGTCTTAGGAGTACTGAGTTTGGACTATTAGTTTAGATAACTTGTAGTTTAAATGTACTAAAGAGGACGAATGGTATAAAGTTAGTAGAAAACTCAAAAAAGTAGGCTAAAAATATTATTTTTACGTCATTTTCAACACTTGAGCAAAAATATCAACGTATCCAAAAAGAGTTAATGGCTGGGGCGATCGCTCTCGGCGGTGTTTTCGTCATTGGCACTTTGTGGTACTGGTTAGTGGAGGGCTGGTCATGGGAAGACGCGGCTTACATGACAGTCATCACTTTAGCGACTGTGGGATATGGAGAGATCCACCCAATGGGTAGCCGAGGACGATTGTTTACAATTGCCCTGATTTTGTTGGGTGTAGTGAATATCGGTTACATTGTCAATAGATTTACAGAAGCGATCATTCAAGGCTACTTTCAAGAAGGAATTCGGCTACAGCAGCAGAGGCGGTTAATGGAATCTCTATCAGAACATTACATCATCTGTGGATTTAGTCGGACTGGTCGTCAAATTGCCAAGGAATTTCAGGCAGAAGGTGTACTTTTTGTGGTGATTGATTCGGAGATGGAATCTATACAAAGGGCGCAGATGGAAGGTTACACGGCATACCAAGGTGACGCTACATTAGATGATACACTCCTAAAAGTTGGTATTGAAAGAGCGACTTGTATCGTTGCAGCACTTCCTTCAGATGCCGAAAATTTATATGTTGTTTTATCAGCAAAAACACTGAATACGGGAATTCGAGCGATCGCCCGCGCAAGTACAGAAGAAGCTTTGCAGAAGTTACAACGCGGTGGTGCAGATGAAGTGATATCCCCCTATATTACTGGGGGCAAGCGCATGGCTGCTGCGGCTCTCAGACCCCAAGTATTGGACTTTGTAGACGGTATTTTGACAGGTGCAGACCGTCAATTGTATATGGAAGAATTTTTACTCGACCCAGCTTTTTGTCCTTTTGTCGGTCAAACTTTACAAAAGGCGAGATTGCGATCGCAATCTGGGGCATTAGTTCTGGCAATTCGCCGCCTTGATGGGACTTTAATCGGTGGCCCCACTGGCGATACGGTTTTAATGCCGGGCGATCGGCTAATTGGGATGGGTACAGCTGAACAGTTGCGTGACCTTAACCAAATTCTCGGCCCAATTGGTTCTCAGAAATTGCGTAAACCGAAAAATAGCTGATTTTATTTTTATTTAAATTAATTTTTTATACCAATTTTGGATAATTTTTGTTTAGTATAATTGCATAATTAAATAGTATAATATTATGCAATGAAATTTACATCAAGCATCGCAACAATATTTACTTTTACTTTGGAATTTTACACCACACAGACCATTGCTGCTCCTCTGGCAACTCTCAAAAGCTTTACAGATTGGTGTAAGCAGAAATCAACTTTACCTCCAGAGACAAAACATACTATTGAGGTACTGTTAGAAAAAGCCCATACTCAAAATTGCAAGCAGGCTAACCAAAAGCTGACTAATTTGACTTTTCTCAACCTCGACTTAAATGAAATCAGTGATATCAAGCCCTTATCCACTCTAACTAATTTGATTTATCTCTCCCTCAATTTCAATAAAATCAGCGATATCAAGCCTTTGTCCAATCTGACTAATTTGACTTGTCTCTCCATCGCCGCAAATAAAATTAGTGATATCAAGCCTTTGTCCACTCTAACTAATTTGACTAAATTCTCCTTATACGCAAATGAAATCACGGATATCAAGCCTTTGTCTAATCTGACTAATTTGACTATTTTCAACCTCGCCGCAAATAAAATCAGCGATATTAAGCCTTTGTCCACTCTAACTAATTTGACTATTCTCGACCTTAACTCAAATAAAATCAGGGATATCAAGCCTTTGTCCAATCTGACTAATTTGACTTCTCTTTACCTGAAATCAAATGAAATCAAGGATATCGAGCCTTTTTTCAATTTGACTAATTTGACTGAACTCGACCTTTTTGCAAATGAAATCAGGGATATCAAGCCTTTGTCCAATCTGACTAATTTGACTCAACTCTTGCTCAACTCAAATAAAATCAGTGATATCAAGCCTTTGTCTTCTCTGACTAATTTGAATTTTCTCGACCTTAGCTCAAATGAAATCAGCGATATTAAGTATTTGTCTGCTCTGGCTAATTTGACTGCTCTCTACCTCGACTTAAATAAAATCAGCGATATCAAGCCTTTATTCAATCTAAATAATTTGACTTATCTCTCCCTCGGCTCAAATAAAATCGGCGATATCAAGCCTTTGTCTTCTCTGACTAATTTGACTTCTCTCTACCTCTACTCAAATAAAATCAGCGATATCAAGCCTTTGTCTTCTCTAACTAATTTGACTTCTCTCTACCTCTACTCAAATGAAGTCAGCAATATCAAGCTTTTATCTGCTCTGAAAAAACTGGATATTCTTAATATTAAAAATAACCCGATCGCTTCCAAAATATGTCCTGTAAAACCAGAATCTACTTGTAAATTTGATTAGCTTCAAAACTGACAACCGTCAGATTAATTCTGAAAGAATAACGCAAATAGAAAGGAGAGCGATCCAACGCCCAATTAATAATCAATTTCTTTCCACCCATGCATGGCTGCTATACCTTTTGTAACCCATTCGATCGCAATTGGGGGAGCTTCTGATATCAAGATGCTAGGATAAACTGCTGCACCCCAGTCGGGATGCACTAGCACACGGCAGCTATTTTTAATGACTGGATAGTTGAGTAAAGCTTTGACTGCTGCTGTGTCGTCGTGGGGAATTGCTCCAGGATGAGACAGTAAAGGATAGCCTGTACGAGGGTCGATTAGGTCTGTTAAATAGCCGCAATCGCGCAGTTTAAATGCCAAATCGCAGCCAAATCTCATAAACTTTTCTCGTAGGCGTTCTTTTTCTGTCTCTACTTCTGCTGTCTTTTCGACTAGTTGATAACGCGATTGCTGTAAGACAATCACTACTCGTAAAAATGGCTGCTGTTTCCAATCTGGTAATATCCGTTCGCAATTGGCACAGATATATTGACTGGGAGCGTGAATTGAAATTTGAACCGCTTGTCCCCTTTCGTCAACTAAATTAATGGGACAGGCTTGCTCCGAAGTGTAAACTCTGGGATAGTTCACTAAATTGATTCGGTTTTGGCAAGTTTTTTAATTTAATCTACGGTATAGATGATAACTCTTAAAAGTTCCAAAAAATTATCAATTTTCTCTAATATATTACTTTTTTTGAAAGCAGTTGTTAATAATTTGATAATTTTAATCCGAATTTTATCCTTCATTAACCTGTTCTAATGGGATTTGCTGCGATCGCTGTAGGTATTGGCATAGGTGCAGCGTGTGGTAGACAAGCGATGCCTATGGCGGGCTACGCCTACACTCTTGAAATATGTTCGATCAAAATCTCAAAAAATGACCTCCATCTCAGACGATTTGCATCTCAAACCAAAATGGTCAAACTGTCAGTAAAGCAGGACTAAACAGCCATCTGGTGAGGTAAAGCGCCTCGGACTTTCGCCAAAGGCAAGCAGAAAAAACAAAGGTAATCGTGTTTGCTTGGAAATGGTTAAGCTATACAGCCTACTTTTCATAGCACCCAATTAATTAAGTTTTAAAGAATTCACTGGCACTTCATCCCAAGAATCGACTGTCCGCAATTGCGCTACCCAACCTGCTGCCTTTTGCGTCTCGGTCAAATTATTCTCAAAGGAATCATGACAATCTTTGGCTTGAGATTCATTATAAGTAGCAATACAGGCATGAATCATTCCAGACGGATCAATTTGCTCATTTACCCAAATAGTCATAGAGTATTCCCTTAAAAACTTTAGCGAAAAAGGCTATTCGTCATTTTAGAATACTATTAAAGTCGAAAATCATGAGCAAAATCGGTAACAACTAGTAAACTAATCCCAATTACTGATTACTAATTTACAATTACCCACTTCCGCTTCATCATTTTTCTGCAATTTATCTAAAGCACCAACTACATTATTAAGGTGATAAAGCTGTAACACCTCTTGCACCAGCTTGTTTTGGCGATTATTTATCCTTGCCTAAAAGCTGATACGTTTGAGAATCAGCGCCACCGCTAACAAGGAGAACCCCAGCAGAGGTCAGATGACCACGCCACCTGCTGTAAACAGATTGCTAATTTCCATCTACTCTGTTTTAACTTTTCAACAGCGCTAGGTTAACAGATCGTTGTTTGAGCGGAGTTGATATCATTTCTCAAAAGGAATTGCTCTGCAAGTTTTAAAGTGTTGGCAGCAAGTACGGCTTGCCCAAGCTGCATAGATGTTTGACAGCAATTATCAAATTTATAAGATATACTTAATTTAAGATAAAAGTCCCGCTGCCCCGTTACAGGAGTCGTAACAGCGAGTAGGCTTGTTGCCCCATAACAGGGGTCGTAACAACGAGAAATGTCTAAATATATCTAGGAGATTTGCTACAACATGATACACAAACATACCCAAATATTTAATAAAGGTTCAACCAATGCCCAAGTTTCACCACGAGAAGAAATCGTATTGCTTGCACTCTACAACAAAGAACTCTATGGTCTGCAAATTCCGCAGGCTATGGAAGAGGCTAGCGGCGGTAATACTAAAATGGGGATTGGCACCCTTTACCCCGTTCTCCATTCTCTGGAAAAGAAAGGGCTTGTCGAATCCCGCTGGGGAGATGAAGGGCGTGAAGAACGAGGTGGAGCAAGACGGCGCTATTACAAACTTACAGGTAGCGGCGTTGCGACTCTCGAAGCCGTCCAATCTTTCCGCTCTAACCTACTTACTTGGCAGCCCAGTTAGTGGAACAGCAGGTACAGAAATTGAAAATAACGATTGGGAATTTACTATAAAAGAAATTCAACTCAAGACACAACACTTGGAGGCCATAACATCTTTAAAATCAGAGGAAGTTATCAAAGTTGTGGAAGAGTTGATAGTTCAGAAAGTGCTGAACGATTTAGAAGACTCAGTAGAAAATTTAGAGAAGCTCTCCAAATTAAAGAAAAGATTACGTAAGTATAAAAAATCTGATCCTGCTGAAACTTGGGCTAGTAGGTGGATAGCTTCCCCAATTGCTTACCTCTTCCCCCCAGAACGACGTGAAGAATGGCTAGGGGATTTGTATGAAGTGAATTGGGAGATGCTACACAAAGACTATCCTCGTTTGCTGGTTAACCTTAATAATGTTTGGAAAACTGTCATCCTGGTAATTTCTGCTTTAAAAATCAGGCTGTCAGATTTCTTTTCACTAGGTAAAGTCAAGAGCGAGTAGAGGAAAATGCATTCTCAAGGATGGGTAGAGTAATGTACCACAACACCATTTCCCTTTTATCAGATATACCCTAACGGTAAATAGAGATACATAGGATGAGCAAGCCTAATTTTCATGCAATGAGTCAGAAAGAGTTACATAATTACGTTCTTACTCATCGGGAAGATCAGGAAGCCTTCTACGCTTATGTGGATAAGCTGCATGTTGAAGGTCATTGAATTGAAATGCCACTGTTACAGTCAGAACAGGATTTAGAAAATTATCCTAAGTTCATTGAGCATATTCGCAGCAGTTCTGAGCCACGAGATGGAGCAGTTTAAGGCTGCATTCATTGCAGTTACAGCAGCTTTTGGGCTATCCTCAGTTTGGCCGATCGCGATCGCGGATTCCTCTGAATTTCCTCTTCTTGTGCAATAATCGGCTTTTTTGTCAAGACCTTTAACAGAGGTGAATTTCTTAAACCATGCTTCACCGGGCGGTCTTCCAGACTGTGAAAACTGATAATCGCAATTCTGCCACCAGGGACAAGCGCATTTGGTGCTTTATCCAAAAAGGTTTCTAGGGATTTTAACTCATCGTTGACGACAATTCGCAGAGCTTGAAAAACACGGGTAGCGGGATGAATTCTCCCATAACGGTATTTTGGAGGAACAGAAGAAGCGATCGCTTCAGCCAATTCAACAGTCGTGTGCAACGGCCGCCGTTCGACAATGCGTCTAGCAATGCGCCGCGATAATCTCTCTTCACCGTACTTAAAGAAAATATCTGCTAATTCCGCTTCATCCCAATTATTGATCACATCAGCAGCAGTTAGCGATCGCCCTCGATCCATTCGCATATCCAAATTCGCAGCTTGGCGAAAGCTGAAACCCCGTTCCGGCTGATCTAAATGGTAAGAACTCACCCCCAAATCGGCTAAGATACCATCGAAAGTGTTAGGGGTAAACTCGTAGTTTGCAAAATTGTTATAAATAAATTGTATGCGATCGCCAAACTCTGCCAATTCTTTCCTAGCCGCTGCTAAAGCCTCCTCATCCTGGTCAACTGCCGTTATTCGCACATCCGCCGCAGCTTCTAAGATCAGGCGACTGTGACCACCACCGCCTACCGTCACATCTAAATAATGCCCACCCGGATGCATCGCCAAACCTTCAATTACCTCCCGACCCAAAACGGGAATGTGAGAAAAATCTTGCACCTCAAGTCCCTGATATCGAGCTTCCATATAATAATTGAAGAAGTGCAACAAAATGAAACATCAAGTAAAATCCCTCCTCTGTCACTCCCTCTCCAACATATCTCTGTATGGGCAATACATCTAGACGCCCTAAAGGTAGTTTTCCTAAAAGTATTGCTCCTGCAAGCTTAATTTTGGCTTGGCAGACTAGATTAATCAGGCCTGGTTGGCATTTTGGCGGTTCAATTCAAAATTTTGCCTTCAGCACGCTACACGAACACAACAGGAGAACACGAAATCTATGACCAGACTAGAAACCCGCACTGAACCGATGGTGCTAAACATGGGGCCACACCACCCCTCAATGCACGGGGTTCTGCGGCTAATCATGACTCTGGATGGCGAGGATGTCGTTGACTGTGAACCGGTCATCGGCTACCTGCACCGGGGAATGGAAAAAATTGCTGAGAACCGCACTAATGTAATGTACGTCCCTTACGTTAGTCGGTGGGACTACGCTGCGGGAATGTTCAACGAAGCCGTCACTGTCAACGCCCCAGAAAAGCTTGCAGGTGTCGCTGTCCCCAAACGTGCTAGCTACATCCGCGTCATCATGCTGGAGTTGAACCGCATCGCTAACCACTTGCTGTGGTTTGGCCCCTTCCTCGCTGACGTGGGCGCTCAAACTCCCTTCTTCTACCAGTTCCGAGAACGGGAGATGATTTATGATTTGTGGGAAGCCGCTACAGGTTATCGGATGGTAAATAACAACTACTTCCGCATTGGTGGAGTAGCAGCCGATTTGCCCTATGGTTGGGTAGATAAGTGTTTGGAATTCTGTGACCACTTAGTACCCAAAGTTGACGAGTACGAACGCTTAGTAACCGATAACCCCATCTTCCGGCGACGTGTTGAGGGTATTGGTACTGTCACCCGTGAAGAAGCAATTAACTGGGGACTTTCTGGTCCAATGTTACGCGCATCTGGCGTGAAATGGGATTTGCGGAAAGTTGACCATTACGAATGCTACGATGACTTTGACTGGGACGTGCAGTGGGAAACCGCCGGTGATTGCTTTGCCCGTTACGTGGTGCGGATGCGGGAAATGCGCGAATCTGTGAAGATTATTCGCCAAGCAATTAAAGGACTTCCTGGCGGCCCTTACGAAAATCTGGAAGCCAAGCGTTTAGCCGCAGGTAAAAAATCAGAGTGGGACGCATTTGATTATCAATTCATCGGCAAAAAAGTTTCTCCTACTTTTAAGATTCCCAAGGGTGAAATCTACTCTCGTGTAGAAAGTGGCAAAGGTGAATTGGGAATTTATTTGGTTGGCGATGATAACGTCTTCCCCTTACGGTGGAAGATTCGCGCCGCAGATTTCAACAACCTCCAAATTGTCCCACATTTATTGCGCGGAATGAAGGTTGCAGATATCGTGGTGATTCTCGGCAGTGTTGACGTAATCATGGGGTCTGTAGATAGGTAGAAAATATCTATTTAAGTAGATTTTTAGAGCAGTTGTATTATGCAACTGCTCTTTTTTTTATAATTTTTGAAGACGCAATAAATCGCCGTCTCTACGAGGGACTGATTATTGTACAGACGGCGATTTATCACGTCTCTTGTCTTGCACTCTTCACTAATCTGGCTGGAAAAATTTTTTACTCATATAACATAGGTACGAAATATTTATAGATTTTTGAGTAATGCCCCGGATTTTTGACAACATTGATTTACAACTGCTACTGATTTTGCGAGAAACTCTCAAAGTCTCTTATCGGGCAGATTTTTGCGTTGGCTACTTCAACCTCAGAGGTTGGCGAAGAATTGATGATTTGATTGAACAGTATATTGGTAGTGAAAAGGCTTGTTGCCGTTTGCTAATTGGGATGCAAAGCTTGCCCAGTGATGAAGTTCATGCGGCATTTACCCTTGTTAGTGGTGATGGACGGATTGACAACAGTACCATCATGCGGTTTAAAAAACGCATGGCATCAGAATTTCGCAAGCAGTTGACTATCGGTGCGCCAACTAATCAGGATGAAGCGGGGTTGCGGCGGTTAAGTCATCAGCTAAAAACTCAGAAACTAATTATTAAACTGTTTCTGCGTCATCCTCTCCACGCCAAGTTATATCTTGTGCATCGGAATGACCCCAACACTCCCACAGTGGGATTCTTGGGTAGTAGTAATTTAACCCTTCCAGGACTGGCGAAACAAGGGGAGTTAAATGTTGATATTTTAGATCACGATGCTTGCAATAAGCTGCAAAAGTGGTTTAGCGATCGCTGGCAAGATTACGGTTGTGTAGATATTTCCCAAGAACTAGCAGAAATTATTGATCAGAGTTGGGCGAGGCAAGAGTTAATCTCACCTTACTACATCTATTTAAAGATAGCTTACCACTTATCCCATGAAGCGATCGCCGGACTTTCAGAATTTCGTATCCCGCGCGAATTTAATAACTTATTTGACTTTCAAAAAGCCGCTGTGCAACTAGCAGCACGTCATGTAACTAGGCGTGGCGGCGTGTTAGTGGGCGATGTGGTTGGTTTGGGCAAAACTTTAGTTGGAACCGCCCTTGCCAAGATATTACAAGAAGATTGTTTTTTAGAAACACTGATTATTTGCCCAAAAAACTTGGTGCAAATGTGGCAAGAATATGTAAATAACTATCGGTTACTTGCCGAAGTTATGCCAATTAGTCAAGTACAAAATAAATTACCAAAACTCCGCCGTTACCGAGTTGTGTTAATTGATGAAAGTCATAACTTACGTAACCGCGAAGGTAAACGTTATCGAGCAATTACAGAATATATTGCAGCTAACGAAAGTAAATGTATTTTATTATCAGCTACTCCTTATAATAAGAGTTATCTTGACCTTTCTGCCCAACTGCGGCTATTTGTGCCAGAAGACGAAGATTTGGGATTAAGACCAGAAGCTTTAATTAATGAACTTGGTGGCAGTTCGGTAGGAGAATTAGAGTTTATTAGAAAGCATCAATGTTCTGTACGTTCTTTAGCTGCCTTTGAGAAAAGCGAACATCCTGATGACTGGCGAGAATTGATGAAGCGCTACATGGTGCGACGCACTCGCTCTTTTATTAAAGATAATTATGCCTACACAGATGAAACAGGGCGTAAATATTTAGAATTTTCTGATGGCAGACATTCTTATTTTCCCCAGCGTATACCTCGGAGTCTCAAGTTTCCTCTAGAAGGTACGGACACTGACTTTTATTCTCGTCTTTACTCTGAATCGGTAGTAGAAATAATCAATCAACTGAATTTACCTCGTTATGGGCTAGGAAATTATGTTATTGCTAAATCCATACAGCCGCCCACAGATACTGAACAACGCTTTATTAATAGTTTATTTCGTGGTGGTAGGAGGTTAATGGGTTTTTCTCGCACTAATTTGTTTAAACGTTTAGAAAGTAGTGGCGTTGTTTTCATTCAATCAATTGAACGTCACATTTTACGGAACTTCATTTATTTATATGCTCTAGAGCAAGGGCTTGATATTCCGATTGGAACTCAGGATGCTGAGTTATTAGATACAAGCAATAATGATGAAGATGCCGATTCTGTAGCAGCAGCCTTGTTTGATACAGAAATTGAAGAAGATGATTCTACTACTTCGCTGCAAGTAGAAAGAGAAGAAGTAACTCATTTTTATAATGCAGAAGAGAAGGTATCTAAAACAGAAAAAGTTTTTCGTCAAAGAGCAGAGTCAATTTACCAAGAATATATAACTCGATATCAACGACGATTTAAGTGGTTGCGTTCTACACTTTTTGATATTAAAAAACTGAAACGGGATTTATTAGAAGATGTCAAAGCACTGATTAATGTCCTGCAACAGTGTGGCGAGTGGAATCCTCAAAAGGATGAAAAACTTGCTGCTTTAATTAAACTGTTAACAATAACTCACCCCCAGGATAAAGTACTAATTTTCACCCAGTTTGCCGATACAGTCCGCTACCTTGCAGACAATTTGCAGTCGAGTCATATTACTAATGTGGCAGGGGTGACAGGTCAATCTAAAGACCCTACAGTAATGACAGGAAGATTTAGCCCTGTAAGTAATGGAAAACGGGAGCAAATTTCATCATCAAATGAGTTGCGGGTTTTAATAGCTACCGATGTTTTGAGTGAAGGTCATAATTTGCAAGACTGTGCAATTATCGTCAATTGGGATTTACCTTGGGCAATTATTCGCTTAATTCAACGCGCCGGACGAGTAGACCGTATTGGACAAAATGCTGACCAAATTCTCTGTTATTCTTTTTTACCAGCCGAGGGAGTAGAACGGATTATTAATTTACGGGGACGACTCCGCAAACGACTGCAAGAAAATGCTGAAGTGGTAGGAACTGATGAAGCATTTTTTGAAGATGATGATGCACGAGTAATTCTCGACCTCTACAACGAAAAATCTGGAGTTTTAGATGGTGAAGAAGATACAGAAGTTGACTTGACCTCAGAAGCATTTCAAATTTGGAAAAAAGCCACTGATGGTAATCCGGGCTTGAAAAAAACGATTGAAGAAATGCAAAATGTGGTTTATTCTACCCGCACCCATACTCCGCAACCTGTGCAACCGGAGGGGGTATTGCTTTATATGAAAACCACTGAGGGAAATGATTCTTTAATTTATGTTGACCGCGATGGAAATAGCGTTACTCAATCACAATTAGCAGTTCTTCGGGTGGCGGCGTGTGAAGAATCTACCCCAGCAATATCTAGAGACAAACAGCATCACGAGTTAGTAAAAAAGGGTGCCGAATTGATTGCTGAAGAAGAGAAAAATGCCGGCGGTCAATTGGGGCGACCATCAGGTGCAAGATTCCGCACCTATGAACGACTGAAGAGTTATGTTCAACAGATGAAGGGAACACTGTTTGTCAGTGAAGAACTTTTAAAAGCAATTGATGAGATTTACCGTTATCCTTTGCAACAGTCAGCCATTGATACTCTGAACCGCCAACTGAGAAGCGGCATTAATAATCAGCAGTTGGCTGAATTAGTAGTGGCGCTACGGATGGATGACCGTTTGTGTATTGTCACAGAAGAACTGGAGAAGCGAGAACCTCAAATTATTTGTTCTTTAGGATTATTTCAAGGTTCGTAAAAGTATCTTTTAAAGTTTGTAGTAAGGACTTTAGTCCTGATAATCTTTGTTTTTAGCGATGAATCACTTACTACGAATTAAGATTGTATAGCGTCTTTCGTTTGTATGCAATACACTCTAACCTTTCTCCAAACCTCTCTCCTAAAAGCAGAAAGGTTTGAATCTTACTCCCCTTCCCTTGTAGGGAAGGGGCTGGGGGTTAAGTCTGTATTAGACTCAACTTAGAACCGCTATATATTTAATTATGCCTATTTGCTTTCAAGATATAATGGAATTGTTTTAGGAGTAATTTTTATGGTTGTATTATCATCTAATCTTTCTTTAACAGAGTTTCTGCAATTACCAGAAACTAAACCAGCTAGTGAATATATTAATGAAAAAATCTACCAAAAACCAATGCCGCAGGGAAAACATAGCAGAATCCAAACTCGTTTATCAACCGAGATTAATCAGGTAAGTGAATCTGAGCAAAAAGCTTTAGCATTAACTGAATTACGCTGCACATTTGGGGGACGTTCTTTAGTTCCAGATATTGCTGTATTTGAGTGGTCACGGCTTCTTGTTGATGAAAATGGGGAAATTGTCAATAAATTTGAAATCTCTCCAGATTGGATAATTGAAATTCTATCACCTGATCAATTTCCTAACCGTGTAATTGATAAAATTATTTTTTGTATTAATCATGGTACAAAATTAGGCTGGTTTATTGACTCTAATGATAAATCAGTGATGGTATTTCAACCTAATAAATTGCCAGAAGTAAAATATAATAATGATAAATTGACTGTTCTTAATGTATTAGCAGATTGGCAAATTACGCCAGCAGATATATTTAGTTGGTTAAAGGTTAAATAGTAAGGTGTGTTATCGCGTAGCGTAACGCATCCTACAATAGACATCTCCAAAAATGAATCTAGAGACATAGCGCTGCTAAGTTTTTACAAGGGTTATGGATAACGCATACTGAACATTAAATTAGTTAAGCATATTCGTAGGTCGGGTTGAGGTTTTGCAAAACTCAACAAACTCCACAAAATGTTGGGTTTCGTCTCTCAATCCAATTTACGCAGGTTAAGGTTTTTAGTTTTAACTGAACCGCGAATGACCTTCGCTTGCGGAAAACACCGAAATTAGTAAGTAAACTGGGGTTTGAATAAGTCAAACGTCATTTTGCTTGCGGAAAACACCAAAATGAATAAGCAAACTGGAGTTTAAATAAGTCAAACGTCATTTTGCTTGCGGAAAACACCAAAATGAGTAAGCAAACTGGAGTTTGAATAAGTCAAACGTCATTTTGCTTGCGGAAAACACCAGAATGAGTAAGTCAAATGGCATTTTGAGTAAGTCAAAGGTCATTTTGAGAAAGCATTTCAGTATTTTGAGAAAGTAAACAGGCATTTTTATAAAGCAATTAGGTATTTTGATAAAGTAATCAGCAAATATACCTGACAATTAAAAATCACGGTTGCACAAACAAAGCCGACGCTCAAATAACTCAAAAAATTTTCGGTATAATCTCCCAAGCACAAAGAAAGATAAAGGATTTATAAAGGATCAAAAGCATGGTTAAAAATTTAACTCGTATAAATAGGGTTTCTTAAAGTCTGCGCTGACGGACTTAATTTTTAGAGCCACAGATTTATTTTCTGAGTGGCAAGTTTACCATGCTTTTTTTTACTCTTTAAGTATGGTAAATTATGCCACTTAATTTTCAACGAACACGCGATTTACTCTCTAATTTCCAATTCAGTGATTTATTTATAGAAGAATTAGGTTGGTCTAAACCTACAAGACAAAAACCTGTAACTTTAAAGATTGAGAATAAAACGTATCAATACCAGAGAATTACTGAACTTTCCGGAGTTGCAATCTTTGAAATCACCGCAACAGATGGGAAAATACCAGAGGCTAAAGTTAGAGTTGCTATTCATCAAGAAATTACTAAATTAATAAATGAAAATCTCCTAATTTTTATTACCCAAGAACGCACACGTAGTCTTTGGTATTGGGTTAAACGAGAAGGAAGTAAAAGCTACGTCCGTGACCATTTATATGTGAAAGGTCAACCAGGAGACTTATTTTTAAGTAAGCTTGGTTCTTTAGTTATTGATATTACTGAATTAGAACATGGGGAACCGACTGTTGTCGAAATTGCCTATAAACTAAAACACGGGTTTGATGTTGAGCCAGTAACTAAAAAGTTTTACAAGGAATTTCAAGAGCAACACCAGAAGTTTTTACTGTTTGTTAAAGGAATTGATAATGAGACAGATAGACGTTGGTACACATCGGTAATTCTCAATCGCCTGATGTTTGTTTATTTTCTCCAGCGTAAGGATTTTATTGATAACAAAGATTTAAATTATCTTCAAAATAAGCTAGAACAAAGCAAACAAAAAGCTGAAAATCATTTTTATGATGAGTTTCTCAAGGCTTTATTTTTTGAAAGCTTTGCAAAACCTGAGTTTGAACGCGATTCATCAGTACAAGAATTGGTAGGAAAAGTTAAATACTTGAATGGTGGACTATTTCTCAAGCATCACATTGAAGATAAATATGAGATTTCTATAGTTGACGAGGCGTTTGAGCAAGTTCTAGATTTATTTGGGCGTTATTCTTGGAATCTTGATGATACGCCGGAAGGTAAAGATGATGAAATTAACCCTGATGTTTTGGGTTATATTTTTGAAAAATACATTAATCAAAAAGCTTTTGGAGCCTATTATACAAGACCACAGATTACAGAATATCTCTGTGACAGAACTATCCACAAGTTAATTGTAGACCGCGTAAATGATGCGCTATCTGATAAGTATAAGCCATTTGAGGATATCAACGAACTTCTCATCAAACTAGATACAAACGTTTGTCGTCTACTAATGGAAGATATTCTTCCTAATTTATCAATTCTTGACCCAGCTTGCGGTTCGGGTGCTTTTCTTGTGGCAGCGATGAAAACGTTGATTTTTATATATGCTGCTGTTATTGGGACAATTGAATTACAGGGAGATCAAAAATTAAAGGACTGGTTAAAAACTGAAAAAACTGAGCATCTTTCCATAGAATATTTTATCAGAAAGCGCATTATTAGGGATAACCTCTATGGTATAGATATCATGGAGGAAGCAACGGAAATTGCTAAACTGCGTCTTTTCTTAGCGTTGGTTTCTTCTGCTCATAATGTTGAAGAATTAGAGCCATTGCCTAATATTGATTTTAATATTATGGCGGGAAATTCGTTGATTGGACTGATTAAGGTAGATGACACCGCTTTTGATACTGTAGGAAATACTAAACAAGGTAATTTATTACAGCGTCTCACAGCAGATAATTACAAGGCTATTTTAGAAGAAAAGAATAAATCTATTGAACTTTATAAAAAACACGCTTTTATTCCTGGTGATGAAAAACTTCCTGGTGGAGAACTGGGAACACATCAAGATGCAAGGTTGTTGAACTTACGTAAATCTATTGACAACCTTAATAAAGAATCACAAAAAAAGTTAAATCTTTTATTATTGGATGAGTTTAGTCAAAAGCTGGGCATAAAATACGAGGAAGTTCAGTTAACTGGAAAATCACAGAAGCGTGTATTGAAGGTTGAAGATATTGCAGCCTTGAAGCCGTTTCACTGGGGTTATCATTTTGACAAAGTTTTAGAACGTGGCGGTTTTGATGCAATTATCACTAATCCACCTTGGGAAATATTTAAGCCACAAGCTAAAGAGTTCTTTGCACAGCATAATGAACTTGTGACGAAGAACAAGATGGATATCAAGGATTTTGAGAAAGAGCAGACTAAACTATTACAAAATCCAATAATTGCAAGTACTTGGTTAGAATATCAAAGTTAATATCCTTATGTCAGCGCTTATTATCGCTCATCTGAACAGTATAAAAATCAAATTTCTGTAGTGAATGGTAAAAAAGCAGGTACAGATATTAATCTGTATAAGCTGTTTACAGAACAATGTTTTAATCTTTTGCGTTCAGGCGGTGAATGCGGAATTGTAATTCCTAGTGGGATTTACACTGATTTGGGAACTAAGCAACTGCGAGAGATGTTGTTTAGTCAAACTAAAGTGACTGGTTTATTCTGTCTTGAGAATCGTAAAATAATTTTTGAAGAGGTTGATAGCCGTTTTAAGTTTGTTGTCCTTACCTTTGAAAAAGATAGTACAACAACAGAATTTCCATCTGCTTTTATGCGTTTGGATCTACAAGAACTTCAAATGTTTCCTAGTGAGGATAGCTTGCAGATTAGCGTGGATATGGTGCGTCAACTTTCGCCTGACTCACTATCTGTGATGGAGTTTAAGAATGGGGTAGATATCCGTATAGCTGAGAAAATGGGTAAGTTTCCCTTACTGGGTGAAAAGATTGAAAATAAGTGGAACTTAGTATTATGCAACGAATTTCACATGACAAATGATAGCAATTTATTCTATATAAACCAAGATGCTGGGAGGCTACCATTATTTGAAGGCAAAATGATTCATCAATTCACGCATCAATGGGGTAAACCTCACTATTGGATAGATGAAGCAGAAGCCCGGAAAGCATTATCTAAAAAACAAGGAGATACTGGGCAAAGATTAAATTATCAAAAATATAGACTTGCTTTTCGAGAAATAGCTAGAAATACTGATATTCGTACAGTGATTACTACTTTACTTCCTCCAAACGTTTTTGCTAATCATAAGTTATTTTTAAGTAATTTGAATAATATTAGTCTTATTAATTATCAGGAACTTTTATATACTTGTGGATTATTAAACTCTTTTGTATTTGACTTTATGGCTCGACAACGAGTCACCACATCAATTTCAATGTTTATTGTCTACCAACTACCTATCCCACGACTAACAAAAAACGATCGCTACTTCAACGATATTGTACAACGCGCCGCCAAACTCATCTGCACCACACCAGAGTTTGACGAACTCGCGCAAGAAGTTGGTCTAGGTTCCCATCAACAAGGCGTTACCGACGAAACGGAACGCGCCACACTCCGTGCCGAACTCGATGGAATGGTAGCACACCTTTACGGCTTAACCGAAGATGAATTTAGCTACATCCTCACGACATTTCCGATTGTTAATGCAACCCTTAAAGAAGCAGCATTATCAGCTTACCGTATCTTTGCCCCAATGTTTGCAGACTCAGAAAAATTAGCATTAATTCAGTAAGGCGAGAGTGATAAACTCAAATTGATATCTACTGCACCTGGAAATTTGCAGTAAAACAAACAAGATAAAGCAATGGAACATGAAATCGTAAAAACCATTGCTGCCTTTTTGAATACTAATGGCCAAGCATGAAGGTTTTTAACCATATTAGCTGATTGGCAGAACGGGTAAAAGCGATCGCTAATATTGAATTAAAGCCAATCCAGCTTTATCATCAAGATTTTCTCCGCAATTTGCAGATTCGCACCAACTTTGTTGTACCAATTTTGATATTTAGAGAACTATGGGGATTGCTAGTAGCGCATCACTGTTAAGGGCCTGATTATTAGGTCGTCATCAGATATGGAAATAATGCAAATAGGGGCACAAATAGCAACAGTTCGTAACATTTTGGATTAAGCTACTGTGTATTCAAATCGAATACAGTGAAGTAGCAAAGATCCTCGCCAGCACTGATTTTTCTAAGAAGGAGAAAAAACTGTGAAATTTGGTTACACGCTCATCTGGGTAGACGATGTAGTTAAAACCGTTGAGTTTTACGAAAAAGCCTTTGGTCTAGTTCGTCGCACTCTCCAGGATAAGGGGCAATCTATCTGGGCTGAAATTGAAACCGGAAACACTACACTAGCTTTCTCCTCCAGTAGCGAGGCACAGAAGTTATTTCCTGGCGGCTTCCATCCCAACGATGCCACACAACCACCGCCATTAATTCAGATATCATTTATCACACCTGATGTTGGCAGCGCCTATATGAGAGCAATCGGGGCAGGCGCAAAAACATTAGATGCTCCTAAAACCCAGTCTGGGGGACAAACTATTGCTCGTGTCCGCGATCCCAATGGCGTACTTGTATCTTTGGTGAGTGGCTAGGTAACAAATTTCCTTGGACGCGATTAATTGGGCTGACGTTGGCGTAGCCCGTCGTAGACATCGCGATCACTTGGGCGAAAATCAATACCTAAGAAACTATTTATAAAGTAAATCAAAAGTTAGGGTGTGTTACGGCTTTAACCTAACGCACTGTGTTTTGTAGCGGTGTGTTAGGCGCTTTAATTATGATTTTTGTGACAAATCATATTTAAATATGCGTCTAACACAACCTACAGGAATTTTATTTTTACTTGATAAATAACCCCTGATTTTCTTACAGACTCAGGACTTACGCACGGGTCATGGAAGAACGTAGACGCATTCGCGTAGTGTCTCGTAGAGAAGGGGCTTGCCGCAGGCTACCACAGAGACACAGAGTACATGGAGGAATAAGAGTTTGAGAGGTTTTTTGCGTAAGTCCTAAGACTAAAGCTTTTATCAAAATTTAATTTATACAACTGAGAGCCGAATGCTGGCAATTACAAACTACTATATTGTTAAACTTACTTATTAAATTCAAATTATTTTTCTTTAATTTTGCTTGTCACAGGGCTGGGCAGATATACAAAACCCTTGCTGGATACCGCGCCTACCATTTGTGACCAGATTTAAAATATGTATAATTTATTTATGCAACGCAATCTTCCTAACCATGAAGTATAGGTAGACTTGCTGCATAATTCTTTTACCTGCCTCCGATAAGTTAATACAGGTTCCCATCAGGGATACCTGATTTCATCTTTCCATTCTGGAATAGCCAATAGGCTTTCTTATAAACAGGACTTTGATTATGACACAACAAATAATTCGTGAAGCACCTGCTCCTGAGCCGTTAGAAGGTCAACAGACAAAGGCATTCTCCGCCGTCCCAGCGCCTGATGAGCCTATTCTCAATGTCAATAACATTCAAGGCAATATTCTAGGTGGGTTCAATAAAGACTACCAGGCGCTCTTGTTCCTTGAAATTGAAAATCCAAATGCTTTCAAGCAGTGGCTTGAGTCACAGATCAACTTCATTGCCACCGCCTCAGAAGTGATTGCCTTCAACCGCCTATTCAAGTCCAGCAAACAACGACAAGGCCGCGAAGGCACTGTTAAGGCAACCTGGGTGAATATAGCTTTCTCTTTTGAGGGACTGAAGAAACTAACCAAAGATGCTGACTCATTTACAGATGCATCCTTTAAAGCTGGGCTAGCAGCACGGGCTGTTGATCTGAACGACCCGGTGGACAAGGATGGCAAGCCTATTGGCTGGGTTGTGGGTGGACCGAATAATGGCAAAGTTGATGTGCTTTTCATCATTGCCAGCGACGATCGCACGGACTTGCTGGAAGAAGTTTCGCGGATCTTAGAAAGCGTTGTGGCATTTACAGACGGGAAAGGCAACGCAAAAAGCAGCGGAGCCAGAATTACTTTCTTTGAAGAGGGAGCCGACTTACCCCCACCCCTGTCTGGACATGAGCATTTCGGCAACCTGGATGGAGTATCACAACCTGGTATTCGTGGCAGGGTTTCTGAGAATCCCAAAGAACTTCTCACCCCCAGGCAGAACCCAGAGAATCCAAACCAGGGCAAACCAGGACAGGATCTTCTGTGGCCAGGAGAGTTTGTTTTTGGCTATGAGGAGCAGAACAATGATGCTCTGAAGTTGGAAGATAGCAAAGGTAAGGTTGTTTCAGCAGGACTACACTGGGCTAATGATGGCTCTTACCTTGTATTCCGGCGATTGCGTCAAGATGTGTACAAGTTTCACAAATTTTTGAACAATACTGCTGCTAACCTAGACACCGACCCTCAAAAGGTGAGCGCAAAGCTGATTGGTCGCTGGCCTAGTGGCGCTCCCACTGTCCGCACGCCCGAAAAAGATGCCCCAAGTTTAGGTAATGATGACAATGCCAACAATGATTTTGAATTTAACGGTGACGATCCACCCGATGGAAAATTCTTTAAAAATGACGTAGTTCCACCTTCTGCCGATGCAACAGGTCTGCGCTGCCCGTTTATTGCCCACACGCGCAAGACTTATCCACGCAACGACAAAACACCAGGAGGTGGAGGCCCAGGGCCCAAAGAGATTGACCGCAGTGAAGTAACCACTCAAACACACCGCTTGCTCCGTCGCGGCATTCCTTATGGCCCAGTGTCTCCTTCGACGCCAAACAATCCGCTACAAGATCCGAACTTTGTTGATCGTGGTCTCCACTTTTTGGCTTATCAGACCTCGATTGAAGACCAGTTTGAGTTTGTAACCAGATTCTGGGCTAACAATCCAACCTTCAGTGAACCGGCTGCTACCAATCACAAGGTTGACGGCAAACTACCCCTTGGTCACGATCCAATTATTGGTCAAAGTGAAAATAACAAACCAAATGGCGATCGCACACGCAAGTTCTTTATCCACCTTGAGGATGACCAAGGTCAACCTGTAAATAAGGAGTTGACTGCACCTGAAGATTGGGTGATTCCTACTGGTGGCGGCTACTTCTTTGCACCATCGATTTCTGCTTTGAAAGAAGTACTAATAAAGTAAGGATATAAGGTAGATAGATGCTGAACCATTTTGTGGCGTTGCATTGAGCGGCGATGACATGGAACTGCAAACTTCCCAAGTTTTGTCTGTCAATGAATGCCAGCGCTTATGCCACAGTGGTCGATATTATGGGGTTTGTAGACCGTTAGGGAAATTATGAATTATGAATTTTGTTTTGCATCATTCATAATTCATTTATTTTCTCAACACCCTAATCTCAAACCTTAAATTTTATGGATTCAAATCCAGCATTGTGTGCAGCGATCGCAAATCACATTACTACCAGTCCTCAGCAGCGAATTACTTTTGCCCAATTCATGGATATGGTATTATACCATCCCGAATACGGCTACTATTCCAGCGATGCAGTCAAAATTGGCTTTAAAGGTGGTGATTTTTTCACCTCTGGTAACCTCTGTGCTGACTTTGGTGAGTTACTAGCAGAACAATTTTTCCAAATGTGGGAAATTTTAGGGCAACCTGTACCCTTTTCTCTGGTAGAAATGGGAGCAGGTCAAGGACTGCTGGCATTGTATATCCTTGAATATCATCAGCTACGCTACCCAGATTTTTTTACTGCACTGGAGTACATCATTGTTGAAAAGTCGCCAACTTTAAGACAAGAACAGCAGCAACGCTTGCAAGATTTACCCGTGCGTTGGTGCAATTTAGAGGAGATACCATCTAATGCGATCGCTGGCTGCTTTTTTTCTAATGAGTTAGTAGATGCCTTCCCCGTGCATCAATTCATCCTGGAGACAGGAGAACTGCGAGAAATTTATGTGACAACAGACAAGAATGAGAAACAAACCAATGCCTCATGCCCATCATTTGTAGAAGTCACAGGAGAACCTTCAACGCCCCAACTGGCTGAATATTTAGACTTAGTGGAAATCGACTTTACCCAAAGTGGATATCCAGATGGCTACCGCAGTGAAATTAATTTAGCTGCTTTAGACTGGTTGAGTATAGTAGCAGACCGCTTGCAGCGCGGCTATGTGTTAACAATTGATTATGGCTACCCCGCCAGTCGTTACTACAATCCCAGGCGATCGCAAGGAACGCTACAGTGCTATTATCATCACCGTTTCCATGACAACCCTTATATTAATATTGGGCGACAAGATATCACTGCCCATGTTGACTTTACGGCTTTGGAACGCTGGGGTGAGAAGTGTAATTTAAAAAATGTTGGTTTTATCCAACAAGGATTATTTTTGATGACGTTGGGGTTAGGCGATCGCATTGCTACCCTTTCTGATCAACAGCAACCCCTCTCACAGTTACTACAGCGGCGGGACGCACTACACCAGCTTATAGATCCCACAGGACTGGGCGGCTTTGGAGTCTTAGTTCAGAGCAAAGGTCTAGACAAGACAGAAATTTCTCAACCACTAAAAGGATTGACGCTGCCTGAGTAAATGTAAAGAAAGAAAAGTTAAAACTCTATTTAAGAATGCATTGTCAGTCTGATTTAGACTAGCATAACAGTGATTACTGTAAAGTTAAACACACTCTCAAAGTAATAATTATGTCCACTCATGACCTGCTAATGTTAGCAACACTACTTACCCCTGGTATTTTACTTTCAGTGATAATTATGGTGACTTTTGCCGCTGGTGGTTGATTGCCAGAGTTAGGAAATAGGGAGTGGGGAGTAGGAAACTGGGATTTGGGATTGTATCTTAATTCTCATGTAACTACTTCCCAACTAATTTGAATCAAACAATGCAAAGGCGATGTCCACGATGGGCTGTGACGCTGTATTAAAGGAACGTGAAAAATGAAGGTGGCATTTCTGGGAACTGGACTGATGGGACTACCAATGGCTCAAAGGTTATTAGCCGCAGATATACAGCTAGTTGCCTACAATCGCACCCCAGAAAAATTAGCGCCACTACAAGCATCTGGGGCTGAAATTGTCACACATCCCCGCCACGCCATTCGTGCTGCTGAGTGCATAATCCTCATGCTTACTAATGCCCCAGCGATTTATAATGTGTTGCTTTCTGACACTGCTTGGCAAACTCTGGAAGGGCGCACTATCATCCAAATGGGAACAATTACTCCCACAGAAAGCCAGGAAATTAGAGATGCAGTTGTTGCGGGTGGTGGTGAATATTTAGAAGCACCCGTATTAGGGAGTATCCCGGAAGCAAAAGCTGGCAAGTTGAGTGTTATGGTAGGGGCAGAGGCAGAACAATATCAACGCCATTTAAAGTTACTCCAAAATTTTGGGACAGAACCTTTACTTATAGGCCCTGTGGGATCTGCGGCGGCGCTCAAATTGGCACTAAATCAATTAATAGCTTCCCTAACAACTAGCTTTGCTCTGAGTCTAGCTTTTGTCCAGCGTCAGGGTGTCGATGTGGATGTGTTTATGCAAATATTGCGCGACAGTTCACTCTACGCACCTACTTTTGACACAAAGCTACAACGGATGTTGGATAGCAATTATGCTGATCCGAATTTCCCCACAAAACACTTGCTCAAAGATACAGAATTGTTTATCTCTGAAGCGAAATCTCAGAGTTTGGATCTCAGCAGTATTAAAGGTGTACGGCAAATCTTGCAAACAGCCGTGAAAATGTCGTTTGCTGATGATGATTACTCATCACTATTTTCTGTAATTAAGGAATGGGGAGAAGCGATCGGCGAATAAAGAGTTTAAGCTCATCCTAGGCCTGAAGGCAGTAGGATTTTGCATTTCACCAAGTGTGAACTTACGATTGGGAAGTTCTGAATATATTGATCCTGTTGCTCAATACGATGGGTTAAACCCCCCATCCCTAAAACCTCGGTAAGAGCGTTGCTTTCTCGCCCTGCAATAAATTGCAGATTAATAGCTCCTGTGCGTTAAAATTCACTGAAATTAAAGAAATTAAGATGGATTGTGGGTGATAGGTTAGTATCATATAGTTTAAAAATCAGGATTTCCGCCTTGGTACTTCCACGCAAAAAACTATAACTATAAAGGCAGTAAATGAAACTCTTTACAATTGGTGATAGTATTTCTCAAGGCTTTATGTCTTTGGCAGCCGCCCGGACAGACCTTTGTTTTTCAACTTTGATTGCTAAGTCAATGGGGCTAAAAGTTGGTGCTGAATATCTGTATCCGGAATGGTTAATGGGCGGATTACCAGCCAATATTGAGAAGATTTTACGGCGTTTGGAAAAAAAATATGGCTCAGATATCAACGCTTTAGATTGGCTGACCATATTGCCAACTCTTGAGGGTGTACTTGATGAAGCTGAAGATTACTATGAACGGCTAGGAGGTAGTGCTGAGGAGCGTTATCCAGGAGGAATTGACTTCTTTCACAATGTAGCAATTCAGGGCTTTGATATTGCTGATTCTTGGATGATCACACCTAATGTTTGCAAGTATCAAATTAAACTTAGTAACGACAAAGGAGAGGGTAAGCCTGGTTTTTTGGCTCTGCCCAATGCTGCCTTCTATCGAACTGCACTTAAAGTTCTCAACCCGTCTTTAAATCCTATTTATGACAACTATAGCCAACTTGATTGGTTGAAGCACCATCATACAAATGCTCCAGAGGGAGTTGAGAATTTAATTCTCTGGTTAGGAGCAAACAATGCGCTTGGAACTGTAATCAGTTTAGAAATTAATCAAACTCCCAATGACCTAGATCAGATTCTCATAAACCCAAGTCAAAAGCCCGAATCATTCCGTGAGGTCAGAGAAAAATGGAATCTGTGGCATCCTAAGGATTTCGAGGCTGAATATCAACAATTGCTTGATCGGGTTGATACAATCATGCAAAGTAACAGCAACCCTGATTGGAATGTCTTCATTGGAACAATACCGCTTGTAACTATTGCGCCATTGGCAAAAGGCGTAGGTTCAACTACTGAAATTGATGTGCCGGGAGAAGAGAAACCTTCAGTTTACTACAAATACTACACTTATTTTCCCTTTGAAGAAGATACAGTTAGAGAAACCGGAACCCTATATCTGACGCTACAAGATACCCTCTACATTGATGACTGTATTCGCACATACAACAAAGTAATCAGAAAACTGGTCGATAGTAAGAACAATCAGTATCCGCAACCACGCTATCACATTGTTGATCTTGCCAATGCCTTACAACAAATCGCCTTCAAGCGAAATGCTGGACAGGTGCAGTATGAATTCCCAGAATACTTCAAGTTTGTCTATCCCCAAGTCAACACTAAATACTATCACGCAGACACTACTGGACGACTACGACAAGGTGGACTATTTAGTTTGGATGGCATTCATCCGTCTGCCATCGGTCAAGGGCTAATTGCTTATGAATTTCTCAAAAAGATGAAAGAAGTTGGAGTTGCTAATAGCACCGAACTAGATTGGAAGTCGATCTTTTCCAGCGATCAACTTTATTCCCAACCTATTACTTTGATGCATGAGTTTTACGATAATAGAGAATTTGCTCAAACCATCATCAAGCTGTTCGGCAGAAATCCACTCGCCAGAAACCCAGCTATGACAAGAAGATTTGGTTAAGCTAAGAAGCTTAATCCTACATTGCCTGATAAAATTCGCCGTTGGCGCTACATCCTCGCTTTGAAAAGTCGAGATTTTGCGGCCTATGGGAATGTCTCATAAATAGGACTTACGCACACTCTACGAATTCTTCTCTACGAGACGCTGCGCGAGGTGTCCTTGGCGTCAACTCTTGGAAATGCTGCGCGTTGGCGGTTCGATAAATTAAGCTTTTTGGCAATTTTTGCGTAAGTCCTGATAAAATCATAATTGCCTCCGAAATTAGATGAAAGAAGCATTAGAAGAAGAAAATTTTTGAAACTTAAAAACTTGCCAAGTCTTACCTGAGAATAAAGATTAGTAATTATGCCGACTATCGGCAATATTGAGATGCTTAGTAAGTAGCCACACTATGGTCTATTGACTTGAAGATCGCTCTAGATAATCACTGCCCATTAGTAGTCGTTGATGGTAGCAATTGTGGAGATTCAAGCTGAGGCTGAGGCTCCAGTTGAGGCTTCGGTTGAGGATTAAGAAATTCCTGCCAAGTCCTAATTTGCTCTTGCGCCGCACTGTAAGCAGCACTAGTGCGTGGAATCGATTTAGCAATCTCAATCCCTTTGGCAATATCAGACTGACCTTGAGAGCGTGCTATTTCTAACAATTGCTTACTCCACTGGTCAATAGCCAGATTCGCATCCATACGTAAGATGCTATTGCTTGAAACCCGATCCGCCAGTCGTATTGCCTCAACTAAGGCTTCTGGCGTGCCAGCCGCACCCACTTCTTGGGCTTTTTTCCAGTTTTCTGTGGTGCGGATTTGCCCTTCCCAGTCATTGATCGCAGCTTGTGCTTCTCCAGAAAGCGCCCTTCCCGAGGATGCAATTTGTTGAGCCGTGCTAATGGCACCGATGAGATTTCCACTCTGAGCCAGTTCTTGTGCTTGATCCAAGTAGGGTTGGTCTTGAATTCGCTGAATCTTTCCTACCCAAGTACGAATTTTTTTCCGTGCTTCTGGATATAATGCACGACCTCTACGAATTTCGCTGGCTTGGGCGATCGCAGCTTGCAAAGAGTTAATATCGTCGAATATTGCTATCTGTTCGGCGCGTTCTAAGTAAGGTTGGTCTTCAATGGTCTCAACTTGGGCACTCCAGCGACCGATCTCTTGCCTAGCTTCTGTGGCTCTGGGGTTACTAGTAGGGATCAGCTGCACTTGAGCGATCGCTGCTGTTAAATTAGGGACTGTTCCTTGGCTAGCCAATATTCTCGCTTTTTCCAAATGGGCAACATCTTCAATTTCCAACTGCCAACGAGCAATCAGTTCTTGTGCTTCGTTATACGCTGGTCTGGAAGGATCAATTTGTTGCGCTTGAGCGATCGCTGCTTCTAAACCAGAAACATTACCGATCCAAGCACTCCTTTTGGCGTCAGCTATGGCCATAAAGTCATCTGTTTCGCCCTGTAGTTTCGCACTTTCTGGAATTTGTCTGGCAATATTCAGTGCTTCATCAGCATCCCGCTTGTCTAGTTTTGCCTGTGCCAGTTCCAGCATTTTGCGTCCAAATGTGGGAATCGCTTCCTGAGCTTTTTGGTAAATGTAACTTTCCTGTCCAATTGACTCGGCTAGCTTAATAGCTTCTAGTAAATTATCGACTACTTTGCTACTTGCTAAACTTTCGGCTTTTCCTAACTTATCGCTATCTTCCCGCGCTGTGGCAATTAGACGATTCAATTGGTCGTATTTAGTACCCGCCCAGTATTGATTGTCTACGCGCAGCATTTTGGCGGATAACATGAATGCTGATTGCCAGCGCCGTTCCCGAACTTCGGCGATCGCACCGTTGTATGTGGCTTCTGCCTTTGACCAAATTGACTGCCATTTGCTAACTTGCTCATCAACTAATTTATAAGCCGCCACGTCTTGGGGTATTTTCTGAGCAGTAGCGATCGCTTCATCTAAATTCCCTGTTTGGAAACTTTGATCAGCTAGCTTCAAAATATCCCGCGACCATTCTTCTATGAAACGATCAATTTCTCCATGCAACGGGTGATTTTGTGGTAGTTGCTTTACCAGAGCGATCGCTTGCAATAGGTCGTTCACTGTCTGCTTAGAAGCCGCTAACTGAGCGCAGTGTAGCCGCACAGAAGCACTAGCTAGGGGCCAGAAAATCGATGGGCAATTAGGGGCAGAGGGCAACTTTAGCAGCATTGCCATTGCCAATAATCCAACACTGCCAGGAATCAACATTAGCAGTGTTAGCCACAATATCCAGCTTTTCATCCAGCGCGGCCATTTTCCAGGACTTCTACTGAGTTGGGCAGTTTCTTCTAAATGACTATTTATAGGTAATCCTTCTCTACGAGATGCTTTGCGTAGCTTGCTTCCCTGTAGTACGGTATCGTTTTTTTTTCGCCGCTTCACTGACTTGGAGGCAGAACCAGTAGCTGGGACATCAAATGGCTGAGTTTCACCGAATTCTTCTGTTCGGGATAATCTTGTGTTTTGATCTGGCTCTCTTCCACTGGCTCTTGACCAACTGTCTGGAATATCCCGCTCTGTCATCTCTCACACCAAAATAATTGAATAGCGCTCTGCTTTAGGTCGATAATTCCATTGTTGACATAGTAACTTTCTCATGATTAAAAAGCTACTTTTTTGATTATCTCTCTCCACAGAGTACCATTCTCAATCTCAAAAATCAGTGTTATTTTATACTTTATCCTGAAACGGAAGATTCAGCTTGCAAATCGGCAATTAGTTGAGCTAACTGATCACTACTTGCCTGGTAAACGTTGCCACAAAATTCGCAAGTTGCCTCAGCACCATCATCTTTAATAATCATATCTTGCAGTTCGGCTTCTCCTAAAATCTTCAGTGCCCCCAAAACGCGATCAAAAGAACAACCACAGTGGAAGCGCAGCATTTGCCGTTCGGGAAAGATTGCCAGCCCCATGTCTCCCAACAAGTCGCCAAAGATTTCAGTCAAAGTCTTCCCAGCTTGCAACAATGGCGTAAATCCTGCTAGACCAGCTACCCGTGATTCCAAAGTTTCTACTAGGGCTTCGTCTCTGGCAGCTTTAGGCAATACTTGTACTAGTAATCCTCCAGCAGCCGTCACTCCACCTGCTCCCACAAACACACCTAAAACTAAAGCTGAAGGTGTTTGTTCGGAATTTACTAAATAATGAGCCACATCATCGCCAATTTCGCCAGAAACTAATTCTACCGTACTAGAGTAAGGATAACCATAACCGATATCCCGCACAACGTAGAGGTAGCCGCCACCCACTGCACCACCAACGTCTAGTTTACCTTTGGCATTGGGAGGCAATTCCACAGATGGATTTCCTACATATCCGCGTACCGTACCATCTAAGCCTGCATCTACCAATATGCCACCTAAAGGCCCATCACCCTTCACCCGGACATTGACCCTCGACCCAGTTCGCTTCATGCTAGAAGCCATTAACAAGCCTGCTGCCATAGTCCGACCTAGTGCTGCCGTTGCCACATAAGAAAGCTTGTGGCGCCCCCGTGCTTCTTCTGTTAAACGTGTGGTGATCACACCTATGGCACGAATTCCACCTTCGGCTGCTGTTGCACGAATTAACTGATCCGCCATGAATAACCTTACATTTCTTAACAAGTTCACTTTTTCTATTCTAAGTTCTCGGCTGGTAGAAAAGTGATGCCGTAATAATCAGTGATTGTATTTGCAATATTAGAAATAGCGATGTCTCACCTTTAGGTAATTCTAGAAAAATGCTGGGTAATTTTCAACAAAGCCAACTGCGGATCGAAATCGAAGCCTCAACAGATGCAATTCGTGACAGTCTGCTGCATCCGGTACAACTAGAAAAATGGCTCTTAGGGCAACGCTTTGCGCCAGGAATGCCAGAAGAACTGCTTCCAGGATTCCAGTTTACGACCTGGACTGGGCCAGTCTCGATTCATCATCAAGTAGATGTTGTAAAATCCAACTGTCTCCGCTTAGTACTCAGCGGAGGCATTGACGGGTTCCACGAATGGTACTGGGGAGAAGGTTGGGTGCAGTCTCGCTTGGAAGGAATTTCAATTTTGCCCTTGAATTTGGGTCAAACCTTGAGTTTGTTGAGCTTGCGTCAGTTTTTGGTAACTCAAAGACGTTGATTCGACTGAAGGTAGAGACAAGGAAAATCTCCCTTGTCTCTATCAAAACAATACCGAAGGGCGAGAAGCCCTGTCTTTTAAGGAGGGGATAAAGCCCGACTTGCTTTCCGTTTAGTCTAGCGTTTCTCTATTTTCCGCATTGATTTTCAGTTGTTTGAAAAGTCAAAATGTATATACCCCGAAGTATTGAGGGGATACCAACGGAGACCCGGAAAAAACGGAGCACTTGGAGGAGCAGGAGGAAACGGAGCATCTGCAATCACAATAAAGGGAGCATCCGGGCGAAGATGTGTAAATCTATTGAGCTCCGTTTTGGCAAGTCTATTCTCCGGACTAAGAAGAAAAATTTGTATAATTAACTTAATCAACAATTAAGCAAAATTAAAGGTTTTATATTAAAATAAATTATACTAATTTAGACGAGTGCTGTATAAAATAATTGTAAAAAAACATTTTTTACATAAAAATACTTATTCAAAAATGAAAAATTCCGTTTTGAGTTTGAGAAATTTATTTAAGTACAACTCGTATAAAAAATGTTGTTTGTTGAGATTGACTAAATCTTGAATTCTCGGTATTTTCATGAATTTATCAGTATTAATACGTAACAAGCTTCATTATATTTTTTGAAAAACGAAATTAAGCTTTTAGAGCGCCATATTTATATCTATATATAGATTGACACCTGCGATTTTTTGATAGATAAAAAGTTATTTTTAATGAAATTTGTATAAATATTAACTATGTAATATCTTTGTTGAAGAAAAATAGGTACAATATATTTTTCTTTCTTCAAAGAATAATTATTTGATCTGACTGGCAAGAGCCGTATAATACTTCTAACAGCACAAACAAGTTACTAAATATACTCTTTCACGTTTATATCTATTAATTTGGAGTGACGTGACTTTAATCACCACAATCAACCCAGAACTAAGATTATGGAAAGCACATTGTTCACCACACTAACTGCCAACGAAGAGGGCAATCTCTCTGGAGGCCAGAAAAAGCACAATAAGGAAGCTAGTAAATTCTTTCTCCTTAAGTTAATACTTAAATTTATTGGCGGTGCTGGCGGCGCTGGCGGCGCTGGCATTATAAATAGCGGCTCTGGGACTGTTATTGTTAATGGAGGCACTATTACTGGTGGTAATGGTGGATCTAGTGCTGTTGGTGTGCCAGCTGTTTAACTATCCTGTCAGTGCAATAGCCAAACTTATGAAGTTTAGTAGAAGGGAAACAATAAATGTAAGTAAAGACACTATTAACAGCGTCTTTACTCGGCTAAAGGCTCTTAAATAAACTATCCTGTTCGAGCAGGTTAAGTTACTTTTGCGCCTGTCTTAATTGCTAATCTACTTACATCCTGGCAAGTTATTAGCTATTTGCTTGATAGCAGTTATCTTAGCATACGTTTATTGTCACCCACATATTTTTCTTCGAGAAACTTAACAAAGTCTATCAACGGTTGCTAGTAGGCAACTGTTGATAAACTTAAATGGTACTTTTAGCTAAAGATGCTGCTTACCTTGAGTAGGGAAGTAAGCATTGCTATTTGATAAATCAACCAGATTCATCACAATCTAGTAATTTGTGAACGATAACGAAACTCTTTTTAAGGAACTTACTCCAAACGAATAAGCAAGTCTGTCTATTCGTTTGGAGTAAGTAAGGTGAACATACCATAATTCCTGATATTTTCTCTGTTGATACCAATTCTATGTGAGCCTACATAGAATAGTCCCTTTATCTAGCAAGGATTTCAGGCGGATTATTCTGTGCATCTTCATACAGAATTAATATGAGATATGGAATACAAGCATTTTGGTAGGCGTTTGCTCTCGTTATCTTAAGTGAAAACAGCTTTGTAAAAGGTCAAATTTTTAACCACGCAGGAATAAAACCTCTTATTTTTTTGGGTTTTGTCAAATTCATAGCAGGTATCAGTGCGATCATCATATTTCAGATATTCCTCAAAGGCTAGTTTTGGGGTAGTTATAGTCATTGCTTCCCGTTGCAAATTTTTATTTTGGTTTGACGACTAACACTGAACAATTAGCCTCTTCCACAACTTGACTGCTAACAGAACCTTGGACAATTCGCTTCATCCCCATCAACCCCCGGCTACCAATTAGAATCAAGTCAGTTTTGTAAATATTGGCAAGGCGAATAATTTCATCAGCAGGATCACCAGTTACCAGTTCTAACTCACAAGTGACTGATAACTTTTCCTGATATGATCGCAGCTGTTTTTCAATATGAAAATAAGAAAATGTTGGGGACTCTGGCTGAGGACAATCAGCAGGTAGTTCCATCTCTGACTCTGGGGTGGGAAACACATGACAGAGAATAATTTTTGCATCTTTTAACAACGCCAAATCATCTAAAGTCTGAATTACTCGTTCTGCAACTTCCGAACCGTCTAGAGCTACCAAAATATTCTTTAGCACTGCTCTCGTCTCCTAAAGAGTAGACCCCTTATATAAGTATCTAGCAAAATTTGTTGGCAGCTACACTAAATTAATTTTCCATCTGACTATTTAGTTTACGCCATGTGCGACTTTCTCTCAAACCTAATCCCCAACCCCTTCCCTACTGGCCTTGGGGAGCAAAAATCAAAGCCTTTTAGGAGAGAGATCAGAATATTAAATCGCACATCGCGTTAGTTTATACAGCAGATTGCAACTTCTCTTCTTAGGCTACGCCAAGGTGAGGTACAGATCATCGTAGGGGCACAACATGTTGCGCCCCTACCCGTGTACTTCATTTACCTGCAATACGCTGTATATAGCAATCCGATTTGATTTTTGAGATAAATCTAAATATTATGTAGGGTACGTTCAGACGATGCCGTACTTTCGTCTAACACAGCCTACATTTCAAAAATCAAATTATAAATCCTATATTCGAGGCTGCGCCATAGGTTCGTTTTACACGACTTTCACGCTGGTGGGTTTTAGCAACTGGTGTGGAGAAGTTTTTCACCAGTTCCTTAGATAAAGAAACCCTACCCAAGGAACTGCCATCCGGCAATCAATCCCCGACTTTTGAAGCAACTGTGCCGTCGGCAATGCCCAACTTGTGGACGCTTAAAGGGCGGCTGAAGGCAGGATAGCAAATGGTGTGCGTTAGCGTAGCTTACCGTAGGTATCGCCATCCAAATTTTTAGTCTGAAGCTATAGAGTGACTTTTGCCAACAGTACGGCAAAAAATTAAGCATTCCAAATCACTCTTCTTGCTGAATTCGGCGTCGGACTGAATCAGCATGGGAAGGTAAGCCCTCTGCTGTTGCTAGCACATCAATGGCACTAGCGACATTTTGCAGTGCAGTTTGGGAGTATTGAATAATACTGGAGTGTTTGAGGAAAGTTTCAACCCCTAATGCCGAAGCATAGCGGGCAGCACCAGAAGTTGGCAAGGTATGGTTAGGGCCTGCCAAATAGTCTCCTACAGCTTCAGGTGTTGAGTAACCCAAAAAGATTGCCCCAGCGTGGCGAATCTGTGGTAAGAGCGCCCAAGGGTCTTTGATTTCTAATTCCAGGTGTTCGGGGGCAAATTCATTTGAGAGTTCTGCTGCTGCTTGGAGCGATTCCACAAGGACAATCAACCCATAATGAGCGATCGCTTTTTCTGTGTCTATTCGCCGTGGGTGATCCACTAGCTGTCTTTCCAAGGCTAATTGCACGTTTTTCGCCAAAGCAGCATCTGTCGTCAGCAAAATTGCTGCCGCCATTGGATCGTGTTCCGCTTGGGCCAGCAAGTCAGCAGCGACATGCACCGGATTTGCAGTTTCATCGGCAATCACCAGCACTTCGCTGGGGCCTGCCAAAGAATCAATGCCGACAGTGCCGTAAACAAGTTTTTTCGCTAGGGTGACATAAATGTTACCAGGCCCAGTAATTACATTCACTTTCGGAATCGTTTCTGTGCCATAGGCTAAAGCGGCGATCGCTTGTGCGCCTCCAATACGATAAATTTCTTGCACCCCTGCTTCTTGGGCAGCTACCAAGACTGCTGGGTTAATCGCACCCCCTGGGCCTGGTGGTGTTACCATCACCACGTGGGGTACAGCAGCAACATGAGCCGGAATTGCATTCATCAGCACTGTACTGGGATAGGCGGCACGGCCGCCAGGCACATACAACCCGGCTCGGTCTACGGGTGTGTAGCGTTTGCCCAGTACTACTTCATCGTAACCAAAGTGTACCCAGCTTTTCGGTACTCGCTGACGATGAAACGCTTCAATATTGCGGCAAGCTAGCCGAACTGCATCAAGCAACTCCTTTGACACCTGCTGATAGGCTGCATCTAGTTCTGAGCCTGTAACTCGGAGTTCTTCTGCTTTCAGGGTTTGTTTGTCAAATTCGGCTGTGTAATGCAATACAGCTTTGTCGCCTTGGCGCTTCACTGCTTGCAAAACTTCCCGCACCGTTGCTTCTTTGTGAAGTACCTGTTCGTCATGGGTGCGATCGCAGATCCGTTGTAGTTCTGCTCTGACGTCTGCCTGCTGAGTAATGATTCGCAGCATGGAGTAAGGACAATGCCAAAATTATAATATTCCCACCTGAGATTTAGTATTGCTCTTGACCAACTGGGGTGTGGAAGCTGACTCTAATTCTCTTCTCTAGCTTAACCTGGATTTTTTTGATACTCTCAAGGCTGCCAGCAGATAATTTACTTGAGAAGGCGACTTAATTGCTCAGTCCGACAAAGCCTCGGCAGGCTAGCGGCAGGAAGTGGGCGTGCCATTTTCCACTACCCTTATGCCCTTACCCTGACTCCTTGCTCTGGTGCAGGTTGTGTGTTTACACATCCAGCCCCCCGGATTTACAGGGGATAGGGTCTGAGTATAATTTGTACTTATTTTCCTAACTTTTAGTAGTTAACATGTGTACAGACACGATATATCGGTTTTATACTTTGGAACCCCTGAAATTTAGCTGTTTACAGTTCCTTGCCTTTGACAATATATCCGTTTTAGGGACAGATTATTATATTGGCAATCACATTGCTTAACCAGGTGATGAGTTAGGGTTACTATTTTATTTGATGTACCTTATTTTAACGCATTTGCCAAATTGACGGCAAACCAAATTAAGAACTGGAGATTAGGCAGCAAAGACTAGTACCGCAAGGCAAAAGTCAAAAGTCAAAAGAGTTGTATTCCTTGCTCTTGCGCCATTTTGTAGACGCAGAGCGGCTTCCCGGAGGGTATGGTATGTTTATTTACGCCGTAATCTACTAGGGACTAAATTTTTCCCCAATCTCCGGTACCTAATCCCCAATGGGAGAATTTTTTTCGGAAATTATAACATTGGCAATTTAGATGCTATATTAGTAAGTCTAGTAGTGTGTGTACATATAAATAGTATTTTTGGAATTGACTGTGGCGAATACAAAGTCTGCTCTCAAGCGTGCCGAAATCGCAGAACGTAACCGACTGCGTAATAAAGCTTACAAATCAGCAGTCAAGACGCTGATGAAGAAATACTTTAATGCTATAGCTGTCTATGCGGCTAATCCTACCCCAGAATTAAAACAAGAAGCACAGGCTCGGTTATCCGAGGCTTACGGCAAAATCGATAAAGCGATCAAACGGGGTGTCCTTCACCCCAACAATGGAGCAAGGAAAAAGTCGAGATTAGCTCATAAACTAAAACCTTTAACTCAAACAGCAGCTGAATAGTCATTGGTAAGCCAGTGCGCTCTTGTAACTCAAGGAGCCACTGTGCTATGAAGTTTCGCAAAGTTGTAGCAAGTGGTGTAAAACGCTTCAGCGCATAGCGCAGCCTCAACTCTTGGAGAGACTGTGGCAAAGAGTATGCGTACATCTAGGTTGAAGCAAGCTACGTGTAGCATCTCGTAGAAAGCATCTGAGAAGCCAGTGCAATGTTGAGGGTTTCCATACCACTTGCTCTATGCCTCTTAACCCGTCCACCCTTACGGGTTCGCCAGTCACCTACGGAGGGAAACCCTCCCGCAGTGCTGGACTCACCGTAGTTGCTCCCCATGAGCGACTGGCGTAGGCTCTGCCAAATTCAAACAAGTGGCAGGCGTGATTTCTCTCTTGATCAGCTGGGAATCGCAAAGCATAGGTGCTCGCGTAGCTTCTTTGACAACAGAAGGATTCTACCCGGAGGGTCATTTGTCATTAGTTGTGATCAGCGCTAACAATTTATGACAAATGACAAAGGACAAAAAAATGCAACTAATAGATACGCACGTCCATCTCAACTTTGATAGTTTCCAGCCGGATTTAGCAACAGTGCGATCGCGATGGCAAGAAGCAGGTGTAGTGCATTTAGTACATTCCTGTGTTCACCCTGAGGAGTTTTCCAGTATTCAATCCATAGTACAAGAGTTTCCTGAAATCAGCTTTGCCGTGGGATTACATCCTTTAGATGCTGATAAATGGAATAGCGAGACAGCCGAAAAAATCAAAACTTTGGCGAGTTCTGACTCTCATGTGGTAGCAATTGGGGAAATGGGGCTGGATTTTTACAAAGCTGATAACTATGAGCATCAGCTTATGGTGTTTGAATCGCAGTTAGCGATCGCATCGGAACTTAACTTACCAGTGATTATCCACTGCCGCGATGCTGCTGTCCAAACTAGAGAAGTGTTGCAAAAATGGCGAAAATTCAAAGGAGAAAGAGTGCGCGGTGTCATGCATTGCTGGGGAGGAACGCCAGAAGAAACTCAATGGTTTCTCGATTTAGGCTTCTACATCAGCTTTAGTGGGACGGTGACGTTCAAAAACGCCAAAGCGATCCAATCCTCCGCAGCGATGGTGAGTAGCGATCGCCTACTGATTGAAACAGACTGCCCATTTCTGGCTCCAGTTCCTAAACGCGGCCAGAGGCGTAACGAGCCTGCCTACGTGCTTTATGTCGCCGAGCAAGTAGCTAAATTACGTCAGGAAACGGTAGAAGCGATCGCCCATCAAACCACTCAGAATGCCTGTGAATTATTCGGTCTGTCAATATAAAGTGGGCTTTAATCTCTTTTATTCAGTTGTGCTAAAAAAAATAAACCTCTAGGGGGACAAAAATATGTTAATATTATTCCCTCAAAAACATTTTGCTTGCGCCATAATGATAAAGGAAGGAACCTAAAATTTCTGAGCCTAATTTTCCGTAATGTTATCGGCTTGGCCATCCTCCAAATCTCTACAAGCGGATGCTCTCCACACATGACTAAACGTGCCAACCCAAATTGAGCTAGACTTTTGCACAACATCGGCTTGGTGTGTATTTAACCTATACAAAATCGTTAAACGAAATTGCCTTGTGAGTACAATCGAGCAAAACGAAGTGATTCTGATTAAAAGCCGACAAGGTACGGATCATTCCCTCAGTCTTAGGATATCTAGGATATCACTGAGAGTATAAATAGGCGGGTGGATTTAAAACACACCGTCTAGAGCTGCGTCAGCAAATTAACGCGCTTTTTGGAGGGGAAATGAAGAAAGTAGATAAAACTCAGGAATATCTCAACTGTATATTCTTCTTAAATCAAGACTATAGTGGGTTTTTGGCGTCTGAGTACCCGATTAGGGGCGATTATCCCCTAGTCCAAATTGCTCATTCCAGCTTTAATCGCTGCGTTTGCCCACACCTGTAAATAACAAGTGTGTAAGAAAAAGTTCCCAGACAGCTAAGGACACTGGCTAGCAGTGGGAAGCGTCAAACAGCAGTGTCCACGGGAAAATTTTACCAGGTTGACAAAGGAAAAGGCATGACTAAAGAAACGTATATGGAACCCGCCTTTCTGTTGCCCGACTTGATTGAAATCCAGCGGTCAAGCTTTCGCTGGTTTTTGGAAGAAGGGCTGATAGAAGAACTTAACTCCTTTAGTCCGATCACAGATTATACGGGCAAACTAGAACTACACTTTTTGGGTCATAACTATAAACTCAAGGAGCCAAAGTACAGCGTCGAAGAAGCCAAACGCCGGGACAGTACCTATGCCGTTCAAATGTATGTTCCCACACGCTTGATTAACAAAGAAACCGGGGAAATCAAAGAGCAAGAGGTATTTATTGGGGATTTGCCTTTGATGACCGATCGCGGCACGTTTATTATTAACGGAGCCGAGCGGGTAATTGTCAATCAAATAGTGCGATCGCCAGGGGTTTATTACAAATCAGAAATAGACAAAAACGGGCGACGCACTTATTCAGCTAGCTTAATTCCCAACCGGGGAGCATGGCTGAAATTTGAAACAGACCGTAACGATTTGGTGTGGGTACGCATTGACAAAACCCGCAAACTCTCAGCGCAGGTACTCCTAAAAGCTTTAGGGTTATCAGACAACGAAATCTTTGACGCCTTACGCCATCCAGAATATTTCCAAAAAACCATCGAAAAAGAAGGGCAATTCTCTGAAGAAGAAGCCCTGATGGAGTTATATCGCAAACTGCGTCCTGGTGAACCACCCACAGTCTTAGGTGGACAACAGCTCTTAGACTCTCGTTTCTTTGACCCGAAACGTTATGACCTTGGTCGTGTTGGACGGTACAAGCTCAACAAGAAATTGCGCCTTTCTGTTCCCGACACAATGCGCGTGCTGACTGCTGGGGATATTTTGGCAGCCGTGGATTACCTGATTAACCTAGAATATGATATTGGTAATATCGATGACATTGACCACTTAGGAAATCGGCGGGTGAGAAGCGTCGGTGAATTGCTGCAAAACCAAGTGCGGGTGGGCTTAAATCGCCTAGAAAGAATAATTCGGGAACGGATGACCGTATCGGATGCCGAAGTGCTAACTCCCGCTTCCTTGGTGAACCCCAAACCATTGGTAGCAGCAATTAAAGAATTCTTTGGTTCCAGCCAGTTAAGTCAGTTCATGGATCAAACCAATCCTCTGGCAGAATTGACCCACAAACGCCGTCTGAGTGCCCTTGGCCCTGGCGGTTTAACCCGCGAACGGGCTGGGTTTGCTGTGCGGGATATTCATCCTAGTCACTATGGACGTATTTGCCCGATTGAGACACCAGAAGGCCCCAACGCCGGATTGATTGGCTCCTTAGCAACCCATGCGCGGGTGAACCTGTACGGCTTCTTAGAAACGCCATTTAGACCTGTGGAAAATGGGCGAGTCAGATTTGATCTGCCTCCAGCCTACATGACAGCTGATGAAGAAGACGACCTGCGGGTTGCTCCGGGAGATATTCCTGTAGATGAAACCGGGCACATTATTGGGCCACAAGTGCCAGTCCGTTATCGCCAAGAGTTCTCCACCACAACACCAGAACAGGTGGACTACGTAGCAGTATCTCCAGTACAGATTGTGTCAGTAGCGACCAGCATGATTCCCTTCTTGGAGCATGATGACGCTAACCGAGCGCTGATGGGGTCAAACATGCAACGGCAAGCAGTACCCCTGCTGAAGCCAGAGCGTCCTCTGGTGGGTACAGGTTTGGAAGCACAAGGAGCAAGAGACTCTGGGATGGTAGTTGTATCGCGCACCGATGGCGATGTCACCTATGTGGATGCCACAGAAATTCGCGTTCGTCCTAAACCTAGCACTCCAGAAATTAAGTACACCCTTTCCAAGTACCAACGCTCAAACCAAGATACCTGTTTAAATCAGAAACCTCTCGTCCGTATTGGTGAACGTGTTGTTGCTGGTCAGGTGCTGGCTGATGGCTCCTCCACTGAAGGCGGTGAATTGGCGCTAGGACAAAATATTGTAGTTGCCTATATGCCTTGGGAAGGCTACAACTACGAAGATGCAATATTAATTTCTGAAAGACTGGTGCAGGATGATGTCTACACCTCAATTCACATTGAAAAATATGAAATTGAAGCTAGACAGACGAAACTGGGGCCAGAAGAAATCACTAGAGAAATTCCCAACGTCGGCGAAGATGCCTTGCGTCAGTTGGATGAACAGGGAATCATTCGCATTGGAGCATGGGTAGAAGCTGGTGATATCTTGGTAGGAAAAGTCACACCAAAAGGTGAATCTGACCAACCACCAGAAGAAAAACTGTTGCGGGCTATTTTCGGTGAAAAAGCCCGGGATGTGCGGGACAATTCTCTGCGAGTACCAAACGGTGAAAAAGGTCGCGTAGTTGATGTGCGCTTGTTTACTCGTGAACAAGGTGATGAACTGCCACCAGGAGCCAATATGGTAGTCCGAGTATATGTTGCCCAAAAACGCAAAATCCAAGTTGGTGACAAAATGGCAGGACGCCACGGGAATAAAGGGATTATTTCTCGGATATTACCAGCGGAAGATATGCCTTATTTGCCCGATGGTTCACCAGTGGACATTGTACTTAACCCCTTGGGTGTACCCAGTCGGATGAACGTCGGACAAGTATTTGAGTGCCTCTTGGGTTGGGCTGGTCAGACCTTGGGAGTGCGATTTAAGATTACTCCCTTTGACGAAATGTACGGTGAAGAGTCATCCCGCCGAATTGTGCATGGCAAATTGCAAGAAGCACGAGACGAAACAGGCAAAGACTGGGTATATAACCCAGATAATCCAGGCAAAATCATGGTGTATGACGGTCGTACAGGCGAACCCTTTGACCGAGCAATCACTATCGGTGTGGCTTACATGCTGAAGCTGGTGCATTTGGTGGATGATAAGATCCACGCTCGTTCCACAGGCCCATACTCACTGGTGACTCAGCAACCCTTGGGTGGTAAAGCCCAACAAGGTGGTCAGCGGTTTGGAGAAATGGAAGTGTGGGCATTGGAAGCCTTTGGTGCAGCTTATACCTTACAGGAATTGCTCACAGTTAAATCTGACGATATGCAAGGACGGAATGAAGCGTTAAATGCGATCGTTAAAGGTAAGGCAATTCCCCGACCTGGAACCCCAGAGTCCTTTAAGGTGCTAATGCGCGAGTTGCAATCATTAGGGTTAGACATTGCCGTACACAAGGTAGAAACCCAAGCAGATGGCAGTTCCCTAGATGTGGAAGTCGATTTGATGGCAGACCAATCAGCCCGTCGCACACCTCCTCGACCAACATACGAATCTCTTTCCCGCGAATCGCTGGAAGATGACGAATAGATAGTGAGGAGCGAGGAGTTAACAATTCCTAACTCCTAACTCCTAACTTAAAACTAAATATACTCAACACTCATAACTCATAACTCAGCACTTAAGTATGAGACCTGCCCAAACTAATCAGTTTGACTACGTAAAAATCGGCTTGGCTTCCCCTGAACGCATTCGCCAGTGGGGCGAGAGAACATTGCCCAATGGTCAGGTAGTCGGTGAAGTTACCAAGCCAGAAACGATTAACTACCGAACTCTCAAGCCAGAGATGGATGGCTTATTTTGTGAGCGCATCTTTGGCCCCGCGAAAGATTGGGAATGCCATTGTGGCAAGTATAAAAGAGTTCGTCACAGAGGTATTGTCTGTGAGCGCTGTGGAGTAGAAGTCACCGAGTCACGCGTGCGTCGCCACCGCATGGGCTATATTAAACTCGCTGCACCAGTAGCTCACGTCTGGTATCTCAAAGGCATTCCTAGCTACATTTCCATCCTGTTGGATATGCCCTTACGGGATGTCGAGCAGATTGTTTATTTCAACTCTTATGTTGTCCTGAGTCCAGGTAATGCCGAAACTTTAACTTACAAACAGCTACTGAGTGAAGACCAGTGGTTGGAAATAGAAGACCAAATTTATAGCGAAGATTCTCAACTGCAAGGCGTAGAGGTAGGTATTGGTGCTGAAGCACTGTTGCGTTTGCTTGCCGATATCAATTTAGAGCAAGAAGCCGAAAGCCTACGCGAAGAAATTGGCAACGCCAAGGGACAAAAGAGAGCCAAGCTAATTAAGCGACTGCGGGTAATTGACAACTTCATCGCTACTGGTTCCAAACCAGAGTGGATGGTAATGGCAGTTATTCCCGTGATTCCCCCAGACTTGCGCCCAATGGTGCAGCTAGATGGCGGCCGGTTTGCAACCAGCGATTTAAATGATTTGTATCGGCGGGTAATTAACCGCAACAATCGTTTGGCACGCTTGCAAGAAATTTTGGCACCAGAGATTATTGTGCGGAACGAAAAGCGGATGCTGCAAGAAGCGGTTGATGCTTTGATTGACAATGGTCGTCGGGGACGCACTGTGGTAGGGGCAAATAACCGACCTCTGAAATCTTTGTCCGACATTATTGAGGGTAAGCAAGGACGTTTCCGACAAAACTTGTTAGGTAAACGGGTTGATTACTCTGGACGTTCTGTTATTGTTGTTGGGCCAAAGCTGAAAATTCACCAGTGCGGTTTGCCTAGAGAAATGGCGATTGAGCTATTTCAACCATTTGTGATTAACCGCCTCATTCGTAGCGGTATGGTAAATAATATCAAAGCTGCGAAAAAGCTGATATCCCGCAATGACCCCAGTGTTTGGGATGTGCTGGAAGAGGTGATTGAAGGACACCCTGTGATGCTAAATCGGGCACCAACGTTGCACCGTTTGGGTATTCAGTCTTTTGAACCGATTTTGGTAGAAGGTAGAGCGATTCAACTGCATCCTCTGGTGTGTCCGGCATTTAACGCCGACTTTGACGGCGACCAAATGGCGGTACACGTCCCGCTGTCGTTAGAAAGTCAGGCTGAAGCGCGGTTGCTGATGTTGGCTTCTAACAATATTTTGTCACCAGCCACGGGTAAACCGATCATCACGCCCAGCCAAGATATGGTGTTGGGAGCGTATTACTTAACAGCAGAAAATCCCGGTGCGACAAAAGGTGCAGGAAAGTACTTTTCTTCGCTAGAGGATGTAATTATGGCTTTTCAACAAGAGCAAATTGACTTGCACTCTTATATCTATGTGCGGTTTGACGGTGAAATAGAATCAGACCAACCGGATACAGAACCCGTGAAAGTGACAGAAAACGAGGATGGTAGCCGGACATTACTCTATAAGTTCCGCCGAGTCAGACAAGACGCTAAAGGCAATGTAGTTTCACAGTATATATACACAACTCCTGGTCGTGTTATTTACAATAATGCCATTCAGGAAGCACTTGCTAGTTAGTGATGAGTTATGAGTGATGAGTGATGAGTTTTGAATTAATAACTCCCAACTCTTAACTCTGCCAATTTTAGATTTTGGATTGAAGGAGAAATCTAAAATCTAAAATCTAAAATCCAAAATTGAATGGCTCCTAACTATTGATTCAAGACTCAGGACTAATGATCAATGACTGAAAAAATGATTTTTCGCAATCGCGTAGTTAACAAAAGTCAACTGCAAAAATTAATTTCTTGGGCCTTTACGAATTATGGTACGGCGCGAACCGCAGTGATGGCGGACAAGCTCAAAGATTTGGGATTTCGCTACGCTACCAAAGCAGGGGTTTCCATCAGTGTAGATGACTTGATGGTGCCACCAACTAAGCGATTGCTCTTAGAAGCAGCCGAAGAAGAAATTCGCGCCACTGAAACTCGTTACCAACGGGGAGAAATCACTGAAGTAGAACGCTTTCAAAAGGTAATTGATACCTGGAATGGTACCAGTGAAGCCTTGAAAGATGAAGTAGTCGTCCACTTCAAGAAGACTGATCCCCTGAACTCCGTATACATGATGGCATTCTCTGGGGCCCGGGGTAACATCTCCCAAGTCCGGCAATTGGTGGGGATGCGGGGACTGATGGCAGATCCTCAAGGGGAAATTATCGATTTGCCCATCAAAACCAATTTCCGTGAAGGATTAACTGTGACGGAATACATCATTTCGTCTTACGGTGCCAGAAAAGGATTGGTGGATACTGCCTTACGAACGGCTGACTCTGGTTATCTCACCCGGCGGTTGGTAGATGTATCGCAGGATGTAATTATTCGGGAATTTGACTGCGGCACCACCAGAGGTCTTACCATTGGACCAATGACAGAAGGTGCCAAAACCTTGATTCCTCTAGCAACCCGCTTGATGGGACGGGTAATTGGCGAAGATGTGGTGCATCCAGTGACAAAAGAAGTGATTGCACCACGCAATTCCCCAATTTCTGAGGACTTGGCGAAGAAAATTGAAAAATCTGGGGTGGGAGAAGTTGTGGTGCGATCGCCCCTAACTTGTGAAGCCGCACGTTCAGTGTGTCAACACTGCTACGGCTGGAGTTTAGCCCACGCCAAGATGGTGGACTTGGGTGAAGCTGTGGGGATTATTGCCGCCCAAAGTATCGGTGAACCTGGTACTCAGTTAACCATGCGGACATTCCACACAGGTGGTGTGTTTACAGGGGAAGTGGCGCAACAAGTTCGTTCTAAAATTGATGGGACTGTCAAGCTTCCCCGCAAACTGAAAACCAGAACATATCGTACCCGCCACGGGGAAGATGCCCTGTATGTTGAGGCTAATGGCATCCTGCTTTTGGAGCCAACAAAAGTAGGTGATGTTACCCCAGACAACCAAGAGGTTCATCTGACTCAAGGTTCAACACTATATGTATTTGATGGAAACAAGGTAAAACAAGGTCAGTTGTTGGCAGAGGTTGCCCTCGGTGGACGCACAACTCGGACTAATACAGAAAAAGCAGTTAAAGATGTCGCCTCTGACTTGGCAGGGGAAGTGCAATTTGCCGAAGTAGTTCCAGAACAAAAAACTGACCGTCAGGGCAATACTACAACCACAGCCGCACGCGGTGGTTTGATTTGGATTTTGTCTGGGGAAGTTTATAACTTGCCGCCTGGCGCAGAATTGATTGTCAAAAATGGTGATGCGATCGCCTCAAATGGAGTCTTAGCAGAAACCAAGTTAACCACTTTGCACGGTGGTGTGGTGCGCTTGCCCGAAGCAACTCCAGGTAAAAGTACCAGGGAAATTGAGATTATCACCGCTTCTGTGGTATTAGACCAGGCAACGGTAACAGTCCAAAGTTCCCAAGGCCGCAATAACTACTTAGTCTCCACTGGCAACAACCAGGTATTTAACCTCCGAGCTACACCAGGCACAAAAGTGCAAAATGGTCAAGTAGTGGCCGAGTTAATTGATGACCGTTATCGCACGACCACTGGTGGATTCCTGAAATTCGCGGGTGTAGAAGTCCAGAAAAAAGGCAAAGCCAAGCTCGGTTATGAAGTCGTGCAGGGCGGTACCCTTTTGTGGATTCCCGAAGAAAGCCACGAAGTCAATAAAGATATCTCCTTGCTGTTGGTAGAAGACGGTCAGTTTGTGGAAGCTGGCACCGAAGTAGTGAAAGATATTTTCTGCCAAAACAGCGGTGTGGTAGAAGTCACCCAGAAAAACGACATTCTGCGGGAAGTTGTGGTGAAGCCAGGCGAACTGCTGATGGTGGACGATCCAGAATCAGTTATCGGGCGAGATAACACCTTCATCCAACCAGGTGAGGAGTTTCAAGGCAGTGTGGCCACGGAATTACGTTATATCCAGTATGTGGAGACACCAGAAGGGCCTGCCCTGTTGAGTCGTCCGGTAGTCGAGTTTGCCGTACCGGATAATCCTGATGTGCCATCAACTACATCGGTAAGTCAACAAACTGGGCGCTCAATTCAGTTGCGGGCTGTGCAACGACTACCTTACAAAGATTCGGAACGCGTCAAGTCCGTTGAAGGTGTGGAACTGCTGCGAACCCAGCTAGTACTGGAAATTGAGCAAGAAGGAGAACAAGACCACAATGCTTCGCCTTTAGCAGCAGATATTGAATTGGTACAGGATGCCGAAGACTCAGAAGTTCAACGCTTGCAGTTGGTGATTTTGGAGTCCTTGGTAATTCGTCGAGACATTACCGCCGATGCCACCCAAGGTAGCACCCAGACCACACTTGAGGTACAAGATGGGTTAAGCATCGCTCCCGGCTCTGTGGTTGCACGGACCCAAATCTTGGGTAAAGAAGGGGGGATAGTCCGGGGCGTTCAAAAAGGGACCGAAAACGTGCGTCGCTGTTTGGTGTTGCGTCACACTGACATGCTTACGGTCAATACTAGTACTCAGCCTAAAGTAAAGGTGGGTGACTTGTTAGTAGAAGGTACAGAAGTTGCTCCTGGAGTTTTTGCCCAAGAATCAGGACAAGTAGTAGACGTTAAAAAGTTAGGAGTTAAGAGTGAAGAGTTAGGAGTTAATTCTGAAACTTCTAACTCCTCACTCCAAACTCAGAACTACGCTATTACTACCCGTGTCGGTCGCCCTTATCGAGTCAGCCCTGGTGCTGTGTTGCAGATAGAAGATGGGGATTTGGTACAACGGGGTGATAACTTGGTGTTGTTGGTGTTTGAACGCGCCAAAACCGGAGATATCATTCAAGGTTTGCCCCGGATTGAAGAACTGCTTGAAGCTCGCAAACCAAAAGAAGCGTGCATTTTATGTCGCCGGGCGGGTGAAGTTAAGGTAGTTTATGGCGATGGTGATGAAGCGATCGCCATCAAGGTCGTAGAATCAAATGGTGTGGTTACAGATTATCCTTTAGGCCCAGGACAAAATTTGATTGTGCCAGATGGAGCGACTGTCTTAGCAGGACAGCCGTTGACCGATGGCCCATCCAACCCCCACGAAATTTTGGAAATCTTCTTTAGCCTGGGTTCCGAAGACGGAGTTTATGCTTGTGCTAGCTATGCTTTGCAGAAGGTACAGACATTCTTGGTGAATGAAGTGCAAATGGTGTATCAATCTCAGGGGATTGATATTTCAGATAAGCACATTGAAGTAATTGTTCGCCAGATGACCAACAAAGTCCGGATTGATGATGGTGGTGACACCACCATGCTTCCTGGTGAATTGGTGGAACTCCGCCAAGTTGAGCAAGTAAACGAAGCTATGGCAATTACAGGCGGTGCTAGAGCACAATATACCCCAGTATTGTTGGGTATCACCAAAGCATCGTTGAACACCGACAGCTTTATTTCCGCCGCATCCTTCCAAGAAACAACACGAGTCCTTACCGAAGCAGCTATCGAAGGCAAATCCGACTGGCTGCGCGGATTAAAGGAAAACGTGATTATCGGGCGATTGATTCCGGCTGGTACCGGGTACAATACCTATGATGAACCCGGTGCGATCGATGATTATACTGCTGAGATTAGCAGTAGTGTCTTGGATGAAGTTGATGACCCCCTGGATATGGTCTTAGATGACCGCACAGCTCGTACCTATAATTTAGATTCTCCGACTCTTGGGGAATCTGGTTTTGGTAGCAGACGTGCAGAAAGGTCAATTCTAGATGATGAAGATGAATTAATCGCCGATGAAGTAGCAGACGACGACGATTTCGAGGAAGAAGAAGAAGACGAGGAAGATGATTTTGACGAGGAGTAGAGACTTGAAATTTTGCGTCTTTATTAAAAGGTAAAAAATGAAAAGGCAAAAGAAAATCTTCTTTTGCCTTTTTATTTTGCTCTCTAAAAACGCATTTTTAAATCCTTAAGATTCTAGTTTCGGGCTTTCAACCTAGTACAGCACGGTGTAAATAAGCAGACCATTGAAAAGTCCTAAAGAGCTTATTCCATAATACTTTTAACTTACTCATTGCAGTACTAACGGTCTGTCAAACTCACTTTATCTGTTACATAGTAAGCATTTCAGTGCCTAACAACAAACTTATTTAATCAGCAGCGTAAATAGCGTTTCTATAGCGAAGTTACTAAATTATCAAATAAGTTAAGAAGCATATATATTTTCTTTTTGAATTTTAAATTGTTAAAGTGTAGCTTGTTCAAATCGCTTCAATTTCACTCAGTCAATTATGGCAATTCAAAAGTAACATCTTCATAGACATCTGCAACAGCACACCGAAAATCTACACTTGCCAAATGAATGATATCTTCTTGTCCATAGGGATAAAGTACCCATTGTCTCTCTGAGTTGCGGCGAAAACACTCAACATTTAACCGAGTTTGACTCACAAGTACATATTCCTGAAGTGACTCCATCTGTCGGTAGTCAGCAAATTTATCACCTCGATCAAAAGCTTCTGTTGTCGAAGATAGCACTTCTACAATTAAACAGGGGTAACGCAGAAAGTTGTTAAAAGCTTTATCTCGTTGGTCACAACTTACGATCACATCGGGGTAGTAATAGATATTAATCGACTCAATATGTGCTTTGGTGTCTGAGATATAAGCCTGACAATTACTCCCGCGCAAATGATTTCTCAACATTGAAGCAATATTAAGAGAAATAATCACATGAGCATTACTTGCTCCTGCCATTGCGTAAACCTGTCCTTGTCTATATTCATGCTTGATAGGACTGGTTTCTTCTCCTTTAAAATAGTCTTCTGGAGAAATATAGCTAGAATTTGGAGTTGCAACCATCTGCAATAACCTTGTGTGATGCCTTGTATCTAGTTTAGGAGAAGCTTGACGCCTAAATCCGCTAAGTGTGCATCTTCATATATCTAGCAATAGCTAGATGCTGCAATTCTCTCAAAAGCTATAATTTACATCTGTTGCACCGAGAGATTAACTTGTGGATGTCATATTAGAACGATCGCACCAATTAAAACAAGCCTTAGTTGATTTTGTCCTTGATGCTGAAGGTGAACTTGCACAAGCACTGGAAACTTATGCAGCAGAACAGTTGCGCCGTGGAAGTGGGGATAGTACCCAGCAGGACTTAACTATCGATAGCTTTCTGACAGCCGGGAAAGTCGGTGATAAGTCACCATTAGAGTTGTTTATCGAAAGCCATCCAAATTTAGACCAGAGCGATCGCAACCTGATCAACAGCTGGCATCATAGTTTTATCGGCTTATTTGCCATCACTAACATCCTACCTGATGGTTTTGAGTTAACGAACTGGCTGACAGATAAACGCTACATTGTCAAGCCAAATAATGTCCAAACGCTACAGGCAATTTCTCGGTTGAAAGTTGGAGAAATCTTGCTAACTCGCATTTCGCCTGTTACCGATAGCTACTGGATGTTTTCTGGGTCCTATACAATAATGGGTAAATTGGGTAAACCAAAACTTGCTGTAGCAATTGGTAATTTTAAAGAAAACTATAAAAGTAATCTTTACAGCGATGCCCCAGACTTGCTAGAGGAAGCTTGGCAGTCAGTAGCACAATATCATCAGCAATTTGTGGACTTTTTTGGCACTGATGAAATTACATTACCAGGATATCAGCTTAATAAAAAAATAGCTGAATTTCAAGAATTAATCACTGAGCAACGCTTTGCAGCAGCAGGAATTGATACATCCAAGTCATTGGCTGAAATGGCAGAAACTGCTGGCATTACAGATGAAGAAATCAAAGCAGCAGCAGAAGAATTTGGTGCTGACTCAAATGCAGTTTCTCAGATGTTTAATAGCAAAAACGGCAATAGCAAAATGGTTATGCCAAAAGTTGATTTACCTGCCGAACTCAAGAAAGCAGAACAGGTAACGGCTCTTTCTCATCCTCGTTGGGGACAAATGTTTTTACCAACATATAGTAAAATACAAGCAATTTTATCAGCAGAGGATTGGCTAAGTGTTCAAGGGGCTGAAAAATTAATTCGCTACTATCTCGAAGATAAAAGTATTAACGCTTTTATCTGGGATCGATTAGCGCAACAGTATCCAACTCAATTAGAAAATGTGTTGCAGAAATATCTGCAACGTCCATTTCACCTTGAAAGTGACTTGGACGCACTTTTGCAAGAATTCAACAAACCTATTGAGCCAGAGTTACCAGAAATTGCTAGCGTTCCTATACATCTACACAACTTATTTCAAGAAGCTTTAGGAGAAGTTAATAAATCTAAGCCCAAGGGTAAGGGGCAAAAAAAGCCAGCAAAGGGTTTTCAATAAAGTTAACAAATATATCCAACATCTCACCCTAGTCATATCATGTCCGGCTAAAGACTTATCATTTAGACCGCAGTTCTTGCTGCGGCTCTTAGCTGGGGAAAGAAACTTTTCCGAGCGTGGTTCACTACCTAATACCACACTAAGAGTTTTTGGCTGTATGTGTGCGGCGCATTTGCCTTATGATCATCATAGAAAAATTTCATTGTTAGCAAAATGTCCGAGCGTAGTTACGCCATTCTAGGAACTGGTGCATTAGGTGGCTTTTATGGTGCCAAACTGCAAAAAGCTGGTTTAGATGTCCACTTTTTGCTGAAGAGTGATTATGAATATGTCAGTAAATCTGGTTTGGTTATTGAGTCAAAAGATGGTGATTTCACCCTGACTCAAGTCAATGCCTACAATGATGTAGAAAAAATGCCACAATGCGATGTGGTGGTGGTAGCACTAAAGACGACACAAAACCATTTATTGCCGCAGATGTTACCGCCACTAATCAGGGATGATGGGGTAGTGTTGGTATTGCAAAATGGACTGGCGGTAGAAGAAGAAGTTGCCAAAATAGTTGGCAATGTCAGCATTATTGGTGGGTTGTGTTTTCTTTGTTCCAATAAAGTCGAAGCAGGACATATCCGCCACCTCGACTATGGACAAATTACACTAGGAGGATATGCTTCTGGCTATGATCCTACTGGGATTACAGATCAGATGCAGCAAATTGCCAATGACTTGAAGAGTGCTGGTATCTCAATGGAATTAGCTGATGACTTATTACTAGGGCGATGGAAAAAATTGGTGTGGAATATTCCCTATAATGGACTGTCTGTAATTCTCAACGCTAGAACAGATGAATTAATGTCCTATGTTCACACCCGCAAATTAGTTGAACAGTTGATGTATGAAGTTGCAGCAGGTTCCTTTAGTTGCGGACGCATCATTCCTGATAGCTTCATTCAAACAATGCTGGATTACACTGTGAAGATGAAGCCTTATCGTACCAGCATGAAAATTGACTATGACCAAAGGCGGCCTTTGGAAGTAGAAGCAATTTTTGGCAACCCATTACGGAAAGCGCAAGCAGCAGGTGTGGATTTACCGCAGATTAGCTGTATATACCAGCAGCTAAAGTTTTTGGATGAGAAAATAAGAGTGGAAGATCGGGAAAACGCTTAATTCCTTCTGCTATTTTTCACCAAATTTGATAGAACAGGCTTAACCATCTAGCGTGAGGCTTGCCTCCTACGAAAGTATCGTTTGCAGTCCGTAGCTATGAAAAAATGGGAGAATGCCAATAATTGTGTCTGCTGAACTTATCAGTTCGCGGTTTGAAAGTTGGTAGACATTGGCTGCTAAATTCTAGTGTGTCAGTGTGACACCTTTAGGCAAACCAGTTGTGCTGCTAGAATAGGGCAAAGCAACCGCGTCTTCTTTGGGATTAATTTGTACTTTTGGTACTGAGTCACAATCTTCTAAAAGTGCAGAAAATGGGATTGCACCCTCAGCATGACCAAACACAAGTACTGATTCAACTTTTGACTGACTAGCGGACTCTAAGGCGCGTTCTAGTAGTTCCGGTACTGTCAGCAAATATTTAGCACCAGCATCATTTAATTGATATGCCAGTTCGCTAGCGGTATAAGATGGATTCGCCGTACTGCTAACTCCACTTAACTAGCGATCGCCCCAAATGCGATTGGATATTCCAGACAGTTAGGACTATAAATAGCAACTACATCCCCCTTAGAAAAACCCCTCGCAGCAAAACCAGCAGCTATGCTAATTAAATCTGCTAGTTCTCTATAAGTTATCGTTCGACCAGTTAGCCCGTCAATCATCGCTGGTTTGTCAGCGAATTCTATCGCTCGTTGCAAGACAATTTCCGTTAAGGACTGTTCAGGGATGGAGATATTCGGTTCTGTACTGCGAAAAATTAGAGGGTTTCCTTAGATAGAGAAAAGTTAGCTTTACTCAGCAGTGTTTTTGCAGGTTTTTACTTTGAGATATTTTTTCTACCTTTTTCAACCCGTCGAACTTACATTAATTTAATATCCCATTTATCAACATATTTTAAGTAGAGTTACTAATTGACAAAGGTAATCTTGTCTTAACCTCTCACGAATGGATGAAGACCGAGTATTTATATCTAAAGATCGCTAGATAGCAGGTGAACAATCTCATCTACGATTTCCTCTGGACTCTCAAGCTTGACTAGAAATCGATTAAAGCCAGCATTCAAAGCCTTATGACTTGAGACCTCTCGTGTATAAGAAGTGATAGCGATCGCAGGCAACTGTCTTAGGGATGGGCAAGAATGCACTCGAATTTGCTCAATTAACCAATTTCCATCATGATCGGGCAACTTCACATTGCACAGCAGAATATCAGGATGAAGCGATTCGACCAAAGCAAGGGCTGCTTCTGCATCGGTTAAAGCCATCACCTCTGCACCTGCTGCTTCCAAAATGAAGATGAGCAAATCTGCAATATCTGGCTCATCCTCTACCAGTAAGATCATGATTCCAATAAGGTGCTGGAGCGGATTGAACTCAGTTTCTTGATTGATTTTTTGATCTGTTGCCATACCGTCCTTTTATTGCCTGCGATAGTCTGCTGTTTCTATTGCAACGCATGGAGCGGAATAAGTATTCACCCTAAATACACAAACTTAGGGTGAAAAGCTTTATCAATATAAAGAAGTTAATTCACCGATTAACATTGACCGCCCTGTTAAGTAAGCGATCGCCCCGACTAACTCATCTATGTCCACAGGCTTTAATAACCATTGGTCAAACCTTGCTTCTGACTCCAGAAATCTCGTTTCTAACTCTTCGAGTGCCGTGACTGCGATCACGGGAGTTGATTTGTCAAGTCTATCTTCGATTTGCCGGATCTGACGTAGCAACGAATAACCATCTTCATCGGGCATGACAATATCACTAAGTACTAAATCTGGGCGAAATTCGACAAACACTGTTAACGCTTGATGTACCGTGAAAGTTGAATGAACTTCAATCCCATAAAACTCAAGCAAACAAGTAATCCAGACACAGGAATCGAGGTCATCATCGACCACTAGTACTCGCAATCCGTCCAGTGTAGAAGTGTTAGGAATGGGCATACCAGGAGCCTCACTCTAAGTGAATGTCACAGTATCTAATGAAAATTTAATAATTAGTGCATTTTTCATAGAAAAATAAGATTTACATAATATTACTTAACATTATGCAAAGCAATTCTCAGAGTTTAGCTGCTTGAACAGATGGCGTAAGAATCCAGAAGAATATACGTATGGTTTTTACAAGTAAAGTGCTGTCTTCGGTAATAGTTAAAGTCCAGGGCTTTACAATCGTAATTATAAGTGTTTGTCTGACCTGATTTCTCGTTATTGTCAAATGACAAAAAACTTAAAATAACTTTTATATATTTAAATTTCTTAATATTTCCTCTAATATTTTTAGGTTTTGGTGATGGTGTTTTTCGTATTATTTACAAAGTTGACTAATATTTTTTAGTAATAGGTAATTGGAGAAAAGCTCTTATATCATGTTCGCTTGATTACTTATTAAACTTGGAAAACCTCACCCCTTAATCCCCTCACCTTAGCAAGGCTACAGTGTACACACAAGTCAGAAAAACTTCATCTACCAAAGATTTGCAGTGCGTTACGCTGGCGTGACAAAGCTAAATTGTTACAATCATGGCGGACTCATTTGTTATTTCGGCGGACTCATTTATTATTTCAGCGCACTCATTTGTTATTTCGGCAGACTCATTTGTTATTTCGGCAATGCCTGCGGCGGGCTACGCCAACGCAAAAGTTATTTCGGCGAACTCATTTGTTATTTCGGCGGACTCATTTGTTATTTCGGTGACGCCTGCGGCGGGCTACGCCAACGCAAAAGTTATTTCGGCGGACTCATTTGTTATTTCGGTGTGTCCATAACACACCCTACGAAACTAGTAGAAGAGTTGAAACCTATGCTGGTCATACTTGTGTGTACACCCTAGCTTAACAAGGGGAGAAAAGACAAAGCGTAGCTTTGGCGGGGTGGGGTGGAATGACTATAGGAATCATAACTAATTATCGGAACTTGATATTACCGAAAAAGACTCATGATACAAGCCCCTAAATTTATTTATGGGGATTATTAATTTTGACTTTTGACTTTTGACTTTTGACTTTTGACTTCTCCAAAGGGGCTGACTCATTACCGAGGTTCAGCTTGGGTTGAGACTGTTAATACTTGCGGTGGTGTAGCATCTGGGGGATAGAGAAAGTCTACTTCTACTAAAGAGCGATCGCCTGCCTTCATATTTAATAAAACTAACGCCTCCCCTGGTTGACCTCTTTTTTGCACTAAATGCACAAACTGAGTTTGCGGCTGACCTTGGTCATCTTTGTAATGTACCCGCACCGTTCCTCTAAAGAATACTTGACGCGCTGGTGTACTCAAAAAGCGCAACCCCGGTTTTCCTAACTGATCCTCTTTGAGTGGCGTTTGCATGGATACAATAACAGTTTGAGGACTCTGAGTATTATTGTATAGCGGCAACTTGAGACTATATTGAACTCCGTAGTTGCCATGAGCGCGATACGCGGTGTCAGGATAACGCACCAGCATAGTAGCACTTTGAATTTGACCAGTTCCTAACGTACCACCATGCAGGGTACTTAGAGCGTAGGAAAACACTTGACCAGGCTGGGGAATAGTTAGATAGCTTTTTTTAGGATTATCTACTAATAAGGCTCTCCATTGAGAACCACCAGCGACTCCGGCTACACGCCCATAAACTATAGGCTTACCAGTTTCCTCAAGGGGAGTGGGGGGTTTATCCCGTGGGCCCGCCAAATCACCATTATCTAATAAATTTTGCCACTCTTCTAAGGTAGGCGATCGCTCACTGCCATCGGGATTTACCCGCGCAAACATCGCCAGGCTAGCTGCATAAACAGTCCCATTACTCCACAGTCGGATCAATGTAGATCGACCATTTAGGGGAGGTGTCAATCCTTGCACAGGAATTGGTAAATTTAGTAACATTCGACTTTGCGCTGGTGGAATTTCAATTTGGGCAGGGAAAATCTCTTGTCGTTTTCCTCTAAGCACATCAGACATGACGCGATCGCCTGGCCCAGCAAAAACTATACCTAAAAGATTTTGACTAAAAGATGGTAACTGAATAAATGGTGCATCCGGTTGACTTAAATAACTCGCCGCCTGCCAAATATTTACCTTCACTGTTTGAGAACCAGGATTATGCAGAATTATTCCCAAATAAAGAGAACGTAAATTTTCTGGTGGTTCTGCCTTAGTAATATGGTGGGCAAAAATATCAAATCGCCCCCGAAAGGGAAAATTCAAATGCGCCGTTGGCACTTTTTTACCATCTGGTGGAAAAGTCGAAAGTAAAATTCCTTCTTTCAAAACCAATTCTGGACTATTGCTATTAAACGTTGGGACTGTATCCAACTTACCTGGTAAGGGTCGCACTTCTTGCGGTTGTACCACTTCTTCAGGTGGTGGTATGGCAGGAGTTAATTGGGCAATTGGAAAAATTAGTAACAATGGCAACATATACTTAGATATTTCTTCCACCATACAGACACTAACAACTTTACGAAAGTGCCAGTTTGTTAATAATTAATACGAAATCTCCAAGAATCCTCATCAAATTTTTTTGATTGAGAATCGGAACGTGGACAAAGATCAATACAGTTCGGATAAGACTCGATCCCCCCCAACCCCCCGATAAATTGGCTTACTCAAAATGGCTCTATTTCCCCCTTTTTAAGGGGGACTAAGGGGGATCTTTAAAAACTGTGCAGCTTAACCGAACCGTATTGGGACAAAGATCCAACGTGCTGTGAGTTGGTTGTCGCTTAAGTAGTCCAACACTGAGTAGTAAAGACCCTCTGGTGCGGACGCACTCGCGTTCGCAGACAAATTTACAGCAGTCTGGCTAATCTCAATTGCTGCTGCTTATACCACTAATTCCTCTAAATCAACTTTTGTCTGCAAAACAATTTCTTTCTAGCTAGCACCTGCTTCCACACTTAATTGTGTACGGCTTGCAGCCATGCCACAACAGATGATCTAATCAGGTTGGATTGCATTGATTTTTGCAATTACCTGATCACTGGCAAGTTGCACATCTACGGGTAACTGGTGCAAAAAAGTTAAGTCATGGGGGAGCAACTCAAGTTTGGTAACTTCTAATAATAAATCATCAGAAAAATTTGACTGTTGATCCTTTAGACAAATATCAAAATAAATTAATAGAATTCTTTTCTTCGTAACAAATATTATTTAGAATAGAAAAACCCTCCATAATAAATTTACAAGGAGCAGGTAAATGCCAGTTATTGCGGTCGTAGACTATGAGATGGGAAATTTGCACTCAGTCTGTAAAGGCTTGGAAAAAGCTGGGGCAACTCCTAATGTTACTTATTCTCCAAAGGAATTAGAGCAGGCAGATGCAATAGTCCTACCAGGAGTGGGAGCATTTGATCCAGCAGTGCAACACCTGCGAGCGCGTGGTTTGGAACAACCTATAAAAGAAGCGATCGCATCTGGTAAACCTTTTTTAGGAATTTGTTTAGGATTGCAAATTCTCTTTGAATCAAGTGCAGAAGGTATCCAACCAGGACTGGGAATTATCAAAGGAAAAGTGCGGCGGTTTCGTCCTGAACCTGACATCACTATTCCTCACATGGGTTGGAATCAGCTGGAAATGACTCAGCCAAAAAGCATTTTATGGGAGCATTTACCAGCCGCTCCTTGGGTATATTTTGTCCATTCCTACTATGTTGACCCAATAGACCCGCTAATCCGTGCAGCAACTGTCACCCACTGTACTCAAACCGTAACAGCTGCGATCGCCTATGAAAACCTGATGGCAGTTCAATTTCACCCCGAAAAATCTTCTAATATCGGATTGCAAATCCTGTCTAATTTTGTTGCTCAAGTCCGCGAAAAAATTCCTGCCTAATACTATTTTTGTGATTTGTCCTTCGTTGTTTGTCCTTTTGATTTGTTAATAAATGAAAATGGCTAATCACTAATGACTAACGACTAATCGATCATGAGCCTGAGAATTTACGGTAATCGCCAGCTAAAAACTTTACCAGGAAAAGCAACTAGACCCACCAGTGCGCGGGTAAGGGAGGCAGTCTTTAATATTTGGCAGGGAGAAATTACAGGTTGTCGCTGGCTAGATTTGTGCGCCGGTACTGGTTCAATGGGCGCAGAGGCTTTGTGTAGAGGAGCCAGCCTAGTAGTGGGAATTGAACAATCGAGCCAAGCCTGTGCCACCATCCAACAAAATTGGCAGCAGGTAGCTAATGCCGAGCAAGAACTTCAGATATTGCGGGGAGATATTACCCAGCAGTTAAAGATTTTATCAGGTAAGCAATTTGATAGAATTTACTTTGATCCACCTTATGCAAGTGGATTATATGAGCCAGTATTAAAAGCGATCGCTCACTATCAACTTTTAGATCCTAGCGGCGAAATCGCAGTTGAACACGCCTCACAAGGTTGGACACCGCTAGAGATTCCCGCTTGGGAAATTTGCCGCGAGAAAGTTTACGGCAACACATCACTTACTTTTTACACAATTTTGGAATGAGAGTAGCTTTTGGATCAGGGGAAGCAGGGAGAGAAATAACTCTGACTCCTGCCTCCTGCCTCAGCACTCAGCACTCAAAATTCCTCATCCCCCTAACTCATTGAAGCGCTTATATTGCTTATAGGCAGCGTAAAACAGTCCGGCGAGGGTGACGAAAACTAGACCAAGGACAATACCTGATAGCAGGGGTTCAACCACTGTAAATCTCCTCTTTGTAATTATTAAATATTCGTTGCCTATTTTTGATTTTACCAAATTTAGTATGAATCCTGCGCCCTACAGCCTTTTTAGAGAGCAACTGCCCACAAGAAAATAGTCTTCTGTGCTTGCAGACACAATCAAGAACTTTTAAGCTATGTGTAGGAAATGAAAACTTTTTAGCACACCTAGACTTTCACAACAAACCTTTTGGATAACCAGATTAGCAAACCTGAAATTTTGATTCAGCGAATCGTTTTATTGACGCTGGCTATACTGCTAGCAGTCCCTTTGGGCTTTTTGGGTGTTCAGTTGGTTCAAGCCTCCGATCCATACGTCAAGAGTGTTTTATCCCTAACAGGAGATCCAGTTCAAGGACACGCGATTTTTCAAATTAACTGTGCTGGTTGTCATGGCTTGGAAGCAGACGGGCGAGTGGGACCAAGTTTGCAAGCTGTTTCAAAGCATAAGTCTCGGTATGGGCTGATTCACCAAGTAATCAGTGGCAAAACACCGCCAATGCCAAAATTCCAACCTAGTGCCAAAGAAATGGCGGATCTTTTGAACTATTTAGAGTCGTTGTAGACGTTAGAGTTTTTGGTTGCGGGATACATAGATACCTCATAGAAAAAGACAGCACATCCAATGCTGCCTTTTTCTATCTCTGATAATTAACCCAGATTCTGCATGAGTAGTTATGCTTGAAGTGCAATACAGTTCAGATAAGCCCAAAACCCTGATTTAGAGACACGATTATCGCGTCTTCAAGAGACCGATTATTTAGACCAATAACCCTTAACCCAAGCGTATTGGCTTCAAATGAGTATTTTTGCTTAACTAAAAACACCTTTGTTAGGAGATGGTTATCTCAAAACACCCTACCCTAGCTCAGTCTGATAACTTCGTTTTCTAAGTTGCAGTGGCGAGAACTGTCATTAGTCATTTGTCCTTATCTTCATTCACATCTGGTCGTATTTACGTAGAATCTTTGATAAAAACTCATATAAACTGTATATTTTAAAGTATGCTAGCAAGTCACTATTTAATTATTGCAAAAGTGAAGTTAGCGTACCTAACTCAGTAAAATTAAGACAAAAGCTCCCAGTGAATCGGTTACGGTTTAGTTTCTTTTACAAACTAGATATTCTTGAGATGGCCGAAAGCTAATGACTGAAGCGATCCAAATCGGTAATCGTACAATCACAGCTAGTGAACTGATTTCTTTACTGGCAAGTTATCAAATGCTGCCACAGTTGCAGCGCGAATTGCTCATTGATGAAGCAATAGAGCAAAACTCACGCTCCGCAAAGGTAGCAATAGAGTCTACACCTGAGGAAGTAGCCCAAGCTAAACAGCAGTTTTATGCTGAAAAACAGTTAAAAAATGAACAAGACATCCAGGCTTGGATGGCACATCAAGGGCTGACTCCAGAACAATTAGAAGTTATTACCACTCGGAAGCTGAAAATTGAAAAATTCAAGCAAGCCACTTGGGGTAATAAACTGGAATCTTACTTTTTTCAGTCTAAGGCAAAACTAGATAAAGCAATTTATTCCCTGCTGCGAACCCAAGATGTGGGAATTGCCCAAGAACTTTACTTCCGGATTCAGGCAAAAGAAAACTCTTTTGCTGACTTGGCACGGGAATATTCACTTGGACCAGAAGCCCAAACTGGCGGTTTAGTAGGTCCAATTGAACTGAATGCACTACATCCGGTAATGGTGCAAATGCTCTCTAGCAGTCAACCAGGTCAAATATTACCCCCTACCCGCATCGCTGACTGGTTCGTGATTTTGCGGCTGGAAAAATTTATTTCAGCACAACTGGATGAGTTTATGAAAGTGCGCCTGCTGAATGAACTCTTTGAAGCTTGGCTACGAGAACAGCAAAACCAAATTATGTCTGCACCACAAGGGGAGGAGGGTACAAAACGACAGGGAGAGGGCGATAAACCTTTAACCTAAGCATGAGAGTCACCTTCCATGCTTGACTTTAGAACTGAAGTTAGCGATCGCTCTGTTAGTTTTCCAGGCTGGACGAGCGATCGCTTTTGATGTTGTTCATATTGTAGGCGGAATCCCACCTCATTAATTATTAAACCTAGATTCTGAAGGTAAGCGAAGAATTGCAATTTATCGCCATCTTTACCTGCCTTACCTTTTTCCCCTTTTAATCCTTAATAGGGATTTTGGTTAATTGTAATAATCTAATGATAATAGTATGACAGTCTTATGTGTTTTTCAGTTTTAATCCCTAATAGGGATTTTAGTTAATTGCAATCGCTGGCGTCTGAAAGCCGTGTTGTATTTGGTTTTCAAGGTTGAGTTGCGCGAATGAGTGAATCATAACATAGGGAATAGTCATAGCGCAAAATACAAATCACTGAAAACCAGTCCCCATAAGGTGCGCGGATGGTTTAAAAGTACCATAGCCTCTAAAATCTTATATAGATGGAGATGCAACCATTTTTTGCCCATTCTGATTTTGTACACCTACCCATCCGCGCATTTGGCAAGAAAATTAGTCTAATTGCCGATCGCTATCTCTATCAAAAAAAGCGATCGCCTGGCACTTGCATACCTTAATTTACCAAATCAGGGAATACCAGTTGCACAGCAGGATGCACTAAGCGATGATTCTGCACATTCACACCCTTAGCTAATGCTAGGTTAACTTCCAGTGCCAAAATTCCCAAATTCGCCAACTGGACAACATAAGGCAATGTACTGTTGTTTAATGCCTGAGTTGCTGTCCAAGGTACTGCTCCTGGCATATTGGGAACGCCATAATGCACCACACCTTCTTCAAGATATACCGGATTTGTGTGGGATGTAGGATGTAATGTTTCTATGCAACCGCCTTGGTCAACGGCTACATCAACTATTACAGAACCAGGATGCATTTGTTTGACCAATTCGCGGGATACTAGTATTGGTGCCCTACGTCCCAGTACTAAAACTGCACCGATAAGCAAATCCGCTTCTTTGACTGCGGCTTCAATATGGGCTGAGTTGCTATAAAGCAATTCGACTCTAGAGCCAAATAGGGTTTCTAGGTAAGACAAGCGCTCGACACTCACATCTAAAATCTGTACGCTAGCACCCACGCCTACAGCGATTTTAGCTGCTTCTGTGCCGACAACGCCGCCACCTAAAATTACTACTTTGCCTGGTTTAACTCCAGGTACACCCCCCAAAAGCACTCCTCTGCCACCTTGCTGACGTTCTAGGAATCTCGCCCCAAATTGTACTGCTAGCCGACCGGCAATAATGCTCATGGGGGTAAGCAAAGGAAGTCTGTTAGCACCAGGTTGTTCTACAGTTTCGTAGGCGATAGCACTTGTGCCACAATCAATTAAATGCTCTGTCAATTTGCGATCGGCTGCTAAATGTAAATAAGTAAATAATATCTGCCCTTTCTGCAAAAATTTATACTCAGAAGTCAGCGGCTCTTTGACTTTAACAACCAATTCTCGATTCCAAGCCGTTTCTGATGTGGGGACAATCTCGGCTCCAGCACTTCTGTAGTCGTCATCTGAGAATCCAGCACCAGTACCTGCTTGTGTCTCGACGAAGATGCTATGACCATTTTCTCGCAGCACCCGCACACTAGAAGGACTTAACCCTACCCGAAACTCTTGATCCTTATTTTCCTTGGGAACGCCGATTTCCATATACCGCCTCTGATAATTTTTTTGTTTAACTGTAGCCTGCTAATCTCAAGCTTGCTATTTTCATCTAGGAGATAGCTGTATTAGAGATAGCTAATCTTTGTCCTAAGTTTCTCAATTTAATCTGAGTGGCCCCAAACTCTTACCCTTGACTATTACCCCAGTATTTATACAATATATAAAGAATAGTAACAATTTATTAAAAGAGCGATTGTATAGCTCCTTACTAGGAGGCTTTTGCCGAATTTCTCAAGTCATCTTGACATTCAAGCACTGCAATCAGTTCATGAGTTGCCAAATGTAGGGTAAAGGTTAAGGGTAAAATAACTAGTCAATGCCTTTAACCTTTACCCCTGATCCGCAACTTCTGCTGGAAGTCTTATATCAATTCCCGTTTGCTGAAAAAAAGGTTTCTGAAAAATGACACAAACACAACCAACAATTACACCTAGACTAGAGGAGCCTAAGTTTGGCTTTAATGAATATGCTGAACGCTTAAATGGTCGAGCTGCAATGATTGGCTTCGCTATGATGCTGGTGATTGAATATGTCACCAATCAAGGGGTGCTATCATGGCTGGGTCTGAAGTAGTGCCAACAACAAGCACAAGGTAGAAGTTGTAAGCTAGTAGTTAAAAGAGTTTCAACCAGCTGGAACAACCAGTTGGTTTTGACTTTAATAATTGATAGCGAAGTACTTCGCCCTAGATAGTTTAATTAGACTTATTCGTAAATTATTGCCTTAGAATGTAAGTAAGAGAGGAATTAAAATACCTATTTAGTGATTGAAATATCATAGACTTGCAACTACTACATGCAAGGCGATTAATGAGTACATTTCCTCCCCTACTAAAGAAAATCATAATTAGTTTCTGCCTTAGATGAGAAAGGCAAATTACGGGTGAGGTATTCTTGGTAAAGATACACGAAAGGTGAACTGGAACCAACCAAGCTGTGATGAATGCTGTATTACCTCGTTTTTTAAAGTTAACCTACCGAAAAGAGCCACTAATCAGTATATTGATTACGATGGGCGTTATGGATGCCCTAATTGGCGGATTGAATGATAGCTGGTCGTTGTTCGCTTTTGGTTTGGGAACGACAGGGATAGCGCTAGCCTTTAAGTTGTGGCGTCTCCAGCAGCGTCGTTCTTTACCAGAAGAGCCTGTAGTGCAACATTATTTGCCCTCTCGTTCTTCTAGTCCGCCTTTGCCAATGTTAAGTGTTTCTAAGAAAAAACCGCCTCTTTAAGAAGTGCAGAGTTATTACTTAATAACTCTGCAAAATTGATTTGGGTAACCGTATCTATAAAAGTGAGGAAAAAGTGTGAGTAGTGAGGGAAGAGATGGGGGTAATTTTCTGCATCCGTCTATTATCCTGGCATTTGTGACAGCTGTTGCCCTTCCAGTGACTATCTGGGAAGGGTTTTATATTCATCAAGCTCATGCTGCCGTTGAAGTAACGCCAAACTTCCAAGCTACCAGTAGCTTTGCTAATGCCCAACTACTTTACACACTCAGAGGACATAAGGGAACCGTTAAATCCCTCGCTTTCAGTCCAGATAGCAGAATTCTTGTGAGTGGAGGTGGAGAAAACGAGGGTGTAATTCGCTTGTGGAATCCAGCAAACGGCAAAAAGTTGGGGAATATTAGCAGGGCACACCAAACAGCTGTAGAATCTTTAGTGATTTCGCCAGATGGGCAAACCCTTGCTAGCTGTAGTGATGACAATACGATTAACCTCTGGAGCCTGAAAAATTTAAAATTTAGCCGCTCTTTTGTCGGACATACCAGTAACGTATTATCTTTAGCGGTGTCTCCTGATAGCAAAGTTCTAATCAGTGGAGCTTTGGATGGGATTCGTCTATGGGATTTGCTACAGCAACGCCCTCTAGGGACTCTAGTAAGTTTTGATAATTCGATTTATACCCTATCCATTAGTCCTGATGGACAGACCTTGGCTAGTGGTGACAATAAGGGTGTAATCAAGCTGTGGAATTTGAGCACTGGTAAATTAATCAGTGAATTTGTAGCTCATTCTAATGCTGTTAGCGCTGTCGTCTTTACACCAGATGGGGAAACATTAGTTACTGCTAGCCACGATCGCACAGTAAAACTGTGGAATATTAATACTGGAGAATTAGTCCGCACCCTTACAGGACATAATAACTGGGTAAATGCGATCGCTATTAATCCTGATGGACAAACCCTTGCTAGTGCCGGCAGAGATGGGATTAAATTGTGGAATTTAACTACAGGTGAGTTAATAAATACACTGAATGGAAATACAGATTGGGTAAGTGCGATCGCTTTTAGTCCAAATGGTAAAATTCTTGCCAGTGGTGGATTTGATCAACAAGTCAAGATTTGGGGAACTCCACGAAAACGTAATTAACAGCGAACACCAGAACCCGACTTCTTAAATAAGTTGGGGTTGTGAATGACGTGTAGACAAGGTGATGAGTATATAAATATTGAGCAAGCAGTCTTGGAGAAATTGCGCCAGCTACCTATAGATAAGCAGCAAGAGTTATTGAATTTTGCAGAATTTTTATATCAAAAAAATACTCCTAAAACTCCCTTACGTAGCGTCAGAGGGTTATGTGCTGATTTAGCAATGGATATTACTGAAGAAGACATTACTGAAGCTCGTCAAGAAATGTGGGTTAATTTTCCCAGAGATATTGTCTGATGACATCAGTAGTTGCTGATACACACGCTTTAATTTGGTATATTTTTGACCTAGAAAGACTATCAAAAACTGTCTTAACAGCTTTAGAACAAGCAGTCAACGATGGTAATCCTATTTATATTTCAGCTATTTCAGTGTTTGAAATTGCTTATTTGGTTGAGAAGAGACGCTTTACAGAAGAGGTATTAACACGAATTTTAAATGCTCTGGATGACTCTAATGTGGGTATTGTATTAGCACTTTTAGATCGTAATATTTCGGGCGCAACGAGACAAATTGACAGAGCAACTGTTCCTAACATGCCAGATAGGATCATCGCAGCTACTGCTTTTTGTTTAGGTCTTTCCCTAGTTACCCGTAATTTGCTTTCTTCAGACATTAACAACTATTCAAACTATTTGGTAATAAATTAAAAAACTCGACGCTAGTCGCTCATGGAATTTTTCCAAAACCGTGCTGGCTCACCGCGCGACCTCTGTGTTGTAGTGACTACCGTCCAGGTTTCTAGCCTAATGACGATTTTTAGACAAAAGAATTATCAGGACAAGGTATTGCAAGCATTTACCGTGTTTGCTAAACTTTGGTCTTGCATTTTTAGAGTTTTTATAGTAAAAAATCAACCAAAGCTTAGATGAAATTTTGCCAGAACTAGCCAAAATCAATGATGGTAGCAACCAAGAGTGATGTCTACGACGGGCTACGCCTACTCCAAATGTTGAATAACTGTGAATACTTGATGAAATACAGCCGAGCTAATATAGCAATCCAGCAAATTACTGTAAGTATAAACATAGGTAATTTAAAATCATCTATGCAGCTACTTGCCCTTTAGAATCGGAACAATTTCTGAACTCAGACAATCTTAGAAATAGTCATCATCAGTAAATGCACCAGCTAAAAATGACTATCTCGGCTGAATCAAAGGTTTCCAGCGCTTAAGCGCTATTTGAAACGTCAGACAACTTGCTACTTAAATATGTTTAATTTTCCCGAACTGCTTTTGATCCCCATTTCGATAGAATGAATGACTAGGCAGAACCCTAAAACTCAAAACCGCTTTTGACTGCGACGCCCATGAATCAACTGAACAATGGTTTTACGCTATTTCTAAGTCTGCTAGTCGAGGCGATGCCTTTTTTGCTTCTTGGGGTTTTATTCTCCAGTTTGCTGCTGTTTTTTGTTGATGAGCGCAAATTAGTAGAAAGAATGCCCAAAAATCCGCTGCTGGGTGCTTTAGTTGGCAGCATGATCGGCTTTTTATTTCCGGTGTGTGAGTGTGGGAATATACCGGTAGCGCGGCGGTTCCTAATTCAAGGAGTACCCACACCAGTCGCAATTGGCTTTTTGCTAGCAGCACCAACAATTAACCCAGTTGTAATTTGGTCAACTTGGACAGCATTTCGAGATCAGCCAGAAATAGTGGTCTTACGAGTCGTATTTTCGTTAGCAATCGCCACAATTATCGGCTATGTTTTCAGTTTTCAAAAGGACTTAAATCCCATAGTCCAACCTGCGATCGCTCGTTATATGAAGTTTAATCCACCCGCACAGCCTGAAACCAAACGCCGTGGTAAGCGTTACGAAGTACAACAGGAAGCAACAGTACCGAATATCTTACAATCTGGGACTTATATCTTAGGAGGAAAAGCAGGTATACCTCTGCGGATAGATTCTAATTTGGCACAGGCGACTACTCCAATTTCTAATACTAATAAACCCCTTGCAGATAAACTGCGCCTAGTTGTGGATAATAGCATCCAAGAATTCCGGGAATTGGGCGGAATCATGGTTGTCGGAAGTGCGATCGCTGCTTCTATTCAAGTCCTAGCTCCCCGTGAATTAATTCTCAGTTTGGGTGCTGGCCCCATTACCTCAATTGTGGTCATGCTGATATTGGCAGTAGTGGTGTCAATTTGTTCTACAGTCGATTCTTTCTTTGCCCTATCTTTTGCCTCAACTTTTAGCAGCGGTTCATTGTTGGCATTTCTGGTGTTTGGGCCGATGATTGACATCAAAGGCATTGGTTTGATGTTATCCATTTTTAAACCAAAAACAGTTTTTTACTTATTTGCCTTAGCAGCACAATTAACATTTGTGTTCACTCTTTTCCTTAACTTGCACGTCCTTTAAAAAATGAGTCATTATGTCCAATTAGTCATTTGTCCTTTGTTAATGCATCATGCCTAATGAATAACAAAAATCCCAAATCTAAAATCCCAAATCTGTTACTCCCTTGGCTGGATGCTCTAGCAATTACAGCTTGGGGCATTTTGATGTTGAGATATTGGCTAACTAACAAGCTGAACCTGTTGATTCACCCAAATTACATTTGGTTTGTGGTTGTGACTGGTATCAGCTTGATCATTATTGGTTTTTTAAAGATGCAGGAACTTTGGCTGCGGCATCGCCGTGAGATGACGCCAAACACCCAGCATATTAGTTTATTTCCCCCTGGTTGGGGCAGTGCTTTGTTGTTGACTACAGCGATTCTAGGTTTTCTCATTACACCGCAAGTTTTTGCTAGTGACAAAGCACTCCAAAGGGGTGTGACGTCTGATTTATTGGGAAGCACACGTGTTAAACCCCAAGCCTTTCGCGCTACTGTTCGTCCAGAAGAGCGATCGCTTGTAGACTGGGTACGCACCGTCAATGTTTATCCAGAACCAGATACGTATGCAGGGCAAAAAGTCAAGGTGCAGGGATTTGTCATCCACCCGCCCGATCTAGGAAAAGAATATTTGTTCTTAGCCCGATTTGTCTTAACTTGTTGTGCAGCAGATGCTTACCCTGTGGGATTACCTGTCAAACTCCCAAACAATCAAGAAGCTTATTCGCCTGATATCTGGCTAGAAGTCGAAGGACAAATGGTGACGGAAAATTTGTCAGGTAAACGCCAACTTACTATTGCCGCTACCTCTCTCAAAAAGATTCCTCAACCGGAGAATCCTTATAGTTATTAGTTATTTCTCCAATGCCCAATGCTTAACGACAAATGATTAAATCTAAAGCATTTATCCAACCACTGGATCGGATAGCGATCGCACTGATGTTACTGCTGAGTGTGCTGATTGGGTTAATCATATTGCAAGGTGATGTGGTGACTGCTCGTGTCCGAGAATTTACCTGGCAAAATCAACAAATTGGAGCAGAAGATAACTCCTTCACCCTCACCTTCAGCCGCCCAATGGAAATAAAAAGCGTAGAGGATAACTTGAAAATTGAGCCACCTCTAGCAGGTAAATTCAGTTGGGCAGGGCGGCGGATGGTTTATACACTGGTGACACCAGCACCCTATGGCACAAATTATAAAGTGCAGTTACAGGGAGCTAAAGATAAGTTTGCGGAACAAGAAGGCAAAAATCGGATAATCCAGCCTTTTGCAGGGAGTTTTCGCACACGCGATCGCGTCATCCTTTACATCGGAACCGATCAAGAAGAACAGGGACAGTTAGTTCTTTACAACTTGACCCAAGAGCAAAAAAGGGTACTTACCCCCAAAGACCTGATAGTAATGGACTTTGAGTCGTTTCCTGATGGGGAGAAAATTTTATTTTCGGCTCGCACCACCAAGAACCAAGACTTACTCTCAGATCAACTATACACAGTGACAACAGGCGTTTCTGGTAAATCTGGACAAGAAGCAGAACCAGGAGGCAAAGTTGACCTAGTTTTAGATAGTAAAGATTATCAAAACCTGAAATTTGACTTATCACCTGATGGGCAAACTATTGTGATCCAGCGCGGAAACAAAACTAATCCCGGCGACTTTGGGCTATGGTTTATGCCAGCAACCAGTGACGGTTCAGGAGAAAAACCCACCCCGAAACGCCTAAAAAGTCAACCTGGGGGAGACTTTATGATCACACCAGATAGTAAAGCCGTTGCAGTTGCCCAAGGACAAGGAGCAGCGATCTTACCACTGCAAGGTGATGCCAGTAAACCCTTAGATTTTCTGCCACAGTTTGGTTTGGTACAGGCTTTCTCCAAAGATGGCTCTCAAGCTGCGATGGTAAAGTTTAATACAGATTACACGCGAGATTTGTTTTTAGTGACAAACCAAGGTGTGCAGAAACAACTATTAAAAACAACAGGCTCAATTCTCATCTGCCAATTTGATATCGCCTCACCCACCCTCTACTGCTTGCTGACACAGCTAGTATCCAAGGAACAATACATAGAACAGCCTTATGTGGTGGCAATTGATCTGAAAACCGGGCAACAGAAACCACTGCTAGTACTGCCTCCTGCTCAACGGAATGTGCAAATGAGTTTATCTGCCGACGGTTTGGGCTTGTTATTTGACCAAGTAGTACCGCAGACAAACCCGACAGCATCATCACCCACAAACACTTTGAAAACTGATGATGGAGATACGATCGCTACCAGTAGCTTGTGGTTAATGCCTCTGTTACCCATCGCTGATGCTGCGACTGTTGAAATTAGACCAGAAAAACTCCCCTTAGCCGGATTTCATCCCCGGTGGCTACCTTGAGAGAATAATTCCTAAGTCGATTTTGGAAGGTAAGTTAAGGTGTCGCCACCAAAACTCGAGTTAAACCTAATGGAGTTCAGTTCCATCCTTACGGAGCAGATAGCGATCGCTAATCAACTTTAAGACTACTCTACCTATTTCTGGATGCGTTTTCTCAATGACCGGTTGCACAATAACGCCTTCCATGATGCAATTAGGACTGAGTACACTATTGGCATTATTGAACTGAGACACCGCTTCCCAAGTGTAAGCACCGATATAAAGCACAGGTACTCTCGGCAAAGCAAATTCCTCACAAAAAGCCACAAAATCGCTGTAATTGAGAAAATAACTGCTGCGACGCACAGCAAATATAGCAATTCCAATATTGCCATTATTTAAGCCATATTTGATATCTTGTACGCCGTAGATTTCCCCAAAAATCTGAGTTGCTGGCGGAAGTTTCTGGAAAGCTTCGTTTTCGTTGTAAGCACGAATATAAACTAATGTTTTGTTTACTTCGCTGTTTTTCCAGAAGTAATTATGGCTGCCAATTTTAGTTGTGCCATCAGCATCAACTAAGACAGTGAAGTTAGTTCCGTGCAACTTCTCTGTTACAACAACTTCTTCACCTTCAATTAGGATGTTTTTATAACGTTTCAGGTTTTCTGGACTGGGGAATTTGTAATATCCAATAAAACCTTCTACTTCCCCGCTCATCCCTTGGGGAATTGGATATTCGTACTTTGTTACACCAAAATACTCCGTGTAGTCGTCTCCGACATTTCCTATAAAGTTATTACCAACGGGAATAAGCAAACCCTCAGAAAAAATTCCGCGAAGTTTGGCAGCACGCAGTTTTTTCGAGTAGTAGTTACGAATACCAAACTTATCTAAAAAGTTTTCTGGAATAATACTATCAATAGGAAAATAAAAAGCTAAATCTCCAGGGTGAAAGTTACCTTTAGCTATAATTACTTGATACCCCATATCTTCAATAGAGGCAATATCTAGCCTATCAGCATTGGGATGAGAAATAATGCTGTTTATTTTGACAACTTCAACTTTAAAAATACTCATAGATCACCTCTTTAAAAAAAAATAGATTTTAGAAAAAATCTATTTTTAGTACATAGTATGGGCACACAGTTATAAGTAATCAAGCAGACATGATATAGCGGTTATCGGCCTTTGTGAGGTACAAGAACCCCACCCCCAACCCACTAAGAGCAAGTGAGGAGGGGGCTAAGATGTACCTCATTTGATTAGGAAACGCTATATTACGAATTAGTAATTATTTGTTGATAATTTATCCAAGCTTCCCAAAAAATATAAATTGATAGTATTCCTAAGAAAATCCGAAGTACTAAACTCACAGTATAATCTGGTAGTTTTGGCAATGTGCGAGTACTCATTTGAACGCCTAAAAGACCGCCGCATCCCAAAACTATACCTTGAACAAATAGAATATTTCCCTCTAGTGTATGCCCTGTACAAGCAGCTAAAGCAGTGATCACAATCACACCCAAACTAGTTTGAATTGCGACTTTAATTTCTTCTCCTAGTAGCAACATTTGCAGTGGTACCATAATCGTACCGCCACCTAAGCCAAATAAACCTGCTAAAATTCCTGCTGCTCCACCAGTGCCAATTTTAGAAACTAATGGGTTAAATAATGGTGCTGTATTCTCTATTTCATTGAAGGCTAGTTGCTTGCGAAGCTCAATCAAATAGATATTAGCAAGTAGTATGATGCCAAATGTAAAGAGTATTATATAGGAGGGAATTTTATTGGCGAAATATACACCTATTCCAGTAGTTAGAAAAGCTGGAATTCCTAAATAAATTACTCGTTTAAAGTCAAAGTAGCCCATCCACCAATTCTGCAAACTTCCAGAAATTGAAGTAATCACAATCGCAAGGCTACTAGTAGCGATCGCCTGAACGGGAGTATAACCTAATGTGACTAAAAGAGGAATTGTGATAATACCGCCACCTATTCCTAAAAGTCCAGCTATGACTCCAGCTATTAGACCCCCAATCACTAAAATCAACCAACTAAAATCAATCATAAATAGGTCTTTTTCTAGAGAACTGATTTGGTTATGATTAACCTTGTACTGTCACTGGATGACTAACAACGCCTCCGTAGAGCAATCCAGAATCATTCCACGGAACTGTACTCGGTTGTGTATTACCTAAATTGTCAGTAGCACGAGCTTGGAGAAAATATTCCCCAGGAACTGGGTTCCATTCAATGTCCCACCGTGTCCATGCAAATGGAAAATTTGGTTCTCTCAATCGTGCAAATTGCCAAGTTTTGCCCCCATCCAGGCTGATTTCCACACGGACAATCTTTCCTTTCCCAGACCAAGAACGTCCACGTAGTAAGTGGGTTCTAGCAGAAAGCGTCGCTGGCCAAGCTAACTCAAAGGCGCTCTTAACATTTTGATAGGTAATCAGCTTACCTTTATAGGGTGCGATCGCTGGGTAGTCTGCACCAACCAGCACCATCTGCTCCGTCACCCACTGGGTATATATCGGTGTTTCGGAAACTTCAATCCGCTCAATCCATTTAACGTTGGCGTTTCCTCCCCAACCAGGGAATAAGGCACGGCATGGCTGACCGTGATCTGGAGGTAATGGTTCTCCATTCATTGCATAGACAAGGAGCGAGTTATCTGCCAATGCCTTGGCAATCGGAACTACATTATTAAACTTGGATTTATTCGTCCCCTTTGAGTCCAGCGAATCCACATCTGCGCCTTCAACGAGCACGTCTTTTGCTGTGGATTTCAGTCCAGCTCGCTCTAATAACATGCCAAGTGGTACACCAGTCCACTCAGCCACACCAATAGCCCCAAGCCTCCACCGGGTTCCAGGGAGTGGAGTATTGTAAGCCTCTTCAAAGAAGCGCCGACCATTAGCAGCACACTCAATGGCACAAGTGACTGAAATAGACGGCATAGCGACGATTTCATCATAAGTGAACTCGCAAGGTGTAGAAATCCCAGTTCCATGAATTTGCAAACGCCATGTAGATGGATCAAACAGGGGAGGTGTACTACGGTTATGAACATAGAACCAATCATTTGGTACTAAATAACCACGCCCATACATTGCTTCCCAGTTCATCTCTAATGTGCCTTTGCTATGAGAGATATACCCTGGTGGTAATGGCTTAAGTATTTTACTGCCCTTAGTTTTAATCGCTGCCTGACTGTGAGCAGGCGCAGGTTTAGCTAACCCTCCAATCGCTGTTGCACCAACCATAGTGGCTAGTATCTTTAGAAAGCGCTGGCGCGAAATACCAGCATCTGTACTTTTTTGCCAGATGTACTGATCAACCCGTGCATGTAGATAATCCTCCTGGTCAAAGAGGTTTTCATCGCTCAAGCTATTACCCCCTTGTAATTTGTAATTCGTAATTCGTAATTAAGATACAGAGATGAAGCATCTGGGGAATGGGTAAAGAAGAAGGGAACAGGGTACAGATTATTCCCTATCACCTGTCACATCTCCCTTAATCCCAATGCCCCATGTCTGAAAAAACTAGCTCTCTATGACTGTCCAAACACCAGTGATCTCATTTTGTGTGTAATTGGGCAAATAGTGAGTAAATCCGTTTCTAGCTATTTGGGCGATCGCATCTATAAAGCGATCGCAATCTTCTAATGTATTATATACAGCAAAGCTGGCTCGGATAATACTAGGAATGTTGCGCGTAATTCCCCTGTCTACTTCTTTGGCAATTTCGCAGTCTTGCTCGTCTGAAACATTTTTTAGTTTGCGAATGTATTCATAAGTGCAGAAAGCCCCAGCCCGAACCCCAATGCCGTATTCTTGTGCCAGAATTTCTGCTACTAAGCGTCCATCAAACCCATCAATATCAAAGGGAATAACATGGGCTAAATTATCTCCTGGAATATGTAATTTGACCCCAGGAATCAGCCCTAGCCGTGTAAATGTGAATTCAACTAGCGAGTGTTCATACTCAGCAATGCGCGAGCGCCCTAGTGCTTCGATAATTTCAATCGCCTTGGCAATGGCGATCGCACCCATTGCATTTGGCGTTCCAGGGTCATGGGCCCGTTCTGTATAAAAACGCTTGATCTCTAGATTTCTGGTGATATAAGGCAGGTTTCCACCCCCAATTTGATAAGGGTAGGAACTATCAAAAAATTCCTTCGGCCCCAGCAAAACCCCAGTTCCATAAGGGGCATACATCTTGTGTCCTGAGAAAGCCACAAAATCTAAATGACATGGGTGATCATCTGCACCCATATCTACTCGTTCATGCTGAATTAGCTGACACACGTCGGCAAATATCTTTGCACCATACCGATGTGCTAAAGCTGCAATTTCGTAAATCGGGGGTCTATAACCTGTTATTGTCGAAGCACCTGTAATAGTGACTAACTTAATTTGCTCGGCTTTGGGGAGATTTTGGTGTGCTTTGAAGATATCTTCAATTTCTGCAACACTTACACTTCCATCCGGCTGGGTTCTGTACTGCACAACTTTGTCTCTAGTAACCCAAGGCAGCAGGTTTGATGAATGCTCGATATCAGAAACTAAGATTTTCCCAGGTTTTTTTGCCCAAAGGGTGGCAGCTCCATTAATTGCTTCTGTCGTATTTTTCGCAAAGATTACATAGTTGTCTGAAGATGACCTCACAAAGTCCCGAATGATGTTCCGGCTGACGTCATATTCTCGTGTAGTGATGATCGACTTTTGCCCAGAACCTCGATGCACACTGCCATAAGTGTCAAGCATCTTGTCCACATGCTGCTTGAGGCTTGCAAAGGGAGTGGTTGTAGCTCCATTATCCAAATTGACGTACTTGATATAGTTTCCGTTAAGAGTTCTCACCTTGAAAGATAGAGACTCATCTGTAAATACAGGTCTAATTTCTTTATCCCAAAAGCTGTCACAATTTTCTGTAAACAGCTGTAATTGAGCAGCTTCTTGCTTGATTTTTGCACCCATTGCAAGTACGTCAGTCATTTTTAAGCACCCCTATTTTAAATTTGGATTTTTTGGACAAGCCTAACTGCCACAGGGCTTTATTTCGCGCCATAATCTGATCAATTGCCAGTAATCATGGTCTTTATAATTACTTTCTTCCTAGTAGTAAACTCGGCTATATCTATTATTCTTTAATAAAATAATTAAAAGTATAGCAGTATTAATACTTAAATAAAATATTTTTTAGTATTTTAATATACAGTGTAAAAAATACTGATAAGTAGTCAAGTATACTTTAAACAATTTTTTTGCGGTCATTAAATAAACTTCACGCATTCAAGGCAAGTTAATCAAAGGAGCTTCTGATTAACTAAGCCTGGAATTACTTACTGGACTGTATTTACTAAGAAAAAAGCTCGTACTAAGTAGAGATTACTCTTTAAGAAAGTTTTATTATTTTACTTAGCAAATTTGTTGCTTCTTCAAGATAAAAATATACGTATTTATTCGTAATTTGCAAAATTTACTAACATTGTAGTTCTGGCAGAAGCTCTTAGTTGTTTGCTGACATTAAATAGCGATCGCTCAGGATTAGAGAATTATCATTCAATAGTAGATACTTGTACTTACATCTATCCTAAGTAATAAATAAGTCGGTAGAAAATGTATTGAAGGAGACATTACTTACTTACATTTTTAGACAGATGCGATTATAGACAATAAAGTATATAATAGGTCAATTTTTTTATGTAGAAAAACTTCATCAGCCAATACAGTTTAGTTTTTAAGTATCGGGTTTCTCCTCTCTCTTGCCTATCCCCAAAGGCGGCCTGAGTTCCCCTTCCGCCTCTTCTTGACGGGGAAGAGCATCATAGTGTTATAACGGCATCAGTCTAGATACAAAATGGGGAACACCAATTGATGATTAATTGCTGGTGCTTGGAGAGAGTTAAACTTAGCTTCTAGAGCAAACCCTGATTAGACACAGTTGATAAGCAATGCTAATGCCAGCACTGCTAAATATTTTTAAGCAGGTGGGTCAAGAGTGATGAATGAAGCTGACACCTCAAACAAGGGGGCTGTGATGGAATCCCTAAATTCTGCTAATTCGCCACTATCGGAACAGGCGAGTTGTCCCTTTTACTCAGTTGTGCCTAATGACAATATGGCAGTTAAACAACTGCCACTCCTCATGCCAGCTGAAGATACACAATTTTCAAAAAATATTACGCAGCAGGACTGGGTTGCAGAGCCTGAAAGCGGCAAGCAAGCACTTATTGACTCGGAATTTCAGAACCTACTGGCATTGAACGAAGAATTGCGTGCAGCTAACAATAAGTTGTATGAACAAGTGGAGCAGCTAAAAGACAACCTAGCTGAGTCAGAAAAGGTTTTGCAGTGGCAGAAAACGCGTTCCAGCGTTACTGAGTCGATGCTTAACCAACATACTCAGGAATTGGCTGCGGCTCAAGAACAGATAAAGTCCCTATTTCAACAATTAGAAACTGCTGTACAAACTGTTCAACACCAGGAAATTTTCACTGACACTTATAAAGCACAGCTACAAATTAGCCAACAACGCCTTGCCCAATTAGAGCGAGAATGTACGTTGCTACATACTAACAACAACGAACAGTCTCAGCAGTTATTGCAATCAGAAACTGTTTGTCGGGAGTTACGTACTAGACTGATGCGACAACAACGCCAGACGTTGCAATTTAAAGCAGCTCTGGAAAAATGTTTAGATACATCGGTTCCTAGCTATGACTCCTTAGAAGATACTGCAAAACATCCTAAAGACATAACTAGCGGACAAGGAAGATTTTCTAGAAAAGCTCGGTCTTTGTTTCCTAACGCCCAACCAATTCAACCTTGGTCAGCAGAACCAGAATCCTTGACTGAGAATGTAGATAATTCTTGGGGCGAACCGTCAGCACCAATCCCATTCCAAAAAAATGAATCGACTCCGCCGCCATCTTCTTCTTGGAACTGGTCAGTTAAGCAAAATACCCCAACACCAGCAGAACCTGTCCCCTCTCCAAAAATTGAGGATTCCTCAGATACACCGGAAGCTGTTTCAACTTCGGGTTCATCAAATTTAGATCAGCAATTAGATAGTTTAATCCAAATGTTTTTCACCTCCCAGCCTGCATCTGGATCACCGCCGCCTCCTGCGAAAATGGATGTAAGTGATGCGCCCATCTGGGAGACTTTAGCAACAATCCTAGAAAACGATGAAGAATTAGAAAATCCACAGGAGGAGCAGTTGGAGGCAGAAATTAATCCTCCTGCAACTACCTCCACTTCTTGGACGACAGATTCTGTAATTTCACCAGCCAATAACTTACTAGTTTCCTCCACTCCAGCTCAGACCGAAACACCTCTTGGAGAAACTGAAGACTACTGGTCAGAAGTTTCACAATTGACGCAGTTAGAATTGTCGGCAACTGATTTGTCCCCACAATCATCAGCTGATAACACCAATGATGCCAATTCACCCTCACCGGTGCTTTATCCCCAGCGTCCACCCAAGGGGCGTAAGTCATTGGCATCTGTGGAACTGCCGAATTTTCGTCCTAAGAGTCAATAGTTAGAAGTCATTCGATTTTAGATTTTAGATTTTAGATTTTAGATTTTAGATTTTTCTTTCAATCCAAAATTCAAAATCTAAAATTGGCAGGGTTAGGAGTAAAGTGATTGATGATTAATATTTAATCATTAATGCCCTGTTTGGCGAATAACTAATTCAGAATCCTTGCTTCTGATTTCTGAATTATGGCTTCTGGGCTAATTTTTGCTACTTGAGCGCGCGATCGCGGTTTGCCTGTGGCGATCGCATAATTAATCGCTAACAGCCACAGCCACAATCCCGGATTCCGGGGTTCCAGCCAAAAACCTATCCGACTCAAGAAACGCGAAAACCACGGACTCAGCAAAGCACTAACCAGCGCATGACGACCAAAGTTAAAATAACTACCAAGCCATCTGAGCAAATCCCTTGGCCCAGCAAGTTCCCAAATCCATAAAAGTAAGGCAGGATTTTTTCTAGCTGCTTTCAGTGCTAGGCGGTTAAAGGTTAACCAATCACACCGATCTTTAATGAAATTATCTGCCACCTCTAGAGGTTCGTCTACTAACAGCCCAAAAAAGGTATTGAGCATGGAGTTAATCCGTTGCGGTGGTAAAAATTTCCCTGTGGGCACCATCATCCCTTTGGAAAATAGCCAAGTCACTGAAACGTTGCTTTGGTAGGCGCGAATTCGGTTCAAGTGTCCCAAACTCAACAAGTCATGTTTGAGAGCAGTATCCAACAGCGTTGTTAAGCGCTCTAAGTTGCGAACTAAGGAACCAAAACCGGTGAAAACAAGGGGAGATTGGAGTGATGCGGCATCACCGATCGCAATCAATCGATCAAAGGCAACTGTGCGATCGCTACTTCCGACACTAAAATGCCCCGGTATATACCCAAATGTCGGCTTCTTCCACACCAACTTGTCCATATCGCACCTGCGATACTCTGGCAAAATCGTGAAAAAGTCCTCGTACATCTCCAGCAAGGAACCGGGATTTTCAGCATTCACTTCATGGTAATGAAATAAATAAATCGTCAGTTCTTCATCTGCTCCAGGAAACAATTCCCAAATTAACTGCCTTCCTCGCGAAATATCCCCATGACTATAAAGAACGTCCCCATATTGGGAATCCCACACCCCTGGCTCAAATCCGCTCTCAATTGCCGCTCCCACTGTCGGACATACACTATCAAAAGCCCGACCACCATTTAATTGCCAAGCGATGGGGGATGCAGTTCCCATTGCATCTATTAATAGTCGTCCACTTACTTGCTTCTCAATCTGACTGGGTAAATGCTTGACTTTCAGAAGTACTTGTGATATATCAATATCTGCACGGATAAACTCTGTTTCATCCCAGATATCACCGCCTGCCGCTTGCAGTTTTTGCCCACACATTTGGAGCCATTTTTCGGAATCTAAGCCTAAATTTAGGACTGTGGGTGTGTGGAGGACGGGCGATTGTAGCTTGGATGGATTATTGGCATCAAAAAACTTATTGAATCCGTCTTTGTATTCCCTGGCAATGATCGTTTCTAACTCAGCGGGGGTGACTAAACCCAGGTTAACTAAGCTTTGAATCTCATCGCGGGAAATATTCCATTCTCGGTTCATCCGCCCAAAGGGCATTCGTTCCACCAGCAAGACTTTATATCCGAGTTTTGCCATCAGTGCTGCATGAATCGCGCCTAGTGCGCCACCGATATAAATCAGGTCGTAAGTAGGGGATGAGGAGGATGAGGGGGATAAGGCAGATATTATTTTTCTATCTCCCTGATCTCCCCCTACTCCCTCACCTCTTTCTACTCTTGTTCCTAAGTGGGAAAACACGACCTGCCGGGGCTGCTGCGGATTACGTACCCCTTCGCGCCATCGTTGTTCCCACCAATAGGCACGCGTTAGGTCATATTCACCGTTAGGCATTTTCTGAAAATACTTGACGGTGAGGGGGTAAACAGAGGCTAGCGCTGCAAAAATCGATTGCTGTGATAAATCAATCGCTGGCGGTTCTGGGTAATGATGCCCAAAACGGCTTCTGATTTCTTTGGTTAGGCGTTGCAGAATTTGCCCCTCTTTGGGAAAAGGCTGTTCTGCCCAACGAAACACTTTTAGATAGGTAGTTCGTTGCACCGGCCAGACAAATACCGAAAGTTCCGCAGGCAAGTTTTCGGAAATAGCCCCGGTAGCAGTTGTAGTTGCGATGGGGATTTTGAGGCGAAAGCCTTCCGAGGTAAGCACTTTTTCTCCATTTCCGGGTTCAAAATCTGTTTGTAACCAGCTACGCACAGTTGCTATATCTGGAGTTGGAACTTCTAAATAAAGGATTTCTCTCATCTTTTGCTGACATCTCCGAGCAATCTACTCACTAAGACAGATTTTATGAAGGCACAAAGTAAGATAAACTCCGCCCTATTAGTTTCGTAAAGATTCAGTGAAGAAATTTTAAGAGTTTGTCAAAGTTATTGTTCATTTTGTATTTCTGTAAACCCACGCCATGAATTATCCCATTCCAGACAGTCCCCAGGAAATTGTTGCCCTGCGACAAAAACCGATTGATGAAGAACTAGTTGCTAGTGCGATCGCTGGAGTAATTAAAATTGTCCGCGCTCAAGGTCAATCTTTGGAAGAATTAACCGCTCAGTTGCTAGCAGACGATCCACTGCTGGATCAGCAACAACGTCGCTGGTTGAGCCAATTAGTTGCCCAATCCTGGGAAAAGTTCTCCTAAAACCTTGCATAGGATGAAGTTTTTGTCACAGCATTAGATTTCTAGGTTTGTACCTAAATATTGGCAATGCCTACGGCGGGCTACGCCTACGCATTTTAGGTATATGAGTAACAATTATTGTCAGTATGGGATTGGCAATTGGGTTGCTATTTTGGCATTCATGGCACAGAAGCCACTAAATTAACCATATCAGCGTTTTACCTTGCTAATGAATTTTACAAGAAATTTGGCGGGAGCTTGAAGAGGAACTATGACTTTTCCCTTAGGACTAGCCTCTTTCTTTGGGAGAAGGAGAGATGCCGAAAAGACAGTTCAGGGATTATGCGATCGCACTTGACTACCTGGCTGCAACCAACCCTTGATAGCCGCTTTGATGGTTCTATATTTGCATTACTACCCTTGCCGATACCAGTAATAGAATCGTTCTGAAGTGCGATCGCCTCTCCTTCTGAGCAAAAAGCGTAAAATCCTAATACACTACATGCGGTTTTTGTCAACTAGGGGCTTTCAACGTCGCTTCTGCTTGGGAGTGCAGCAACAAACCGTATTCCAATCCCTCCACTACCGCTTGATAGGAAGCCTCCAAAATGTTGGTGGAAACCCCCACCGTCGTCCAGCGTTGACGACCATTGCCTGATTCTACCAACACACGGGTTTTCGCCGCAGTGCCTGCATGTCCGTTGAGAATCCGCACTTTGTAATCTGTCAAATCAAAGGTTGCTATTTGGGGATAAAAGTTCATCAAAGCTTTACGTAAAGCTGCATCCAAAGCTGCCACGGGCCCGTTACCTTCGGCTGCCTCCAAAATATTTTTCCCGTCAACAGCGATTTTGACTGTAGCTAGGGCATTGCTAGTTTCTTTCCCCTCAATCAAGTCACAGTGGACTTGAAAACCTTTGACTTCAAAAAACTTCTGGCGACCTCCCAAAGCTTCGTGCATCAACAGTACAAAACTTGCCTCTGCTGCTTCAAATTGAAATCCTTCACTCTCCAAATCTTTGAGGCGCTGGAGAATTTCCCTGGCCTCTGCCTTTTGCTGATCGAGTTCAATCCCAAAACTGCGGGCTTTGGCTAAAACATTGCTCAGTCCTGACTGTTCGGAAATCACAATGCGACGACGATTTCCGACTTGTTCCGGTTGAATGTGTTCGTAAGTCAGGGGATTACGTTCCACCGCTGATACATGAATACCCCCCTTGTGGGCAAAAGCCGAACGTCCCACAAAGGGAGCGTGTTCGTCTGGCGCGAGGTTCACCACCTCACTCACAAAACGACTAGCTTCTGTAAGTTGTGTGAGCTGGTCTTCTGTGATACAACTGTAACCCGCCTTCAGTTGTAAATTGGGAATTAACGAACAGAGGTTAGCATTGCCGCAACGTTCACCGTAACCGTTAATTGTCCCCTGTACCATTTTTGCCCCTGCCATCACGGCAGCTATTGCGTTAGCAACCGCCATTTCTGAATCATTATGAGTGTGAATTCCAATTTGAGGAATTGGGGATTGGGAAGATTCTTTCCTAGTTCCCAGTCCCCAGTCCCCAGTCACCCTGACCACATCTTGAACAATTTGGCTAATTTCGTGGGGTAAAGTACCGCCATTGGTATCACAGAGGACTAGCCATTCAGCACCAGATGCGATCGCAGCCTTTAATGTCTGTAAAGCATAATCTGGATTGTGCTTGTAACCATCAAACCAATGTTCAGCATCGTAGATAATGCGACGCCCTTGAGAACGGAGGTACTCAATTGTGTCCCGAATCATCGCCAAATTTTCTTCTAATGTCGTCTTCAGGCTGGTTGTGACATGTAAATCCCAAGACTTGCCAAAAATCGTTACCCAGCGAGTTCCCGCAGCCAAAATATCCTGTAGCATCGGTTCGGTTGCGGCAGTGGAGTTAGGGCGTCGAGTCGAACAAAAAGCTACAATTTCAGCTTGTTTTAGCGGATCTTCTTGGAGTTGCCAAAAAAATTGTACATCTTTGGGATTAGCACCAGGCCAACCACCTTCAATGAAGGGAATTCCCAGTTGATCGAGTCTCTTGGCAATGCGTAACTTATCTTCTATCGATACTGATAGCCCCTCGCGCTGAGTGCCATCCCGTAATGTAGTGTCATAGAGCCAAAGTTGAGGTGAGGAATTTGTGGTCATAAAACTGGGACTGACGAGACAACTTTCGAGGCAATGTGTCAATATACAACAAAAAGCCAGTTTGGCAATTTAAAAATGCCTAAGGTACTAGCTGAAGGTAAAACAATTGAGTGTGAGCAGGGAAGCAATCTCCGAAAAATTTTGCGGCAAAATAGTATTCACCTCTACAATGACGGTGCTAAGGTAATAAACTGTCGGGGCATTGGCAGTTGTGGAACCTGCGCGGTTAAGGTAGAGGGCGAAGTCTCAGCAGCGAATTGGCGTGATCGAGCACGGCGTTCGCTTCCTCCCCATTCTCCTACAACAGACTTGCGTAAGAAACAGTCAAACTCAGGTTTTAGGCGATGTGAAAGTGACAAAGTTTGATGGATTTTGGGGACAAGGTTCTCGAATAGTGTGAACACCAAAAGGTTAAAAAGGAGTTAAGACAAGATGGGTAGATGGACACCCTTAATTTTAATGGCTGGAGGTTTGGCCATTCTGCTTGGTACATTACTAGGCATCAACTTTCCGATGGGCGTACAAAGCGCTAACAATCCTGGTGGCAAAGCAGCAAAAGTCCTGCCAGCTAATATCAATGTTAATAGCAGTGCTGGCAGCAAGAATGATGAAACTGCAACTGAAGGAAATGAAACAACTCAAACAAACCAAACCAGGCGCGGTGTTGTAGCCCCAAGACCTGACAACAGGAGTAACGTTGCCCAGAATCCTGGTGATAATTCAACATCACCTGCTGACAATACAACAGACAGCAATACAGATAATTCCGGAACAGACACGCCATCCAGCAATACAAATCAAGGCAACGAACCAATTCGCGCCTTGTGGTAACGATAGATCCGTCTTTAGTTACGAGTTATAAGTTATAAGTTATGAGTTATTAGTTATGAGTTATTAGTTATGTACTAATGATAAATGGCTAATGATAAATGACTAATGACTAATGACCAATGACTAGTGAGACTGTAATTATTGGTGGCGGCGTTATTGGTTTAGCGATCGCCATTGAACTAAAACTGCGCGGGGCAAGTGTCACCGTGCTTTGTCGTGACTTCCAGGCTGCCGCTACCCACGCTGCCGCTGGAATGTTGGCACCAGACGCGGAAAACATCCCAAATGGGGCAATGCATTCCTTATGTTGGCGATCGCGTGCTTTATATCCCGACTGGACACGCAAACTAGAAGAACTGACTGGCTTAAATACCAGCTACTGGCCCTGCGGTATCCTCGCACCCGTCTTTGAGGAGGCAGGGGGGCAGGGAGTAGGGAAAGATCCCAGAGTAAGAGAAGAAAATTCTCTCCCATCCCCCTCATCCCCCGCTTACTGGTTAGACAAACAGGTAATTCATCAATATCAGTCAGGATTGGGAGCAGAGGTAGTTGGTGGCTGGTGGTATCCTGAAGACGCACAAGTTGATAATAAGGCTCTAGCTCACGTATTGTGGACGGCGGCTGAGTCTGTTGGTGTTGAGCTCAAAGACGGCATTACAGTAGAAGCATTTTTACAGCAGCAGGGACAAGTGGTTGGCGTGCAAACCAATGCTGGAGTAATTCGCGCCGCGCACTATGTTTTAGCTTCAGGTGCTTGGTCAAATGAATTGTTACCACTACCTGTGCTACCCAGAAAAGGACAAATGCTGAGTGTGCGGATACCGGAATTTGTGCCAGAATTACCTTTAAAGCGAGTTTTATTTGGGCAGGATATTTACATCGTACCGAGGCGCGATCGGCTGATTATTGGGGCAACAAGCGAAGACGTTGGCTTTATCCCTGATAACACCCCAGACGGTATTCAAAAATTATTACAAGCTGCCATCCGGCTGTATCCCCAATTAAAGCATTATCCCATCCAAGAATTCTGGTGGGGATTTCGCCCAGCCACCCCTGATGAGTTGCCTATCCTTGGTACCAGCCACTGTCAAAATTTAACCCTTGCTACTGGTCATTACCGCAACGGGATTCTACTTGCGCCTGTAACAGCCGCATTGATTGCCGATTTAATCTTGGAACAAAAGTCTGACCCCCTACTTGCTGATTTTCACTATTCACGCTTCCAATCCAAGCCATCTACCTCTACCCCAATGTTGACTCACTCTGCGAATTTCTCCAACGGGCATCACCCTGCCATATCTCCACAGCACGCACCACTCCCGACTCAAGACTCCCCACTAATTATTGCTGGCAAAACCTTCCAATCCCGCTTGATGACGGGAACTGGTAAGTATCGCAGCATTGAGGAAATGCAGCAAAGTGTTGTCGCTAGCGATTGCCATATTGTCACCGTGGCAGTCCGACGGGTACAAACCAAAGCTCCCGGACACGAAGGTTTAGCTGAAGCCTTAGATTGGACGAAAATTTGGATGTTGCCCAATACCGCAGGTTGTCAAACTGCTGAAGAGGCGATTCGGGTGGCGCGTTTGGGGCGAGAAATGGCGAAATTGTTAGGACAGGAAGATAACAACTTTGTCAAGTTAGAAGTAATACCTGACCTTAAGTATTTACTCCCAGACCCAATTGGGACGCTGCAAGCAGCAGAACAATTAGTTAAAGAAGGCTTTGCAGTATTGCCTTATATCAACGCTGACCCAATGTTAGCCAAGCGCTTAGAAGATGTAGGCTGTGCTACAGTAATGCCTTTGGCATCACCAATTGGATCTGGACAAGGGCTGAAAACAACTGCCAATATCCAAATCATTATCGAGAATGCAGGTGTGCCAGTGGTCGTAGATGCTGGTATTGGTTCACCCTCAGAAGCTGCCCAGGCAATGGAATTGGGAGCAGATGCCTTATTGATTAATAGTGCGATCGCTCTTTCTCCAAACCCAGCAGCAATGGCTCGTGCCATGAATTTAGCAACAGTCGCCGGCCGTCTAGCATACCTTGCTGGCAGGATGCCCATCAAAGATTACGCCAGTCCTAGTTCTCCTCTGACTGGGACGATTACTAGCTAGGAATTGGGGACTAGGGGAATTTTAAATATTTTATACCTGGTCCCCAATACGCAATGTAACGATTTGTCTAGCAGTTTGAGAGCAGATATAGCATTTATGTAACATTAAATGAACAATAAAGATAAAGGAATTAATTCATGCCCTATACAAATGAAGAAGGCGGCCTTCTGAATAATTTTGCCCGGGAACCAAAGATTTATCAAGCAGAACCTGCCACAGAAGGGCAAAAGCGAACTTATATCTTATTAGGAATTGCCGCTACAACTTTGGTTGGCGGTTTGATTACAGTCGCCTTCTTTGTTTCCCAGATCAGTTAAGCATAAAACATTTTACCAAAATTTCATCTTTATAGTTTTTCAGGTTCCGATTTGAAGAGGGGCCTGCTTTTTTCTTTTTTGTTAAAATTGAGTTAGCAATTAAAGTATAATTATATACTGTTTTCTTCTAGACCTGAAGACTCAGTTTATCTTCAGTCGGATAACAACCCACTTAAAAATCATTTTCATTATGAGTTTAACCCACTTGGATGCGCCTATAAAGATCAAGCAATTTTGGATTTTGGACTTTCCTGCGGAACGCTAGGTGTAGCTTGCTTCTCCGTTCGCGGAGCGTCTGTCTGCGACACGCTGCGCGAACGTAGAGAAGGAGTACGGCTACGCTCAGTCGAACGATTTGAGATTAAAGAATTGAAGCATAGCAATCAAGTCACTTGAAAAGTCAATTAATGCAAGGATAATGGAAAAAAGAATTATTCTCGCGTTTAAATTCGCAAGTCTCAAACATACATTAATTTTTGGATTTTAAATCTTCAATTCCATTTTCCAAAATTTGAACATCGTAAATTCGGTGATATATACTGTGTTCTGGCTATTTAGCCGCCATGAGCGTGAATGATACTGCACACAACGATAATTTTGCTTGGAATCGGCAAGTATACCACCGCCTGAAACTTGCCCTCAGTCTTGGCTTACGACGACAACTTTTTTTAGCAGTATGTGATGATTTACACTTAAGAAATCAAGTAGCGGCCCGTCTGCATTCTACATTGGCTTATCCTGTTGGACAAGTGCTATATCAGCCATCAAATGCCCAGCAAAATAGTACTCCAGCTTATCCGCGATTAGTTACGTTACGTTTGAATTTAAACGATCCCAATCCCATAGTTCAAATCAATCAATGGTTGGCAAATTATCCACCGCCAATCATTGGGGCATCAAAAGATACCCCAGGAAGACCTTTTCCAATACCAGCATTTCAGATTGTAGGCGTGGAGCAGCTAACCAAGCAAGCAGTAGCAACACAACGGCTATTTTTGCACTATCTCCGCTTAAGCGAACAATATTTCTCTACACAAGAATCCAGCCGATTTCCAGAATCTAACTTGCTGCTGTGGATACCGCGTCCTTGGTTATCTTCTATCAAGCAATCAGCACCACAATTTTGGCGTTGCCGGACTGGCGTATTTGTGTTTGCCGGAGAACCCACACCAGCAACTCAGAATTCGGGCTATCCAAAACGTTTTTCACGTTCTAGAAGTTGGGATTTAGGGAATATTGAGCAGTCGATTCTAAATGAATCAGTTACCCAAGCAGAACTCCCAACCGCAGCCACCGAGTTAAACTTTCAGAATAATTCCGATTTTCCGGCAGAAACACAAGAGAATGGCGTACACAAAACCCAGGAAGTTTCGCCGTCAACAGCGAATTTATTGAAGACTGTGCCACAACAGCAGGAATCTACTAATAGGTGTGGTAGTGGGAATAATAATCAATCGCTGTCGTCTTTATCTTATATTAGCAGCGAGTTAACGGAGCTAGTAATAGCAACAATCAACACAAATATTACTCAAGATACAGAGGATTACTTACAACCGCAGCAGATTTTGTTGGAGATTGAAAAATTACACGAAAAGCAAGTTCCAGGGGAGGTACTGGCAGAAGCTTATCATCGCTTGGGCATCTTATACCGCCTTCGCATTGAGCAAGGAGAGTCAACCCTAGAAAATCTGATGGTGGGGATTATTGCCTATCAAGAGGCAATTAGCTATGACGAAGCCTCACCGCAACTCCCAGATATGTTGAATGATTTGGGTACACTCTATTGGATGCTATACCGCACACCACCCAATTCTGAGGAGGGACAAACTTATATAGAGCAGGCAATAGAATTTTATCAGTTGGCGTTAAAGATGATCTCACCCCAGACACATCCGGAAACTTACGCTCGTGTGCAAAATAATTTGGGGACAGCTTATGGTGATTTAGCTCGTTTTGCTCACCCATCTGAAAATTGGCAGCAAGCAATATTAGCTTACAGTGAAGCACTCAGCTACCGTACAGCCGACATGGACTCATTAAAGTATGCGGCTTGCCAGAACAATTTGGGTACTGCTTACTGGCATCTAGGGCAATACAATCAACCGATTGTGCATTTAAAGAAAGCGATCGCAGCTTACAACGAAGCACTTGTACACTACAACCCCGAAGAGGAACCGCTCAAGTATGGCATGATTCAAAACAACATCGGTACTGCCTGTTGGAATCTGGCACAATACGAACAACCTACCCAAAATCTCCAGCTAGCAATAGATGTCTACAGCGAAGCTCTCAAGTATCGCACTCCAGCTAATGTTCCCAGCGCCTGCGCCGCTACACAAAATAATCTGGGTAGTGCCTATTGGCATCTAGCAAACCTATCTCAGACAACTAAAGAGGCACGACAAAAGTATTTGCAACTATGCATCAGCGCTTATGAAGAGGCCATAGCCTTGGCTTACTCACTTAGCGGTACTTCTTTAAGTTTTGATTTGCTTGCCTCTCACAATAACCTGGGACTGGCCCATTATCAGCTAGTAATAGATAAGTCTTTTAATGACGACAAAGTAACACGTTCTCAACACTTAGAAGTAGCATTAAACAACCATTTGCAAGCCTTAAACGGATTAAGTAAACAACCAGAGGCTTATCAAACAACCTTCACTTATGTAGTGAAAACTATTCGTGCTTTTCATAACGAATTAGGGATACAAGGACAAAATCTGGCTTTATCTAAAGTTCCTAGTCAGTTGTTGCCAGAGATTTTGTCAAAGTTATAAAGCATAAGCCAAAAGCTTTTGAAGATGAACCTGATTAGGGACTTCTCAAATAAATTGAATCACCCTCATGGTTGTCAAGGTTCAGTTGGGATTCCACCCTTTTTTAATCCCTTGTGATTATCTTTGAATTCAACCAACGAATCACATTCATTCTAATAGTGCGTAGGTTTTGCCCAAAAAATAAAAATATGTAGGTTAGGTTGAGTCACGAACCCCAACATCTTGCTAGATTTGTTGGGTTTCGTAAAGACTTAACTCAACCTACGAATATTCAAAACCTATGCAGTATTAACATTCGTCCTAATCGGGTGGAGAGTGTCAAAAAAAGTAGCTTGATATCAACTTGACAATCATGAGGGAAGTAAGTAAGATAGCGATGTTTATAATGGGCTATGACGCTTGAAGACTCGCTATCGGCGTCGCAAACAGTTTTACTAATTACAAAATAGTAAAACATTTTAACAATCCATAAAGTAAGCTTAATAAATATAAATTTTTCAATAAAATATCGCTAAGTAAATAAATACTTCATAAAAATCGCAACTTGATATTTGCATATTTTCCGTAAATTTACTACGGTAGACTGGAAACTTACTACGGTAGACTGTAAACCTACTTGATAAAGTTCCCAAATGATAGTTAAAACCTAAGTTTATGAAATTAAGTTTTGTTTTCGTTACTGCGATCTCTAGTTTTTTTGTGAGTGCGACCACAGTATTTGGTTTCTCTAGTCAAGCAGATGCTCTAACTTTTTCTGGTGACTCTAATGCTACATGGGGAGAACCTACTCCAGGAAGTATAGATACCAATCCCCTATATACGGGTGTGGGAAGCAACACATTTACTTGGGGTGATCCTAATGTATGTCCAATTCCAAATACTCCTAGTGGGTGTACAATAACAGGCTCAAATAAACTTACCTTTAATGGGAATTCCTTTTCAACTGACATTAATTCTGCATTTAAAATAGGTGATTTAACTTATTTTAATGGAACGGTAGTTGAAGGTACAAGCGTTGAATTTATACCTTTCAATCTGAATGTATCCTTCAGCCCGGCCGTTGGAATCAACCAAGTTTTTGACTTCAACTTGCGTCTAGTAAATACACCTAACGAAGGAACAGATGCTGAAAAGAATGCAGACCTTGTATTTATAGACAGAAATTTGAGTAATCGTAGTTTCACTTTTGAAGGAAATAAATACACGCTTGAGCTAACTGGCTTTAATCCAGATGTTCGCCAGCTAAGTATTAAGGGCCTTGAAGGAGCTACAATTAGAACAGCTATTTATGGCAAAATCAAAACCATACCCGAACCTGCAACAGTCGCAGGTGTATCCTTAATAGGGATATACCTGATGTCTCGGAAAAAATTCTTGGAGAAGAAATACTAAAAGCTTTGGCGGTTAAAATAGCTGTTGCTGTTCGCCCTTAAGGATGTAATTACACTAGAGAATTTTCCAACTCCAATATGAGGTTTATAGCGGTTTTTGTACCCTGCAGGAAGTCTTACGAACAGTACGCCAGTTCACTCAAGTCTGTTAACCCGTCTACACAACTGGCTCCAGTATCCCACGCAATTGAGAACCGCTACATACCTCCATATTTCATACTTGTTGATGGCAATTGAATAAATTTTAACTCAGCATAAGAATTGCTGCGATCGCATCAAAAATTTATCGGACTAACCCTTTCAAGGTGACTCGTAAAATCCCTTGAAAATTAAAACCCGCACTGGCGGGTTTCGTTTTTATGGTTGTGCGACTTCTAATCGCCAAGATATAATTCGAGTTTGGCTAGTTGCGTAGGCGTAGCCCGTCCTAGACATCATTTGACCTTGACCGAGGTATCAACAGTTCAATATATGTATCTATAGATAGCGAATTTTGTTAAATCTAGAAATTGAGGGCGACTCTTCTCGTCGATAACTGCAAGAGTTAGAGAACCAATCACCGTAATCAGCATTACAGTAGCTAATACTTCATCCCTGAGAGGAAATTTCTTGGATAACATTGATCTACTCCCAAATCCTTTGAATCACTACATCCCTAGCTTTACAGGCGGGTGGTTGTTGTAGGCTTAAATACAGGCTTGAGATATGAATAACTTGTGTATGCGATGAGGATGAATTGCCAAATTGGCAGTTAGAATCAGCAAAAGTGTAGTGGCTAGCTTATGTCCGGGCGATCGCTTTCCTGTTCTCCAGAAGATATCCAAAAAGCAAAAAGAGCTTTGATCCGCTGTTCTTTAACTCAAAAGGCATTAGCTGAAGAGTTAGAAGTAACTCGCCAGCCAATCGGAAAATTCTTTACAGGTAAACCTGTTGATCGCAATCTTTTTGTCCAGATTTGCGACAGACTAGATCTAGAGTGGGAAGAAATAATTGCTGAACCAGCTAGTGAACCAGAGATAAATCAAGATAACAGCATTGATATTGATGCGATCGTCCAAAAAGTGCGCGAAAAGATAAAACCCCTCATTCAAGAACGCTGCGGCACAATGCGAGTGCTAGATATGACTCAGCCCGTTGGGTTGAATGACATTTACACCAGCGTCAATATATTGGAGAAAATCACTGGACAGCGGCGGTTAGGAATTGATGAATTATTACAACACTGTAGCAGTCAGGATTTTGACCTCTTTGGACTTAACAGAATTACTGAAAAACGATTACCAGGACTAAAGGCTGTAGAAGAATATCCCAAGTTGATGATATTGGGTAAGCCAGGTGCAGGTAAAACGACGTTTCTAAAGTATTTAGCGATTCAGTGTATTGCAGGTGAGTTTCAGGCTGAACATGTACCTATTTTTGTCACCCTCAAAAACTTTGCCGAAGCTGCAAACAAACCTGGATTATTGCAACACATCACTGAAGAGGCGATAAATCCTATTTCTTCTATTCGAGATGTACTAATCTATGGCAAGGCATTAGTTTTACTCGATGGGTTGGATGAAGTTAAAGAAGAGGATACTAACCGTGTATTAAAGGAAATTCGTGAGTTTTCTGATCGTTTATTAAAAAATAAGTTTGTCATGACTTGCCGGATTGCAGCAAAGGAGTATACCTTTGAGAAGTTTACAGAGGTGGAAGTTGCTGATTTTGACGATGAACAGATTTTAAAGTTTACCAATAAATGGTTTAAGGATAAAGCAGTAAAATTAGAAACTTTTATCAAACGTCTCAAAGAAAATAAACGCATCAAAGAACTTGCCGCTAGTCCACTACTGCTGACGTTGCTTTGTTTAGCATTTGAAGAGTCAGGGGATTTTCCTGCAAATCGTTCTGAGTTATATAAAGAAGGACTAGATGCGTTATTGAAAAAATGGGATGCCAAGCGGGGAATTCAACGCGATCAGATTTACAAAAAGCTATCAGTCCAACGCAAAGAAGATTTACTCAGCAAAATAGCCTTGACTACCTTTGAGGGAAGTGAATATTTCTTCAAACAGAAAGTAGCAGAACAATACATTACAGAATACATCCGCAATTTAACCGATGCTAATACTGACGAAGAAGCATTGCAACTTGACAGTGAGCAAGTTTTGCGTTCAATTGAGCATCATCATGGACTAGTTGTAGCAAGGGCAAAAGGTATTTACTCATTTTCTCACCTCACATTTCATGAGTATTTCACAGCTAGAGAATTTGTGGTTGTGAGACAATCATCAGAGGAAGCGTTGCAAAATATTGTTAGCCACATCATTGAGAAACGCTGGCGGGAAGTCTTTTTACTTGCGGTTGTAATGTCGCCAAATGCAGATCGGTTATTGCTGTTGATCAAAGAAAAAATTGATTTTATAGTGGCTGATGATCATAGGTTGCAAAAGTTTCTTCTGTGGGTAAAAGAAAAATCTCTTTCTGTTAAGGTTTCTTACAAACCAGCTGCACTTAGAGCCTATTACCTCTCCCTCTCCCGCTCCCTCTCCCGCTCCCTCTCGCTCGACCGCTCCCTCTCCCGCTCCCTCTTCCAATCCCTCGACCTCTCCCTCTCGCTCGACCGCTCCCTCGACCTTTACCTCTCCCAATCCCTCGACCTCTCCCTCGACCTTTACCTCTCCCAATCCCTCGACCTCTCCCAATCTCTCGACCTCCCCCGATCCCTTGACCTCTCCCGATCCCGATCCCTCGACCCAGAACTCAAGAATTTGCTGCAAAAACTTCGAGATCAACTACCAAGCAGACAAGACTCGGAAGAATCTCAGAAATGGTGGTTAGCTAATGGAAAGGCTTGGTGTAAAGAATTAAGAGAAGTAATGATTAAATATCGTAATATTGGTCATGATTGGCAGTTCAGTAACGAGCAAAAGGAATTGCTTCAGCAGTATTATGATGCCAATAAATTATTGGTAGATTGCCTAAATAGTGATTGTTATGTTAGCCGTGAAGTTCGACAGCAAATAGAAGATACATTACTATTACCGATCGCAGAGATTAAACAGCGTTAGCAGCAATCTTAAATACACATATAGCAGATAGTTGATCTCTCAGTCCCACAGGTAAATCATTCGTTAAGAAAACGAAAATATTTTCCAAGTCCTAGCAAATCAATCTAGAATAAAAGTAAGAGTTCGCAGTTAGCCACATTCGCCTCTATTCAATGGCTTAGATATGTGGACATAAGGAATAAAGCAGCATTTGGGAACAAAATGATACTCATTTTGCGTCCTATGAATGTCTAGCCTGTGATTTTAGTGACGCACATTAGCAGGATACAAATTCTGAGGAGCGATGTCTACGATGGGCTATTCGACGTCGCGATCGCACAGACTCCTGATCATAATAAGTACTTTTATCTTCGGAATACGCCTATAGACAGGTTTAAAAACAGTCAGAAACAAACTCAGTGAATCACCGTCATTACATACATCACATACACAAAGGACAACCCTCTTATGACTCGCCTACATCAATGGAAATCTGGAACTGCTGCACTTATGGCAATAGCAGTTACAACAAGCGTCATTAGCCCCCTATTGGGCTTTGCTCCTGCTAATGCACAATATAGAACTGGGCAATATGGAAACGTTACCATTGCTTCTGGAGCTACTTTTCCTGTTACCTACGAAAAAGAGACAATTACTATTGCTCCTGGGGAAAGTAAATCTCTAACTTTGAGAATAGCTAATAATATTCTCGACAGAAATAGAAATGTCTTAATTCCGGCTGGTACCAAAGTACATGGACGGCTAGAACCTGTTGACTTAGATAATTATTCAAGAGATACAAGAGATACAAATGATAACCAAGGAAAAGGCGTGCAGTTTATAGCTCAAGAATTAGAATTTTCCAATGGTCAGCGTCAGTCGATTAATGCAAGTTCTCGAACATATACTACAACTGAAAGAGTTTCACGGGGACCCAGCACGAATCAGGTTTTAACTGACGCAGCTATTGGTGGGGGTGCTGGTGTTTTAGGTTCACTAGTTACTGGGAACCGCAGAATTGACGATTTAAAACCTGTTCTCGGTGCGGCTGCGGGTGCGGGTGCGAGTGTACTGTTGCGGAAAAAACAAGGAAATGCTTTTGTCCTCAGACCTGCACAAGATTTAAGACTCACACTGAATTCTAACTTGAATTTAGTACCACAATCCCGCTACTAAATTTAACTCAATTCAAGTCGTGACTTTAATCACCCCTGATAGGTGATCGCCACTTTAACTATAGTGGGCGATCGCCTTCATTTTTAACAGGAGAAAATTATATTTAACAGCAACTCTTCTACCTCTATATCGTCTTAATCAGTATCGATATTTATTGGAATACTTATTTAATTGCGCTATGGGAAGAGCTAAGAAAATCGGCTCCACTGTATTCTCTATTCAAAAGAGTATTCCAAATTACGGAATATCCTGATATTTTTATTAAGTAGTGGCGATAAAGGAGCATTTTCTTGTGGTAATTAAAGGTTTCGGTTTAAGCACATATCTTGCAATTCCTGTAATATTAAGTCTTTTGGCTCAGGGAGAAAGGATAAAAGTATCTTTAGCTGAAAACGTTCATCAGGTATCCACTAACAAGGAAATGAGTCTATCCAGCCGCAAGCTAATCAGCGCGAATTCAAAACCGAAAATATACTATGTTAGTGGTACTGGAAACGACAAAAATAGCGGAATCTCTACTTCATCCGCCTTTAGGACAATTCAAAAGGCAGCAGACCTTACCAACCCTGGCGATACAGTATTGATTATGAACGGAGTATATACAAATTCGCCCAAAGATGTGAGTGTAGTAAGCATTAAACGTTCTGGAACTGCAAATGCATCGATTAGGTATAAAGCATATCCTGGGCATTTCCCAAAAATTCAGCATAATACATGGAACGGTATCCTGATTTCAAGTGGAGCTTCATATATCGAGATCAACGGGCTGGAGGTTATAGGAAACAATGCCAATATAACCCTTGATTATGCAATGAGTGAGAAGACTAACAAACAAAACCCCCTGACGAGTGGAAACTGTATCAACGTTGATGGACGAACCAATGGTCATGTTCATCATATCCGTATTCTGAACAACAAAGTGCATGACTGTGGAGGAGCAGGTATTTCAGTGCTGCAATCTGACTATGTGACAGTAGATAATAACGTGGTGTTTAATAATGCCTGGTACAGCGTTTATGGTGCTAGTGGTATTTCAATGTTGAATAATTGGAATTCAGACACTAACCGGGGATACAAAATGTTTGTGACCAACAACAAGACCTACAACAATCGCATGTACATTCCCTGGATTGCAGTCGGAAAGATTACAGACGGTAATGGCATTATTATCGATAGTTCAAGAAATGATCAGAGTAACTCAAAATTGAGTGCATATACAGGACGTACTTTAGTTAAAAATAATCTGACATTTAATAATGGTGGATCAGGCATTCATACATTTGCAAGTGACCATGTTGATATTGTAAATAACACAGCTGTTTTAAATAATCAGAGTCCAGAAATTAACGACGGACAAATATTTGCTAACCTGTCATCTGATGTCAGAATTTCTAAAAACATTCTCTATGCTTTTCCTGACAAAGATATTAACAGTAACAATAGAAATAAAAATGTTATTTATGATCATAATATCTACATCAATAGTTCTAAGATAAGTGTTAAGGGTACTGACGATATTATTGCAAACTCAGAGTTTTTAAGTAAGCATCCCACTCTAAAAAAAGTATCCGGTGATTGGAAATCGCGGTTAGATAAACAAAATCCGCCCACACGGACTTATGTAGAGTCTAAGTCCGCAGGTTTTGTTTGTGGGCAAGTGACTTATCGTTTGCAAAGCAAACTCATCCAAGTGGGATGCTCTCCGCTATCTTTGGCTCAAGCTACTTTTTCTGATGTTTCATCTAACTATTGGGCGGCACAATTTATTCAACAATTATCTCAACTAGGTGTAATTGCTGGATTTCCTGATGGTAGCTTCCGCCCTGAAGAACCTGTGACACGTGCTCAATTTGCGGCTATGGTCGATAAAGCTTTCCAAAAAGCACAGCAACGGCGGGCAATCAATTTTACTGATGTGCCCAGCAACTATTGGGCATCCAGTGCCATTCAGCAAGCTTATACCATTGGTTTCTTATCAGGTTATCCTGGAAATCACTTTGAGCCTAACCAAGCTATTCCCCGCCAGCAGGTTTTGGTTTCCCTCGCTAACGGTCTGGAATATAGTCCTGGCGGCAATACCGAAAGCACTCTGCAATACTTCAATGATGCCTCTAACATCGCTAGCTATGCCCGTAGCCCGATCGCAGCAGCAACTAAAAAGCAAATTGTGGTGAACTATCCAAATGTGAAGTCCCTGAATCCAACCGCAACTGCTACTCGCGCCCAGGTAGCAGCTTTTATCTACCAAGCATTGGTTAGCTCTAATCAAGCCTCAGCAATTAACTCGCCCTATGTAGTCTCAAGCCCCAGCAATTAACTCGCCCTATGTCGTAACTCAATTCAAGTTGTGACTTTAATCACCCCTGATCGGCGATCGCCACTTTAACTCTAGTGGGCGATCGCCTTCATTTTTAACCCTAAAAAATCTATTTAACAGCAACTATTCTATCTCTGTATCGTCTGACTCAGTATCCATGTTTAATACATTGAAATTTTCTTGCCGACTTACTTATTTCTTTAATTGTACTAAAAGATAATACGGTGATTAGATCAATTCTACTACCTAAGTAGATCGGCGTAAATAATTAAAGGTTTGTAGTGTACCCCTTTGGGGAAACAAGCTATGCAAACAGCGTCTTGTAGAAAATACTAAAGTCCTGATTTGAGGGCTGAAGCCCCTACTACAAAACAATCTTAATATTTTTTACATTACTTAACCTACTTTGTTTTATTCTCACCTACTTACCTACTTCTTTTGACAGATATTTTTTGCTGCTCACTATATATCAAAGGTAATTGTTTTTACAAAGAACAGAAATAATTGGGAACCTAAAACTTCACCAAATGTCTAATTAGTTAACAGTAAAAACACTAATTATACTGGAGTAAAAATAATGCTTACTTTAAATCGTTGGCAATCTCGAACAGCTGCACTCATGGCTTTGAGCATCACAGTCGGTACTGTAGCGCCTTTGATTACAGCTTCACCATCTTTAGCTCAAACTACTTTTTCTGATGTTTCATCTAACTATTGGGCAGCACAATTTATTCAGCAATTGTCACAGCGAGGTGTAATTGCCGGATTTCCTGATGGTAGCTTCCGCCCTGAAGAACCGGTGACACGCGCTCAATTTGCGGCTATGGTCAACAAAGCTTTCCAAAAAGCACAGCAACGGCAGGCAATCAATTTTACTGATGTGCCCAGCAACTATTGGGCATCTAGTGCTATTGAGCAAGCTTATACCATTGGTTTCTTATCAGGTTATCCTGGAAATCGCTTTGAGCCTAACCAAGCTATTCCCCGCGAGCAGGTTTTGGTTTCCCTCGCTAACGGTCTGGCATATAGTCCCATCGGCAATACCGAAAGCACTCTGCAATACTTCAACGATGCCTCTAGCATCGCTAGCTATGCCCGTAGCCCGATCGCAGCAGCAACTGAGAAGAAAATTGTGGTGAACTATCCGAATGTGAAGTTCCTGAATCCAACCACAACGGCCACTCGCGCCCAGGTAGCAGCTTTTATTTACCAAGCATTGGTTAGTTCAAATCAAGCCTCAGCAATTAACTCGCCCTATGTCGTGGCGGCTATCGGGTCTACTACCCCAACGCCTGGATCAGTCACAATTCCCCAAGGGACTGCTATTGCTGTGAAATATGACAAGGCACAAAAAATTCTGGTTACAAAGGATGAAACAGCACCTTTGACATTGACAGTATCCCAAAACGTGGTTACGCAAGACGGATCTGTAGTGATTCCTGCTGGTAGTCAGGTTATTGGTCAACTCAAACCTGCTACAGGCGGTTCTCAATTCGTTGCCGAGAAACTAGTTTTGGCCAGTGGTCAAGAGTATCAGCTTAACGCTACTTCTGAAGTGATTACCAAAACTGAAACCGTCAAAAAGGGCATTAGTACTGGTTCAATTATCAAGAATACTGTATTGGGCGCAGGTGCAGCAACTGCGATATCTGCTGTCACTGGCGATCGCGCCATTGCCACAGAAGAAGTCTTGGGTGGTGCTGGTATCGGTGCGTTGGTTGGTCTGTTCTTTGGTAAGAAGAGTGTTGACTTAATCGCCATTGATCCAAATACCGATTTACAAATGACGATCAATCAGAATTTGCTGGTTTCACTTAGATAGTCAGGAGTTATGAGTGATGAATAATAAGTTATGAGCGATGAGTGGTGAATTGAAGCGAGTTTTTAATTGAAAACTCCTAATTCCTAACTCCTCACTCCCAACTCCTAACTTTTAGTTTTAAACTTCCGGCAACCAAATAATAAACGTAGTCCCCGGCGCATCGGGTGAAGTTAGCTTAGAGTTGATTGCAGGACTGAAAACCTCGATTTCGCCCTGCATTTGCTCTATTAATTGTTTAGCGATCGCTAACCCCAAACCTGTACCGGGGATTTCTGTTTGCGCTTGTACACCCCGATAATGCCGTTCTCCAAGATGCTCTAAATCCTGGGTTGGAATGCCCGGCCCATTGTCACTAATCACAATTCCTTGAAAATTAGCTTTTTCTTGCCCAGCCTGAATCAAAATTTTGCCACCATTAGGAGTGTATTTTAATGCATTATCGAGGATGTTAGTTAATACCTCTCGTAATGCTTTGACGTTAGCACGTACTAAGGGTGAATTCTGTTGAATTTCAGTTATTAATTTTAGCTTTCGCTCTTGAGCAATTGCTTTAACTGATATTAATAATGGTTCTAATATATCTGCTAGCGAGCAGTCAACTGCTTTATCTCCCGTTCCCGGCAATAATAACGGTGGTTTAGCAGATTTTTGGATAGTTGCTTCTACAAATACTTCATTTTCTGCTAGATGTAGTGGTGCTAAATCTGCCTCTGTCAAATCAATTACTTGATCAAATTGTTGCAGCAATTCTTGGAGGCGATCGCTTTCCCGCACAATACTATTTGCCACATCTCGGTTAGGGTCTGCTGGTCGTAATCGCTTCAATAGCAGTTTGCCAAAAGTCCGCAACGCCGTTAATGGGTTACGAAACTGATGCAACAAGTTATCCAGCAAATCCCGCTGTTTTTCTTGGAGAATTTGTTGCTCACGCAACTGTTGCTCAAACCATGCTCGCCGCTGATCTAGAATACAAGCGATCGCCAGTGTTTGGGCTATCCGTTGAATCTGACTTTCCTCGTGTTCATTCCATGCGCGGTCTTCCCTGCCTGTCACCAGTAACCCCATCATCACACCCTCATAAATCAGAGGTAAAACAATTTGGTTCCCACTAAGTAGGTATTCCTCTTTTAGATGGGGTTGAGACGCATCTGGGATCTCAGACTCCCGTGAAGAGGTTGAAGATTCTGCCCCTGCTGTCAATAACCTTCTCTGATGATTGGGTAATACAAACACATTTCCAACTTGAAGTTGCTTGTGTACTGTCGCTTCAGCAATCTCCTCCCCTGGCGCTAATAATGCTGTTTCCGGGTAAATCACCACAGGAATCAGTTTGGCCTCACCTGAAGGAGTCTCTACCAATTCTTGTGTTAGGTACACAATACTTAAAGTTGCTCCCAGCCCTTGGGTTAGTAGCGCTATTTGCTCTCGACACAGAGCCAGAAAATCGGAACTGGCAGACATTAACATTTTTTAGCTCTTGCTCAAGATTACAGATTTTAAGGCATGATTAAGAGAGGATACTTAGTTTTTACCTCACTCATTTTATAAAGCTTAACTAAAATCTTCTTAGTCATGGTTTGTACTAAGGGATTATATTTTTAGCTGCTTTTGTTTCATTTATCTCCAAAGATATTAATTTTCTTGCATTAAAAGGTAAAAAACTATTGATATTTTGAACTAGAACTTATATAATGACGACGGATTTTGTAGCTATCACTACAATCTATAGCTTGAAAGAGGAGGACAATAAATTGGCAAGGAGACGCAAAAGGAAAAGTCGTCGTCGTCAGGAAGGACGGCGGATTCTGGAACATGTGCCTCAATATAGCATCGAAAGTGGCGAAGAAAAACCTGTGACAGCAGCGAGAAGATTCATTCAAGCTGAAGGTATTTTGCCACCGGCGTTGCTACTCGTAAAGCGAAATGAACACACCACAGACCGTTATTTCTGGGCAGAAAAGGGGCTGTTTGGTGCTCAATACGTAGAAGAAAACCATTTCTTATTTCCCAGCTTGAGGGTGTTAGAACCTTCCCCAGGTCAAGAACCTCTTGCTTTAGCTAGTCGTTGAACCAGAAATGGTCATCTTACGCATTGAATGTGGCTCCTAACTATCATTAACTGGCAAAATTGCTAAGTTTATGCAAAATTTAATTTTTTTTTAGTTTGGAGTTGATTTGGTTTTTAAGGCTAGTCCAGGTAGTTGGAAAATAAACTTGTCTCAAACCACGCTCTTATTGCATGGGTTGATACTATTTTGATGATGCAGAAGGGAGTGGGTATAAAGCCAAGCGCGTCCAAAAGCGCTAGTGAAGTTGTGCTCTTATGCCGTAAATGGTTAATCAAGCTCTGTCAACAAATTTAAGTTAATAAATTTAAATTTTTTCCCCACGACTTGTGTCGTGGGGAAAACTGACAAAGCAGAAGTCTTGATTTCCTCCTTCCTAATGTCCATTGCCTAAAGAGTAGGTCAGGTGAGAAGTCTGCATATCATAGTTAAAAGATGGTCACAAAAACCAACAATTATTCACCAGGCTTGAGCTGTAGAGTCCTCTGTAACTCACTGAGTTCATCTCGATGGGCGACTACAGTGATCTTACTTAAGGAGGTTTGTTCGCTCTGAGTTGTTTCTACTTTGAGCGACACCTTCTCAAGTCTTCCAGATTTTTTCCAATAAAATAGACCACTTAAAGGCGACAGCAGTACCATAGCCAGAACAAGGGTGCTGAGGCTAGGAAAAAGCAGGGACACGACTAGTGATAGACAAACAATACCAGTAGCTGCTAGTAAAGTTAGAAATATAGCTAAGAACCAGCTGGGGCGAACATTACCTTCAAAAGTCACCTGGTTTTGTTCTCGGTCTACCGCTGCCACTCGGTAAGACCGCGAGCAAAAATACTCTTTTAATTGAGACATTAAAGCAGCTTCTTCTTGCTCAGATACCAATTTTGCTGTTTCTGTGCGGTCTTTAGTCGAGGCACGAATAAAGAAAAACAGCCCAACCGATAACAACAAGGTTAGCAGGAACGTAGATGGCAGAATAGCAGTATCCATAACTAATTGTTAGTGTTTGACTCCAAGAGACTTATTCATTATCAATTATTTGTTACTTTCTCCTCCGGTTAATGTAGTCTTGCCAAAGAAAAGCTAAATCCTGTCCTTGAACTTGCCATTCTGGAGAAACTTGGTACATCCGCCTGGGGCGTCCCCGTCCTTCGAGTTTCTTCCAATATCCAGTGATTGCCTTTTGGTCTTCCAGAAATTTGATTGCACTATAAAGTACGGTATCCGAAAGCCTATAGGTGGAATAGTCAGTTTCTAATTGCTCAATCAATTCGGTTCCGTAGGATTCACCTTGTAACAAAACAGCCAGTATGTAACAAACTGCTAGTTCCTGACAAAGGTAAGTTGGCGGAGGATTCTCAAAGAATTGATATATATCCTCAAGTTTCATGGTTAGTGAATGGCTAAAAAAATGCCTTAGGTTAAGGTCTACAATCCTTGTAGTCAGTATATAGTGCTACCGCTAAAGGAGTAATGTATATAAAGCTACTTAGATTAAATTTCCAAAGCGTAAACACCAAATAATTACCCACGCCTGTGAAGTTGTGGGACGAGTTTGCGAGTTTTAGGGACACAAAATAATGTACCCCTACCCAAGCTCGATACGGTGTGGTGAGGAGCGAACAGACAGTGGCGAAGTCACTATCTTGGTGTTAAGTGATGCCGAGCTAGTTAGAACTGCTTAAGCAATAAAATGCCATCGAAGAAATTTTACAGGTAAAATACAATTTTGTCTGTAAAACTTTAGAAACACTTTGTTTTACAGTGATTTTCCCAATGCAGATTCTAAGAGCTTAAGAAGAAGGCATGTGTCTGGGTTAAAGCTGCTACGGCTGTGGAAACACCTAAGCAGTAACCATTTCTGATTTCCTCGACTTGAAAATCTCTTGTCCTATTTGGCAAGTGTGATAGTAAATTTATCAAAGAAGACGCAAAGACTAAGAAAGGGAGAGACGCAAAGTGCGATACTTCTCAACAAGGCTTTCTATGTCCCCCGTACCCCTACTCAAAAGCCAGCTACGCGTAGCGTCTCCTTTTGGAGAAGTTCTGTTCGGCGTCAGCCGCTGCTCAGACAACTCTATTATGTCTTTGTGTCCTTTGAAAGCGCCCAGCACATTGGTGATCAGTATGTCACAAACTCCCGATGCCCCATCATCTTCCTCAACTCTTAGAGCAATTGCCCAAACTTTTCGCCTTACAGGTTGGATTAGCTTCTGGATTCAGCTAGTACTAGGCGTTGTTTCTAGCATAATTGTGCTGCTGTTCGCCTTCTTTAATCAAAGAACTGGCAGCCCTAGTAATAATCCTGGGACTGGCTTTGGCGTATTTTTAGCAGTTTGTGGACTGGTTGTTTTGGGTGGAGGCATTTATTTAGCTTACCGTTACACTAGAATTGGTAAGCAATTGGAATCCTCCAATCCCAGCAACCGCCCTCGCAAAAGTGAGACTGTGCAAGTATTACGCTTAGGACTATGGGTGAATTTAGGGGGAACGCTGGTGACTCTTTTGGGGGCGCAAGCAATTGTTGGGACGCTGGTAGGAAGATCTATATCTCCCCAAGCTATAACTACCCAATTTTTTGATCCCACCCGGATTATTAGTGGTCTAGATATGCTTGTAGTACAGGCAAATACCAACACTGTTTCAGCGCACTTTGCTGGGCTTGTGGCGTCACTTTGGTTGCTCAATCGCATCAACAAACCTTAATCTAAGCGCAGAGTCAGGGAGAGTAAATAATTTTCTTTTATCTTTTTTATTTAACAAGTTAATTGCATAATTCTATCCTACTTTTCCGTAACAAATTGCAACATAAATGTAGAACAGCTTAACAGTAATGGTAACTCTCGGAGTCTAGCTCAGGTTACTGAAACGACAGTGACTCAAGATACCAGATCATGATTCGTGAAATGTATTATCTGCTTTCGTAGCCCTGGCAGTGATGCTAGGGTAAAATTTTGATAATAGATTAAGACTGATTTTTTGAAAAAACTTTGTTTTTTCAGTCACAGCAAACCAAAATTACTATATGCTGGATGCTTATGTGTTAACTGTATTTACAGGAAGATTCTAAGCTAAAAACTAAGAAAATCTGTGCTGGATATTAAGCAAATACGGGAAAATCCGCAATTAGTTCAAGAACGATTGAATAGTCGTAGTGGCAAATACGATATTGAACCGATATTACAGTTAGATCGGCAACAACGGGAATTAGAGGGGACGCGCAGTCAACTCCAAGCTCGTAGCAACGAAATCGGTAAAATTGTCGGGCAAAAGATTAAATCTGGGATCAATCCTCAAGACCCAGAAATTCAAGTTTTGCGCGATGAAGGTAACTCTGTCAAAGCTACGTTGAGCCAATTGGAACCCCAGGAAAAAGACCTCAAAGCTGAAATTGCCCAACTTGTGTTGGCACTTCCCAACTTACCAAGCGACTCTACACCCCTTGGTAAGAATGAGGAAGATAACGTAGAAGTGCGCCGCTGGGGTGATAAGTACATTCCCCAAAACCCGAATATTCTCCCTCACTGGGAAATAGGCGAAAAGCTAGGTATTCTGAATGTTGAGCGAGCTGTAAAAGTGGCCCAAAGTCGCTTTGTGACATTGATAGGCGCTGGTGCGGCATTGGAGAGGGCATTAATTCAATTTATGCTGACTCTGCATACTCAAGCTGGGTATGTGGAAGTCAGTCCGCCGCTGTTAGTTAATACTGAGTCCTTGACGGCGACCGGTCAGTTACCCAAGTTTGCTGAAGAAAGCTTTAAATGCGCTGATGACGACTTGTGGCTGATTCCCACGGCAGAGGTTCCAGTTACAAATCTCTATCGGGGTGAAATTCTCGCTGCTGAAGACTTGCCTATCTACCACTGTGCTTTTACTCCCTGTTTTCGCCGCGAAGCTGGTAGTTATGGGCGCGATATGCGGGGATTAATTCGCCTGCATCAATTTAACAAGGTGGAAATGGTGAAATTTGTCGAACCCAGTGCGTCTTTTGATGAACTGGAGAAATTGGTGGGGAATGCAGAAGCAATTTTACAAGCGTTGCAGTTGCCTTACCGAGTCGTAAATTTAAGTACTGGAGATTTGGGATTTGCTTCTACCAAAACTTATGATTTAGAGGTTTGGTTGCCCTCTTCTGGCAAATACCGCGAAATTTCTAGCTGTTCCAATACTATAGATTTCCAGGCGCGACGAGCTGATATTCGCTTCAAAGAGGCGGGGAAGAAAGGTACTCAATTCGTACATACTCTCAATGGTTCGGGTTTGGCGGTGGGAAGGACTATGGCAGCAATTTTGGAGAATTATCAACAACCTGATGGGACGGTGAGGATACCAGAAGCGCTGCAACCTTATTTGGGACGTGAAGTTTTGTAATTAGTCATTAGTCTTTTGTCTTTTAATAATGCCCAATGCCCAATACTCAATGCCCAATTAGAATGGAGATAACTATGGCTTAATATCTTCACTAATTTACTCTATGTCAGTTTTAGCAGCGATCGCAGTCTTGGCTGTTCTGATCTTGGTACACGAGTTGGGACATTTTGTTGCAGCACGTTCTCAAGGCATTCTGGTTAACCGTTTTTCTTTGGGTTTTGGCCCAGTTCTTTTTAAGTACCAAGGTTCACAAACCGAATATGCTGTCCGTGCCTTTCCCTTGGGCGGCTTTGTCGGCTTTCCCGATGATGATCCCGATAGCGATATTCCACCCAATGACCCGAATCTACTGCGTAATCGTCCAATTTTAGACCGGGCGATCGTCATCAGTGCCGGAGTAATCGCAAATTTAATATTTGCCTACTTAGTCTTGGCTCTGCAATTAGGTATTGTCGGGATTCCCAAGGAATTAAACTTTCAAGCTGGTGTCCTTGTACAGCCTGTTAATCAAGAATCTGTTGCCTATCAAGCAGGAATTCGGGAAGGAGATATTATTCTGGCTGTGAATGGTCAGGAACTCCCTGCTTCTGAAAAGTCAACGGCTTTGCTGACAAAAGAAATTCAAACTCATCCTAATCAGCAAATTGAACTGAAAATTCAGCGTGAAAACCAACAACAATCTCTGAAATTAACCCCAAAACTGGGAGCCGATGGCAAAGGTGTAGTTGGTGTGGCACTTAGTCCAAATGCTACAGCAGTTTATCGCCGTCCTAATAGTCCTTTTGAAATTTTCGGCATTGCTGCTAACAGGTTTCAACAATTATTTGTTGGAACACTCAGCGGTTTTGGGCAGTTGATTACCAATTTTCAACAAACTGCTGGACAAGTTTCTGGGCCAGTTAATATTGTCAAAATAGGTGCAAAATTAGCTGCTGATAATAGTGCAAACCTGTTGTCTTTTGCCGCAATTATCAGCATTAATTTGGCTGTGATCAACATTTTGCCTTTACCAGCTTTGGATGGCGGACAACTCGCTTTTCTGCTGATTGAAGGTTTGCGTGGTAAGCCTGTGCCTGCCCGTATTCAAGAAGGTGTCATGCAAACCGGTTTGGTATTACTCTTAGGGTTAGGAATTTTTCTGATAGTTAAAGAAACCACCCAATTAACTAGCGAATTGCAATGGGTGCAAAGATTGTTCCAGTGAGCGTTAACTGAAAATAGGGAGTAGGGAGTAGGGAGTGAGGAGTAGGAAAGAGAAACTTTCACCTTTAAGGCAACGATCGCTAGAAATTTTAGCTCGTCTGAAGCGTCTTTATCCAGATGCTACTTGCTCTTTAAACTATTCAACACCAGTGCAACTGTTGGTGGCAACGATTCTATCTGCTCAATGTACTGATGAGCGGGTGAATAAGGTTACACCAGCTTTATTTAGTCAGTTCCCTGATGCTGCTAGTTTAGCGATCGCGGACTTGGTAGAATTAGAAAGCTTGGTGCGTTCAACTGGGTTTTATCACAATAAAGCCAAGAATATTCAAGCCGCCTGTCGGATGATTGTCACTGAGTTTAACTCTGTTGTCCCCAACCAAATGGAACAGTTGTTAAAGCTTCCAGGTGTGGCGCGGAAGACAGCAAATGTAGTCTTGGCTCATGCTTATGGCATTAATGCTGGGGTGACGGTAGATACTCACGTCAAGCGCCTTAGCGAACGTTTGGGTTTAACTCAAGCAAAAGACCCTGTTCGGATTGAGCAAGATTTAATGGGTTTATTGCCGCAGGCTGATTGGGAAAATTGGTCAATTCGGCTGATTTATCATGGTCGTGCTATTTGTAAAGCCCGCTCTCCCGTCTGCGTCGCTTGTGAGCTTGCCGATTTGTGCCCTGCTGCAAATAAGCCAGTGGTTATAGGGTAAGTGACACGAGTAACCCCAGAATTGATAGAGAGACTGTAGAATGGAAAATGCTGTCTTTAAATAAATTAAAAAATGTATGGCAAAAAAGAGCTTGATTGAGCGCGAGAAAAAACGCACCAAGTTGATAGAAAAGTATGCTGACAAGCGGGAAGCTCTTCTGGATGAGTTTAGAAGTGCAGAATCTCCTCTGGATAAGCTAGAAATCCACCGGAAGATTCAACAGCTACCCCGCAATAGTGCGCCCACCCGCCACCGCAACCGTTGCTGGTTGACTGGTCGTTCTAGAGGTGTTTACCGCGATTTTGGGTTGTCTCGGAACGTGCTGCGGGAATGGGCGCATGAAGGTCTTTTGCCTGGAGTTGTTAAGTCTAGTTGGTAGAAAAGTTATGAGTGATCAGGAGCCACTGCGTTGCGGTGAACCCAGCGCTGTAGGCGGGTTTCCCGCCGTAGGCGACTGGTGAACCCGAAGGGGGGTTCCCCCTGTTGTAGCAAGTGGCGTTTATGAGTTATGAATTGAGACAAACCTAACTCCTAACCTCTATTGACCACAACACTTATCAATTCCCAGACTTTCTAAGAGTAGATCGCTAACGGCGTTGGCGATCGCAAACTCTCCATAGAAGCTATTGGAAAAATCATACGACTGCATCTCTGTGACAATGGCAATTACCAGAGAACCAAGGTCGTTTTCTCCTTCCATCCGTTGACGCACAAAAATCTGTGCGGCTCGTTGGGCAATATTTTGGTTGACTGCTTCGGGGATAAATTCTGTATCTAGCCACCGTTGTAAGCGCTCTCGTAACCATTCACCTTCGAGTAGGGGGTTTTCAGGTGATGGTAGGGTGATGGGTGGAATTGGTTGAGTCATCTTTTTTATCTTAAACGCAGAGGGACGCGGAGGGAAACGCAGAGTAACGCAAAGAATGACTAATTAGCATCAAATTGCGTTTCTAAGAGTGTTTTTTTATATTTATTTATGCAATATGATCTCGCTGCTATTGTTGAAGGCTATGCACAAGGCTATTTTCTCATGGCTGACGAGCGCGATCGCCTGAGTTGGTACGGAAGTCGCGATCGGACTTTCATTCCCTTGGATGAGCGGTTTCGCTACCCTAAGTCTTTGCAGCGTGTTCTCAATCAAGAGCGTTTTAGTCTGGCTATTAATCGGGACTTCCAAGCTGTGGTGGCTGGGTGTGCTAACCGCGAAACAACTTGGATTTCACCGGAATTGCAGAAGATTTACTGGCTACTTTACCAGAAGGGTTATGCTTATAGTTTTGAAACTTGGCAGGGTGATGAATTAGCTGGGGGAATTTTAGGGATTGTCATTGGCGGTGCTTTCATTGGAGAGTCGATGTTTTACCGCATTCCTGAAGGCTCGAAGGTAGCGATGGTAAAGTTGGTGGAAAGATTGCGTCAGAGGAAATTTGTGTTTTTTGATGGCCAAATGATGAATCCTCATTTGGAGAGGTTTGGTGCTTATCGGGTTGAGGATGAAGAATATCAAACTTTACTTAAACAAGCATTGCAACGTCGTTGTTATTTAGTATAAAAGGTAGATACAAAACTTTTAACTTGATATAACTGAATCAAAAGCAATACACCTTTTAGCAGATATGCGAGTGAAATCTAAAGAAGTTTTTCTTTCTTATGCTTGGGGCGGTGATAGTGAGGAATTTGTCAATCGATTGGATCAAACATTTCAGGGAAAGGGCATTACTATTGTCCGTGATAAACGCGACTTAGGTTACAAAGGGCTGATCAAAGAATTTATGAAGCGTATTGGTTCCGGTAAATGTGTAATTGCGGTAATCAGCGATAAATATTTGAAGTCACCCAACTGTATGCTTGAACTCGTAGAAGTCTCAAAAAACGGTCAATTTTACGATCGCATTTTCCCAATTATCTTCCCAGATGCCAAGATTTATGATCCTGTTGATCGAGTAGATTATATGATTCATTGGGATAGTGAAATTAACAAACTAGACTCCAAACTCAGAATGTTGCCTTCATATGCTAATTTGGCTAGCTTTCAACAGGCAGTAACTCAATATACAGAGTTCAGAGCAACATTTGATCTCATCAGTGATATGCTTCAAAATATGAATACATTAACTCCAGATATTCATAGCCAGTCAAATTTTGAGGCATTATTTGAGGCAGTTGAGCACAAGTTATCAGATTCAGATCCAACTCACAAGGCGGTTTCTTCAAACTCAAATGGCTTAACTGCGAAGACGTTAAGTACAAGTGGCAGAATTACAGACCAACAATTTGTTAGCAATCAGGCTAATATTGTCGATCAGCTTGCCTTTTTCGGTCAGCAGATTGGCTTTCAAAGCCCAAGGCAAGATTATACTAGATCCCAATTTGAGGCTTATTGCAATACTTGGAAAAGCCTACAAGGTTTGCGATTGATAGGAAATGACCTATGGGACAGAGTGAGTGAGGATACCCTTATTAATTTTGCTGAACAACTAAAAGTAACTAAACAAGTAACGCATGAAAATGAAATTTTCTTTGAAGAATTAGATCGTACACAGTTGTTTTCAATCTTACAGAAATTTGAAAATTTTAGATTAGGAAAGCGACGTTTGATCGAAATTCGTTCCAAAGAGGATTTTAAGAAGTTTTTGCGTGAAGGTTCTATTCATTTAGAGGAAATTACTGAGCAAATTGAGCGAAACCAAAACTATAAATGGGAGTATGAGCAAATCCTTGACGAAATCCGAGTATCCTTTCGAGAAAAACTATCAGGTCAACCTAGTGATTCTGTCCTAGATGCAGGCTAATTATAGAGAATTATATAGGGCTGTCTGGCTGTTTATTCTGTGAGGTTACCAGTGTCAGTCGATGATTGTGGCGATCACAACTTGAGAACAAGCAGATATAGCTGCTAATATAGGCTCGTGACGAATTCGATAAACACATGAAAATCATAGTAGTCATTCATCCAGCAGAGGAACGAAGCTTCTGGGCAGAGGTTTCTGCACTTCCTGGTTGTATTGCAAAAGTGCGATCGCTAATCTTGTAGGTTAGTTTGACACTATAAAACACAACATCTTTTTGCACTCACAATCTTAAACACTTTTCATGATAGAAGTACTATCGCTCCATTTTTTTATTGATACTTACAATGTGGAGAAGGATCACGTTAATTTGTCAGAAGTGATGTAAGGAGGGCCTACTTTACATATACTGGGTTAAAGACTATCTCCGAGTGAAACCTTATGTTAGACTTACTTGGAAGAATTACAGTTAATCCCAAACAGTGTGGTGGTCGTCCCTGTATCCGAGGCATGAGAATTCGGGTATCAGATGTACTCGACTTGTTTGCAGCAGGACTGACTGCCGAACAAATCCTAGAAGAAATGCCTGATTTGGAAGCGGATGATCTTAAAGCAGCGCTTGTGTACGCTTCACGCAAGCTCAATCATCCCGTTTTGGTCGCATGACGATCTGGATAGATGCACATCTGTCACCTGCAATTGCAACTTGGATCACCATTACATTCGGCATAACGGCATTAGCTTTGCGTGATGTTGGGTTGAGAGATGCCGAAGATACTGAGATTTTCGAGGCAGCGAGGGCTATAGGAGTCATCTTCATAACCAAAGATAGCGACTTTGCTGACTTAGTTGATCGTTTTGGAACACCGCCACAAGTTATCTGGTTGACGTGTGGCAATACGTCAAATGACCGATTGAAAGAGATTCTGAATTCAATATTGCCAGAAGCATTAGAGCTTTTGCAATCTGGCGAAGCGTTAGTCGAAATTAGAGGGAATTAAGGGTACAGGTTCGCCGTAGATTAGGTTTCCTAGCATCAACCCAATATTTTCTTCCACATTCAAAAACAGTCACTCCCGCAATCAGCTAAATAAACCTTCTACTGTAAGGGTGAAATCTTTAACAAATTCTGGCACTGGCAGCTGTGTTCCTAGTTCTTCGTAAAAAGTGGTTGGTTGATCTGGCAAGTAGACAAACACAGATTGTTCTTCAGGATCAATCAGCCATCCCATCTGAGTTCCATACTTCAGGCAATGCAGAATATTCTTGGTAACTTTAGTTTGACTTTGATCAGGAGACAAAATTTCAATTGTCCAATCTGGGGCAATTGAGAAGACGTTAGCAACCCCACCATTTTCTTTGCGAGGAATTCTGTCCCACATAAACACAGAAATGTCAGGTACAATTGAGCGATCGCCAAAGCTACAGCGCAGCTCACAGAAAGCCCGCGCAATCTGTTTGGGTTTGACGACCAAGTTAATTGCAGGTGCTAACTCAGTCTGAATTGCACTGTGTTCTCCTTGCGGCATCGGTTTTTGGATGATACGTCCATCAATGTATTCACTAGCAGGTTCTGTCTCTGGCAGATCCAGAAATTCACTTAGAGTCAGGGGTTTAGCAGGGGTCTGTACCATTTAAGGTTTCCTTACTAGGGGTAAGTTGTACTACTGCTATTTGTTATTCTACAGATGGATCAATCAGTTAAGAAAATAGGGTAGAGAAATAGACAAAATCGATGCCCCGGAAAATTCGAGAGTTAAAAGCTCAGATTGGGCGTGAAGGGTTCGTTTAATTTGTCTAAGCGTGGCAAAGGTAGTCATGAGCGTTGGCGACGTTGGCGACATCCTTTGCTCAATAAAAACACTGACAATTTCAGGCAAGGATGAAAATGATGTGCCAGTTTACTTAGAAAAGCAGTTAGCAAAGTTATTAACTGAACTCGAAGAATTAAGGGAGGACGAGGATTCATGAGTCGATACACCATGATTGTTCAATGGTCTGATGAAGATCAGCTTTTCCTAGTCACGATCCCAGAGTTTGCTGATCGTGTTATCATGCCTTGCACTCACGGCAAAACTCGTGAAGAAGCTATTCATAATGGCGAAGAAGTGATTGAAATGTATTTGTCAGCTTGGCAAGCAGAAGATGAATCTATCCCTGAACCCAGCACGCTTCAAATTGCCTGATTACCATTCCAATACCGGTTGGTCGAAATTACCGGGGATAAGCGATCGCAGGCTAACAAATCCCTTACACTTTTTCTTCAGTAACTAATGTCAGACTAACCCATTCGCCTTTCTCGTTATAGCTGCGAATCATCCTCTGGCGTCGGTTTGGCTGGATTAACCAACCCGCTTCTAAGAATAAGGGTTGACGTAACTGCACCTTGAGTGGTGAAGTTGCAGAAGCACCATCAGGTAACAATAATACTTGTACCTGCTTTTGGGGATCTTGGTCAAAGAGAACGATAGAACCTTTGATCGTAGCAGTTGAGGTAATTGTACGATCGCCAAAAGAGGTACTTTGAATTAATCGCCCAGTATCCTCAAGTTGTATTTTCAGAGTTGTAGAGTAAATATCAGGCGATCGCAAATCTCGATATATTGTCACTGCTTGGCCTTGCCATTCTCCCCACAAGTCATCTATTTGCAAGGGTGGACGTTCTGCTGCTGGGGTTCCAGCTAGATGTTCTCGAATTAGAACTAGTTCATTTAACTGACCAGTCTTATCAAACAGTTGCACCAGACGCAAGCACCGATTTTCATGAACAAAAGCAAGTTCTGCCCCAAATTCGGAAAATGGCCCTAGCTGAATTAAACCTTCCGAAAATGAACCTTTTTCAAAAAACAGCACACTCTGCCCCAGAGAACTATATTCTTTGACTAAATCATCTCGTCCCGAACGGCACAGAGTTAAGCGCACTGTCTGGTTATTGTTCAAACCTTCTAGGGAAAGACGGCTAGGAGTATCGTTCAGAAGTGTGCCTTGGGGAGAAAAATTCGTAAATGAACCTTCCCAAACACCGAGATTCTGCAAAAAACATTCCCATTGCGATTTCATAGCGATTTCGTCCTTTGTTATTTCCCCTATACCCAGTGCCCAATGACTATCCTTTAGCAAAACGTCGGACAGCAAATAAACTCCCCATTAATCCTACAGCTGCACCGAAACTCAAGAGAATTAGGGGCAATAATAAAATTTGGGCTGGAGTGAGTTGTACTCCGTTGGTGATAACTTGGATAAATTCAGGTTGATTGACTAGCAACTTACCGAGAAACTGTTGAATCACAGAAATGAAACTCCAAGCGATCGCACCACCAACTAAACCAAAGGTAATTCCTTGTAAAATAAACGGGAGGTAAATCCAAGCTCTGGTTGCTCCCACTAATTGCATAATTTCAATTTCCTGGCGTCGCGCCATGACAATCAGGCGAATTGTCGTGGTAGTCACTGCGATCGCTGTTAAAGTCAGAATAATCGTAATTGTTAAAGTAATCCAGTTCAGACCTTGGTGCAACTGGGCAATACGTTTGACTGCTTCATCGACATACTGCACCGCCTCAACTCCTGGCAACTTAGCCAACTGCGTTGCCAAAGTTGGTACAACTTGAGAATTACGGGCTTTTACCTTCATCTCGTCAACCAGAGGATTCTCACCTAGCTGCTGGGTAGCACCCTCAATATCAGAAATTCTCATTTCCTTAACTAACTTAGTCCAAGCTTCCTCTTTGGTAATGGTTTGCATCACCGCTACCTCTGGCATTTTTGCTACTAGTGGCTGAATGCTTTCGACTTGCGTATCCGGTTTGAGAAAAACTGATACTTCTAACTGGCTACCGAACTGGTAGAGGAGTTTTTCGACTTGCCAAGAGGTTTGCAAACTCAAGCCAAATAAAAACAGTAAGACTGTAACAGTACTTACAGCTGCCCAATTCATCCAACCTCCCCGCAATAAACTGAGGAAAGTTTCTTTGAGCAGGTAGTCAAGTTTCGTGAGAGATTTAAACACACATCACCCCAATAAGTAATTCAAAATTCACGCATTCAAAATCAAAGAACGTAATCACAGCAGTTTATTGGAAATTAGCTCTGCACCACGCCCGCTGCTACAACTTTGGGAAAGTTCGCAACGCACTGGCTTCTGTGCGTGAGATCACACCACCATTTATACTCGACAGTGCAAACTTTGGGTGGGTCAAGCGCCAAAAACATCATCAGTAGTGAGCACAACTGACTAGTACCACTGCACAGAAGTCAAAAGTATTATGGAATGGGCTTTTTAGGGATTTTAAATGGTTGCTCTATTTCCGCTGTGATGTACTAGTGACTGAAAAAAAAAAAGGGATTGGGCAACTAAATTTATTTATGAGGATTGTTAAGGCGTGAATTTTGAATTCAGTAACGAAGCGACATGACGAGCTTGATAGAATTAAAGTAGTAGGAATTTTCACCATCTAGCCATCGAGACTCATGCCCTCTGAAATTGCTGTAGAGAAAAAAAAGTTAAAAAATCCACCTTTGGAGCTTCATTATTTAGGCAATCGCGTGCTGCGTCAAGCTGCAAAGCGAGTTCCTAAAGTAGATGACGAACTCCGCCAACTGGTGCGCGAAATGCTGCAAACCATGTACAGCAAAGATGGCATTGGTTTGGCTGCACCCCAAGTGGGAATTCACAAACAACTAATTGTCATCGATCTGGAACCAGAGAACGCAGCTAATTCACCCTTAGTGTTAATTAACCCCACTATTAAACAAGTAAGCCGCGATATCTCTGTTGCTCAAGAAGGATGCTTGAGTATTCCCAATGTATACCTAGACGTGAAGCGCCCCGAAGTCGTAGAAATTGCTTATAAAGACGAGTACGGACGTCCCCGGACATTAAAGGCTAATGACCTCCTGGGACGCTGCATTCAGCACGAGATGGATCACCTTAACGGCGTGGTATTTGTAGACCGTGTGGAAAACTCCTTGACTTTAGTCCAGGAGCTATCTAAGAATGGCTTCTCGTATCAAGCGGTGAAACCAATAGTATAGGGGGCTAGTAGTGTATTTAACTCCAAAAAGCGGTTTATTTCTGGGTGGTTCTTGTGTAAGTGCGATCGCAGCCGTCGGCTCGATTTTTGAACTCAGTTACGGACAACCAGATTTGGGTGTCCAAGTCACGGCGATTATCCTGGCATTGAGCATTCCACTCACAGGATTATTTTTCTTTGCCGCAGTGAAGGACGCAAGGGCTAACATGAAATAAGCATCAGGTACATAAAAAAGGTAAAAGGATGAAGGAAAAAGGCAAAATTCATTCTTTTACCTTTTATTTTTGCTCTGTATCTTCCACTGCTCCTAAAGCTTTTAACGTCAACAACTGCGCTGTGGTTAACCCTGTCACCCCAGTGATATTCATTCCTTCGTAGGGTCTCTCAGCGCTCAAAGTTTTGAGGCACTCACCATTTTTAACATGCCAAAGTTTAATCGTCTCATCTTCACCGCCACTTGCTAAAACTTGACCATCAGGATGGAAAACCACACACCAGACTCTACCGCTATGCCCATGTAATATTTTCAGACACCTACCATCACGAACGTTCCACAGTCGCACTGTTTGGTCATCACTGCCACTTGCCAAGATACTACCATCTGGACTGAAAGTGACTGACCTGATTGAATCGGTATGCCCTTGAAAGGTTTGGAGGCATTCATCTGTCTGAACATCCCATAATCTTATGGTCTGGTCATCGCCACTCGCCAAGGTTTTACCATTGGGATGAAAAACAACCGACCGGACTCTACCGCTATGCCCATGTAATATTTTCAGACACCTACCATCACGAACGTTCCACAGCCTCACTGTTTGGTCATCACTGCCACTTGCTAAGGTGCTACCATCTGGACTGAAAGCTACTAACCGTATCCAATTGGTGTGTCCCTCTAATATTTTCAAGCACTTCCCGTCACGAACATTCCACAGTCGTACCGTTTGGTCATCACTACCAGTTGCCAAAGTCTTACCTTTAGGACAGAATGTTACTGACCTTACCCAATCGGTGTGTCCCTGAAAGACTTTAAGACATTTGCTATTACGGATATCCCAAAGTCTTATCGTTTGGTCTTCACTACCACTCGCCAAGGTGTGACCATCTGGACTGAAAGCTACTGACCATACCCCACTGCTATGTTCCTGAAAGGTTTGGAGACATTTACCGTCACGGATATCCCAGATTCTCACCTTATGATCTTCGCTGCCACTAGCTAAGGTATGACCATCGGTACTGAAAGTCACTGACCGCACCCGTCCACTATAGCCTTGTACAGTTTTGAAACACTTACCATCACGAACATCCCATAATCTCAATGTTTGGTCATCACTGCCAGTCGCTAGGGTTGTACCTTGGGGATGAAAAGCTACTGACCGTATCCAATCTGTGTGTCCTTGTAAAGTTCTGATGCACAAACCAGTGTTGACATCCCAAAGTCTTACTGTTTCGTCTTCACTACCACTCGCCAAGGTGCGATCATCTGGACTAAAAGCCACTGTTCGTATCCGACTACTATGTCCATGCAAGGTTTTGAAGTATTTACCGTCATGAACATTGCACAGTTTGATGATTGGGTCGTCACAGCCAATCGCTAAGGTGTAACCATCAAGACTAAAAGCTACAGACCCGACTCTACTACTGTGTTCACGCAAGATGTTGACGCACTCACCGCTACGAATATCCCAAACTCTCACTGTCTCGTCTTCACTACCACTCGCTAACGTATAACCATTTACACTCAAATCTACTGACCGTATCCGGCCGCTATGTCCTTGCAAGGTGCTTAAGCAATCACCACTGAGGACATCCCAGACTTTAACAGTTTGGTCATTGCTGCCACTTGCTAAGATTGTACCTTGAGGATTAAAAGCAACTGATCGGACCCAATCCGTGTGCCCATCCAAGGTTTTCAAGCATTCACCAGTGTTGATATTCCAAACTCTCACAGTTTGGTCGTCACTACCACTTGCTAAGATATTACCTTGAGGACTAAAAGCCACGGATCTTACCCAATTGGTATGTCCTTTGCAGGTAGAGAGTAGTTCACCATCTGTAACTTGCCATAAATTAATTCGACCACTCGCATCACCTGTAGCTAAAATAGCGCCATCTGGGCTAAATGCTGCGGTAAAAATACTACCAAAAGTTGCGGTGAAGACAGACTTGGCTAAATCGGAATTAGCAAAATTGACACGATGTAAATTCACACCCTGTAAGTAAGCTTGCCAAATTACCAGATAGGAAAAGTCATAGCCAGTTAAATCAACCTTGAGGTGATAAAGTAGGTTCAAAATATTACCAGCTGAGTATCCTACTGCTGATGGTGATTGTTTCTGTAAACGAAATAAGATTTTTTTTAGCTGCTCTTCAAGATATTTGACACGAATAAATATACTTTTAAACCTATCTATAACTGGTCTGAGTATGAGGTTTATTTGAGTATTCCTCACATAATCTTTTGCTGTCGCTTCCATGAGTGCATGACTCATGAAGATTACAATCTCACCAGTGGAAACTTCTTGAGAAACTGCTTCAATCAGTAGGTCTGTCATATATTCCATGACTACAGATTGGAGTGTAAAAGTTGGGACGTAATTAGTTGCGTCTCCACCTGTTTCAATGAGAGAACGTCGTCGTAAAAATTCCAAAGCCTCCAGCAATTCCCTCTTTGGTAATGGACGCACAATTCCTTCCAACAACTCTTCTAGAGAAACTAATTCTCGCTTAATTGCCAGCCAGTACATGAGTTCTTTTTCTAGCTTTGAGGTGCGCTCAAACTGCTGGTGTAATAAACTACGAGTGTCACCAAAAATTATCTCTCCTTCGTTAAGAAAGGCAGCAATATCACCACCAAATAACTCCCGAATTGACTCAGAAACTAGCTTTAATGCTAAAGGATTACCTGAATATTTCTTAACCAGTGTTGCCCATTCCTGCTCTGAGCCAGACAAACCTTTATCCTTGAGAATTTCTTGCCCTTCGATTTGTCCTAAGCCTATTAGTGATAGCGTTCTAACTGGTGAGGCTTCGCCCTCTAAAGGTGCAAATTCTTTCGGCTTTTCACGAGAAGTTAGCACCAAACAACTAATATGAGGTTCTTCTCCTATTCGTCTGAGCAACTCGCCATAACCCTCATATCCTTCTTTGTAATGTCCGGCGCGCAACACAATGTTTTTGCCATCGCCTCCTTGCATAATTGTCTCTGCGTTATCCAGTACCAAAAGACTCCGGTGTTCTCTTAAATAATTAATTAGCAACGTTACTCTACCGTCTACGGTTTCTGGTAACTCCATTTCTTGCTCATCAGATAAAGCTTTGATCAGATTCGCCAAGAGTTCTTTTATCGGTGGAGCATTGCGGAGACTCCGCCAAATCAGGTACTCAAAATTCTCCTGAACTTTCTTTGCTAGTTTCACAGACAAAGCAGTTTTGCCAATTCCTCCCATGCCTAATAATGCTACTAATCGGCAGTTATCATCAACAATCCACTCCTTGAGCTTAGACAGTTCTGCTCCCCGTCCGTAGAAGATACCACAGATACTAGGAGCTTCGCCCCAATCTTGGCGCTTACTGGCAATCCGTTCCATAATCTGTGAAGATGTTTGATATTCACTTCTGATAACTTGTAGTAACTTAGTGAGCTTGCCCGGACCACTGCCGCTGACTTGGAATTTCTTATAAACCTCGCTTAATCTTTTGCGTACCGCTTCGGCACTGATACCCAATTCTTTGGCGATCGCATTTGGCGATTGATCTTGAACGGCATATAATAACACCTCTAGCTCACTGCTAGACACACTCCGTTCCTGGGCTAAAGTCAAAAGAAAGTCTTCAGGAATCTCACTCATACTCACACCAAGACAAACTACACTCCAATGTTAGCTCACTAGGTGAGAATTTAATCTGCTCAGAGTGACGCTTGAACTACTGTCTGATAATGAAAATACATTGTTGAGTCAGTACTTTTTAAATAATTTTCTCAGTTTTACTTGACTAGGTAACTAAGTTACCTTATAGTGAGTTTAACACAGGCAACTCAGATAACTTAGTAAGTTTGCGGTTGAATTACCCAAACTTAGTGAGTAGGAGGTAAAGGCAAACGCTAGAACCTTTAATCGATTTTGAAAAGGTAAGCATTCAAAGTCTGTTGTCTGTAAGTATTGCATTTTAGGGGTTGATGCGCGTGGTGTGCGTTCTGCATCATCACGAGCCATTGAGCACCTAACTTCAATTTCAAAATTATCTTTGCAATTCATTTAAAAGTTTACTTTCACCATTTGTAAATACCAAAGCCACTGTTGTTGGTGTTCAAACTTGGTTCAGGTTTAATAGGACTGCTGCGTGCCTTGACTAGCTAAAAGCAACGCAAATATTGGCTCCTTTTTTAGGACAGTCGAGGTAGCCGTAGCTGCTGCTTAGATTTCACTCTCAAAACAGGACAAAAACTATGAAAATTAATCTCAAAGATGATGAAAATCTACTATTCAAGTGGTTTTGTCAGGGACTCAAGTATTTTCTGCTAACTCTGCTTGGTTTGGCGATCGCTCTTGTTTTGTCTCACGTTTTTGGCGCTGTCTCAATAGTTGGGATGCTGTTATCCACAAGTCTATGGATATGGTTTGTGAGGATAGCAGTATCTCTATTTTGTCTATTTGCGATCGCCATGATTGTTGAGTCTTGGAGTTGATTCCTCACTCAATTATCAGCAACAAGATGGCAATTTTAGGTTCGTAGTGAAGTTTAATCAACTTTCTTGGGTTAAGTGCAAGTTAGCCCAATACTTTTCACTAGGAGATTATATCATGTCAAACAACAGCAACGGCTCTGGGGGAGAAATACTTTCGCCGCTTTTAGTCATCTTAGTGGCAGGGTCAATCTCTTTGGCAATCGTTAACAAAGCTAATCACCCAGCATATTTTGACATAGTTAAAATAGCTATGGCCTACAGCTTTGGCTCAATCAAGTCCCACGGAAAAATTAAACATTCCAATGACTAGGATGATATAGATAAGGACGAGTTGAAATAGCAGACATAAGAACTATCTGTGAAGGCAGTAAAAAATACCTGTTTTTCACAGATAGCCTGCAAAAGGTGAGTTACAGATTATAATTTACTTCTAAAATAGAAGAATGCTGTCAACTCCTACTCAACTACTGCGACTGTCTCAAGGACAACTGAACTTACTAGAAGCTTGTCCGCGTAAATTTCAACATACCTACCTAGAACAACTCAATTCGCCCTCAAATCCCGAACAAGAAGAACGGCAAACTTTGGGTAGTCGTTTTCACTTGCTAATGCAGCAGAGAGAAATGGGTTTGCCAATTGATAGTTTCCTGCAAGCAGATGCTAAACTGCAAAGCTGGATGCTAGCTTTTGCTGATGCAGCCCCAGAAATTTTAACAGCTGCATCTGATAATCAAACCTTCCGTGAAAGTGAACACTTCCGCACTCTGCAAGTTCAGGACTATTTGCTAACAGTTGTCTATGATTTATTGATTGCAGATAACCAACAAGCACAAATTCTCGACTGGAAAACTTATCCTAAACCACCCAATAAACGCAAGTTAGAATCCAACTGGCAAACACGGCTTTATCTGTATGTATTGGCAGAAACTAGCGACTATTTGCCAAAAAATATTTCAATGACTTACTGGTTTGTCCAATCTGAGGGCAAACCACAAAATATTAAGTTTAATTACAATACTGCTCAACACACACAAACAGCAAAGAAACTTAATCAACTGTTAAGCCAGTTAACTAATTGGCTGGAGAATTACCAAAATAACCAGCAGTTTCCTCAAGTGGTGGATGGTAGCAAAACCTGTGATTATTGTCTGTTTGCCAAACGGTGCGATCGCACACAAGTTACTGAAGAAGCAGTGAAAGACTCATTGCCAAATTTTGACAGCATTCAAGAAGTCTCACTCAACCCTATACATTAGAGGATGTTTGTAAAATCCAATAGGAGTATAAATAAATCACAACTTCTAAATTTATGTCAAGTTTTGACGAAACTGAAGCAATTTATGTCCGCGAATTAGGAATTGATGACATTGCTCCCATTTACCACTTGGGAGAAGGGTTATTTACCAGCGATTTATATCCTTATTTATACCGCACCTGGGACGAATGGGAGGTGATTGGACTTTACAACACCGATCCCGAATATTGTCTTGTGGCCGAAACAGACGGAGAATTAGCAGGATTCATTTTGGGAACCATCATCACCAAAGCATCCTGGACTTACGGATACATTTTATGGCTAGGAGTTAGTCCGAAGTATCAGCGTCGAGGAGTAGCAGACAAGTTGGTTGATAAAGTCGTCGCCCGGATGATTGAAGATGGGGCGCGGTTTATGCTGGTAGACACTGACCCCACCAATACTTCAGCATTAAAGTTTTTTAACCGCAAAGGTTTTGGTAATATTCGCCAGCATATTTTCTTGTCGATGAATTTAAGCAAGCACGAATATTATGGCAGATTAATTGATTACGAACACCAAAAAGCTGAAAGAGCAGGTTACAAGCGATCACGTCCTGCCATTCGTGCCCGGAAACCCGATAGCGTCGCCAATGAAGTAGTCCTCAATCCTCTAGTCAATGAATCTCAAACGACTGAGGATCAATCTCCAATTTGAGAAAAGTTAGGAGTTAGGCGTAGAGACGCGATTAATCGCGTCTGTACAGTATGGAGTTAAAATTCTTAAGAGACCATTTATAAAATGCTCTAATTCCCTCCTTTTTAAGGAGGGTTAGGGAGGATCAAGCTTAAACTGATCCGTATATATCTATATCTATAGTCACCTTTTGCTGTAACACACCCTACTTAATATTTTATTTATAAATAGCCTCTAACTTTTTAGTTTCCAATTTTTAACTTCCACTCCTAACTCTTAACTCCTAACTTAAGTTTATATGCCAGAACAACAGCAGTGGTCTATAGCAGCAACCGAACAACCCACGGAGTGGTTCATCCAAGCGGTGAAACAACATACACCCGCATCAAGTGGAATATATGCAGCGAAATTGTTGTGGCAACGGGGAATTAAAGATGATCAACAATTAACAGCTTTTATCAACCATAAAGCTTATCAACCAGCAAGTCCCTTTGAGTTTGGGCAAGAAATGCATTTAGCGATCGCCCGGTTGCAACAAGCATATAACGCCAAAGAAAAAATTGCCATTTGGGGAGACTTCGATGCTGATGGTATTACCGCCACATCTGTACTTTGGGATGGATTGGGGCAGTTTTTCCAACAAAATACCCAGTTAATTTACTACATTCCCAATCGCCTGAAAGAATCCCACGGACTTAATGAGCAAGGGATTGATAACTTAGCAAAGCAAGGTTGTAAATTAATAGTTACTTGTGACACAGGTAGCACAAACATTGATGAAATTACTTACGCCAGACAGCTAGATATAGATGTAATAGTTACAGACCATCACACCTTACCCGCCGAACGCCTACCCGTTGCAGCAATTATCAATCCCCGCTATTTGCCAAGAGAACATCAGCTGTTTCATCTTTCTGGGGTGGCGGTAGCTTATAAGTTGGTGGAAGCACTATATCAAACCCTGCCCAATGTTGCAAAACATCCATTAGAGGATTTATTAGATTTAGTAGCAGTAGGATTAATTGCCGACTTAGTGCAATTAAGTGGAGATTGTCGCTACTTAGCACAGTTGGGAATTCAACGACTGCAAGCAGATTTTCAACAGCCAGCTACAGCGCGTCGGCGTCCGGGGGTGGGGCGATTATTAGAATTGTGCCAAAAAAGTGGCGATCGCCCCACAGATATTTCCTTTGGTTTGGGCCCAAGAATTAACGCTGTCAGCCGCATTCAAGGTGATGCCAGTTTTTGCGTTGAATTATTAACTAGTCGCGATGCCAAACGTTGTAACGAACTAGCCGAAGTTACAGAACTCGCAAATGCCCGCCGCAAATCTTTACAAAAAGATGTGCAAGCGCAAGTAGCGCAAAAGCTTACTCAATTAGACTTATCAACCACCAGCGTCATAGTCCTCGAAGATACCCAATGGCCTGCGGGTGTATTGGGTTTAGTTGCCGGACAGGTAGCACAAGAAACAGGTCGCCCGACTATTTTATTAAGTACCGAAGGAGCAGGGGAAGCAGGGGAAGCAGGGGGAGAAATCACTCTTTTATCTTCTAACTCAGAACTTAGAATTCAGCACCCAGCACTCACATTAGCTCGTGGTTCTGCTCGTTCAGTGAATTCTGTCGATTTATACCAACTGGTGAAAGACCAAGCACATTTGTTACATCGCTTTGGGGGACATCCCTTTGCAGCAGGTTTGAGTTTGTTAGTGGAGAACATTCCTTTATTTACAGCGGCGATTAATCAGCAGTTGCGGCAATCTTTAGGTACTACAACCCTAACGCCAACTGTGCAAGCAGACTTGACGGTAACAGTAGCAGACTTGGGGAAAGAGTTATTTTTGGAACTGAAACTACTAGAACCTTGTGGAATGGGTAATCCTGTTCCGAAATTGCTAATTCAAAACTGCTATTTTGAAAATTCTTGGCATCGCAATCAGCAGGATTGGCAAGGGAAAAAGGTACAGTATATTAAAGCCGAGTTTGACATTCGGGATGATTCCAGCAGAAGTGCTTTTCCTGGTATATGGTGGGGACACTACAAAGATGAATTGCCTGTAGGAAGGTGTGATTGCATAGCAGAACTAGATTACAACACTTTCAAAAAACGTTATGAAATTAGATTAATTGCCGTGCGTCCCTGTGTTAACTCAGCACTCAACACTCAGCATTCACCACTCATCTTAGACTTACGGAATCAGGAACACTCAGGAGTTAGGACTCAGGATTTAGCACTGATTATTGAAGATTGTCCTACGAATTGGGATGATTTACGCGCATGGTTGCGGCGATGTCTAACGACAAGCCGCTCTGCATCTATGCTTGACAATCAGCAACAACTAGCGATCGCTTGGTCAAAACCCAACCTCCAACCACCAAATCAAATTTGGCTGACTCTTGTCGGAATTGCCAAATATCTCAGTCGCACAAATCAGCTAGTTACCCGCGTCCAACTTTTAGAGAAAATTGGCATCAGCGACCAAACCTTACTTGTAGGAATCAAAGCTTTAAAATATTTAGGATTCACAGTCAAACTACAAGACCGTTATTTGCAAATCACCTGGCATCCAAGCGATAGTGCAGAAAACTTTGCTGAGGCAGCAGTTGCACGATTTTTAGCTGCTGTGCGGGAAGAACAATTTCAGCGACAGTATTTTGCTGAAGTACCTTTATCTACTATTGTTGCGATCGCCAGATCCGACAATTATTAACCCAAGTTGCGGGTTATCAGACTCTGAGTGAAAAGCACCTTGAGAGGAATGCGATCGCACGGAGATTGTCCAAAGGAATCTCAATTTTGGGACTAGATAAGGCGTTGCGACAACAATCGGACAAAAAACAACGGCTTACGTATAATCCTTATCAATTAACCCAATTATCACAATTGCTCAATTGGTGGACACTAACATCTAAGTGTTATACGGTACTCACGAGAGCTATAGCATTTTGGAAATTTATACACTTAATTCCTGTGCAGATTGCCACTCACTATTAAAAAAATATATATCAGCCGTGTCAGGTTCCAGATGTGAAGCTTCGTTTACTGACAAATTATTTAAGGATGGTCCTACAATTAGACTCTGGCTTCTACTCAAGAGCATGAAGCGTCGTTGATGTCCTGTGTATGGATTATGACGAATTTTAGCACCATTACAACCCAATTGATTTAGCCAATTTCGGACGTATGAAGTTGTCATACGGGGCATTCCACTGGAGAGTTGCACCATTTTTGTTGATGTTAATAGACGAATATTTGTTGAGATGTTTATACCTAGAGTCGCCATGTTTAGAATTGTTTCTAAACCTCTATTGTCAAGGTATGCGTCAAATATTGCTTCAATGCTAGAGCTACCAATAAGAGCAACTAACTTAGCGAGATTTGAGGCGGGTTCTTGCTCATTAAGTCTTACAGCCGTTGGTGCCGAAGACCATTCAATTCGTGTTCCACTGGGACTTCCTCCAGAACCTATTGATACTGCCGTTCTTATTGCACTATCTAGCTCACCCAGGTTATCGGGATAAGCCCAAATTGCCAGAGATTTATCAACATCCAAACCCGTAGAAACACGCCATTTGCCCTCTCGAAGCTCAATGAAAAGCTTTAGGTTGTCTAAAAGACGAACAATGAACTGGTTCTCTTGGTTTCCCTGATATATCTCCCATCCTTTTTCCAAATATGGGGTTAAGTATGCAATGATATCCTCTCTATTCAAGCGAGCAACAGGATATTGAGGAAAAGGAGTATTTGACATCATTTAACAGGATTAAATAAGTCTGGAATGCCGTATAATTATATATTACAGCAGTTTGCGATCAAAAAAACCACAAAAATAACTATCGAATAGGCTCAAAAAATAGACCACAATGATTAAACCAATTTAGAGCGTTTT
>NZ_JBALCN010000087.1:0-27915 GCF_036919615.1 Nostoc sp. | reverse complement strand
CCAACTTACATTTGAGCAGGTAATTTCTGTCTCTTCTTATAACTTTATCCTGGAAGCTCTATTCTATGCAGCTTCACATTGAATTGGTATTAGCTACACTAAACTGGTTACGCAGATATTCCAAATGGGCGATTGCATTTGCTTTATCAACAGTTAATCGAATTTGGGTGTCTATTGACTTTTGATATTCCTGATTCACAAGCAGCACTTCAAAGCGACGAGCCTTGCGTTGAGCATCATTTTTCAAATCCATCTCAAAGGCGGCGACGCGATCGGCATTGCCTTCAAATCGGTTAACTTGGTGCTGCACTGCCATCAACTGAGAGTCTATTTCATTAGCCTGTTGGGCAGCTTGTGCAATCGCAGCTGGATAATGACTCAGTTGCATCATTTAATAATTTTCCTCTAAGGTCAAGAATTTAGTGTTTAAGTATAAGACCAACCCTTGAATCCATTTTCCAAAAGGCTGTCATAGAGCAGTTTTACACTTAACTAACTTGGTGGACTCTACATATCTATTATAGTCCAAATGTACTGATTTAGGGGAGAAAAGGCTATGTCTGAAGTGTAGGGATAGCGATCGTTATCCATTAGTAATTTACAGTCGCTTTCCTAAATTTTAGCGAAAATCATGTTCAAATAAACTCTTAACAAATTTTAAATTAGAACCTTATATTTATATATATTCTGTATCAGATAACTTTTTAAGTTTTTGAAATTAACTAGGACTTACAACAGATTGCAACTTCTCTTCTTAGGCTACGCCAAAGTGAGGTACAGATCATCGTAGGGGCACAACATGTTGTGCCCCTACCCGTGTACTTCATTTACCTGTAATACGCTGTATATTCATGTTCGGCTGATTAGTTGTTATTGCATTCACCCTTGGCGTACCCGAAGGGCGAACGCAATGACATATCGGAAGTAATTAGGCGGACATGATATTACGTACAAGAGATCCCCTAACCCTCTTAAAAGCCCCATTTTTAAGGGGGAATCGAGGTTTCAGGTTTTCAATGCGTAAGTCCTGTTAGCTTTGAACAACGCCATTAATTTTCCGTTATAAAATTAAGTCCGCTCATATACTCATGATTTCGTTAGCCGTTAGACTTCAGGCTGCGGCTACACGAAGTTAGCCTGCTTATACAGGCTAATTATTCTCTACTCAACTCTGCACAGTAGCTTAAGCCACTTCCCGTAGTTGTGGTTGTGACGGCACACTCACCTCTGGAAATGAAAGCGAGAGTTGTTCGGCTTGAGGTACCGCCGCTTGCTGCAAAACTTGAACTTCGATATTTACGCTCACCAAATAACTGCCTGTATCAGCACCAACTGCTTCAGCAATTAATTTGGCAATGTCTGGGCGTTTGGCAGTCAGGGGGTCACGTAAAATACACCGATCCCATTCATGCTTGGCAGTCGGATTGAGGTTGAGAATATAATGCTTCATCATCGAACTAACCCTTGAATCCATCTTCCAGAAGGTTTTCACAGAGCCGTTATGCATTTAGCTAGGCTTTGTGGACGCTATCTATATTATAGTATATTTGTACTAAATGGGAGCAATTCTGAGTGAGAAAGTAGAAAATATAGACTATTCGTAGGAGCGCACAGCTGTGCATTAGGGATATTCCCGTGCCACAATCCCATTCTTTTAATCCAGACGCGAATAATCAAAGCGTGATGCCGTACCCTTACGGGGAAGCAAGCTACACGTAGCGTCTTGTAGAGAAGTTGGGCAAAGCCAACGCCAAATTTATCTATTCCTTTCTGCTCCAATTTGGTAGCCTGTTTGAATCACCAATCCCTAATCCGAAAAAATCTGTCCATAGGTAATTTCTAATACAAAGCTATTGCAACTAAGCTTATAAAGCAACACCTAATTTTTATATAAATCGCTATATGGTAGATACCTATATTATTGACCTATTTGTAATTGGTCTACTTTTGCTGATGGTCACATTAGGGTCAGGTTGGATTGCTCGCTTACCTCTTTCTTTTGCCCTTATCTACCTACTAGTTGGTATATTTTTAGGCCCTTACGGCTTAAAACTTGTTCAATTACGTCAAGATGAAGTTTTCAACGCCGAACTACTAGAGAAAATAACAGAACTTGTAGTAATTATTTCTGTGTTTAGCTGCGGCTTAAGAATTATTCGTCCTCTAAAGTTGGGGGTTTGGGATATTACGGTGCGATTGATTGTATTTCTGATGCCAATTTCAATTTTTGCTCTAGCTGTTGTGGGTAAATTGTTTTTAGGGATGAATTGGGGAGAAGCGATTTTATTAGGAGCAATTCTCGCACCTACTGATCCAGTATTAGCATCAGAAGTACAACTGACCGATACAAATGACCAAGATGAATTGAGATTTGGTTTAACTTCTGAAGGTGGTTTAAATGATGCTTTAGCTTTTCCCTTCGTTTATTTTGGCATTCATGCATTAGAAAATGATAACTGGAGCAACTGGTTTAAACAGTGGATTGCAGTTGATTTAATTTGGGCGATCGCAGTTGGCATTATTATGGGGATTGTTGTTGCCAAATCTATAGTTTGGATTGAGAAAAAAATTCAAAAACGCCGTGCTACCGATGAGTTAATGGAAGATTTTATTGCTATCAGCACAATTCTACTAACTTATTCTTTAACAGAAATGGTTAATGGCTATGGATTTCTGGCAGTATTTGTTGCTGGGTTAGTTATCCAACGTAGTTACAGAAATTCTGAAAAACCGCTTGCACAATTGGAATTTGTTGAGCAAATTGAAAAGCTGCTGGAAGTTGGGACAATTTTATTATTAGGTTCAATATTATTATTAAAGCCAATGCTCAATTATGCTGGGCAATCTTTGATAGTGATAATTTTGTTATTTTTGATAATTAGACCTGTAGGAGTTTGGATTAGCACAATAGGTAAACGTCCTCTAGAATCACACCGTCGAACCTTGCACCCAGGAACTCGGTTGTTATTTGGATGGTTTGGTATTCGCGGTGTTGGTTCTTTATATTATCTTGCCTATGCCTTTGGTCATGGCTTAAAAGGTGAAATAGCCGAAAAAATTGCTTGGATAACTTACACTACTATCATCGCTTCTGTGATTATACATGGCATTAGTTCAACTCCATTAATGAAGTGGTATGAGCGCAATCTAGCTAATCAAAGAAAGACTACCCCTGCCGCTACAATAGATGAATTTGAGTAAAAGCAATTTTTGTAGGGTGTGTTATCGCCGAGAGTACGTCACTATCAACAATTTAAGGTGCGTTATCCCATTTATTTGTGTCCTACCCTGCGGAAAGCCACTTTTTAACTCTTGGAGAGGCTGCGCCCTAAGCGTAGCTATGCCGCAGGCTTTACGAGACGCTCAAGGGACGTATCTATGCGTTCTTTTCTACGAGACGCTGTGCGAATGAGGGCACATTTTCATACAGAATTGGTATTAGCCTTTGACATAACACTACACTGAACCTCACTCAAAACCTCTCTTCTAAAAGAAGAGAGGTTTTGAATCTTATTCCCCTTCCCTTGTAGGAAAGGGGTTGGGGGTTAGGTCTATATTCCCTATTTACCTGTCACCTTTTCAATAACTTCTTTCGCTTTTTCACCGAAACTTTCTGGGGGATTTTGTTCTCTCTCAGCCTTCAAATTCCTTTCGTAAGCCTCCTCCATAGTATTAAGGTTTCCTGCATCTTTTACTGCTTCTTCATAAGCTTCTTCTCGTTCTTCCTCTTGAACGCCAACGCCTGGATCATATTCGTTAGCACGATTAACTTTTTCTTGAGAATTTGGTTTATATTCTGGGGGTACTAGCTTCAATTCTTCAAGAGTAGTTGCATAACTAGCTTGCTGAATGAAAATGAAGGAACCTGACAAGCTGATGGAAATCATCAAGGCAAGAACCAAAAAGCTGGAACATAACGCTTGCTTTAAAGTTAATAGAATTTTTTGCATGAAAAAATCTCCTCTTTTTATTTTATGAGCCTTGGTCATGTATAAATATATTCAAGATTTAAGGCTCACAGGCATCCTAAGTGTTTAGGTACAATTCTTCCTTCTACCGCAGGGTATATTAATTTTTACCTATAGTTCAGTTAATACTATTTGAACCTTTTAGGATTTAGCACTACACACATTTTTGTAATAGTCAGATTGTCGTGCTTATTGACATCCCGCCCATAACTCAAGTTCAGCAGCTTACAGCTGCTGTCCACTCAAGTGAACTGAAATTTTCACTCTATTATATAGGAGTCATATTTAATTTTTGAAATATAGGTAGGGTGTGTTATATCATGTCCGCTTGATTGCTTATTAAACCCGAAGAACCCCACCCCAACCCCTCCCCGCAGGCGGGGAGGGGAGCTAAAGCGTAGCTTTTGCGGGGTGGGGTTCTTTTATTATGGGTAATTTGGCGGACATGATATTAGAAGAAAGTACAGCACCGTTCAAAGACTTTGGTGCGTTATGGATTTCGGATTAACGCACTCTACAGATACTGTCCACACAAGTGGACTGAAATTTTCACTCTATTATAGATAGCCAACTACATAGTGAAAAATCTTGTCTTCAGTCCTCTACTAAATGACTTTAATTATTAGCTTAGGAATTGATTTTGAAGTTTATAAAAACGAAATGTCAGATTGTCAGCTATAACCAACTGTGATTAATTTTAATTTCTCGACTTTGCATTACCTCTTCAAATAAATTTGTTGGTAGTGCTTCTTCCACAGCAAAAACACCTGGTTTCTTGAGTTTACCTTCTAGCAATAATTGGGCAATACTACCTGTACCGTAACCAGAAGCCACCGCTGTATTTTCATGCACTACAGTTGAACAATAAACGGCTGTTTCACCATTTTTTTGCCCTGTAACTTCTGAACGAACTGCTACCCCAATTCCACTAAAATTATTAGTGACATCTGTCATTGAATGGCTGACATGAGACAGAAATTCAATCATGTAACGACGCTGCATTAACCACTTGGGAAAGACGTGTGCCGCAATCCAAGTTAGGTGATTGTAAAAATCGGGAATAGAGCCAAACTTAGTAATTACAGTTTTTACTGATGGGAAAGTGTGGGGAAGTGTAAAGGTTTCTGGCATATCAAACCAGTAAACTCCGCTGCGTCCATAGGGAGGTGGAAACTCAACTACTTCTCTTTCACTATAAGGCTTGACTACTTCCCATTTTCCATCTATCCAAGTCTCAAAAGGATACTGCAACCCTAGAAAAGTTGTCCGCATCACGGTAATGCCAGCACCACCAGAACCCGAAACCAAATAACTTAAATGAATCTTTTCTGGTTTATCAAATTGTTCGACACCCTGACGTACCATGCTATTAGAAATACCAGGAAAAATACCAGTATTAATAATTGCTGTCACACCAGCAGCAGCTGCTTGTTCATTATACTTGAGAGCTTTGCTGGTATAGGAACGATGGTCGCTGACATCTACATAGTTAACGCCTAGAGCAATACAGGTTTCGAGAACATTAGTATCTCGATAGTGAAATGGGCCAGCACAATGGATGACTAAGTTAGAGTTTGCGATCGCATCTCGCAGCTTGTCAACTTCTGCCAAGTCCAATACCAAAAACTGCACTTGTCCTCCCGAAGACAAGCTAACAGCCTTTCCAAACTCCGCAGAACGTCCAGTAATCGTAATTTGTGCCTGCGTATGGGTAGCGAGATCCTGAGCAACACTGCTACCAATCCGCCCTCGTCCACCAAGAATTAAAACGCTGTCTGTCATTACTCCAGATTAGCAATACTAACCTTATTTCAGCAGTTTTCTGTCCCGTTTGCCATCAGTTACAAGTATGACTTGCCTGCAAACGAAGGAGGACTTTTCAATTATTGGTAGTTGATCAGTTTTGTGCCTCAATTTGCCTGACTACCGTTAGCGCCGAATAACTCACCCCAGCAGTACCTTCGCCGGGATGGGTGGAGTCACCAACTAACCACAGATGCGAGATTGGTGTCCGATTGGCGAAGCCAAAGGGGCCAAAGGTGGGTATTCTTTGACCAATGCCACCAACTATACCGCGGTCGCGGGCTGTGAAATAAGCAAAGGTGCGGGGTGTTGCGGCTTCTTGATGAATAATCGTTTCTGGTTTGAGATAGAAGTATTGGGCAAGACGAGCGATCGCTTCTTGGGTAAACTTTTCTTTTAGTCCTTGATAATCTTCAGTCTGCCACCACTGTGCAGGATCGACAAATGAAGAAGCAATAATTGTCGCTTTCCCATTTGGGGCGCGGCCGTCTCCAGGATGACTGACGGAAACAAATAGGGAATTATTCTCGCCAATCGGGCCATCAGCATTATACATAAATTGCAGATGGGGAGGGCATCCAGGCGGAATCGCGCTGGCATCTACACCCAAATAAATCACAAACGCACTCGATGCTTGGGGCAGTTTTTCCACTCGGTTTTGATATCCAGATGGGGCTTGTTCTCCCAATAACTGCACCAAATTTTGCACGGTGACATTGGTAACTATGTGGTTGGCTGCTTCTGTCCAGACTTCGCCAGTTTTCTGATTTCTAATGACTACAGCAGTAGCTTTGCCATTCTCTACTTTAATTTGTTCTACAGTGTGGCGCATCAACAATTTGCCGCCATCTCTTTCTAAAGATTGTACCAGGCGATCGCTTAGTACTTGCATACTTCCCTGAAGGTGAAACAATCCTTGGGGCAGTTGGGATACACTCAACGCTGTAGCGGCATAAAGTAATGCTGTCTGTTCTGCATCCACCTGGGAGTATAGCTTCAGTTGCAAATCTAAAAAAGTCCTCAGTTGCTGGTTATTTCCCAGTCCACATAACCGTAAAGCATCTCCTACCGTAAACAAGGTGAAGGGGACGGTAATTAATGTACTGGGACGCACCGCTTGCATTAGCTGCCACAAATCCCATAAATTACGTGGTGGTAGCACCGGATCGCGTCCTTGAAATTCCCAACTGGCATTAAATAAAGTTGCCATCAATTGCCAGAATGGTTCGCTACCGGGGAACTGTTTTTGTCGTTCCTCTTGCCATTTCTCTTGGTCGCGCCAGACATTAATCGGTGTGCTTTCCCCAGGTAAATACACCGCACAAGCAGGATCACAAGGCGTTGCTTGTGGTAAATCTATTTCTAATTCTGAGAAAATGCGGTGGTGAATTCCCCCTGGTTCCAACCCAGCCACCTGAGTTGCTCCCACATCAAAGGTAAATCCTTGCCGTTTAAACGTCGAAGCACAGCCTCCGGGTACGAGGGCCTGATCCAAAATTAAGACGCTGTAACCTCTATGAGCTAATAATGCTCCAGCAGTCAGTCCACCTATTCCGGCACCGATAACAACAACATGAGAGTTACTTTTGTCAAGATAAATGCTGGACATTGAGCAGTTTTTTTAAAAATCTTAATACTTTTACTCATAATTTTACCTTAATCTCTGAGTTGAATGGGGTCGAAGGGTGCGATTTATCAGTTGAGTCCAATACAAGACCTAACCCCCAACCACAAGGGAAGGGGAGTAAGATTTAAAGCCTTTCTCCTCTTAGGCTACGGTGTACACACAAGTCTTAAATGGCTGATTAACCAAGGTTTTACCCACCCTAACCCTCCCCTTATAAAGGGGAGGGAACCGGCTTTAGCGAAGGCTACGAGTTTTGCCGAAGGCTCCGGCGAAGGCGAAGGCGAAGGCAAAGGCTTTGGCAAAGGCAAAGGCGAAGGCTCCGGCGAAGGCTCCGGCGAAGGCTACGGCGAAAGCTGCGGCTATGGCTACGGCTCCGGTGAAGGCTCCGGCTTTGGCTACGGCTACGACGAAGGCGAAGGCGAAGGCTACGGCGAAGGCGAAGGCTACTAAACCTGCTGTTAGACTCTTACGAATGGTAATAATTAAAAAAACCAGTATCACAATTAGGGAAACTATCCCGATGATGACGTTTTGAGTGCTTTTGATATCAAAAATATATGAGACCAATGCACCAACAAACATTGAGAAAAACCCTGATATTCCCGATAGCAGCCATGAGGCTATAAGCAACCCAATAGCCCAACGTCGCTGTAGTCCAGCCTTACCACCTGTGAAGTCAGCATCTTTAAGAATCGCGTTGGTAAAGTTTGCTCCTCTAATATCTGCCTTGCTAAAGTTTGCCCCAGTCAGGTTTTGACCTTTAAAAGAGCGACCTCGAAGATTTTGACCGGAGTAGTCTGGCGGCATAATGGCGTACTAATTCGTAATTCGTAATTCAGAAAGTCATATTAAATCTGGGTTTGGGGGTTTGAATCTGGTGACGGATTTTAGAGAATTGATATCACTGAGATTTTATACAAGTTTGCTGTGCAATATTTCGGATTTTGGCAAAATAAGGAAAATACAAAAATTTTGGATGCAATACGCGGTATAAGAGGATGTTTGAAAAGTATCGTCTAACACATCAACTTGTGATATTACCCCCCAACCCCCCTTGTAAAGGGCAGGGTGGTTTCATACGAAGAAAGAAAAATACATAAGTCTTGATTCTCGTTTTGTGACATGGCTTTTTACCCCTCTCCAAACCTCTCCCCGAAACGGAGAGAGGCTTTGAAACCCAGTTTTAGTTTTTTCTCTGCTTGTATGAAACCACCCTGCCAACCCCCTTGTAAAGGAGGGCTTTAAGAGGCTATTTGCCCCCCCTTTCTAAGGGGGGGTTGGGGGGGTATTAGATACTTTTGGTAACAAATATAGCTTTTCAAACATCCTCTAAGAGCATAACTGTCCGCCCTCACCTTTGAATGCTTAAATTATCATCAGCAATATTGAAGTTGGTGTCACCATACTTAAGCTGTAGTTATAAATATTGCAACTGTAGCGGTCTACCTCGTGACGGGAGCGGTTCCCTAACTTATGGGAGCGGTCTACCTTATGATGGGAGCAGTTCCACAACTTACGGGAGCAGTCTACCTCGTAACGGGAGCGGTTCCCCAACTTATAGGAGCAGTTCCACAACTTACGGGAGCAGTTCCCCAACTTACGGGAGCGATTCCACAACTTACGGGAGCGGTTCCACAACTTACGGGAGCGATTCCACAACTTATGGGAGTGGTTCCACAACTTATGGGAGCGGTCTAACTCATAACAGGAGTGGTCTACTTTGCAACATTACTCACTAATTTTGGTGTTTCAAGTTCTGCTTACTAATTATTCAGTCATAATACAGGAGCAATCGCTTGACCAATACCTTTGAGAATCTGCAATATTTCATACACCTCTCTAGCAGAGGTAAACAAAGCAAACACCCGCGACAGATCGTATCGAGGAGTAGGTGTTTGCGTCAATTTAATAAATAAAATATCATCCCGTTAGTCAGTATCCCAAACACAGGTTTATCAGGGTGAGGGTTAGCCATCAAATAAGCTAGTGCTGGCGGCAAAGCTGACCAAACCGAAAGAGTGGCTTTTTTCGACTCTAACACTATGACCCACAACTGATTTTGCAGCACCAAAACATCAATTCGCCCACGCAGTACTTCTTCTCCATCATTTAGCACCAACTCTACTGATGATTCTGCGGCAATTTTAAAAGGAGGATCGTAAAATCCTGCTACTGCTAGTAAGGGAGACACCACCAACAACATCACTGTCCCCTCTAACAAATCACCTTCGCCACGGTGATATAGATATCTGCGCCTGAGTACATCCAGGGAGGTTTTTTCAGCTTCAGTAATTTTAGGCAATTTCTCAGACCACTCTGGAAAAAACTGCTCGTCTTCAATTCGGGCTAAACCGAATCGAGTCTGGGCATCCGTTAAGCTGGTAATCGCTTCTGTAATTGCTGCTGTCTGTGTCATAGCTTTTCACTTTACTGTTGCTTCCTATCCATATCAGCCATCAAAACAGCCAAACCTTGATTGGCATAAATCTTTCTTTTGGCGATCGCAGCTACTCAACTACTCTAAAATTAGATTACCCCACCAAACAACCTCCAGATGACCAGAGAATTTAACGTCATTATAGAACGCGACTCTGAAGGTTATTTTGTTGCCTCCGTGCCTAATCTTGCTAGAATGTCACACCCAAGCCAAATCTCTAGACGAACTGATAAAGCGGATTAAAGAAGCTATTTAACTTTGTTTAGAGGTTAAACAAGAAAACGCCGAAGCATTAGAGTTTATAAGTGTACAGAGGGTTTCTGTTCAAAATAGGTAAAACTTACCCTTCTGGTGTCATGGATTCTCCTATATATAGTGTGAATGTGAGATTATTTGATTTTTTATTTCACTGGAACTACTACAATTACTATTGATGCTAGATAATGGGAAGGCTTTGACATTTTCTTGCCAATCTAGCCCAGGAAACAATAATTAACACTTATGCGAACTCATTATTGCGGCGAACTCCGAAAAGAACATATTGGAGAAACAGTTACCTTTTACGGATGGGTAGACCGTCGCCGCGATCACGGTGGTGTGATATTTTTAGATTTACGCGATCGCTCTGGAATTGTCCAAATCGTCAGTGATCCGCAACGCACCCCAGACTCATACGAACAGGCGAGCGCCCTGCGAAATGAATATGTTGTCGAAATCACTGGTAGGGTAACGCACCGTCCCGAAGAATCCCTGAATCCCCGCATCCCAACAGGCGAGGTAGAAATCTACGCGGATAAAATTCAACTCCTCAATGCTGTTCGCAAACAGTTACCTTTCCAAGTTTCCGTAGCTGACACCGAGACAGTGCGCGAAGACTTGCGGCTGAAATATCGCTATTTGGATTTGCGACGCGAACGGATGGCGCAAAATTTGCAACTGCGTCATCAAATTGTCAAAGCGATGCGTCGTTATCTGGAAGATTTGGAAGGTTTTATCGAAGTCGAAACCCCAATACTTACCCGTTCTACCCCAGAAGGGGCGCGGGATTATGTTCTACCCAGTCGTGTCAATCCTGGTGAGTGGTATGCTTTGCCGCAATCACCCCAGCTATTTAAACAATTGCTGATGGTATCCGGTTTGGACAGATATTATCAGATTGCCCGTTGCTTTCGTGACGAAGACTTACGCGCCGATAGACAACCGGAATTCACCCAGTTGGACATGGAAATGAGCTTCATGTCCCAAGAAGAAATTATCGAACTAAACGAGAAGTTAGTTTGCCATATCTTCAAAACAGTTAAAGGAATTGAGTTACAGCGCCCTTTTCCCCGTCTCACTTATGCCCAAGGGATGGAACACTACGGTAGTGATAAACCAGATACCCGCTATGGTTTGGAATTAGTTGACGTCTCAGATATTGTGAAAAACTCTAGTTTCAAAGTCTTTCGGGACACTGTTAACAATGGTGGTATCGTCAAAATCCTCCCCATTCCCAACGGTAACAATGTAATTTCTAATGTCCGGATTAAACCAGGCGGTGACTTATTTAAAGAAGCCAGCGAAGCCGGTGCGAAAGGTTTAGCTTACATCCGCGTCAGGGATGATGGCGAAATTGACACCATTGGGGCGATAAAAGACAACCTCAGCATTGAACAAAAACAGGAAATTTTACGCCGCACAGATGCAAAAGCTGGACATTTGCTGTTGTTTGGGGCTGGTGATGCTGCTACAGTTAATAAAACATTAGATAGATTACGGCAAGCGATCGCTAAAGAATTTGAGTTAATTGATCCAGAAAAAATCAACTTGCTGTGGATTACAGATTTCCCGATGTTCGAGTGGAATGCTGACGAAAAGCGCCTAGAAGCACTACACCACCCGTTTACAGCACCTCATCCTGATGATTTGAGCGACTTAAAAACTGCACGCGCCCAAGCTTACGACTTGGTACTCAACGGCGTGGAAGTTGGCGGCGGAAGTCTGCGGATTTATCAGCGAGAAATTCAACAGCAAGTATTTGAAGCGATCGGTTTATCTGTTGAAGAAGCACAAAGTAAATTTGGCTTTCTCTTAGAAGCATTTGAATATGGTACACCGCCGCATGGTGGCATCGCCTACGGTTTAGATCGTTTGGTAATGTTGCTAGCTGGAGAAGAATCTATTCGGGATGTAATTGCTTTTCCGAAGACACAACAAGCGCGTTGTTTGTTAACAGATGCACCTTCGAGTGTAGATGCTAAACAGTTGAAAGAATTGCACGTTGCTTCAACTTATAAACCAAAGTCTTAATGAACTAAAGAATTGTCTAAGTAGGGTGGGCAATGCCCACCAATTACTTACAATCATGCATTTATTCTCTTTAAAAAAACTAAGTTAGCAATTCGTAATTACTTTATAGATGGGGATTTAGATCCCAACCATAACGGGGCAACCTGTAGAGATCGGAGACTCTGACCAATTTTTTAATTACGAATTACGAACTTGTATTGAGGGCAGTCGAAATATTACGAATTATTTATTAGACCTCTTGCATAAGTCGAATAGACCCCCCTTAATCCCCCTGATATATTGGGGGGAAACTTGAAATCTTGCACCCTCCCCAATACATCGGGGAGGGTTGGGGAGGGGTGATTCAAGGATTTTTGCAAGAGGTCTATTGAAGTGATGAGGATACTCAATGGAAGTAGTGGATGACATAAAATTGGACTATTATGTCATGTCCGCATAATTAGTTATAATTATCACAGTCATTGTACCCCACGCCAGTTGTTATACTTAATCTATTCTCCTGATTTTTGGGGAGAGAAGACAAAGTATAGCTTTGGTGGGATGGGGTTATTGGGATTTAATAAATAATTAAGTGGACATGATATTAGTTGCTGATAATATATGATTTGGTGTGGATTGAGTCGAAAAGCAAGGCTAGTGTTTCTGATATTTTCACTGCTAGTATTCATAGTAGTAATTGTAGGGCGGCAACTCTCCCCAAGAGAATCCCAGCTAGTACAACAAGAAAGCAATTACGCGATACATACTCGACAAAATTTTAATCAATCTGCTTTTTATCCAGTTGCACAAATTCCATCTGCAAAACTTTACAAACCTATTGCTAACTGGGTAGGAAGGTTAATCTTACCAACGAAACAGCAATTACAAGATGGTTTAGATTGGGTATGGATGGAAGTGCAATATGCACCACCTACAGCACAAAATTTGGTAGGAAAGATTGTACGTCTAGAGTGGAAAAAGAATGAAGAATTGCTTGCTAAAGTTAAAGCTGTAACGCGAGATATAAATTTCAATTCAGAAGTGATTAAAAGTCAAAAAAAAGGAAATATTCATCCTTTTCGACTAAATCACGTTCGTCAGGTAGGTATTTTACGTTCTTTGGCTGGTGCAAATCCTAATGATGATGTAATTGTTGTTTTAGATGCAAATACAATCATTAATAGAAATAGAGAAAAATCTATTTTGCAAATTGAACGCCAACCTGTTTTGGCAACTGGTATATTTTATGGGTTAGTAAAAATAATCAAGCCAATTCCATCTAGCAATAAAAGTCTTTTATATATAAAAAATAGGCAGGATAGCGATTATTTTTATGTACAGCACTATAACCCTAACTCAAATAAATTTGATGGAATTCAAGAAACTGTTCGTATTCCCCAAGAAATAATAGATACGCGAAACTTTGCTCCTTCAAGTTCGCAGCAAATCGAAAAATCACCTGCGGGTGAAGATGGGTGGTATATTTATGGTGCTAAAGATGCAAATGCCGTATTTACAGTAAGCGCCCTTGCACCTCGTTCTCTGTTTCAAATTCAACCCCGTCAAATCATTACTGGTGAGGAATTAGGGCTAAATTATATTAAAAAGGTAAATTGGCAAAATACCAATAAAAATAAAGGTAAATTCAATACTGCCTTATTAAAACCTGTAGAAACATCTATATCAAAATGGCAACAAGGCGATAAAGCGATTGTCCTACACCTATTTGGTGGAATTGGCGGACGTAAAGCTGAAGCAATCGGAGTACCTTATACTATCACTGGACATTTTGCTTTTGGAATCGCAGAAGTTGTCCGTGACGAGTTTACTAACGAATTACGCTTTGAGACTAAATACCACCAAATTTATGCCCATAACCCTGATGGAATTATTGCCGGAACGCACACATGGGCTGATTATATGGGGAATTTGCAACGTGGCTGGCTGGCAACACGTCCAGTATCAGATATTCTGATCAAATTCGACCCTGTAACGCAGGATTATGATTTTGATGGTATTAAACTTTCGCCATTAGAGCAATTCCACCAACAATTACAGGTAACAATGGCACGTTATCGCGTTGGCGATGGTACTGGTGGCGCAATGGTATCACCTGGTACCTCATGCGTCCAAGACTCAAACCAAGCACTTTATGCTGCGATAATGACAATTAAAAACCAAGTTATTACAACTCCTCAAATTCAAACTTGGGTACGCAAAAACCTTAATCATCCGCAAGCATTACGTTTTCAACAGCTAGTTGAATTAGGTCAATCTTTAGAACAACAATTAGCACCCTTGGGGATAATTCGTGCTGATTGGCAGAGTCAAGCAGGTATACTTGCAGGTACAGGAATAGGAAAAACAACGGAACCATTTCAAGATCGTAGTATTTGGGCTGGTTTGACAACATGGCGAACAATCATGCCAAGACAAGTACACGATGACCTCGCCACAATATTTTTCAAACATGGTGCGATTATGCAAGTATTGCGAACCAATCAAGTAGGTGGTTGGCAAGCTAATATTATACCCATTGCACCGACAATCTTTTTAGGACAACTTAATATTCCCTTTACTAATATTTCACCGCTTTCAATTATTTTAAATCGGATTCTAGCTTCGTTAGCAATTCCTACACGACAAGATTGGTTAGTTGTTGTTTTACTGCTAATAATTTATAGTATTATTGCCTTACCTTATGGCTGGAAATTTGGATTTTTACAGATCCGCTTTTGGTCTGAAAATTGGATTTATACATGCTTATTAATACTGCGTTGCTTATTTACACCTGCGATTAATGAAGAACTCTTTTTTCGCGTTCTTTTGCTTCCTCATCCTAGCGAAATCACCAATTGGTTACAATGGAGTTTATGGGCAATAGGAGGTTTAGTATTGTTTGTTTTGTATCATCCATTGAATGCTAAAATATTTTTTAAAGCTGGAATTCCCACATTCTTTAATCGGGTTTTTCTTACTTTAACTTTATGGTTGGGAATTATATGTACTGTTGCATATACCTTAACAGGATCTTTGTGGGTAATAGTTTTAATCCACTGGGTTGTAGTAGTAGTTTGGTTAATTGTTTTTGGAGGAATTACAAAATTAAATAATAATCAAAATCACAAAAAATTGGTATAATAAGGCTTTATTATTGATTGTCTTTGCTGGGCGATCAAGACTTACCCTTGTTCGTAACTAAGTTATTTAGTGTAATTTAATTCATTGCAAAACGCTGTAAGTAGCGCAATTACCAGAGAAACCCCCTAAAAACAAAAAAAACCCGCCGTAGCGGGTTACACAACAAACTATGAACAATGAAAACTTAATTTAGCTGGAATACCTCATCTCAGCTTCCAGTTGACGAATCAGTTGTTCGTCACCCTTTGCTCTGGCTACTTGCAAGCGATGCTCTAGGCTTCTTTGAATATTCTCTCTGTGAGCTTCTTGTGCTTTCCTGGTTATTTGTAGTCTACTTTGATTCATAGTGATTACGCTGTTTAATTTTTTACTTTATGTCTTGTATTCTTAACATAACACATATTTTGTAGCTGTTGTTACAGAAAAATATTTTTATATAATTTGACCAAAATATGTACAATAACCAGATAGGTCAACAACCACTCCTAACTTTACTGAGCGATTTTAGCGATCGCGATGTTTATGTAGGCATAATCAAGGGAGTCATCGCCCAAGTCAACCCCAGACTGACAGTGGTAGACTTAACGCACCAAATTCCGCCGCAAGACATCGCCGCAGCCAGGTTTAGCCTGATAAATGCTTATGCCTATTTCCCAGTTGGAACAGTGCATGTGGCAGTAGTAGATCCGGGTGTGGGAAGCAAGCGACGAGCGATCGCAGTCGAATTTGCTCAAGGGTTTCTGGTAGGCCCAGATAATGGTATATTCAGCGGGGTACTTAGTCAAAGTCCAGCGATCGCAGCCGTCGAACTCACAAATCTTAACTATTGGCGAACTTCTCAACCAAGCAAGACTTTTCACGGTAGAGATATCTTTGCACCAGTGGCAGCTAGTCTTGCTAGTGGTGTCTCCCTCAAACAGCTAGGACAAGAAATTGATCCAGCAAGTTTGGTAAAACTAGATATAGGCGAGTGCAAGCAGACAACCACTGGTGTAGTGGGTTGCATTCAATATATTGACCACTTTGGCAACTTAGTGAGTAACATTGCAGCGAGTTACGTACAAGGCAAAACTTGGTGTGTGCAAGCTGCTGGGTTGAGAATACCAGGCTGTGAAACTTACAGTGATGTCAACGTAGGAGAGATAATAGCTTTAGTTGGCAGTCACGGCTGGGTAGAAATTGCCATTAATAGCGGCAATGCTCATTCACAGTTACAGTTAGATTTGCAAGAAACGCTTCAACTTGTGCTAACTTAAATACCGCACTTCGTGAGTGTTGCATCAAGAGAAACATCAAAATTGCTAGTAGTGCGATTGAGTTGCTATAGTCGCCCTATTCCTTTTCCCTCAAAACATTAATTCCTCTTGTCATCTCAAAATGAGCGAACTGACAGTTCTAAATGTGATTTGCAATACATTCTCTATGGTGATATTTATAAGCACTTAATTGCTGCTGACTAGATACAGTTGTAAAATTATATATCCCTCAGTTAGGAGCATTCTGATGTTTAGACCTTTACTATTTATACTACTTATTACAGGATTCCTAAGTAGCTTTTTGAATCTGACAGCCTCTACTGCCTTTGCACAACAGATATATAAACCAACAAATGAGTCGCTATCAAAGCATGAAGTTCCAGAGTGGTTCAAAGATGCTAAACTTGGCATTTTCATTCACTAGGGTGTGTACTCTGTACCTGGTTGGGCACCACTGACTGGTGAACAAAACAAGGTAGTTGCAGAACGCGGTTGGGAATATTGGTTCCAGCACAACGCTTATGCTGAATGGTACTACAACTCCATGAAACTTGAGGGCAGTGACACCTATAAGTATCACCGTGCGACCTACGGTAAAAATTTCACCTATGACGACTTCATCCCCACCTTTAACGCAGCCATCACAAGGTGGAATCCATCCCAATGGGCAAAACTGTTTTCTCAAGTAGGTGCGCGGTACGTTGTGCTGACGACCAAACATCATGATGGCTTCCTGTTATGGCCTAGCAAAACCACAAACCAGTCAGGACGAGTGGCGGCGCGGGATATTGTGGGCGAACTGACACAAGCTGTTCGTAAACAAGGTATGCGTATGGGTCTGTACTACTCTGGCGGTATTGATTGGTCTAAACAAGATACAACGGTGACAGACTTTAACACCTTGATCGCAGCCATTATCCAAAAAAAAGCTTACGCTGAATATGCTAACGCTCACTGGCGCGAACTCATTGACCGCTATTAGCCATCTATCTTATGGAATGACCTTGGCTACCCTGTTGGTCAGGCGAACGGGATTATGGCTTACTTTTACAATCACGTACCTAACGGTGTCGTTAATGACCGCTTTGATTTAGGTGGGCAATTCGGTTTACACTTCGACTTCTCCACACCTGAATACAGTCAACTCAAAAAAATCGAACCAAAGAAATGGGAAAGCACAAGGGGTTTAGGTTACTCGTTTGGTTACAATCAGAATGATACCGACTTGAATATGATTTCAGTAGATGAACTGGTTGACTCATTCGTTGACATTGTTAGTAAAAACGGCAACTTACTGCTCAACATTGGCCCAAATGCCGATGGTTCAATCTCCAAACTGCAAACTGAACGGTTACTCGGCTTAGGTAAGTGGCTAGATGTAAATGGTGAAGCCATCTTTGGCTCGCGCTATTGGATACGTTCAGAAGATGTATCCACTCAAGGCATCCGAGTCCGCTACACCACAAACAAAGGTAATTTGTATGCTGTCTTGCTTAATACTCCCAAGAGTCAGACGCTGACAATCCCAGGGCTAATTCTGCCGAAAAATGCAAAGATTACAATGCTAAGGGTAAAAGGTAAACTTCAGTGGCAACAGTGCGGACAGAATTTATTTGTCACGCTACCGGATATGTCTGCGGTGAAAAAATCACCAGCCTACACGTTGAAAATCAGCCAGATACCTCTTTCCTGAAGCTAGGATAGTAATTCAACAAGATGTGGTCACGAAACATTCACCCTTGATTTCATTCTTCTTTTCCACATCCGGTAAAAAATTAGATAGATAGGGGCGTATATCTGTTATAGGTGTCAACTTAAGGCAAAAGCCTGTCTAAAACAAGCTTTTAAAGATTGTCTCCAGAAGAAGTCTCCGACTCTTAATGCCTAATCAGGAGCATTTCAAACCAGAGGCTGGAAACTAGGTTTACAAAGGGTTTGCGCTTAAGTTGACACCAATGTACATCTGTACGCCTCTACAGCCGATTTATGTGTTACAAACGACATTCCTTAACTATATTCATCCCAAACCACAGGAAAGGAATAATCTGATAAGTCGGAGAAATCCTGATTTTTGCTGCGGGTTTCTTCATCCAGAACTTTGACAACTTTGTTATAAATATCTTGTGCTTGTTGCGGGGAATCACCGATGCTGGTTAATCCCAACTTGCCAAACTGCGAAAGGCAACCCATAAGATGAAACACTGTGCCTGTCTCACTACCGCTGTCAAAGTGCAATCTGTGTTCAGCGATGATATCCATCAAATCATTGGGTAATAATCCCTGATAGCGCTCTTTTTGGAGATTATCAGTGGCAATGTAGTATTTTGGCCGACCTTGCTGACTATAAAATAAACCCGTGGAAAGGTCATAGCGACCGTTCGTTAATAATTTCAGGGTCATGAATGGATGAGTTGTGCCGCCTTTACGCAGGTTAATTTCGATCGCCTGAATATCCCACTCTTTATTACCCCTGTCAACGGCGATAAAATCTAATCCAAATCGCTCTAAAGTGCCTTTTTCTGCTAGCTTTTTGCCAACTTGTAGTCCCAATTGCTGTAATTGCAACCGATAGCTTTCATCAGCGGGAAAGCGACAACCAAGATAAATCTGACCATCTGGGCCTCCAAGAATTTGGTCGTGGGTTGAAAGGATTTCCACTTCGCCATTGGGTGTGATCCTTCCTTGGACACTGGGCGATCGCTTAATTTCCCCTTCCACAAATGCTTCGACGATTCCCCCTAATTCAGGAAGTCTTCCGGAAAAATTGTCCCAAGTCTCTTGTTTTGCTTGAAAGCGCATTGTTGAGAAGCGATCGCTAATTGCTGCTACCCTTTGGGCATGAGTCCCTTTATCGGGTGCTACATTCTCAATTGGTCTAAAATCTAGCAATGCATTCCCCTCTCCAGAAATGCCTTCGTTGAGTTTTACCACTACCCGTTTTAATGTCGGTTGGCGTTCCCACAAATCACTAGTAGCTTCTGCCAAATCTGTGTGGTTCCAAACTTTTTCGCTGCCATCTGGATACGGTACTCCACTTTCAGCAAAGATTTGCCGACTGCCACTTTTTGTCCCCCAAATCTGTAAATCTGGTGCAGGAGCATACAGTGGTACATCCAATTTTACAGACAATTCGCCTTCCCACTGCGAAGAGTTGTAGCAAATCATAAATGATTTGTCTAGCCTCAAAGCTTGCTGAATCCGCTCTAGCAGGCGGGGGCGTTCTAAAATCTTTTGGCTCAGAGGCTTAAGGGAGGAATCGTAAGCACAGAGTAGCAACAAGCGATTCCGAGCATGAGAAAAGGGAATTCCTGGCAACAGTTGCAAATAATAATCAATGATACTAGGATGCAGCGGTACTGATGTTACATAAACCAGCCGAGTCCGGGGATTTTGCAACCGAATTAAGGAAAATAGTAATCTTTCTTCATAATGTTCGCAGCCTTCGATCTTTTGGAGTTCGCGCTGGTCGATACTCAGGGAGGGAATAATTAAAATATCCGCTTCACTATTGTCAAATAGCTCGATCGTTTTCCAGCGATCGCGCAAGGTTAATTGTAAGTGGCGAAACTTTTCAACCTGCTCTAACTCAGAAATATTTGATGTTGCCATAACCCCTGCCCTTTAATGATCTCAATGTAGCGCACCACGCACACTTTTGGACGATTCGTCTGGAGTGTAGCCGCGACGTAAGGATTCAGATACTTTTGCAAAAAATTGAGTCTGCAAGAAGGCAGGTATGCAAATATCCACCTAAATTAATATTAACGATAGTAGATGGTATGATAGTTGGTATTTTTGCAACTCCAAAGGGCGAAAGTAGAAACCTATATTTTAATTTATCAAAATGGCACGATTCTTGAGCCACAAGAGATGATAATAAACTAATTTAGTAACATCTTATTTATTTAATTTCTATTCCGTCTTAAGTTTGAGCAAATTTCAGCTTACTTTACCTCTAGGGAGCGATAAACTACAGCAATATAATAGTTAACTTGAAAGCAGATGAAAAGGATAAATTCTTCATCACATGAGAGATGTATGATTACTTTTGGTGGTCAGGTGAATAGTGTGTGTCAAGTGTGAAGATAATTAATGTCAGCTGCATATAGTTACCAACAAGAAGTACGCTTGGCAAGCATCCAGGGTGTAAGCGTCTAAAATTCCAAATGGCTAGTGAGAGCAAAAGCAAAAAATAAACCTTGGATCGAAAATTCAACCCAAGGTTTACTTTTGGAATCAGGAAGAGGCAGAGAGTGCTTATTTAACAATGCCTAATGCCGAATTCAATATTCAATTACCAAGACAAAACCTATGGCTAAATCAAAAGAAAAAAAATTACAACCGCCACAGCAACAAGAAGCACCAGGTGTTGAATCAGAAATGACGCCAAAACCCAAAGCAGATGATGCCCAGTATCGGGGTAGTGGCAAGTTACAAGATAAAGTAGTATTGATTACGGGTGCAGATAGTGGTATTGGTCGTGCTGTAGCGATCGCATTTGCTAAAGAAGGTGCAGATGTGGCGATCCTTTACCTCAATGAACACGACGATGCCAAAGAAACAAAACATTTAGTAGAAAAACAAGGGTGTCGTGCAGTAACTATTGCAGGCGATATTGGCGATGAAACTTTTTGTCAGCAAGCTATACAACAAACAGTTGGTGAGTTTGGCAAACTTGATATTCTCATCAACAATGCCGCCGAACAACATCCTAAAGAAAGTATCGAGGAAATCACCAAAGAACAACTAGAGTGCACTTTCCGCACTAATATATTCTCAATGTTTTTCATGACTAAAGGTGCACTCAAGCATTTACAAACAGGCAGTTCTATCATCAATACCACATCGGTAACAGCTTATAAAGGTAGCTCACATCTACTAGATTATTCCTCCACCAAAGGTACGATCATTGCCTTTACTCGCTCTTTATCACAAAATTTGATGTCAAAAGGAATTCGTGTTAATGCTGTCGCCCCAGGGCCAATTTGGACACCTTTAATTACCTTAACTTTTCCCGAAGAGAAAGTTGAAACTTTTGGTAAACAAGTACCAATGCAACGAGCCGGACAACCAGAAGAAGTTGCCCCTAGCTACGTATTTTTAGCCTCTGATGATAGTTCTTATATGTCTGGACAAGTGTTACATGTCAATGGTGGAGATGTTGTCAATGGCTAAGTAAAATAGTTAGGAGTTATGAATTAGGAATTAGAAACGATATATTTTTAATTTATAACTCTTAACTTTTAACTTTTAACTCCTAACTCTAAACTTCTAACTCTACCCTAATTGTCTTCCATTGGAGGGATGAATTTATGGCAAAATATTGATAATCTATCCAACAGGAAACATTTCATAAAAAATAACTACGTCTATGGCATCTCCTACACCACTGCATGGCACGGAACTAGTAGATTGTGCTAGAGCAAATGCCAAGGAAGGAATTGAAACTGCTGCCTATCAATGTGGCTATGGTCAAGACCTCAACAAATTTGCACGAGAACTCAGACAAGCTTGTGAAGAAATGAATTTGCAAGTAAAAGAACTCAGTGGATTGATTACTGAACAAGACTTGATACTGCAATTGGGTACTGGCGAAATTGTTGCTCCAGATACGGAATCAGAATTGTAGAAGTGAGGAGTGAGGAGTGAGGAGTTTTGAATTAAAGAAATCTTTAACTTATAACTTTAAAATTACCCGCGCCAAATTAAAGTGAATTAAAACGTTTACTACATCAACTGCTGTGGTAATTAATGGCGCTGACATTAATGCCGGATCTAAACGAAGGTAGCGAAATAGAAACGGCAGTGCTGAACCGGAGATAGAAGCTAAAATAGAAATAGCTACTAGACTAGTACTGCTGCGCGGAAGTCACTCATTCACTCATTCAAAAGTATTATGGAATGGGCTTTTTAGCGATTTTAAATGGTTGCTCTATTACACTGTAGCGTACTAGTGCCTATAGTGATCGCTATTTCTAATTGTCCTTGCAGGAAATAAGCCATTAGAAGTAGCGATCGTACCTAACATTCCTCCCAATAATGCCCCAGCATAGACGCTTCTTCGGCTGGTCGTCAGACATCGCCTCGCGGTCGATTACCTGAAATGCTCCAAGCGATCAGATTTCATCGGTGTTTATGCCGCGAATCACCACTGTAGAAGATTGGGCATCCACATTACCACCAGTAAGTAGTCAGACAAAATTAATTACACATTGACGGTGCTGGTCTAGAGCACGACAACCCACCCTACATTTAAATTTCTTAACATAGCTTGAAATATTAGCGCCACTTATAGGACTTACGCACACTCTACGAATTCTCGGCGCTCTTGGCGACTTGGCGGTAGCCTGCGGCAAGCCACTACGTGTCTACGATAAATTAAGCCTTTTGGCGATTTTTGCGTAAGTCCTGACTTATTCATAAACCTCTATAGCCTCATCCTTGGAAAGCAAGCGAAAACCCAAAGTGTACATTGCTTTTGGCAAACCCTCAATCGCCTCGGCAATATCCGCAGGCTGCACAGATGAGAAAATAGCTTTTGCTCCCTGCAAGTCTCCTGCTTCTAGGAGAATTTGCAGCTGAGTCTGTACTAAATCTCGCAATTCCCTGCGTGATATCAAGTCCGGTTAATCACTTATGATTACCGCATTTGTGCAAAAATCGGAAAAGCCTCTTTCCCCCTGCCCCCTGCTCCCCTGCGGTCTAAATGATAAGTCTTTGACTGTACATGATATGAGACATTCTCAATGGTAGAGTTTAAATTGTTTGTCTCAGGCAAAGTCCACTCTCCTCAGCCAATTTAAACAAGGTTGCTGCCCCTAGTCCAAGGGAAAGTGGGAATGTGCAACGTCAAACTTGTAACTTTTCCGACTTTGAGTAAATTAATGAAATAGTAAGGGTTTCTGAGGCTAATAATTCCTTGCGTTCAGCGTCCCTTGGGCGTCTTGTTGGTGCAGCCCAAGGAACACAAGCTGTCGCGTAGCGATTCGCTGGATAGTCCACCTACAACAGAGTTACTCGAAAAATACGATAATCTCCTAACTCCAGCAGATTGTGTTTCCTAGCTGAAATGCGTGACTGGTGAGGCTTTTGCAAAACTTTTCGCTCCACTGACTTGCTTATTAGTACTATATCTCTGCTGGTTCTGATAACTAAAGATATGAACTGATAGTCAAAATGCAGCATAGATAAATATAGCAATCTGAATTGAAACGTAAGAAAATACGCAGATTAAAAGTACGTATTTATAGGCTTTTCAGAGATTTTCGTTCTCACAAATGATTTAGGATTGCTATAGTACTTTTTCAAATCTTTAAATATAAAGAAATTCTTTATGTAACTTTTATATAATTAATATATACATAAAGAAAAAACATGGGATCATCCTTTATGTTGATAATTTTTATTTAAAGATCATCAAAACTTTTATATTCCTTTAAAAAGGTATAGATGAATGTGAATATTTAAACAAAATTCTATAAACAAGATAGACATAACACTGTGATCTAGTGTCAAATGTGTAGTTGATTAATCCCAGAACAATACTTAAATAAAATATGTATGATTAAAACTTAATACTTAAATATGTATCAGCCCTGATTGGGCGTTGCTTCACTCAAATTTAATGCACCTGCATATCAGTGAGATTAGAAGCTCTCAATGATGGTAATTTATAATTTTTGATTAAATTCACAAAACTGAATTTACATGCATCAAAAACTTAGAAGTTTGTTGAAAGAAAACAAAGATTAATAAGGACTAACACGCCTTTCAAGTAATCTCTAGTATTTCTTTTCATACACATTTTTCTATACATCTGCTTTCAGAGAAGATATAGAAAGATATATCACGTCATGCTCTTTTATTTTTAGATTGATACAAATAGGTAGCACAGTCGTAAAGCTGATGATTGAAGGAGCATACATAAAAGAAATAATTTGTATCAACAGTTTAGTGAAAGAGGATGAGCATTAATAAATAAATATATTGATAGGCTAACAAAGATTAGCTGATCAATATGTTTAAACCTGGCATTATTACGTATTTTTGTTGAAAACATTAAACAGAAAACTAATCCTAAAGCATTGATTATGGCATTAGTTTTAGCTCTATTGTGAGGCATATATCTCAATGAATGCACCGACGAATCAACAGTTAACAGTAAATCCAACAACTCCTGTTCTATCATCTGGTCTAGATAATCAGCCACAACTCAGCAATCTTTCTGCTCGGTCTAGTGCCAGTGTGCTCTCTCAGGGAGATGGACTCAAAGCAGATTACTACGACAACATCGACTTCACCAACCTAAAGGTAAGTCGCATAGATCCGACGGTGAACTTTAACTGGGGTAGTGGTTCTCCAGATCCGTCGATCGGTGCAGATACCTTCTCAGCGCGTTGGACAGGTCAAGTAGAAGCCAAGTACAGCGAGACTTACAACTTCTACACAACTAGTGATGATGGTGTACGACTATGGGTGAATGGTCAACAAATCATTAATGACTTTCTCGATCACTCAGCCACAGAAGACAGTGGCTCAATTGCACTGGTTGCAGGTCAGAAGTACGATATTAAACTGGAGTACTACGAGAATGCCTACTCTGCCGTTTCTCAACTCTCTTGGTCAAGCTCCTCTCAGGTAAAGGAAATCATTCCTAAGTCCCAACTCTATAGTAATGTGACTCCTATTGGATTTGGGGGTGGTAGTGGTAGTGGTAATGGTAGTGGTAGTGGTAGTGGTAGTGGTAGTGGTACAGGACTCAAAGCAGATTACTACGACAACATCGACTTCACCAACCTGAAGGTAAGTCGCATAGATCCGACGGTGAACTTTAACTGGGGTAGTGGTTCTCCAGATCCGTCCATTGGTGCAGATACCTTTTCAGTGCGTTGGACAGGTCAAGTACAAGCCAAGTACAGCGAGACTTACAACTTCTACACCACTAGTGATGATGGTGTGCGACTGTCGGTGAATGGTCAACAAATCATCAATAAGTTTGTCGATCAATCTGCTACAGAATACAGTGGCTCAATCGCACTGGTTGCAGGTCAGAAGTACGATATTAAACTCGAGTACTACGATAATGCCTACTCTGCCGTTTCTCAACTCTCTTGGTCAAGCTCCTCTCAGGTAAAGGAAATCATTCCTCAGTCCCAACTATATTCACCAGTCCTTCCAACCACTATTACCTTGGGACAAGGTCCCACGACTGTGAACGAAGGCGATGGTAGTATTACCTTGAATGTGCTGCGAAGTGGTGATCTAAGCGGTACATCTTCAATTCTGTATGCCACTCAAAGTGGTACTGCAAAAGTAGGGGATGACTACGGCAATAATGGTGGAGAGGAAATCCAGGGGACACTCACCTTTGCACCAGGAGAAACTAGCAAACAGGTGAAAATTCCAATCATTGACGATAGCGTAATAGAAGGAGATGAAATCTTTAGTTTCCTCATTGATCAGCCACAAGGAGCAACACTAGGAGTCCAAAGAACTCTTGGAATTACGATTCAAGATAATGATAGTCAAAGTCTGAATTTCACTCAGCCACAAGTTAATGAAAATGCCGGTAATGCCACGGTGACAGTTACACGGGGTAAAGGTTTGGGAACTGCTAGTATAAATTATACAACCGTGGATGGAACTGCTAAAGCTGGCTCTGACTACCAGGCTGTATCTGGAATCTTGAACTTTGCACAAGGAGAAACCAGCAAGACAATTTCTATTTCTATTAAGGATGACACCATTCAGGAACCGGATGAAGCATTTACTTTGAAGTTTAGTAACGCAGTTGGGGTGCTACTGCCTAGTAACCCGGCAGCAACTATCACTATCATCGATAATGACTCGAATTTTAGTAAAAACACTGTGGTTTCTGGGTTAAATCAACCCACAGAGTTTGATTGGTCAGCTGACAATAAACTGATGTTCATTGCCCAAAAAGATGGGGTAGTGAAGGTGTTTGACACTGTCACCAACGCCTTACAAGCACAGCCATTTATCGATATTTCTTCACAAGTAAATGATGTGAGCGATCGCGGTTTGTTAGGCATGGCCGTACATCCAGATTTTGGCAAGAGTCCAAACGGCAACAACTACGTTTACCTGTTGTTTACCTACGATCCAGCAGAAACCAATCCAAACAATCCCAAGAACAATCCCAATAGCCTGTTGGACAATCCCGATCAGGGAGGTAATCGTGCTGGACGGCTAATTCGGGTGACAGCCGACCCCAACACTGGTTACAAAACTGCGATCGCTGGCAGTGAAGTGATACTACTAGGCAAAAATGACACTTGGAACAACATCAGCCATCCAGATTTTAACAGCACAGTGGTTGATATGACTGACGAAACAAAGAACTATGGACCATCAGGCATTGTAAATAAAACCACCGGCCAGCTGTTTGCCAATGTCCAGGATTATCTCAACGCGATCAAAAACAACAACATCACAAACGTCCAGGATTTTATCGCCACCGATAGTTCAACTCACTCCGTTGGTAGCGTGCGCTTTGGTAACGATGGTACTTTGTTTGTAAGCCTTGGTGATGCTACTTCCTACAACCGAGCAGACATCCGAGCACTTCGTGTCCAGGATCTCGATAATCTCTCTGGTAAGATCCTGCACATTGACGCCATTACTGGTCAAGGTTTATCAACTAATCCTTACTACAACGGTGACCCCAATAGTAATCGTTCTAAAGTCTATGACTTAGGTGTGCGTAACGCCTTTCGTATCGCCGTAAATCAACAAACCAATATTCCTTTTATCGGTAATGTGGGCTGGTATTCTTGGGAAGAGGTGGTTACTGGTGGACCAGGCAAAAACTTTGGCTGGCCATTCTATGAGGGTGGATATGATGCAAATGGCAATCTCGTCAGCCTCAAACAACCGGCTTATGCTCAACTAGATGCAGCCAATGCCTTCTACAACAGTGGTACAGTCGTTACACCACCAATTTACGCCTATGATCATTCAAGCGGTTCTACTTCGATCGGTGTAGGTGATTTTTACACGGGCGGTGGTTTTAACAATGCTTTGTTTATCTTCAATCCCAGTAAAGGAACTATCGATGCTTTAACATTGAACAGTCAGAACAAAGTTATCGCAACTACACAGTTTGCTTCTAATTTAGGGGTGCCTGTGGATGTTAGAGCTGGAGATGATGGCAAGCTATATTACGTAGACTTGGCATCAGGTGAGATTGATAGCTGGAGACCTGTTTAGAGACCAATAATCTGGGGATTGGGGAAGAGTTTTCCTAAATTAATCCCCAGTTCAACCTAATTCATAATTCATAATTACAGATAGATTTAGGACTTATACCAATTTTATATGAAGCTGCATATAATGGAGAAAAGAAACTCGATAAATTAAAATAGCCATGAGCCGCCCTTTTAAGATTGAAATCGC
>NZ_JBALCN010000086.1:0-23063 GCF_036919615.1 Nostoc sp. | reverse complement strand
GTCGTCTTCAGCCGGGATGGCAAAACTTTAGCTTCCGCCAGTCATGACAAGACAATCAAATTGTGGAATCTCGAGACGGGCAAAGAAATTACCACCCTGACTGGGCATAGCAATTCGGTCAACAGCGTCGTCTTCAGCCCGGATGGCAAAACTTTGGCTTCTGCCAGTGCTGACAAGACGATCAAATTGTGGAATATCGAGACGGGCAAAGAAATTACCACCCTGACTGGGCATAGCAATTTCGTCAACAGCGTCGTCTTCAGCCCGGATGGCAAAACTTTAGCTTCTGCCAGTGGTGACAAGACGCTCAAATTGTGGAATCTCGAGATAGGCAAAGAAATTACCACCTTGACTGGGCATAGCAATTTCGTCTACAGCGTCGTCTTTAGCCCGGATGGCAAAACTTTAGCTTCCACCAGTCGTGACAAGACGATCAAATTGTGGAATCTCGAGACGGGCAAAGAAATTACCACCCTGACTGGGCATAGCAATTTCGTCTACAGCGTCGTCTTCAGCCCGGATGGCAAAACTTTAGCTTCCGCAAGTTTTGACAAGACGATCAAATTGTGGAATATCGAGACGGGCAAAGAAATTACCACCCTGACTGGGCATAGCGATTTCATCAACAGCATCATCTTCAGCCCGAATGGCAAAACTTTAGCTTCCACCAGTCATGACAAGACGATCAAATTGTGGAATTTCGAGACGGGCAAAGAAATTACCACCCTGACTGGGCATAGCGATTTCGTCAACAGCGTCGTCTTCAGCCCAGATGGCAAAACTTTAGCTTCTGCCAGTGGTGACAAAACGATCAAATTGTGGAATCTTGAGACGGGCAAAGAAATTACCACTTTCAGGGGGCATCGCAATTCGGTCAACAGCGTCGTCTTTAGCCCGGATGGCAAAACTTTAGCTTCCACCAGTCGTGACAAGACGATCAAATTTTGGAATTTCGAGACGGGCAAAGAAATTACCACCCTGACTGGGCATAACGATTGGGTCAACAGCGTCGTCTTCAGCCCGGATGGCAAAACTTTAGCTTCCACCAGTCGTGACAAGACGATCAAATTTTGGAATTTCGAGACGGGCAAAGAAATTACCACTCTCAGGGGGCATAGCAATTCGATCTTCAGCATCGTCTTCAGCCCGGATGGCAAAACTTTAGCTTCCGCAAGTGCTGACAAGACGATCAAATTGTGGAATTTCGACACGCGCAAAGAAATTACCACTCTCAGGGGGTATAGCGATTCGGTCTTCAGCATCGTCTTCAGCCCGGATGGCAAAACTTTAGCTTCCACCAGTCGTGACAAGACGATCAAATTATGGAATTTCGACACGCGCAAAGAAATTACCACTCTCAGGGGGCATAGCGATTTGGTCACCAGGGTCGTCTTCAGCCCGGATGGCAAAACTTTAGCTTCCGCAAGTGCTGACAAGACGATCAAATTGTGGAATCTGAATATTGATGATTTATTAGCAGAGGGTTGCAGTTGGCTAAAGGGTTATTTGGCTAGCCATCCTGATGCAGTTAAGGTGTGTCCAAAGCAGTAGGGAGAGAGGAAGCACTTACCTCGGCTTCTCTACCAGACGCTGCGCGAATGCTCGGCACAAGTCGGCTACGCTCAGTGACCGGGGGGCAGAGGGGCGTAGCTGCGGCAGTTGTGAACTCACGGTGTCCAGATCCCCGACTTGGTAAAAGTTGTCGGGGATCTAGTCTTTGTAGTGATTCTAAGCTTAAATGTAGAGTCAAAAGCGATCGCTTGGTCAAAAACAAATGCGAGTACTCATAGGTCGAAGCAAGCTAGCAAGAGCGTCTCGTAGAGAGCGTCATTAGTAATTATTTTTGTACGTGGCGAATTACTTCAGCAACAGACCAAGCTTGAGCGATCGCTCCTCTGGGTGTGTGAGGTAGATCGCCATCAAAAATCTCAGAAATAGAACCAAGACAAGCGTCAAATAGGAAGTGATCTAGCAGGGGTTGCCAATCAAAAGGCAGCGATTGTTGCGGGTAAAAACGTTGCCAAGCCCGAATAAATGGGCCAATTAGCCAAGCCCAAACAGTGCCTTGATGATAAGCGCGATCACGTTGCTCTTGGTTGCCCTCGTATTTCCCTTTGTATTCGGGATCTCCTGGATCGAGACTGCGAAGACCATAGGGGGTGAGCAAGCTCGTAGTTGCCAAATCTAATATCTGACACCCTTGCTGTTCAGAAAAGCTACAATGATGCAGCGACAACGCCAAAACGGCATTGGGACGAATTTGAAAATTCCGGCGATCGTCCGGCTCAATAGTATCGTACAGATAACCCAGCTGAGGATTCCAGAACTTTTGCAGCGAGGTTTTCACGTGTTGTGCTTGTTGAGCATAACGCTGTGCTTGCTTAGTCAGACGCACTGGCGAGCCATACTCAAGCTGGCTCAATCGTTTTGCCCACTGACTCAGCCAACATAAAGCAGAATACCACAGCGCATTGATTTCCACGGGCTTACCGTAACGGGGAGTGACGGGGTGTGCCCCAATTACCACATCCATCCAGGTGAGGGCTACACCACGAGCATCCCAACTAACAAGCCCATCGATAGCATCAACCTGAATATTGAAATGTGTACCACCGACAAATGCTTTGTAGATTTGCTGTACTACGGGGAATTGCTCTGCCAAAAATTCCCAGTCTTGGGTAGCTTCTAAATAAAGTCCTAAAGTTTCAATCCACCATAACGCTGCATCAATACTGTTATAAATTGGTTCTCCATTGAGATCAGGAAATGCATTAGGAATCAAACCGTGGCGACAATTATGCCCAAAAATCCGTAATACTTCTTTTGCCAGGTCAAAGCGCTGTGGAACTAGTGCCAACCCTGGTAAAGCGATTAATGTGTTGCGTCCCCAGTCATTAAACCAGTGATAACCAGCAATGACCGTGGAACCAGCAATTGAGGCTCGATAGACAATAAAGTGATCGCTTGCTTTGAGTAGTTGTTGCCAGATTGGGGAGTGGGCATGAGGCAGGCACTGCGTTAGACGGGTGTTTGGTCTGGCAGCGTCTTTGACAAGAGAAGCAAGTGGCGTGATTGGGCATTGGGGAGCCAGTGTGTTGCAGAGGTTGCCTCCGTTGTAATCCTTTGAAGAACCCGCAGGGTAGCAACTGGCGTCATTGGGCAGATATTGGGTATTAGGTATTGGGCATTGGTTATTATTCTCCTGCTCTTCTGCTTCTGTGCCCCTCTCTACCCATCCAAAAATTAGTGAGAGCCGTTTTTGCTCTGCCTCTACGGCTTCTGCAAAGGTTTCGGGGGTGAGAACACCTAGCAACGGATTAGGAAAACCTACTTGTGCTTCTAGAGTCACTGTATCTCCTGGTTGGAGTGTGACTATCAAGTAACCAGGGCTGTAGAGGTCTTCTTTGTCGCCTAATCCCCGTTTCGTCTCCTCAGGCAATCCATAATGCCAATACCAAACTGCATCTGGTTGATAATTTCCTTGTGTCCAGCGCAAGTGCCAAGCTATGCCGAAATGCCCAGAATCGATTGCTTGCAGACAGACTTGCTGTTGTCCTAGCAATTGTGAGAACTGTAATTTTGGGCCAGCAGTCTGCTGGTGGTGAAAGTCACGTTCTGCTATCAGCAGTCGCAGCCGTAAAATCGCTGTATCAGTTCCCTCATAACGATACTGGATCAAAATCCGATGGCAAAATTGGGGGTGGGCATTGGGCATGGGGCACTTGTACTGAGCGTTGCCGTTGGCGCAGCCTCTCCAAGAGTTGTATGGGGCATTGCTTATCCCCCCTTGTTCTCCTTGTCCCCCTTGTCCCTTATCCCCAGAGAGCGCCACGTGTTCCCCAGTCCCCACGAACCCATAGGGCATCACCAATTGTCTACTTAACTGCCAGTTATCTTGACCCCAAATCCATTTTGGAACTGGGTCAACATCAAAACAGCGTAACAGTTGGTAGCCTGTTGGCTCAATCTGACCGTTACCCCAAAAATTTGTCCCCAGTGCTACAACATTCCCTAATACTTCCAAGCTAGCTTCTAAGTGCGAAAACAGCAGAGTCCGCTTAGAAGGCGGGTTTGTCGCGGCAAACAGCCAACCATGATAAGTGCGCGTGCGGACATCAGAAACCGTACCACTGGCAAAACTTCCCAAGCCATTGGTAAGCAACCATTCTCTTGTATCTAAATCAAGCATTTGCTACTCAAAATCGTTATGAGTATGATATAGTCGTAACAGATCGTAATTAAACTGTGAGAGCGTGAATGGGTGAATTTTACTTGACCCGAATTCCAACGCTACTAAACGAATAAAGGAGAATTAGGTTAATGTCCCTCACTTACGGAACCGAAGGAAGCCTCCGCGTTGGTCAACAAGCTCCTGATTTCGCAGCAACGGCTGTGGTAGATCAGGAATTTAAGACAATCAAACTTTCCGATTATCGCGGTAAGTATGTCGTCTTGTTTTTCTACCCACTAGACTTTACCTTTGTTTGTCCCACTGAAATCACAGCATTTAGCGATCGCTACGAAGAATTCAATAAAATCAATACGGAAATCCTTGGGGCTTCTGTTGACAGTGAATTCTCCCACCTCGCTTGGATTCAAACAGATCGGAAGTCTGGTGGCGTCGGCGACCTGAATTATCCTCTAGTCTCCGACATCAAGAAAGAGATTAGCGCCGCTTACAACGTGCTTGATCCAGCAGCAGGCATTGCCTTGCGTGGTCTGTTCATCATCGACAAAGATGGTATTATACAACACGCTACCATCAACAACCTAGCTTTTGGTCGCAGCGTTGATGAAACCCTGCGGACATTACAAGCAATTCAGTATGTTCAGTCTCACCCCGACGAAGTTTGCCCAGCTGGTTGGCAACCTGGTGACAAGACAATGAATCCTGACCCGGTGAAGTCTAAAGTCTACTTCTCTGCTGTCTAGATTACGTTTGCTAAAAAACTCCAATTCAGCCTGCTAGAATTGAGAGCAGAATCAATGATAACCACAGATTAACAGAGATACACATTTAACAGTGTCAGCCTCCATGTCTATCTGTGGTTTTCTCATAAAATAGTATTTAAATAATCAGGGTTAAAATTATGCTGACTTCAACTGATTTTAGTGGTTTATTAAATGAGCGATTCTTCCGCAACTTTTTACCAGTTCCAGCAACACATCAACTCAGATTGGGAGTGGGAACACCAGATTTTCAACTGCCAGATATTACCAACGGAACTTTATTAAAATTGTCTGATTATAAAGGCAAGCAACCAGTATTACTCGCCTTTACTCGCATCTTTACTGAAAAGCAATATTGCCCTTTTTGTTTTCCTCACATCAAAGCTTTGAAGGAGAACTACGAGCAATTTAAAAAGCGTGGTATAGAAGTTTTGATGATTACTAGTACCGATGAACGGCAGAGTCAAATAGTTGTGAGGGATTTAGGTTTACAAATGCCGTTGCTAAGTGATCCCAGTTGTCGAGTGTTTCGTAACTATCAAGTAGGACAAGCACTGGGAGCGCCTTTACCAGCACAGTTTGTATTAGATAAAGAAGGAAAACTCCGCTACTGGCATTTATTTTCTTTTCTGGATCACAACGCCAGCGTTAAGACATTGTTAGAACAATTCAATTGAGTATAAGGTGTAATGATTGGTAATGTTCGCCCTACTTATCAAGCTATGAAGTTTTCTGTTGCTGACACTTTACTACATACCTATTTCTCCCAACTCGCGCCGCGTCTGGATTACTCTACTAGAAAAAGAACTTGAGTTTGAATTGGTAGAAATCAAAGTGGATGGAGAGCAGTTTAAACCAGAGTTTTTGGCAATTAACCCTTTCCATCACATTCCAGTGTTGGTAGATGACGGTTTTAATATAGTGGAATCTTTAGCAATTTTGGACTATTTAGAGGCAAAATACCCCATGCCTGCAATGTTGCCTAAAGATGCCAAGGATTTAGCGATCGCCCGCATGGTACAACTGGTAACTGTAAATGAACTTTTGCCAGCAACCACCACATTTTTACCTCAGTTTCTCGGATTGCCTGGAGGAGATCCAGAAAAAATTGAGAAGGCACAGCAAAAAATTGCTACAGTGCTGAAGTTTTTTGAAAATTTATTAGACGATCACCCAAACTCAAGCTAGTCACAACCTGACTCTCGCCGAAGTTGTGGCTGGAACTGTAGTAACGCGGTTGCCGAGAGTAGGCATTTTCTTAGGTGAATATCCAAAACTGAGTGCTTGGTGCGATCGGTTAGTTGCACGTCCAACATGGCAAGCTACTGAGGCTACACCGGAGGTAATAGAAGCGTTTAAGTCCATTGTGGTGGCGAGAATGGCGCAGCAGAATGTAGGTTGAAAGATTAGGATAAATTCATCGCTAGCCAATATAGAGACGCGAAATTAACGCATCTCTACATTTTACTTGTTTTGGCGATCGCAACAAAAATCCCCTAATTTTTATTATTCGTCGTTATCCACATCTTTTTAATCTTTCGCTTCATTGCTATAGAGCCTTGGAATAGAATTCCAAGTCGAATAGTTCAAATCCTCTTAAGAAGACTAAACAAGAATTCTAGTCCACTTAAGTGGACTTGAGCTATTAGCCCAGAACTTAAGTTATGGGCGGGATATGGGTCAGCATAATACTTTGACTGTTACAAAAATGTGGGTAATGACGACGAGATTTTAATTATGGGGATTCTGTTTTTACTTTTTAAAGCCTGACTTGCTGCAAATGGCTGCGGGGATTATAAGTACGTATAGCCCGGATTTTTTCATAATATTCCCGTTCTTGTTGGCTGAGGTCTTTTGGTGGAACGATCGCCACCTTCACCAACTGATCACCGCGTCCACCTTTGGGGAGGGGCCAACCTTTGCCACGTAAACGCAGGGATTGACCAGAACGCACTCCCGCTGGTAGCTTGACATTAACAGGACCATCGGGAGTAGGTACATCAATAGACGCTCCCAGAGTAGCTTCATCTGGTGTGATTGCCACTTCGCACACCAAGTTATCGCCTTCCATTTGGAAGAACGAGTGCGGCTGAAGTTCGACTTTTAAATACAAGTCTCCTCGTTGTTGAGTCATCGGGTTGATTTGACCTTTACCCCGCACACGCAAGCGAGTACCAGGTTTAGCCCCAGATGGGATGCGGACATCAATTGTTTCATTACCTAAACTGAAGCGTTTTTGCACACCATTAAATGCTTCAGCAAAAGTTAGGGCGATCGCAGCTTCACTATCCTGGGTAGTACCCGCACCTGCATCTTGAAACCCAAAATCGTTAAAGCCGCTAAAACCACTTGGCGCACCTGTAGAAGTGCGGTAAGTGTAACTTTGTGAGTAATTTTGTTGCCCACCACGAGGGGTAGCACCACCAAAGCGTCCTAGCAACTCATTGATGAACTCATCAAAATTGCCGTATTGACTGAAGTCAAAGCCACCCATATCAGCACCAACGCCACCGGATGGGAAACCTTCACCAGCTTGTTTCCAATATTGACCGAATTGGTCGTATTTTTTGCGTTTATCTGCATCTGACACTACTTCGTAGGCTTCGCTAACTTCTTTGAAGCGTGCCTCTGCCTGTTTGTTGCCTGGATTAACATCAGGGTGATATTTGCGGGCTAGTTTACGAAAGGCTTGTTTAATTTCCTCCGGACTGGCAGTCTTACTAACTCCCAAAATAGCGTAATAGTCTTTGAAGTCGGTTGCAGCCATCTACCAGCCTCCTATAGAAATTCCCGTTATGTTTTTTTTAAGAGCAGAGATTTGTGGTTTGCCAGGTACAGTGCCAAGCAAAAGAATCTGATTTTAAATTAACAAACAATATAGAAAATCAAGTGTGGTTCTTGCTCACTGAGGGATCGCAATTTCCGTACTCCGATTTTTCTGATAAGCGGATCAGGCTGTCTAGTCCTTCTTCCAGGCTTGGGGGGGCATCCCGGAGTTGACGGTGCATCCGCAAAATAATTTCTTCTGGAACCTGGCGCGATCGCCTTTTATTGCGTGCCAAACACAGCCAAATTGGTGTATCCACCCAAATTCCCGTAATCTGGGTAAAGCCCAGGTTACGGGCTAAAGCAATGACTTCACGACGATGGCGGCACTGGGCATTGGTGGCGTCGAAAATAGCTGTATTATCTGTGGAAATAGCTTGCTGAAATTGCCGCTCAATTTCGCGCCAAATCAGCAGCCACGGCCCCTGAACAGCTTGCAAACCAAACAGTTGCCCCCGGATAGCATCTGTAGAAATCAGCGGCATCTGGGGGCATTCTGTCAGTAATTGTTTTGCCAAAGTTGACTTACCGCTGCCAGGAAGACCAATCAGTAATAAAAGTGAGGAGTGAGAAGTTAGGAGTGAGGAATTAAAAGTGAGGAATGAGAAGTAATCAGAATTTTTAGTCATTAATTCCAAACTCCAAACTCTGTCAATTTTAGATTTTGGTCGCACCTTTGGTGCGCTGACAGCGCAACTTGGATTTTGGTGAAGCAGCGCGGTCTTCTCACATTGGGAGAGGCTAGCGCCTGCCGTAGGATGCCCGTTCGCGGAGCGTCTCGTAGAGAAGGGCTGTAGGGGGTTTCCACGCCACTTGCTTTATGCCGGGGAACCCGTCCACCGCAGTGGCTCCCCATGAGTGACTGCACCAAGCCGAAGGGATTGAAGAAAAAATCTAAAATCCAAAATCCAAAATCCAAAATCGAATGACTCCTAACTATTAAATGATTGTTCCATCAGGAATTACAGCATTTTTCAACACGACGACGATACCACTGCGGATGTAGAAACCTTGACTTTCGCGGTCAGCTTCTTGCACGTTATCTTTATTGATAATTTTGACATCGTGACCGATACTGGCGTTTTTATCGATGATGGCACGGCGAATAATTGAGTCAGTACCAATACCTACGGGAATGTCGCCTTTTTCTACGTTACATTGGCGTTCTACAGAAGCTTGATAAAAATCTGCACCCATAAGTAGAGACTCTTCGATCACACAACCAGATTCAATCCGCGATCGCACTCCTAATACTGAATGTTGAATGCGGCAATTTTTCAAAATACAACCTTCGCCGATAATTGATTCAGTAATCTGGCAATCTAAAAGTTTACTCGGTGGCAAGTAACGAGCACGGGTATAAATTGGCGCTTCTTCATCGTAGAAACTAAAGGGTGGCTGGGGCTGCTGAGTCAAAGCTAAATTGGCGTGATAAAATGCTTCAATTGTTCCAATATCTTCCCAGTAGTCATCAAATAAGTAGGCTTGAACGTTGTAATCTTTAGAGGCATCAGGAATAATTTCTTTGCCGAAATCAGTCCTTTCTAAACCCTCTTTTAACAACTTGAACAAAACCTCTTTTTTAAAGACATAAATCCCCATTGAGGCGATATAAGGCTGTAGCTGGGCTTGTTCTTTTGTTAATCCCAGTACACTTGTATCAACGCGCATTTGGATTAAGGCTTCACCTTTGGGTTTTTCGCTAAAATCGATTACCCTACCAGAATCGTCAATTTTCATCAAGCCAAAATCTGAGGCGCGGCGCTCATCGATGGGGATGACTGAGAGAGTAATATCAGCACCCGTTTCCCTATGGCGCTGGATAAAGTGGCGATAATCCATGCGGTAGAGGTGATCACCAGAGAGGATCAAATATTCGTCTACATTCCATTCTTCCAACAGCCAGAGGTACTGACGCACTGCATCGGCTGTACCTTGGAACCAGTTAGGGTTTTCTAGGGTTTGCTGTGCAGCTAGCACTTCCACAAAGCCTTCGGTGAAGCCACTAAAGTTGTAGGTACGGGCGATATGGCGATTCAGGGAAGCTGAGTTGAATTGTGTCAGTACGTAGATTTTGAATATTTCGGAATTTATGCAGTTACTGACAGGGATATCGATTAGGCGATACTTCCCCGCTACTGGTACTGCTGGTTTAGCGCGTAGTTTCGTTAGGGGGTAAAGCCGAGTACCCGCGCCACCACCAAGGATCATTGATAATACTTTCTTCACAAAATTTCTCCCAACTGCCTTTCAACTCTCATCTTCAGTTTAGGACTGTATGTGGCAGCTGGTAAGGGGAGATCAAATATTCTCAGGGATGAATTTTACGAAATACTACTTGTGATGGATAGTGCTGCTAAAGAAAAAATTAGAACATTTGTATTACTTGGGGTGAAAGTTGGGGTGCGATCGCTATACCTGGTGTCTCAACAGAAATCTCAAAAACTAACTCTAGTCAAGCGGCAACCTTGAGTAAATGACGTTAATTATATCAAACACCCAAACTGCCTATACCCATTCTCTTATTAACCAAACCTAATTGCTGCGATCGCTTCAAATACTTCACCCAAGGTTGCTCTGACAACTGAGAAAGGGCATTTGGTGACAGTGTTGCCGTGAAAATATCTTTGCCACTGGTAACATCACTAACGCCCAAACTTTCTAAAACAGCAGTTGCAGCAGAGTCTAAAATTAGTTCAGTATGGATGAAAACTCCTAAACTCGGTTCTTCTGAATCTTGAACATCATTCAGCGCTGTAGCAAGGGCAGCATCTAGCTTTTGATAATTCATCAGCAATTCCTTGGTAAAAAGAGCGGGCAATTTTTGGCCCATCCTACAACAAATCTATCAAATTTATGAGTTGTCACTGCCTATCTTTGTACAGACTTAATGCACTAATTTCTCCGTCCAATTACAGATTAATTGTTGTTATCTTTGGCTTCTGCGCTTTATTCCGTGCTTAAATGCCCAGTATGTTTGTAAGAGTAGGCAGATAAGTTTTGAAAACTTCAGCTAGTTTACTAGCATCAGTAACAGCAGATGCTATACCTTTAAGGGCATTAAGAGCCATCGAGCAGAGTTTGTTTACCCGTTCTTCTGATGGTTTTTTCCCTTCCTCTGCTATAGTTTCTACAGCTTCTAGGGCTTCTTTCTTTTGATTTTCAGAAAGGGCTGGTTCATCATTGATAGATTTTTGCAAAGTAGTTAAAATCTTTGCTAGCTGATCACTAGTATCAGTACTAATATCCTTAAGTTGCTGAATCGAATTATTAACTTGACTGTTTGCATCTGCCAGTGTCAAGTTAGAGTTTGTGACATCGCCGCCTACGATAAACCTGTTACCGCTAGACATATCGAGATTTCCACCTGCGCTGATGTTTTGATTATTGCTTTCCATAATGTCACCTGCTTGATTCATCATGTATACGCGATTTCCTTCGCCCTTGATAATAACTTCTCGTTTTGTCTCGGCAATTCCAGTAATTAATCCTTGAATAAATTTTTGCTGCGAATCATAGAAAGTTTGTAATCTTTGTATTTCTCCTTCTTTAGCCTGAAGCACGAGTTCGTACTTAGCCTTAATTGCGTTAACTGCTTGATTATAATGACTTGTAATTTCTTCGTGAATAACTGTTTTATTAGTCTCTAAAGAAACACCTACTTTAGCAACAACTACGCCATCACCTTTATTTTCTATACTACGAACAGATAAGCCTAATCCCTCATTATTAATAGCAGTTTGAGTCAGAGAAAATGCAAAAGCCCTCCAGTTAAGCCCATTTTGAAAAATTAAGTCAATAGTATCTCTTACATCTGTAATCCATTTTTCAAATTCGCCTGGTTGAAATTCTCCACTATCTGGTTTTGGCTCTAAAAAGTTTCCATACAAGCTACACTTTAAATAAACACGTTTACAATCAATATCTTGAAAGCGAGTGTTCTTGTTGATATTCCAGTCTTGGATACAGGCATCTGTGAGGAATGCACCAGAAAAATCTGCATCTAATACTTGAGCTTTAACTAAAATTGCTTCTCTCAAATCTGCGCCTTGTAAATTTGCACCTTGTAAATTTGCTTCGGCAAAATCCCCACCACGAGAGTTATTAGTAGTTAACAGTTTTCTGACTTTAGGGTCTTCCAATATACTTCCTTGCAGTCGAGCTAATTCTAAACCAGTAACACCTTTAAAGCTAGTGTGTGTGAGATTTGCTTCCCTAAAATCTGTATGCCTTAAATCTGCGCCATCAAAGCTAGCATTGGTTAAATCTGCTCCATAAAAAGATGTTCCACCTATTGCAGCCCAGAATACAGCTTTTTCCTTTATCCAAGCAAACTTAGGTGAGCCTTTAAGTGCCTGCCGTGCAATGTTTGCACCTGTAAAGATGACTACTATCGTTGCAACTGAATCTAAAATAACTTCGACATTTTCTGTTTTTGTATGAATATTTTTCACTATTACAGGTAAGGCTATAGCTGTTATCCCAGATCCTAAAACAGTTATAAATTCGCCTACCATTCCGTAACATGAAGAAGTGAAAGCCACAGAAAATGCTGTAATAGCAGCGCCAATCCAAGCTGAAGTTATACTTAACCCAAGTAGAACGATCGTCCATCCTATTCCAGAATAATAAGTAGATGGGGCAATACTTAATATTGCCCCAATCACAATAAGTACAGCAATAAAATAACTTGATTCTACCTTATAACCATAAATTATAAGTCTAATCAAGCTAGCAGCATAAATAATTATCTCTATAAAAAGTAAGAGCAAACTTAAAGTGCTTGTATACTTAAGTAAAATTTCTCTAACGAAATCTAAAAAAACTCCTGAGAGTAAAGGCATTATGTTAAGAATAGAAGCTGTAGCAATACCAAAGCTTGCTAATAAAAATTTATAGTAAAATTTATGCCCAGCTTGTACTTTTTGGAAGTGTTTGTTCTTAAGATCATTTTCTCTAAAATTAACACTTGAAATATTTTTACCATCATAGTTTTGCATAAAAAAGCGACTTTAAAAAATTATTTTTTACACATAGGGAAATTAGGAAAGTGTGTGCAGAACGTTTCTTTCATAATATAATCTGAATTCTCATCTACAAAAATAGAGCTAAAATTATCAATAGGTTGTGTGTTCATTAAATCTATTAATTCATAGGGTAAATTTGTCAACAAACTTAAATCGATTAAACTCAAGCCCTTTTCTTGCGCTAACTCCTCAAGACACAGCTTAGTTACAGGCAGCTCCTCTGATTTCAGTGGTTCTAATAAATCTTCAACTTTACAACCTAGAACCTTACAAATTTTATTTAAGGTTTTCTGACATTGAGGTTCATCTATTTTTTGCCTATAGATAGGCTGCTTACTATAAAATTCTACAAGTGATAGGTGAACCTCAGATTTTTGACTTAAATCTTTTAGTGTCATCTGAACAAGAGAATTGGCCCTCTCACGGATTTTAAGTCTGACTGCTTCACGTTTAAATTTAGGGTTTACATTTATAATTTCAATGGGTGATATAGATAGTACTTCAGCAATTTTTCTGATTTCAGCAGCTACTTCTTCAGTAAGCGGTGTTGGAATTTGCGCGGTATCGTATGCTTGAATTTTCTCTAAATCAATACTTGAAAATTGGCTTATTGTCTGTAAAGACTGGCCCTTCTGTGTGGCCAGTTCTGTAATACGAAGAGTAATAGTTGAGATTGATAAGCTGTTAGACATCTAATTTACCTGTTAAATCTGATGGAGAGATGAGAGAGGAATTAACGGGTTTTACCCAAAGCTGAAAATATGCAACGTTTTAGTAAATGGTTGGTTTAAATTGTAAAAGTAATTACTTAAAATTTACCAAATTTTAAGATTTAATTTTTACCGTTGCAACAATTATTAAATTTTTTGTATAGTTATATATTTGAACAAAGAAAGCGCGATATCCAAGATTACTGGGAGCGGATTTAACCTAGATTCCTATGTGATATCTCGTAAACCCGCTCCTAGAGCAACCCTATTGCTGATGACAAGCTATATCGTAATACGCTTGGGTTAAGAAGAATAGTAGGTTGGGTTGAGCGACAGCGAAACCCAACAAAGCCTTGATAATGTTGGGTTTCGTTCCTCAACCCAACCTACACCAGTTTTAGTTTTTAGGCTTAACCCAAGCGTATTGAGCTATATCGCGTCTCTCAGTCTAATTACAGATTAGCTGCATTAATCACTCCATAACCCCATTTGTTATCAAATGTGCCTGCGGGTTTTCCGGGAATAGCACTATTTTTGCGTAGCAAGTCTTTTACAGCAGCCGGATCAAGTTTAGGATCTCGCTGCAATAGCAGTGCCACTAACCCACTAACCAACGGTGTCGCCATACTCGTGCCAGCCTGAACCACAAACTTGGAATTAATCATTGATGAGCGGCCAAAATTTGCATCGGCAGAAAGCGTGGAAACAATCATTGCTCCTGGTGCTGCTACATCCGGTTTCTGTCCATCATTCCGTAGAGGTCCTTCACTACTGAATTCCGAAATAGTATCCAATTCTAAACCCATTTCTCGCACTTGGGCATCAATATCTATGTACGTGGCTTTAGTAGTATAGGCGGCAACTGTAACTGCACTGCTGGCGGCTCCCGGCGAACCAATTTTTACTGCATCCTTCACACTTTTACCTGTAAAAAACACTGAGGAACTGTCATCTAATGTCCACACATCTAAACGTGTGTCAGTTGAAGAAGTGTTGCGAACTCGCAACTGCCAAACACCTCCCATTACTGGCGAGGGGTCAATACCACGTATTTGCACAAAGAAATTATGGTCGCTGTTGGCTTTATCTGGCCCTGGTGTCGCTAATTGCACCCGCGCATCTGGTAACTGGTAATCTTGTGCGGCATTACCAGAAGTAATTATTTTTTGGAAGGGGGTGACAAAACCGTTAGGACTCCGCAGCGATACTTCCAATTCCCTGTCTTTGGAATACCAACCGTTTAACCAAACTATGCCTACTTGATTCAAAGGAACATTAAAGCGCATACCACGAGTGCGTTCACTGGGTATGGTCGCTTGTCCATGAATATTGGCGTTTCCTTCGTTACCCGCAGCACAGCAAACAATTCTTCCAGGGCCAGTTTCGGCGTCAATCACCTTTGATAGGGAATCGCTACCATCATGGGCATCAGCGTGTCCACCCAAGCTGAGATTCACCACTGCTGGGCATCCTAACTCTCTAGCAACTCGGAAAATGTAACGGACACCATCAGCAATATGGGCATCCTGTAAATCTGATCTGACGACAACTAATTCCGCTTCTGGTGCAACACCGCTATAGGTAGCATCAGCACCAGCAGCAATGCCAGCAACGTGAGTACCATGACCACCAGTATCCTGAGAAATTGTCAGTTGCGCTCCCGTAAATTCAGCCCCATAGCCACCCTCTGTCACTCCTGGTCCTGGCAGTGTTTGATCCCAAATGTGTAAAATTCGTCCAGCAAAGGCGGGGTGTTTCGGATCAACGCCACTGTCTATAATCCCGATGATTACGCCTTTACCAGTCAGTCCAGTTTGGTTCTTGAACTCCGGCAGTTTGACTTTTACCAGTGCAGTGTCCATCCTCAAATGAAGTTTGCGTGATGGCTTAATCCGTTGAATAACATCCTCTTCAGATAAAACATCTAAACTCTCTATTGGTAAGAAAGCTGTCCGCACACTCCCAGAGTTCTGATTGACTTCAATATTATATTGTGATAGGTAACTCAAGTCTGCATCCGGATCACAGTAGATAAAAACAACGCTCTTAGTTGGCTTGACCGGGCTTTTATGGGCAATAATACCAAGCGATCGCTTGTGTGTAACTAAAGCTTGCTCTCCTTCATTTTGATAATCTTGAAATGCTAAAAGTAGTCCGGGAGAAAGTTTTTCGTGCCTCATTTTTACCTCAAATTAAATTTATTTTCTGAAAGCAAAATAGTGATTTTAGCAGGATAAGTTGCTCTGTGGCATTCATGCAGACTATGTAGTTTTTTAGCGTTGATTATTTGATGCGACTAACTATAGTTATCTATTTTTTCATAGATAACATCAAATAAGCTTAGGAGGTGAGAAGTTATTCCTAAGACAATTGCTAACTCATAATCGCCTTAATCCGATCCATGCTAGCCAACCTCGATTTTGTAACAATTTAAAAATTTTCAATACAATTTATACAACCCATACGAAATTCAAACGTAATTTTAAACAGCAGAATGTTATAGTAAACACATTCTTGACAGGCTAAGACAAAACTAATTTTGTCAATAGTAGTTACGCTGTAAATTTGCTCAATGCATAGGTATCCAATTCAATATTGTACGGGGTTTTGAAGACAAAATTGAGTGATGCTTTTTCAGATGACGCGTAGGCGTAGCCCACCTTCTCTAGGAGACGCTACGTGTAGCTTGCTTCCACTAAGTGGTACAGCATCGCTAGCCCAAAAATTGTGTTTTCCACCCTCGTTTTCGGCAAATTTTTAAGCACTATTACTTATTGACAAATTGTTTATCATCTTAATCTATCAAGAATGAAGTAAATGTAAGTAGTTGGACAGAATTAATTACACAATGTCATTGCAAATGTAACGTACTCCTAGGTCGAAGCAAGTTATGCAGAGCGTCTCGTTCGCAGAACGAGTAATGGTAATTCATTTCTCAGTTTCTGCCAAAAGGGGGCTGTGTTCAATCACACTCCCTTTTTTTTGGTCATTTCCCATTTAGTCTCAAGCTAAGCGATAATAATTATCATTATTATAATATTACATTTACACATGCTTACTACATAATTCTCAAAAGTCGCGGATGCTTTGAGGCTGACAAGATAATATTTTTAATCTGTAATTTTATTTGATTTGCGTTCTCTCATATCGCTTTTAGTCTAAACTCCAGTAAATTTACATCCCTGATTTATTCAAGAAGTCGGGGATATGGTCAGCAACTTTGGCTTAAGTAAGTATTATTCATTAGCGCTATTTTATGTCTCTAAGAAGAGAAAAATAAGATGCTGGCCGAATGTTTTTCAAAGCTTTGCTTTAACGGTTACGAGTCTATCTGCTTAGTACATTCGTGAGGAAAAAATGAAAATTATCAAGTTTGTGAAAGCATTTTTTGCTGGGGCTGCATTAATTACTGCTTCTGTTGGTTCCGCCTTTGCTCAAACATCTGATGACACAGTTAAAATTTTAGACGCAACCTATAGTGGTCGCGGTTGCCCGACTAATACCGTCACCGTCACGCCTAGCCTTGATTTTCAAATACTAAGCATTCAATTTAACCAATACATAGCTGTAGCTAATAACCAAGCGCAAAGTTATAGAACCTGTAATTTGGTGATTCCGATCAAATTACCCCAAGGCATTCAAGTTTCCTTCTACGATGCGGATTATCGGGGCTATGTTAGTCCGGCAACCACTGGGAAGCTACAAGCAGAGTACTTTTTCTTTGGTCCAGGTCCGGTTTTTACTCGGAATGTGATCGGCGAAAGTGACTATTTCGTTCGAGATAGCTTGGTAACCTACGCTAATATTTGGTCACGCTGTGGTGCGACTGTAAATATGCAGGTGAATACTTCAATGCGCGCCACTGGTATCGGGAAAGCCACCGTTGGCAGCCCTGATCTGGCTCAGGGTTTGGTTTTTCACCTCAGATATCGCTCTTGCTAACTAATAACTAATTTGTAATTTTTGGGCGTTTCACTACACCAATTAGTTGGGTGAAATGTCACTGACTTAAGCTAGATTTAGCTCTCCGACTTCTTGAATAAGTCAGGAATATGGGCAGCAAGTTTGGCTTAAGTAAGTGGTATTCATTAGTAGGGTGCATTATGCCAAAGGCAAACGCACCCTTTCACTTAACTTCTAATATTTACTAGTTCCAGTTAACTTTGTTTTAGGTGATGATGCAGCAATAGCAGAAATTGCCCCTGCTATTCAAGATGTGGCATGATGGTGGCGCTCAAGAGACGTGGAGATGGGAAGACGCAAGGATGCAGTATTTATAGTTTTGGACAAAGTGCGATCTATTGGGCTTTGCCTACGCAGCCATATCTAGCAAAAAAGTGCTTTGCGTCTACGTACTCTCTGACAAACCTAACTGGTCTACGTTCAAACATAAAATACCTTCGCTAAAATGCTCTGACTATAGAAGAGTAGCGCCATACAAACACTCGTCTGCCTCCTCAGCCTGTAAGGATTTCACTAATAACTACTGACAAATGACAGATTTTCTATCATAAGTAAGAGCCATAAAGAAGCTAATATTTGCAACGATCGCTTCTGAAGGTACAAAAAGTTATTCATGCAAATTCAAACACCAGACTGGGTGAAACACGCGGTTTTCTACCAAATCTTCCCAGATCGCTTTGCCAGAAGCAAACAGCCGCGCAAACGGCTGCTGCGTGAAGCCCGTTGGGAAGATTGGGACGCTATGCCAACACTACAAGGTTATAAAGGCGGCGACTTATGGGGCATCATGGAGGGTTTAGACTACATCCAGGATTTGGGGATTAACGCGATTTACTTTACACCGATTTTTCAATCCGCCAGTAATCACCGCTATCATACCCACGATTATTACCAAGTTGACCCGATGCTGGGGGGTAACGAGGCTTTTAAAGAATTGCTCGACGCAGCCCATCAACGGAATATCAAAGTTGTTCTGGATGGGGTGTTTAACCATTCCAGTCGTGGCTTTTTCTTTTTCCATGACATTTTAGAGAATGGCCCCCATTCGCCTTGGGTAAATTGGTTCAAAATAGAAGGCTGGCCTCTTGCACCATACAATGGGGAATTCCCTGCCAACTACGGGGGTTGGGTGGGAAATCGTGCCTTGCCAGAATTTAACCACGATAATCCAGAAGTACGGGAATACATTATGGAAATTGCCGAATATTGGATTAAATTCGGCATTGACGGTTGGCGATTGGATGTACCATTTGAAATAAAAACTCCTGGCTTTTGGCAGGAATTTCGCGATCGCGTTAAGGCAGTCAATCCCGAAGCTTACATTGTGGGCGAAGTATGGGGAGATTCCCGTCAGTGGCTGGATGGGACACAATTTGACGGGGTAATGAATTATCTATTTGCCGGGCCGACAATTGCCTTTGCGGCTGGCGATCGTGTAGTCTTAGAACAAGTCCAAAGCCGCGATTATCAACCCTACCCACCCTTATTTGCTACCGAGTACGCCACAAAAATCCAAGAAGTCCTGCAACTTTACCCTTGGGAAATTCAGCTAACTCAACTCAATTTGCTCGCAAGTCATGATACAGCCCGATTGATGACAATTGCAGGCGGTGATAAAGCTAGCATCGAATTGTCAACTCTACTACTACTTACCTTTCCTGGTGCCCCCAGCATTTACTATGGTGATGAAGTTGGTTTACCTGGTGGTATAGATCCCGACTCACGTCGTAGCTTTCCTTTAGAAGCCAAGTGGGAGCGAGAAATTTTCAATACTCATCGTCAATTAATTGCCCTCCGCCACACTTTCCCAGCATTACGTACAGGTGATTACCAAGTCCTCCATGCTCAAGGACAACTTTATATCTTTGCGCGAACTTTGGGAACAGAGGAATTGATAATTGCCGTCAACGCTGGCACAAGTTCGGCAACAGCAAATGTAGATATCGCCAGTTTGCATACTCAACCCAACAAGCAGTTATATGGTACTGCTGAAGTTGAGTGGAATAGTCAAGGAGAAACTCAGCAGTTGTCATTAACTGTTCCTGGACGCAGTGGCTGCATCCTGGGAGTAGGGAGTACGCAGTAAGCAGTAGGGAGTGGGAAGAAGCACAAGGGCAGAGGGGATAGCAGGTAAAAAGGGGAAAGACTTACTGCAACTTCTCCCTTGCTCCCCTGCCTCTTCTCCATGCCCATGTATTACCTTCCCGCCACCATCGCAGGCATCAACACTGCATCAATAATATGGATCACGCCATTGTCTGCCAGAATATCTGTTTTGAGGACATTGGCGTTATTTACCTTAAATTTGCCGTCGGCAGATTCAATGGCTACAATTGACCCCTCAAGCGTCTCTGCCTCATTAATCTGTACCAAGTCATCAGACCGAACATCCCCACTAGCGATATGATATGCCACAATTTTCTTTAGCTTGGGGATATCTTGTAGTAGCGAATCTAAAGTTCCTTCTGGCAGATTGGCAAAGGCTTCGTCAGTTGGTGCAAATAGTGTGAAAGAACCAGGGCTTTTCAGAATTTCTATGAGATCTGCAGCTTTGGCAGCCTTCACCAGGGTATTGAAATTTCCTGCGTTGACAGCAGTTTCCACAAGGTCAGCCATAAGGGTGTGTGACTTTAGTCAGGTAATATTATTAAGTAACTTAACTTATAAAGTGATTAAAACATTCTCAACCTCTATCAAGAGAGAGGTTGCTAGCGATTAAATACACAGCAGCAGATTTATCAGTACTGTTACACTGGGGAATGACCCCAAGAACCACTGATTATGCTAAAGCGTTCTAAGTTCGAGACAACTCAGTCTCAGATTATGCACCGGGCTGAGGATCTGATTAGTGCAGCCTCAAATCGTTACCGCATTACGGTTCAGGTGGCAAATCGTGCTAAACGTCGGCGTTATGAAGACTTTGAAAGTAACGAAGATGTGATGATGAAGCCAGTATTAAGGGCAATTATCGAAATGTCTGATGAATTGACTCAGCCAGAAATTATTGGCGAACTATAAAAAAAAGCTTTAGAGAAGGTAGGATGAGCAAAAATTTATCGTTCATTCAACCCCTACTCAAGCCCTGGCAGACACTCACTGCCTTAATGGTAGTGGGTGTAATTGTTTCGGCTTCAGGGGTGGGCAAATCAATACATAGAAATTTATTTAGTATCCAACCTGCGATCGCTGCGCCAACGCCTGCTGTAGGATGCCTGAAAGGCTGTGGGGCATACGCTCAGAGAATAACTCCTAGCGATGTTTGGCAGCAAGTATATCAGCAATTGCCAGATTTACCACGGGAAAATAAGTATATCAGCAAAGAAAATGGCAAAGTTGCCGAAAACAACACCCTGGTAACTCGCCTGATTAAATACCACATTTATACCAAAGGGCGGGCCCCAATTTATCGCTTAGATTGGAAGCTGACTTTAGCTGATTACCTGGGTGCGAACGAAATTATATATGATACTACGTATCCAGGAAATGATTCACTACGGGAAAATCCTCTAGAAGGCGATCGCAAAGCCATCACCCATCTCACCCGCAGCCAGCGAGATGCCTTAGTGCAAGTCTTAGTCAATATATTTAATCCTACTACTTCCCAAAATACCCTATCCCCTAACCCCAATACCACACCCAGTCCTAGTGGATCAACTACCCCACAGGCACCGCAACGAGGAGGTGCCGAATTACTCAAGTAATGGCAGAGTTATGATTTGTAAATCAATAACTCCTAACTTTTTATGGAACGCGTTGTCAAAAGCGGATTTGATTGGCGTATTGGCTGGAACCCCGATGCACCTGAGTTTAAAGGTTTAGTCGGTACAGATGATTGGGCAATTGAGTTAACCGAAGCTGAGTTAAATGATTTTTGCCGTCTACTAGCACAGCTAGCAGACACCATGAAGCAACTCGCAACTGAATTGATGGAAGAGGAAAAAATTGCTTGTGAAGCCGAAAGCGATTTATTATGGATGGAGGTAGAAGGCTATCCTCATGCTTACACTGTCCGCTTCATCTTGAATACAGGGCGAAGTGTAGAAGGTAAATGGAATGCTTCTGCTGTTCCAGATTTACTGCAAGCTACTGGGATACTTAAGGTTTTTTAAATTGCCTCTTGATTATCCTCAAGTTTTGCTATATAATATTAATTCTGACCGGGGCGTAGCGCAGCTTGGTAGCGCGCCACTTTGGGGTAGTGGAGGTCGTGGGTTCGAATCCCGCCGCTCCGATTGATGATAAGCCATGCCTGCTAGTCTTTTTAAAAGATTGGCAGGTTTTTCAATCATATCTGCGAGACGATACCAAAATCTTTAGCAGAAAATCATTATAGAATTACATATCATTCAAAGCTTGACTACAAATAATAATTGGAATTGGCATAGACAGTAAGCAAACTATTATTATTTAGCTATTCGTGCATGGTCAAGGAACAGTCGTAAAATCTCAGGGAGATGCCCCTGCTTGCGATCGCTCTCAAGCTTGACTTCTAAGCCTTTTTCTAAAATTAAACCAATTTTCCAAAAAAAGGCCACAGATACAAATTTAGAAACCCAGATTAAATCTAACTTTCTTAATTACGAATTACGAATTTGTATTATGAAACCTTTGCTATTTATGAAAGGATGAATAATAGAGCAAGATGACTAGAATCAGATATAAAACTCTTTTGCTCCCTACCCATGACTCAACAAACTTCTGCAAAAGCAATCGTTGTTTTCGATATTGATGGCGTTGTGCGCGATGTTAGTGGTTCTTATCGCCGAGCGATCGCAGATACTGTAGAATATTTTACTACCCAAGCATATCGTCCAACCCCACTAGATATTGACCAACTAAAGTCCGAAGGCGTATGGAATAACGATTGGGAAGCATCGCAGGAATTAATTTACCGCTACTTTGAAACCCAAGAACAGACCCGCGAGCAACTGCAACTAGATTACAATGCGATCGTTGCTTTTTTTCAATCGCGTTATCGCGGCCCAGACCCCAACAATTTAACGGGGTATATCTGTAATGAACCTTTATTATTACAACCTAGCTATTTAGAGCAACTTACCCAAGCAGGGATTGCTTGGGGATTTTTTAGCGGTGCGACTCGTACTTCCGCCAACTATATCTTAGAAAAACGCCTGGGCTTACAATCTCCTGTGTTGATTGCGATGGAAGATGCGCCAGGTAAACCTGACCCCACTGGACTTTTTGCTACAGTTCGTCAATTAGAAAATGGAATTGAGCAAAAATCAGCGATCGTGTATGTGGGAGATACGGTAGCAGATATGTATACCGTCGAGAAAGCACAGGCTTTGGATTCTTCTCGCAGTTGGATTGGTGTAGGGGTTTTACCGCCCCATGTGCAGGAAACATCAGCGCGTGGTGATGCTTATGCTGAGAAACTGCTAGCAGCAGGAGCAGCGGTAGTTTTAAGTAATGTGCAAGAACTAACTCCAAAGCAGATTCAGCAATTGGTAAGTTGATCTGCTTGATCTGTATTTTACAGCAGTTTGCGATCAAAAAAACCACAAAAATAACTATCGAATAGGCTCAAAAAATAGACCACAATGATTAAACCAATTTAGAGCGTTTT
>NZ_JBALCN010000085.1:0-11217 GCF_036919615.1 Nostoc sp. | reverse complement strand
GTTTCCCTAGTTCGAGTTGGTGGGGTTTCCCTAGTTCGAGTTGGTGGGGTTTCCCTAGTTCGAGTTGGTGGGGTTTCCCTAGTTCGAGTTGGTGGGGTTTCCCTAGTTCGAGTTGGTGGAGTTTCCCTAGTTCGAGTTGGTGGGGTTTCTCTATTTTCAGCTTCTGAAACTGGTGGATTTGATGGAATACCTGTTGGTAGTGGCGTTCCCTTTCCCAGTTTTATTTCTTGACGGCGGTTCCAAGGTAAATTCCTGACTGGAACTATGGGTGTAGGTTTCGGTGTGGCCGTAGGTTTCGGTGTGGCCGTAGGTTTCGGTGTCAGCGTGGAAACTCTCTGTTGCCTAAAGGCTTGGCTATTAGGTTGAGAGGCGTAAGTTCGGCTCTTTCGCTGAAGATTATTCGCAGAATTTATTGCGCCAAAATCTTGATTTCTGGGCGTAGTTCGTTCTGTTTGTGAGGAACGTGCTGGTACAGACTTTTGAGTTGAGGATAGTGATTTTGGCGAAACTGTTTTGGCTGTTGATTTTGATTTGGTTATTGATTTTGTTTTGGGAGCAATGTCTATCAATTCAATGGGAACAACAGATTGACTTTGCTGGGGAAACCACAGACTAAATGCATTAGATGAGCGCAGCAGCCAGAACGCCAGCAAGTGCAGAGAGACTGAACCTATAACGACAGAAATCCACAAACCTGGTGGGTCAGTATGTCGTCTCCAGACCTTAGCTGGAATTGGAGTTTTGTCTGCAACCAATGGTGTCATATTATATAAACTGGATATGATTAGGCACTCTTACTCATTGGTAATGCTTTAAAATACCAGTCAAAATTTTAGCGATTAACCATTATCTCTGGTGTAACAGCGAAAGTCAAAACTGTTTCATCTACTCCTTTAAGTTCTAGCGGACTACCTTTAGTAATTTCTTCTTCTTGTAAATAATCTGCCACAGCAGCAGAAACCAAAATCGTACCGGGAACAGCGGCAGCTTGCAACCTTGCAGCAATATTCACACTTGGGCCAATGGCAGTATAATCGGCACGTTCAGCGCTACCAAACATCCCTACAACAGCAGTACCTTGGTGGATACCACACCGGAACTGGACGCTAGTAAGTTTGTCGCCATCGAATACACCTTGGTCTTGCCAGCGCTGGTTCAAGTCAGCCAGTGAGCGGTGCATTGCTCTTGCTGTATTGATGGCACGACGCACCTGTTCATTAGGGGTTAGTTCTTCCGGCGCTCCGTATAAAGCTAAAATAGCATCTCCCATAAATTTATCTACAGTGCCGCCATTGCCAAATACAACCTTGGTCATGGCTGCTAAATATTCATTTAGCAACTCTGCTACTCGCCGGGATCTGAGAGTATTTGCTAGCTGTGTAAAACCCACAATGTCACTAAACAAAACTGTAATTAAGCGTGGTTCTGGGCGCAAATCTAACGTTAAATCTCCAGTTGCGGCTTTTTGCACCAACACAGCCGGCAAAAACCGCTTTAGCACCGATTCTGTTAGATAAGTATTTAACTCCACAATTCGTCGTTCATTTTCCTTCAATCCTAAAAGATTCCGAACTTCCGCCAAAAGTTCCCGATCATTAAATGGTTTTGCTAAATAAGCATCAGCCCCATGTTCTGTACCTTCGATGCGGGTTTCCTCATCTACTTTCGCTGTCAGCAGAATGATTGGTGTTCCTTTCAACTTCTCCTCATTGCGGATCATCTGAATCATCTCAAGTCCGCTCACCAAGGGCATCATTAAGTCAGTTACAATCAAGCTGGGTATAATTTCCTTAGCTATACTGTGCCCTTCATAACCGTTACGAGCTGTCTGTACATGATAGCCGTTGCGGCGGAAAATTTCAGATACATAGGTTCGCAAATCCGGGTTATCATCTACAACTAAAATTGAGTGCTGAGTCTTGAGTGCTGAGTCTTGAGCATCGATATTAGGAGAGAAGTTTCTTGTAATATCTTCAATATTGTCTGTTGTTGACCCTACCAGTTCTAAATCAGCCAATTCTACACTAGCACGGCTCGTATTCAGTTCAGCAGGCGTTTCTAGTACTTGCTGTGCGGGTAAATGAGCATTTCCAGTAAAAAGCCATAAACTAAAGGTAGTGCCTTCGCCGTAAACTGATTCCACAGTGACTTGACCACCATGTAATTCTACTAATTCTTTAACTAAAGCTAAACCCAAACCACTGCCTTCATAGGAGCGGTTTGCTGAACCTTCAGCTTGGCGGAAGCGCTCAAATAGGTGGGGAATTTGTTCTTTAATAATGCCAATTCCAGTGTCTTGTACTTGCAATATACAACGATCATGTTCAGATTTTAGTCTGATACTGATCGTGCCACCTTCAGGAGTAAACTTCATGGCATTTGACAGGAGGTTATAAACCACCTTGTCAAATTTTTCCATATCCAAGTACACCGTAGAACATTCATCTAACTGGGTGGCGAGATACTGTCCCTTTTTTTCACAGTAGGGGCGAAAAGACTCGACAATTTGGCTGACAAATTCAACTAGATCGCAAGGACGGAAACTAGGCTGCATTCTTCCTGCATCTAGGCGTTGTAGATCCAGCAATTGATTTACCAGTCGCAGCAGGCGACGGGAGTTACGCAGGGCGATCGCACATTGGGAGTAAGATAATCCTTCACCAGCCGCCACCGCCGACTCTAAAGGCCCTTGAATCAAGGTGATGGGTGTGCGAAACTCATGAGAGATATTTTGGAAAAATTCGGTTTTTTGTTTGTCTAATTCCAGTAAGCGTTCAGCTTGTTGGCGAGTCTTTTGATACAAATGTGACTGCTGCACAGCGATCGCTGCTTGAGCTGCTACTGCTTTAGCCAAATCAATATCAGATGACAGCCATCTACGGACTTTGTTACCTTCATCCAGGGTAATACTACCGATACATTTACCATCAGCCAATAATGGCACAAACATTAGCGATCGCGCTGGTATTTTTAAAGGCAAATCAAAACCCTGCACTTCTGAGTGAGAATGACCCACATTACCAATCACCACTGGTTCATGTGTCTGTAGCATTTGTTGGAGGATTGGATTCTCCTGTATAGATGCATGAGAATAAGGTAATCTTTGTGTTAATAGGTTATTATTACTACTTAAATTTTTGGCTGGGGCTGGCGATGCCTGCGGCGGGCTATGCCTACGCAAATTTTCCGAATGTTGAAAACTGTCATACAAGCCCACACACTCGACAAACTCATCTTCCTCTGTCCACAAAGACAGGACACAGCCATCAACTTGTAAAGCTTGTCCCAATTGCTGGGTGATAGCCGCAAAGATATCTTGGGGGTCTAAGCTAGAGCGAATCGCGCTAGTAATCGTATTAATTAAGGCTTCTCGCTTGGCAAGAGCACGTACTTGTTCGTAAGCATAAGCTTGAGACAAAGCTAAAGCTGCCTGATCCGCTACCATCAACACTAGCTGCACCTCATCATCCCCCCAGAAGCGAGGTAGAGAGCACTGGTGCAGTGCTAGCACTGCCATCAGTTCTTGTTGGCAGATCAATGGCACAACTAAACTAGAACAAATGTTAGCAGCAGCAAAAGCTGCCCCACGCTGGCGCAGTTCAGGAGTATTACCGTGAATGCGTTCATCATCTATAACATCGTGAATCACCTGGACTTCGCGGGTTTCCCATACCGTCTGAGCCAAAAGAGTCAGAGGCGCGGGGATGGTGGAACTCAGATCCCCCTTTGGGGAGAGAGGGGAAAGACTTACTGCAACTTCCCCTCTGCTCCCCTGCTTAAGAGCTGCTTCAGAAAGAGCCTTCTGATAAATGAATCCTTTATCCGCCAACTGCTCATCTTGGAAGGGACGCAACAGGCAGACATCCACCTCCAACATATGGCCTACTGTATCTACAATTGCCTGCAAAATTTGGCGATAGTCTAAAGCACTGCGAATCGTGTTTGTGACGGTATTCAGCAGTGATTCTTGTCGGAATGTGCGGGTAAGTTCGCGGGTGCGAGCTTTGAGGACATTGTGGGTATCCAAAGCTTGGCGTACCACTACTTTAAGTTCCTCTGCTTCCCACGGTTTAGTGACATATTTGAATACCTTACCAGCGTTGATTGCTTCCACCAGGTCTTCGACATCGGTGTAGCCAGTTAAAATAATCCGGATAATATCTGGATATTGAGTTGCTGTCAGGCTCAAAAATTCTGTACCGCTCATCATCGGCATCCGCTGATCGGAGATAATCACTGCGATCTCTCCCTCTTGAGCCAGCAGATCGAGTGCCGCAGGACCAGAGGTTGCCCTTAGCACCTTATAGTCACGATAGAAAGTGCGGTAAAGCAAGTCAAGGTTGTCTGGTTCATCATCGACAACCAAAATTTTAGGCTTACTGTTTGCTTGGGATTTCATGCACCGCTTTCCTGCTGCAACGGCAGTCGGATAAAGAATAATCTGATCAGGTAAGGATTTTTCTGAGTCAGGTAAGAGCAGAGCATTTCGACCAATAAGGCTGTTTGGCTACATGACTGCTGAGTGTAGGAGCGTTTACTCACAGTAATTCGTCTCAATGGCTTGTGCCGATTACCGTTTGCTTTGGTGCAGTGTAATTGCTTTCATAGTCAGTTTTAGTGTTACAGAGTTGATGCTTGCTTGCCAAATTTTCCTTTACCTCCTGTGAGCAATGTCTGATACTACATACAGCGCTGATAGCTAGCTGAAAATCTAGATGAAGCTGCATATTAAGTTTTCCCTTCACAGCAGTTGTACTAACACTTGCAGGTAAATTTTATTTATGGTAGTCATGGTAGAGTCAGCAATATTAAAATAATAAGATTTAAAGCCAAAGTATACTATTAGACAAATACCTCTTTCTAATTTAGCAATCAGAACTATCATTAAGACAAGTGGTAGTGGTTAAAAAGTTAAAGATTAGGAACCAATTGGATTCTTCCCCAGTAGCTGTACAGCCTGTTCTTATGACCTAGTAGCAAAGTCCTGTTAGTGTAGCGGCAATTGCATAAACAAGTTCAGTACTGTAACCAAAGGTGATTTGTAACCAGAGTTTGTCGCTAGTGTACTTACTTAACAATTTTGTAGGTTATGCCTACAGACAGGTTATGCTATTTATCTACCCATTCACTTAAACCTGTATGACTTTACAGATGTTTTTGTGGTAAACAGACTGATATCCTTCCTACCTAAAGCAAGGGATGCACTGAACCTACTGAACTTAAGATTGTAGATTTATGAAGCTGTAACTTCTAAGACTCTTTCAAAAATGCAGGCTATAAAGCCCCAAATTAAAGTGTAAAACTTTGTATGCTCCACAGGCAAAAGTGCATTAGCAATCTTAGGTCAGTTCAATCTCTTGAGCAGATATGAAGTTTTTATTCAGTTTAAATGGTGTATGAGGATATTTGAGAAAATTTTCGTTGAATAAAATCAATACTAAACTAGCCTTGAAATATCGGTTTTTTCATCCATACCAGCAACAGCCAATCGATCCAGCTTGCTGCCAATTTCAAATTCGTACAGCTACATCTGCTGATTTGATCGGTGTTGCCCAAATTATTGCTGAAAGCTTTCACTCCCAAAACGGGATGTGGGGATGGGCCTTTCCATTGCTACGTTTGGGTATTTACGAAGACTTAAGGCATCGCATGGCATCACCTCCACCGCGTCATATTTGTTTAGTCGCCTTTGAAGCTACTACTGGTGCGGCTAATAACTTAGTGGGAAGTGTGGAACTGGGTGTACGTTACACTGATTCGTGGAGTCAGGTTGGTATGGGTTTTCCTTACTTGTCTAATTTAGCGGTTCACCCAAAATACCGTAGACATGGTGTGGCTTCAGGGTTACTGACTAGCTGTGAAAAAGTCTCTCGTGAGTGGGGATTTCAAGACTTATATCTCCACGTTTTGGAAAATAACCATCAGGCAAGGCAACTTTATTTCAAGGTGGGATATCGCGTGCATAAAGTCGAATCAAATTGGAATACATTTTTACTAGGACGCTCAAGTCAGATGTTCTTGCACAAGCACCTGAGTTTTGATTCCACTATTTGAATTTTATTTTGGCAATTGTAAATTTTCATGTTGTAAGTTATTTGGAGAAAATCTATCACCAATATCGACAATCAAAGCACAAACTAACCTAATTAAAAACTCAGCCAATATTAGCTAAATCTAGCTGAATAGCTAAATATATCTAGCTTTGGATAATTATTTTAAGAAGATTTTATCTAGGCTTTTTCCGGCTTTTCCTATTCATTATATAATAAAAATATAACTTTGGAAAAGTTCACTTAAATGATTAAATATTACATTTTGTTTTTTTAAATTTGTCATTAAACAACTATTACTATTATTTAGAGTATTTCATATAGATAAATAAATGAATTATAATGAAAATAGCTGTACAATTACTTTAGAAAATCAGCAATCCCTCATAATAACTTTGTAATTAAGATATTCATCTTTATAAAAACTTTAAGAAAACCCTCTCTGAATTTGAAGACAAATCTAGTTATATCTCATAAAATATGATCACTCAATTAGTAAACAATACCTATTTATTGCTATTTTAGGTAAATTGACCAAAAAACTCTTGATAATAAAAGAATTCAAAAACCTGATTTGACATAACAGCTAGTTCCGTTTTGAAGTGCATACTACTACCAAATTCGTTGAAAGTTTAAAAAACATGGATAGCGAACAGCATCGACGCTATCAGACCTCTATGGTATCAACTTATTACCCTGAAACTAGTTTCCTTGACTCTCTTGTCATGCAAGATGGAACTGAGCAATCGCAAGGTTCGGATATCCTTACACGTTTGCACAGTGGAGAAGTTTTCATCGTCAATAGTCGTAGACGAAATGGATTAATACTCTTTAAACGCTACCATGCAGAGTTTGCTGGGCCTGGGGCTGCGGTGGGTGGGGATTACGATTGTGATTGCCAAAGAGCATTGCCCATAGGTAATCTGTCTTTATTAACTCCCGAATCTAATGAAGAACGCCAGAAGGCTTACTTGATTAGGCGACAGTGGATTCGATTGATTAAACAAATTACAGAAAACCCAGTTCCTGGGCAGCGAGTTCAGAAAATTCTTGATCAATTTGAACAATACTTTCCACCAGAAATAGTGGATCTTCTGCCGGATGTTGCTTTTGCTCTTTTAGTCGGTGTGCTGCCACAAACAGTGGGAATAGTACGCCGTTTGGGCAGTGAAGTGAACAACCGATTTAATTACTGAGTGAATTGTTAAAATTCCAAATTTGCCAAAGCAGCTTGGACTCGATTAACAGTGCGGGTGTTTTCCTCTATTGTCCCGACAGTAATCCGCAATCCTCCACTAATGTATCGCACAAGGGTGCCGAGTGATCTAAGTTTCTGGTGGAAAGTTTTTAAAGCAGCATCTTGTGAATTAAAGCTATTTGGTTTAAGACGCAGGTAAATAAAGTTAGCAGCACTTACAGTAATTTGTAGTTCTGGTTGCTGGGATAAAACTTCGATGAGTTTGGCTCGTTCACTCAGGGTTTGGGGAATTGACGAAAGCAAGAGTGTACGGTTTTGTAAAGCAACTAATCCTGCTGCTATAGAAAAGCTGGGGAGATTGTAGGGTAAGCGAACTTTTTCTAAAATGGCGATCGCTTCGGGATGAGCGACGCAATAGCCAACACGGATAGCTGCCAATCGGAAGGCTTTAGAAAAAGTACGTAATATTACCCAATTGGGATGCTGTGCTAATTCATCTACCAAAGTAGTTTGGCTGAATTCAAAGTAAGCTTCATCAATTACTACCAAAATATCCTCACTCAAACTTCTTAACCATGCCAACTCTGCGGCAGTTAAGCTATTGGCAGTCGGTGAATTGGGATGCACTACAAAAACTACGCGAATGGGGGGATTTTGAGTTTGTTCGATGGCGGACTGTGCAGCGCTGATGTCAATTTCAAAATTTGTTTCATTTCTACCCACCGCCACTACAGGAATGCCCAAAGTTTGTGCCAAAATTCCGTACATAGAGAAAGTGGGATTGGCAACTAGAATTGAACCTTCTCCTCCTAGACAGGTGGCGATTAATAAAGAGCGGATCAACTCATCTGAACCATTGCCAACAGAAATATTGGCCGCAGTATTGGATAGTGAAAGGGCGGCTGACTCGTTGACGTATTCGGCGATCGCATCCTTAAGTGTTTCATGTCCGCCATCGGGATAACGATTTGTTTCAATTACTTGCTGATACGTCCAGGCCAGCTTCTCTTTTAATTCAGGTGGTAAATCGTAGGGGCTTTCATTGGTATCCAGTCGATCAAACTGTATGGGGACAGATGCGGCTGTATCACTACTGGGGTGAGGTTTGTACGCGGTAAATTGTGCTAAATCTGACCGGATGAAGGGAAGCATATCAATTTTAGATTTTAGATTTTAGATTTTAGATTTTAAATCAATACTGTTCACAAAAGACTTATTTTTCCCTAACTATCCTTAATAGTGGGTAAATATAGCCTGCTTGGATCTACGAGTTAAGTAGTACTTACTGAAAATATTAGGTTAGGTCTAAGTTTAATATTTTACAACTTCAAGGTAACTGGCAAAAGAGACGAATTACCTGCCAAATTTCTTCCATAACATTACCCAAGGCGTGGTCACTGTCGAGTTCGACTAACTCCACCCAAGGACGCGAACGCGCAAAGTCACGACTGGCTTCGATAGGAATGACTTCATCCTTTTTACCATGCAAAATTAGCGTGGGGATAGGACGTTGCAAAAGCTTTTCTTGGTATTGGACAGCATCTGTAACAAAATCGTAACTTAAAGGAAGCGATCGCTGCTCCCCATAGTGGTAGATCATCAGAGATTTTTCCTGTTGCCAACGCTGTATTTGCTCATCCCCTAGCTTGGGCAACCAATGGGATAAAAACCCAAAAGCTGGTGCTAGCAGCACGAGATGTTGTACTTGTAAATATTGCTGTCCCAAGTGGGCAGCAGTCAAGCCGCCTAAGCTTGAGCCAATGAGCGTTACTGGCGTAGAATCATTGTTGAATTCTGTGGCAACTTGAGTGATCTGACGAGTGATTGTCAACTGCGAAAAATCACCAGCATTTAAGTCGGGAATTTTTAGCTTTGTCTGAATTTGGGCAAAGCGATCACCTATATCCCGCGCTTTGGCAGAATTAGGACTGGAAGCGAAACCGTGAAGATATATGTATTGCAAAGCTGTAGATAGTTAGGAGGGAGGAGTGAGAAGTTAAGAATTTTAAGTTTTAAGTTTCTTTCTTCAACTCATAACTCCTAACTCTTTCTTATTACCGCATTGTGACAAATTCCTCTGCGGCTGAGGGATGGATACCCACAGTGGCGTCAAAGTCTTTTTTGGTCGCGCCCATTTTAACAGCGATCGCCACACCTTGAATGATTTCAGCTGCATTTTCACCCACCATGTGAGCACCCAGCACTTTGTCGGTGTTACTATCAACCACCAACTTCATCATTATCTTCTCTTGCTTACCAGTTAAACTATGGTACATGGGGCGGAAGCGAGTGCGATAAATTGTTACAGCATCACCGAGTTTTTCCCGTGCTTCGGCTTCCGTCCAGCCGACTGTAGCGGCTTCTGGGTTAGAAAATATGGCTGTGGGTACAGTTTGGTGACTGAATTCGCGGCGGTTATTCCCAAATTCACTATCGGCAAAGGCGCGACCTTCGCCAATGGCTACGGGAGTTAAATTAATTCGGTCAGTGACATCGCCAACAGCAAAAATATTCGTTTGACTAGTTTGACTATATTCATTGACAGCAATCGCACTTGTGGTTGGGTATCCAGGCCCTTCGATAGAACTGGCGACAACATCAACCCCAGCGTTTTTTAAACCTAATCCATCTACATTAGGAATCCGACCGGTCGCTATTAAAAAGACATCGGCAATTACTGGTTGTTGATCATCCCCTGATAAAGTCAGTTTTAACCCTTCTGGCACACCGTCAACTGTTTTTACCACATTATTCTTAATCAGCCGAATTCCGTGGTTTGTCATCCCCTCTTCGATTTCTATACGGACATCCTCATCAAACCCGTTCAAAATTTTTTCACCTCTGGTAATTTGTGTCACTTCAGAACCTAAACCGCGCATAATAGAGGCAAATTCTGTGCCGATATAACCAGCACCAATAATAACGATGTGTTTTGGTTGTTCTTTTAGATGAAAGATTTCGTTGGAGGTAATGCCATATTCCATCCCTGATAAATCTGGTTTGACGGGACGTCCCCCAACAGCAATTAAAATTTTGTCTGCTGTAACTTTACGTCCATCAACTTCTACGGTGTGGGGGTCTACCAACGTGGCGCGACTAGGAATTAGTTCCACTCCGGCTTTTTCTAAAAAGCTTATATGTAGTTGCGACAGTCGCCGAACTTCCTTATCTATAGATGTAATGAAATATTCCCAGTCCAACTCCGCATTACCCACTTTCCAGCCATAGCCTGAAGCGTCACTGAATAATGCAGGAAAGTGAGAGGCATAGACCATAAGTTTTTTGGGAACGCAACCGCGAATTACACAAGTCCCACCAACTAAATCATTTTCAGCGATCGCCACTTTTGCGCCAAAGCTAGCCGCCCGTTTGGAAGCCGCCAAACCTCCAGAACCAGCACCAATTACAAACAGGTCGTAATCAAAAGTCATAAATTTATGTTCTCTTTAGCAACAAGTGAATTCCTGGGAACTTACACACAGAATCTGATTGAACTATATAAGGATATCCGGTAAACCCTGTGTAAGTCCTGTCCTTGATTTAATCTAGCGTTAGCAGTTACTATCTCGTCGTAGGGAATATCACTTTTTGCTCTGGTGGCTGTAGAGGCAGAAGTTAAGACTTGTTATAGTTTTGCCCTTGGCATTGGGTATAAATTTACGTTTATGTGGTTGGTATTGTCGGTTTAGGTTCTACAGGAGTTGGTGTTGGGACTACAGGAGTTGGTGTTGGGACTACAGGAGTTGGTGTTGGGACTACAGGAGTTGGTATTGGTTCTACAGGAGTTGGTGTTGGGACTACAGGAGTTGGTGTTGGGACTACAGGAGTTGGTGTTGGGACTACAGGAGTTGGTGTTTGGAGTACAGGAGTTGGCGTTTGGAGTACAGGAGTTGGTGTTTGGAGTACAGGAGTTGGTGTTTGGAGTACAGGAGTTGGTGTTTGGAGTACAGGAGTTGGTGTTTGGAGTAC
>NZ_JBALCN010000084.1:0-119300 GCF_036919615.1 Nostoc sp. | reverse complement strand
ATGATTATTAATTAGAACCAGGCATCATCTCGCAGCTATTATCCCACATTCTGCTGGTTAGGTTGAAAATCTCGGTATTTTCTCTAAACAAACTAAAGCAACGAGCGCTTCTCTGGGATTTAGATTAACGCCAGATGATTATTAATTAGAACCAGGCATCATCTCGCAGCTATTATCCCACATTCTGCTGGTTAGGTTGAAAATCTCGGTATTTTCTCTAAACAAACTATGACAAGGGTTTCAAGTATTGAATATATTCTGTACTCTACGATCGCCTTGGGATCAAATCAACAGAACAGACATTGATCTGATCACCCAATCTCTAGCCACTCAATGGTCTACTCTATAAAAACCACCGATGCGATCGCCAGCGTCCAAACTCACAGATTTGCTATATAACGATTGGATGGAGTTGTCGAGCCTGATGATGCTAGGCATTTACCTGAAGGTAGCGATAGACTCCAGGCTTAAAAACTGTAGCAGAACTGTTGAGCGATCGCTTTAAGGCTATTAGTAAAGGCAGAGCTGCAAAAACTTCCGGCTGTAGATAAATTAACACACGTGAATGAGTCTTTTAGCTGCGTTCATCCACCTTTGATACTCATTAACGAGTATTTGAACTGGATTCTATTTACTTCAGTAGGGTGCGTTAGGTTAAAGCCATAACGCACCATATTCTATGAGCCTAACGCACCATATTCTATGACAGTGCGTTAGGCGCTTTCATCATAGTTTTTTACAAATCATATCTAAATATGCGCTTAACACACCCTACAGTTGATTTAAATTCTTTTTAAACGAACCGCAGAGGCACAGAGGACGCAAAGGAAGAATCCCAACATGGGATTCGGGGAACTGGAGAATTTGCTCCCCTCTCTCAATATTGGGAGAGGGGCTGGGGGTGAGGGCAAAACTCATACACTCAGCAGATTTCACCTTAAGTTGACACCAATGAGCTTTTTCTGTGCTCCTACGATAGATGTGGTTGAAATAAATGAAAACTTCTAGTTTTGATTAGGACTGGGTGGGCGATGCCCACCCCAAATTGTTATCCAATTACCTCAGCAGTCTTCTTCTTATCCAACTTGAGAATCAACACTCCCAAAGGTGGCAAACACAAATCTAGCGAATAGGGACGACTGTGCAAAGACCAATCATCCGTCCACTTACCACCTAAGTTGCCCATATTGCTGCCGCCATACTGACGCGCATCACTATTGAACAACTCTGTATAAAATCCCTTTTGCGGTACACCGATGCGGTAGTGAGAATGGGGTTGCGGTGTAAAATTGCAAACCACGATCGCAAAATCATCAGAATCTTTGTCACGACGCATGAAGGCAACTACACTATGGCGGTTATCGCTACAGTCAATCCACTCAAATCCCGCTTGGGCAAAATCCTGCGTGTACAAAACTGGTTCAGAACGGTAGAGATGGTTCAATTCCTGGAAAAACGTTTTTAACTGTTGGTGGGCCTCATCCTGCAATAAATACCATTGCAAATCAGTCCAATCATTCCACTCACTCCACTGCCCAAACTCCATGCTCATAAACATGGTTTTCTTGCCTGGGTGAGCAAACATATAGGTAAATAAACACCGCACATTTGCTAACTTCTGCCATGTATCCCCTGGCATTTTACCGATGATATTGCTCTTGCCATGCACCACTTCATCGTGAGACAGGGCCAGCATGAAGTTCTCGCTGTGGTTGTACCACATACTAAAGGTGATATTGTTTTGGTGGAACTGACGGAACCAAGGGTCTATGCTGAAGTAATCCAGCATATCGTGCATCCAGCCCATATCCCACTTCAAGTTAAAGCCCAGTCCGCCTGTGTAGGTGGGCCAAGATACCATTGGCCAGGAAGTCGATTCTTCAGCAATTGAGAGAACACCGGGGAAATAGCTGAAGATCATGTGATTTACCTGACGCAGAAAATCTGCTGCTTCTAGGTTTTCTCTGCCACCATACTGGTTAGGCAGCCATTCTCCTGGTTCGCGGCAATAGTCATTATAGAGCATCGAGGCAACAGCATCGACACGAACCCCGTCAATGTGGTACTTGTCAAACCAGAAGAGAGCATTTGCTGCTAAGAAATTACAAACTTCATGGCGACCGTAATTGAACACCAAAGTACCCCATCCTTTATGTTCACCTTTGCGGGGGTCAGCGTGTTCGTATAGGTGGCTACCATCAAAGAAAGCTAAACCATGTCCATCTTTGGGGAAGTGACCAGGAACCCAATCTACAATTACCCCCAGATCATTTTCATGACATTTGTCAATAAAATACATGAAATCTTCAGGGCTGCCAAAACGGGAGGTGGGGGCATAGTACCCAGTTACTTGATAACCCCAAGAACCATCAAAAGGATGCTCCGCAATGGGTAGCAATTCTATATGGGTGTATCCCAAGTCTTTGGCATAGGGAATAAGTTTTTCTGCCAGTTCTCGGTAGGTAAGGAAGCGTGCGCCCGGCTTCAGTCCAGAAACGACAACTACAGGTTCGGTTTCACCATTTGGCAGTTTAGCAGGTTCAGCACTCGAACCGTGTAACCAAGAGCCTAAATGCACTTCGTAGACTGAAATTGGCTGGGTAAGGGGGTCAGTGCGACGCCGTTTTACCATCCAGTCTTCGTCATTCCAACTATAAGCATTTAAATCAGTGACAATGGATGCAGTTTTCGGGCGGAGTTCCTGTCGGAAACCGTAGGGATCGGATTTTTCGTAAATGTGCCCTTCAAAATTTTTGATTTCATATTTATAATGCTCTCCTACGCCGATTTCAGGAATAAACAATTCCCAAATTCCGGTAGGGCCTTTACGCATCTGGTGTTTGCGCCCATCCCAGAGGTTGAAATCTCCCAGCAATGAAACATTACGGGCGTTGGGTGCCCAAACTGCAAAATAAACGCCCTTAACGCCGCCTATTTCCGTGGGGTGCGCTCCCAGTTTCTCGTAAATCCGGTGATGGTTGCCTTCACTAAATAAATGCAAGTCAAAGTCTGTCAAGTTGGGAGAACGGAAAGCATAAGGGTCATAGGTGACACGCTCATTTTCCCCTTCTTTAATGCGTAACTGGTAGTTTGCCAGTTCTGGAGTGTCAATTGTGCATTCAAAAAAATGGGGATGATGCACTGTTTGCATTGGGTATTCCTTGCGTTGTTCAGGAAGAACAACCCATGCTGCACTTGCATTTGGTAGGTAGGCCCGCACAGCCCAGACAGTTTTGCCATCTTGTTCTATGGGATGAGAACCTAGTATTTCAAAGGGATCGTTGTGCTGATTCCAAACGATACGGTTAACCTGTTCAGGGGCGATCGTGGTCATGGACATGAGGCTACCTAAATGAAATAACGTGATAGACTAAATCTACTTTTTTAACATCTATATATATATTTATATATTCTTTACATTTATTTGCAATTTTGTCGCCACCGTTATCGTACCTCAGAATGAGTCATCAATCTTTCTAGGGCATGGGCCAAACAGGCATGGGGAAAGCTCTTGACTTTTGACCCTTGAGTAATTTATCAAAAATTTAAAAATGGGAAAAATTGCAATAATGTTTTACGTAGGCGAAGCAAAAAAATCTGTTCCCGAATTTTGGGGTCTAGTTTTGGTGGCGGGGCTTCTTGTAGCTGTGCTTGCAATTGGGCATATTCGGCAGCTGTTAAAAATCTCCCATCAATAGGCGATCGCGCTTCTATGATCATCTTTGTGCGTAATATTTCTTCTGGTGTATCCTCTGGTGGCGGTAATGCTATTACTGCTGATCCCCAATAGCTACTTAAGCCAACCAACGTTGCACTAATCACAATTACACTCAGTAATTTTATTGCCTTTCTCGCTTTAACTCTCCGCATCTCTTAAACCGCGTTTACAACGCAGGATGAAAATTCGTTTTTCTCATGCCCAATGCCCAAAATTACAAATTTTCCCAATAAAAATCTGGCAATATCAAGGGACATTACCAGGTCTCTCCTGATACGGAATAGACTACAGGGAATGCTCTTGAGCAATTGCCAGCGATCGCGATGAATTGTTTTGCCCTCTCAAAACTCAGGAATCTAAGCCATTTCAAACACCAAACGAGGGAAGTACCTGGGTCACAAGATGGCTTAGATTTACAGAACTCAACTCCCTTGGACTTGGAACAGGGTTCGGTCAGACGAGAATTTCAGGCGGACACTTGGTTGAGGACATAATCCTCATCATCAGTGTCCTCTACTTACTGCCCTATTTAGCTGATATTTGAGCAAACTCTAAGCTCTAATACACCAACAGAAAGATGCAGGTTTTTAGGTTAACCTAATTAATTCAAGCTATGTGGTGACGAGCGTTGTTAGTAAGCTGTTTTGAGCATGATTTAAACTAAAGCTGATAGATGCCTTACTTAGAAGTAGCAGTGGGATTAGCTGCAGGAGTAGTTGCAGAAGTAGTTGGTGTAGTAGCAGGGCTAGGGCTAGACCCAGCAGCAGGTGCATCAGTTGGTTCACCTGTAGCAGCTGGAGTAGTAGTGGTTGTACCACCACCACCACCTTCACAGGCTCCGAGAATTGCAGCCAGACTTAACATTAGAGCCAAACCAAAGATTTTTGTTTTCATAACTCCTCTTTCACCAATTGTGGCTAGAACAATTTTTCACCTGTTGAATACGATACCGTATTTATTGCTTTTTTTTTATGCTGCGAGATTACATACTCAAAAAAACAATCCTTTGGGGTATTCTTTTTGGATTACATACCATACAGCCAACTGATTAGTTTCTCTTAACTCAAGAGCAAAACGGAAATTACCAAGTTTTCTAGCAAACCGAGATATCATAGCAAAAAATTTTATTTTTTCCACAGAGTATTGCACCTTGCTACCCGACGTTGCCATACTTTAGGTGCGATACCTAAAAAGCAAGCTGTCCAGTTGCTAATCACTAATTGCAAACATTGCAATATCTATGGGATGCAAATATTGGTACAGCTATCTATCAGAACAGTTAAAAGGGTGTAGTCTATTACGTGTGCTTGCTGCACAGAAGGCAATTTTAAGGTTAGCAAAAACAGACAATCAAGAAAATCCATCTAAAGTACGGTATTTCCCATCTAAAAAAAATTATGGTAGTTGCTCGTAAATCTGCTGTTTCTACAAGGCGTAATTGGTTCTGGCGAGATTCTATCCTTTCTTTAGGGAGGCGACGCTCTGCGCGTATGGAGTCAGCAGCACGGAGCGCTTCTACACCAGCTACCCAAGCCGCACCAGTATCCTCTCAAACACAACAGCGTTCCTCGAAAAATTTAGCGGTTTCTCCTACAAATGAGGCAGTTATAGCCAAATCAGTCAAAGAGTTGGGTAGACAACAACTGCCAAATCTCAATCAGCAGTCAAGTGTGAACCAGAAGACTCCGAAGGTAGGTTTTCTTCGCCTTCCGATAATGCCTAATTCTGGAGCCGCACCTTTGTGGTTGCTGGACTTGTATACCTTTCATCGTTATTCGACAGTTTTGGCGTTCTTGTTAGTGGCATCGACACTTGCTGTGTATGGCTGGACGGTATATTCCCAAGAGCTTTGGAGTCAGTCATATCGCCGACTGCAAAACCTCCAACGTCATGAGCGGCTACTAACGACAACCAACGCAACGCTGACAAATAAAATGGCTGAGGAAGCAGAACAACCAGCAGCAGGGCTGGTATCGCCGACTCCTCAAGGGATGATTTTCTTGCCTCCAGCATCTCATAGTCCTAAGCCAGTATCGTCTAACACAACGCCAAATTCTGAAATGCAACAGCAAACACTCTCGCCACTGGGGTATTAAGGTTAGGAGTCATTCAATTTTAGATTTTAGATTTTAGACTTTAGATTTTTCTTTCAATCCAAAATTCAAAATCTAAAATTGGCAGAGTTAGGAGTCAAAGCTCAAAGTTCAGAGTAATTAACTTTCACTTTTGACTCTTGATTCCGAAAAGCAATTTGCTACTGAGTAGGGCAATGCAAAAATCACGAAGCAGAATAAAATTCCGAAAGTTTGGGAATGCAGCATTCACAAGGCGACAAAAGGGTTATAAACGAGGGCTTTTGGGAAAATTAGCCTCTAATATCCAAGACCAAACATCCAACACTAAGTCCCGACTATTCATAGTATGGGGCGTATTAATGGCATCAGGGTTAGGGTTGGGTGTCAACTTGTATAACCTACAAATTGTCAAGGGGACAAAGTTAACAGAGCAGGCGCGAAACCAGCAAATGGTGAATTTGCGACCTTTTATGCCCCGCCGCCCGGTGGTAGATCGCAATACTAATTTGTTGGCGATTGACCGTCCTGTATATACTTTATACGCTCATCCCAAGCTGTTTGAGAAGTCTAATGAAGATATGGCAGAGCGACTTGCCCCAATATTGGCAAAAGATACTGCTGAATTGGTGAAAACTTTTCAAAGCAAAAGAAGCGGAATTATACTTGCCCCAGCCCTACCGGAAGAAATGATTGATCGCGTCATCTCTTTGCGCTTAAATGGCTTGGAGTGGATTCAAAAATACTCCCGATTTTATCCGCCAGACGATTTAGTTGCTGATGTGGTGGGCTACGTGAATGTTGACCGTCGTGGTCAAGCAGGTGTGGAATACTCTCAAGAGAAGTTGCTAGAACGTCCTGTGCAAACTGTGCGGCTCAGTCGGTCGGGTAATGGGGCCCTGATGCCGGATCATGCGCCCGAGGGTTTTCTGCATTTTGATGATTTGCAACTGCAACTCACAATCGATAGCCGTCTGCAACGAATTGCTCGCGTTGCACTCAAACAACAAATGGAAAAGTTTGACGCCAAACGTGGGGCGGTAATTGTCATGGATGCGTTGGATGGTTCTTTACTCGCCCTCGTTTCTCAACCTACCTATAACCCTAATGAATACGCTAAAGCTAATATTTCGCTATTTAAAAACTGGACAGTGGCGGATCTTTATGAACCGGGATCGACTTTTAAGCCTTTGAATGTGGCGATCGCTCTGGAAAATGGCGTCATCAAACCAGATGATATGTTTAATGACCCCGGTTCTATTCGAGTAGCTAATTACACCATCAAAAATGCGATGAATAATGCTAATGGGCGAATCAGCATCGCTCAGATTTTGCAATATTCCAGCAACATTGGCATGGTGCAAATTATCCAACGCTTAAAGCCTTCAATCTACTACAACTGGCTAGAACGCTTGGGGCTAGGACAAAAAGTTGATACAGATTTACCTTTTGAAGTTGGCGGTAGGCTCAAAAGTCAAGAGGAATTTATCGCTTCGCCAATTGAGGCAGCTACTACTTCCTTTGGACAAGGCTTTTCCATGACACCGTTACAGCTAGTGCAAATGCACGGTGCTTTAGCCAATGGCGGTAAGTTGGTTACACCCCATGTAGTTCGAGGGCTGATTGATAGCAAAGGGCAGATGCATGATTCACCCACTCGCACCATCCCACGCCAAATTTTCTCAGCCGCAACAACCCAAAAGGTTGTGCAAATGATGGAAACTGTTGTTACTGAGGGCAGCGGGAAGGCGGCACAAATTCCGGGATATCGCATTGCTGGTAAAACTGGTACAGCCCAAAAAGCTAGTCCTAATGGTGGCTACATCAAGGGTGCTAGAATGACCAGCTTCGTAGCTATTTTGCCAGTGGAATCACCTCGCTATGTAGTGTTCGCACTGGTGGATGAGCCAAAAGGAGAAAGTGCCTATGGTTCTACCGTCGCAGCACCAATTGTGAAATCGGTAATCGAAGCACTGATTCCTCTTGAAGAGATTCCGCCAAGTAAGGAGATTGAGCAACAGCCAAAAGCGCCGTAGGGAGTGGGGAGATGAAGGGGATCAGGGAGCACAAGGGGCAGGAGTTCAAAGACTCATTCACGAGTATCAAATACTCGTTCCCAAATTTTAATTTCTACCAAATTACAGTTAAAATCATTCTTCTCTGCTCCCTCATCCCCCTCTCTTTCAAGGGCAGGTTTTTTTAGGCAGAAGAGAAGTTGAGATGAGTAGTCCAAGGTTCAAGGGAAAAGTGACCAAAAGGAAGAGGCTGACCCAATAACAAGGCAACGATCAGCTTGATGAAACCACGACGAAAACAACTGAGAGTGTGTCTGGGTTGGAAAGCAGGCGGTAACTTATGTGCCACATGATTTGCGGGTAAATCATCATAACTACAGAAGAGTGTTAGTAACATCAGCCGCACCACCAACACTGACCAACCATAAAATGGCGATGCCTACGGCAGTAAACTAGGCAATGGCTAACCAATGTGGTTGAGCACGTTTGGGGTCAGTCATTTTTGTAAGATGCCAATGTTTTCCACCACGTTTAGTATCTTTGAAACAGCACTCTATCCAAGAACGCATTCCATACCACATGGCAGAGGCTTCCAGGAGTGGCGATTGCCCGGTACTGTTTGAGCAAAGAAGAAATACTTAACTCAACCGTATTTATCTAAAATCGGCTTTCATACTCAACTTGGAATTGATTTTCATCCCCCAAATTAGTTGAGCCTCGCATCAAGATTTCGTCATTGAGTCGATAGAGCACATTGTAACGGAAAGAGTCATTATTGTTAGAAAGAGCGTGTGATAAAGAAACAGATGCGTTTCTATTGATGTCAAACACACCTTCTGCTGATAAATTAAGAACTGAACCTCTTGATACTTCATTGCTAGTAGTAGGGGTAGGAAATACCCGAAACTCACTGAAACCAATAGCCTGTCCGATCGCAGTGATAGTTCCTTGTAAACCACCTAAAATGGTCGAACTAGCGAAACCAGTCAGTCCTTGTCCTGCATTTGTTTGACCGAAAGAACTCAGAATCGAGCCACCTAGCAAAGCAACTATTTCTCCCTTACTACGGCTAGGTTCACTCGTCAGTTCTAGATTCTCGCTCAATTCACTAGCTGGCCCGTTTACGCTGGCTTGAACGGTAATGGTATTTAAAGTCCCAAAATTGTTTGCAGAAACATCGCTGACTTCAGAAGACAATGGTGATTCCAAAATTTGACTGTTCCTTGCCGATGCTTCCGGTACAATTGCGGTAAGTCGCACATCTAGGGTCGGGTCAAGTCCTTGACTAGGAGTAAAGCTCGCAGTTTGTTCATAACCCCGCGCCAAGGTGAACTGAGTGGAAAATACGCTCAGTCGTCCTCCTGTCAAACGAATAACTCCTTCAGGAAGCGGCTTGGCGAATGTACCATTAATGGTCAAGTCGCCTTTGGCGTCAAAGCTCAATAGGGGCTGACTCAATGCCGCTCCTCCTGGTACAAAGCTCAGTAAAGACTGAGTGGTAACACGAACACCTTTGTCTAAAGTCAACTTTAAATCTGCAAACTCTATAGGTAAATTGGGTGGAGTGACTGCGCTAGTGCTACTCTTTGCTGTAATCACTGGGTTAGTGCTATTCTCTGGTGTCGCTACTGGGTTAGCGTTACTCTCTGGTGTAGGTGTGACGTTAGCATTAAGCTCTTCTCTATTTATGACGTTAGCGTTAGCCTCTGCTGTCGCTGCTGATTTTTTCTTCGCAGCAGCCGAGTTTCCAATAATCACCTGACCATTACTCAGTTTAATCTCTCCACCAATTACAGGTTTTAGGGCTGTTCCGCGAATTACGACATCACCGCCAACACCGCCTTCATACAGTCCTGCAAGCTTAAAATTGAGTTTGTCTGCTATTGATACTGTTAAAGGATTCGCTGCGGCTTGCTGCGGATCAAAAATTGGTAGGATGCCTGACGCTATCACTTGCCCTTTATTGTACGTGCCTTGGATACCTTCAACACTCACCGTATTACCATTAAATCGCGCTGTTCCTGTGACATTTGTTAGGGGATCTGATAAGGCTTGAGTGCGAAAAGTTGCATTATTAAGTGTGGCATTTCCATTAATAATTGGTTCCTTTAAAGTACCCTGAACGTTTAAATCTACTTTTCCTTGACCGTCTACCCAAGCGACTTGATTATTGGTAAACACGTTTAACAGTGCCAATCCTTCATTTTGCAGATTGGCGTTGATGCTAATTTGATTACTATCTGGCTGCACTGCGGCAGAAGGTAATGGAGCAGGTACACTACCTGTAATTGCAAGTGGCTGCGTTCCTGTGACTAGCAAAGTACTGTCAAAATTCAAGCGAGCTTTGTTGTAGTCAAAGTTCACCTGTCCTGTTTGCACAGGTTGCTTGTTGAGAGTTGCATTCGCCAGCGCCACTTTCCCTTGGACTCTGGGGTCTTTTAAACTACCTTCCAAGGTGGCATCAGCATTTACATTACCAGTAATATCTATGGGGTATTTTTGGATAAAAGGCTCTAAAAGTGATAGAGGTAGACTTGCTACATTCAACTTTCCAGATAGTTGCTCAGTTCCTAACTGTCCTGAAAAAGCCACCAGTCCTTGATTGATTCCAACACTTAACGGCGAAAGTGTGACGATCCCATCAGCAAAAGTACCTTGAGCAACGACTTGATTAATTGAGTATTCACCCCATTGCCAATTAGCACCTTGAAAATTAAAGCCGACATTTAACCCAGACTTCAACGAGCCATTAGCTGTAATTCCTCCGCTCAAAGCACCCGTTAATTCTGCAAGGGTGGGCAAAGATGCGGCTTTTTTTGTTTCTACCTGCTGTCGTTTTGCTACCGATGTTGCAATATTAGAGAAATATGCTAATTGTGTTTTCAGATCTGCATTGGGCAAACTGACAGGCTCAGTATTAAGTACCTCTGCTCCAGCCAGCTTTGGAGGCTGCAACCCGGTACCAAAGTCTTTAAAATCAAAGATATTAAACGCTTGTAAGAGTTTCTCAATTCTGGTTTGGTTTAAATTAGCTTGAAATTGAAATTGCGGGTCATTTCCTGTTTGCACATTTCCACTCAGGGCGATATTGCTATCTCCAATCCGCAATTGACCATTGGCTAAACTAGCAGTACCATCAGCATAATTAATGGTGCCGCGAAATTCATCTGCTGCAACTCTAGCAACACGAGGCCTTGCGATCGCAACGTCTCCCGCAACTGCATAATTATTCAAATTAACAACTAAATTTCCTGATAATTGCCCCGCCAAAGGTTTCAGTTGATTGTTAGGTAAAAAGCCCCCAATCAGAGCTATGGGAAACTGTTGGGCGTTGATGAGCAAGTTATCTCCCTCGGTTCTACCTGTGGTAACTGCGTCATCCCGCCGGACTAAAAATGAAGTTGGACGATAATCTGCACCCAGGTTAAGCGCAATCCTATCTTGCTTCCCGGCTAATCGCAGACTTGCCCCCTGTCCCCCTTGAAAATTCACATTTCCAGTTAAAAGTGGGTCAAACGCCAAATTACTAACCTGGAAATTCCGCAGTCGAATATTGCCATTAGCTTGCGGAACATCTGGAGTACCTATGACTTTTCCCTTAAAATCAAGTAGCCCCGCTACCGCTACGTCACCAGGAACTTTAAAGCCAGTATTTTTGAGGTTGAAATTCTGCGCCAGTACATTCAGATTAAATCCCGTAATTTCAGGTGCGCCAGTTGGTGGAGTTTGAACAGCGATCGCCCCATTAGCACTCAGTCCTGCAGTGGTTGCGTTTTCAACGATAATCTGCTGTCCATTCCACTGCACTTGTGCTGTCAGCGGTTGTGCTAGTAGCGCTAACCCTTGGGAAACGCGGATTTGTCCGGCGGCTCGAATATCTGCAAGCTGGAAAGATTTTGCTGTGCCTGCGAATTGGATATTACTATTGAGCCGTCCTTCTAATTGTGGTGAGAAACGGTTTAGTTGAATTTGGGAAGTGTTGGCAAGCACTTGCCAGCGACCACCATTAAAGCTAACATTCCTAAGATTAACCGTACCTCCTGCTATATTCAGCCTTGCTTGTCCTGTGGCTTGAATGGTTGAGGGTTGGAAAGAAGCAGTGCTTCCTGACAAATTCAAGGCGACATTGCTTAAAACTCCCTGGAATTGGGGTGGTATCTGTCCAAAACGGCTCAATTGCAGTTGTTGGGCATTCACAAAAGCCTGCCAGCGTTGTTGTACAACTTGACCTCTAGCCCTAATTGTACCGCCTGCCACGTTCAACACAGCATTTGGCAAGAGGATATTCTGTCCTTGTTGACTAACAACAGCTTCACCTGTAATGGGATAGGCGGCTGTGGGCGCTTGCACTTGCGTTACTGCTTGCAGGTTGCCAAGTGAGCCAGAAATCCTGCTATTTGCCGATACATTCCCAATAATGATTGAGGATGAGGAGTTGTATGCTTTAGCGATCGCATCCCCTGGTAAATTTTTTGCTTGCACATTCAACGCCACCCTCCCTTTAAGTGCAAGCTGAAGTTGACCGTTGGCTGTCACTTGCCCTCCCACTTCTGGATTTGCTTGAACGCGAACAACATTGACGTTTAATGGTGTGCCCAGAGAACCAGAAATTTTGGCGTTTGCAGATATACCACCAACATTAATTGGAGTTGAGATGCCGTAACCTTGAGCGATCGCATTTCCTGGTAAACCTTGAGCTTGAATACCTATATTTACTTGACCTCGGGGAGCCAGTTGAATTTGACCACTGGCTGTAATTTGCCCCCCGGCTGGCGGCGTCACTTTAACACTAGTAATATCAAGTTTCAACGGCTGTTTGCCAAATGAACTAGAAATTTGTGCTTTTGCTGAAACATTTCCAACTGCGATCGGTAGAGTAACGCCATAACCCCGTGCTAGTATATCCCCTGATACACCATCAACTTGAGCATTAAATCTTGCCTCATTTTTAGCTCCCAGTTGAGCTTGACCACCGCCTGTGATTTCACCACCAGCTGCGGGGACTATTTTCAGATTGGAAACGGCAAGTTGAGATGCAGTTTTAGATACATTCAAGCGGAAGTCAGTATTGACGGCTTTGAATTGAACACGGTCAACTTGAATAGGTTTTGTGTTACTTACTGTACCGCTGAGGACTGGTTGCTCAAGTGCGCCTAGTACTTGAATATTTGCTTGAATTTCGCCAGTAGCTGGAACTGACGAATTCACTTTCAATGTGTCTAAGATATTTTTTGCACTAACTGGTTTTATCTGAGCAGAGACATTAAAACCTGTTTGGCTATTAATTGTTCCATTTGCCAGAATCGGAACTTTGCCAAAGTTCGTACTCAGATTCTCTAAAGCAACTGTCTGACCTTGAAATAGAAATCTCCCATTAAGATTAGAAACCTGCTGAGGAATATTTTGAATTTTAGCAGTGATTTGATTAGCTGTAGCTGTTCCTGTAATCGCTATTTCTGACAGTTTGGGTGGAATCTGAACCCCTAAGTCAGCATCTAAACGCCCTGCTTGCAAGGCAATTGGCAATTGAATTAATCGACTGACCTCTGATACTTGTAAATTTTGTGCTTGCAGCTTGAGGTTAGTTTGTTGAGCTTTTACTTGTGTTTCGCCAACAATTTTAACAGCGCCTCCCCTAGTGAGTTGAGCATTGATGTCATAACCGATCCTTTGATTTCGATCTGAAAATCGGGCAACACCACCAACTTGATCTAATATTACTGAGCCTTTCGGTTTAGTTGGTGCGGCGAATGGCATTAACTCTACATTGCCATCTTGAATTTGAAGTGTCTCCAACTGAGTTTGGATGAAGCCTTGTCCCTCCCCAGCCTTAACTTGGGCTGTAACCCAACGACCATCCTGATCCTGTTGAATGTAGACATTGGGCTGAACTAGCGTGACATTTAATACCAGTTTTCGGCTGAGGAGAAGTTGCAACGGCGAGAACTCTACCTCCAAAGCTTTTGCTACCACCTGATCTTGATCATTAGGAGTTGCTGGTATCGATAGAGAGCTAAATCTCAGACTAGAAAGCGAAAAACGTTCAACATTCCCTACTTTTACAGGACGCCCAAGCAATTGCTGAAGATTTTGCTGCACTAACGGTGCTAAATCTTTATATACATAGTTTCTAGCCCACCAAGCACCAACTGCAATTCCAACCAGTAAAACCCCACCCACAGCCAAACTGGTACGTCCTAAGATGAGGAGCCATAAACGAGGATTAGATGGTTTCTGGTTATTTTCTGAATTTGGCGATCGCTTCATAATCATTACCAGTACTTTTTTCTGGAGTGAGCTTAAAGACAGGCTGGTTGCAGTTGAATCAGCAAGTTACAAGCTATGGTTTCACAATATTTGGACTTACGCAAGAACTTTGCGGCAAGCTGCTTCTATTCTCTAAAAGAGGCTGCGTCAATGAGACGCTCCGCAAATGCATCTATTACCTTAACCAATTCTGTGGGTTTAAGTCCTCCGCAATAAGCGACAAGTTTTGTGGCGGGGTCTCTATAAGCGTAACCCACTGCAATATTCCAACCTTTAACTGGGCTACCAGTCAGACTGAATTCAACGCCTCGGCTTTTTTGCTCACCTGTTTGAATGCTAAATCGCGAATCCTCAGGATCAGTTACCAATACATTCTGCTTTGCCAAATCATAAAACGCTAAGGTTGCAGATAGTTTGTCAGGAATTAGGTCTGCTTTTAGTCCCACTTCCAGCTGTTCGCCCTTTTCGGGTTGAAATCTAGCTTCCGTCCTGCTAGTACCAAAGATGACAGGATTGAATGATTTGGAATAACTGAAATAAAGGGAAATAGGTTCAATTGTCCGGCTAGATGTGAACATTGAATCAGCTATCAACACTGATGTAATTAAAGGTGCTATTGAAACTGGCTTTAAAGAATTTTATGAAACTAATGTTAAGTTCTTAGAAGCTCAATATCGGAGAGAGCTTCAAGCAAAAGATGATGAAATTACTTTCTACCGTCAGTAAAATACGAATATATTAGAAATTGTTAAGCTGCAAGCAACAAGACCTATTAATGTGGAGAAGATTATGTCAGACACATATAACAATAATTTCCAGAAACCAAATATTAGCAATTTTGCTAACGAAATTGCAGATAATGCACGGCAACAAGTAAACCAAAACATCTACCCATCTGAACAAAAACAAACTCTTGCTGATGAATTAGCTGAAATACAACGGCTTATAAAACAGTTAGAGCAACATAATCCTACGGCTAATGAAACTGAGAAGATTGCTTATGTAAATGATGAAACTACTCCTAGCTTGAAGCGTCGCATTATTGGCGCATTACAGGGACTTAGTGAAGCTGCAATTGAAGAGTTTTTGGATAATTCCTATATCAACATTGGTAAAGCAATCATCAAAGGCTGGATCAAACCAGACTAAATAGTGATTCGTAGGTTGCATGAAAAGTAGCGAAACCAATATAATCAATTGTTTGGTTTTGCAATCGCTTCAGCCAACCTAGATGAGAAGCGATCGCACTACAATTGAGTCAAGTAATCTACTATCACCATACCACTATGCCAAAACACTCAAATGCAGAGAGTCGCAGTTGATGATATCCAACGATATTTTTTGAAGTACCTTAATCAACTTGAGGCAGGTGAAAGCTTTCTTATTGTCCAGGCAGATAAGCTAATTGCTGAATTAAAACCAATTACATCCACCAACAAACAGCAATGCCCATTTAGTTTATGTGCTAGAGAATTCATACTGCCTGATGATTTTGATGCATCTTTGCCTGAGAAGATTCTAAATGCATTTTAGAGCAGATAAAAATTCTCTTAGATACTCATATTTTACTATTAGCAAGCTACCTAGATCGCTCTAATTAATAATTCATGAATAACAAAATTCCCAACTTTTTAGAAAAGTCGGGAATCTCAGCCTTTCGATTACTCTTCCGTGAATCCGCTCAATTCCTCATTTGGTTCATCAATCATTTCCGGTACTAAAGCTGGGTTACTCCTACGTTCTTGTGGTGATTGCTCCCGGATAACATCGTCTATTCTTGCAGGGTGTTTGATTTTGTCGAGTACCTCTGGACTTAGTTGCAATGGATCGCCTTCTGGATTCGACTTTTCTGCTTGACTAGGAACTGTTTCCTTATTCATCACTATTTCCCCAAACTTATACACCAAGCTTAAGTTATTCTGTGGTGAGGTAGACACTATCTTGAGACTTATTTCACACAACGCTAGGTAAGAAAGGCGTAGGCGTAGCCCGTCGGAGACATCGCCTCTTGTAGACTAAAGATAATTCACTGATTTTGCGATCGCTATCATGTTAGGCAATAAAGACATGACTTTGCAAATCGCGGCATTTAATTTGTGTATTTTTTGGCTTGTTCTAAGCCTTTGGTGTCAGGCAGGTCGCGTTTTTTGGCTTTGATGACAGCGAGTTTTTCTACCACTATAGACCAGCACGTAATCGGCGATATCAGATTGGGCGCATTTACCATTACCAACTAAGCGACCAGGGGCAATAACTTCGCGGCGGATGCGACTACCTTCAATAACTCCCCAACCTGCGGCTTTGAGTGCGGGGTCAATTAGTTCAGCACGGGTTTCGGCTTCGTTCATATTTCGCTCATCTCGATTTGCGATAAAACACTTTTTTATTGATTCTGTAAGGCTTTCAGGATTTGAGGGCTACTAATCTCGATTTGCGATAAAACACTTTTTTGTTTGTTCTACCAGGGTTCGAGGATTTGGGAGTGACTCATCTCGATTTGCGATAAAACACTTTTTTGTTGATTCTGCAAGGGTTCGAGGATTCGAGGGCTACTAATCTCGATTTGCTCTAAAACACTATCTACGCCCAAAAGGGTAGATATCTGGCATAGCGCGTAGAGGTTGATTCTGATTGGTCTGCTTTGATTAATCCAGCTTCTTTTGTATATGCAATAATCTGAGATACTGTTGCTGCCTGTGACTCACTTAGACGAAACCGATCCCGTAGGGTTTGGTTAGACATCCGTTGATTGCTGACATACAGCAGACAGCAATGTTGGTAGCAGGCTCGAATACGGTCTGTTTTGCTCATATCTGCAAAATCTTGATGGGCAAACAGCACTGCTGTAGTGCGTGTGTCACCTACTCGAAAATCTGGTGCAGGTAGTTGAAACTTTTCAGCTGCGCTTACAACTTTGTCAATGCCACTGCCTTTTTCTTCACATATACCGAAAAGTCGCATTAGCTTGGCGAGTTGTTCGTTGCGGGAGCGATTCTCATCAATAAATCGCTCCACCTTAATAGGCGGGATGCCGGGATTAGATATCTCAATGCAATCGCTATACATCTCGATCATTACTGAAGTACCTGTTGCTAAAAAATCCTGATGCACCAAAGCATTAGCAATAAGTTCCCGTAAAGCCTGTTCCGGGAACATTTTTACTTCTTCTCGCACAACTTCCTCGATAAAGCTATTTTGCGGTGCTGCTAAGTGAACAAAATCTACTAATCTGTAAAAAGCAACGGCATATCCTCGGTTGCCTGTGTTGTCGTCACGAGTTTTTAGCTTATTGATACCGTCAGATATAACAACACGGGGTGCTTTACGAGCCAATGCAGGGGAAAAAGCATCCAGTTTTTTCGCCAAAAGGATGGCGGCTAGGTTGCTGATTGTCCAACCCTGTGCTGTCTGTTTGATTAAATCTTGGCTCTGCAATCATTCTAGGACAGCATCGCGGCTAGTCGGATAGGAGATTTTTAGCAGTTCAAAGTAGGTTTGAGTATCTAGGAGGGCGATTACATCATCAGGACTTGCGTCACATCGAGCGGGTTGGGAAAACCAATCTTGTTGGTCTTCTGCAAAAATCCGCTTCAGCATATCAGGAGTCATTGGTCGCAGTTCTTCACCAACTCTCATCAGGTAGGCTCCCTCATAGTCCAATGCACGACCTACGGGACAGGTAGGCACTTCAAAAACTAGCACTCGACCCTTTTCATGTTCTAATTCTGTAACTTCTACCCGAAATCTAAGTTCATTAACTATTCTTGACTTAATACCGTTCAGTTCTCCTGCTTTTGAGTAAGCTATGGAGCCTACTATTTGGCGAGGTCGCTTATCGGTAACGCCCAAAACAATATAACCACCTCCTTCATTCGCTAGTGCTACACAATACTTCAGCAGTTTAGTCGAATCAAACTATTGTTTGGCTTCTTTAAATTCAAGATGTTCTGTCTCTGTGGGTACAAGCAGCCATTTTTCAAGGGTTTCAAGAGTAATCATGCGATGATCGCCTCCTTAGCTGCTTTTGTTGTTGATACTTACAGATAGATTTTTCAATAGAGGGTTGAAAGACGCACTTCGTTCGGGATTATTCTGAATTTTTTCAGTATATGAAATGTGGTGAAATCAACTCCACCTCATCAAAGTCGCGACATTAGTTTGCAAGAAACAACATCACTTTGCGAATTGCGACATTTAGTTTGCGAATGTACAATCGGGATGACTGGATTCGAACCAGCGGCCCCTTCGTCCCGAACGAAGTGCGCTACCAAGCTGCGCCACATCCCGCCATAAAAATGGCATTATAAATTAAGAATATCACAACCCGTGCCAAACGACAGAATTACATCTATATATGATCACTTCACCCAAGGCTTTGCTTGCTACGATTAAATTTGTATAACTTTGGGGTAAAAGCGGATTGTGACTGTAAAACCAGACTGGTTGCGGGTGAAAGCACCTCAGCGTGAGCGCATCGGTAACGTTAAAGAAATTTTGCGGGATTTAGCCCTCAATACAGTTTGTGAGGAAGCGTCCTGTCCGAATATTGGTGAATGCTTCAACGCTGGGACTGCCACGTTTTTGATTATGGGCCCGGCTTGTACACGCGCTTGTCCTTACTGCGATATTGATTTTGAGAAAAAACCCAAACCACTAGACCTCACGGAACCTTCACGACTAGCGGAAGCTGTTCGCCGCATGAAACTTAATCATGTGGTAATCACTTCTGTAAACCGAGATGACTTGTTTGATGGTGGTGCATCTCAGTTTGTGGCGTGTATTGATGCGGTTCGCTCTGTTTCACCCAATACGACAATTGAGGTGCTAATTCCCGACTTATGCGGTAATTGGAATGCTCTAAAGATGATTCTACAAGCTGCGCCAGAGGTATTAAACCACAATACGGAAACTGTTCCACGCCTGTATCGTCGAGTGCGTCCCCAAGGAAACTACGATCGCACATTAGAATTATTACAGCGCTCTCGCCAAGTTTCTCCTCGCACATACACTAAATCTGGGATCATGGTTGGACTCGGTGAAACTGATGCCGAAATCCGCCAAGTCATGCAAGACTTGCGAACTGTAGATTGCGACATTTTGACAATCGGGCAATATCTCCAACCAAGTCAAAAACACTTGCAGATAAATGAATTTATCAACCCAGATCAATTTGCTGCTTGGAAAACATTCGGCGAAGAAATCGGATTTTTACAAGTTGTTTCTTCGCCCTTGACAAGAAGCTCATATCATGCGGGACAAGTTAGGAAATTAATGGAACGTTATCCCCGCAGCCAATTTTAGATTTTAGATTTTAGATTTTAAATTGCTAAGAAGATGGTGTGATCAGGTGATGGGGAGACTCTTGATTAATGACTAATTCAAAATCTGTAGCAATTCTTGGTGCGGGTGCTTGGGGTGCATCTCTAGCAAATCTCGCCGCTGCAAATGGTCATAGGGTGCGCGTCTGGTCGCGTCAAGGTTCCCAAACTCTCCAAGCAGTTTTAAAAGATATCCAAATAGTTCTATCCGCTATCTCAATGATTGGTGTGAGGGATGTTGCTTCCCAAGTTCAGTCTTTCCCCCTTTCTCCAGAGACAATTTTTGTGACGGCGACGAAAGGCTTAGACCCCCAAACCACCTGCACGCCGTCACAAATTTGGCAGACAATATTTCCTAACCATGCAGTGGTTGTTTTGTCGGGGCCTAATTTATCTAAAGAAATTCAACTAGAATTACCAGCAGCAACGGTGGTAGCCAGTAATATTCCCACGGCTGCTCAAGTAGTGCAGTTAGTATTTTCTTCTCAACGTTTCCGGGTATATACCAATCCCGATCCCTTAGGGGTGGAACTGGGGGGAACACTGAAAAATGTGATTGCGATCGCAGCTGGTGTGTGCGATGGTTTACAACTGGGAACCAATGCTAAAGCTGCTTTAGTCACCCGTGGACTTACAGAAATGGTTCGCGTTGGCAATGACTGGGGTGCAAAGACGGAAACATTTTATGGTTTATCGGGTTTAGGAGATTTGTTAGCAACGTGCAATAGTCCCTTAAGTCGCAATTACCAAGTTGGCTACCAGCTAGCTGGTGGTAAGTCACTTACAGAAACTCTTACAAATTTGCAAGGAACTGCTGAAGGAGTGAACACTTGTCGGGTTTTGATGCAACGAGCCAAGCAACAAAACATAGCTGTCCCGATTACCGAGCAAGTTTATCGGTTACTTCAAGATGAAGTCACACCCCGACAAGCACTTGATGAACTGATGCTGCGAGATATCAAGCCAGAATACAACTACTAGTTAGTAGTCTGTCAAGTTTAAATTGACGGGTTAGTACTGACATGCTGACATAGAAGAGGACGCGGGGAGATCGGGATGGGGTGACACCGCCCTCTACCTCGATAATTATCGACACAAGTAATCCCACTGGTTAATTCTTTAATTCTCTTACTAATAGTTACGCAATTCCATCCTAACTTTGACTGTTATCAGGAGACGATGGCGGTTTGTATCAGTTGAGCGATGACGAAAGCCCAACTTCAAGAGTATCCCCGCTTGTGCGATCGCTCAACCATGATATTCTCATTCTCAAAGTTAAACGAGCGCCAAAGTCAAGGAATTAAATATAGTACATATAAAACAGAAGAAGTAGGGCATGGGCGTGAAGAAATTCGCAATTATCTCATGTTATCTGATATTCAAAGGCGGCTTGACCCAGATGCAGTTTGGTCAAAAATGAATAGCGTTGGAATGGTAGAATCTGTCCGCTCATTAGATGGTAAAACAACGGTTGAAACTTGTTATTTTATCAGTAGTCTTGAACAGAATGTTGAACAATTTGCCAATACTGTTCGCAGCTATTGGGGGATTGAGAATTCATGACACTGGATATTAGATGTTGCTTTAAAAGAAGATGATTGTCGGATTAGAAAAGACAATGCGGTAGCTGTGCTTCCCGTAGGGTGCGTAACTTTGCTTCACCAAAGTGTGACAAGAACTGAGGAGGGGGATGAATTATTCGAGCTTTCGGTCTCATGCAACCGTGAGCACGATTTTGCCTTGTATGTGCCCACGGGCAGCTCGTTCGTGCGCCTTTCGAGCATCCGCAAGCGGAAACGTGCTGTCTACTGCGACGCGAACTGTACCTGCATCGAGCAAGCGTCCTAGTTCTGCGAGCTGTGGTCCGTTCGAGCGCACTTGAGTCATCGAGACCGTGATGCCCAGCTTCGCGGCCTCCTCGGGGTCGGAGAAGCCTAAGAGCACCGGGAACAACGCGCCGCCACGCTTAAGCGTGCGCAAGAAGCGACCAGTGGTGGGACCGCCGAGGGTATCGAGGACGAGATCAATGTCATGCACGACTTCCTCGGGAGCGCTCTTGGTGTAGTCGATGAATTCGTCGGCACCGAGTTCACGCAGGAACGACTCATGCTCGCCTGACGCCACCGCGATGACGTGCGCACCCTTCCATTTTGCCAGCTGCACCGCGAAGTGCCCCACGCCGCCCGCAGCACCATTAATAAGTACCGTCGTGCCATTGAGCGGCACCGGGCGATGCATCTTTGCTTGAAGCGGGTTCGGATGATCATTTCCAACCTCGATGAGGAACTGCCATGCGGTGAGTCCCGACATTGGCACCCCTGCAGCGTGCACGCGATCAATTCTAGCCAGCTTGAGCGCGAGGTCTGACGCAGGCGCGGCAACGTACTCCGCATATGCACTGCTGTCCCCGAAGCTAGGAAAGCGAAGCATGCCGAAAACTTCATCGCCGACGGAGAAGCCATGCACATCCGCGGCGACCGCCTCGACGACACCCGACACGTCCGTCCCCGGAATGACGGGCAAAGGCACTTCGGGCCTCCAATCAGGGGGCAATTTCTTATACCCATCGCGCAGGTACCAGTCTGGAGGATTGATACCCGCCGCACGAACGCGAACGAGCACCTCACCCGGCTTCAGTGAGGGTTTCGGCACCTCGTCGTAACGCAGAACCTCAGGACCACCAAACTCGTGCAGCCGAATCGCCTTCATGGTGTTTGTTGGCATCGCTTTCTCCTTTCAACGCAGATAAGTATATTTTTGGTGGAGCAGTTATGAAACGTCAACTACCTTGTTCAGCACGTCTGCCCACAACAACTATGCTGGCTCCAAGACAAGCAAAAGTGAGTGGAGCCGCTTGACTAATTCCTGATGTTGCACCTGTGACTAAAGCCACTTTACCGATGAATGAGTAATTCATTGACGTTAATCTTAAGAGGTTGCAAGCTAGTTTGCAAGTAGGCACATGAACCTGCTATACCTACATTAATGTATGTAACGGTCAATAAAGTCTATGGGTATTCCTGAAAAACCTTGTATCCTCAGCCAAGATATTGAACTGCGGCAGGTTCTAACACTAATTGCAGATAAATGGACAGCGCTTGTGATTTATGCCTTAGCTGGCGGCACCCTGCGCTATGGACAGTTGCAGCGAGAAATACAAGGGGTTTCTCAAAGAATGTTAACTCGCACTCTCCGAGCTTTAGAACAGGACGGTCTTGTCGAGCGTAAAGTCTATCCTGCTGTCCCCCCGATGGTTGAGTATTCTTTGACACCGCTAGGTGAGACCCTCATTGAACCGTTGACTACTATTTGTCGTTGGGCAGAAAATCACTTTCACGAAGTAGTTTCAGCACGGTCACGTCATAACACGACAGATCCTTGAGTTAAGCAAGCACTGTTTTCATATATGGCTGTACTCCCCAAGGCAAACGCATCTAAAGTAGAATAATCCTTTAATAGCAAGGGTTTCAGCGTTTTTTAATTGAGCCTATTTTTTCGTCAATATCCTTATCCTCTCCGAAGGCCAAACCTTCAAGCTTGGCTGGAATGTCCTCTTCTTTGATACCGTTTTGAGTCAGCGCAGCCACCACATCGAGGAACAGGGTCTTGCTGAGAGCCTTGCCAACAAGGTTGTTTTCCCCACTGATATTGCTTACTTCTTGAGCATTTGTCAGATCAATACGGTATATCTTCTTGAAGGCAGCCTTGGAACTGTCCCCCAACCCCTTGCTATCGCGTTCATCTACCAGGAATTCGTGATCGTTGATGCCACAATCTCGCTGACGGTGGAGTATTTCAGTTTAACCGACGTACCAATGTTATCTAGTATTCCTGGGTGGCGCCTATTTTCGATGTCAATCTTGACGATTCTAGTATAGGAGCATTGCTGCCACCGTCTTGAAGCAGCGAACTCTGCAAATGCCAACCAAGGTCTTACCGTTGGGAGTAATGGCAAGTCCTTCCATGCCTTTGTTTGCAACCCGACCAGACGTGTTGCTACTAATCTCTGATATCACTAACGCAGGGCAAACGCATCATGTCAAGAAGACTACTATATTCTCAATAATGCCCTGAGATTTTCTGAATTACCTGTAACGATATGCCAGCGTTACTCATCTGGATGAGCGCGGTACTGGAATCTTCAACTATAGGACTCATATCTAATTTTTGAACAAGATTTAAGATAAAACCCTGATAAAACAGGCTTTTCAGTCTCAGTATGTTTTCAGAAATCAAATCGGAGTCCTATATGTTAGTTCATTGGGAATCACGGGAACAATAGCAATGGTTAAATAGGCGTGGTTTGGCTCTCTTTAAACTACGCCTATCAACCGTTCAATTTAATTGAGAATGAACTATGCACGATCCATTGAACAACGAAAACATAAGCGATCAGAACGCTGATCCTACTGAATTTTCTCCAAAAACAGAACATATACACTCTGTATTTCAACGTAAAGAAGTCCAACAATATCAAAAAACTGCCGATCTTCAGGTACCAGAAGGATACTCAACAGAATGGTTTAAAGAACGCTCTCGTCAAGCTAAATTAAGTTTCAATGTTGCAGTTGGGTTAGCAGGGACGACAGCAGCATTAAGCATTGCTTTAGCTCTATCAGTTGCAGTTGGAAAAATTTCAGTAGCAACTATAGCCGGATTAAGCACATCCGGTGCAGTTAGTGCCTACTGCTTTAAGCTTTCGGAGAATGCAAACAAGCAACTAGATGAGACAGTCCAAAAGCTTTTGGATAATACTCGTGAGTAGCGGTCACTGATAGAGTACGATTGCTTCGTTTTATTGAGAACTGAGGATTGATCGTTCTTTTAAACCAGTTTAGGTGGGTGACATCGCTTAAATAATGATTTTGCCCACCTATCAATAGAAAAAACCTCAGTTAGAACCGTTTAGGGTTCTGAATAATTCGAGTATTGCCCTAGATTCAAGACTGTTTAGAGCTGATAGCTCTAACACAGTATCATAAAGCCTTGGAATCGCTTGTACACGTGGTCAACAGCTTTGAAGTTCCCAGCATCAGAATTTTCTCCGTGTCCCACACCCTTTGCATCGATAGAATTTTTGTAGTTAATCCTAATCACTTCCCTAATATCTATTAGTTCTACTTATACCTGAATAATCCTGAGAAAAAATTGGTAAATCGTCAGGATATTACTTTTATCGCCATGTAAATGTGACTATGCCAATTATAAACATGATATTCACTGAAGTAGGTTTATACCGTGTTATAAAAGTCACTATCAGTAACCTTCAAGGTTGAAATGTTAACTAAGTAGTTGAAATATTGAAAACCTAGCTGCGGATTTGAATAGCTATTGGTTCAATCAAAAGTTTAGCAGCCGATTAAGTTCAGTAATACTGTATCCAATAAAACCTTTACAGTTAATTTCTAAAAAAAATTGTAATGGAACCTTCAACCGTGTTAGTTTTTCGTGAATCACGGGAACAATAGCAACAGTTGAATAGCTGACCCTAATCTAAGCTGACCGTAATCTATTGTTACCTGGAGCCATTGAGACAATCTTTATGCCAGCAACATCTTTTTATGCAGATGCCCCCTACAATACCAGAAAGTCCCGCCAGGCTTTGGACTCGGATCTCACGGTTGACGAAAGTGAGTTATCGGTAGATGACCTACAGGAGCTAGAGATGGCTTCTGTTGACCATGCTAACTTTGCTGCTAACACTAACCGTCGTAGTACTGACCTAGTACGTCTATATCTTCAGGAAATTGGTCGAGTTCGCTTGTTAGGGCGTGATGAAGAGGTTTCAGAAGCCCAAAAAGTCCAGCGCTACTTGCGGATGCGGATAGTGCTTGCTAACGCCGCCAAGCAAGGGGATGAAGTGATTACGCCCTATCAGAGGTTAGTTGAAGTCCAAGAACGTCTGACCTCAGAATTAGGACATCGCCCGTCTTTGGAAAGATGGGCTGCCACTGCTGGCATAATGGTATCGGATCTCAGACCGACTTTGGCAGATGGCAAACGTCGCTGGGCTGAAATCGCCAAGTTGACAGTAGAAGAATTGGAGCAAATTCAGTCCCAAGGACTCCAAGCAAAAGAACACATGATTAAGGCTAATCTTCGCCTAGTTGTGTCTGTTGCCAAGAAGTATCAAAATCGCGGTTTGGAATTGTTGGATTTAGTCCAAGAAGGCACACTGGGTTTGGAGCGGGCTGTAGAAAAATTTGACCCCACTAAGGGTTACCGCTTCAGTACCTATGCTTACTGGTGGATTCGTCAGGGAATTACACGAGCGATCGCTACTTCTAGTCGAACGATCCGCCTCCCTGTTCATATTACCGAAAAGTTAAACAAAATCAAAAAGGCCCAACGCAAAATTGCTCAAGAAAAAGGTCGCACCCCAACTTTAGAAGATTTAGCAACTGAGTTAGAGATGACACCGACTCAAGTACGAGAAGTTTTGTTGCGGGTTCCTCGCTCCGTTTCTTTAGAAACCAAAGTAGGCAAGGATAAAGATACTGAGTTAGGAGAATTACTCGAAACTGATAGTGTAACCCCAGAAGAGATGTTAATGCGAGAATCTTTACAAAGAGATTTGCATCATCTTCTGTCAGATTTGACTAGTCGGGAGCGCGATGTAATTTTGATGCGGTTTGGTTTAGCAGATGGTCATCCTTATTCTTTAGCAGAAATTGGTCGCGCTCTTGACTTATCGCGGGAACGAGTCCGACAAATTGAATCCAAGGCTTTGCAAAAGCTACGTCAACCCAAGCGCCGCAACCTCATCCGCGACTATTTGGAGTCTCTAACTTAATCAATGATCAAACTAATTCATAATTCATAATTAAAAGGCGTAAAGTTGGAGCGGAGGAAACCTCCGCTCCAACTTTACAAGAGGGGGTTTCTCCCTGATGCCTAATCATCCAGTCCCGTTTCAAGTGGGGTTTAAATCCCCACTTGAAACATAATTATGAATTATGAATTATTTGCTATAAACCTCTAAAAAGCTTATAGCAAATAATTTGCATTTAATTGTACAACAGGTTCCCCAGACCTTTGCTCAGATATCTTGAAGGTGGGGATCAACTAAGCAATTCAAAATTCACTCGTTCAAAATTCAAAGTCAAGGGATGCAATCGTTACAAGTATCCTAACTATTAGCCGTATGTAAATTAAATGCACTACAGCTTATTACTTGAATTTTGATTAATATTTTATGAATTGTTCTTAAGTATTTGGTAAAGGTTATCAATAAGCAATGATTGTTGCAAATTGCTCCAAATATTTGTTATATTCTCAACTAACAGGCTTTGTTGAGAAATATTAGTATGACAGTCTACACGACTACTTCACTTAAGGCAGAACTGAACGAACGAGGTTGGCGTTTAACTCCCCAGCGCGAAACAATTTTACACATTTTTCAAGAACTTCCGCAAGGTGAACATCTAAGTGCGGAAGATCTTTATCATCGGCTAGAAACTGATGGTGAAGGGATCAGTCTGTCAACTATTTATCGGACTTTGAAGTTGATGGCAAGGATGGGACTTTTACGGGAACTAGAACTGGGCGAGGGACATAAGCATTATGAAATCAACCAGCCCTATCCCCATCACCACCATCACCTAATTTGTGTCAGGTGCAACTCAACCATTGAATTTAAAAACGACTCAATTTTAAAAATTGGGGCGAAAACGGCTCAAAAAGAAGGTTTTCACCTGCTTGACTGTCAAATGACGATTCATGCAGTGTGTCCCAAGTGCCAACGGGCACTGATGCCGCTTTAGCACTTGGGTGGATAACAAGACAAAACTACTCAAATTAACCAAATAAGTGGAATTTTGAGCAGTTTGTAATTTGCTGTTACTGGAGGCAAGCAACCAGTTGGGGATTGATACTAACAACACCAAAGCGGATGCTAAAAGCGTCCGCTCTTAAGATCCTTGAGACTGATGCCGTAGAATTCCTGGGCTTGTTTAATTGCTTTTTTGGTGTCATCTGCCATCACACCGTTCAGCTTGCCTTTATAAAAACCCCGCTCCCGTAGTCGGGTTTGGATTTCTAGGGTATTAAATTCGCTTTTGCTAGCAGTATTAACTGAGCTATATAACTTAGCTCGCGTTGTTGGGCCAGCAACACCACTTGCTGTCAAGAAATTAGCTCCCTGAAATCTCTTTACAGCATCGGCAGTATAGGGACCATAGTAGCCATTAGGCTCTCCCTCTAAATATCCTGCCTGGATCAATTGTTCTTGAACAATTCTAACTGGCTCACCGCGATCGCCTACACGGAGTTTATCTCGATTGACTACCTTTTTGGGAGCCTCTTCTCCATCACCGATGCCAACTCCCGGCAATTTACGCAATGTTGCTGGGCCAACAATCCCGTCAACGCTTAATTTGTAAGAATCTTGGAAGCGCTGGACAGCTTCTTCAGTAATTGGGCCAAATATTCCTGTGGCGTTTCCGTAATAAAAGCCTGCAACTCTTAAGCGTTCTTGCAAAACTCTGACATCTTCACCTTCATCCCCCTTAGCAAGGTAGTTGGGATTATGGCGCTTGCTGGTTGCTGAACTAGCTGAACTAGCTGAACTAGCTGAAGTACTAGTGCTGGGCTTTTTAGCTTGTGTAGTTGTAGTACTGGGCTTTTTGGCTTGCCAGCTTTCTAATTTTTGCAGGGTGCTTGCTCCAACAATGCCATCCACTGGTAAACCAGCGGACTTTTGGAAGCGCCGCACAGCTTCTTGTGTGGATACGTCATATACTTGGGTAACAGAAGCTTGGTAAAAACCTGCTGTTTTCAACTTTTGTTGTAGATTTCTGACAGAAGGGCCTTGATCGCCTTTTTCCAGTGCCATGACACTACTGACAGCGCCAAGAATGGACAAAGACAGAGCAAGGGGCAACATATACTTCCAAGCCCTACCAGAAAGCCGTTTCCAGTCTGGTGCAGCTGCTTTGTTAAACAAAGAACTGAGGGAGACCAATTCACTAGGTGGGCTGTCTTCGTAGGTGGAAGCTAGGTGCAAATACGCAAGATTCTCCATATTTATTTCCTACACCATTGATTTTTCTTCGATAACTGCTTCAGCTTGATGTACTAGGTTCCTCAAAGCTTCTAATGTTCCTATATTTACATCCTCCCACAAATTGCGCTTATGTGCCTCTAATAATCTTTCAGCAATATCACGCAGTGCATAAGGGTTCTTTTCCTGAATAAATTCTGAGACAAGTGGATCGAGCAAATAAGCTTCTACTATGCCTTGATACATATAATCTTCGACACATTTAGCTGTAGCATCGTAGGCGAATAGATAATCCACTGTCGCTGCCATTTCAAACGCACCTTTGTAACCGTGGCGCATGACTCCCGCAATCCACTTTGGATTAACTACGCGAGAACGATACACCCGGGCAATTTCTTCTTTCAGTTGGCGAACTCGTGGTTGGGCGGGTATGGAATTATCACCAAAATAGGTTTGGGGATTTTTTCCCTGTAGAGAACGTACCGCTGCTGTTAAGCCACCCTGAAATTGGTAATAATCATCAGAATCGAGCAGATCGTGTTCACGGTTGTCTTGATTGTGCAGCACAACTTGCATTTGTGCCAAGCGTTGCTTGAAGGCTTCGGGATTGGGGATTGGAGACTGGAGACTAGAGACTGGCGACTGAGGGATTTTATCCTCCCCTGCTCCTTCTGCTCCCGCTGCTCCCCTGCTCCCCTGCTCCTCTACCCCACTTCCTGAGGAGTAGGCGTAAGAACTCCAGTTGATGTAGGCGCGAGCTAAATCTTGGTCATCTGTCCAGTTTTGCGATTCAATTAAACCTTGGAGTCCGGCGCCGTAAGCACCTGGACGAGAACCAAAGATGCGATAGCGCGATCGCACCACTGCTGCTTCTAAAGTTAAACCTTGGCTTGTCCATAAATCAGTTTCTTGGCGAACTGCATCGGCGAGGGGATTTTGTTCTGGCGGTTCATCCAAGTCTGCTACTGCTGACACTGCTTGAGCGAATAAATCAATCAAGTTGGGAAAAGCATCTCGGAAGAATCCGGAAATTCGCAAGGTAACATCTACACGGGGACGCCCCAAAATCGCCAGGGGCAAAATTTCAAAATCCACTACTCGCCGGGCTGCACCATCCCATACAGGTTGGACTCCAAGTAAAGCCAAGGCTTCGGCAATATCATCACCCCCAGTCCTCATGGTGGCAGTTCCCCACATAGATAAACCTAGTGTTTTGGGATACTCACCATGCTCTTGAGTGTAATATTCCACGAGGGTTTCAGCCGCTTTTCTGCCTATATCCCAAGCTGTTTCTGTGGGAATGGCGCGAATATCGACAGAATAAAAGTTTCTCCCTGTTGGTAGAACTTCTGGGCGGCCGCGCGTGGGTGCGCCGGCTGGGGCACTTGGGATGTAACCGCCATCGAGTCCGTGTAATAAGTGGGTAATTTCTTGGTGGGTTTGTTGTAAAGCTGGAAGTAGACGATCGCGTATCCAGGTAGAGACGCGATTCATGGCGTCTGTGCTGGGGGGAGAGACGCGATTCATGGCGTCTGTGTTGAGTGGAGAGACGCGATTCATGGCGTCTGTACAAGAGTCCTGATTTATTAATTTTTCTACTAGAAGGGCGGCGTGTTCTTCTAGGACTTCGACGATATCACCGAGGGTACGGCATTCTATGCCATTGACTATTGAGTATTCACCACTAGTCATTGACAAATCTGCTATCAGGGGATCGAAGTCTAGACCCCAATCTTTAGCTATGGCACGGGTAATACCTGAAGAATAGCGATTGGGTATGCGAGCGATCGCTACTATTAAATCTCGTAGCTGGCGTCCTTCGGGACATTGCCCAAAAATGTGCAAGCCATCGCGGATTTGGGCTTCTTTCAATTCACAAAGATAGCCTCCGATAGAATTCAAAATTAGAAATTCCGAATTAAAAATTTCGGTTTCATTTTGGATTCCTAAATCTAGATGGAGATTTTCTTTGATCACCAGTTCGCGGATGCGATCGCGAATCACTGGCAAACGCGAAGGATCTAAACTTTCCGCTTCATAATACTCATCAATTAAATTTTCTAACTGTTGCAAAGAACCGTAGAGTTCGGCACGAGTCATCGGTGGCGTTAGATGATCTATAATCACCGCTTGAGCGCGACGTTTGGCTTGGGAACCTTCACCAGGGTCATTCACAATAAACGGGTACAGGTGGGGAACTGCGCCGAGAGCCACTTCTGGATAACAATTGCTGGATAAAGCCACACTTTTACCCGGTAGCCATTCTAGATTTCCGTGTTTTCCCACATGAACTACAGCATCAGCACCAAAACATTCTCTGACCCAATAGTAGAAAGCTAAATAAGCATGGGTTGGTTCTAAATCTGGCGCATGATAATTCAAGCTGGGGTCATTATCATAACCTCTTGGTGGCTGAATGCCCACAAAGACGTTGCCGAGTTGAATTCCGGGAACGGGGAAAGAGGCAGAGGGGCGGGGTGCAGAGGGCAGAGGTGAAAACTCTTCTCCCCTACTAAGAGCTCCCTGCCCCATTTCCCAGCGCTGACTAATACCCTGCTGCACTGCTGGCGGCAAAGAAGCGAAATACTGTTGATACTCTTCCCAAGAAACACTTTGCTGTACCGGACGCCATTCTCGACCTTCTGGATCATTGGTTACGCCATCTGTCAGCCGTTGAATCAACTCATCTCCTTGAGCAGGTGGATTTTCTACTTCATACCCAGCCAGATGTAAAGCTTGCAGGATTTCTACACAACTAGCTGGAGTGTCCAGTCCCACACCATTAGCAAGACGTCCATTCCGGTTGGGGTAGTTTGCCAGAATTAGGGCAATTCGCCGCTCTTGGGGGGGTTTAGAACGCAGACGCGCCCAATTTGCTGCTAGTTTAGCAACGAACTCGATGCGATCGCTCACTGGTTCATAAATTACCACATCTGTCTCTAGATGGGGATTACGAGTTTGCACTGCTTTAAAAGACACAGCACGAGTAATAATCCGCCCATCTACTTCTGGTAGCGCTACATTCATCCCGATATCACGGGGAGAAAGCCCTTGAAACTGTGACTCCCACTGCTCAATTGTCCCGCCACTAAGGATTACCTGCAACACAGGCACATCTAATTTTTGCCACAAATCGGTTTGAGGTGTTTCAGTTTCCAAGCGTGCTAGAGAAAAACTGGTGGTATTCAGCAGCACAGCTATTGACTCAGCTTCTTTGGGTTGGAAAAATTCACTCAACTCAACTTGAACATCAGGTTCACGCAATGAGGAAACAAACACTGGCACTGGTTGTAAATTTTTCTGTACCAAGGCTTCGCATAAAGCATCAATTACCTTAGTATTTCCCGCTAAATAATGAGCGCGGTAGAAAAGAATGCCGACTTTGGGCATAAGGCATTGGAAGCTTTGAGGTTCTGAGGTGGATGAATCCAGTTCAAAGGTGGATGTATAAGATTCTAAATCTCCCCTTGCTCCCCCTGCTCCCCCTGCCTCCTTTGCCTCCCCTGCCTCCCCTGCTCCCTGCTCCCCACTCCCCACTTCCCATTCATACAATCCCACACGCGGAATTGGCCGGGGTAGCGGGGGATTATATGCAGTTAACAGGCAACTGTCAGAGATAAATTGGAGAGCATTAACGAAATTTTCTACGCCGCCTTCGCTAAAATACTGCCATACCTGGTTAACAATACTCAAGGGCACGGTAGACTGGGAAATTAAATCGGGATCAAAAGCGTCATCTCCTGGCATTACAATCAGGGTTTTACCATTACGTTGCACAATTTCCTGCACTACTTCTAAGCCATAACCCCAGTAGGAACGTCCTCCTAACAGGCGCAAAATAATTACTTGGGCAAGTTCCAAAACTTGTTCTCCATAAGTATCTATGCTTAATTGTTGCTGCAACTGCAACAGGTTGGCGACTCTTAATGCCGGAAAGCTTGCAGGTAATTTCCCAAGCGCAGCTGCCAAAGTTTGAATGTCGGTATCAGCGGCCGTAATCAACACGAAAGGCGCTGGAGTTTGTTCTAGAAAAATTAAACCCTCTGACTGATTCCATCCACCCGATGTGCTACTTATCCGATGCATAATGCTGTATTACCGTTTTAAACTGTTGGTTATTACACAATCAAAACAAACTTTTTTCCCTGCATTCAGTCCCAATATTGCTCGGTTATGAATAAACCTACGCAGTATCGGTTTCTGAGCAGTTTAGTGCGCTCTTGGGAGAAAACTTAGAGGAAGGGGAGCAGGGAAGCAGGAAATTTACTCAGCGCTGAATGCTAGTTTGACATTTAATTTAGAGGCGATCGCTTTCTTTGTCTACGAATTGAGAGACTTGTTTAAGTGGGATTCCTCCACTCACCAAAATCTCGAACGCGATCGCCAAATTATTAGAGATAATGATGCCACGCTCCAAAGTAAATTCTTGCTGTTGTTATTAGAATATCTTTTAACTCAGCCAAACCCAGAAATAATAGCACTTCCAAGCTCAATTGGGCCGGCAGTTTATATCTGTCAGTCAGTAAAAGATGCCTAAAAACTAACCAAAATACTAAATTTTTTATTTTGAGGCTAGGCTAATTAGGATTTTTTCAAAAATATTCAACACATGTTCATCTCCATTATCTCTAATGAAAACACTAAAATTGGGGTGAGAATTTATTTCAATTAACCAATATTGGTTATCTTGGTCTAATACGATATCTAAACCACCATAATCAAGGTCTAATTCATCAAAAACTGGTTTAGTAAAATTAGCAATCTCTGACAATATTTGTGGATTGTTGATATACTTGGCTTTTGCACCATCCCAGTGCAGAGGACTGAGATTACCCGCAAATGTTGCATCAGTTATATCTTTTTCATAAAGCAAAACCAACTCTTTATTTAAGAAAACTGCTCTATATTCAGATTTAATGTGAATAAGTTCTTGAGCAAGAGCGACATAATCATACTTTTGAAGATTGATATTAAAAATTTTTTTTAAAGCAGTTTCAATTTCATGTATATTCTGACATAAAAAGACGTTATGTCCCCTTGCACCGGAATTCCTTTTAACTATCACTGGAGTTTCAAAATTTTCTTTTATTTTTAATACGATATCTGGAATAGTTGGAAATTTTAAGTAAATCTTATACTGAATATCACAAAAAGGAGAAAGAAAACCTACTGTCCGAGGAAGTTTAACTTTTTCTTTTAAAACATGGTAAGTGTATTCCTTGTCTTTTATAAGGTGTGCTACTGCTTGATTAATTAAGGGAGTGCTATAATTACAAAAATAATGCGGTTTATTATTCAGTTTTATTTTGATTAAGTTTTCAGCAGGATGAATAATTTCATAGCTGATATTTAAGTTTTCACAAGCTTGGAGCAATAGCGAAACGTTGTCTAACATAAATACTTGAAGTTAAACGTCCTGATAAAGTGTTTAGATTACGAATTATTTTAACTTGCTGTTTGCCGTTTAAAAATCACAATCTCATTACCAACAACTGGGTTACGCGCTATCAGCCTATTTTGGGAGTCGATAATTTCTAAATGGGTAAAATCAAGTTCTTGAGAACGTTGTAATATCTTTGCAGCTAGTGTGTCCTGCTGAGATTCCTTGAGAGTGTACCAATCCTCACTAATTTTGACTGTAAGATTGCTGGTGCGGAAGTTGGCTTGAATTGACTTTATCAGACCAGAGGCAATGCGATCGCTAATTTCGGCTACCTGATTTTCAATAGCCGCAATTAAGGCTTGTTCTGGTGTCAATTCTCTGGTTGGTATCAGGGTTGGCGTTGGCGTAGGAATTGGTTTCGGTTCCGGCGTTGGTGGGGTAGTTTGTACTTCTGGCGGCGGTGTAATTTCCTCTGGCGGCTGTGGTTCTGGTGCGACTGACTCCGGTGGAGTAGTTATTATTGGTGTAGGTACAGGAACCTCCTTAACAGGTGGAACTGTTGCTACTTCAGTAGGTTTACCTGTAAAGACAGTCGCCGTTGTCCAAACGAGAATTACAGCAATTGCAGTAACAATTCCTGTCAAAGCTGTATCTGATAACTTTGTTGACAAATTTGATGGTAAAAACAAGCGGATTGTCCTTAACAGTCCACCCCAGCGCAACTGAAGCTGCTGGAAAAAACTGGGTTTTTCTTCAGTACCAGGTGGGGGTGCAGTCTCCAGTTTCTCCACTGTTACTTCTAAAACCCCAATCGTCCCTTGGAGAAGTTGGATAATTTTAGCCTTCCAAAATGGCTGAACTCTCTGGTAAGGTTTTTGGGGAGGTTGAGTTACCTGCTTATTCGTCGGTTTTGACTGATTGTCTTGTGACATGGAACTTTCACCAAAAGCAGCGAATTAAAGACAAACAACGTACATTATTACTGGTGCTGCCTTCTTTTGCCTTAATGTATCACTTCATTGCTCATTGTTTCCGCTGAACTGACTATTTACTAAATTTGGTGAATTATGAACCTGAAACGCCGTCAATTTTTATTTTTAAGTAGCTTCAGCGCCATTAGTACTGGATTTTTAAGCTGGATGTTAGCTCATCAAAATAATCAAAGTGCTGGTATTACTGATTCAACAACAGCTATAGCCACCAACCCAGCTAAAAAAGACTTGTTATTACGTTTTGTATCTGTAGCAGATACAGGGACTGGGGCTAAAGGACAGTATGCTGTGGCTGGGGCAATGAATGCCTATCACAAACAAAATCTTTATGATTTAGTAGTTTTAGCTGGAGACAACATTTACAATAACGGCGAAATTGAGAAAATTGGCGAAGTTTTTGAGCGTCCCTACAAAGTCTTACTTAAGCAAGATGTGAAATTTCAGGCTTGTTTAGGTAATCACGATATTCGTACTGCTAATGGTGATCCACAAGTCAAGTATGCCGGCTTTAATATGAAAGGACGTTACTATACATTTAAACGTAATCAAGCACAATTTTTCGCTTTAGATACTAATAGTAATGCTGATTGGAAAAACCAGCTAATTTGGTTAGAAAAAGAATTAAGTCTTAGTAAAGCTCCTTGGAAAGTGGTGTTTGGACATCATCCGATTTATTCATCGGGTCAGTATGGAAATAATCCAGGTTTTATTAAAACTTTTACTCCTCTATTTCAAAAATACGGTGTTCAACTTTATATCAATGGCCACGAACATAGTTATGAACGCACTCGTGCTATTGATGGTACAACTTATTTAATTTGTGGTGCAGGTGCAGGCAATCGTCCTGTAGGACGTTCTGAGTGGACAGAGTATTCCACCAGTGATTTAAGTTTTGCCTTTTATGAGGTGTATCCAGATAGAATAGAAGTTGGTGCGATCGCTACAGATAATCGCGTTTTTGATAAAGGCATTATTCAGTTGAAATCAGCATAATTATTATGAAAGTCAAGCGTTTGCAAATGCAATCCTTCCGTGGAATCGGTGATTTGACGCTTGATTTCCACCAGACAGAACCAACTGTAATTATTGGTATTAATGGTGTAGGAAAATCGAGTATTCTTGATTGCCTTGCTATTCTTTTGTCACAGTTTATAGGTAGGATTGCATCGAATGAGGATATATTTACACCTGCAAACCAGAGTATAAATATTTTGGGGAGTCAAATCAGTATTCAAGGGCATATTTACGGTAACGTTAATTTATACTCTGGTAATAGTGATCAGTCAAGATGGTTCGGAGAGCAGAACAGCAAAATACGTGATTTCAGTGAACAAGATATCACGAATGGATGCGAGGAAACACACAACAAAATTAAAATATTACTCGATTCTTTATCAGTAAATTGGTTTCTCGAAAATGGTCGAAAAGGAAACGGTAAAAATCTAAATAACTATCAGGAGCAATTAAAAGCAGTTGTTGAAGAGATTCATCGGAAATGGCAAGCAAATCCTCAAACTAATTTGCCTCTAGCCGTTTATTACCGACTAAATCGTGCAGTTATTGATATATCTCTGGAGATTTCAAAAGATTATTCATTTCAACAGACAGATGCCTATGAACAGGCATTAAACGGTGTAGAAATCAGCTTCAGCACCTTTTTTCAATGGTTTAGAACGTTAGAAGATTTAGAAAATGAAAAAAGGCGAGACACTTCAAGTTATAGAAACCACCAACTAGAAGCCGTAAGACAAGCTATTTCTTCACTAATTCCCTATTTTTCAAATTTACGGGTACGGCGTTCTCCCTTACGAATAGACTGTAGAAAAACAAGGTGAGGAACTTATAGTCAATCAGCTATCTGATGGTGAGAAATGCTTGCTGGCAATGGTGGGAGATTTAGCAAGACGATTAGCGATCGCTAATCCTAGTTTACCAGATCCACTGCAAGGTAATGGTGTTGTTTTAATTGATGAAATTGAACTCCACCTACACCCCAAATGGCAACGAGAAATTATTCCAGCTTTGACAAGAACATTCCCCAATTGTCAATTTATTGTCACCACCCATTCGCCTCAAGTAATTAGCCAAGTTAAGCCGGAAGGAATTTATATTCTAGAAAAAACAGACGAAGGTGTTGTTGCTAAAAGACCAGAAAGTTCCTTTGGCAGAGACAGTAATCGAATACTAGAAGACTTAATGGGTGTTCCAGCACGTCCACAGGAAATTAAAGAAAGTCTTTTAGAACTTTTTCGATTAATTGATGGAGGAAACCTTGAAGGTGCTAGGCAATTACGTCAACAGTTAGCCAATGAAATTGGAGCAGATGAGCCAGAGTTTGTTAAAGCGGATGTACTCATTCGGCGAAAGGAAATTCTCAATAGATGAAGTACATAAAAAAGGGTGCAAAACCGATTAGCTTAACTAAATGGAATAAGAAGCTTGGCGGTAAGATACTTCCTTGGATAAAATTCAAACAATCAGTGAAAAATGATGTGTTTAAGGCATTGCTTTGTGAACAAGGTTATATCTGTTGCTACTGTGGTGCTTCGATCACAAGGAATGAATGCCATATTGAACACTTAAAACCCAAAAGTATTTATACACACTTGACTTATGAATACACAAATCTCATGGTGTCATGTCAAGGTGAAGATCAACCTCGAGTACCAGTACATTGTGGTCATAGAAAAGATAACTGGTACGACGGGAGTTTGATGGTTTCGCCTCTAGAAATAACCTGCGCTGATTTTTTTAAATACCCTACTTCTGGCGAAATTCAAGCAACAGATGATCCAGCTAAAAAAGCTGCTGCTGAAACAACGATTGAGAAGCTTGCACTCAATATCAGCAAGCTACAAAATATGCGTAGGCTAGCAATTGACGCTGCATTGCTTGCTACTGACGGTTTAACTGAAGCAGAAATACAGCTACTTGCTCAAGGTTATGAAGAACTGGATGCTAACGGTCAATATACTCCGTTCTGTGCTGCTATTAGCTATTTTTTCAAGAATTATTTTTGATTTAATAAAATATGTACGTAGGCGTAGCCCATCGTAGACATCACATTCACCTTATACTAAATAACATTAGCTTAATTCTCACCGCAAAACTATATGATTCTTGAGGCTGTGATGCTTCATGTTAAACCTGGTTTAGAATCAGATTTTCAAGCTACTTTCAAAAAAGCTTCTAAAATTATTTCCTCAATGGACGGATATTTATCCCATGAATTGCATAGATGTATAGAAGTCCAAGGTAAATATTTATTACTTGTCAGATGGGAAAGTTTAGAATCTCATACTGTAGGATTTAGAAGTTCTGGTGAGTATCAAGAGTGGAAAAAACTTCTGCATCATTTTTATGAGCCATTTCCTACTGTTGAACACTTTGAAGAAATTAAAATATGAAAAACAAAATCCCCGACTTTTTTGAAAAATTGGGGATATGTGGCTGTATCACTCTACTCGTTGCAACTGCGCTACTCTTGGGTCAACAATTTTTTGTCCCAAACTGGAAAATTTAATTGCCACAGACATCTTATTACCTGTTCCGAAAACATGAGTGATTTCACCAAGCCCAAAAGTTTTATGTAATACTCTATCGCCCACTTGCCAATTCTGGGTTGCGTCTTGTTTTCCACTAGGAGTAGAAGCACTTTTGGTATAACTTTGACGACTCAGGTGTTTGGTAGATAATAATTCTTCTGGTAATTCATCGAGAAATTGCGATCGCATGGCAGGTTCACGAGAACCATATAAACGACGTTCACGCGCGTGTGATAAAAATAACCGCTCTTGGGCGCGAGTAATCCCCACATAACACAGGCGGCGTTCCTCTTCCAAAGATGCGGGATCACCCAGCGATCGGTAGCCAGGAAATAGCCCTTGTTCTAATCCCACTAAAAATACTACAGGAAATTCCAAACCTTTGGAAGCGTGCAAAGTCATCAAAGAAACGGCTGTCTGTCCTTCTTTTAAATTATCCAAATCGGAACTGAGGGCGGCACTACTCAGAAAGTCTTGAAGGGAAACCTCTTCGTTTTCTTCTTGAAATTGCAGTGCAGCGTTGTAAAGTTCTTGGACGTTTTGTACCCGATCTGTGGCTTCATCTGTGCCTTGACTCATCAAGTCTTGGACGTAACCAGAGTCTTCTAGTATTCCTTGCAAAACCTCAGTCACCGGAAGCGTGCCGATTTGTCCTTGCCAACGGCTAATCATTGCGGCAAAGTTATTTACAGCTTTTGTCGCCCGTCCAGCTAATGTATTAACTGATGTTTCATCGCTGAGTATTTCCCACAAAGTTGTCCCTAATTGTTGGGAGGCGTTCACCAAAGCATCAATAGTGGTTTTGCCAACTCCCCGCCGGGGAGTATTAATGACTCGTAATAAACTGACTGTATCAGATGGGTTAGCGATCACTCTTAAATAAGCAATGACATCTTTAATTTCTTTGCGATCGTAAAATCTCATTCCCCCCACAACTGTGTAAGGAATTTGATATTTCACCAACAATTCTTCAAAGGGGCGAGATTGGGCGTTTGTCCGATAAAGTATGGCAAAACTACCCCAGTTTAACTCTGGATTTTGCTGTTCTAAAGTCCGAATTTGATTAATCACAAATGCCGCTTCTGCGAGTTCTTCATCAGCTTTGTGACAAGTAATCTGCTCACCCGGCCCCCGCGTTGGTTTGAGGATTTTATCAATCCGTTGGGTGTTATTTTCAATCAGTTCATTAGCCGCTTCCAGAATGTTCTCACAAGAACGATAGTTTTCCTCCAGCTTAACCATCGTTCGGGTGTCATCATCTACCAAACCATCGCCAAAGTCTTCCTGAAATCCCAGCAAGATAGTGAAATCTGCCATCCGAAAGCTGTAAATGGATTGATCCGCATCGCCGACAACGAAAACTGAGCGATTTTGCCATTCCCATTCGCTCTTTTTAATTTCGCCATTAGTAACTAATAAGTGGATGAGTTGATACTGAGTGCGGTTGGTATCTTGATATTCATCTACGAGGATATGGCGAAACTTGCGATGCCAGTAACCCAATACTTGCTCATTTTGCTGAAATAATCTAGTTGGTACGAGAATTAGATCATCAAAGTCCAGAGCGTTGTTTTCTGCTAACTTATCTTGATATAAATTGTAGACTTGGGCAATCACGCGCCCGCGATAATTTGGTTGATCTTGCTCAAATTCTTGGGGTGATAAACCTTGGTTTTTAGCGTTACTAATAGCGTAGCGGACAGAACGGGCGTCAAATTTTTTATCGTCTAAATTTAACTGTTTATTAACGATTTCTTTGATCAGAGTCATCACATCTGATTCATCAAATATAGAGAAATTGCGATTCCAACGGCGTCCTTTTTCGTCTACGTATTTTTCAATATCAAAGCGGAGAATGCGAGAAAATAGACTGTGGAAAGTGCCACACCATAAGTCTTTGATAGTATTTTTATAAACTTGCGATCGCAATTGCGTTTGTTGATATTCCGTCAACAAATCCAATCGCTGACCGTGTTGTTTCATTGCCAATTGTTCAGCAAACAGCCGTTGAATCCGGTCTTTCATTTCCCGTGCGGCTTTATTGGTAAAAGTAACCGCCAAAATATTTTCTGGATCAACACGGTGTTTCAGAATCAGATTTGCAATGCGATAAGTCAGCGCTCGTGTTTTTCCGGAACCTGCGCCAGCAACAACTAGCAACGGTCCGCAGTAGTGTTCGACAGCTTGACGTTGACTAGGGTTAAGGTGACTGAGAAAGTCGATGGTTGTTGTCATGGATGTGAAAAAGCGATTGCCTGGTGTCACATCAATAGAGAGTTGCTATTGCCCAGGTTACAACATCCTAACGAAACTTGGTCAATAAAGATTGTGTGGCAATATTTTTAACCAGAATGGTATTTATCATGATTTATGTAGAAGCAAGAAAAAGCTATGCTGTCACTCAAAGGCACATTCCAAAACGGTGTGGTTCATCCTAAAGAACCAATTGAAGGGCATGAGGGGCAGTAAGTTATAATCTGTGTTTGTCAAAGAAAACCACACACTTTAGCCAGCAACCCCAGAAGACTCAGATTGGGATAAACTGAGGCAGTTGATTAAAAACTGTCTGTGTAATTGATACAGATATTGGCGACTTGGGACACCCGCATGACCATTATCTGTATGGAATGCCAAAGCGGCCGTGTAAAAGCGTACCCATTGATGGCAAAATCCCGGCACGAATGGGAGCAAGTAATTGCAAATTGCTTAAACTTCAAGTGTTTCGGCTTTTCTTAGTGCCATTCGACTCATTTACTAATACCACTAATTTTCCTGTTGTTTGATTAGACTCCATATATTGGTGGGCTTCAACAATCTCGTCCAGATGAAAAACACGGTCTATATTGACCCGGTTTTGCCCCACTTCTACACCATCAATAAATCGTTGCAAGTGTTTAATAGATAAATCTTCAGTACCTCCGGTATAAACAGTCAATCTTACCGTATGAGGAATATGATCCATTGGCGAAAAGTCGTTTAATGTCCAGGCGTTACCCAAAATACCGGTCATGCAGAGAATGCCACCAGGGGCAACACATTGCAGGGAATCCAGCAGGGTAGAGGTTCCTACCAGTTCCAAAACGCAATCAACGCCCTTGGGAAAATTCTGACGGATAGAGGTTGCGATCGCTCCTGTATCTATTACAACCCGATCAACCCCATTTGCTTGCAAAGCTTCTACTTTAGAAGAATTGCGAGTGGTCGCCACAACGGTTAGCCCCAGTTCTTTGGCAAGGTGTGTTGCGGCCATACCAACTGACGAGGTACCCCCCCGAATTAATAGTGTCTGCCCTGCCTGCACGCCTAAACCGGACATCAGAGAACCATAAGCCGTCTGAAACATTTCTGGAATCGCTCCTAAGACTGACCAGTCGAGCTTGCTCTTAATCGGAAATACGCAGGCTTGCGGGACACAGGTGTATTCGGCATAGCTGCCATCAAACACTCGTCCCATGCCTCCCATAATCGCTGCTACCTTCTGACCAGGCTGAAATGGGGTGTTAGGGGCAGCTTCGACAACACCAACGCACTCAATCCCCAAAATTCGGGGAAGTTGAACGCTGGGAGAATACCCTTGACGTGTGAACATCTCAGAACGGTTTAGACCAAAGGCTTTGACCTTGATTAGCACCCATCCAGGCTGAGGAGATGGTTTTGTAATCTCTTGTAATTTAAGGGCTGTCGGATCACCAGGAGATTCTAAAACAATTGCTTTCATAACGTTAATCAGCGGCTGAATTAACTTTTTGTACTGAGTGGGTTGCTTGTTTATTTTAATAGTAAGAAACTTTTACTGACAGAATTTACAACCCACATTCCGCACCATAAAGTGTCACAGGGCGATCAACATAAGTAATTAGTACTGATGAAGTAAAAGGGAAAGAAATGATTATTCTCATATCTTGCACCTGGAAATACGGATAGTCTTGCAAGGGATGGCACAGAGCGCTCATACCTTGGCGATCGCACTTTGGAAATTGAGTAATACTGATGAAGTTTAATCTGTTACCTAAACCATCAACAGCTCACAGAAAAAGGAAGAGATAACGGGCTAAGGCTGTACATCTGACCGTCATTTTCAGCGAGTGGGGTTTACCAAACTGTTGTAAATCAAAAAATACTAGGATTTTAACAACGTTTGTGTCGTAGCAATTTATGAATTGTCCCTACAATACGTTAACTTTTTTACGTAGATAAGTTAGCGACCAATTATTCCTGCGCGTTCTGTCGTAAAATCAGCGACGGGGAATAAAACATCATAAAAATACTGGGCAAGCTCTGACTTGTTCTCCTGTCAACAGAGCTTACAGCTATTTTCAGTTAATTGAACTACAAATTTTCGTAGGGATACGGCAATGTTCCCTAGCCCGTGGTTTATTTGCTGGAAAAATACTGTAATACCTAACTGAGAGTGTAGTCACCAATAGGACTATTCACTCATTGAGTACCCAATTGACATTGGGTAGCAATATACGATACATCATGATTGAACCGTTAAATTTTTAAAGATGAAAAATTTCTTTAATTGCAGGTTTTACCAGTATAAACAGGGGTGGATATGGATTTTAGCTTAATTGTATCCAACTTTTTGAATCCGCCAATCCTGTTTTTCTTTTTAGGCATGACTGCTGTATTTGTCAAGTCTGATCTAGAAATTCCCCCACCAGTGCCCAAACTGCTTTCGTTGTATTTGCTGTTTGCCATTGGTTTTAAAGGAGGGGTAGAACTAATCAAAAGCGGCCTCACTCAGGAAGTAGTTCTAACACTCTTGGCAGCAATGCTGATGGCTTGTTTTGTTCCAATTTACACCTTTTTTATTCTAAAGTGGAAACTAGATACTTACGATGCTGCGGCGATCGCTGCAACCTACGGTTCTATCAGTGCCGTCACTTTCATTACTGCTGGCGCTTTTCTGAATGAGCTTGGGATTCAGTATGATGGCTACATGGTAGCAGCTCTTGCCCTGATGGAATCTCCAGCGATCATTGTTGGTTTGATCTTGGTGAGTATATTCACCGCCGATGAGAAGCGAGAGTTTGCTTGGTCGGAAGTTTTGCAAGAAGCATTTCTTAATAGTTCAGTTTTTCTCCTAGTCGGTAGCCTCTTGATCGGCGTCTTGACAGGACAACACGGTTGGCAGGTATTAGAACCCTTTACTCAAGGGTTATTTTATGGTATTCTTACCTTCTTTTTACTGGATATGGGACTAGTCGCTGCTAGAAGAATTAAAGACTTGCAAAAAACCGGAGTTTTCCTAATTTTATTTGCGATACTAATTCCAATACTCAATGCTGGCATTGGGTTAGTGATTGCCAAATTCATCAATATGCCTCAGGGAAATTCGCTGTTATTCGCTGTATTGTGTGCCAGTGCTTCTTACATTGCTGTGCCGGCGGCGATGCGGATGACTGTTCCAGAAGCAAATCCCAGCCTGTATGTTTCTACGGCTCTAGCAGTCACATTCCCGTTCAATATTATTGTGGGAATTCCGTTATATCTCTACGGAATCAACCTATTTTGGAGGTAATAATATGCACGTAGTTAAAAAGATAGAAATTATCGCCAACTCCTTTGAGCTGGGCAAAATTTTAGATAGTTTAAACAAGTCGGGTGTACATAACCATGCCGTCATTAGAGATGTTGCTGGTAAAGGATTACGAGGAACCACAGAAGATTTAGACATGACCATGCTTGATAATGTTTACATCCTCGCGTTTTGTATGCCAGAACAACTCAAGGATGTTGTCGAAAATATCAGACCACTCCTGAATAAGTTCGGAGGTACTTGCTACGTTTCCGATGTGATGGAGATTCGCTCTGTTAGATGTGTCGCGTCGATTTAGGAGAGTTATAAATTCAATGAAGCATTTCATGGAACGTCGTGACTTTTTGAAGTTAGGAATCACCGGGACATTTGGGATGATGCTAACTGCCAGCGATTTCCTCTGGCGGGTGGAACAGGCTCAAGCTGCCGAAATACCCTCAACCTCCCCTGAATCCATCAATCCTGATGCCGCATTGCAAAAGCTGATGGAGGGAAATCAGCGGTTTGTTCAGCATCAACCCCAATACCCCGATCAATCTGCGCTGCGGTTGCAGGAAGTTGCTCAAGCTCAACATCCATTTGCAACTATTCTCAGTTGTGCGGATTCACGAGTCCCCGCAGAAATTGTTTTCGATCAGGGCATTGGGGACATTTTTGATGTTCGGATTGCCGGAAATATTGCCACGTCTGAAGCGATCGGCAGTATTGAATATGCGGTTGTGTTGTTAGGTTCTCCACTGCTGATGGTGATGGGTCATGAGCGTTGTGGGGCAGTAACGGCTGCTGTACAAAACCAATCGTTACTCGGTGATATTGGTACTTTTGTGAAGGCAATTAAACCAGCAGTGGAAAAGGTCAAGGATCAATCGGGTGACGCGGTTGAAAATGCTGTGGTTGCAAATGTACAATATCAACTTCAACGGTTGAAGCGATCGCAGCTTTTAACTAAGCAAGTGGAATCAGGCAAATTAAAAATTGTCGGGGGTCGTTATGACTTGGATACAGGGAGGGTAAATATCATTACCTAATCTGGCAGAGGATTATCAACGCTTAAACAATTCAAAATTCTTGCATTGAAGACAGTATCAGCCCAGATCAATAGCATTTCTCAGTTGCACAAAATACAGGTTCTTCGTAGGGGCACACAGCTGTGTGCCCCTACATTGCATCCAAATGAGAACAGTTATATTAATTCCTTGTCTGAAAACTTAAGCCCTGTGCCCTACCTCCTGCCCAATACTACTCGGATAAGTATTTTTTCCTCCCCTGCAACGCCAGCTCAAGAACAGCTTACCTCGACAGATAAATTTCTTAACCGAGCAGTATTGGTCTCCTGCCTCCTTCAATCCTGCACAGTCATTGGCAGACGAATGGTGAAAGTAGAGCCGACTCCTGGCTGACTTTTGACAATAATCTCACCACCCATCATCTGGCAAAAGTGGCGGCTAATTGCCAACCCCAGTCCGGTACCTCCATACTTTTTCGTAGTCGAGGTATCTCCTTGTGTAAAAGGTTGAAATAACTGCTGTTGTTGATGGTGAGACATACCTATACCTGTGTCGGTAACGGTGAAAGTAATGCTGCCCAAAGGAGCCTCTAGTCGAAATTCATCCTTTTCTCTCTTGACTGTCAGCGTCACCTTGCCGTTTGTAGTGAATTTACTGGCGTTGCTGAGTAAGTTTAACAACACCTGTCGCATCCTGGTCTGATCGGCGTACATTATGCCAAGTTGCTGATCAAAATCCACTTCTAAAACATTGGCATTTTTTTCTATAGCTGGTTTGACTGTGAGGACGACGTTATGAATCAGCGTCGCAATCTCGAATGTCTCTGGATAGAGGGTCATTTTCCCCGCTTCAATTTTTGACAAATCGAGGATTTCGTTAATCAAGTGCAGTAAATGCTTACCAGCAGAGTTAATTGTTTCTAAATCTGTGATAAAATCTCCCGATAAACCAAGATCGGTGGCGTCGTCTTTTAGAAGTTGGCTCAAGCCAATCACAGCATTTAATGGTGTGCGTAATTCGTGGCTGACATTTGCCAAAAATTCGCTTTTTGCCTTGCTAGCAGCTTCGGCTAATTCTTTAGCTTGTTGTAGTTCTTTTGTTCGCTCTGATACTCGCTCAATCAGACGATTTAGAGATTTGGCGAGTAGGCCAATCTCATCTTCAGTGGTGACGGGAGCTCGCAAATCGAAATTAGATTTTCTTGCAACTTGTTCAGCTACTTGGGTGACAGTGATGACTGGTTCCGCGATCGCCCGACTGGTACGCCACGCTACAATGGCTGCGATCGCCACTGAAACCAGCATACTGATGATTACGATCAATCGCTCAACTACTTTTGCCTGCTTAACAGCTTTTTGCCTTTCTTGCTCTTGATTTTCAGCAGTTTGCAGAATGTTAGTTAAGCTTTGAGAAAGCTGGTCTAGCCGCATGGCTGTTTCACCACGCATAATTGTCAATAACTGCGATCGGGCTGAAGAAATTTGCTTTTGCTGCACTTGTTGGGAGTCAATTTTCTTTAAGACGACCTCGATTTGGTCAACATAAGCTTTTAAATTAGTCTTGTAATCCAGCAATAACGTCTGTAAAGTCGAACTTGTTGCAGCTAGTCTTTTAGGTTTACTATCGATAAATCCGGCAATTTCTAACTCTAGTTGCTTGGCTTTTTCAACATTCTTCAAAAAATCAGCTTTTTTGCTTTGCAGTTGTTGTGAATTTTCCAATACAGCAACTAGGTTAGAGCTATGCAATTGCGCCCCGACTACTGCATCTTTATAATTACTCAGTAGTTGTCCTTGTTCATAGACTTGATTAAATTGCCTAATTTCCCTTCCCCGGTAGTAGTTGGCGATCACTAACCCAGTCAGTGAGCCAAAAAAGCCAATTCCGATAGCTACAAAGTACCCGTAGCCAATTTTTTGATGGATGCGCCAAGAACTGGCTTTGAGTTTCCCTCGTGACGGAAATTCTATGGTCGGGAGTTCGTCTGTCGATGGCTCTTCGGCTGACACTTTTTTGCTTTCTGAACTGTTGTCGATAAGGGTTGGCTTTTGAGGAAGGCATTTCTCAAACCTCCTTGCCTTCCCACAAAAATCACTAAATCAGTCTAGCTTGTGCAACCACTTCAATTGGTGATTAACATCTACATTATCTTATTTTATAGCAAGAGCAAATCATTGCTTACTAGATAATTAGCATAACCTTATAGTTATGAGTAGTTTTGATCGCAATGTTGCTAAATACACTTACTGCTAGCGAACATAATTCACTTTTTTCAGCAGCAACGAATAATTTCCTGCACTAAAGACCCGCCTGAGACCGTCTTATCGTTACCACACTACTTTCCTCAATATATACTTGATAACAGCAATGAGTTCTTGCCATCAAGTATGCCACTACTCTACCTTACTGCTTCCTTATAAAATTAATACAATCAGGAAAAAAATAAAAGCTCTGACATTCGTTGGGCACTTGTATTGAGCGGCGTCTAAGTATTGGGCATTGTTATTTTTCCCTTGCTCCCCTGCTTCCCTGCTCCCCAGGCACATATATCATAAAATAGTTCTAAAGTCTAGTCTATGTGAATACAGAAAAACTTTTATTACGTATTAATATCAATACGAATGCATTAATTGCCGAAGGCGGCTTAAGATAGCTTTAATATCAGATAAAATCGGCTTTTAGGCTTATATAAATGAGAGGTGGACTAATTTTTGGATGATTTGTACTTAGATTTAGTACGATCATAAGCAAATGACACGGAATGGGATAATCACAACCTAAGGATTCCAGTTGATTAAAAAAAAAGAACTCAGAAGGTTGATTATAATACATCCTGCTACCTTCTGAGTTTTATCCTCCTACTGACTTTCTACCTTGTAGTTGATGCGGTAGATATTACAGGGCAATTATGGTTATAGGACACAAAACCCTTTTGTGCCCTTCACCAATTGTACTGATGCACTTGTGCATTACCTAATCAACAGCCTTTTGGTTGTAATTATCCAGATTAGAAAAACTCAACTGTCAAATTTATAGGACTGAAAATGCCAGAACAAGAATTTACGGAAACCGCATCTAAAGAGACTACAGTCGCAGAGATCAACAGCCAAACGGGAACCATCACCAAACTCCAGCCTTCTGCACAGTCTCAAGATGAATGGCTAAAATACGGTGAGCAAATTTCTAGCTTTTTAGCAACATTGCCAGAATATCTGGGAAGCTTCTTTAATCAATATAAGCAACCCCTGGTGAGTGTTGGTTTAATTGTGGGATCAATTGTTGGGGTTAAAGTACTGTTGGCAATATTAGATGCTTTGAATGATATCCCCTTAGTAGCACCTACTTTTGAGTTGATTGGTATTGGTTACTCTGCTTGGTTTGTTTACCGCTATTTACTCAAAGCCTCAACCAGGAAAGAGTTAACTAGTGAAATCACCACTCTTAAATCACAAGTGGTCGGTAAAGAAATTCCAGAAGCTTAATATCTGACTATCGCTTCTCTCGCAAAGACGCTAGTACCGCTGCGCGAAAGCCAAAAGTCAAAAGAGTTGCATTCTAGGCTTTTGCGCCATTTTGTAGATGCAGAGCGGCTTCCCGGAGGGTATGGTATGTTTATTTACGCCGTGATGTGCTAGGCGAATGCTTTAATTCAAAATCACGCCCTGTTCTGATCTAAGGAAGCCTTAGATCAGACTTTTCTCAAAATTAAGAATTTTTTTTGAATTTATAATTTTGCGGAAAGTCTGAAAGCAGGCTTTTGGCGATCACGTAGCCTTTTCTCTACCTTGGACTGCGCTAACGAGTCTGCGTCCTCTTAGGTCGAAGCAAGCTACGCGTAGCATTTGGTAGAGAGCGTCTGGCTGGCTGCGCCATCCCGTCCGTTGCACGTCTCTGTCAGAAGAAAGGTAGAGAACTTTCCAAGACGAATTTTGAATTCCCCCACAGGGTTTGACTAAGAAGCAGGGGAGCAATAAAGAATTTTTCTCCTCAGATCCTCTGCCTGTTTGTTGAACACTTTCCCTACCAAGCTCACTGAGACGAGCCTCCTGCGGACAAGTTACCTTTTAGGTTCTGGTTTGGAGTGCGCGAAAGTTCTGGAGAGACGCTATGCGGTGCCTGCGGCAGGCTACGCCTAAGCACAATGTTTTGAAATGGGATTCTCTCTAACTTGCCCCGTTTTACTAAAGCTTGATGAATCATCGCCGCCACTTCAGCCCGACTAGCTACTTTGTTGGGAGCAAGAATTTGGGGATTTGGATAGTTAACTACCAAACCATTGGCTGTAGCAGTGGCTATTTTACTGCTAGCATAGGTTGGAATATTTTTAGCATCTTTATAGACGCTTAAAATCTGATTTGGGGAAGTGGATGCTTTCAAATTCAACCCACTAACAAGGGCAACTAAAACTTGCACTCGCGAAATATTTTGTTGTGGTTTGAAGGTTTTTTTAGGGTAGCCTTTGAGAAATCCGGCACTGATGGCTTGGTCAATTGCTGGAGTTGCCCAGAATTTTACTGGTACATCTTGAAATGCGATCGCAGTCTTAGAGGGTTCTTGGTCAAAGGCTTTTTGCAGTATAGTAGCAAATTCGGCGCGGTTTACAGGCTGATTTGGTCTAAAAGAATAATCAGGAAACCCCTTGAGAATACCACGGGAAGAAAGAACATCTATAAAACGCCGACCCCAGAAGTTATTGGGCACATCGTTAAATGCAATTGGCGGTGGAATAATTGATTTTTGTTTTGCCGGAGTTACTAAAGGCAATGCTGATGATCTAATTGATGACTCAAGTCCTGCTGAAGAGGATACAGGTATCTGTGATTGTGGGGATTGAGTTGGGATTACCTGAGCAGATGGTAAAACTGTGCGGTAAGGAGTTGCGCTGTTAGTCGGGAATGAAGGTATCTTTGGTTCAACAACAGCCTCAGGTGGAGATGACGGCAAAACGTTGAATCTAGGGACTGCATTTGGTTCTACCTTGGGAGTAGGGGAGGGCAATACTTGATTTGGTTGAACAGTAGGAGACGGAGTGGAGGAAGGTGACAGTAGCCCGTTTAAGTTCCAGCTAGAATCCCTGCGGGACAATGACCAAAAAAGAATCGCTCCGATGGTGGTGAAGGCAACGAGAATGGCTATAAATTCATCAAAGCCAAGGGCAGTTCTTTGGGATGACTCTGGTTCGGAAGGAGGTCTATTTGTCATCTGATTACCCTGGTAGCAGTAAAATTTGTGTCTAAACAAATTAAGCCACAGATGACTCTTTTACACCAGCCCTTTTTAACTGGTAATACTCGCCTCCGGCGAGAAGCAAGCTACGTAATTCCTAATGATGCTCGTGACGCCCTCTATCAAACGCGCAAGGGACGCAGAGAAGCCAGTGCGTTGGGCGGGTTAAGAGACTTGTTCGCGCAGCGTCTCCGATAGGAGAAGCAACTGGCGCGACACAGAAAAATAAGAGTTTGAGAGGTTGTTTGCGTAAGTCCTATGTATGTTGGGGAACCACTGCGCCCTTGCGGTTTCCCGACTTGTTCGCTCTTAGCGTTCCTGTAGGGTAGCAAGTGGCGTTTGAGGAACGAAACCCAACAGTTGCGTTGCGTTGCTTTGTTGGGTTGCGCTACGCTTTACCCAACCTACTTTTTGAGTTTAAAAACACGCCCTAGTCCAAGATATAAAAACGATTTTCACCTTGAAAGGCAAGTTTTAGTAGATACCTAAACTGAAACCGAATTTAGAGGGTGGCAGAATGTAAAATATTAACTTATTGTTTACCTGTCTTTGTAATAATCAGGGTGTCTAGTGCCAGAAGAATTCAGTTACCAAATCTCACCGCCATTTTTGTCTGTTGGTAGCGATCGCGATCTTGATGTAGAGTCAACCCTCCAAGAACTACCAATGTACAACTTCCCAGTGGAAATCAACCGCACTGGTATGGAAGTGGCTAATTTTTTGGAAAAATATCCCTTGTTACCAGGAGTAATTTTAGTAGAACAGGGAAACTTTATTGGGATGATTTCGCGGCGACGACTGCTGGAATTTTTGATTCGTCCCTTTGGACAAGAGTTATTTGTTCAGCAACCATTAGCTGTTCTCTACAGCTATGCGCGGATACCGATGTTGCTGCTTGCTGATACAACATCGATTTTAACTGCGATGCAACTTAGCTTAAAGCGATCGCCAGAATTCTTAGCAGAACCAATTGTAGTACATACAGAATCTGGTGCTTATAGATTGTTAGATGTACAAGAATTGAATATTATTTCTTGGCAAATTCGGGGAATCGACAATCTGGTGCGGTATGAACGCAGCCAAGCCCAAATGATTCAAAATGATAAAATGGCAAATCTGGGACGTTTGGTAGACGGCATAGCGCACGAAATTTTAGACCCAGTAGGTTTTATTTGGGGTAATACAACTTATGTTTCAAACTACAGCCAAGATTTACTCAAGCTGATAGCAGCTTATGAAAAAGAATTACCATCAGTTTCCCAGGCAATTAATCTTCTTAAAGAAGAGATTGAATTTGATTTTTTAGAACAAGATTTGTCGCGATCGCTTGCTAGTATCCGCACTGGAGCGGAAAGATTAAAAAAACTCGTCACCAGCTTACAAAACTTCTGTCATATCGATGAACTTTATCCCAAACCAGCAGATTTACATGCCTGCATAGATAGTATTATTTTGTTAATTAATAGCCGTCTTCAAGGAGAAATTGAAATCGTAAAATACTACGGTCAATTACCTCCAGTATATTGCTTTATGGGGCAATTAAATCAGGTTTTGATGAATATTTTCAGCGAAGTTGTAGATACTTTACTCAATGAAGCAGTCCGACAGCAGTTGCATCTAGATGATACAAAGACTGTTCAAAAACCCCGAATTGAGATTACCACAGAAGTTATTTCCCAGGAAGCAAGCAACCCAGATGCACCAGATTCTCGCTGGATCTTAATTCGCATTGCTGACAATAGTTCTGGAATATCTCAAGAATTGCAACAGCAAATTATGGAGTCTTTTTCTCTGGAAACAAAGAATAGTAAGAATACTAGTTTAGCAGTAAGTTATCGAATTATCACCGTGAGACATGGTGGAAAATTAAATTTCCATTCACAGATTGGTATAGGTACAAAATTTGAAATTTTATTGCCTTTAGTTTGAGAAAACTCCATTCCCAAAGGCTTATTTGAGATTCATAAAATTTTGCTCTTAGTCTTTGACTTGAAACGAATAATTTATTTTCGGTTAGGTGGAGTTTGAATACCCATCATAACGTTGCGTTAGATTACTTCCTAAACTTGCTGCTTCATAGGAATTTGAACTACAAACTGCGTTCCTTTTCCAAATGTCGAAAAAAATTCTAACTTGCCACCATGTTTTTCGGTGATGATTTGATAACTGATAGCCATTCCCATTCCTGTTCCCTTCCCGACAGGTTTTGTTGTAAAGAAGGGATTGAAAATCTCTTTTTGAATCGATTCGGGAATCCCAGAGCCATTGTCAGTGATCGCAATTTTTACCCATTGCAAATCAACGATAGAGGTATGAATCGTGATGTGACTGGGATTATCCCGGATTTCTTGATAAGTCCGTTTGGTATTGAATTCTTCAAGCGCATCGAGCGCATTTACTAGAATATTCATAAATACCTGGTTGATCTGTCCGGCGCAGCATTCTACATTGGATAAATTGCCGTAGTTTTTGATGATCTGAATTGCTGGGCTTTTGTTAGTGGCTTTGAAGCGGTGCTGCAAAATCATCAAAGTATTGTCGATGCCTTCATGAATATCCACCGCTTTAAACTCACTTTCATCTAGGCGCGAGAAGTTACGTAGTGACAGCACAATATCCCGGATACGCTCCGTCCCAATATTCATTGAGTTCAATACCATAATCGCGTCTTTTTCTAGAAACTCTAAATCGACGGTTTTGCGTTCGGTTTGAATTTCAGTAGGTGGGTTAGGGAAATGATGGTGATAAAGCTCGACCAGTTGTAGTAAGTCATGGATGTATTGCCTGATATGGCTGAGATTTCCGTAAATAAAGCTAACGGGATTGTTGATTTCGTGAGCAATGCCTGCCACCATTTGACCCAGAGCAGACATCTTTTCGCTTTGAATCATTTGAGCTTGCATTTTATGCAAACTAGCTAACGTAGCTTCTAACTCTTGGCCTCTGTACTGCAAGTCTGTTCGAGAGTCTTCTAACTCACAAATGACTTTCTTTAGTAAAAATTCCTTTGTACCAATGTCAGTTTCTAGCTGGCGGCGTTCAGCTTCGCAGCGTTCCAGCTTTTTTCGCAAGATACGGTTTGTCTTTTCCAACTCTTGGATCTGCATGGAATCGTCTTGGTTATCCATACACCACTCATTTTGTTCCCATTAGCAGTGTGACAAATGTTTTGTTATGATATTGCGTTTGACCTTTGCTTACCAAAGGAGCAATTTCACCATAAGCGTAGAAACCACAGCAAGGCAATGCCTGTGGTAAATGAGTTTTGACTAGCTGATACTCAAGTCTAGTCAGAGTTCCCAGAATTCGCCGACGGGCTGCACAGGAAATAAGTAACGCTGCTGTTGGCTCGACACCGGGATAATCGGCAAGAGCATTCTTCAGGGATACCTTAGAAGCTGACAGAATATTGTCACGACTAGCATCGGTGATTTGCACAACTGCCTGTTCAGGAATATCAGAGAAGAATGTCATACTACCAGATTGTTGATCGTAACCATTGGGTGCCCGCATATAAAAATGGTCTTGATCTTCAAAAACCGCCAAGGCATGAATCGCAAAGTTGGCCGCAAATCGTTCTTCACCGAGATAGTGCTGGTAGAAATCTAAGGCACGCTGTCCATCAATTTCATAGACTACATTGCCATTAACTTTAGTTACACGGCTACGTTGACTGATAGGAGTCCAACCACTGGCAACTCCGTGGGAAAATAATAGTTGTCCAGAGAACAGCAGCACTGGCACTGAATCACTCAACACTTCACCCTGGAAGAATTGGTAGGTCTTATTAAAGGTATAGTCATCGGCAGCCATTCCTCCAATGATGGGAACATGCTCTCCCAGACTTTGTTTTAAACCCTCTAAAATCAAGACCCCATTGCTGGTTAGACTATCGGGAAAGGTGAGGCATAATTGCGGTAAGGATGCACTCTTTGCCTTTGCTTGTGCGATCGCTTGTTGGGCTGCAAGGGCTGGATTTTTAGATGCTCCTCGTCCAATACCTGCCTGAATTTCCACTTCATCGGTAGCAAACAGCATTAAGGTTAGAGAATCTTGCTGAAACTCCAGAATTGAGGAGATTTCTCCATTTGTAGTTCCACCAATCAACTCAATTCCGGGGAAAGCATCTTGAATGCGTTGCGAAATTAACGCATGGTCAAAGTCTATAGCAGTGAATAAAAGTCCAGCCTGAGGAATTGACCCTGCTAAAGAACGGCTACATTCTTGAAGAACTTCAGCGATCGCATTTTGAGAATCAGGATCGTCACTGTGACCAACAACAACTTGAAACACAACTACCCCATTGTAAGTTTAAAGACCAGGTAGATTATCCAATTGGGATCTCAACACCCAGCAACCTACACTTAGATTTCCCACTTACTTGAACTAAATCTCAATTCACCTGACTTTTTATCGAAACAGAATTCAGATTCACCAATAGGCGGCAGCCCCAACGACGAGCATTCCCAGTCGGAGACTGGTAACGAGGTAAAATCAGCATGAAATCGTGTTGAAGTTATTCTTTTATAAATTTAAGATGTCTAGATAGTATTTAAGTTTTCCCACTCATCTAAAGAAACTTCAAACTCTCTATTAACTTCTTCCATAGCTAACTTTTCTGTCTCAAAATAGCCAATTTCTGAAATTTCTCCCGCTTGTGATACATCGAAACGGTAAAAGCCAGAATCTGTTGTATATTGCACAATCCTAATTTCTTTAGGTGGATCTAAGTCTTTGTATATCCCATCTATACATATACGTCGATATATAGCTCCAGTAGATTTATGGTTTGGATTTAAGAAAACACGATACTTGAGTACAGGAAACCTTTGCTTGAATAATTCAAGGAGTTCAAAGAATACATCACATGCCTTTGCTTCGTCTCCAACTTCTCGGAGAATAATATTTTTCCATCCTGCTGTTGATTCGTACCATTTATAATATCGAGCTACCCAGTCGTGGAACTGGCTAAAGGGAGGATTCTCTTCTTCAATTAAGATCCCATTTTCCTCCATAGCAAAAAAATAGCCACCAATAAAGCCACTTAATGCAGTTAAGGAACGCTGTCCTAAAAACATTTGTGGTCTTGGTCTCATCATTTCTAAAGTTTCATAAAGATTTTTCATTTATATTGCCTATTTAGAAAACAATATACTTTATTTAATGATATTTTCCCCTACAATATACCCCCAGCCCCACTCTTAAAAAAGTAGGGCTGTTTCATTCCCTCACCTAGGTTCTTTATTATTAAAATATCGTTTTTAGCAAGCTTTCGCCACGTTGGTAAATTTCCCGGGCATAGTCAGTCCAAGCACCTTGTCCCCAATAACGAAAACAACTGGTTTGCAGCAAAAGGTTATGTAGGAGAACGTTACGGTAGTGAAATTGTCTGGTAACAGGTTCTGCTGAGTCAGTTTGCAGTAATGGATCAATCTTTTGATGAAATAAACTACTTAGTTGATACATGGGAGACAACACATTTTCATATCCTTTCACCCAACTAATATGATTTGTCCACGAGGCTCCATCCATGTGAAAATTAGAGTTTATTTGCTTTAATTCTTGAATCGCATTCTCTACAGCTTCCGGTTGACAATTATCCAGTGAAACTCGCTCCCATATCTGATGTTGTCCCACTGGCTGGCAAGTTGGATAGTCTTCAGGTTTGCATCCAGCAGCTTCTATTAATTCTAAATATTCTGTACCACACATCCCAACAACACCTGATTTTCCTCCACCGTTATTGACCATATCCCACCAAGCTTGTTTAAAAGCGCTAGGAAATTCATTCATCATCACACCACCATTTTCACCATCGCCAATTTGGCTAACTATTGGTGGGACAAAAACACTACCAATTTGTTGTTTAGATAAAGTTTTTGCTTCATAATAAGGTTGCATTTGCGCGACTAATTTAGTATCCGAACCTTGTGTTTTAATTAAGGCTGTAATGCTAATTGTTTCGCCTTGGGAATTGCGGGCAATCAGACGATGTGGTAAATGTTTATGAGTAAGAGATTGACCGTTAATTGTTTCTACAGAATGTTCTTGAACGAGTAGCCAGCGATATCCACATTCTTTCAACGCTTTCACAAATTCAAACAGAGCATCAGGGTGATTTGGTAGATGCATTTCTGGGGGTGAAAATCCTTTGACTCGCGCTAGTGCTTCCCAGCCAAAAATTGCCGCAAAGTGATGTTGCCATGCGATGATATGCAATTTAATATCTGGTATGGGTGTGGAAGGAATAACTGCATGGCTCCACATTGTACCCAGCCACTCTACATAAGGTTGATAGGTGCGATCGCAAGTGATGCGTTTGAGATTATCGAGAACATCACTGCGTCCCATTTGCCGCAGTCCCCACAAAAGATTACCAGAGTAATCCAACATCACACGCGGATTGCAACCTTGATTTACAAGTTCGGGGATCAAGTCTCCCATACGGCTGTAACAATAAGCAAAAGGATCTGCATTGTGGTTATCCCCCTCATAAGGATGTTCAAACATATATTGCAGATTGCTGATGAGTGTACCATCATTTCCAGCGGGTATAGTTGGCTGGTGCATGTGCAAGGCGATCGCAAACACAGCATTCACATCCTCTAAGTGGATATTTGTTGTTGGCAAAAATACTGGTTTATTATGGTTAACTACAGAGATAACCTCTGTTTCCCAACCAGAAATATTCGGCAAGCCATCAATGATTTCGGGCAAAGGAGTAAGAGTCGTGGGGAAGGAAAGCATTTCTGATTGCTCCGAAATAAGTTATATCTATAAAACTTGCATGAGTATCTAATAGCACCTGACTCAGTATAAATACAATAAATACCTTGAGCCATAACATTTTTAATTTGGTGATTTTCAGTAACTGCGAACTCAGGCAAGTCTATAGCAATCCTATTTGATCAAATCGGATTGCTATAGTAATTATCGGTGCAGTCTACCCAGATATTCGCATCTTTATGTTCTACTGATTGATGAAGTTTGTTTACCATCTGCTAATATGTCAGATTTTAGTCATAAATTTCACAACAGCATGATTTGGCCCTTTTGGCAAAATATACTTAGTCCATGCTGCTGGCGTTGATTAGGATGCTGATTATCCATGTCTGAAGAGACAAGTTGCCAAGAGTAGCTGGGCGTCTGTGGCAAGTTATCGGCAGCAATGTGTAGAATTGATTCCTGACTTTTTAATAGTAAATTTAACACAATCAGGACTTACGCAAACAATAGCCGAAAAGAAAGATTTTCAGGTAGGGGCAAGTAGTCACAAATTCTAGTTTTGAATTTTATTGTAATCCTTTTTATTAGGTTCGATTATATTTAGTTAATCTCTGCCTAATCGATTCAGGCAATCGTTCTGGATGTTTATAAAAATAAAAGATTTTTAATAAAATAAAATTCATGTTCTGAACTAACCAAATTTGCCATTGCTCCATCAAGGATAGTGTTTTAATATAATCATTAAATAAGTATTTAATTCGCGCTGTGCTGGTTTCTCTTGCAGAATCATCAAATGTTTTTGTTCCTGGATAATATCTATAGTTACCCCAAGTCTCATTGAAATACTTAACATGAGATGAACAAACCGCTTTCAAGAGGAAATCTACATCCATTGCATAATGCTCTTCTAGTTTATAGAGTCCGATTTGCTGATGCAATGATTTATGATAGAAGTAAGCAGAGGGATTTACTGGAAAAGAAGCATCGATAATTCCATCATCATTAACTCGTCTTTCTAAGAGTAAATCAATCGTGCGTAATCGGTTAGGTTTATTAATAGAAATTAATTTATCTTTCTGATTCAAAATATTACAGTTGCCAACAATAAAGCTAGGCTCTGGTAAAGTTTTGAAAATTTCACAGATGCGATTAAGAATATTTATTTCATAAAAATCATCTACATTTAAAACACCAATAATCTGTCCTTGTGCCATAGCAATTCCTTTATTCATAGCATCAGATTGTCCTCGATCCTTTTCACTAATCCAGCGGATGTGGGCATATTGATTGGCTTTATCCTTAACAATGTCTACTGTTTTGTCACTTGAACCTCCATCTACAATGATATGCTCCACTTCTAAACAGTTTTGGTCAATAACAACTTGAAGGCAAGATTCTATAAATCTCTCCCCGTTAAAAACTGGTGTAATTATACTAATCATTAACAACTACCTCTTATGAGTATTCCAAACAAAAAAATAAATCAAACAATTGATCTCTAATAATAGAGTTCCCTATTGGCACAAGTTTCTAACACAATACGGTTCAGTGTAAGTAAGTCGGTGCTAATATTAAGAAATTTAAATCCTTGGTGCGTTGTCGCGCAGTGCAACGCACCATCAACGATTCAAGGTGCATTAAGATAAAAGCAATTGATCGAAGAAGCCTCAAAAAATTTAGAAACTACACGCAGACACGCAAAAAATCATGTTATTGACAAGAACAAATCACTAAAACGATGGATTCTTATTAAAAAACTAGTTTTTGACTCGGCTGTTGTTTTCTTGGTACTGGCGGAGTTGCTATTCGTAAAATTAGCTCTAGCAACCAAGGAGCAAGGCGTTGACACCATATGGCTAAATGATGCCATCCGACTAAAATTTCTACTGAATCATTTTGCATTGCAGTGACGAGTGCTTTAGCCACTTGCTGGGGAGTCATGGGGATCACCCAGCGAAATAATTTTAAGTCGCGCACCATGTATGTGTCTGTCAGGGAAGGCAGTAATGCAATCACTCAGATATTGTGTTCATCCATAGCAATCCTAAATCATTCGTGAAAAGTTAGATCCCCGACAACTTTTACAAAGTCGGGGATCTGCACACCGCGAATTTGAACGAAATCAGATAGGAATGCTATAGCTCTTGGCACAAAGCTTGGGTAAATCCTAAGAGCTGATTCGTAAAGAAAATCTTAAGGGTACTCAACTCATTGCTATGTCTAAGTTTCAGCGAATAAGTGCTGTATTGACTTAAATTCCTGAAACCTTTATTAGACAAGTACTTTACTTGAGTTTACAAATTAGCTCTAAGATGGCCAACTTGGTAGCTGAGTAAGTCAATCGCCTCAACTTGCTGAAAATTGAGTTTTCCCTGGAGGGTGGGATCAGGTTTTTCCAGACGCTGGAGTTCATTGAGTAGATACTTATCTGTACGTCCCTACAGCCGATTCATGTGTTGCAAAGATTATTGGAAATGGTATGATACAACTCAAAATTAAGAAATTCAGATTTAATCTGGGTCTCTGGGTTTGAATCTGTTGGCCTCTTTTAGAGAAGTTTGAGAAGTTTTAACCAATTAAAAAATTCTCAAACTTCTCTAATTAGCCAATCTTACAACAAATAGACTTGTCCAGAATTTTATAACTCAGTCTGTACAAGGGTTTTAAAGGTTGACTATATGTCTTCATTCAACGTAGCAATAAGGGTTTAGCATAGTTGATGATAGTTTAGAGAGAAAAAATAGGATTTTTAAATTTTGAGCGTCAACACGATTTATTATGCTGTAAAATCCGCAGAAACTACATACAGCAAATATTAGGATTTATCAAGATAAAATATCAAACTTTATCTTTACGCAAATTTAACTTTTGGAGATGTCTAATGAAACTAAAGCAATTTGGGATTACATTTTTGAGTGTTTGTGTTGCTGCTTTTTCGGGAATGAAAGCAGCAGAGGCGGCATCGTTTTCGGTAATTGCTGATGGTCTTAATAATCCACGCGGTCTAACTTTTGGTCCTGACGGGAGTCTCTACGTCACAGAGGCAGGAACAGGCGGAAATGGAGCTTGTGTTCCTTCACCGAGCGTTGCAAACCAATCTTTATGTTATGGCACAACTGGTGCAGTGACAAAAATTACAAATGGTATGCAAAAACGTATACTTACAGGACTTCCTTCTTTAGCATTACCAGATGGTACTGATACTGCTGGGCCTCATGATATCAAATTTGATGCTACTGGCAAGCCTTATATTGCGATTGGGTATGGTTCTAATCCCACATTTCGCCCCAGATTAGGTAACACTGATTTAGGAAAAATCATCACTGCTAATTTTAAGACAAATTCCTGGACTAGTGTTGCTGATTTAGCTAATTATGAACTTGCAAATAATCCTGACCAAGGCGATCTAATTAGCAATCCCTTCTCTCTTCTTTTAGATGGAAATAATATTGTTGCAGTTGATGCGGGTGCGAATGAGTTACTCCGTGTAAGGACTGATGGGAGTAATTTAAAGGCGATCGCCACAATTCCCCGGCAGACATTAACTAATCCAGTTTTTCCCACAGGTGTATCGTCATCGCCATTTCAAATCCAAGCAGTACCGACAAATGTCGCCAAAGGCCCAGATGGTGCTTATTATATTAGCCAATTAACTGGTTTTCCTTTTCCTGAAGGTAAAGCAAAAATCTACCGAGTTGGTTCTGATGGTAAACCAACAGTCTATAGCGATGGTTTTACCCAACTTACTGACTTAACTTTTGATACTGAGGGTAATTTGTATGCTTTGCAGTACGCTAATCAGTCACTCTGGAAAGGTAATCTAGATGGTTCTGTGATTAAAATAGCGGCCGATGGAACTCGCACAACTATTCTTAATGGCAATGGACTAGAGTCTCCTACTGCTTTGACTATTGGTCCTGATGGTGCTATTTATGTGACAAACCGAGGCGATCGCCGTGGACTTGGACAAGTTCTCAAAATTGAAAATCCCAAGTCTGTTCCTGAATCTACTTCGACTTTCAGCTTATTAGCGTTTCTTGGCACTGTGAGCGTTACTTTGTTGCAAAACGGTAAAGCTAAACGACTTAAGGGACTTCCAGAAAATAATGTATTCCCTAAATAAAAATGATCTGAATTTGATATCTATTTAGGAAAAATACGAGTTGGTGGAAAAGATTTTGATATTCCTGTCCATGTGGGACAGGAACTCTCAGTCGTTCAAAAATCAACAGTTGGTGGTAGATATACCATCCAAGGTGTTAACGCTGGGATAAATAGTTATAGCGACTTGACCTGACATTGAGTTTTTCTGAACAGTAACAAATCGCCAAAACGCTGAATTTTAGCCAAAAAACTCAGGTTTTCACGAGGCTGTTGTCTTCTTGAGGCTGGCGGAGTTGCTATTCGTAAAATTAGCTCTAGCAACCAAGGAGCAAGGCGTTGACACAATACAGCTAAATGACTTTGCCATCCAACTAAAATTTCTGGTGAATCATTTTGCATTCCGGTGACGAGTGCTTTAGCCACTTGCTGGGGAGTCATGGGGATCACCCAGCGAAATAATTTTAAGTCGTGCATCATGTCTGTGTCTGTCAGCGAAGGTAGTAATGCAATCACTCGAATATTGTGTTCAGCTAGTTCCTGGCGCAAGGCTTGGGTAAATCCTAAGATCGCAAACTTGGTAGCTGAGTAAGTCGCCATCGTCGGTGCAGCAACTTTCCCCATCAGACTCGATACATTGACGATTGTTCCTTGCCTTTGGCTGGCCATGCGTCGAGCTATCAGACTAGTAAGGTTGTACATTCCTAACAAGTTCACAGAGAGTTCTTCTTGAACTTGGGGCATTTTAGATTGCAAAAATGAACTTTGGTATGCGACTCCCGCACAATTAACCAGTAGGTGAATCTGTCCGTAATTGCGCCACAGTTGGGCAACAGCGATATTCACTTCAATTGTCTGCGTCAAATCTAATGCCACGATCGCAGTTTCTGTACCCATCGCCTCGATTTCGTTAGCTACCTCGACTAACTTTTGGCGATCGCGTGCTACCAATATCAGCCGCTTGATGCCTTGTTGCGCTAGTTCGAGGGCGATCGCTCGTCCAATACCACGGGAAGCCCCTGTAATTAGGGCTACTTTGCCTTGAATATCCATTGGTTTTATTCTCCAAAATCTAAGTCTTACCAAACTCTTAGTTATTGCTGACCGACACAATCAAGAGCTACTCGCTTGTCGGCACAAAGTAAGACAAATAATTAATTGCAATTGAAATCAAACCCAAACGAAGCCTTTAGCAACGAGATATTTCTTGGTTAATCTGCAATCCCTCATAATTGTCTATACGAGGCAGAAATTTCTCGTTTTTAACTCATCAAAGCCTAAAATACTTGGCTGAATGCGTGTAGCTCATAGATTTTACTTCTCCTAGATCCGAGCGCTCATCAGCATCGTTGTCATACACACGTTAGCAATTAAATCAAGTTATTGCAATATTCTTTAATCAGAATTTCTTAATACTTGTTAACACAAGCATATATATGGAAAAGATTTTGTTAAATAAGTTTTTATGAATACCTCAGTACAAATATCTGAATTTCCTGACAATTAAGCCCTGTTTTAGGAAATTTTGATATCTAAGTTATAGCTAGGAAATAAAAAAGACATATAGATTTGAATTTATTATTGCAACAATTAGGTTTTTCAGCTATTTTGCAGAAATTTATCAGTAAATATACGTATATATATCTAAATTAAGGTTTTTGATTTATCTTTTTTAAAATAATAGAAAAGAGTTAAATTATTGTCTTTAATGTAAATTACAACGGCATGTTTATCTGCCAAAACTTTAGGACAAATGGTAATTTGTTTAGCTTTAGCTTTGATACAGCGTTTTTCAGGTAAATGAAGTACACAGGTAGGGGCACAACAGCACTGCTCATTGGTGTCAACTTAAGCGTAAACCCATTTAATACCTCGTTTCCAGCCAGAGGCTGGAAATGCTCTTCAATTGCGGCTCTGCCGCTAGTCTTGAGGCGGAGCCGGAGCCTCACATTAGGCATTCCCAGTCAGAGACTCTTAACAAGACACTAGACAATCTCTAAAAGCTTGTTCTAGGAAGGCTTTCACCTTAAGTTGACATGCATGAGCAGTGCTGTGCCCTTGAGATCATCTGTACCTCACCTTGGCGTAGCCTAAGAAGAGAAGTTGCAATCTGCTGTATCAAGTTTGGTAAATCACTTACGATATTTAAATCATTCATGAACAACAAGATCCCCGACTTCTCTAAGAAGTTGGGGATCTAAGGCTTCAATCTTCACAAATCAAATAAGATTGCTCTAGTTAAAACTATGGCTAATTAAGGGGTTAAAAAGTCTAAATGGTTTCCTGGTTGGGCACGCAAATCTTCTACTGTCCCCTGAATTTGTAACTTGCCTTGATTTAGTAGGACAATCCAATCAGCACGGGTGATTACTCTAGGACGGTGGCTAATCAGGATCGTGGTTTTGCCTTTGCGGTGGAACAACAGTTGATCTAAAACTTGGGCTTCACTAACTGGATCGAGTCCAGCAGTTGATTCATCTAAAATCAGGACTGGTGGATCGTTGAGGATAGCTCTTGCTAAAGCCAGTCTTTGGCGTTGTCCACCAGAAATATTTGACCCAAATTCACCTAATACAGTTTGATATTTTTCAGGTAGGTTACTAATAAAATCGTCTGCCTCTGCAATTTGGCAAGCGTTGACAATTTGCTCAAAGGTGACGTGAGGAGAACCTAACCGGAAATTTTCAATAATTGAGCGACTCCAAAAATGAGCATCTTGAGGAACGAGAGCAACTTGTTGCCGCAAACAATCGAGGGCTAGGTCTTGCAGATTATAAATCCCAATGCGAATGTTGCCAGAAATAGGTGTATATAATCCGGCTATCAGTTTAGCAAAAGAACTTTTACCACAACCAGATGTACCAATTAGGGCAACAACTTTACCGCCAGGAATAGTTAGAGAGAAATCTTCCAATAACTCTAACCTACCGGGGTAATGAAAGTTTAGATTTGTACAAATAATATCAGCATTGCTAGGAATTTTAGCAAAGGGTTTGTTAGCATCGCCTTTAGTTTCAGGTGTGGCATCGATAACTTCTGTTAAGCGTTCCGTGGCAGTTTTGGCACGCATGAATTCATCTATAAATCCGATCACAGTCCCGATGAATCCTAAAAAATTCCCATTCATCCCATTAAATGCCAGGAGTTGACCAATGCTGAGTTCTTTATTAATAACTAAAATGCTGCCGAAACCAATCAAACTAACGCTGCCTATACCATAAACTAACCCAGAAAAGATATTGTTAATAATTCCAATCTGAATTGTACGGAATGTTTGATTTGCTAACCGACCAAATCGATTCTGGAATTCTTCCCAAAATTGCGGACCGGCGGTAGTAGTTTTAATTGTTAGTGCGCCTTTAAAGCTTTCAACGAGAACACCTTGGTTTTCCGCGTCTAAAACTAGTATACTTCTGACTTTCTGTTGAAGTGTAGGCAAGAAAACAACCGTAGATGAACTCATGACAATAGCAATAACGAAGCCCACTAAGGTAAGCTTCCAGCTATAGAACAGCATGAAACCTAAAGAAACCACTGAAATAAAAAATTGGCTAGGCAGACCGACAACTACTTGGATAATTAGCTGATTAATTTGTTCAATATCTTGCAATCTGCTAACAATCTCGCCACTGCGACGTGATTCATAGTAAGTCAGAGGCAGGCGCAGGATTGTCCTGGCAAATTCCAGAACTAGCCCTAACTCAAGTCGTTGGGCAAAATGAGCAATGAGATTAGATTGAAATAGTTGCAAACCACTTGACACAAGATTCATTACCACAACGGCAATAATCACAGCGCCAAGAAGCTTGGTATCACCCCGAACCAATACATCATCTGTCAGAATTTGAAGCAGGATTGGAGAAGTTAACGAAAGCAGACCGATAACGATGGCGCACAGAAAAGCCTCGAATAGTATGCCTCGATAAGGCAATACACGCCGCAGAAAGCGCCCAATACCCCCTATTTTTTCATCCGGTTGAGCATAAAAGCGAACCGAATCTGGCTCTAGCAAAAGCATCACCATATCCGGCCAAGCCTCTATTAATTCATTTTTAGAGACATAACGGATGTTAGCTGCTGGGTCAGCAACTATATATTTCTTGCCTTTCTGACCATACAAAACAACCCAGTGGTAGCCTTTCCAGTGAATGATTGCTGGCAGTGGTGCTTGGTTCATTCGGTCTAATATTTCTTTTGATGCCCTGACCGAACGGGCATTGAAACCAAGTGTCTCAGCTCCCCGCCTCAATCCCAACAATGTTGTTCCTAATTGCCCGGTACCTACTGCTTCTCGGATGCGATTTAGTGTAAAGTTACGCCGATAATGTTTGGCAATGGAAGCAAGACAAGCAGCTCCACAATCTTCTTCGCTATGTTGTGTAACAACTTGGTATTTCATTTCAGACTTTAATACCTAATAATATTGTGATAAAACCCAAAAAAAATAGCAGGGTTTCGTCCCTGCATCATTAAAAATTTGACCAACAGTTTAATTGTACTAAGCTAATGAGCATTCATTTAAGTTTCATGAAAGCAGATATGAAATCTTTACTAAAAGTGAATCACTCTGGAAACATGAATGCCAATTAGATTACCATTCCGATATATCTTCTAGTAGGGAGAATAGACTTTTCAATCCTACTAGCTCAACAACTGCTGTAGTTTTAATTGCTTGGGGTTTCTGTACAGTTTTTACAGTTTTTACAGTTGCAGGTTTATATAATACATTTATCCCTGGTTTCCCTGGTTTCCCTGGTTTCCCTGGTGCTCCATTTCGCCCACGTGATCCTGTCTTTACAATACCTTTAATAATGATAATGGCACTGCCACCACCACCACCACATAGGCTTGCTTCTTCGGTTTCCATTAATGACGTAAAGATTAAGGATGTTTGAGTGCTTTTCATAACTTAACCTAAGTTGCTGAATTATTTTTGAACTTTTTACAAAGCTGCTTTCAGTTAAGATAACGAGAGGTAGTACGTACCAAAATTGCTATATTTTGTACCTCAACAGCAATAGAGAAAAATCGGGAATTTTAGTATGTTTACCTCACTTACTCCAAATAAATAGATATACTTGCTTATTCCTTTGGAGTAAGTTTTGTAAAAAGAGCTTTCGTTAATCGTTCACAAATTACTATTACTAAGTTGTGATGAATCTGGCTGATTTCTCAAATAGCAGGGCTTGCTTCCCTAAAAATACTACTCAAGGTGAGCAGTATTTTTAGGGAAAAGCACAACTTAAGTTTATCAACAGTTGCCTATTAGCAACCGTTGATAGACTTTAATTAAGTTTGTTGAAGAAAAGTATGTAGGTTAGGAATAAACATATGCTAAAATAACTTACCATAAACAAACAAACGGTTAATAGTTTGACACAGTTAAGTCGATTAGCAATTAAGATAGGCGCAAAAGTAAATTAACCTAGTCTAAAAGGGTAGTTTATTTAAGACGCTTTATCCCAGTAAAGATGCGATTAATCGTGTCTTTACGCTTATTCTTTCCCTTCTACTAAACCTCATAAGTTTGCCATTACCCTATTTTAGATTTTAACGGTAGGGTTTGTGATTGAAACGCCAGTTCCACCAACTCCACCAACTCCACCAGTTCCACCATTTCCACCATCTCCACCATTAACGGTGCCGCCACTAATAGTAAGAGTGCCAGTTCCAGAATTTACGGCGCCAGGTCCGCCAGCTCCGCCAGTTCCGCCAGCTCCGCCAGTTCCGCCAGCTCCGCCATTACCTATAAAACCTATTCCTATTAAGTAATACTTCTTCTTCGCTGGGGTCTTCTTCTTCGGTGGGTTGCCACCAGAGAAATTTGCTTCTTCGTTGGCGGATAAGGTAGTGAACAATGTGCTTTCCATAATCTCGAATCTCGCTTGATTGTTGGGGTTAAATTTACGTCACTTCCAAGTAATAAATATAAACGTTAAAGAGTATATTTAGCTACTTTTTTTGTGTCGCTAAATGTATTATACGACTCTTGCTCAAAAGGTCAAGCAACTAATTTTTGAAAAAATATATATTACACTCCTTAGCAAGGATAATACATAGTTATTCTTTATACAAATTAAATTAAAAATAAGTTCTGACATCTCAAAAAATTGCAGATGTCAATATATATGTTGATATTAAGATGGCAATCTAAAAGCTGAATTTTATCAAAAAGTATATAATCTAAGCTTATTGCGTATTAATACTGAAGAAATAACGCAGAACCCTATAAATAAAGATATAGTTAACAAAAATAGACTATGTTTTTATACAATTTATACTTAAATTGATTGATAAGACTCAAAACTGGGATTCCACATTTTAAAGGAGTATTTTTACGTAAAAATTCTGATTATTTACTTAATATATACAAACATAACTTGAATGCATATAATTTCTTTTAATATAACAACGCTTAAGTTTGCTTAATTATTGATTGATGGGAAAAACCTTTATCCATCATACAAATTGTTTGTAAAAAAATAAAGAAAGGATAAAATTTTAGATGAAAATTATAAAGATTTAGTATTCGTACTAAAATACGCCAATTGTTATTTAAATTAGCTGTATATAAACCTTGTATTTACATACTAAAATACATACAGGCAACGCAGTTATCAGTAATAAAAGCAAAAGCTGTCGCTTTAGCCCTGGAAGGCGAAAACGTCAAGATTATAAGAGTTTTGCTAAAAATATTATTTAAACGCAAGAGAGCTTTTATTTTTTCGATATCCCTAAATCTTGGTCGTCACACTAACGCTAGGTAGGTTTTTTTGCTAAATTATTTACATAACCAAAATGTTTTTTAACGTTCATGCTCATTGACCCCCAACCAGACTTTATCCGCCTAGTCGAAAACGACGAATATCTTCCGCCAATCAGCATATGGACAAGGTTGGGAGGGATATTTTTAATTGGAAGTATTAGTGCTGCCTTCGGTCTTGCTAGTGTTATTAAATACAACATCATAGTGAAAGCCGATGCTACCGTCCGCCCAACTGGAGAAATACGGTTAGTGCAAGCAGCAGCCGAGGGAACAGTTATAAACATCAAGGTGAAAGAAAATCAGATTGTGAAAAAGGGAGATACGATCGCACTGATCGATAACTCCCAATTGCAAAGTAAAAAAAACCAAATACTCGGAAATATCCAACAGAATCAGTTACAACGAGCGCAAATCGATGCACAACTCAAAGCGCTAGAAAATCAAATGACTGCTGAGTCCAATGCAATGCAACAGGCGATCGCATCAGCCAAAGCAGACTTCAGTCGCAACAAAAGAGACTATAAAGATAGGCAAATCACTACTGATGCAGACGTACGAGAAATAGAAGCTGGTGTTGAATTCGCTAAAGAGGAACTGAAGCGATATGAGGGGTTGGGAAATACAGGAGCAGTCACCACTCTCCAAATTAAAGAAAAAGAACAAGCTTTTAAAGCTGCTATTGCTAGACTCGAACACGCTAAAGCTGGACTGAATCCCAGTGATGCTAATGTGGCGATCGCACAGGAACGCATTGCCCAAGAATCGACAAAAGGTGAATCTACCCTCGCTCAGTTGAACAAAGAGAAAGAGGAAATCATCAGGCGTCAAGTTGAAATCCAAAATCAAATTAGCAACGCTCAACAAGAACTTAGACAAGTCTTTACGGAACTGCAAAAAACTGTAATTCGGACCTCAGAGGCGGGTACTATTCTCAAACTAGAATTAAGAAATACTGGGCAAGTAGTCCGTCTTGGGGATGCGATCGCTCAAATTGCTCCCAACAATGCCCCTCTGGTCATCAAAGCCCGTGTTGCCCGTGATGATATTAGCAAAGTGAAGGAGTGTAAAGTTGCACAAGTCACAAAATGTCCAGAGGGGGAAGTACAAATGCGACTTCCTGCCTATCCGTACCCAGAGTATGGCACTCTCAAAGGTGCTGTCAGAAATATTAGTGCCGACGTCATTACATCTCAAAGTAACAGCAACGTTCCAATTGCGCCTTACTATGAGGTAACAATTCAGGCAGAGAGACTTTATTTAAAAAGGGGCGATAAATCCTATCCCATTCAAGCAGGGATGGAAGTTACAGCTGATATCATTTCCAAAAAAGAAACCGTACTGACATTTATTCTAAGAAAAGCAAGGTTGCTAACAGATTTGTAGGCTCTTTGCACTATTCCACGCCATTAAAAACCACTTTAACAATTCCAAATTCAAAATTCATGCATTGTACTCTTAGGTCGAAGCAAGCTAGCAAGAGCGTCTGTCTGCGACACGCTGCGCGAACGTAGAGAAGAAAGTTAGATCAAAAGAGCAGCGCCTTGCGGGGGTTCCAATAGTTGTGGCGACTACGGGGGATTTAAACTCCGAATGTAGTTTGCTTAGAGCAGGGTAACTGAGTGGAGTCAGAGCCACCGAAACTCCGAGTTAATAATTGTTTAATCTTATATTTTTCAGCAAAATTAACAAGCATATCTACCAAGGCTGTAAACATTTCAAAAATTTTATTAACTAATCCACAGGCTTGCTTGCGAATATCTTCTGCTAAATGCATACTTGCAATAAAATCTTTTGTTTCATAAAAATGAACACTATGGTCATTTTCAGCGGGTAAATGAGGATTTCCAAAATAGGGATACTCTGGATTAGTAAGAATTTTTAATTCTTGAGTGACTGATGCAGTTATTGATAAAAAAATATTCCAGATGGATTCTATCGACTCAATAGCTACTAGCTTATAAATGGGATTAACTTGAAAAGTTATTTGTCTATAAATCACTGTCTGATCACTCCAATTAAACTTTAAAGAGTCAGTGAAATTTAAAAATCGGTTACAATACAAGTCTTCTAAATTTTGTAAAAACCATATCCAATGATTCTCTTCTTCACAGATTTGTTTGTTAACAATATCTTGAATTGGGTTAACTGTTGGTTCTTCTAACCAAACAAACTTGTTGAAATCTCCATATCCCATTACAAAAAGTGCAAAGTAAGGAGCAAAAAATAATCTTTGTATAGGATCAATGCTTTGATTTTCTAAAAACTCAAATAAGGGGAATTGAGCAAATTTAGCTGATTCTTCTTCAATTAATGCAAACACTTTTTTCATGTTGAACTTTTACCTACAATCATTACTTGTTTACTATTGAAGTTCATCCAGGTAGTACCTGCTTAGTCTAAGTAGGGTGCACAAGTTTTATACAGAGCTAGCTAATTCTTGACAAAAGTTCATAAAGAAATCCTGCTTGATAATTGGACAGTGGAGTGTCTATTGAGTTATCAATTCGGCTCAGAAGTTTTTCGCAGAAGACACCCTTTGTTTACAAAAGTTCACAAACTGCTTTACAGTTAAGTTTTCCCGTTGTGTGTGGTCAGAGTTTTGTTTTGGTCGCTTGGGCATGGTGGTAAACCAAACTTTTCATTACCTCATTTGATAGTTGAATTTACCTAAGAAGTGAACTTAACTTTTTACATACTTTTTTATACCCTATTTAATAGGACTTACGCATCAAGTACGAAATGTAAGTGCAATACCCTGCGGGAAGCCGCTTTACGTCTACATAAATTGCACTTACGGTAAATCAAGGCTTTCACTACCTTTTTGCGTAAGTCCTATTTAAGTTGCCAAATCTAAAAATAATGATGATCAAAAGCCGGGGGAGGAGGCAAGCATCACTTACCTCTTCCCCCTGTCCCTACGCACGATTATCATTTTCGTTAAAAATATTTTGAGTATTTTAACTGATTGACAAAAAGCGCTTTACCTTAACTGCTCATAGATGGGTAGGGGTAGGTTGAAGATTTGATGGTTTGGCTGACTGGGGAGTTGAGCCATTCCAAATTTGATTAAATTGATCTGCCGACAACGACTGTAAAATACTGAGATTAAGCGGCTCTTTACTGATAAATGTGGCGTAAGATGGCTGCAAATAGGGTCGGTATTCAGGGCGATTGAGGAGATGGGTTTCCATAAAAGCTACACTCAGGGCTTTGAGATAGGAATAAACAGCAGCCCGATCAGGGCCCAGCAAGGCAGGTGGCACAGGTAAGACATCATTTTGAGAAGTAAGTTCGCCGATCGCCGAAAAGTGGGTAGCGTTTTCAATCAAAGCTAGATACTTATTGGAGTCAGAAAGCCAGGTAAAGGGGCGAATTTGCTCAAATACGGGTGGAGCGAAAATATCTTGACTACCCGCGACCAGCATTACCGGAATTTTAATTTGACTTACACTACCCTCACCCAAAATTGAGCTGTCAATCGGATTAATCGCCATGATGGCTTTGATGCGATCATCTTTGAGTTCGTAATTCCTTGGGGGTAACTTAGTTGCTTGGCACTGTAAAAAGAGCGACAAATTAAAGGATGAATTATTAGGTTTACAGTCTTGCCTAAGTTGGTTAAAGTTAATCTTTGCTCCTGCTAAAGTCAAAACAGTATAACCTCCAAGTGACTGACCGATCGCCCCAATTTGCTGAAAATTGAGTTTCCCTTGGAGGGTAGGATCGGATTTGTCTAGACGCTGGAGTTCATTGAGTAGATACTTGATATCCAAAGGTCGGTTAATAAATTCTGCTGCGTCTGGCGGCCCTGCCAAACCTGCAAAGTATAGCTGAAAGCGTTCGGCATTACTACCAGGGTGTTCCAGTACAGCAACGGCAAAACCATAGGATACTAGATGTTCAGCCAGGTAGACAAAGGTAGAGCGGTCTGAAGCAACACCGTGAGAAATAATAACGAGGGGAAAGGACACTTCTCCTTGGCTTTGTGAACCTGCTTCAGGTAAATAGATATCCACAGGTAGACGGCGTGAGCGAGAAATGTCATTTAGCTCTAGACTTTTTTTCTGCCAGCGGAATTTTCCTGGCGATCGCAAATCTGGCTGTTGTGAGAAGTCAACTGTTGAATTGGCTGCTTGAGCGATCGCTTCTTTTTGAAGAGAGGCAAAAACTTCATCCTTTTTTTTGATCAATTGTGACAAGTCATCGACTATCCTTAACCCCTCTGTAAAATTTACCCGGATAGTATTGCTAGGAAATTTCCGCAGCAAATTCACAACTGTTAAACCCTTTTGATCAGCAGCAGCCAAAATTAAAGAGGCACGTATGGCATAGAAGCCATTCTTTCGAGACTCAGTGAGGAGTAATTTTCCCAGTTGTTGTACCACCTCCTCGCCTATAGGTGAGTAGGTAACTTGAGATACTAGTGTAGGAGTGACATTGAAGCGTTGCTGGAGCAGATCCCGCAGTTGAGCGAGTTGTTGAGGAGTAGCACGATTAGCATAAAATGAAAAGTCTTCATCGATTTTGCCTTCTTTAGCAAAGGTTTCTAGTGAGTCCACAGATAAGTAGAATTCGCCAAAGGGAGGGTAATAAAAGCTAATGCGTTCAGCTCCTAATCCGGGAGTAGCAGTCAAAAACGTAGATAGCAAACCTAAACCCAGGTATCTCAAAAATTTTTTCATTAGAAAAACCCACTGTCTAACCCTGTCAAACAAGTTTGGGCAGGGAGGAAAGCGAAGCGGGATGTATAACCGCTTTCCTGTTTACTTGGTTTAGATATATCAAACAGGCTACAAGTACAATAAAGCAAGTATTACATCCATAGTTTCGCACATAGGCAATAATCGGCACTGAACTAAATTTTGGGATGCTAAAGACGCATAGCTGTCATTGGTGTAAAAATGCTTTGAGACATTACCTCGTTACCTCGTTACCAGTTTTTGACTGGGAGTGTCCTTGATTGAAGCGGAGCCTCCTTTACTCGCGGCAGCAGCCCAATGAGGAGCAGATTTTCACCGCTCTGACTGGAAACGAGGTTTTAAAGCGGTTTTAGCTGAAGTTGACAGGCTTGCATAGCTAGCTGTGTGCCCCTACTTATTATCCTGAATTATCATAAACACATAGGGAGCAAATTTTTCAGCCAAACAGCATTAGTAGGGCGATAATAGATATAGAGATCAAAATATTTTATATGTCTTTCCCCTCCTGCGCCTGTTGTGTTGTCGTCCTCAATCAACAACAAGAGCAAAATATCTCCCACCAAAACCAGTGCCAGGATGTGCCAGTTAATCATAGCAAGAGCATGGTTAAAAATTGCACTGTAGTTGAAAATGGTCGGGTTGTCGTTAAACCCTCACAACCACCACTCAATCAGACTTCCGAGTAAATTTCAGGAATTTAACCCCTTTAATCTAAAGGGAAAACATCGTGGAAGCGGTTGTAATCAATGTAGCGATTTCCATCGGGTGTGTGGTGGAAGATATCGACAAATTGATTGTTCCATAAAATCTCATTAGCACCATAACTATGACGGGCATGAACGACTTGTGCAACCGTTTCATCAATGCCACTCAAAGAGATGATTAGCATAGTATTTGTCTGGGTTAAGGATTCTGCTGTCATCCCATACAGAGGACTAAACTCATCAATGACATGCATCACTGACCAGCTTAACGTAAAGCTAGGTGTTTGGTTTCTTAGCAGTTTAAGATCGTAGATCCGACGCATGAACTGCCCTTCTAGAGTCACTTCGTCACGCATTAAGTAGACTCGCATCTGTGCCTCCAGAATCATATTGCGACGCTTATTAGCACTGCGAAATATGAGAGTCGGCATTTTATCATGAGATGTAATCACTGCTACACGGCTAAAGAGCACACGAGCTGTGGGTCGGGAGAACCGAGCAAACGCTAGTCCCGTCATCACAGCAATTCCCACCAAACCGATCATTGCTTCAATCGTGACAATAATGTTGGCGTAAGTTGTTTTAGGATACATTGCCCCATAGCCGATAGATGCTAGGGTTTGGACGCTAAAGAAAAAGACATCTAAAAAAGAGCCAGGTCGGGCGTTGGCAATACAATCTCCTCCTATCAAGTAAGCTAAGGTAAATAGAGCATTAATAGTTACATAGAAAGTACAAATCAGGATCAGAAAGGCAGTCCAGGGAATCGTTAGCAGCAGATGATAAGGATCGCGCAAGTAGGAATACCATGCACCCATACCCATAATTTCAAATTTTCCATCTTGAACTTGAATCTGAATAGGTGGGATCAGAGGCTGTCGTTTCTTCGGTAAAAGTCTCTTTAGTCGAAATTTCATTGCAAGTAGCCAAAAGAACGGCAACTGCTTAGTATTGTAAATTAAGTTGCTTTGAAGACATTCCACTTACCCACCAGGGAACAGAAACTTCAACTTTTTATACTTTTCTCAGCAAAAAAGTAGGGTGGGCAATGCCCACCCTACTAATTTATCTTCTAAAAACTAATTTATTTTTCCGGCTTTAGTGATTGACCTTTAGAACAGCGGTCAAACCACTCCTGGTATTTTTTCTGGTGTGACTCATCTTCAAGAGCAATCGTCACTCGCACCTGCTTACATCCGTGATTTTGTTCTAGTGCGATCGCATTCAATAATAAACTAGCAATTTTAGGCGAGCTAAATTCGCCGCTTACCGTTAAACCGCTGTCAAAACGTGTAACTTCAAGTCTTTCTACTTCAGTCAATTCAATGCCAGAAATTTCCTCTTGTCCTAAATCAATTTCTGCGAGTTGTTTGTGTTCTGGGCTAATTTGTTCAACAATCAGCTTTTCACGCCGGACAGGAACTTGTACCATCCGGGTTTCGATTACTTTGCGAACAATCACCTCACCAACTTTACGCTTACTGCTTTCAACAAATAGTCGTTCTTCTATTAGACGAATAATCTGTTCTTCGGTAACCTGTTGTAAATTTTCTGGCTCAACTGGACTATCTGTAATTTGATTATTGGCTAGTTGCTCAGTTGAGTTTTCTGATAGTGTGCGATCGCCTGGTGTTTCTGTTTCTAAATATTCAGGCATATAGTCAATTTCTGATTTGTTTAAGTCTATGAAAACAGATTTAGTCGGCTTGTGGATTTGTTTTATTCTCTGGCTCTGCAATCGGAATAAAGAAGGATGTTTATCAGCTAACTGCTGACCATATTCTACAGTTTCTTGATTTGTCTTGTTAGATATAACTAAGTTTAGCCGACGATTAGCATCAACAATTAAATCATGAACTACTCCTACTAGCTGACCTTGCCTATCAATGACAACAAAATCCTTCACCTTCTGTTTCAAATCTGCCAGTGAGGTGGTAGTGCGAGTCTTCGTATTTGCCTGTCCAATGTTTTTTGTCATCGGTTGGCTATTCATATGCATGCAAAATTTCTGAACTGCTTTCTAATTAGCTATAGTAATCTGATTTGATTGCGTAAAAAAATTTAATGTATATATAGAGGAGCCACTGCGTTGCAGAGGTTCCCGACGCTCGACGACTCGCTACCGCTTCGCTAGCCGTTGTGGCAACTGGCGTTACGTTAGTCCGAAGTCCGTAACGCACCAAAGCCTTTGGACGATGCCGTACTTTCGTCTAACACAACGCCAGTTGCTTCGTTTGGGGAAACCTCAGACGCTCGTTCGCCCAAAGCGTCTCCCCTTGAGAAATGACTCGCTCTAAGCGAACGCGAACAGCGTCTCCTCTTAGGAGAAGACTGCACTGCCTCCCCTACGTATATTTCAAAAATCAAATATGACTCCTATACATTAAATGTATTGTTCATTTTGAATTTTTAAAAGCACAGGCAAAGCTAATTAAACAGCCCCACCCGTACTCTGCCAAATTAGTTATTAGTTCTTAGCTAATAACTATAAGACTCCGAATTGATTTTTGAAAACATACTAAGATTGAAAAGCCCGTTTTTTCAGGGTTTCATTTGAAATATTGTTCAGGAATCAGATAGGAGTCCTATATGTTGATTAGCGTTCTTCAATCGGAAGATTACCAGAATTCACATCTAACTCTTCACGACGCACGGTTTCTTGAGTTTCAACTGTCTCTTGATCTACCACTTTACTAACTCTGACTTCTTCACGCAAAAATGCTTCTTTGCGAACATCAGGAGTTTCTTCGTGAAGTTCTATGCGAGTAACTTCGCCTTCACGGAAGTCTGCTCCGCGCCCAGAAGCAGCAGTACCTGCATCTGCTGGAGTTACACGCTCAATCACAACTCGTTCTCTTTCTACTGGCACTGAAACTCTTGCAGTATCAGTCTCAACACGCTTGCCAATCGATACTTCTCCAGTTTTTTGGCGTCGTTTACTGGCAATCAACCGTTCTTCATATAATTTCAGAGTTTGATTATCTTGCTCATTTAACCCGTATAAAGAAGGCTCATTTTCGTAAGTGTAGCTATCAGGGGTGTAAATAGGCGTTGCATGCAATGGTGCTAAAGGATCTACAGGTGTTAAAGGGTCTATAGCTGCTGCTTCTACAGGAAGGGTATAGTCTGTGGGTTTGCGATATACCCCACGCACCCGTTCTTCATAGTCGTAATCAAGGGTTTGGCGTTCATTGAACTCAGGTAAATCTTCTGCTTGCTCTCTAGTCAAGTTAATTGTGTATACACGGTCAACATTGTAGTCGATACGGGCACGACCAATCGGTAGTAATACTTTTTTACCAAAAATCCAGAAGCCTAAGTCAACAACTAAATAGCGAAAATGACCTTCTTCATCAACTAAAACATCGTTGACAGTACCAATTTTTTCATCATTTCCTTGTGTATAAACCCCAAGCCCCTTAATGTCTTGACCTTCAAGGGTATCCCGGTAGTTAGGCTCAAAATCTTCTAGTTTGTAGAGAACCATTATATTTAACCCGAAAAATTTTATTGTCATCTCTCAATAACAAAAATAGATATTTATTGAGTTTTTTACCTCCATCTGGCGAATGAATTATTTTCAAACTTAAATAATCAAAAGTTATAGATATTTTGATCCTATGGCATATAAAACAATATGGCTAACTAGAGACGTGAAATTGGGAGAATCTCACTTTGTAAAAATATGTCTAGCCTTGGTGCATGAAAGTCGCCGGATATATTAAGATGCTCACTGGAAAATTTCGCATCTCTACGCGGTTTATCAAGATGTAAATTTTTTAAAGCCTGAAATTCCCGACTTCTTAGAGAAGCCGGGAATCTTGTTGTTGAATAAAAAAACACAGGCATAGAAAGATAAAAATTAACTCTGCCTGCATGATTATTTTAGATAAATCTACCAAACAAATTTATTGACCAGCTACTTAAACAGCTTCATCTGTAATGGTCTCATTTTCTTGCAAATTTAAATTACCAACAGTATCAACATCTAACTCTTCTCGACGAATAGTGCCTTTTACTTCCACAGTATCCTGTTCTACTACTTTCTTAACTCGGACTTCTTCACGCACAAACGCTTCTTTACGTATCTCAGGCGTTTCTTCGTACACTTCTATTCGTGCTACTTCCCCTTCTTGGAACTTAAGTTCATTGGGATCTACAACTTTTCCTGCTTCTGTTGGCACAACTCGCTCAATCAAAACTCGCTCTTTTTGAATAGGTACTGTAACGCTTGCAGTTTCTGTTTCAATGTGTTTACCAACCGTTACTTCTCCAGTTTTAATGCGCTGTTTGTTAGCAATTAATCTTTCTTCATAGAGTCTAAAAGTTTGATGATTTTGCTCATTCAACCCATATAAAGCTGGTTCTTTTTGGTAATCATATGTATCGCGATCATAAGTCACACCGCTGATTGGAGAACGAAATACACTACGAACCTTTTCTTCATAATCATTGTCAACGATCGCGTCTTCTTTGTGGTCAGGTAAATTTTCTACTTGTTGCTTGCTTAACCCATCAACATAAACACGTTTTGTAGAATAATCGATCCGGGAAAGACCAATTGGTAGTAATATTTTCTTACTAACAAAATTTAAGCTTGTATCAATAATTAAATAGCGAAAACGACCATCGTTATCAACTAAAACATCAGCTACTGAGCCAACTTTTTCTCCTCCCTCAGTATAAAGCTCCAGCGCTTTAAAGTCGTCTCCACCAAAAGTTTCTCGATAGTTTGGGTCAAAATGTTCAAGTTTGTGAAGAGGCATACGCTGTTTGCAGGTTGTTTATCAGGTTCATTTACTAGTATAAAAAATATTGTGCTGAGTCTCCTCCTGCTAACGACTGAATTTAATTGAGATATTTTATGATTTATAATTCATACTTATCCTATCTGATTCTTGATTTTCATGAAACTTTCTTAAGTGTTAACACAGAATCTATAGTTATATACACAACTAAAAGACTGAATTCCGTGTTTACACTACTTGAAAACCAAAGCTAAGACTTGCCCAATTATTCACATCCAAGATATATGAGTCGGCTGCTGTGCCGTTGATCTCCGTTTTCAGGGCGCTGGCGTTATGCAAGTCTTGTAGCAAGGCTTGTGCAACCTCTAAGGGATTCAACAATGGGGCAATCGGCCCTTGTTCGGCTGTGGAATACTTAGCAGTGTTCAAGGCGGCGAGAGTTTCGCTAAAGGGGGCAGTACTAACAATCAGTTGTTGTTCATAAAAGAAAGCTGGCCCTGGAATTACCCATTCAGAAGTAGTATTACTTTGGGGTAGGGTGAGGGTTTCACTTGGGGCGATGACGACTTGTTTGAGGAGGGGTTCGGTGTCCGCAGTGTTTGGTTCTTGGGGAGTTTCCCAAGGGTAAAAGGCAATTGCTGTATGATTATTATTTAATCCCAGCAAGATTAAATAGACTGGGCGATCGCTCTGGTTTTCCACCCGATATTGCATTCGACTACCGATAGGCACAATCGGAGGGAGAGACGCGATTAATCGCGTCTGTACTGATTTTTTAATCGAAGTTTCAGTTTTGAAAGTTCGTACTGTTTCGCACTGCATGACGACGCGAGGCGATATGTCACTAATTATTTCTAAGGTTGCCTTGAGAGCCAAGCAGGAAGAACCTTGATTTTCTGTGAGTCGCCATAACTTGGCTGCTAGCAAGGTTGATAATTTTGGCGCTAACCTTTGCACTGTTAATTTTACTGCTTCTCCTACTTCCCCCGTGGTATTAGGAATTAGCTCGCCACCAAGAGAAAATAAACCATAACGACTAGAAATTTCCCGTAGCTTGGCAAATAAATAATCAGCTGGTTTTTCTCCTGCTACTACCGTGGACACACGAGAAAATGCGGCAAATGCACTTGTGGCGTCTACCCGCTCAATTCTTTCCAGTCCAGTATCCAAAGCTATGGTTAAATTAATATTCCGGGGTAAAACCCGGACTGCTTCTTGGACGAGTTGCCCTACTTGTAGAGGAGTTGTATTATCAATTTTGGAAATTTGCGCTTTTGCTGTTAACCCAGTCCGCGATCGCAATATTAACTCTTCTCCAGTTGCTAAGGTCAGTCGAGAATTCACTCCGTAGTATAGCAGCACTTGTGAAGGTAATCCTGCCAACCACAGATGCACGGTTTTGCCGTCTTCTTCAACAGCACTTACCGCGCCTTGGGCACCAATAATCCCGTCTGGCAATAGCTGATTTTTCAGATCATCTGGAAAACCTAACACCCCAGCCCCCTTCTCTTGTAGGGTTGAGGAAGAATTCAAAGCCTCTCTCTTCTTAGGAGAGAGGCTTTCTACATCCGCTGATAGTAAAGACGTTACATGTTGATTTTTCTCACTACTTAATAACGCTGCTTGCTGTTTACTACCCAATTTGTATAGAGAATTTTCCAGATGAGAGAAGGCGACTTGAATTGTGGTAGCTGGGGTGAATTCCCACAAATATTGCGTTAAGGCGTAGGTAAATAACCCAGCACTAAAACCAGAAAAGAGTCCTTCTCTCGCCGACTGCTTTGGATTTGAGGTAGCCGCTAAGACAACAGGAGTGCTGGGTAAATTTTGAGTTTTAAGTTGTTTGAGAAAGTCAAGTTCCTCTGCTGCTAGCTTTGCCCCTACTGACTCTTGAAGGGCGCGACTTTTTAATCCTAAGACTGTGCTAGGAGCATAATAGCTAGTATCCAATACTGCTGTTACTCGGTCTGTAGGGAGCGATCGCAATAATAGCAGTAGAGTTTCTTCTAATATATACTTGACTATTTTATCGTTTTGTGGTTCACAACTCACATTAGCTGGCACCAGAGCATTTTGGATTGTATCTGGCGATGTTTCCAATTTGACACGGCTGCCATAGCCGCTAAAGTGGAAGATAACCAGATCACCGGGTTTAGCTTGTTTGCCCAGGTGATCCCAAAAAGCCGCCTCAATGAATTCCCTGCTAGCTTGTTCCTCAGTTAAGGTTAAGATATCTGACCCTTGGAAGCCAAAGCGATGAATCAAAAGTTCTCTTTGTAGTTCTACATCCGTCAGACAACCACTGAGGGCTGGAATTTTTGGGTATTGGTTAATACCTATTAATAATGCCAACTTGCGCGGACTGGGTTGTGCCAAAGCCTGATAATAGCGATTTCCCAAAGACAACCACTCAGTTTCAGTTACTCCCAATACCGCGAGTATTGAGCCAATTTTCTGTAAAAACGTGCGCCGTTTCATAATTAGCTATCAGCCCTCAGCTATCAGTTAGCAGCTTACAGGGCTGGACTCTGTAGTGTAAAGTTACAGTGGATAGTGTTTATCTATTGACTATCAACCCTAAGCTGGTACTTGTATCCGCATTGCCCGCGCTAATTCTGCCGCCACCTCAGGACGGGAAAATTCTGGTGGAGGTAACTCACCGCGCCGCAGCATTTCCCGAACTTTTGTTCCCGATAGATGAATGCGTTCCTCTGGCCTGCTAGGACTGGTTTTAGATGTTGCCATCTGCTTAGTACGCAGGCAATAGAAAGCGTGTTCAAATTTCATCGGCACAATGCCCAATTCACTTGGCGCAAATTCTTCAAAAATATACTGAGCATCGTAAGTGCCGTAATAATCACCGACGCCAGCATGATCCCGTCCGACGATAAAGTGAGTACAGCCGTAGTTTTTACGGACTAAAGCATGAAATATTGCCTCACGAGGCCCAGCATAGCGCATTGCGGCTGGATTTATTGCCAAAGTTACCCGGTCTAAGGGGTAGTAGTGTTCCAGCAAAATTTCATAGCAACGCATCCGCACGTCAGCGGCAATATCATCTTCTTTCGTCACCCCAACTAATGGGTGCAAAAATAGACCATCAACGATTTCTAAAGCGCACTTTTGAATATATTCATGGGCGCGGTGGATGGGGTTGCGAGTTTGAAAGCCAACGATGGTTTTCCAACCCTTGTCTTTAAATAGTTGCCGTGAGGCAGCTGGATCAATTTGGTAGGTGGGAAACTGGGGATGAGGTTCGCGTTGCAATAGCCAAATATCACCCGCCAGATTTACATTACCTTGGTTATAGAGTACCTGTACACCTGGATGATTTGCATCATCAGTGCGGTAGACCTTTATTGCTTCGCGGGTTTTGTCGTAGTGATATTTTTGCGTGAGTTGCAAAACCCCAATAAATTCACCTCTGGAGTTATCCAGACGGATTAAGCCGCCTGATTGCAACGGGGAAGCTACTTCTTCGCTTACCGATAGTGTAATCGGGATTGACCACACAAGACCGTTAGCTAGTCGCATTTCTGTAACAGTGCGATCGTAGTCTTCCTGGTTCATAAAACCCGTCAGTGGACTAAAAGCACCGATCGCAATCATTTCTAGATCAGAAACGGCGCGATCGTCAAGTTGCACTCGCGGCAAAAAGTCAGCTTTTGAGAGAAACTCTGCTCTTTGTTCTGGTGTAGCGATCCGGTTAACTAACTGTCCACCGTGGGGGGCTATGGCATCTGGATTTTGACTCAATGTAATCCCCTCTTTGTATTAACTGTTATTGTTTCAGATTATGTACTAATTTATCAAATGCTGGTACGTAGAGATAAGGAGTTTGGGCAATAGTCTGTAGTTATTCCCCTTGTCTTTATCGTTTGTGTTAAAAAATTTGGGGAATTTAGATACTTAAAACTGTAATCAAACGTGGAACGAAATATAAAATATAGCTATTGTCTGAGGATTTACCAGATATGGTTGGCCTTATTACTTTAACAGCGGCGCAAGCGATCGCAAATGTTGCCTTTAGCAAGTTCTTTGAGTCGAGTGTAGGTAAGTTAGGCGAGAAGTTTACTGAGGCGGGACTGAAGAAGATTGACGAATTGTATCAGACAATTCGGAGAAAACTCAGTAATAACCCTGGCGCTAATCATGCTTTAGCTGATGTTGAACAAGGTAATCAAGAAGCGTTACAGCGAGTAGCGGTTTATCTTTTGGATGTAATGAACGCTGACGGTAACTTTGCCACTGATGTCCAAAAAATTGCTGATGAAATCAATATTCATCGCCTGGAAGATAACAGCAGCCAGAATCAGTACAACTATGGTGGACAGAATTATCAAACTAAAACGGGTGAGAACAATACTAATCAATTTGGCAATAGTACAACTAATAACTACTATGGCAATCCGCCACCGGCTTGACTGGAGTCGTCCGTAGAGCAACGGATAAATTCAAATGCTAACAGTCCGATTATTAACTCACTACGTCCAGAAACTAGCTATTGGCAAGGACGGAATCATGAACTTGCCCAAATGCAGCAATGGTTACATTCAGCTAATCTGCGTCTAATTGGTATCACGGCTACGGGTGGTTATGGAAAGTCGGCGTTAGTTGCTAAATTATCTGAAAAAGTAGCAGCGAGTTTTCCCCAACAGGTTTGGGCAACTTTTAGTGATGCCTATCCTTTTGCTGTGTGGGGACGCTGGCTATTGGATAAGTTGGAGAAACCAGCGCCGGAAAAACCAGAAGATTTATTAATTGCGGTTTGTGATTGTTTGCAAACAGAACGATATTTGCTGGTGTTGGATAACCTAGAAACTTTGCTGCAAAATGATGGACAATGGCAAGATCAGGCTTATTCTGATTTTTTAGGGCGTTGGTTCGGTTCTAGCAGTGAAAGTAAGATTTTGGTGACAAGCCGCGAACAACCAACGCTACCAAGCAATACCCTAAACCAAAGTCAATGGTTACGACTGGATGGACTTTCCACAGATGCAGGGGTGGCGTTGTTACAAGCTTTGGAAATTCCAGGTTCAGAGGTAAATTTAGCAGAATTTGTCAAGGGTGTAGATGGACATCCTTTGTTGCTGAAGCTGGTGGCGGGGTTGCTGAAAGCTGAGCTGACTTTTCACGGGATGTGGAAAAGGTTATTTTGAGGGTTTCTCAAACCCTAACTTTTACGTTACCTATTTTCATTAACTTAGAGTTATTGAGAATTAGACTGTGGAAAAAGCCACGCTGTTTCGTGGTTTGAGGACTTACCGTGAAAAGTCAGGAAAGCTGAGGAGGGAGAAGAGGCGAATATTAGTGTTTTGAAACAGGATATTTTCAAGATATTAGGTTTGCACCGAGATGACCCAGAGGCGAGTATTGCTAAAATTTTAGATGCGAGTATTCAGCGTCTAGAACCCAGGTTACAAACTCTGTTGCAGGATTTAAGCGTATATCGCTTACCCTTTGATTCTTCAGCAGCACTGGTGATGTCTTTACAGGATTTGGAAAACCTCTCTCCAAACCTCTCTCCTCAGAGGAGAGAGGCTTTGAATTCTCCCCCAACGCTAGTAGAGAAGGGGGCCAAGGAATTAGTCGCCTCTTCTTTTCCAGATGAGGTGAAGAGTCAGGTAGAAGTAGAACTGCGACAATTAGCAAAACGTTCTCTATTACAAGAGAAGAAACAGCAAGGGGTGTGGAAGTTTTATTTTCAACCGTTAATTCAAAGCTATTTACAAAACTCCTCTTCACCGAAAGCACATCGTTGCGCCATCGCTTATTACGAACAACACCGTAAACCAAAACTTTTATCCACAGATAAACTGGATGAGGTGGCGGAATATCTAGAAATTTTTCATCATCACTGTGAACTTGGGGAATATGTTCAGGCTTTTTCTAGCGTTTATTATCGTGCAAACAATCATGATGACTGCGACGAATTTTTAAGAAAAAATTACTACTATCCAGCCCGTCTGGCATTATATGAGCGTTTATATCAAGAGTGGAAACAACCAGAAAATTCAGATGAATTAAAATTTTACAGTGATTTACTCAAGGTGTACGGCGATGTTTTGCAGTTCCTTGACCGACGTGAGGAAGCATTACAACGCTACGATACCGCTTTGTCATTTTACCGCGACATCGGCGATCGCTTGGGGGAAGCTAACATTCTGCAAGAATTTGGTAAGTTGCAAGAAAACCCCCAGCAAGCACTAGAATATCTCCAGCAAGCACAAAACCTCTACATCCAAATTGGCGATATTTACAGCCAAAGTCGTAATCTGGCATATTTTATCGCCGATGCACAGTTAAACATGGGAGACTCAGACGCTGCAATTAATTCCTTAACTCATGCGGCTGAACTCGCCACCACCATTAACTATGCACCAATCCAAGAATACGCCCAAACTCGCATAGCCGAAATCAACTCTACACCCACACCAACAGGGGGAATAAAAGAGAGATTGATGCAATTTTTCCAGCAGCGTTGGGTAAAATTTGCGTTTTGTTTTCTTGTTGGCTTAATTGCTTTTCTACTACTACGCCGCTGAGTCAAAAATTAGTAACGAATATCTTTGAAGAAAAAGGTATATTTGCGCGCACCTTTTCCATTATGAATATATTACCGTGTCAACTGGTAAAAAGTCAACAGTTTAGGACTTACGCACTGAAAACCTGAAACCTCGTTCGCGTAGCGTGCGCAAAGCGCACTCCCCCCTAACCCCCTGATAAATTGGGGGGGATCTGAAAAGCCCCCTTTTTAAGGGGGTTGGGGGATCTCTTCTGCGTAAGTCCTACAGTTGCTTGACTTCAATTAAAAGTTAAAGCTAGTAGACCTCTTGCAAAAATCCTTGAATCACCCCTCCCCAACCCTCGCCGTATGTGTTGGGGAGGGGGCAAGATTTCAAGTTTCCCCCCTTATAAAGCTACGGTGTATACACAAGTCTGAAATAGCTTGAAATCTGGGTTGAGACTCTCGTATTACCCCACCCTAACCCTCCCCTTATAAAGGGGAGGGAACTAGATTTTTGGTTTCTCCCCTTTATAAGGGAAGCTTCGGCTTTGAGCCTGTTCATCTCGATCCAAAGAAGGAACTAGATTTTCGGTTTCTCCCCAATATATCGGGGGGATTAAGGGGGGTAATACGACTTGTGTATACACGATAGCTTTATAAGGGGGGATAAAGGGGGGTCTATTCGACTTATGCAAGAGGTCTAGTGTAGAAGAATTTTAGAGTTACCCATTGAGCGTTTGGCAATTCCCTAAAAAGCTGTTGTGACGAAAATCATGATTTTGTTGATGAAAATCATGATTTTGTTGATGAACACTATGATTTTGTTGATGAAAATCATGATTTTGTTAATGAACACTATAATTTCGTTGATAAAAATCATGATTTTGTTAATGAATAGGGTATCATCGGCAATTCAACGTGTGTTAGCTTTTGGCATAACACGCCTTATATATAGCGATCCGATTTGATTTGTGAAAAAATCTAAGTATATGTAGGGTGTATTATCGCTGGAGTACGGCACTTAGAATCAGAGGTGTGCGTTAGCCTTTGGCGTAACGCACCCTACGTACATCAATGAGATTTTAAAATAATCGTACTTTTGTCAACTAAAAATTATGCTGAAAATTTGGCAGAAACATAGGTATTAAGTTAACTCTTGTATTAAAGTTATGCGTCAAGAATAGACCCCCCTTAATCCCCCCTTATAAAGGGGGGAAACTTGAAATCTTGCGCCCTCCCCTTTATAAGGGGAGGGTTGGGGAGGGGTGATTCAAGGATTTTTGCAAGAGGTCTAATGAATGATGCGTATCAAGATTAAGTGTAGGCGTAGCCCGCCATAGGCATCACCTGCTCAAAAATTGTGTTTCCAACCCCGATTTTTAGCCATACCTTAAGTACTATTGCTTATTGACAAATGGTATTCAACCTTAACCTCTCACGAATACCTTACGTATATTTCTACCTTGGCGTAACCGAAAAGCAGTAACAAAACATGAGCAAGGTTACGGGTTTTGAGAGTCGCTGTTTGGTATTATGAGGATTGAGTTAGAAGTGCCAGATCATTTGCATGATCCAGTTAGGCAAGCCAGACAGCTACAGACTTCAAGATTAAGTAGGTTAATCTATACTTCACTTTGGCATAGCCTCTCGTAGAGAAGTTGCAATCTGCTGTATTTATAAAATTTTCCGCCTTTTTGTTTCTTACTAAGAATTTAGGACTGCTATACCAATGACTGAATCTACAGTTCTTTACGATGAGAATTTTTTTAATAGCAAATATTTTCAAACTGATTATGAAACTATAGCTACGACGATTTTTAACTTGTATCAACCAAAAACAGTTGTAGATTTTGGCTGTGGCCCTGGACATTTAAGTAGAGAGTTCGCCAAATTAGGTGTTAAGGTAACTGCTGTTGATGGTTTTTCTCAACCGGATTTTTCTAATTTAAATGTTGAATTTCATCCTGTAAATTTGAACAACCCAATTGCCATAGCTAATACATTCACTAACAGAACATTTGATCTGGCAGTGTGTTTAGAAGTGGCGGAACATTTAAATCCCTCAGTCTCGTCAGAGTTAGTTGCTTGGTTGACAAAAGTAGCGCCAGTAGTAGTATTTTCTGCCGCAGTTTTAGGACAGGGTGGAGTTGGACATATTAATTTACAACCCCGTGATTATTGGCATCGTCAATTTACCCAACATAGTTTTTTATGTGCTGATAGAATCCGAGAGCAATTACGTTTAGTGCCTACTATTGCTCCTTGGTATCTTTATAATATTTTGGATTATGTTCACGCACACCATCCTTTAGTACCGCAGGCAGAGGATGTAATTCAACGCTTAATTGCATCAGAATCGGCAGCAACTAGTGCCTATTTTGACTTATATTAGATTAGCCCCGACCACGCAGTGTTTATGATTGCAGTTCGCTAGCGTGATTCGTTCTGTTGAAACGAATAGAATATTCGAGGATGATAGGCAAGGAAGATAGAAGAGAGAAATCTTCACTGAAGCTTGATAACTCAATTCTTCGTGATTGTGAGAGATAGGTTCTTTCGGCATATACAGCAGATTGCAACTTGTTAAGGTACAGATTATCGTAGGAGCACAACATGTTCATTGGTGTCAACTTAACGTGAAACTCTTGTCAAGACGTGATATTCAGTTCTCTGGCTTAGTTTACTCACTGCGTTACCCCACCCTAACCCTCCCCTTGTAAAGGGGAGGGAACTGGTTTCTTTTTCTCCCCTTTGAAAGGGGGGACTAAGGGGGGTAAAACGTCTGTGGGATAAGCATTTGAGCTTAAGTTGACACCAATGAACATGTTGTGCCCCTACCCGTGTACTTCATTTACCTGCAATACGCTGTATCCAATTTAAAAATAAAACTACCCCTCCTTACAAGCCAGGAAGGGTAGTTTTCGTTTATGCCAAAACAGGGTAAGAGTTATTATTAACTAAACTGTTCAATTATTCCGCCACCTAACACTTTCTCGCCGTCGTACCACACAGCAGCTTGTCCGGGGGTGATGCTGAATTGGGGTTCATCAAACACCAAACGCACACGGGAGTTTTCCAAAGGAATCACCGTCACTGGTGTAGGCGTGGAACGATAGCGAATTTGCACTTCGGCATGAATTGGGGTGCATGGTTCAGCAATAGAAACCCAGTTTACCCGATTTACAGTGCATTCTGGTTGAGTTACCTTAGTGCGATCGCCTACTACTACCTTATTATTTTCTGCATCTAATTCAATCACATACAGTGGATCAGCAGCAGCAATCCCCAAGCCTTTGCGCTGGCCAATGGTATAGTGATGGACACCATCATGCTGTCCCAAAACTTTGCCTGTAACATCTACAATATCGCCTGTTTTGGGAGCTAAATATTTATCAAGGAATGCCCGCATGGAACCGTTACTTTCCACTAAACACAAGTCTTGACTTTCTGGTTTATCAGCCGTTTTCAGTCCGTATTCAGTGGCGATGCGGCGGGTGTCAGTTTTTTCTAGTTCACCAAGAGGAAATATAGTTGCTCTTAGTAAATCTTGAGACAAATCATAGAGGAAGTATGACTGGTCTTTGTTGCGATCAACAGCCCTTAATAACTGGTAACGTCTAGTTGCTTCGTCATAGCTAATTCGGGCATAATGACCAGTGGCAATGCGATCGCATCCCAGTTGTTCATGGGCATACTGCACCATCGGCCCAAACTTCACCGTTTTATTGCATTGAGAACAAGGCAAAGGCGTGATTCCAGCACTGTAACCAGTCACCAGGTAATCAACAATATGCGTCTGAAAGAGATCCCGAATATCCACAACCTGATGCGGAACGCCCAGTTGTTCACAGATATCAGCCGCGTCGATCATACCTTCAGAGCAACATTGACCTTTGCCTTTCATTAGCCAAAGAGTCAAACCAATCACTTCATAGCCCTGATGGTGCAGGATAGCTGCGGCGGTGGAACTGTCAACGCCACCCGAAAGACCAACGACGACTTTTTTCATACAAAGCACGACACGATAGCTGCGTGGTTGTCCAATTGTAGCACACACTCTTCAAAGCCTTGCTACCAAAGCACTTCAGTTTTAAAGCAACTGAATTAGCGACGCTGAATAGCCCGTCGTAGATATCGCTGTTCACCGTATTTTAGATTTTAAATTTTGGATTGGGTAAAATTTTTGGACAATAATTCCTATTTTCTCTGTGTTCTCTGCACCTAATAAGGTTAAATAAATTATTTTTCAACCGCAGAGGCGCAGAGAGCACAGAGAGGAAAACAGAGATTTTATCAGTCACCTTGAAAGGGCTAGTCCTAGCAAACTAGATGTGGTTTAGCTTATTATCTAAAATCTAAAATTATTTATTCAGAGCAACTGCCTAAAGAGTGGGAACACGCAAGAGACAGCTATGGGGTGAATCTAAAATCGTTCGACTGAGTTTAGCCGTTCGCGTGGCGTTCCGCAGGAAAGTCCAAAATCCAAAATCGAGTTACCCTTATCTAAGATTAGTTACAGATGTATTTTTTGCCATACAGATAAGCTAATTTTACGTTAACGCTATATTGTTGCTACAACAGTGAACTAATTAGTTCCTGATGGAAATTGCCTAGAAATACTTTGACTATTTTGTGACTATTATGTCGAGAGGAATACCAAGTCAATTTATCCCATTTCAGATGTTGCGCCGAAGTTCTCAGGGTTGGAAGCCCACTATCAGACTTCTGTGGTTGTTAGTGGGAGGATGGTTAGTGCTGATTCCTGACTCGATCCCAGCACAAGCACAAATCCCCAACAACCTGCTACTGGCTCAACAAGCAGGTGAAATTTTACCGCCACCGCCAATTCCCTTTGGTCAACAGCCATCACCGCAGTTACAACCAGTACAGGACAATCAATTTGAGCAGAACTTTCAGCCCTCGCAACCATTACAGAACAATCAATTTGAGCAGAACTTTCAGCCCTCGCAACCATTACAGAACAATCAAATTGAGCAGAATTTTCAGCCCTCTCAACCTGCACAGTTTAGTCAATATAACCAGAACTTTGAGCGCTACTCAGTTTATGTTGATAGTAGTGATTTCCAGACGCTACAAGCAATCCGTCGGATTGAACCCAGTGCTTACATTCGCCAGTACCAAGGACGAAGTGTAATTCAGTCAGGAGTTTTTAACAGAGTATCTAACGCCCAACAACGGGTGAGTGAGCTACAGTCACGAGGCATTTATAATGTACGGATCAGCACCGCTAACGGACAGGAAATAGATGGAGGCTATAGAGGCCAGGGCGATCGCAGTAATATAAGTGCTACCAGACGAGCCTCTAGCTATTATGTCGCCATTCCCACCACTTCAGAACAGTTACCTGCGATCGCAGCCCAAATTAGGCAGAATATAGGCCGATTTAACCAAGATTTTGGAAGCTCTGGCGGAGTCCTTGAAAGGACGCAACCACGAGGGCCACACGTAGCAGTAGGGCCTTTCCCTGAGCGATTCCAAGCTGAGGAATGGAATAAATATCTGCGGCATCTCGGATACGCTAATGCCAGGGTTTACTACGGAAAGTGAATAAGTTAGGAGTCGTTCAATTTTAGATTTTATGAGGTTAATCTAAAATCTAAGTTGCGCTGAAAGCGCACCAAAGGTGCGACTCAAAATCTAAAATTGAATCACTCCCCATTTCTCAATACTTTAGATTGAATAAGACAGTGGGAAGGACTTCGCATCCTTTGGCTTCACATAAACTCGCTGTTTGGCTTCTAACTCTAAGTCATTAAAGCGATCGCGTGTTAAATGCGCCGTCACTACTTGCCCATCATCAAAAGTTAATTCCACCTGAATTTCCCAACCCAAATGTACCAACCGGCTGACTGTCGCAGGTGTAGTGGCACCGTTGGCAACCTTTTCCAAAATCACATCTTGGGGACGCAAAAATACTTGTGGGTATGGCGTATCAAACCCGCTACTTTGAAAAATCTTCGAGGTGTTAGGTAACACATTCACCGGACCAATGAAGCTCATGACAAATGCAGTGGCAGGATTATCGTAAATTTCTGCTGGTGTCCCTACCTGTTCCACACGCCCTTTATTCATGACCACAATTTCATCGGAAACTTCCATTGCTTCCTCTTGGTCGTGGGTGACGAAAACTGTGGTAACATGAACCTCATCATGGAGGCGGCGTAACCATGCCCGTAAATCTTTGCGGACTTTAGCATCGAGTGCGCCGAAGGGTTCATCTAGTAGTAATACTTCAGGTTCTACTGCCAGTGCCCTTGCTAATGCTACCCGTTGTCTTTGACCACCAGAAAGTTGTGATGGATAGCGATCGCCTAGTCCACTTAATTGCACCAATTCTAGTAACTGTTCTACTCGCCCCTTAATCCTCTTTGGCTGTGCCTTGCGAATTTCTAAGCCAAAGGCAATATTCTGCCTGACGGTCAGATGCTTGAATAGAGCATAGTGCTGAAACACAAACCCAATATTCCGCTGTTGCACGCTTTGGTATGTAGCGTCCTTACCAGTAAGCAGGATTTTGCCACTATCTGGCATTTCTAAACCTGAAATTAATCTTAGTAGCGTAGATTTACCTGATCCCGATGGTCCAAGCAACGCAACTAGCGAACCACTTTTAATTTCCAGGCTGACCTGATCAACTGCCTTGAAACTCCCGAATTGTTTTGAGACATTCTCAACTACTATGCCCACTGCCGCTATACCTCTGCAACTAAATCTACAGATCCTTGCTAGGATTACCGTGTCTTACATATACCATACATAATTATTTATAGATGAACAAGATTTAGCTACCACAACTGCCGCAGTCGAGGAAGCTGGAATCAGGAGCAAAGTGTGAGCAGCTTTGGGGTTGAAGAAATAAAGACTAGCTAAGAACCATCCCGCATTTATGCAACCCCGAAAACTGCTATAAGTTAATCCTCTAAAATCTGGATTTCATCAAGTTGATTAATCACCACATCCGCACCTCGGACATTATCTGACTTACCCACCCAAGTGATACCAATACAACCTGCGGCTTTAGCATTACGCGCCATTTGCATATCACCAACTGAATCACCCACCATCAATGTAGCGCCTGGTTTGATTCCCAAAGCTTGGCAAGCTTGCAAAAATAATACTGGATCTGGTTTATTCGGCCCCTCATCTACTCCCATTTCCAACTGGATATAATCACTTAATTGGTGATTCGCTACGAAGTTACGTACTTCTTCAGTTGTCGCAGCTGAGAGGATACCGAGTTTTAATCCGCTTTCTTGCAAGGATTTCAAAACTTCTAAGCTACCCACAAATAGTGGTGAAGGAGTTTGTCCAATATATTTTTCCGCTTCATCTAAAGCTTGACGGGCTATTTGTAAGCACTCAAACCATCCTTTTCCAGTTTCAGCAATGTATGCCGCAGCCGCAACTTCTGTTTCACGGCGACTCGCTACTGATATTAAACCTGCGGGATCTAGAAGATTACCATTGACACCAAATGCCATTAATAGGGGTTCCCCAGTTCCAGGGATTTGAGCATCTATTAATCTTGCTGCCTTTTGTGCAAGCGATCGCAAATATATTTCTGAATCTTCTAGAGTACCGTTTTTATCAAATAAAATTGCCTGGATATTATCAAAAGTGATGTTTCTACATTTAATGGTTGCCACAATATTTCACCCCACTTATTTAGTTATGAGTTTTTATTTCTAACTCCTAACTCCTGTACAGACGCGATTAATCGCGTCTCTCTTGTACAGACGCGATTAATCGCGTCTCTACAGCCAATTCTCCACATAAAAAAAGAGGGTTTTTCCCTCTTTATCCAATAATTTGATCCTCTTACTTAAAGACAAGTAAAACTATAAAAAATCTATTACTCTTCAATAGCTACTGGAATTTCCTCTTCAGTTTCCGTCGCTGCTGGAATCTCCTTTTCAATTTCCGCAACTACTGGAATTTCTTCTTCAGTTTCTCCAACTACTGGAATTTCTTCTTCAAGTTCTGCTGCTGGTGGAATTTCTTCTTCGAGTTCTGCTGCTGGTGGAATTTCTTCTTCTGTTATAACTTCCACAGATGCCGCAGGCACAGCAGTAGCACCTTGTTGCTTGGCTAACAACTGTTCGCGATACTTAGCAGCCATTTCTTCTGCCTTATCGTAGACCAAATCCCGGTTTTTAATCATATCGCCGGGTTCGGGTTCTAGCTGCTTGGTAGATAGGGAAATCCGACCCCTTTCTGCATCCAAGTCAATAATCATAACTTTCACTTCATCATTGACATTGAACACACTATGAGGTGTATCAATATGTTCGTGGGAAATCTCAGAAATGTGCAGTAGACCACTGACGCCACCGATGTCGATGAAAGCACCGTAGGGCTTGATCCCACGAACTGTACCAATTACTACTTCGCCGACTTCTAGGCGGTTCATCTTGCGCTCAACCAGCGCCCGACGATGAGATAGAACTAGGCGATTACGTTCTTCGTCCACCTCTAGGAATTTCAATGGCAGTTCTTCACCTACCAATTCTTCTTTAGGTTTGCGGGTACTGATGTGAGAACCTGGGATAAAGCCACGTAATCCCTCAATCCGTACTAATGCTCCACCACGATTGGTTGCAAACACGCCAGAACGCACAGTAGCATCTTCTGCTTGCAGCTGTCGCACGCGCTCCCAAGCCCGCATATATTCAATACGGCGAATGGAAAGGGTTAATTGACCATCTTCGTTTTCATCGGTAAGGATGAAAAATTCCCGCGTTTCGTTTGACTGTAATACTTCTTCCGGGCTATCTACCCGGTTAATAGACATTTCTTGTATAGGTATATATGCTGCGGTCTTAGCACCAATGTCAATCAGAGCGCCGCGCGGCTCTATACTGAAAACTGTTCCTGGTACAACATCACCAGGGCTAAAATGATAATCGTATTTGTCAAGTAGAGCAGCGAAATCTTCGTGAGTGAATCCAATTTCTGTAGCGGTTAAATTCTGATTGACCATGCTGATTTGTTCCCGGTTCTAGTCTCCGTAAAGGTTGTTCGACAAGCGCGATGTGTTATGCAAGCGCTTTTAGGGCGGTTTACACAAAACATTCTTTTTCATCCTAGCGCAGAAAAGCTAGTATTAACACATATCTACTCCCAAGATTGGAAATTATATCACAATATTAAAAATGATTGGTAATTTACTTAGTAGTTAGAACTAACAAAAAACAAAAACTATAATATCCGTTGCTACCATGATTAGTCGCAACGGATACTAACATTAAATCCACTTAAAGGTCTGGTAATAGGCTCTACTTATCTTTTGGTTTCTCAAAGCGAGGGGGTTCGCGAAATGCGATCGCAAAGAAGAGAGTACCTATACACAGAGTAAAAATCAAAATGTACGCAACGCTTTCCATATATACGATTTCCTGCCTATCCAGCTAGTAATGAAGGATTAGAGATTGGGTACTGGGTATTAGGGATTGGGAAAACTTTTCCCAGTCCCCAGTCAAAAGTCTCTTAAAGGGCTTCCTTCCGGCGGGTTGACTTGTCACCCACTTTCTGGAATAGACCCCACTCAACTTGCTCTTCTAGATCCGCATCAACACCAGCAAATACGTCTCGGTAGATTGTCCGAGCGCCATGCCAGAGGTGACCAAAGAAGAAAAGCAGAGCAAATACGGCATGTCCAAAGGTAAACCAACCTCTAGGACTGGTGCGGAATACACCATCAGAGCTCAAGGTTTCTCGGTCAAATTCAAAGATTTCACCGCCTTGAGCCTTACGGGCATACTTCTTCACATCAGCTGGCTCTGTAAAGGTCTTACCATTCAGATTGCCACCGTAGAAACTAACGGTGACACCAGATTGCTCGAAGCTATACTTGGATTCTGCCCGACGGAAGGGAATGTCAGCGCGGACAATTCCATCTGCATCAGTCAAGATCACTGGGAAGGTTTCAAAGAAGTTGGGCAGACGACGCACGGTCAATTCCCGTCCTTCAGAATCTTTGAATACGGCGTGACCTTGCCAAGACTGAGCAATGCCATCACCCTTGACCATCGGCCCTGTACGGAATAGACCGCCTTTAGCGGGACTATTACCGACGTAATCATAGAAAGCCAGTTTTTCGGGAATCTGCGACCAAGCTTGCTCAAGGGTTGCACCTTGGGCAACGTTTGTTTGGGTGCGGCGCTGAATTTCTTGACGGAAGTAGTTCTGATCCCATTGATAACGGGTAGGACCAAACAATTCGATCGGAGTGGCGGCGTTACCGTACCACATAGTACCTGCAACAACGAAAGCAGCAAAGAAGACTGCTGCAATACTGCTAGAAAGTACTGTTTCAATATTCCCCATCCGCAGGGCTTTGTAGAGCCGTTCGGGGGGTCTAACTGTGAGGTGGAATAAACCTGCAATAATACCAACAACACCAGCAGCAATGTGGTGAGCCGCAATGCCACCAGGGTTGTATGGGTTAAAACCATCTGGGCCCCATTCTGGTGCTACTCCTTGGGCAGCCCCAGTTATTCCATAAGCGTCAGAAACCCAAATCCCTGGCCCAAATAGTCCGGTGACGTGAAAAGCACCAAAGCCAAAACAAAGTAGACCAGATAAGAACAGGTGAATGCCAAACATTTTTGGCAAGTCTAGGGCAGGTTCACCAGTGCGGGGATCTCTAAAGAGTTCCAAATCCCAGTAAACCCAGTGCCATACGGCGGCTAGGAACAAAAGACCGGAAAGAACAATGTGAGCGGCAGCAACGCCTTCAAATGACCAGAAGCCAGGATCAGTTGCTGGGCCACCAGTAACATTCCAACCACCCCAAGATTGGGTAACGCCCAAACGTGACATGAAGGGCAGGACGAACATCCCTTGTCGCCACATCGGGTTGAGAATTGGATCGCTAGGGTCAAAAACAGCTAGTTCGTAGAGTGCCATCGAACCAGCCCAGCCTGCTACTAAGGCTGTGTGCATCAGGTGTACAGAAATCAGCCGCCCTGGATCATTCAGAACGACTGTATGTACTCGGTACCAGGGTAGTCCCATCGACTACGCTCCTCCTCGATGAGTTAGTTTACAAAGCAATTTTCTTACTGAGATTCTGAGAAACGAAAGTCGCCACTCAGAAAACTGTCTCTTGTTTTTTGTTATTGCCAGAGCCAGAGTTTTACTACAGCTTAGTCTTAGAAGTTAGACAGCGTAGGTGCTTTGGCAATGCTTACTCGCTCCCTTGAGGTTTCCCCTGTAGGGTAGCCACCGCCAAGAAAAAATGAGAATGTTTTAAAAAGTGTAACTATTGATGGAATTGTTTGCAAGCGTGTAAATTGATGCGATCGCGTAGCATCTCCAAGTTTTTTCGCTACCAATACCCATCACAGATTAAATTTGCTTATCTTTTCTTTAGGAAGAGGATGGGGAGATGAGGGACAAGGGGACAAGGGAGACGATTAAACCCAATGCCCAATGCCCCCTCAATTTTGGATTTGCGTTAGCGAGTCATCAAGTGTCTTTTAGATTTTAGATTGTTCAATCCAAAATCCAAAATTCAAAATCTAAAATTCTTTTGCCCAATGCCTATCCTACTGAACCACCAATTGGATATTTTGCAGTTGACATTTCGTCTCAGCCGTACCCAGGCGTTCAATTACCTGTTCAGCGCTCATCAAACGCTTGAGTACTACTTGACCTATAGTCTTACTGGCGATTACTGGTGTTGTTGGTTTAACTTCCACAGTTAAAACGGCTTCTTCAACTCGATAAAGCCATAGCAATTCATTTTGTTCCACTAAACAAATATTCATTCGCTGAATATCTGGTTGGCGTCGCCATGCAGTGATTTGCCAGAGTCCATCAGATGCCCAGACTCTAGCAACTGTCCATCCCTCAGATAGAAAGAAATACTTCACAGTCTTAGTCTCACTATTAGACTTTCAATCTGCTGTTTACGATATCGCGATCGCTTTATTCACGCGATGTATAAACACTAGATTTGTAAGTAAAAACATGCAGCCGATCTCTAAAAGAAACCGCTCAACAGGTAGTTATGTCCAAGCAATAACATGCTCCCGTCTTAATGTACATTACTTGGACTACAGTCAAAGCTTAACAAATCTATTTACTAGTAACTATGAATTTACGACAAATTCAGCCAATGTTTAAAATCTTAATTAAATAAAAATTTTTCAGTACTTAACAAATCGAAAATTCTGTATTTTTGTCAATGATTTTTTGTAACAAATAGTGCAATTTTACAGTAGTAGTAAACTTAACTATGAAGTTGAGCATCTGCCATAAATTTTTGATTTATAGCAGTCCTAAATCATTCGTGAACAACAAGATCCCCGACTTTGTAAAAGTTCTTGGGGATCTGAGCCTCTCGATTTTCACAAATCAAATAGGATTGCTATAAAAGGTTACAAAGTCATAATGTAGAACAAGTTTTCTCTCACTTAGCTGTGTAAGCTCTGTTTTTTTATACTTATATACTTAGCCATAGGCATTGCCAACCAAAGCGTGTGTTCCATCCATAGACGCGTAGCGGCTTAAGGCAGGATACGAGAACCGAGAACCACTATATTTATGAAGATTCAGCAAAATAGTCACAAATGTAGTAAAATTACTGACCGCTGATCTCAAAAATATTATTGCCATGACCTGGTTTTCCTTGTCCGTGAAACGGTGGGGTCGGATTACACAATTCCTATCTTTGTTCTGTCTATGTTTATTTTTAGTTGTTAGTTGCGCTCCTCGTCCTAAGCTTTCTACACCACCATCCGGTTCTGTAAATAGCCCTACAGGTGATAGTCGTATTACTATAGGTACAACAGCAAAGCCAAGAACTCTTGATCCGGCTGATGCTTATGAGTTAGCATCCTTAGGTTTGGTGTTTAATATGAGCGATCGCCTCTACACCTACGAACCAGGAAGTATAGAAATTAAGCCCCAGCTAGCTACAGCATTACCCAAAGTCAGTCAAAATGGCTTAACTTATACCATCCCCTTACGTCAGGGAGTAGTTTATCACGATGGAACTCCCTTCAATGCCCAAGCAATGGCGTTTACCATCCAGCGCTTTATTGAAAATAAAGGTAAACCCTCATTCTTACTAGCTGATATAGTAGATTCGGTAAAAACTACAAGCGAGTATGAGTTAACCATCAAGCTGAAAAAGCCCTTTGCAGCCTTTCCTTCACTGCTGGCGTTTCCTGGGGTGTGTGCAGTTTCGCCAAAAGCTTACGAACTCGGTGCTGGTAAATTCAAGCCGAATATCTTTGTGGGGACTGGCCCTTACAAATTAGGACAGTATGGTACTGATTCCATTCGATTTGATCCGTTTGATAAGTATTGGGGAGAAAAACCAGCAAACAAAGGTGTTAACCTCCAAATTCAAACTAGTCCGGTTAACTTGTTTAATGCTTTCCGTACAGGTGCAGTTGATGTAGCCTATCTGTCACTACAGCCAGATCAAAATCGCAGCTTGTCAGAAGGTGGTAAAAAAGGGGATTGGCAAGCGATCGCAGCTCAAGGTAGTGTAGTAAGTTATCTAGTATTAAACCGAAATCAAAAGCCTTTAGATAAATTAGAGGTAAGACAAGCGATCGCGTCAATAATTGACCGTCCACTTTTAAATGAGCGGGCGTTACTTGGTCAAGCAGATCCGCTTTATAGCATGATTCCCACGACGTTCAATGTTTCCCAGCCATTATTTAAAGATAAATATGGCGATGCTAACTTTGATCAAGCTAAAAAATTGTTAACTACTGCTAGTTTTTCCAAAGAAAATCCTGCAAAAGTACAAATTTGGTATCCTTCTAGTTCACCTACTCGTACTTTGGCAGCACAGACACTTAAATCGCTTGTTGATGCCAAGATGGATGGAATCCTGCAATTTGAAGTCACCCCCGCCGAAGGGCCAGCCTTCTTTAAAGACATTTCCAAAGGATTATATCCAGCAGCTTTACTTGATTGGTATCCAGACTTTTTAGATCCAGATAATTACGTCCAGCCATTTTTGGCTTGTGATAAAGGTTCAGTTGCTAAAGGATGCGAAGATGGAGGCAGTCAAACTCAGGGTTCGTTCTACTATAGCGAAGCCATAAATAAATTGATTGATCAGCAACGCAAAGAACAAAACCCCGAAGCGCGTCAGAAAATTTTTACAGAAATTCAAACGCAAGTAACTAGTGATGTACCTTACGTTCCCTTATGGCAAAGCAGAGACTATGTATTTGCTCGAAATGGTGTGAGTAGCGTCCAACTTAACCCTACCCAAATTCTGGTTTACCAGACAATTAAAAAGTAAGTTGAGATGAGAGTTAGGAGTTAGGAATTAGGAATTATACTTCCTGCAAAAGTCACAAAATCATGAATGTAATTATGATTGAAACAAAGATATTCCACTTCACGCAATGCAGCAATTAAATAATTTTTGCAGGCTATGTCTATCTTAATTCCTAACCCAAATTATCAACTCCTAACTCCTAACTTTTAACTTCTAACTTTTGTACAGACGCGATTAATCGCGTCTCCTAACTTCTAACTAAATATAAATATGTCTCGCTCTAAAGCTTTACAATATTACATCGTTTCTCGGTTGCTTCTCGCGCCACTTCAGCTATTAACGATTATTACCATTGTATTTCTCTTACTAAGAGCAACGCCAGGAGATCCAGCAGATGCAATTCTCGGTGGACGTGCGCCAGAAGCTGCTAAAGAAGAATTGCGAAAACAACTAGGTTTAAACCTTCCCCTGTGGCTACAATACCTAAATTATTTGGGAAGCATACTGCGCTTTGATTTGGGAAGTTCTTTGTTGAGTCGAGGAGAGAATGTTTGGGACATCATTGGGCAATATTTTCCGGCGACGGTGGAGTTAGCAGTATTTAGTATGGCGGTTGCACTCATCGTCGGAATTGCAGTTGGGACTCTTTCAGCTTCCCGTCCTGGGACATATTTTGATGTCGGTGGGCGCTTATTTGGGATTATCACCTACGCACTCCCCATGTTTTGGGCAGGAATGCTTTTACAGTTGATTTTCTCAGTCCAATTGGGTTGGTTTCCCAATTCCAACCGCTTTCCGCCTAATCTTCCAGCGCCCACTCCTGTAACTGGATTGTATACAATTGATAGCTTACTCGGTGGAAACTTCACCCAGTTTTTCACATCTTTGCACCATCTTGCCCTACCGAGTCTTACACTAGGAATTTTGCTCAGTGGGATTTTTGAGCGAATTGTGCGAGTGAATTTAAAGCAAACCTTGCAAGCAGATTATGTAGAAGCGGCTAGAGCTAGAGGTATTGGTGAAAATAAGATTTTAGCCTCCCATGCTTTAAAAAATGCGCTAATTCCAGTAATTACAGTCTTAGGATTAACCTTTGCATCTCTGTTAGGTGGAGCAATTTTGACAGAAGTAACATTTTCTTGGCCTGGGTTAGCGAATAGACTATATCAAGCGATCGCCGATCGCGATTATCCCACAGTCCAGGGAGTGCTAGTATTTTTTGGTGCGATCGTTGTCAGTGCCAGCATTTTGATTGATATTTTAAATGCTTATGTAGATCCGCGAATTCGATATTAGTAAAGAGTTAGTTATTAATTCTTGTTTATTTTATTGTAGGGTGGGCATCTTGCCCGCCTTTTTGAGTAGGTGATACACATAAAGAGAAGTACAAACTTTTACGTTTACTTGCAGCTATCAAAAAATTATGTTAAGTTACATCCGCTACCTCTCAAACATCTTTTCAAACTTATAAATAAACCGTATAGGTTTCAAAGTTTTACTTTTGGATTATATTTTACAAGAAAGCTTAGGACATATTTACGCATAAAAAAACTTATAATCAGCTAAAATAATAAAAATTACAAAGATTTTTATTATGACAGATGTAACTAAAGAAGTAATTTTACATATTGATACAAACCAAGAAACTGATGCTCAAGAACTTGAACAGCTAAACTCAGCAACTTCGGAATGAACTCTTAGAACTAAACGTAGAGTCTGCTGACTTAGTTCAAGCAGGAAAAGAATCTGACAAGGCTAAGGTTGCCGATCCAATTAGTTGGGGAACAATTATAGTAACTCTGCTGGCTACAGGCGGTGTAGTTACAACTTTAATTAATGCTATTCAATCTTGGCTAACTCGCCATTAACGACGAAGCATAACCTTAGAAATTGATGGTAACAAGCTGCAAATTACTGGAATTTCATCTGAAGAACAGCAACAGCTTATTGATGCCTGGATTAAACGACATATTAAATTGTAAATTATTATGACAGAGAAGCGCTCTGCTCTTATTATTGCCAATTACGAATTTGAGTATTATGTTCCAAAATTAGGACTGACTACAATGGGAAACCCTTACAGTTGTGATTTCAGTCAGAAAGTACTCGAAGCCATCTAATAGAATGGGTAGCGATCGCAAAAGCTATTTCAGCGATCACATTTGCTATTTCGGCGTACGCGTTTGCTACTTCAGCGATCACATTTGCTATATCGGCGTACGCAAAAGCTATTTCGGAGATCGCAAAAGCTATTTCAGCAATCGCATTTGCTATATCGGCGATCGCAAAAGCTATTCTGAGGGCTTATCTTCTTAAACTGCGGGGGTCGAGGGCATCTCTTAATCCATCACCGAGTAAGTTGAATGCTAACACTGTGAGGATAATCAGCACAGCCGGCGGCCAGATTAACCAAGGTTGCAGTACCAAAATTGAAGCATTGCTAGCCAGAGAAAGCATATTGCCCCAAGAAGGGTCTGGTTGTTGAATTCCCAAGCCGATGAGACTCAGTATCGCTTCTGCGCCAATAAAGCTAGGAATTGCAAGAGTAGCAGAGATAACTATATAACTAGCCGTTTGCGGCAAAACGTGGCGAAGGATAATATAAAGTGGGTTACCGCCCATTGCGCGTGCCGCTTGGACAAATTCTCGCTCTTTAATTGATAGTACTTGTCCGCGAATCACCCGTGCTAAACCAGCCCAGCTAATAACCGAAGTAATCACCACAATCAGCAAAAAGCGCTGGGTACTGCTTAAACCAGCTGGTAAAACTGCTCCCAAAGTCACCAAAAGATAAATACTTGGGAAAGTCATTAGCACTTCTGCCAAGCGCATAATGACGCTATCAGTCACACCGCCCAAATAACCAGAAATTCCACCGATGAGCAAACCGAGGGGATAGGTAATGATAATGCCAAAAATCCCGATAAACATACTGATGCGACCGCCATGCAGCAGGCGACTAAATTCGTCGCGGCCTTGGTCATCAGTGCCCAAAATGTTGACTTTTGCGTCACTTGTTGTGCCAAATAAATGCCAATTTAAGGGAATACCAGAAAAGATTGTGACTTCATCCCACTTCGGGGGTAATGGCAAACTCATCTGCAACAATCGGTATTCTGGCCCCGAGACAAATAAACGCAGGGGTGAAGGCTTTTTGAAGTCTACAATGAGTTGGCGATCACCTGTTTCTAAATTCGTGTCTCCCTGAGTCGTCGGATAAACATGAGGCCCGATAAATTGTCCTGACTGAGAAACCCAGTGAATCTTAGTTGGTGGTAGCAATGAACCATTGGCCTGTGAGGCATAGGGGTCATAAGGAGCCACAAAATCAGCTGCAATTACTGCTATGTAGAAAACCAACAGCAAAATTGCCCCAAATCGTGCCAAAGGATTTTTCTTCAGTCGTCGCCACCAATCCATAGTAGTTAGGAGTTATAAGTTATGAGTTATGAGTTATTAAGTTTTTATCTTAATTCATAATTCATCATTAATAATTCTGAACTTCCAACTCTGCCAATTTTGGATTTTGAATTTTCGATAGCGCAGCGTAAAGCCTGCGGCATGGCTTCTCTACGAGAGGCTGCGCCAACGCTTAGAGCGAGTCTGCGTCCCTTGCGCGTCTCTTAGAGAACGTCTTTTGGATTGAAGGAAAAATCTAAAATCTAAAATCTAAAATCTAAAATCTAAAATCTAAAATCCAAAATCGAATAACTCTCAACTCCCAACTCCTAACTTCTCTAAATACCGCTGCTGTTCTTCCAATTGTTTTTCATGTTCCACAACAAACACGTTTGAGTAGAGATTAGCAAGAATTTGTTTTCCTTGTTGTGTCAATGATAGGTAATGCAGTCCCTCTTGAATATAGGGATAGACGCCATTCCAGTAAAACTTAGCGTAGTTATTACGTAAATCAGCAGGGGTTTTATAGCCCAAAACTTTATTTACACCAGTTTCTTCAAACTCGTAAAATAAAGAAGTAATTTTCTTCAGGTAACGCGGGTCGCTTAGTTGACCAATCAAATCAGCAGCCCGGATTAATCCGGCAAAGCACTTTGTATCTTCATGATCTTCTGCCGCAGGCACGGGAAATCGAGTCAATTCAATATTGCTCTTAATTGCCTCAGCATCTATTAACTTGTGACCTCCAAAACGCTCATCAATAAAAAGCTTGGCTCTATCAACATGATATGGCGTCAGACTGGCATCGGAAGCGCCAGGAGTTACAGAAATCATTCTGCCATTTTTACCTGTGGCATATAAGCTTGCTGTTTCTCGGTCTTGTCGGCAAACTCCCTTAACGTAGCCAATATCATGACACACTAAGGAAATGATACAATGCAACCAGTGTTCACTGGAAACACCGCCTTCTCTAATGTGTTTGCCACGTAAGATTTCTTGCCCCACCAGAGTGACAAGGACAGTGTGTTCAACATTGTGATAAAGGGCGTCGCTATTGGCAATATTTTCCAAAGCCATGTTACCAGCCCAAGCGATAATGTCCTGATAATCATTTTTGAAGCAGCCATAGGTGCGACGGTAGCCTTCTCGAATTTCATTTACAAAGGCATCAATTAAAATTTCAGTAGCATTGAACATATCTGGTTACTTTGGTAAATACCAATTATTTATTGATTTGATTGATTAATTTCAAAATCCCATAATCAAGGCCACCCTTGCTGGAATTTAGGGCAATGGAGTTTGCTCCTTTGTAACTCACGTGTAGCTGTACACGCTAGCTTGACCTATATCTGGATTGCATGGTATACCCAGGCTTACGGCAACACAAAAGCTTCAGAAGAATTATGTGTTGCGTATAAATAATTTTTTTAGTATAATAAAATGCATTATTTTTTTATTCTAATTTTGATAAATTTGATAAATCTACATTAGCTTTACTAGTTTTTCATATGTAACTACTGGTTGACGGTGATCTAAATACATCTCTTGTGTGACCTAGAGTGGCTAGATGAGATATTTTTTTTGGATCATAATCTACATAAAATTTTAACCCTTTTTTACAAAGAATTACTTAATAATAAAGTATTTTTAAATACATGTTAAGTAGTAACTGATCTGAGAAATGCCTAACACGCTATACGATCAAGATTTGCAATCATGGATTGAGCAAACCATTCAACAGTTACAGAATCATAAATTTGAGGCGTTGGATATTGAGCATTTGATTGAGGAGCTAGTTGATTTGGCTAAGGCTAAGAAAAATGCGCTCAAAAGTAATCTGACAATTTTGCTGGCGCATTTACTCAAATTACGGAATCAACATGATGTACCCGATAGCATGAAAGTCAACTGGTATAGCTCAATACTTGAACATCATCAGTGAGTTTTGAATAAATTGGCAGATGCTCCTTCTCTAAAAAGTTTTCTGGTAGAGGCGGTGGAAAAAGCCTACCCAGATGCTCACAAGCTAGAGATTAAGGAAGCTAAGTTTGGGGTTCGGATACCCCAGGAAAGTGAGTATGATTTGTCCTTTTTCGATTCAGCAGATTCTAGATGAAGATTTTTCCGAGCTGTAGAGGATTGCGATCGCTGTCATAAGTATGTAAAAATAATTAACTACACAATGTCATTTTGATCAAAGCGAAGCAATTCGCTTGCGGCTGGGATTGCTTCTCTTCTCTACGAGAGGCTCCGCGAACGCTTTACTCGCAATGACTGTAAATGTTTTTGTTTATCTACTTATTAGTTTACGTCTAGATGGATGGACAGGTTGACCGAAAGGTTCTACAATTTGACTGATTGCGGTAAATTTACCTATTGCCCAATCCACATAAGCATAGTAAAGATTTTCCGGTGATTGCGTTTAATTGCGGAAGCACTAAATTAATATAGGAAAGTCTTTAAGTAAGGGGCAGCAAACTAATGGATGTAAAGCTGATTCTAGCTGGATTAACAGTTATATTTACGCTTTCGTGCTTATTTTTTGGCACGAAAAATGGATTCTATGATTCAGATAACTATCACGGAAATGGCTCTGCACATTGAGATCGTCTGTAGACGCTTGGGCGGCTTCCCGTAGGGTGAGTTGGCTAAGAGCGCTCAGAACTTGCAAAGGGAAAATAGACAAGAGCCAAACTCTTTTAACTTGAGGCTTCTCGTTAGCCCACCTTTCCGAACCAGTGCGGGTTCGGTGGAGGCGTCCTCCCCAATCAAAAATCCGTATTCTCAGGGTGTAGGGGCGCACGATAAAACCATTGGTGTCAACTTAACGTTAAAAGCAGTCTAGAACTAGCTTTTAGAGATTGTCTCGAGAAGAAGTCTCCGACTGGGAATGCCTATTCTTAGGCTTTGCCTTCCTTACTCGCGGCAGAGGCGCAATGAACAGCATTTCCAGCTTCTGGCTGGAAACAGGTTTGAAAAGGGTTTTGGCTGAAGTTGACACCAATGACGATAAAACTTACCCCTAAGTCACAAAACCAAAATTTGTGTAATTTTTGGCTTTTGGGATGTGTCCATGATGATGAGGTTTGAGGGGAGGAGAGCATGAGGGATAATCTGTCAGCATCCTCTCGCGTAGATGCTGGGGAAGGGGGTAGTGAATTAGAATGTTTGCCCTATAGTGTCCAGCATGACAATGAGGGCGTGTGTTTATTAGTGAAAATGGGCCCACACCGCATCCTGTTGGACTGTGGTTTGGAGGATATTTCATCACTGGGGAAGGGACTTAGTAAGTCGGGACGTGGAGCTAGTTCGTCCCTACCAGCAGATTTAGTTTTGATTAGTCACGCCCACCCAGATCACGCCAGAGGCTTACTGGCACTGCATGAAGCTTTTCCAAAGTTACCTATCTATGGCAGTGAGGTGACGAGCAAGTTACTGCCGCTGAATTGGCTAGACCAAGACCCTAAGGAAATTTCCCAATTTTGTCATGCCTTGCCATTGCGATCGCCTGTGGAATTCAAAGAGGGTCTGGTGGCAGAATTATTTCCGGCAGGACATCTACCAGGGGCAGTGGCAATTCTGCTTACCTACACCACCCAACAGCGTATTTACAAGCTACTGTATACAGGGGACTTTTTCCTGTCAAACTCCCGGTTGGTAGAAGGTTTGCGTTTAGAGGAACTACGAGGATTAGACTTGGATGTGCTGATCATTGAAGGCAGTTATGGCACATCCCGTCATCCCCATCGCCGCAACCAAGAAAATCAACTAGCAGAGCGAATTAATCGGGCGATCGCTGACCATTGTTCTGTAATCCTTCCCACCCCGGCTTTAGGATTGGGTCAAGAACTATTAATGCTCTTACGGTCTCATCACCACTTCACCGGACGAGATTTAGATATCTGGGTAGATGGTGCTGTCGCCACTGGGTGTGATGCGTACCTAGAACTGCTACCTCACCTTCCCCCATCCGTGCAGAACTTTGCCCGCCATCAACCCTTGTTTTGGGATGAACGGGTACGTCCCCGCGTGCGTCGTTTACAACCAGAACATCGTCCCACTGTGGGCAAGTCACCTTGTATTGTCCTTACAGACTCTACAGATGATTTAGGTAAACACTGCCAACTAGACACAGGCCCTTGGCTGATCCTTCTACCAGAAAAAATTGATATAAAAGTTAACAAAGAATATTTAGCACCCACTACTGTCGAAACCTATCTTTTAGCTCAACATAGTGATGGCCCTGGTACTACGCAGCTAATTCATAATTTGCGACCCCAGCACGTCATTTTTGTCCACGGTTCTCCTGCCTACTTGGCAGACCTGACTAGCTTAGAGGAGTTGCAAAACCGCTACCATGTACATTCCCCGGCGGCTGACACTTTAGTAGAACTGCCTATTGGCGATACATTTTTACAACCGGCAGCACCAGAAACTAACTACGAAGGCGAACTGACAGAGTTAGGAACAGTAATCACAATTACCCTACCCGATGTGATTACTGCTGATCCGCGTTGGCGGCAATTTGCCGATACTGGTTTAATCGAAGCTCGTTGGCAAGGGGAAGAACTAGTATTAAGGGGATTGTCTCAACGAGAACTGCTCAGCCAAAATAGCGATCGCTATACATGGACAGATGTAGACTGTTGCGGTACCTGCCGACATCAAAGGGGGCAGCGGTGTTGGAATCCAGCTTCCCCATTGTATAACTTTAAGGTAACTCTAGAAGGTTACTGTCCTGCTTTTGAAGGTTTATCTAGTCCTGAGTCCTGAGTGCTGAGTTAGGATTTATTACTCAGCACTCGGCGAGAACTTTGAGCAGAGGCTGCCTCTGATCAGAAGTTCGGTGACTCAGCACTGATTATTCTGGATTCGAGTCAGTGTAACGGTTGCGGATGCGTTCAGCTTCAGGACAATCTTCAGTCATCAAAGGTTCCACATTACCGCGTGGTACTGAAGCCAATTTTTGCGTTACAGCACCAATGCTCTCGAGGCGAACCATTTCTTCCCAAGAACAAACTTCGTCCTCTTCTTCTGTTTCATAGCGTAGGGTCACTAAATCTCCCTCTATGTCGATGATGCGGGCGCGTTCAATCCAGCGTTGCTGGTCCCGCAAGAAAACACATACCTCGCGCCCATCGCAACACAGTTGATAAATCTTGCGGTGTAGCATGTATTGTTTCTGCCTTTTTAAACAACGTAGTTAAACCTATCAAAATCTGGGTTCTACCCCATTACATTACACCTTTTAGAGGTTAATTTCACGGTTCAGAATAAGTACGCTTCATGACCCGATCCCAACATTTGCTTGTAGTTGTCACAATATGGGGAAATGTTGAGTCATCAATCGATGCTGGCTGTACCAATGAACTCAATCTCTCTTTGGCTCATTTTAAGGAATGTCTGCTTCATAAAAGTCAAACAATTCGGAATCTGTCCTAACCAGGTTCATATTTGCTGGTGAGTCCTTTTTACTATTATGTAATAAAGAATACTCCAAAACAATCGTTGATTGCGGTTGTTTAACTTGCCTACTTTTACTCATTAGCATTACTGGGAAGTCCGGGGACTTGGCTTTACTTTTACCCATGTGTATCTGATCTTAACTCATTCTCTTGCTGACCTTGATGGTTTTCAACAACAACACTCAAAGAGTTTTGAGTTTTTAAGGTTTTTGGCTGATCATGACTAGGAAAAAGGCAAGCGATTAGGGGTAAAAAACTCCGGAGGCAAAGGAGATGGTGGGCACAGAGGAAAGACCTTAAGAAAATTACTCCTCTGCTACTTTGCTTCTTTTATGGAAGTATCAGCAAGATTTATAGGGTAGGGGAAATTCCATAAGCACATTCAACGAGGACGCTTCTCGTTTAATTTGGCCTGCGCGAACTGCATTGTATAGGGCTGCCAAAGCTGACAAATCCTGTTCCTTCCAGCATTTAGTGGTCAGCACTTGATGGAGTAAACCCTCAGATTCAACACTAAGATATCCAGTTTGGAAGGCAGATTCAACAAGTGTGCGAATCATCTTAATTAGGGCAGAGTAAACAATTTGTGATCTCAAGTGTGGAACATTTTCCTCTGCTACTAATTGATATGGAACATTAATCTTATGTGATTATAATTACACCCAATTAGTGATTTGCATCACAATAATCGGTGACAATATGAGCTTTAGGTGCGTCTATCTATTAGTATATGGTGATAGATAGTTACAAAAGTTTTTACCCCTATTACTGAAAAGACACCTGATTTAACAATATTAAAATTTAAAATATAGAGAAACTTTTAAGTAAATATCCAAAAAATGTAGTGAAACATAAGTAATCAAGCAAAAAACTGGCGGAAATCTTCATCCTTTTGACTTAATTGTACCCAGTTTAGGTTTAAACACTGGAATTTTTGCACCAAGCGATCGCAAGCCGGACGTTCGGTAGCGTAATGTCCGGCATCGATTAAAATTAGACTGCAATCGCGGCTTTCTTGAAACTGATGGAATTTACAATCAGAAGTCAGATAAGCTTGAGCACCAGTTTTGGCAACGGCTGAAATGAAACTAGCCCCTGAACCACCTAAAACGGCAACTTGTGAAATTGTTTGCTGTAAATCAGCAGTTGGGGAAAAAATCAAATTAGGGGTAGCAAGTCGGGTTTGAATAGCTGCGAGTAACTCTTGTAATGTCATAAATGGCTCTAGCAAACCAACACGACCATATCCTAATCCTGCTTGTGTAGGTACTATGGGAGTAACTTCTTTAAGTTCTAAAATCTGAGCCAAAACGTCAGCAGTACCATCCTGCACCTGGTCAAAATTTGTGTGGGCGCTGTAAATACCAATATTATGGGTAAAGGCTAACCGTACCATTTCGGCGATCGCTTCACCAGTGCGTAAAGATTTGGGAGGAGTAAAAATTAAAGGATGATGGGCAAAAATCAGATTAGCATTCAGAGCGATCGCTTCCTGCATTACTGCCAAAGTCGGTGTCAAACATACCAAAACCCGTGCTTTTTCCTGCAACACTCCTGGTTCAATCTGCCAGCCACAATTATCCCAGCTTTCACACCAAGCGGGATTTGCCCATGCTTCAAACCAAGTAATTAAATCAGAAATTTTCATAATTATTACCAGAAAATCAAAATCCCAGAAGATATTTTCTGGAAAATTTTGCAGCAGGGTATTTAAACTCTACAAAGCTACGCTTTAAATAAATGAAAACTGAGAACTCTCTATCCAGAAATATGGACAACCAATTCTCTTAGATGATTGCGCTGGCGGTGTTCCCAAATATAAATTCCCTGCCAAGTTCCCAGCACTAAATGACCTCGATTAATGGGGATATGCTCAGAAGTTTGGGTGAGTGCTGTACGAATGTGTGCCGGCATATCATCGGAGCCTTCTGCATCGTGGATGTATTTTCCCGATTCTGGCACGAGTTTTGCCATAAAGTTAGCTAAATCTACAAGGACATCGGGATCGGCATTTTCTTGAATCACTAAACTAGCTGAAGTGTGGCGCAAAAATAGAGTACAAAGACCAGTTTCTACTCCTGACTCTGCGACTGTAGCTTCAATTTTCGCAGTGATGTTGTAAAAAGATTTGCCAGTGGTGGAGATTTTTAGTAATTTTTGGTAGTGAGTCATTTAAAACAATAATTATTCATGACAGTAAAAGCTAATTAGCGGTTCAATCTGCTTGATTTGGTTGTTGTTCTGCTGTTGGTTGATCATTAGACTGAGTATATCTTCTCCTAAAGAGGCTTAACACCGCATTTACAGATTCTTTGAAAACATTGGGGATGATAGGTGTATTAGGCAGATTGTGAGATAAAGCTATAATGTTGTCTAGGTTCGACTCTAGCAGTTCTAAACTATTTTTAGAATATTTTGTATCATCTTGGTTAATATTCATAATTTTTGTAATTCCGGAATGAAATAAACTGGTATTTGATGTAACCAGGTAGCCACAGTAATTTAGCTGATAAAATTAGTAGCATATTTCAAGGCTAGGGAAATATCGTCTACTTGCTTCTGGTTATTATTATAAGTTTCTCTGAAGTCAGCTAACATCTGTAAATTGTATTCTTGAGGTGTAAATATCAAATAAACTTCTGAAAATTTTAGATGTTTTTTATTTTCTTCGTTTTATTTCTTTATTTATAGATTAGGGCTGACAAAAAACTTCCGTGGCAATAGCATCCAGATTAATAACAGAAAGTTAATGGAAAAGAATCGGATCTTTAACACACTGAAGATACTAAATATAACGTGAGTTCGGGATAAGAAAGGGGGCAAAACAGGTAGGCTGAAAGTGCTAAATTCTCATGCATCTGCTTGCCCCATGTTCACTCTTTTGTGGATGACTTCTGTCAAACCTTTGAAGCACAGTGGGAGCGCCAACTGTTGGGTAATGGGCTGCAAGAAAGCGATCGCACAGTTTGTGTTTGAGCGAGATCATGACGATTATGATCGACTTTCATTAGTCTAGTTAACTACCAGGATAAAGTATAGGTTCAGTGGCAGGCATACTTCCCCGGTTTGGTCAGCTACCATCGCTTTATGTCGTTGAGCGATCGCCTGTTGCTCAGGAAACGCTCGATCATTGAGACCATCATTGACCAGTTCAAGAATATCTCTCAGATTGAGCATTTTCGTCACCGATCGCCTGTTAACTGCAAGTTTAATCGCCTACTGCCACCAACCTCAGAAGCCTGCGATCGCCATCAATCACAATTTGCTTTCTGCCGCCTAATCTTAACCCGAACTCACATTAATTAGTTAACTGTTCAGAAACTCACCAAAAACTGCTAGCGTCAAACAAAGGAGATATCGTTGTGGACCTTCAAGCTTGAAAACGCGTTCTAATTACTGGCAACTACTGCCTTATATCCGACTCCAGTGGAAAACCATCACCAAGGGATTTATTGGCATCTTGGGATACGTACTGGCAACATTAGTGCTGATCAATCTCGCCGGGAAATTGGCAATTCCCTTTGCACAAGGTAATGTAGTGGCGATCGCTCAAATAACTGGCAGTTGTGCCTTAGTCTTTCTTGTCAGAGGCTTGTTTCAGTCTATACAAGATATGTACATGGCGAAAGCTGCTTTGAGAGTTGCTTTTCATCTGCGCCAGCAAGTCTACGCCCATCTTCAAAAGCTAAATCTCAGCTATTTTGAAACGGCAAAAGCAGGTGATTTATCTTACCGTCTCACGGAAGATGTTGATCGGGTTGGCGAAGTAATAAATAAAGTGTTTCACGACTTTATCCCCTGCACTTTGCAGTTGCTAGCAATTCCGATTTATATGATTTACCTGAATTGGCAACTGACATTAGCAACAGTAATAGTTGCACCACTGATGGGTATTTTAGTTGGCTGGTTTGGTGAACGGTTACGCAAATATTCCTTAAAAAGTCAAAATCGTGTGTCGGGTTTATCAGCCATCCTCGCGGAAGTTTTCAACGGTATTCGTTTGGTACAGGCTTTTGCTGCTGAAAATTACGAAATCGCCCGGTTTGGCCATGAAGCAGAACGCAGTCTCAAAGCAAAATACTCAGCCGAACGCCTGAAAGCGATTCAGATTCCGATCATCGGATTTCTGGAAGCCTTAAGTGCGTTATCGTTACTGATTGTGGGAGCGTGGCAAATTTCCCAAGGTAACTTGACAGTGGCGAATTTTTTCAGTTATCTGGCGGCGGCGGCGCTGTTAATTGATCCCATTGGTCACACTACTAACAACTACAACGAATTTAAGCAGGGTGAAGCATCTGTTGACCGCGTTTTTGAATTGATGGCAATTCAACCGACGGTGATCGAAAAGATCAATGCGATCGCTCTCCCCCCAGTCAACGGCAAAGTAGAATATCGTCATATTTCCTTTGCCTATAAACTAGGTGAATCGGTACTAAAAGATATCAGTTTATTAGTATCACCAGGTGAAGCGATCGCTCTTATGGGTGCTTCTGGTGCTGGTAAAACCACATTTGTGAATCTCCTACCGCGTTTTTACGACCCCGAAGTTGGTCAAATATTGATTGACGGTGTTGATATTCGGGATGTGAAGTTGCATAGTCTGCGGCGACAAATTGGGATTGTTCCTCAAGAAACCATCATGTTTTCGGGAACAATTGCCCAAAATATTGCCTTTGGACAAGATGTTTTTGACATAAAAGCAGTTAAAGAGGCGGCGAAAATTGCTAATGCCCATCAGTTTATTAGCAAACTGCCAGAGGGTTATCAGACTTGGGTGGGTGAACGTGGGGTAAACTTATCAGGTGGACAAAGACAAAGAATTGCGATCGCTCGTGCTGTTCTGCTCAATCCCCAAATCTTGATTCTTGATGAGGCGACATCAGCCTTAGATTCCGAATCAGAAGCACTGGTACAGGAAGCGCTGGAAAGATTGATGGAAAAACGGACAGTGTTTATTATTGCTCACCGTTTATCAACAGTTAGACGGTGCGATCGCATTTTAGTTTTTGAACAGGGACAAATTGTCGAATCGGGAACCCATGAAGAATTATTAGCCCTAGAGCGGCGCTATGCGCGGTCTTATGCCCAGCAGTTTAGTTAGCCTGAAGAAGAGGCAGGGGGAGAAACAAATTCTTTGTTTTGTACCCAGTCCCCTTGCTTCTTTAATATGTCTATTTCCTAGACTGAATTGTCTTGACTAACTCATAAAAAGGTTGCCAATTATCTTCCTGAGCAATTGCTTCCCAAATAGATTCAATCACAGGTCTTAATAATACCGTTTGCGGATTATGAACTGTTAGAGTTTGGGCAATTACATCAATGCGATCGCATTCCATATCATTCAAAATTTTATGGTACAGTATGCACCAATCATCAAAAATTCCTGACGCACCCGGTACTGGGACAATATCTGAACTATTCATCACAAAACCTGGTTCATCTCGCCATTTAGATGAAAAAGTACGAGCCATCTTATAAAAGAATTGGTGATAACCAACTTGGCTCTCTTTCAAGAATTCAATCGTTAGATTCAAAAGTTCCTCAGCTTCTGAATGCGGCAAATCCTCAAAACCCAACTTTTTCAACATCAAAGAACTGTATTCAGCTTCATAATATTCACCAAACCTAGCTAATCCGGCTTCCATTTCACCTTTATCAATAATCGCCTTTAAAGGTTCTTGAAGCATTTGTAGATTCAGCTGGCAAATACTTGGTTGATTACCGTAACAGTAGCGTCCAGAATAGTCAAAATATGCAGCTATAAAGTAGGGATTATAGCTAGGGATAAACGCGTAAGGCCCATAATCAAAACTTTCTCCGGTAATTGACATATTGTCAGTATTCAGGACTCCATGACAAAAGCCAGCCGCCATCCACTGCGCTGCTAGTTCTGCAACCCGTTTCACTAATTCGGCGTAAAATAGAGCATATTTATCTTGTTCAGCACTTAAGTGTTGATAATACTGCTCAATTACGTGGTCTAACAGCTTTTTAGTTAAATCTGGACGCTGGAAATAGTGCAGTCGCTCAAAAGTGCCAAACCGAATATGAGAACTGCTCATCCTAACCATCACAGATGAACGGGTAGGCGAAGGTTCATCGCCTCGCCAGAGGGGTAAACCTGTTTCAATCATGCTCAGACAGCGTGAGGTACGTACACCCAAGTAGTGCAGTGCTTCCGCAGCCAGAACTTCCCGCATCCCACCTTTGAGTGTGAGCATACCATCGCCACCTCGAGAGTAGGGCGTTCTCCCAGAACCTTTCGTACCAAAATCGTACAATTCGCCATCATTGGCGCGTACTTGCCCATAGAGAAAGCCTCTACCATCACCCAACTGTCCGTTATACTCACCAAATTGATAGCCGTGGTAACGAAGTGCTAACAAGGGTTTGCGGCCCTGAAATTTGCCAAAGGCTGTGATAAAATCTTCGTCTTTGACTACTTGGGGGTCTAGACCGAAACGGGGTAATAGTTCATCGTTACGCCAACGCAGGAGGTGTTGGGGAAATTCCGCCGCTGCAACCTCATCGTAGTAGTCACCGCCTAGAGATTCTAAGGCGCTTTCGTAGTTGAGGGTGAGAAAAGGATTGCTAGAATTCTTGTAGTTTGGAGTTTCAGCCAGAGTCATTACGAGCAAAGCTTAATTCATTCTTCCCTTAATACTACCTCTGGCTTCAGCATCAGCATAAACGCAAAAAGCGACCCATATCTAAAATATGGCAGCGCCACCATCAAAATCTGGAGCGCATAATGAATAAAGTTTTGCAATTAAAGAAAAAGTTAACTCAATTAGCTATTTTAGACGCTACATTTGAGGTTTTTGGCTCAGAGTCACACCAATATCAATTTAAACCTTGCTTGAGTAACAAAGATATTCAAGTGTTTGAATCCAGATACAATATTACACTACCAAGTGAATATCGAAACTTTCTCTTAGAAGTTGGTAATGGTGGTGTCGGGCCAGGATATGGCTTATCCGGACTATTGGGAATTGAAAATGAAGATGTCATCCCAGAAAAATTATACCAAGAAAACTACGAAATTCTCTCTAAACCATTTCTTTTAACAGAAGCTTGGAATGATTTAGATTTGATTGTCAAGAATAATACAGGTTTTGTTGCCAACAATGATGCTTACTTTGATGATAAATTAATTCAGGGCACTCTCACCATTACAAATTATGGTTGTGGAATTTATGCGATGTTAGTCATTACTGGGGAGCAGTCAGGAAAAATCTGGATAGATGATCGTACTAATGATAATGGGATATATCCTGCTTCTTTGACTTTTTGTCATGCTTTCCATGACACCAACCCTGATGATTTTTATCAAGATAGTGATGAAGAGCAGTCTTTGAGTTTTTATGATTGGTATGAAGACTGGCTTAACCGAAGTTTAGATCAAATCCGCCAGTCTTCCGAAACTTAACCTTAATTAAATCAAACTAATTTTTATTTTGTAACTGGTTGTGATGTTGGTGGCGTAACTGCTGTTGGATTTGATGTTGGTTGTGATGCCTGTGAAGATAGAATTTTTTTCACTTGCAGGTTATAAGTTTGCAAAATTGATTGAACCTGTTTCTGTTGAGCTTGATTCAGATCCAAAGATGTTAACACTGTTCTGACTCTCTGACGAGATTGCAGTGCTGCCTTAAATTTAGTATCTTGGGACGAGTTTAATAGAGCCTCAATATCCTTATCTCTTTGCTGGCGAGCCACTTGAATTTGTAGGCGCTGTTGATTTGTGAGTTTAATTTTTTGGTGTGATGCAGGATTAGTCTGAGTTTTTAAGGCTGGTGTAGTAGTGGAAGTTGTTGGAACTGGTGTTGCCAAGACAACTCCGTGTAAGATGGTAGCAAAAGCGAAAATAGTAGAAAAGACAGATAAACGCTTTATAGAATTAATAGACATTTTGAAAAACTCCTCAATCATTTAATAACATTGGACACATCGGCTAAAGCGAATATTGATAACTGAGCCGGATAGTGAACAAATATTACTATTGCATTTGCTTGTGGAGTTGTTGTGTATTTATTATGGATTTACCATGAATTTATAAATGTTGCTAATTGATGTCTCAAATTTGTTAATTAGCTGTGTATAAATAAATATAATACTCAGATCCCCGACTTTTTTCAGAAGTTGGGGATCTGGACACTGCGATTTTCCTAAATCAGATATGATTGCTAGATGATTATTTTAAGTTGTTGCAAAAATTCTAGTTGATTATTTCAAATAACAGTTTATGTTTGCATAAAGCTCTAATCTCTGCACTCATAAATTCAGATGAATATATTTATTTTATTAGAAAAATAGCTGGTTAAAATTTAGGTGTTTGCCAATTAGGATTGATGAGACTTGTCATAATATGATCTTCCCATTGCCCATTAATTAACAAATAGTCTCTAGCATATCCTTCAATGACAAAACCGAGTCTTTTGAGTACATTGCCACTACGCCGATTGTGAGGCATATAATTAGCCATGACTCGGTGAAAATTTAACTCTTGAAATAGATATTGAGTTGCGGCTTTTAGCCCTTCTGTCATGTATCCTTTACCTTGTTTCTTTTCAGCAAGGCTATATCCAACATAGCAAAAATGAGCGGCTCCTCGGACAAAATTACTGAAATTGACTGTTCCAATAATTACATTAGGATTTTTTTTGGTAAAAATAAATAGTTTTAACGATTGCCCATTGAGAAATTCCAGAAAACTATTCTCTATCTGATACAGCCAATATTCTTCAGTGAAAAAACCATCAGCCCAAAGAGGGTAGAATGGTGTGAGATAAGTTCTATTATCAGTAAAATATTTGAGAATTTGGGGTATATCTTCATGAATCGCTGCTCGTAAGAATAGGCGATCGCTTGTAATTAGTGGCAGTTCTGATATCATAAATTACTTAATCGACGGGATCTCTTCCTGAAACATTCTCGCTAATTTTGTAAATTCTCTCATACCTGCGGTTTAGCAGCAGTGAAGTGAGTATTTTTGCTTTTAATCTGCCATCCAACCAAAATCTTGATAAGCTGATGTCTAATATCTAGAGCGGAAGGATTGAGAGCCAATGGGTGATAAAGCTCAGTGCGTGGCATAACTTCGATAAAATCGCTTTGTCCAAACGCTATACCGCAGGAGATTCAACCAAAAGACAGCTCAAGATTCAACCCAGTCTATAAGAAGGATAGTGATGTGGTGGGAATACGCTACGATTGGCAGGAATTAGAGATTCGGGCGATATACAACATGCCATTGCTAGAGCTTATTTATCAAGCTGCTAGCGTGCATCGCCAATATCATGACCCAACAAAAATACAAGTTTGTAAGCTCATATCGATTAAAACGGGAGGTTGTCCAGAAGATTGTAGCTACTGTGCCCAATCTTCCCGCTATAAAACAGAGGTAAAGGCGCAAGCACTTCTAGAAAAGGAAACGGTAGTTAGCATCGCCCAAAAAGCGAAAGAAACTGGTGTTAGTCGCATCTGCATGGGTGCTGCTTGGCGCGAAGTGCGGGATAACTCACAATTTGAGGAAGTTCTGGAAATGGTCAAGGATGTGACCGCAATGGGTTTAGAAGTGTGCTGCACTCTGGGTATGTTGACAGCCAATCAGGCCAGGAAATTGGAAGCAGCGGGACTTTACGCCTACAACCATAACTTAGATACCTCACAGGAATATTACAGCACAATTATTACCACCAGGACATATAGCGATCGCTTGAACACAATTGAAAATGTCCGTCAGACAAATGTTACTGTATGTTCCGGCGGTATCCTTGGTTTGGGTGAAACTGTCGATGACCGGGTTGGGATGTTACAGACTCTGGCAAACTTACATCCACATCCAGAGTCAGTACCAATTAATATTCTTTCACAAGTACCAGGCACACCCTTAGAAAATCAGCCTGATGTTCCCATTTGGGATATTGTGCGGATGATTGCTACAGCTAGAATTTTAATGCCAGCTTCCGATGTGCGTCTTAGTGCCGGTAGGGCTAGACTTTCTCAAGTTGAACAAGCTTTCTGCTTTATGGCAGGAGCTAATTCTATCTTTTCCAGTGACGACAACAAGATGTTGACGGTGACAACTCCCTGTCCAGATTACAATACTGACCGAGAAATGCTAAATTTACTTGGTTTGGGAATGCGTCTGCCTTCTCAAAGACAGGAGAAGGTAGCAAGTCCAGCTGTTGTGGGATAAATAATCTTCTTGTAGGATGGGCGTCTCGCCCGTACTTAGTAAACTGAGGGCAGCGTTCGACTTCGACGTGAGCGCTCAGTCGAACGCTGCCCACCCCACAAGAGTCTTGGTTAAATTATTTTGGCAGTCCGCAGACCGAAGAACAGAGCAACAGCCAAACCAAAGAACAAAGCTAAAAAGCCGATGTAAGCTGCAATTGCAAACATTTATTTTTCTCCACAATACTTCCTAAATCTATTGAATCATTAGTTGTTGGGCATTGGTTATTACCCTTGTCTCCTCATCCCCATCACTCCCTCACTCCCAGATTGCGATAGAATACAGCCCACGAGAGCTTGTTTGGGGTTGGGCAATGACTTCTGTAATTAATGTAAATTTACCAGAGCAGTCTTATGAGATTGCGATCGCACCTTCGAGTTTAGATCAGCTGGGTCAACAGATGGCTAGTCTCAAGTTAGGCAAGAAGGTATTGCTAGTTTCTAATCCGACGATTTTAAAACATTTTGGGGAAAGAGCGATCGCATCCCTGACATCTGCTGGATTTGAAGTTGTTAGCTGCACCTTACCACCTGGTGAACGCTACAAAACCCTTAATTCCATCCAAAAACTCTACGATATCGCCTTGGAAAATCGCTTAGAACGTTCTTCTACGATGGTGGCTTTGGGGGGAGGTGTGATTGGCGATATGACTGGCTTTGCCGCTGCAACTTGGCTGCGCGGCATTAATGTTGTTCAAGTGCCTACCACTCTCTTGGCGATGGTAGATTCAGCAATTGGTGGCAAAACTGGCGTAAATCATCCCCACGGTAAAAACCTGATTGGGTCATTCCATCAACCGCGCTTGGTTTTGATTGACCCAGATATCTTGAAAACTCTTCCTATGCGCGAGTTTCGGGCAGGAATGGCAGAAGTTATTAAGTACGGTGTGATTTGGGATGCCGAATTGTTTGCCCAGTTAGAAGCAAGTAAACGCCTCGACCAACTCCGCTATGTAAAACCGGAATTAATAAACAACATATTAACGTCCTCTTGTCAAGCGAAAGCTGACGTTGTTAGCAAAGATGAAAAAGAAGGCGGATTACGAGCGATTCTCAACTATGGACATACCATCGGTCATGCAGTAGAAAGTTTGACTGGTTATCGTTTAGTGAATCATGGTGAAGCGGTAGCCATTGGCATGGTAGCAGCCGGTCAAATTGCTGTGGATTTGGGACTGTGGCAAAAGGAAGACACGGAACGTCAAAATGCTTTAATTCAAAAAACGGGTTTACCGACTCAGTTTCCAGCTGGGGTGGATATTGAAGAAATTATTCAGGCATTGCAATTAGATAAGAAAGTCAAAGCGGGGAAAGTCCAGTTTGTTTTACCAACGGAGATTGGTGTAGTGACAGTTACCGATGAGGTGCCATCGGATATCATTCGGCAAGTATTGCAGGGAATGTAAAAAGATAAAAGTAAAAAGTAAATCCCCCCAGATAACTTGAGGCGGCATATCGGTCATATCCATCGTCGCTTATCTTGATCGTTACTGCGATCGCAGCACTCTTAGAGGAGTTAAAAACAGGAAAAGGCTTTAGTAGTTATGGTGCAATAGTTGAGTGGTTAAAAGAAGAACACGGAC